>NZ_JACBZI010000001.1:0-1342500 GCF_013408145.1 Nocardioides marinus
GGTCGGGCTCGGCAGCGGGTCCGCCCAGGCCGTCCGGGTGCCCCGCGAGTGGCTCGAGCTCTTTCCCCGCGGGGGAGACCTGGCGGAGGAGACCTTCGGACTCGGGCGGCTCGGGCAGGCCGCTCCCGACCAGCCGGACGGCGTACGCGTGGGCGACTACGCCACCGCTACCGACGGCAGCGGGCTGCTCGTCGACGACGACGGCGCACTCCAGCCGCTCACGCCGTTCGCGGCGGCGCTGTGGCGCACCCTCGACGTCTCGCCCGACCGCGGCCGCCGCCCCACCGAGCGGGAGCTCGACGGAGCGTCGGCCCCTCCGGCGTACGACGCAGCGCGGTGGCCGGGCGGTGCGCTCACCGCGTCCGCGGGCCAGGGCTGCGCGCTGCTCGAGGCCTCCAGCGACCGCCCGCCGCTGGTGCGTCTCGCGGGTGCCCCGCAGGGAGAGGCCTCGGCCGAGACCCTCCTCGATCGTGACCAGCGGTCGGTGCACGTCGCCCCCGGTGCCGGCGCCTACGTCGTGTCGGGGGAGTGGGGCGAGGTCGCACCGGCCGAGGGTGGGCGCCGTTTCGTCGTCGACCAGAAGGGCCGCGTCGACGCGCTGGTGGGGGAGGACACCCCGTTCCTGCTGGGGTACGCCGAGCATCCTGCCCCGCTGGTGCCGAGCGCCTGGCTGGAGCTCTTCGCGCCCGGCGTCGCGCTCTCGCAGGAGGCGGCGCTGTGCCCACCGGGCGCGTCGTCCGAGGACGGCTCGTGCGCCTGACCGCCCGGCCCCTCGTGGTCGCCGCCCTCCTGGCGACCGGCTGGCCGGTGGCGACGGCGGCCCCCGCGGCCGCGGAGGACGTCGACTGCCTCGCGGTGGCCGAGGGCGATCCGCGCCCGAGCACCGACCTGGCGAGCGCGCCGCTGGTGGGGATGGGCGTGGACCTGGCCCAGGACCGCCTGCGGCGCTCCGGCGCGCGGCCGGCCGGCGCCGGGGTCACCGTGGCGGTGCTCTCCTCCGGCATCTCCCGCGACGCCGGTCTGCCAATGGCCGCCGGCGGGACGTCGGTGGTGGGGCCCGGGCCCGTGGTCGACCCGACCGGCACGGTCGTGGCCGGGCTCGTGGCCGGGCCGGAGCGGGCCGCCGGCCTGCCGGTGGGCGTCGCTCCGGGCGTCGAACTGGTCGACGTCCGCGTCCACGACCGGGTTGCTCCGACGAGCCAGGACGAGGCCGGCCCGACGGCCGAGGCGCTGGCCGAGGGCCTCGCCCACGTCCGCGACCGGCTCCCCGAGGTGGACGTGGTGGTGGTCCCCCTCCAGGTCGGGCACGACGCCCGCGTCCGCCAGGTCGTGACCGACCTGGTCGGGGCGGGCGTGCTGGTCGTGGCCCAGGCCGGTGACCGTCCCGCCGACACCTCGGCCGAGGACGGCGACCGGCTCTCGGTGCTCTCCGAGCAGCTGCCGGGTGAGGACGCCGGCCCGCTGGTCGCTCCAGCCTCCGTCGAGGGCGTCGTGGCCGCAGGCCCGGTGCCCGAGGAGGCACAGGCTCCGCTGCGGTCGACCGCGCTCGACGTGGTCGCCCCGTCGGCCGGCGCGGTCTCGACCTCGCTGGCCGGCGGCACGTGCGTGGTCGGGGAGGTCCGTTCGGCCTGGTCCGCGGCGTACGTCGCCGGGCTGCTCGCCCTGCTGCGAAGCGCCCACCCCGACGAGTCCTCCGCCGAGCTGGTGGCGCGCCTGGTCGGCACCGCCGACGGTCGCCCCGACGTCCGATCGCCGCTCACCGGGGCCGGTCAGGTCCGCGCCCTGGCTGCCCTCACCGCGACCCCGGGGGAGGTGGCCGACGGCCTCGAGGCCGTCTTCGCGACGGACACGGCCCTGCCCCCGGCAGCCGGCGCGGCGACCGCCCCCGTGGCCGCGGGCGACCCGCTCGCCGCCGCCCGGGAGCAGGCGGTGTGGTGGGGACTGCTGGGTGGGGGAGTGCTGCTGCTGGCGCTGCTGCTGCGCCCGCTCGTGCGCCGCGCGGGCTGACCTGCCCGCGGTCCGAAACCGCGAGACGGCGCTGACACGCTGTCCGAAACCGCGAGACGGCGCCGACACGCTGTCCGAAACCGCGAGACGGCGCCGACCCTGAGGTCGACGCCGTCTCGATGGCGGAGGTAGGGGGATTCGAACCCCCGAGGGCTATTAACCCAACCCGCTTTCCAAGCGAGCGCCATAGGCCACTAGGCGATACCTCCGCCGAGGAGGGTACCGGTGGGTCCGGGGGCGCACGAAATCGCCCGGGGCGCGGGCCCGGGCTGAGGCCCGCGGACGCACAGCGGCGCTCGGGCCGGGTTGGCCGCCTCTCCGGGCCTCACCTAGACTCCTGGACAACCCCCCGCGTGGCGGCATCTCGCCCAACTCCCCCAGGGCCGAGAGGCAGCAAGGGTAAGTGAGCTCTGTCGGGTGCGCGGGGGGCCTTCTTGCGCCCGGACCCGTTCGCCGCAGGGCCGGTCCAGGGCGCTGTCCCCAGGCCGGTGGCCGCGCCGTGGCCGTTGTCGACGGGGCTGGTTAGGGTCAGGGCGTGGAGTCGCCGCTCGCCCTGTACCGCCGCTACCGGCCCGAGACCTTCAACGAGGTCATCGGGCAGGACCACGTGACGGCGCCCCTGCGCGCGGCCCTGGCCAACAACCGGGTCAACCACGCCTACCTGTTCTCCGGCCCCCGCGGCTGCGGCAAGACCACCTCGGCGCGCATCCTGGCGCGGGCGCTCAACTGCGAGCAGGGCCCGATCGCCGACCCGTGCGGGGAGTGTGACTCGTGTCGCGACCTGGCCCGTGGCGGCCCGGGGTCGATCGACGTCATCGAGATCGACGCCGCCTCCCACGGTGGCGTCGACGACGCTCGGGACCTGCGGGAGAAGGCGTTCTTCGCGCCGGTGCGCAGCCGCTACAAGATCTACATCATCGACGAGGCCCACATGGTCTCCCCGCAGGGCTTCAACGCCCTGCTCAAGCTGGTCGAGGAGCCCCCGCCGCACCTGCGGTTCATCTTCGCCACCACCGAGCCCGACAAGGTGATCGGGACGATCCGCTCCCGCACCCACCACTACCCCTTCCGGCTCATCCCGCCGCGACTGCTCTCGAGCTACCTCTCCGAGCTGTGCGAGAAGGAGGGCGTGGCGATCGAGCCGGCCGCGATCCCGCTGGTCGTCCGGGCCGGCGGTGGCTCGGCCCGAGACACCCTCTCGGTGCTCGACCAGCTGCTCGGCGGTGCCGGCCCCGAGGGCGTGACCCATGCGTTGGCGACCGGCCTGCTCGGCTACACCCCCGACACCCTGCTCGACGAGGTCGTGGACGCCTTCGCGGCCGGCGACGGTGCGGCGGTCTTCGGCGTGGTGGACAAGGTGATCGAGACCGGTCAGGACCCTCGTCGCTTCACCGAGGACCTCCTGCGCCGCCTGCGCGACCTGGTCATCGTCGCCGCCGTCCCCGACGCCCCGGCGACCGGTCTCATCGACGTCTCCGAGGACGCCGGCGAGCGGCTGGTCGCCCAGGCGGCCCGCTTCGGCGCCGCCGACCTGACCCGCGCCGCCGACCTCGTCGCGGCCGGTCTCACCGAGATGCGCGGCGCCACGGCTCCGCGCCTGCTGCTGGAGCTCATCTGCGCCCGGGTGCTGCTGCCCGCCGCCGACCACGGCACCGACGGCCTGGCCGCCCGCCTGGACCGGCTCGAGCGCCGGATGTCGGTCACCGGTCCGCCGGCCCCGCCCGCCCACCAGGCCCCGGCCGCACCCGCCCACCCGGCACCCGCCCAGCCGGCGCCCACCCACCAGGCTCCGGCCGAGGTGCCCGCCCAGGACCGTCCGGCTCCCGCGGCGGCCGCGCCCGAGCCGGTGCCGACGCCCGCGCCGACCCCGGCGCCCGCCCAGGGCTGGCCGACCACGCCCGAGCCCGAGCCGGCCCCGCCGGCCGAGCAGCAGGCCCCGGCGGCCTCCGGAGGTCCTGCTCCGGACCAAGCGCCTGCTGCGACCTCCGGTGCGGAGCCGGCGACGCCCAGCGGCGGGCTGTCGCTGGTCGAGGTCCGCCGGTTGTGGCCCGACATCGTCGACGCCACCAAGCTGCGGCGCCGCGTCACCTGGATCCACCTCACGCAGAACGCCCAGGTGGTGGCCGTCGACGAGCGCACCCTCACCCTGGGCTTCGCCAACGCCGGCGCCCGCGACTCCTTCGACGGCAACGGCAGCGCCGAGATCGTGCGGCAGGCGGCCATCGACGTCGTCGGTGCCGACTGGCGCATCGAGACCATCGTCGACCCTGGGGCGTCCCCTGACGCCGGTCCGCCGGCCGCACCGCGGCCCGCGCCCGGTGGCGCGGAGCCCACGGCCCCTGCCCAGTCACCTGCAGCGGTCGCTCCTGCCGACCCGGTGCCGCCCGCCACGCCGGCTGCCCCGGCCACCCCGGTCGCGGCCGACGAGCCGCCGCCGCCCTGGGCGGTCGAGCCGCCCGCCGACCTCGGCGACGAGCCCGAGCCGCCGGCTGCCGGCCGGGCGACCGCCGGCCAGGAGGCCGCCGCTCAGGCAGCCACCGGCCGGGCGTCGATCGAGGCCGCCCGCGGGGCGATCCTGCAGACCCGGCCGGCGGGGATCCCTGCCGTCGAGGCCGGGCCCGACCTGTCGGCCGCCGACGCCGACGCCCACCCCGACGACGAGGTCGTCGAGCACGACTCGGTCGCCGACGCCGAGCTGCTGGCCCGCGAGCTCGGCGCCCGGGTGATCGAGGAGATCAACCACACCTGAGCCGCGGCGGGCGCGCCGGAGCCCCGCCTCACCGGCTGCCCGTCACACTCGACCCAGCACCACTACCCCGACGCACACCAGCCCGACGCACACCACCCGACCACCGAGGTGACCCAGATGAGCCAGAACCCGTTCGACGCCCTCGGCGGCGGAGGCCTCGACATGAACGCCCTGCTCCAGCAGGCCCAGCAGATGCAGGAGCAGCTGACCCAGGCCCAGGCCCGGCTCGCCGACACCGTCGTCGAGGGCACCGTCGCCGGCGGTGCCGTGACGGTCAAGGTCAACGGCGTGGGCGAGCTGGTCGGCGTGGACATCCGCGCCGGCGGCTTCGACGGCTCCGACGCCGACGACCTCTCCGACCTCGGCGACATGATCGTCGCGGCGTACCGCGACGCGAAGTCCCAGGCCGACGCCGCCGCGGGCGAGGCCCTGGGCCCGCTCGCCGGCGGGCTGGGCGACCTCGGGGGCGGCATGGGTGGCGGGCTGCCCGGGGGCACCCCCGGTCAGCTCGGCTTCTAGGGGCGGGCGTTGTACGAAGGCGTCGTCCAGGACCTCATCGACGAGCTCGGCAGGCTGCCGGGCGTGGGTCCCAAGAGCGCCCAGCGCATCGCGTTCCACCTGCTCCAGGCCGACCCCGTCGACGTGCGCCGGCTCGCCGACGTGCTCATCGAGGTCAAGGCCAAGGTGCAGTTCTGCTCGATCTGCTTCAACGTCAGCGAGGACGAGCAGTGCCGGATCTGCCGCGACCCGCGGCGTGACCCGAGCGTGCTGTGCGTCGTCGAGGAGTACAAGGACGTCGTGGCCATCGAGCGCACCCGTGAGTACCGCGGTCGCTACCACGTCCTGGGCGGCGCGATCAGCCCCATCGACGGCATCGGCCCCGACCAGCTGCGGGTGCGCGAGCTGATGACCCGCCTCGCCGACGGCACCGTCACCGAGGTCATCTTGGCGACCGATCCGAACCTCGAGGGCGAGGCCACCGCGACCTACCTCACCCGGATGCTGAAGGTTCTTGACTTGCGCGTGACGCGGTTGGCGAGTGGACTGCCGGTGGGCGGCGACCTCGAGTACGCCGACGAGGTCACCCTTGGCCGCGCGTTCGCAGGGAGGCGAGCAGCAGAATGACCAGCACGCAGAACACCCCGACCGGGATCGACGGCGCTCCCGCGCTGGACGCCGAGACGCTGGCCTTCGCCGAGCAGATCGCCGACCAGGTGGCCAGCTTCCTGCTCGCGCTGCGGGCGATCGCGCAGGAGAACGACGCCGGCCGCGCCGTCTCGCTGCTGCTGCTGGAGATCAGCCAGGTGCTGCTCGCCGGTGCCCGGCTCGGCGCCCAGCGCGACTTCACCCCGCGCGAGGAGTACCAGCCCGACGTCGGCCCCGAGCCCGACCTCGACGAGATGCGGATGCGGCTGGCGGCGATGCTCGACAACGTCGACACCTACAGCTTCGTGTTCGACCCCTACGTGCCCGAGGTGGTGGAGAGCCAGCTCTCCGACGACCTGGCCTCGATCGCCACCGACCTCGACACCGGGCTGCGGCACTTCCGGCTCGGGCACGTCACCGAGGCGCTGTGGTGGTGGCAGTTCTCCTACGTCTCCAACTGGGGCAACCTCGCCGGTGCCGCGCTCAACGCGCTGCTCTCGGTGGTCAGCCACGACCGACTCGACGTGGAGGTCGACCTCGACGCCGACCAGGTCGTCGCGGCCGAGCAGATGCTCGCCGACCCCTCCTGATCGACCGACCCAGCCCCTGCGTCCACGCCTGAGCCTGGCGCGGACCCGGCCGCACGCCCGCCGGTAGACTCGGCCACCGGCCGGGCGCACCCCGTGACGGGAGGTCGCGCCGCAGCACGCGGAGCAGTCGAGGGGACAGAGCAGTGGGCATTGTCGTGCAGAAGTACGGCGGGTCGTCGGTGGCGGACGCCGACGGCATCAAGCGGGTGGCCCAGCGCATCGTCAACACCAAGAAGCAGGGCCACGAGGTCGTCGTGGTCGTCTCGGCGATGGGCGACACCACCGACGACCTGCGCGACCTCGCCGAGCAGGTGACGCCGCTGCCGCCGCCGCGTGAGCTCGACATGCTGCTGACCGCCGGTGAGCGCATCTCGATGGCGCTGCTGGCCATGGCGGTCTCGTCGCTGGGCCACGAGGCGCAGTCCTTCACCGGCTCCCAGGCCGGCGTGATCACAGACTCGGTGCACGGCAAGGCCAAGATCATCGACATCACGCCGGGGCGCATCAAGAGCGCCATCGACGAGGGCCACGTCGCCATCGTGGCCGGCTTCCAGGGTGTCTCGCAGGACACCAAGGACGTCACCACCCTGGGCCGTGGTGCCTCCGACACGACCGCCGTCGCCCTCGCGGCCGCGCTGGGCGCGGAGGTCTGCGAGATCTACACCGACGTGGCCGGCGTCTTCACCGCCGACCCGCGCATCGTGCCCGCGGCCCGCAAGCTGGACCGCGTCTCCCACGAGGAGATGCTGGAGATGGCCGCCTCGGGCGCCAAGATCCTGCACCTGCGCTGCGTCGAGTACGCGCGCCGCTACGACGTCCCGATCCACGTGCGCACCTCCTTCGACACCATCGAAGGCACCTGGATCCTCCCCGACACCGCAGACACCGAAGGAGACACCGTGGAGCAGGCGATCATCGCGGGCGTGGCCCACGACCGGTCCGAGGCCAAGATCACCGTCGTCGGCGTGCCCGACAAGGTCGGCGAGGCCGCCCGCATCTTCGAGGTGCTGGCCGGCTCCGAGGTCAACATCGACATGGTCGTGCAGAACGTCTCGGCAGCGGCCACCGCACGCACCGACATCTCCTTCACCCTGCCCCGCGAGGACGGCCAGAACGCCATGGCCGCGCTGGCGAAGATCCAGGACGAGGTCGGCTACGACAAGCTGCTCTTCGACGACCGGGTCGGCAAGGTCTCGCTCATCGGCGCCGGCATGCGCAGCCACCCGGGTATCACCGCGAAGTTCTTCGCCTCGCTCGCCGCCGCGGGCGTCAACATCGAGATGATCTCGACCTCGGAGATCCGCATCTCCGTCATCGTCGACGAGGGTCAGATCGACACCGCCGTCCGTGCGACGCACACCGCCTTCGACCTCGACGCCGACGAGGTCGAGGCCGTCGTCTACGGCGGGACCGGCCGATGAGCGGCCTGCGCATCGGCGTCGTCGGCGCCACCGGCCAGGTCGGCGTCGCGATGCGCCAGATCCTCGCCGAGCGCGACTTCCCCGTCGAGGAGATCCGCTTCTTCTCCTCGCCCCGCAGCGCCGGCAAGGTCCTGGACTACCGCGGCACCGAGGTCGTCGTCGAGGACGCCGACTCCGCCGACCCGACCGGGCTCGACGTCGCGCTGTTCTCCGCGGGCGCCACCGCCTCGCGGGCGCTGGTGCCCCGCTTCGTCGAGGCCGGCGTGATCGTCGTCGACAACTCCTCCGCCTTCCGCAAGGACCCGGCCATCCCGCTGGTCGTCTCCGAGGTCAATCCCGAGGCCGCCCGCGAGGTCATCGAGACCGGGCGCGGCATCATCGCCAACCCCAACTGCACCACCATGGCCGCGATGCCGGTGCTCAAGCCGCTCCACGACGAGGCCGGCCTGGTGCGCTTGGTCGCCTCGACGTACCAGGCCGTCTCGGGCTCCGGCGTCGCCGGTGTCGAGGAGCTCGCCACCGGCATCGAGGCCGCCGGCGAGAAGGCCCGTGAGCTGGCCTACGACGGCGAGGCCGTGGCCTTCCCCGAGCCGGGCGTCTACCGGCGTACCATCGCCCACAACGTGCTGCCCTTCGCCGGCAACCTCGTCGACGACGGCCTGAACGAGACCGACGAGGAGCAGAAGCTCCGCCACGAGTCCCGCAAGATCCTCGGGCTCCCCGGGCTGAAGGTCTCCGGCATCTGCGTGCGCGTCCCGGTCTTCACCGGCCACTCGCTGGCGATCAACGCCGAGTTCGAGCGGGCCCTGTCGCCCGAGCGGGCCACCGAGCTGCTCGCGGGCGCCCCGGGCGTCGAGCTGAGCGAGATCCCCACCCCGCTGCAGGCCGCGGGCAAGGACCCGTCGTACGTCGGTCGCATCCGTGCCGACGAGGGCGTCGACGGTGGCCGCGGGCTGGCGCTGTTCATCAGCAACGACAACCTGCGCAAGGGTGCGGCGCTCAACACCGTGCAGATCGCCGAGCTGGTGGCGGCCTCCCGCGCCTGAGCAGGTCACACCCACGAAGACGGGGCGTCCGGATCGATCCGGACGCCCCGTCCTCGTCGGTGCTCAGCCCTCGGCAGGCTCGATGACGCTGGTGGTCACCCAGTGCGACAGCAGGAAGGTCGACACGGTGATCACGGGGATCACGATGACCATCCACCACTCGTCGAGCACGTCGACCAGGAACAGCAGCGACAGCACGCACGTCAGTCCCACGGCCAGGAAGCTGGTGCTCATCGGGTCGGGGACGCGCGCGAGGCGCAGCAGCGTGCCGCCGAGCAGGACCATCGCCACCATGACGGCCACGAGGAGCACGAAACCGGGGCCTCCGCCGCAGGTCGAGACGCCGCGCACGCTCTCGCACAGCCGCAGCGACCCGGCGGTGAGCAGCACGACGAGCAGGCCCACGACCAGGCCGGTGACCCCGGCGGCGACCCGGCCGTCGATCGACAGCGGCGCGCGCGGGGGCTTGGCCGCCGGCGACGGGGTCGGGGCGGGGGCCGTGGCCACCGGAGCGGGTGCCGGGGCCGCTGCGGGCTCGGGCGCGGTGCCGCGGCGGGCGGGAGCGGCCGCGGGCGTGGGGTCGAGGACGACGGTCTGCTCGGTCTCCGCGACCGGCTCAGCGGGCTCCGGGAGCGGCATGACCGCCTGCGGTGCCGCCTCCGGAGCGGCCGCCGGGCTCGGGTCGGTGCCGGGCGCGGCGTCGCTGGAGGTGTCCGGGCCGGGCTGGTCGGTGCCGGAGGTGTCCGGGCCGGGTTGGTCGGCCGCTCGTCCCTTGCGACGACCGAACAGCCTCCCGAGGCTCGGGGCCTCCAGGGAGGGTGCGTCGTCGGGGCGCTGGTCGTCAGGCATGGGCCGAATCATGTCACGGGCCACCCACCGTCCCGGCCAGAAGGACATCGTCCGAACGGTCAGAAGAGACCCGGAGCAACCCCCCTCGCCGGACGGCGAGGGGGAAGCACAAGGGCCCGGATCCTGGAGCGGATCCGGGCCCTGCTGTCGGGCTGACAGGATTTGAACCTGCGGCCTCCTCGTCCCGAACGAGGCGCGCTACCAAGCTGCGCCACAGCCCGATCGGACCCGCCGTGGTGGCCAGGTCCGCGAGGGAGCATAGCCGAGCGCCCTCAGCCCTCCCCAATCGGGACCAGGGTCAGCAGCACGGCCTCGGGCCGGCAGGCGATCCGCACCCGCGCGTACGGCGAGGTGCCCAGGCCGGCGCCGACGTGCATCCACGTGGAGCCCGGCTGCCCGGGCGCGGAGTCGGCGGGGTGCCGGTGCACGCCGCGGGCACGGGCCGGCTCCAGGTCGCAGTTGGTGGTCAGCGCCCGACCACCCGGCAGGCACACCTGCCCGCCGTGGGTGTGGCCGGCCAGCACGGCGTCGTACCCGTCGCGGGCCAACGCGTCCAGCACCCGCAGGTACGGCGCGTGCGTGACGCCCAGGCGCAGGTCCGCCTCCGGGTCGGCCGGCCCGGCGACGTCGTCGAGGCGGTCGTAGCCCAGGTGCGGGTCGTCGACGCCCGCGAACGCCAGGTCCAGCTCGCCCACCCGCAGGCGACCACGGGTGTTGGTGAGGTCGAGCCACCCGGCGTCGGTGAACGAGCGCGACAGCTCGCGCCAGGGCAGCTCCGGGACGTCGGTGTGCCGCTTCCCGTCGTCGGGCAGCAGGTAGCCCACGGGGTTGCGGAAGGACGGCTCGAAGTAGTCGTTGCTGCCGTGGACGAAGACGCCGGGCACGTCGAGGAGGGGTCCGAGCGAGTCCCTGACGACAGGAACGGCGTCCCGGTGGGCCAGGTTGTCCCCGGTGTCGACCACGAGGTCGGGTCGCAGCCCCGCCAGCCCCGCGAGCCACTCCTGCTTGGCCCGCTGACCCGGCGTCATGTGCAGGTCGGTCAGGTGCAGCAGCCGCAGCGGCCGCGCACCGGCCGGCAGCACCGGCAGGGTGCGCTCGCGCAGCACGTAGCGACGTGCCTCCCAGGCGGCGTACGCCGTCGTCGCGGCTCCCACCGCGAGCCCACCCAGCACCGACCGGTGCAGGAGCCGGGCCGCACGTCGGGCCGGAGGGGAATCTGGGGTGAGGGCCACACCGTCAGGCTGCCACAATGGCGGGCATGAGCAGCCTCAAGGATCGCCTCCGTGCCGACCTCACCACCGCCATGAAGGCCCGCGACGAGCTGCGCTCCTCCACGCTGCGGATGGTACTGGCCGCGGTGACCAACGCCGAGGTCGCCGGCAAGACCGCCAAGACCCTCACCGACGACGAGGTCATCGGTGTCCTCACCAGCGAGACCAAGAAGCGCCGCGAGGCGGCGGCCGCCTTCGCCGACGGAGGTCGCGCCGAGAGCGCCGAACGGGAGAAGGCCGAGGCCGAGGTGATCGCGGAGTACCTCCCCGAGCAGCTCAGCGACGCCGAGGTCGCGGACATCGTCAGCGCCGCCATCGAGTCCACCGGCGCGGGCGCGGAGGGGATGAAGGCGATGGGCAAGGTGATGGGCGTGGTCCAGCCCCAGGTCAGGGGCCGCGCCGACGGCGGGGCCGTCGCTGCGGAGGTACGCCGCCAACTCGGCGCCTGAGCCCCCCGCCCGCGGGCACGGGGCCGCTCAGGTCGGGGCCGCTCGAGGCCGGTCCGGGGCCGACGCGGCGCCCGTGGGTCAGCGACCGTTCCCGCGACCGTTGCCCCGACCGTTGCCGTTGCCGTTGCCGTTGCCGTTGCCGTTGTTCTTCTTGTCGTTGTTGTTGCCCGACGGCTTGGCCGGCTTCGGGGGACGGCCGTTGGACTGGTAGAGCGTCACCGAGGAGCTGGACGGCACGACGGCGCCACCGCCCGGGCTCGAGTAGGCGACCAGGCCCTCGGCGTACCCGCTGTTGACGTAGCCGCCGTAGGAGACCAGGAAGCCGGCGTCCTCGAGCTGGCGCGTGGCGCTGTCGACGCTCAGCCCGGCCACGGACGGCACCGTGGTCGGGACCCCCGCGACGTCGGAGGCACTGGGCGCCACGAAGTCCTCGTTGGGCAGCTCGCCCATGATGTTGCGCATCGCGGTGCCCCAGATGGGGGCGGCGAAGCCGGAGCCGGAGGCCGAGGAGATGTAGTTGGGGCCGACGGTCTGGCCGGTGAGGCTGATCGGGGTGCCGGACTGGTTGGCGCCGGCGATCATCGCCGCGGCGGCCATCTTCGGCGTGTACCCGACGAACCAGACCGACTTGCCGTCCTGCGTCGTGCCGGTCTTGCCGGCCGCAGGGCTGTCGAGCTGCCAGGCGGAGGCGAAGCCGCCGGGCTCGATCACGCCACGGAGCACGTCGTTGACGGCGTCGGCGGTGGAGTTCTCCATCACCTGACGGCACTTGGAGGGGTACTCCTTGAGCGTGTTGCCCGCGATGTCCTCGATGGCGGTCACCGGTCGCGAGGTGCAGTGCAGGCCGCGGGCGGCGAAGGTCGCGTAGGCCTCGGCCATCTCCAGCGGGCTAACGCTGGCGACGCCGAGGGCGAAGGAGGGCACCATCCACTTGTCGGCGTCGTCGAGCCCCACGACGCCCATCTGCTTGGCCAGCTTGTAGGGCTTGCACAGGCCGGTCTGCTGCGAGAGCGCGATGTAGAAGGTGTTCACCGAGCGCTGGGTGCCGGTGTAGAGGTTGAACGTGCCCTCGCCGGTGGAGTTGCTGACGGGGTAGTCCTGGGTCGAGGCGTAGTTCTGCCCGTCGCAGACCTTGAACTCGTTCTGCTGGAAGGTCCGGGTCTGGGGAGCCTGGATCTGGGTGTTGAGCGCGATGCCCTGCTCCACCGCGGCGGCCAGGACGAACGCCTTGAACGTCGAGCCGGGCTGGAAGCCGCCGGAGTCGCCGTACTTCCTCGGCACCGTGTAGTTGAGGTAGGTCTGCCCGGCGTCGCGGTCGGCACCCATCGGGCGGGACTGGGCCAGTGCCCGCACCTCGCCGGTGCCGGGCTCGACCATGGCGAGGGCGCCGATGGCGTTGTTGCGGGGGTAGACGCGCTCGCGGACGGCCGTGTCGGCGCCACGCTGGTAGTCGAGGTCCAAGGTGGTGCGGATGGTCAGGCCGCCGGTGTTGAGGAGGCTGCGGCGCTCCTTCTTGTTGGCACCCAGCGCGTCGTCCTTGAGCAACCACTGGATGACGTAGTCGCAGAAGAAGGGAGCGGCCGAGAACACGCACCCGTTGCTGAACTTCTGCACGTCCAGCTTCAGGGGCTTGGACTGGAGCCGGTCGACCCGCTTGGCGTTGAGGATGCCGACGTCGTTCATCCGCTGCAGCACGACGTTGCGGCGCTGCAGGGCCCGCTCGGGGTTGTCGGTGGGGTCGTAGCCCTCGGGATTGCGCACGAGGCCGGCGAGCGTGGCCGACTGCAGGATGTTGAGCTTGCTGGCGTTGGTGTTGAAGAAGTGCTTGGCCGCGGACTGGATGCCGTAGGCGCCGTCGCCGAAGTAGGCGATGTTGAGGTAGCGCTCGAGGATCCAGTCCTTGGTGTGGTTCTGCTCCAGCGCGACGGCGTAGCGCAGCTCCTTGAGCTTGCGGGCGTAGGTGTCGTCGATGGCCGCCGCCCGCTCCTCGTCGGTCGTGGCCTGGTTGACCAGGGTCTGCTTGACCAGCTGCTGGGTGATCGACGACCCGCCCTGCACCGTGCCGTCCTGCGCGGCGTTGGTGATGAAGGCCCGCAGCGTGCCCTGCAGGTCCAGGGCGCCGTGCTGGTAGAACCGGGCGTCCTCGACGGCCACGATCGCCTTGACCATCTTGCGCGAGACCTGGGTGAGCGGCACCTCCACCCGGTTCTGGTCGTAGAGGGTGGCCAGCACGTTCCCGTCGACGTCGAGGATGGTGGAGCGCTGCGAGAGCTGCTCGGTCTCCAGCTCCTCGGGCAGGTTGTCCATGGTGTCGGCGACGTTGCGGGCGCTGACCCCGACCACGCCGGCGAAGGGGATGGCCAACCCGGCCACGAGCACGCCGAGGACGGCCGAGACCACGACCATCACCCCCAGGTGGGAGAGGACGCGGGTGCTGGTGGGACGCTCCGACATGGCGCCCAGGGTACGCGAGCGCCCCTACCACCCCGGCCCGCCGTGGTCAGCCCGGACTAGTCAATTCGGACCATGTGTATTGGGCTGAACGTGTCTGCCTGAGATCTGTGACACGACTTAACTTTGTTCCAGGGACATGGGGGCAGGCGTCATGGGGACGTATTCGCTGCCTCCACAACACGATGTGGGGACATCACTATGTGGGTTGAGGACTGGACTCCGCGCGCTGCGTGCAAGTCGGCGTCGCCGGATCAGCTGTTCGTGCGAGGCGCGGAGCAGAACAAGGCCAAGCAGGTCTGTCAGGGCTGCCCGGTGCGCACCGAGTGCCTGGCCGAGGCGCTGGACAACCAGATCGAGTGGGGTGTCTGGGGCGGGATGACCGAGCGGGAGCGCCGTGCGCTGCTGCGTCGCCGCCCGAACGCCTCCTGGCGCCAGGTGCTGGAGACCGCGCGCACGCAGTCGCCGGGCGATCAGGCGCCCGCGCCGGCCGCCGTGCCGGTGCGCGCCGTCCGCTCCGCCTGATCGCCGCTCGCCCCGGCTCCGGCCGGGGCGCGGGTGCCCGTCGTCTCAGCGGCGGGCGAGCAGCTCACCGACGCGGCGCAGGCCGCGCAGGTCGTGCACGTCGCTGGCCAGCGCCGGCACCACCGCTGTGGGCACCTGCGGGTGCGCCGCGGTGAACCGGGCACGCAGCTGCGCCTCGCGCGCCAGGCTGCGCATCCGGTCGGCATGCAGCCGCAGCAGCCCTGCGGTGAGCCCGCCGCTCGGCCCCGCGTCGGGGCGCGCGGCGATCCGCTCGGCAGCCGCCGTGGCCTCCTCGGCCGAGAGGCGACCCCGCGGCTCGGGGCTGGCCCGGTTGACCACCAGCCCGGCCAAGGGCATCTGGTCGCCGTTGAGGCGCTCGACGAAGTACGCCGCCTCGCGCAGCGCGTCCGGCTCGGGGGCGGCCACGACGACGAACGCCGTGCCCGGGGCCTGCAGCAGCGCGTAGGTGCGCTGGGCGCGGGCCCGGAACCCCCCGAAGACGGTGTCGAGCGCGGCCACGAACGTCTGCAGGTCGGTGAGGACCTGGGCCCCGAGGACCTTGGTGAGGGCGCCGGTCACCAGCCCCAGGCCGGCGGTCATCAGCCTGGCCGGACCCTTGGCGGGGGCCAGCATCAGCCGGATGAAGCGCCCGTCGAGGAAGCTGGAGAGCCGCTCGGGGGCGTCGAGGAAGTCCAGCGCCGAGCGGGAGGGCGGGGTGTCGACGACGATCAGGTCGTAGGTGCCGCGCTCCTGGGCGTCGGCGTGGATCTGCCCGAGCTTCTCCATCGCCATGTACTCCTGGGTCCCGGCGAAGGACGTCGAGAGGACGATGTAGAAGGGGTTCTCCAGGATCGCCTTCGCCTTCTCCGGCGTCGCCTGGCTCAGCACGACCTCGTCGAAGGTCGACTTCATGTCGAGCATCATCGCGTCCAGCCTGCCGCCGGCCGCGTCGTCGACCCCGGCCACGGGCCGCGGGGTGTTGTCGAGCTCCTCGATCCCCATCGCCTGGGCCAAGCGGCGGGCCGGGTCGATGGTGAGCACCACGACCTTGCGTCCCCGCTCGGCGGCGCGCAGGGCGAGCGCGGCCGAGGTGGTCGTCTTCCCGACCCCTCCCGAGCCGCAGCACACGATGATCCGGGTCCGCGGGTCGTCGATGAGCGCGTCGGCATCGAGCCGGGGCGACTCCCCGGGGTGCGCGGCGAGTGGGCCCACCCGGCCCTGCCGCTGGCTCGCGGGACTCATGCCAGCCCCTGGTCGCGCAGGGTGGCCGCGAGGTCGTAGAGCCCGCCGAGGTCGACCCCGGCGGCGAGCCGCTCGAGCTCGTAGGTGGGTACGCCGAGGCCGTCGACCAGCTCCCGCTGGGACTCCTCGAGCGCGCGCCGCTCGGCGTGGTCGCGCGCCTCGGCGGCCAGGCCGTCGACGAGCGTCTTGGTGGTGGCCACGCCCACCGCCTCGAGGTCGGCGCGCACGGCCTCCTTGTCGAGCCGGCCCGCCGCGGCCTGGGCCAGCGCCTCGTCGGGGAGGTCGCGGGGCCGGACGAGGTTCACGACCACGCCGCCGACCGGCAGCCCGGCGGCGCGCAGCTCCTCGATGCCGTCGGCGGTCTCCTGGACCGGCATCTCCTCGAGCACGGTGACCAGGTGCACGGCGGTGCGTGGGGAGCGGAACAGCGTCATCATCGTGTCGGCCTGGCTCTTGATCGGCCCCACCTTGGCCAGCCCGGCCAGCTCGTCGCTGACGTTGAGGAATTGCGTGATCCGGCCCGTCGGCGGGGCGTCGAGCACCACCGCGTCGTACTCGACCGCGCCCTTGTTGCGGCTGTTGCGCTGCACCGCCTCGAAGACCTTGCCGGTGAGCAGCACGTCGCGCACGCCCGGCGCGATGGTGGTGGCGAACTCGATGACGCCGAAGCGGTCCAGGGCCTTGCCGGCGCGGCCGAGCCGGTAGTACATCGCGAGGTACTCCAGCAGCGCCGACTCCGGGTCGATGTGCAGCGCGTGCACCGCTCCCGGGCGCTGGCCGTCGGGGCCGCGCAGCCCGGTGGCGACGCGGGTCTCGGCGTAGGGCAGCGGGTCGACGTCGAACATCCGCGCCAGCCCCTGGCGCCCCTCGACCTCGCAGACCAGGACGTTCTTGCCGTGGGAGGCCAGGGCCAGGGCCAGGGAGGCGGCCACCGTGGTCTTGCCGGTGCCGCCCTTGCCGGTGACGACGTGCAGGCGTACCCGCGGCCAGTCGCTGCTCACGTCCAATGACCCTAGGGCACCGGCCCCCACCCCACCCGGTGATCGCGTCGCCGGCTGGACCACGGGTGGCCTGATCCCATGGCCGGCCACCGGGTCCGCGCCGGCCCTCGCCCGAAGGGGTGAGGCCGGACACGTGTGATCGGCGGGCGATGGGGCATGGTGTCTGACGGCCCTGAACGAAACCGCCCCACAGGAGACGTCATGACCGCAACCGAATCCACGACCGCACCGGACGGCGGGCACGTCGAACCGCCCCCGCCGCCCACCGGCAAGAAACCCCTCATGGGAGCGCCGCGGGTCTTCCTGCCCGCCGCCGGCCTGCTCGTGGTCTTCGTGGCCCTCGCCGCGATCTTCCCCGACCGGATGTCCGACGCCCTGTCGACGGCGAACACCACCGTGGTCAAGGACCTCGGCTGGTTCTACGTCGCCGTCGTGACCGGCTTCGTCGCGTTCTCGTTGTGGGCGGCGCTGTCGCCGGTCGGCGACATCGTGCTCGGCAAGGACGACGAGGAGCCCGAGTTCGCCCTCGGATCGTGGTTCGCGATGCTCTTCGCCGCCGGCATGGGCATCGGCCTCGTCTACTGGGGCGTCGCCGAGCCGCTGAACCACTTCAACTCCCCGCCGCCGGGCTCGGCCTCGGGGGACGCCGCGCAGACCGCGCGCACCGCGATGGACACCACCTTCCTGCACTGGGGCCTGCACGCTTGGGCCATCTACGTCGTGGTGGGCCTCGCGATCGCCTACGCCGTGCACCGCAAGGGCCGGCCGATCTCCATCCGCTACGCCCTCGAGCCGCTCTTCGGCAAGCGCATCCTCGGCTTCTGGGGTGATGTCGTCGACATCATCGCGATCATCGGCACGCTCTTCGGTGTCGCCACCTCGCTCGGCTTCGGTGTGACCCAGGTCGGCTCCGGGCTCTCCTTCCTCGGCGTGGTCGACGAGGCCGGCACCGGCCTGCTCGTCGCGCTGATCGCGGGCATCACCGCGATCGCCCTCGCGTCGGTCATCTCCGGCGTCGACAAGGGCATCAAGCTGCTCTCGAACATCAACATGGGCGTCGCCGGGCTGCTGCTGCTCCTGGTCCTGCTGCTCGGTCCGACGGTCTTCCTGCTCTCGGACTTCGTGACCCAGATCGGCTCCTACCTGCAGAACTTCCTGCGCATGTCGTTCAACGTGCGCCCGTTCCAGGGCGAGGACGGCGAGGCCTGGCTGTCGGGCTGGACCACCTACTACTGGGGCTGGTGGATGAGCTGGGCGCCCTTCGTCGGCGTGTTCATCGCCCGCATCTCCCGCGGCCGCACCGTGCGCCAGTTCGTGATGGGAGTGCTGCTGGTCCCCACGATGGTGACCTTCTTGTGGTTCTCGGTCATGGGCGGCTCGGCGATCTACCGCGAGATGTTCGGCGAGGGCGGCATGATCGTCGACGGCGCCGTGCCGACCGACACCGCGCTCTTCGAGCTGCTCGACGCCCTGCCGATGGGCACCGTGCTCTCGGTGGCGGCCCTGGTCCTGATCGTCGTCTTCTTCGTCACCAGCTCCGACTCCGGTTCGTTCGTGGTCGACATGCTGGCCGAGGGCGGCGACCTCAACCCGCCGGTGTGGAGCCGCGCCTTCTGGGCGACGATGGAGGGCGTCATCGCCGCCGTCCTGATCATGGTCGGCGCCGGCGGTCTCGCCGCGCTGCAGACCATGTCGATCCTGGTCGCTGCTCCGTTCAGCATCGTGATGGTGCTGATGGTCATCGCGACCGGCAAGGCGCTGATGGCCGAGCACAAGTGGTACCAGCGCAAGCGCCGCAAGTGGTTCGCCGAGCAGGTGGCCGAGGAGCTGCGCGCCACCGGCGACCTGCCGAAGGTCGACTGAGCGCACCACCGCACCACTCCACGGCCGGGGTCGGGACCGATGGGTCCCGGCCCCGGCCCTCGTCGTACGCGGTCGTGGTGTCCTCGTCGGTTCTCGAGGCTCCTCGCTGGCGCTCGTCGCGCCTCGACCAGCGGTGGGGCCGGCGGCGGGGGTGGGCGCGCGTCGGCGCGCGTGAGTAGGGTCGGGCCCATGACGAAGTGGGAGTACCAGGTCGCACCGATTCCGCTGCACAACGAGGCGCTGATGCTGAACAACTTCGGCGAGGACGGCTGGGAGCTGGTCACCATCCAGACCAACGCCCAGGGCGGCCTCGTCGCGTTCCTGAAGCGGCCGAAGGCATGACCTCCCCCGAGGAGCGCCTGGCCGAGATGGGCCTCGCAGTCCCGGAGGTCGCCAAGCCCGTCGCGGCCTACGTCCCGGCGGTCCGCTCCGGCGACCACGTCTTCACCTCCGGCCAGCTGCCCATGCGTGCCGGCGAGCTGATGGTGACCGGCAAGGTCGGCGGCGAGGTGACGGCGGAGGAGGCCTACGCCTGCGCCCAGCAGTGCGTCCTCAACGCGATCGCCGCGGTGAAGTCGGAGATCGGCGACCTGTCCCGCGTCGTGCGTGTGGTCAAGGTCGTCGCCTTCATCGCCTCCACCCCCGACTTCACCGGCCAGCCCGGCGTCGCCAACGGCGCCTCCGAGCTGCTCGGCGAGGTCTTCGGCGACGCCGGCATCCACGCCCGCTCCGCCGTCGGCGTGCCCGTGCTGCCCCTCGACGCGCCCGTCGAGGTGGAGCTGCTGGTCGAGGTCCGGTGAGGATCCCGCTCCCGCCGGTGCCGCTGCCGGAGACGGTGGTCGACGTCGCGCGGGAGTACGCCGACGGCACCCGCACCGCCGCCGAGCCCCGGGACGCGGCGACGGTCATCCTGCTGCGCCCCTCCGAGACCGGAGCCGGGCCCGAGGCCTACTACCTGCGCCGGCAGCTCTCGATGGACTTCGCCGGCGGCATGGCCGTCTTCCCCGGTGGGGGCGTCGACAAGCGCGACTTCGACCTGGAGGACGAGCACTGGGCCGGGCCGTCGGTCGCGACGTGGGCCGAGCGGCTGGGCTGCACCGAGCAGGAGGCCCGCGCTTTGGTCTGCGCCGCGGTGCGCGAGACGTTCGAGGAGTCCGGGGTGCTGCTCGCCGGCCCCTCGGCCGACGAGGTCGTCGCCGACACCAGCGGCGAGGACTGGGAGGCCGACCGGGTCGCTCTCGAGGGCCGCGACCTGTCGCTGACCGACTTCCTGGACCGCCGCGGGCTGGTGCTGCGCACCGACCTGCTGGGCGCCTGGGACGCCTGGCTGACGCCGGTCTTCGAGCCCAAGCGCTACCGCACCTGGTTCTTCGTGGCCCGGCTGCCCGAGGGGCAGGTGACCCGCGACGTGTCGACCGAGTCCTCCTCGGTCACCTGGCTGCCGGCGGCGCTGGCGGCCGACCGGGCCGACAGCGGCGACCTGGCGATGATGCCGCCGACGTACCTTGTCTCGATGGAGGTCGGCACGTACGACGACCCCGACGCGGTCCTCGGGGCCGCAGCGGACCGGCGGCTGGAGATGTTCTGCCCCTCGGTCGAGCCGCTCGACGACGGCTGGACCCTGTCGATGCCCGACCGGCTGCGGCCGGTCCTGGCGGCCCGGCGGGCCTGAGCGGCGGAGGCGTCTGCGATGACCGACGGGAGCTGGGCCGGGGGTGCGTTCGGGGAGCGCGGGCAGTGCGTGCTCGCCCCGAACCCGAACATCATGACGCTGGACGGCACCAACTCCTGGGTGCTGCGCGAGCCCGGCGCCCGCCGCTCGGTCGTGATCGACCCCGGACCGTCCGACCCCGGGCACCTCGCCGCGCTCGCGGAGGCCGCCGGTGGGCGGGGCAACGTGGCTGCCGTCCTGCTGACCCACCACCACGCCGACCACTCGGAGGCGGCCCGGGAGTTCGCGGAGTCGGTCGGCTGCGGCGTACGCGCCCTGGACCCGGCGTACCGCCTGGGCTCGGAGGGCCTCGGCGACGGCGACGTCGTGGAGGCCGACGGGCTGGAGGTGCACGTCGTGGCGACGCCGGGGCACACCGCCGACTCGCTGTCGTTCCTGCTGCCGGCCGAGCGGGCGGTGCTGACCGGCGACACCGTGCTGGGCCGCGGCACCACCGTGGTCGCGCACCCCGACGGCCAGCTCGGCGCCTACCTCGACTCCCTCGACCGGCTGCACGCGCTGGCCGAGCGCGAGGAGGCCGCGGCCGTGTGGCCGGGGCACGGGCCCGTCATCGGCGACGCGCTCGCGGCGCTGACCTACTACCGAGACCACCGCCAGGCCCGGCTGGCGCAGGTCGAGGCGGCACTGGAGCACCTCGAGGACGAGCAGCTCGACGCCGAGACGCTGCCGCGTCGCGTCGTCGAGCACGTGTACGCCGACGTCGACCCAGTCCTGTGGGGCGCGGCGGAGCTGTCGGTGCGGGCCCAGCTGGCCTACCTGCGCGGCCGCTGACGGCTCAGCGGCGCCCGGGCGACTCGGACGACCCGGGCGACTCGGTCGCCACGGTGGAGAGGTCGCGGACGAACGCCGTGCGCGCCATCTCCCCCACGGCACGCCGCCGCAGCCCCAGCAGCACGACCGCCAGGGCGAGGTAGACCCCGCTCATCGCCAGGATCGTGACCTCGTGGACGCGGTCGCTGCCCAGGACGCTGGCGACCAGCTGGACCATGAAGAGCGTGAGCAGCAGCAGCGCCGACCGCACGGTGAGACGCAGCGTCACCAGCAGCGCGATCGCCAGCAGCGACTGGGCGCCAGTGATGAGCAGCTCGTAGCGCTGCTCGGCGTCGACAGGCAGGCCGTCGAGGCCGAGGTGGGTGAGGGCGAATACGATCGGCAGACCGCCGACCAGCAGCGTCCACTGGTTGACCTTGCTGGAGAGCAGCGCGCCGAGGGCGTCACCGCCCTTGAGCCGCCAGGCCAGCAGGCAGGCCACCATCAGCTCCGGTGACTCGCTGGCCAGCGGCGCGATCCACTGGACCAGCAGGAACTCGTCGACCCCGAGGTCGCTGCCGGTCTCGACCAGGCTCTCGGCGAAGTGCTCGGCGGAGAAGAGGATCACCAGGGCGGCGCCGACGAACAGGCTGCCCACCCAGGCTCGGCGCGAACCGCGCGGCTGGCTGCCGATCCAGTGCGAGACGCCCGAGAGCTCCGGCTCGGTAGCCGGCATCTGCGCCAGCCGCCAGGCATAGGCAGCGAAGATCGCCAGCAGCACCGCGGAGTCGAGCAGGGTGAGCGACGAGCGCAGCGGCAGGGTCAGGGAGTAGAGCGTCGCCACCAGCAGGAAGCCGACCTCGACCGACATCACCGGCGCGATGTGCACGCGGGTCCGGCCCGGGGTCGTGGGCCGCACGGGTGCCGGGGTCCCGCCCCGGGCGGCGCGGCGCACGGCCAGCGCCGAGACCAGCACCACCAGCGGCCAGCCGACGCCGACGAGGATCCGGTTGGCACCGGTCATGTTGGCCAGCGCCAGGCCGCAGACGTCCGGGCTGCCTCCCTCGGCGGCGTACGCCGTGCCGCACTGGGCGGTGAACACGAAGTCCACGGCGTACTCCGGCAGCACCGCGACCAGCGCGAGCAGGGCCAGCGCGATCCCGGCGTTGATGTCGACCTGGGCAGCCTCGGCCGCCCACGCCAGCGCGAAGGCTGCGCCGACGATCGCCAGCCCGTAGAGCAGCACGAGGAGCGGAGGGGTGAGCTCGACGGTCGGGATGCCGACGTACGTCGCCAGGCCGTGCAGGCTGCCGGGCAGCGCCAGCGCCGCCGCGGCCAGCAGCGGGAGCGGGACGGGCAGGCGGGTGCGCGGACCGTCCATGGCTCCCACCCTAGGGAGCGTTCAGGGACGGGCCGTCAGCGGGCGCGGCGGGAGAGCCGCTCGACGTCCATGATGACGACCGAGCGGGGCTCCAGGCGCAGCCAGCCGCGCGAGGCGAAGTCGGCCAGCGCCTTGTTGACGGTCTCGCGGGAGGCGCCGACCAGCTGGGCGAGCTCCTCCTGGGTGAGGTCGTGGTGGACGTGCACGCCGTCGTCGGCGGTGCGGCCGAAGCGGTCGGCCAGGTCGAGCAGCGCCTTGGCGACCCGGCCCGGGACGTCGGAGAAGACCAGGTCGGCGACCACGTCGTTGGCCTTGCGCAGCCGGCCGGCCAGCTGGGCCAGCAGGCCACGGGCGACGACCGGGCGACCCTCGAGCCAACGCAGGAGGTCCTCGTGGGACAGCGAGGCGAAGGAGCAGTCGGTGACGGCGGTGACGGTGGCCGAGCGCGGGCCGGGGTCGAAGAGCGAGAGCTCGCCGAACATCTGGCCGGGGCCGAGGATCGCCAGCAGGTTCTCCCTACCGTCGGAGGAGGTGCGGCCGAGCTTCACCTTGCCGTCGAGCACGATGTAGAGCTTGTCGCCGGAGTCGCCCTCGTGGAAGAGCACGTCGCCGCGGCGCAGGCGGTTCTCGCTCATCGAGGCGCGCAGCGCCGAGGCCGCCTCGTCGTCGAGGGCGCTGAAGAGCGGTGCCTGGCGGAGCACGTCGTTGTCCACGGGGGCCTCCTGGTGGGACGTCGCGGGCGTGGTGGGTCCACGGCGCAGAACTGCGCGTGTGGTGATCCTATCGAGTGGAATTCATCACAGGCACCACCGGGGCGGCACCGCGTGGCGGGGCGGATCGTCCGCGAGCCGGTGGCGGCGGGTGTGAGCCACATCCCCCGGGGGTGTCCCCGCCGTCTCGTAGGGTGTCAGCGTGCCTGCGCCGGAGTCCCCCCTTGCCCTGACCCGGCGGGCCCGTCGCATCGAGCGGGTGCTCGCCGAGACCTACCCCGACGCCCGCTGCGAGCTCGACTTCGACGACCCCTTCCAGCTCCTCGTGGTCACCGTCCTCTCCGCGCAGACCACCGACAAGCGGGTCAACGCGGTGCGCCCCACCCTCTTCGCGGCCTATCCCGACGCCCGGGCGATGGCCGCGGCCGACCGCGAGACCCTCGAGGGCATCGTCGGGCCGCTGGGCTTCTTCCGCGCCAAGACCGAGTCGCTGCTCAAGCTCTCCGCCCACCTCGTCGAGCACCACGACGGGCAGGTCCCCGGCCGCCTCGAGGACCTCGTGAAGCTGCCCGGGGTCGGCCGCAAGACCGCCAACGTCGTGCTCGGCAACGCCTTCGACGTCCCCGGCATCACCGTCGACACGCACTTCGGCCGCCTCGCGCGCCGCTTCGGCTGGACCGAGGAGACCGACCCCGTCAAGGTCGAGCACGCGGTCGGTGCGCTGTTCCCCAAGCGCGACTGGACGATGCTCTCGCACCACCTGATCTGGCACGGGCGGCGGCGCTGCCACGCCCAGAAGCCCGCGTGCGGTGCCTGCCCCGTGGCGCGGTGGTGCCCGGCGTACGGCGCGGGGCCGACGGATCCGGTCGCCGCCGAGAAGCTCGTGCGCACCGAGGGCCGCGCGTGAGGGCGCGCCCGAGGTCGGGCCGCGCCGCTGCGCTCGTCGGCATGCTCGCCGCCCTGGTGCTCACCGGGTGCTCGGACCCCGAGGCCGGCTTCGTGCCCAACCCGCCGGACATCGACGTCGACACCCCGGCCCTGCGCGAGGCCAAGGCGGACGCCGGCATCGAGGACTGCGTGCCCGGCGACGGCGAGCCCGTGGACGGCGGACTGCCGGCCGTCACCCTGCCCTGCCTCGGCGGCGGCCCGGCGGTCGACCTGTCGACCCTGCGCGGACCCATGGTGGTGAACCTGTGGGCGTCCTGGTGCGGCCCGTGCCGTGAGGAGATGCCGGTGCTGCAGGAGTTCCACGCGACCCACGGCGACACGGTGCCGGTGCTCGGTGTGGACTTCCAGGACCCCAACACCGGGCTGGCGCTCCAGCAGCTCGCGCAGCGCGGCGTCACCTACCCCTCGGTCGCGGACACCGAGGCGGTGCTGAAGGCGGAGCCGTTGCGCGCGACCGCGCTGCCGCTGACGGCCCTGGTCGACGAGGACGGGGTGGTGGTGCGGGTGCTGCCGATGGAGCTGGAGTCGGTCGGCGAGCTCGAGACGTTGGTGCGAGAGCACCTCGGGGTGGACCTGTGAGCGAGCCCGTGGACGAGACCGTGGACCTGCCCGACTGGCTGCACGAGGTGCGTGCCGGCGCCGAGGCGATCGACGCCCTCGACCTGACGCGCTTCACCCCGCCCGAGGACGGCTCGGCCCGCCCGGGTGCGGTGCTGATGCTCTTCGGCGAGGGTGAGCAGGGCGGCGAGCTGCTGCTGACCGAGCGCGCCCACGACATGCGCTCCCACCCCGGGCAGGTCTCCTTCCCGGGTGGGTCGCTGGACCCGGGGGAGAGCGTCGAGCAGGCGGCGCTGCGCGAGGCCGAGGAGGAGGTCGGCCTCGACCCGGCCGAGGTGCGGATCTTCGGGCGGCTGCCCGAGCTGTGGCTGCCACCCTCGAACTTCGCCGTCACCCCCGTCCTGGGCTGGTGGGCGCACCCCTCGGGTGTCCACATCGCCTCGCGCGCCGAGGTGCACGCCATCCACCACGCCCCGATCAGCGAGCTGCTCGACCCCGAGCACCGCGTCACCGTGCGGCACCCCAAGGGCTACCAGAGCCCGGGCTTCCTCATCGGCCCGGACAAGGACGTCATCCTCTGGGGCTTCACCGGGGGCATCATCGCCCGCCTCTTCGACTACCTCGGGTGGTCGCGCCCCTGGGACGAGTCGCGGATCCAGGACCTGCCCGACTACATGCTCGCCGCCGACCATCGCATCGCCGAACGTGCCCGGATGCTCGACATCGAGGAGGATCTCTGACGGTGAACCTCCTCGACTGGCTACTGCTGCTCCTCGTCCTGGCCTACGCGCTCTCGGGCTACTGGCAGGGCTTCATCACCGGAGCCGCGGCGACCGCGGGCCTGCTGCTCGGAGGCCTCTTCGGCATCTGGCTGGCACCCATCGCGCTCGGTGACGCCAGCCCCTCGCTGGTGGTCTCGCTCGGGGCGCTGTTCATCGTGATCGTCGCGGCGTCGCTGGGCCAGGCGATGTTCCAGTACGTCGGGGCCCGGGTGCGCTCGCGGATCACCTGGCAGCCGGTGCGGGCCCTCGACGCGATCGGCGGTGCCGCGCTGAGCGCCGCGGCGGTGCTGCTGGTCGCCTGGGCGCTCGGCGTGGCCGTGTCCGGCTCGCGGATCGCGGGCGTCACCCCGCTCGTACGCTCCTCGACGGTGCTGGCGAAGGTCGACCAGGTGCTCCCGACCTCGGCCGACGGGTTGCTGCAGGCCTTCAACGGCGTCGTGGGCACCGGCTTCTTCCCGCGCTACCTCGAGCCGTTCGCACCCGAGCGCATCGTCGAGGTCGCACCGGGCAACGAGAAGGTGCTGCGCAAGCCGGCCATCCAGGCCATCCAGCCCTCGGTGCTCAAGATCCGCGGCACCAACCGCTGCGGCTCGGGGATCGAGGGCAGCGGCTTCGTCTACGCCGACGACCGGCTGATGACCAACGCCCACGTGGTCGCCGGCGTCGACGCCCCGCAGGTGCAGGTCGGCGACCAGACGGTCCAGGGCGAGGTCGTCTACTACAACCCCGACGTGGACGTCGCGGTCATCGAGGTCGAGACCGGCACCGCGCCGGTCCTGGAGTTCGCCGACGCCGCGCCACAGGACGCCGTGGTGATCGCCGGCTACCCCGAGGACGGGCCCTACGACCTGCGCGCGGGGCGCATCCGCGCCGAGCAGCGGCTGCGCTCGCCCAACATCTACGGCAACGGCACCGTCATCCGTGAGGTCTACTCCCTGCGCGGCCTGGTGCGCCCCGGCAACTCCGGCGGCCCGATCGTCAACCCGCGCGGCGACGTCGTCGGCGTGGTCTTCGCCGCCTCGGTGACCGACGCCGACACCGGCTACGCCCTCACCACCGACCAGGTCGCCCAGGCCGCCGCCCAGGGTCGCGCCGGCACCCAGCCGGTGTCCACCGGGGGCTGCGCGAGCTGACCGGACGCCGTGCCGGGCCGGCCCTGCCGAGCCGGCGCATCCTTCCGGTGGGTGGTCCCTCACCCGACTGGCCGGGCGGACCCGGCTGAGGGTTCGCTAGGGTCGGGTCGTCAGCCAGCGTCGAGACCCGGGAGCAGCACGTGGCCATCGAAGAGGTCAAGGAGACCGACCCCACCATCGGTCGACTGGTCGCCGACGCCAGCCGTGACATCTCCACGCTCATCAGCAAGGAGATCGAGCTCGCGAAGTCCGAGCTGAAGGTGAGCGCCAAGTTCGGCGGCGTCGGGGTCGGCCTGTTCGCCGCTGCCGGCTTCATCGCCGTGCTCGCGATCATCATGTTCTCGGTCGCGCTGGCCTACTTCATCCACTGGAACGGCAGCGGGCTCTCCCTGCACTGGGCGTTCCTGATCGTCTTCGGCCTCTACCTGCTGCTCGCCGGCGGCCTCGTCTTCGCCGGCATCCGCAGCGTCAAGAAGGTCAAGGGCCCCGAGCGGGCCATCGCGCAGGGCAAGGAGATCCCCCGCGCGCTCAAGGGCCAGGCCTGACGCGTCGCCCGACCCTCGGCGACCTGCGGCAGTTTCACCACCCGGGTGGTGAAACCGGCGCTGGTCTCACGAAGTTCCGGTCGACAAGCGGCAGTTCCACCACCCGAGCGGTGAAACTGCCCGCCGACCCGCAAGCAGCGCGGCCTCAGGCGGGTGGCGTGGCCGGGTCGTGGTCGCCGGTCTGGAAGACGTCGGGGATGCCGTCGAGGTCGGAGTCGCGCTCCTCCTCCACGGTGATCCTGCGGTAGACCCGGTTGCGGGCCCGCAGGATCACGCTGGCGAGCAGGGCGGCGGTCAGGGACCCGACCAGGACGCCGACCTTCACGTGCTCGTCGCGCTCGGAGCTCGAGCCGAACGCCAGCTCGCCGATCAGCAGGGAGACCGTGAACCCGATGCCGGCCAGCATCGCCATGCCGATGACGTCGATCCAGGCGAGCTCGTCGTCCAGCTCGGCCTTGGTGAACTTCGCCAGCAGCCACGTCGAGCCGGTGATGCCGACGGTCTTGCCGATCAGCAGGCCGCTGACGATGCCGAGGGCGACCGGGTCCTTGAGCGAGTCGACGAGACCGCTGAACCCGCCCACCGTCACGCCGGCGGCGAAGAAGGCGAAGATCGGCACCGCGACACCGGCGCTGATCGGGCGGACGAGGTGCTCGAGGTGCTCGGCCAGGCCGGGGCCCTCGGCGTGGTCGCGGCGCAGGACGGGGACGGTGAAGCCGAGGAGCACCCCGGCGACGGTCGCGTGCACACCGGACTCGTGGACGAGCACCCAGGCGACCAGTGCGAGCGGCAGCAGCAGGAAGCCCGAGCTGATCCGCTTCTGCACGAGCAGCGCGAAGATCGCGATCGGGACCAGGCCGAGCCCGAGGAAGAGCAGGTCGAGCTCCTCGGTGTAGAACACCGCGATGATCGTGATGGCCAGCAGGTCGTCGACCACGGCCAGGGTGAGCAGGAAGGTCCGCAGGCCCGAGGGCAGGTGGGTGCTGATGACGGCCAGGATCGCCACGGCGAAGGCGATGTCGGTCGCGGTCGGGATCGCCCAGCCGGCCAGCCCGCCGTTGGAGCCGAGGTTCCACGCGACGAAGATCAGCGCGGGGGCGACCATGCCGCCGACGGCAGCGGCCATCGGGAGTGCGGCGCGGCGCGGGTCGCGCAGGTCGCCGGCGACGAACTCGCGCTTGAGCTCGAGGCCGACCACGAAGAAGAAGATGGCGAGCAGACCGTCCGCGGCCCACTTGCCCAGGCTCAGGTCGAGGTGCAGCGAGAAACCGAGCAGCTCCACCGGCTCCGAGATCGGCTTGAAGTCGCGGATCGACTCGTAGCTGCCGGCGAAGGAGGTGTTGGCCCAGATGATCGCGATGGCCGCGCCCACGATGAGCAGCAGGCCGCCCGTCGTCTCGGCGCGCAGCACCTCGGCGATGCGGCTGGACTCCAGGAACGAGCCGCGGCTGAAGAGCCGAGGACTCGCGTCGGGGCCGTGGTCGCCCACCCCGGCGGGATCGGGCTCACGGGGGTCGGCCGGGGTTCCGGACGGATCGGTAGGGCTCACAGGACTCCTCGAGGGGTCACGGGGTCGGCGACGTACGTGCCGACCAGACTTCCCGGCTCACCAGGCTTCACCCTACCGAGCGAGGTGGTCACCCCGGTGGTCGAGGTACGCCGGCCGGCGCACCCGGACCACCGGGGGCTCGTGGCTCGTCGCTGGCGCTCCTCGCACCTCGACCAGCGGGGGACTGGTCAGTCCTCGCCCTTGCCGGAGGACAGACCGGTGGAGATCAGCTCCATCACCGAGGAGTCGGCCAGCGTGGTGACGTCGCCGACCTCGCGGTTCTCGGCGACGTCGCGCAGCAGGCGACGCATGATCTTGCCCGAGCGCGTCTTGGGCAGCTCGGGGACGATCATGATCTGGCGCGGGGTGGCGATCGGGCCGATCTCCTTGCGCACGTGCTTGCGCAGCTCGGCCACGATGTCGCTCTGCTCGTCACTGGCGCCGTCCCCGACAGCACTGTCGCGCAGGATCACGAACGCGCAGACCGCCTGGCCGGTGTCCTCGTCCTTGGCGCCCACGACCGCGGCCTCGGCGACCTTGGGGTGGGAGACCAGCGCGGACTCGATCTCGGTGGTGGAGAGCCGGTGGCCGGAGACGTTCATGACGTCGTCGACGCGGCCCAGCACCCACAGGTCGCCGTCGGTGTCCTTCTTGGCGCCGTCACCGGCGAAGTAGTAGCCGAGCTTCTCGAAGCGGGACCAGTAGGTCTCCTTGAAGCGCTGGTCGTCGCCCCAGATGGTGCGCAGCATCGAGGGCCACGGCTCGGTGAGCACGAGGTAGCCGCCGGAGCCGTTGGGCACGGCGTTGCCCTCCTCGTCGACGACCTCGGCGGCGACGCCGGGGATGGGGTTCATCGCCGAGCCGGGCTTGCCGGCGGTGACTCCGGGCAGCGGGCTGATCATGATCGAGCCGGTCTCGGTCTGCCACCAGGTGTCGACGACCGGGGTGCGGTCGCCGCCGATGACGTGGCGGTACCAGACGTAGGCCTCGGGGTTGATCGGCTCGCCGACCGAGCCGAGGAGGCGCAGCGAGGACAGGTCGCGGGCGTCGGGGATCTCGCGGCCCTGCTTCATGAACGAGCGGATCGCGGTGGGCGCGGTGTAGAAGAGCGTCACGCCGTACTGCTCGATGATGTCCCACCAGCGGCCGCGCTCGGGGGAGTCGGGGGTGCCCTCGTAGAGCACCTGCGTCACGCCGTTGGCCAGCGGGCCGTAGACGATGTAGGAGTGCCCGGTGACCCAGCCGATGTCGGCGGTGCACCAGTAGACGTCGTCGTCCTTGAGGTCGAAGACCGCCCAGTGCGTGTAGGCGGACCCGACGAGGTAGCCGCCGGTGGTGTGCAGGATGCCCTTGGGCTTGCCGGTGGTGCCGGAGGTGTACATGACGTAGAGCGGGTGCTCGGCGTCGAAGGCCTCGGGGGTGTGCGAGGTCGAGGCGGACTCGACGGCGTCGTGCCACCACACGTCGACCGAGTCGTCCCAGACGACGTCCTGGCCGGTACGCCGGACGACCAGCACCTTCTCCACGGTGTGGCCCAGCCCGGCGGCCTTCTCGCGCGCCTCGTCCACGGCCGGCTTGAGCGAGGAGGCCGAGCCGCGGCGGTAGCCGCCGTCGGAGGTCACGACCACCTTGGCCTGGCAGTCCTCCAGGCGGGAGGCCAGGGCGTCGGAGGAGAAGCCGCCGAAGACCACGGTGTGCGGGGCGCCGATGCGGGCGCAGGCCAGCATCGTGACCACGGCCTCGGGGATCATCGGCATGTAGATCGCGACCCGGTCGCCGGCGGCCACACCCAGGTCGGTCAGCGCGTTCGCGGCCTGGGAGACCAGGTCCTGCAGCTCGGCGTAGGTGATGGAACGGGTGTCACCGACGGGCTCGCCGACGAAGTGCAGCGCGACCTTGTCGCCGCGGCCGGCCTCGACGTGGCGGTCGACGCAGTTGTAGGCGGCGTTGAGCTTGCCGCCGACGTACCACTTCGCGAAGGGCGGGTTCGACCAGTCGAGGACCTGGTCCCACTTCTGGGCCCAGGTGAGTCGCTCGGCCTGCTCGGCCCAGAAGCCCTCGCGGTCCTCGGCGGCCCGGTCGTAGGCGTCGGCGGTGAGGTTGGCGTGCTCCGCGAGGTCCGCGGGCGGCTCGAAGCGGCGGTCCTCCTTGAGCAGGTTCGCCAGGGTCTCGTCGGTCTTCTCGCTCACTGTGTCTCTCCTGCGCGGCGGGGTGGGTGGGACGTGGTGGTTGCGGGTGGTGCCGGGGTGCTGCGGGGGGTGGTGGCCTCTCTCACACTAGGCCGGGGGGTGCTGCCGGGCCACCAGGGTGGGGGTCGGTCGGTTGCGGAGGGGTTGCAGCCCTCCACGTGGGACGGTCGCGAGCGCCGTACGACGCCCGCGACCGCCCCTGGGGAAGGGACCGTGGTCCCTGGCCGACCGTGGTGGGTCAGACCTCGCCGGCCTGGTGCTTGGCCACGAGGGTGGTGCGTCCGGGGTACCGGATCTCCTCCACGAGGTCCTGCATCTCCTGGCTCGGCTTCTTGGTGAACTGCGAGACCCCGATCGTCACGGCGAAGTTGATCAGCATGCCGATCGTGCCGATGCCGGTCGGCGGGATCGAGAACAGGCCCTCCGAGCCGCCGTAGATGGGCAGCGTCCACAGCATGTAGGCGAAGGTCAGCGAGAGGCCGACGATCATGCCGGTGGCCGCACCGGCTGCCGTGGTCTTCTTCCAGAAGATGCCGAGCACCAGGATCGGGAAGAAGCTGGCCGCCGCCAGGCCGAAGGCGAGTGCCACGACCTGTGCCACGAAGCCGGGCGGGTTGATGCCGAGGTACCCGGCGACGACGATCGCGCATGCCATGGCGATGCGGCCGACCATCAGCTGCTGGCTCTCGGAGGCCTGCGGGTTGATCTTCTTGTAGTAGACGTCGTTGGCCACCGAGGAGCTGATGACCAGCAGCAGCCCCGAGGCGGTCGACAGCGCCGCGGCGAGCGCACCGGCCGCGACCAGGCCGACGATCGGTGCCGGCAGGCCGCCGATCTCCGGGGAGGCCAGCACGATGATGTCGTTGTTGATCATCACGTCGGTGTAGCCGAAGGCGTTGCTGCCCAAGTCGCTGACCGGCGCGCCGGAGGCGGTGGTGATCAGCCCGACGTCGGACCAGGTGTTGAACCAGCCGGGCGCGTCGGCGAGCGTCGTGCCGTTGAGGTCCTTCATGATCTGCAGCTTCGTGAACGCCGCGACCGACGGGGCGGTCGTGTAGAGCAGCGCGATGAAGAAGATCGCCCACAGCGCGGAGTAGCGGGCGGCACGCACGCTCTTGGCGGTGTAGAAGCGGACGATCACGTGCGGCAGGCCGGCGGTGCCGAACATCAGCGCCGCGGTGATCAGCACCATGTTGGGCATCGAGATCTGCGTGAACGCACCGGAGTACTCCGCGAGGCCGAAGTCGGCCTGCAGCCCGTTGAGCTCGTCGAGGATCTTGCCGAAGCCGATCTGCGGCAGCGGCACGCCGGTGACCTTGGCGGACACGGCGACGGCCGGGATCAGGTAGGCCACGATCAGCACCGAGTACTGCGCGACCTGGGTCCAGGTGATGCCCTTCATGCCGCCGAGGACGGCGTAGAAGAAGACGATCGCCATGCCGATGATCACGCCGGTGGTCGTGTTCACGTTGAGGAAGCGGGTGAAGACCAGGCCGACGCCGGCCATCTGGCCCGCCACGTAGACGAACGAGACGACGATCGCGGCGAGCACGGCCACGAAGCGCGCGGTCTCGTTGTAGCGGTCACCGACGAAGTCCGGCAGCGTGTACTTGCCGAACTTGCGCAGGTACGGCGCCAGCAGCAGCGCCAGCAGCACGTAGCCGCCGGTCCACCCCATGAGGAAGACGCCGCCGGCGTACCCGTTGTAGGCCAGGCCGACGATGCCGGCCAGGGAGATGAACGACGCGGCGCTCATCCAGTCCGCGGCGATGGCGGCGCCGTTGGCAGGCGCCGGGATGCCACCACCGGCGACGTAGAAGCCGGAGGTGTCGGACACCCGGCTGGCGTAGGCGATGTAGATGTAGACGCTGAAGGTGATGATCGCGAAGATCAGCGTCCAGAGCTGGATGTCGCTCACGGGTGGTGCACCTCCTGCTCGTACTCGTCGACGCCGTACTCCGCGTCGAGCTTGTCCATCCGCCAGACGTAGACGGCGATCAGCACGACGAACGTGATGATCGAGCCCTGCTGGGAGAACCAGAAGCCGAGCGGGAACCCGGCCACCTCGATGTTGTTCAGCGCCTCGACGAAGACGATGCCGGCCCCGAAGGACACCAGCGCCCAGATCGTCAGCAGCACGGCCATCAACCGCAGGTTGCTGCGCCAGTACGCCTGGCGCGATGCGTCATCCATCCTTGTCGACCTCCTCCGTCGGCCCCTGGAGGACCGTGGGTGACCGGCGCCACACGACGCCGCTCGTCGCATGACAGCGGCCCGCCGGGGGTGTCGGCAACGGCTGGATGTGGCTCCGGTCACACCCTGCGGCGAGCGGCTGGCCGTACGCGTCGAGCGGTACGCCGCAGCCGACCCGGGCCGCACTACCGGCGGGTCACCGGGGTCGCTCGACCGTTCGTCGTGCGCGACCGACCGCTCGTCGTGGACCGCTCGGCCGTCGGGCGCGGCGTCGCCCGCAGCCCCTGTCGTGAGCCCGGTCACAGTCCTACCGTCGCTCCATGGCCACCACGACCCCTGCCACCGCACCCACCGGCACCGCGCGTCCCGTCCGTCGGGGCGCCCACCCGGCCAAGCGGCTGCTGCTCGGGGCGTCGGTGATGGTGATGTTCGGGTCGTTCCTGCCCTGGATCGACACCCCGATCGGGTCGATCAGCGGCACCCGCGGGGCGGGGCTGTGGACCTTCTACGCCGCGATGCTCGGCTTCGCCGCCGTCATGGTGCCGCTGCGCCGGCTGGCGATGGCCCAGGCGGCGGTGCTCTCCGCGGCTGCGATCGGCCTGGCCACCTGGCAGGTCGTGCACCTGCTCTCGCTGGTCGGCACCGCCGGCTGGCGCCCCGGGCCGGGGATCGTCCTGGTCATCGGCGGCGGCGTGGCGGCCGGTGCCGCGGCGTACCGGCTGCGTCGCGAGGCCTGACGCCCGGCCCCACCGCCCGCACCGCCGGGCCACGTCCTGCCGAGCCGGCGCATCCTTTGCGTGAGGATGCGCCGGCTCGACTGCGTCACAGTCGGCTCACGCACCGCTGGCGAGGTGAGATCGTGAGGCCTGTGAGGACGTGAGCCAGAGTTGACCGAGCAGAGACTGTCTCGCCACGGCCCGTGAAACGTCGGCTCCTCACAGTGGTGGTCGAAGGCGCCCGCCCGCGCCCCAGACGCCCTGAGGAGCCACCATGACGACCCTGCACGACGCACCCACCCCGGGTGCCGCGGCCGCCCCGAGCGCGGCCACCCCGACGCCGCGCCGGCGCACCGGCCGCTGGATCGACGACTGGACCCCCGAGGACCCGCAGTTCTGGGAGAACGGCGGCAGGCAGATCGCCCGCCGCAACCTGATGTGGTCGATCTTCGCCGAGCACCTGGGCTTCTCGGTCTGGCTGATCTGGTCGGTCTCGGCCGCCATGCTGGGCAGCCGGTTCGGGTACACCCCGCAGCAGCTGTTCCTCCTCGTCGCGGCGCCCAACCTGGTCGGGGCGCTGATCCGGGTCCCCTACACCTTCGCCGTCCCGAGGTTCGGCGGCCGCAACTGGACCGTCGTCAGCGCACTGCTGCTGCTGATCCCCACCGTGCTCTACGTCATCGCGGTGCAGGACACCTCGACGCCCTACTGGGTGATGGTGCTGATTGCCGCCACGGCCGGCCTCGGCGGCGGCAACTTCGCCTCCTCGATGGCCAACATCAACGCCTTCTACCCCGCTGACAAGAAGGGCGCTGCCCTCGGCCTGAACGCCGCCGGCGGGAACGTCGGCGTGGCCGTGATCCAGTTCCTGCTGCCCGTCATCGTCGGCGCGGCCGGCATCTTCGGCCTGGTCAAGGCCTCCGAGGGCGGCGTGCACCTCGAGCGCGCCGGATGGGTGTACGTCGGTCTCGCCCTGGTCGCGGCCGCTGCGGCGTTCCTGTTCATGAACAACCTCGGCACCGCGGTCGGCTCGACCAAGGAGACCGCCGCGGTCGTGAAGCGTCGGCAGACCTGGGTGATGAGCTTCCTCTACATCGGCACCTTCGGCTCGTTCATCGGCTACTCCGCCGCGATGCCACTGCTGATCAAGATCAACTTCTCGCTCATCGACCCCGAGGTCGGTGCCGTCGTCGGCGGCATCAACTTCGCCTTCTACGCCTTCCTCGGCGCGCTCGTCGGCTCCTTCACCCGACCGTTCGGCGGCTGGCTGTCCGACCGGCTCGGTGGCGCCCGCGTCACCGTCGGTGCGTTCCTCGCCATGGTGCTCTTCACCGGTGGTGTCCTGTGGACGCTGACCCAGCTGACCCCGATCACGGCGGCCGCCGACCCGGCCGCCGCGGCGGAGGCCAACAAGCAGTGGTTCCCGCTGTTCCTCGGCTTCTTCCTGCTGGTCTTCGCCGCGACCGGCATCGGCAACGGCTCGACGTACCGGATGATCCCCACCATCTGGCGCTACGAGGCGACCGAGGGCCTGGCCCCGGAGCCCACGTCGGACACCTGGCGGGCCGCGGTCCTCAAGGCGACCAAGGAGTCCTCCGCCGCGGTCGGCATCATCGGGGCGGTGGGGGCCCTCGGCGGGTTCCTCATCCCGATGATGTTCGGGGCGCCGTGGATCGAGGACCCGCTGTCCTCGGTGAAGAACGCCTTCGTCCTCTTCATCGGCTACTACCTCGTCTGCGCACTCGTGACCTGGGCGGTCTACCTGCGCCGCGGTGCGCGGCTGGCGGCGGCCGGCGCATGAGTGGCGGCACAGCGCTCCCTCTCGCCTCGGCCGGTGCCACCTCCAGGGGTGCTGCCGGGGCGACCCGGACCCACTGCCCCTACTGCTCGCTGCAGTGCGGCATGACCCTGGTCGGTCAGCGCCGCACGACGGTCGAGCCGTGGGCGGAGTTCCCGGTCAACGAGGGGGCGCTGTGCCGCAAGGGTTGGTCGGCGACCGGGCTGCTGGGCCACCGCGAGCGGCTGACCACCCCGATGGTCCGTGACCGGTCGACCGGTGAGTGGTCCGGCGTCACGTGGGACGAGGCGCTCGACCTGGTCGCCCGACGCCTGCGGGAGGTGCAGGCCGGGCACGGCCCCGACGCCGTGGCCGTCTTCGGCGGCGGGGGGCTCACCAACGAGAAGGCCTACCAGCTCGGGAAGTTCGCCCGGGTCGCGCTCGGCACCAGCCAGATCGACTACAACGGCCGCTGGTGCATGAGCTCGGCCGCCTCGGCCTCGACCCGTGCGTTCGGCGTCGACCGGGGGCTGCCCTTCCCGCTCGCCGACGTGGAGCAGGCCGATGTCGTGGTCCTGGTCGGCTCCAACCTCGCCGAGACGATGCCGCCGGCGGCGCGACACCTCGACCGGGCCCGTGAGAACGGTGGGAAGGTCGTCGTCATCGACCCCCGCCGCACGGCCACGGCCGACCGCGCCGACGTCGTGCTGCAGCCGGTCCCCGGGACCGACCTGGCGCTCGCGCTCGGGGTCCTGCACCTGCTCGTCGCGGGGGGCCACGTGGACGAGGCCTACGTCGCCGCGCGCACCACCGGCTTCGAGGCCGTGCGGGAGTCGGCCGCCGCGTGGTGGCCCGAGCGGGTCGAACGGGTCACGGGAGTGGCCGCGTCGGAGCTGCGGGCGCTGGCCGACCTGCTCGCGGACCACGAGCGGGTGATGGTGCTGACCGCACGCGGCGCCGAGCAGCACGCTCAGGGCTCCGACACGGTGCTCGCCTGGATCGACGTCGCCCTCGCGCTCGGCATGCCCGGGCGGCAGTACGCCGGGTACGGCTGCCTCACCGGCCAGGGCAACGGCCAGGGCGGTCGCGAGCACGGCCAGAAGGCCGACCAGCTCCCGGGCTACCGGATGATCGACGACCCGGCCGCGCGCGCCCACGTCGCGGCCGTGTGGGGCGTGGAGCCGGACTCCCTCCCCGGCAGGGGCCGGTCGGCGTACGAGCTGCTCGACGCGCTCGGCACCCCCGGCGGCCCGCGGGCGATGCTGGTGCACGGCTCCAACATCGTCGTCTCCGCGCCGCGGGCGACCCACGTGCAGGAGCGGCTGGAGGCGCTGGACCTGCTCGTGGTCTGCGACCTGGTGATGAGCGAGACCGCGGCGCTGGCCGACGTCGTGCTGCCGGTGACGCAGTGGGCGGAGGAGACCGGCACGATGACCAACCTCGAGGGCCGGGTGATCCTGCGCCAGCAGGCGCGACCGGCGCCCGAGGGCGTCCGTTCGGACCTCGACGTGATCGCGGGGCTGGCTGCCCGCCTCGGCTCCCCGATCGACTTCTCGACCGACCCGGAGGAGGTCTTCGCCGAGCTCGGCCGCGCGTCTGCCGGTGGGAAGGCCGACTACGCGGGGATCACCTACGACCGGATCCGTGCCGAGCACGGGGTCTTCTGGCCGTGCCCGAGCCCCGGCCACCCGGGGACGCCGCGCCTGTTCGCCGACTCCTTCGCCACTTCCGACGGCCGCGCGCGCTTCCACGCCGTGGAGCACCGCGGGCCGGCCGAGGTGGTCGATGCGGACTACCCGGTGCACCTGACGACGGGTCGGGTGCTCGCGCAGTACCAGTCCGGCGCCCAGACCCGCCGCATCGCCGACCTCCCCGACGACGGGGCCTTCGCCGAGATGCACCCGCTGCTGGCCGGCCGGCTCGGCGTCGCCGACGGGATGCCGGTCACCGTGCGCACCCGGCGCGGGGAGATCCGGGTCCCCGCCCGCGTCACGACCACGATCCGCCCCGACACCGTCTTCGTGCCCTTCCACTGGCTGGGCGTGAACCGGCTGGTCAACGACGCGCTCGACCCGGCCAGCCGGATGCCGGAGTTCAAGGTGTGCGCCGCGCGGGTGGAGGCGGCATGAGGGGGGAAGGTGGTCTCGACGCGCGCTCGCTGGCGCTCGATGCTCGACCACCTGCCGAGGCCGGTGGTCGAGCAGAGAGGAGCGCCAGCGACGAACGGGCGTCGAGACCACCCGCCGGCGAGCGGCTGGTCGTCGTCGGGAACGGCATGGCCGCGACCCGCCTCGTGGAGGGGCTGGTCGCGGGCGGGTACGCCGGTCACGTGACCGTGCTCGGGGACGAGCCCGTGCCGGCGTACAACCGGATCCTGCTCTCCGCCGTCCTCGAGGGCACCCACGCGCCGGACGCGCTGACCCTGCGCTCGCCGGACTGGTACGCCGGGCACGGGATCGACCTGCGGACCGGCACCCGGGTGCTCGCGGTCGACCGCGGGCACGGTGACGTGATGCTCGTGGACGGCACGCTCGTCCCCTTCGACCGCCTGGTCCTGGCGACCGGCTCGATCCCCACCCTCCCGCCGATCCGGGGGCTGGTGCGCCACGACGGGTCGCTGCACCCGCGGGTGCACGCGTTCCGCTCGCTCGCCGACTGCGAGGGGCTCCTGGCAGCGGCACCGGGCGCGCGCCGTGCCGTCGTCGTGGGCGGCGGGCTGCTCGGGCTCCAGGTCGCGCGGGCGCTGTCGCTGCGGGGGGTGGCCACGGAGGTGGTCGAGGGCGCCGAGCACGTGCTGCACCGCCAGGTGTCGGCGCCGGCGGGGAAGGTCCTCGCCCGCAGCCTCACCCGACTCGGCACGACGGTCTACACGGGGGCGCGGGTGGTGCGCCTCCACGAGCACGGCGGCCCCGAGGCCGGGGTCGGCCTGCGGCTGGACACCGGTGTCGTGCTCGACACCGACCTGGTGGTCCTCACGGCGGGTGGTCGGCCGAGCACCGCGCTGGCGCGTGGCGCCGGGCTCGAGGTCCGCCGGGGGGTCGTGGTCGACGACCACCTCACCTCGCCCACCGACCCCCGCGTCCACGCGATCGGGGACTGCGCCGAGCACCGCGGCGTGACGACCGGCTTCGTGCCGCCGGCCTGGGAGCAGGCCCAGCTGCTGGCGGCGCGCCTGTGCGGCGCCGACGTCGTCCACGAGGGCTCCCGCTCGGTGGCCCGGCTGCGGGCGACCGACCTCGACGTGGCGGTGCTGGGCGACCCGGTCGGCGAGGAGGGCGAGGTCGTGGAGGTGTCCAACCCCGTCGCCGGCAAGCACTCCCGGCTCGTCGTCCGCGACGGTGTGATCGTGGCCGCCGCGCTGGTCGGAGACCTCTCCCGGGTCGGGCTGATCACGCAGCACTACGACCGCGGCACCGTCCTCGGGGTCCGCGAACCCGGTGACCTGCTGCTGCCGGACCCCGTCTCCGAGCCTCCCGCGCTGCCGGACGAGGCGGAGGTCTGTGCCTGCGCCGGGGTGTCGGCCGGTGAGGTGCGCGGCTGCTCCTCGCTGGAGCACCTGCGCGAGACGACCCGCGCCACCACCGGCTGCGGCGGCTGCGAGCAGGTCTGCGCGGCGTTGGTCGAGCAGGCGAGCCCCCGGCGAGCCGTCGTCGAGACCCGGTGAGATGGCTGGGGGCGGCGACCACGGTCGGATGCGGGCGGTCTCGACGACGCCCTCGCTGGCGCTCGGGCTGCTCGACCAGCGGTGGGGCCGTGGTCGGCGCCCCGCCTGCCTCACCGGGCCCCGACACGCCTGTCGCGCCCTCGTCCCTCCTCCGTCGGGTCGGCTGCGGGCTCGTGAGGTCGTGAGCCAGGTGTCACACGAGTCGTCACGAGGCGTGACGGTCGGGCAACCAGCACGGCAGAGGCTGGACGCATGAGCCCCACCCATCGCCAGCGCATCGTCGTGGTCGGCCACGGCATGGTCGGCCACCGGTTCGTCCAGGCCGCGATCGAGCGCGGACTCACCGAGACCCACGACGTGGTCGTGCTCGGGGAGGAGCCGCGCCCGGCGTACGATCGCGTGGCCCTGACCTCCTACTTCGCCGCCGACAGCGCCGAGGAGCTCTCGCTCCTGCCCGGCGGGGAGTACGACGACCCGCGGGTGTCCCTGCGGCTCGCGACGGTCGTGTCGGCGATCGACCCGGCCGCGCGGACCGTGCGGCTCGCCGACGGCGAGGTGCTCGCCTACGACCGGCTGGTCCTCGCCACCGGGGCGGCGCCCTTCGTCCCGCCGGTGCCGGGACGCGACCTGGGCGGCTGCTTCGTCTACCGCACCATCGAGGACCTCGACGCGATCCGCGCTGCCTCGGAGCACGCGACCAGCGGTGTCGTGATCGGCGGCGGGCTGCTCGGTCTCGAGGCCGCCAACGCGCTGGTGCAGCTGGGCCTGGAGACCCACGTGGTCGAGATGGCGTCGCGGCTGATGCCGGTGCAGCTCGACGACGCGGGTGGGGCCACGCTGGTGAGGCACATCGAGAAGCTCGGCGTCACCGTCCACACCGGCGTCGCGACCGACGCCATCACCGGCGACGGCACCGTGGACGGGCTGGCCTTCGAGGACGGCGAGCGTGTCGACGCCCAGGTCGTGGTGTTCTCCGCCGGTATCCGGCCGCGTGACGCGCTGGCCCGCGAGGCCGGTCTCGAGGTCGCCGAGCGTGGCGGGGTGCTGGTCGACGAGCAGTGCCGCACCTCCGACCCGCGGATCCACGCCATCGGCGAGTGCGCCGCTCCGGGCGGCCGGATGTACGGCCTGGTCGCCCCGGGCTACGACATGGCCGAGGTCGCCGTCGACGCGCTGCTCGACGGCCCGGGTGCCTTCACCGGCGCCGACATGTCGACCAAGCTCAAGCTGCTCGGCGTCGACGTCGCCTCGTTCGGTGACGCGTTCGCCGCGACCGAGGGCAGCCTCGAGCTCGTCTACTCCGACGCGGTCGCGGGGGTCTACAAGAAGCTCGTGGTCACCGAGGACGGCACCCGCCTGCTCGGCGGCATCCTGGTGGGCGACGCGGCGGCGTACGGCATCCTCCGCCCGATGGTCTCCTCTGGCATCCCGCTGCCGGAGAACCCGGAGGAGCTCATCCTCCCCGCCTCCCGCGGCGGTGGCGCGACCGGCGTCGCGGCGCTGCCGGACGAGGCGCAGGTCTGCTCGTGCAACAACGTCAGCAAGGGCGACATCCTCGACGCCGTCGAGACCCACGACTGCGAGGACGTCGCGGCGGTCAAGAGGTGCACGACCGCCGGCACCACCTGCGGCTCGTGCGTCGGCACCGTCAAGGCGATCATCGAGGACCACTTCGTCACGTCCGGCAAGGAGGTCAGCCGGGCGCTGTGCGAGCACTTCGCGCTGTCGCGCTCGGAGCTCTTCGAGGTCGTCGCCATCCACGGCTACCGCACCTTCGACCAGATCGTGGAGGCCCACGGCACCGGCCGCGGCTGCGACGTCTGCAAGCCGGCCGTCGCCTCCATCCTGGCCAGCCAGCTCAACGGCCACGTGCTCTCGGCCGAGAACCGCACCCTGCAGGACACCAACGACGCGTTCCTGGCCAACATCCAGCGCAACGGCACCTACTCGGTGGTCCCGCGCATCCCCGGTGGGGAGATCACCCCCGAGAAGCTGATCGTGATCGGCGAGGTGGCGCGCGACTACGGGCTCTACACGAAGATCACCGGCGGCCAGCGCATCGACCTCTTCGGTGCCCGGGTGGAGCAGCTGCCCGAGATCTGGAAGCGCCTGGTCGACGCCGGCTTCGAGTCCGGTCACGCCTACGGCAAGTCGCTGCGGACGGTGAAGTCGTGCGTGGGCTCGACGTGGTGCCGGTACGGCGTGCAGGACTCGGTCGCGATGGCGATCGCGCTCGAGCTGCGCTACCGGGGGCTCCGCTCGCCGCACAAGCTCAAGGGCGGCGTCTCCGGCTGCGCCCGTGAGTGCGCCGAGGCGCGGTCGAAGGACTTCGGGATCATCGCCACCGAGAAGGGCTGGAACCTCTACGTCGGCGGCAACGGCGGCGCCACCCCGGCCCACGCCAGGCTGCTGGCCGGTGACCTCGACGACGAGACGCTCGTGCGCTACCTCGACCGCTACCTCATGTACTACATCCGCACCGCCGACCGGCTGCAGCGCACGGCCCCCTGGGTCGACTCGCTCGAGGGCGGCCTGGAGCGGCTCAGGGCGGTCGTCGTCGACGACGTGCTGGGGCTCGGGTCGGAGCTCGAGGCAGCGATGGAGCGGCACGTGGCGACGTACTTCGACGAGTGGAGGGCCACCGTCGAGGACCCCGAGAAGCTCGCCCGCTTCGTGTCGTTCGTCAACGCCCCCGGCGTGCCGGACCCGCACATCGCGTTCGAGACCGAGCGGGAGCAGATCAAGCCGGCCGACCCGGTGCCGCTGGGCACGACGATCCCCGTGGGTGCGCCGGTGGTGACCCCGTGACCGCGGCGGTGGAGCCGGTGACGTGGGTGGCGGTCTGCCCGCTCGAGGCTGTCGCGCGTGAGTCCGGCGTGGCCGCGCTGGTGCACGGGGAGGCGGTGGCGGTCTTCCGCGACCACCTCGACGAGGTGCACGCGCTGTCGAACCTCGACCCGGCGAGCGGCGCCTCGGTGCTCTCGCGGGGCATCGTCGGCACCAGGGGCGGCGTACCCTTCGTCGCATCGCCGATGCACAAGCAGCCCTACCGGCTCAGCGACGGCGTGTGCCTCGACGACGAGGCGGTGCGGGTGCCGACGTACGCCGTGCGCGTCGTCGACGGCGTGGTGCAGGTCGGCCCCCGTCGCTCCTGACCCCGTGCTGCTGGAGAGTCCCGAGGAGGGTGGCGTGACCGGACCGCTCAGCGGCTTCCACGTCGCGGTGACGGCCGCCCGCAAGGCCGACGAGCAGATCGTGCTGCTGGAGCGTCGCGGTGCCACCGTCGAGCACGCTCCCGCGCTGACCCTCGACCCGCACCGGGTCGACGAGGCGCGGCTGCGCGAGGCGACCGAGCGGGTGATCTCCGAGCCGCCCGACATGTTCCTGGCGACCACCGGCATCGGCATGAGGGCCTGGATCACCGCCGCGGAGGGCTGGGGGCTGCGTGACGCGCTGGTCTCCGCGCTCTCGTCGGCGGAGATCCTCGCCCGCGGCCCCAAGTCGGTCGGCGCCCTGCGCCGGGCCGGGCTGCGCGAGCTGTGGGCGCCGGAGTCCGAGCTGTTCGAGGACGTGCTCGACCACCTGCGCGGCCGGGACCTCACCGGGCGCCGGATCGTCGTGCAGGAGCACGGCCAGTCGCTGTCGATGGTGGCGCACGCCCTGCGACGTCAGGGGGCGCAGGTCCAGAACGTCACCGTCTACCGGGTGATCTCCGCCGAGGACCCCGCGCCGATGTTCGCGATGGTCGAGCGGATCGCCGACGGGGAGGTGGACGCGGTCACCTTCACCTCCGCCCCGGCGGTCGCGACGATGATGGACTGCGCCACCTCCGTGGGTCGCCGCGACGACCTCATCTCGGCCTTCCAGGCCGACGTCGTCGCCGTGTGCGTCGGCCCGGTCACCGCGGCCGCCTTCGAGATGTGGGGCGTGCCCTCGATCTACCCGCCCGACCGGTCACGGCTCGCGGCCATGGTGCGGCTGATGGAGACCGAGCTGCCGTCGCGCCGGTCCGGGCTGTGCGTCGACCTCGTCGGGGGTCGGCAGCTGCTGCTGCACGGCGACCAGGTGCTGCTCGACGGGGTCGAGGTGAAGCTCTCTCCCGCCCCGCTGTCGGTCCTGCACGCACTGGTGGCCAACCCCGGCAACGTGATCCCGCGCCCGGCGCTGCTGGCGATGCTGCCCTCGGGGACGGCCGCCTCCGAGCACGCGGTCGAGATGGCGGTGGCGCGGCTGCGCGCCGCACTGGGCACCCGGTCGGTGCAGACGGTCGTCAAGCGGGGCTACCGGCTGGCGGTGGAGCGATGACCGACTTCGCCGGACCGTCGCTGGTCACCGTCGCGCACGGCACCCGCCGCGCCGGTGGCAACGAGATCGCCCGGCAGATCACCCGGGGCGCCGGTGTCGCCCTCGGGGTGGGGTCGACGGCGGCGTACGTCGAGCTCAGCGAGCCGCTGCTCTCCGACGTCGTCGCGGGGCTGGCCGGCCCGGCCGTGGTCGTGCCGCTGCTGCTGTCGACCGGCTACCACGTGCGCACCGACCTGCCCCGGGCCTGCGCCGGCGGCCCGGTGGTGCTCGGCCGGCCGCTCGGCCCGGACCCGTTGCTCGCCCAGGCCCAGGTGGCGCGGCTGGTCGCCGCCGGGATCGAGCCGGGCCGGCCGTTGGTGCTGGTCGCCACCGGGTCGACCGACCCGCTGGCCTGGCGTGACCTGCGCGCCGCCTCCCACCTGCTCGCCGACAGCTGGGGGGTCAAGGTCCGCACCGCCACGCTGGGCGGCCTCGGCCCGCGCCCGGAGGAGGTGCTGACCCCGGACGACGCGGTGTCGCCGTACCTGCTCTCGCCGGGGCTGTTCTCGCGGCGCCTCGCCGAGCAGTGCGAGGCCCTCTCGGTCCCCTGCGCCGACGTCATCGGCCCGCACCCGCTCGTGGTCGACCTGGTGGTCGAGCGCTACCGCGACCTGGCCGGCGGGGCCCGCGCGACCGCCTGAGGGCCCGCGGGACGTCATACGTCGCGCGTCAGCGGACGTCCCGTCCGTATGACGTCCCAGGAGGGTCAGCCGCGGTCGAGCGCGACGGCCTCGGGGGTGTGCAGGCGGACCATGAAGCGGGTGACGTGCGTGGGGACGGTACGCCGGGTGGCCAGCGAGACCACGACCATGACCAGCAGCGCGAGGGGGACCGACCAGGCGGCGGGGCGGCGCAGGAGGACGTCGAGCCATCCGTCGTTCTGGGTGGTGTAGAGCGTCAGGAGGGCCGCCAGGCCGGACCCGAGACCGCCGGTGAGCAGCCCCGCGAGCGCGCCGGCGGTGGTGAGGCCGCGCCACCAGATGCCCAGCAGCAGCAACGGGCAGAAGGTCGAGGCGGCCACGGCGAAGGCGAGCCCGACCGTGGTGGCGACCCCCACGTCGGAGTCGCTGAGCGCCACCAGGGCCGGGACCACGACGGCGACCACGGCGCCGGCCCGGAAGCCGGTCACCCCGGAGAGCCGGCGCCCACGCCAGGGCCGGGTGAACACGTCCTGGGAGAGCACCCCGGCCACGGCGATGGCCAGTCCCGAGGAGGTGGAGAGGAACGCCGCGAACGCGCCGCCGACGACCATGCCGGTCAGCACCTGACCGCCCAGCCCGCCGAGCATCAGCCCGGGCAGCTCCAGCACCAGGGAGTCCGAGCCGGACGCGGCCAGCTCGGGGGCGTAGACCCGGCCGAGCGCGCCGTACACCGGCGGGATCATGTAGAAGAAGCCGATCAGCACCAGCACCAGCAGCGTCGTGCGGCGGGCGGCGCGGCCGTCGGGGTTGGTGTAGAAGCGCACGACCACGTGCGGCAGGCCCATCGTGCCGAGGAACGTCGCGATGATCAGCGAGTAGGTGAGGTAGAGCCCCTGCGGGCCCCCGGCGGCGAGCGGGTCCGACCAGGCGACGACGTCCCCGGGGAAGGTGTCGCCCGCCGGGGTGGTCGCACCGGGGCGGCCGTCGCCGAGCCAGACCATCAGCAGCACCGCGGCCGGCACGAGCAGGGCGGTGAGCTTGAGCCAGTACTGGAAGGCCTGCACCAGGGTGATCGAGCGCATCCCGCCGGCGGTGACGTTGAGCAGGACCACGACACCGACCACCAGCGAGCCCAGCCAGTCGGGCCCGCCGACCGCGCTGGACAGCGTGATGCCGGCGCCCTGGAACTGCGGCAGCAGGTAGAGCCAGCCGATGCCGACGACCAGCAGCGAGCAGGCGCGCCGGACGGCCGTCGAGCCGAGGCGGGCCTCGGCGAAGTCGGGCAGCGTGTAGGCCCCCGAGCGCCGCAGCGGCGCGGCGACCAGCACGAGGAGGACCAGGTAGCCGGCGGTCCAGCCCACGGGGTACCACAGCATGTCGGCGCCGAAGGTGAGCAGCAGCCCGGCGACCCCGAGGAAGGAGGCCGCCGAGAGGTACTCCCCGCTGATCGCCGAGGCGTTCATCCGAGGACCCACCGCGCGGGAGGCCACCATGAAGTCGCTGGTGGTGCGCGAGAGGCGCAGCCCGTAGGCACCCAGTGCCAAGGTGGCCACCGTGACCAGCACGATGGCGACCATGGCGGGGGCGGCGTCCATCCCCGGGGTCACGGTCGCCCGCCGCTCACCGCTCGACCTCGTCCATCAGCTCGGCGAAGGCGGCCTCGTTGCGCTCGGCGCTGCGGATGTAGCGCCACGCCAGCACCACCAGCAGCGGGTACGACGCCACGCCCAGCACCAGCCACGCGACCGGCACGGGGCCGACCCGGACCGAGGCCAGCCCCGGCGCCACGTGGAACACCACGGGCAGCGACCCGATGGTCACGACGAGCAGGGCGAGTGTCCGCACGGCCAGCCACAGCTGCTCGCGCAGCAACGACCCGACGTACACGCCACCGAGCCGGGTGTCCGCGTCGACCTCGCCCTTGCGGGCCATCGGCGGGCGACGGCGCGGCGGTCCGGTGACGCGCACCCGCTGCGGGGTCGGACGCTCGGACACCGGACCCCCGGCTACTGCGCGCGCCGCAGGAGCAGGTCGCGCAGCTCGCGGGTGTGCCGGCGGCTGACCACCAGCTCGGTGCCGTCGCCGACGACGACCGAGCAACGGCCCGACTCCATCCGCACCTCGCCGACGTGGGGCAGGGCGACGAGCAGCGAGCGGTGGATCCGCAGGAAGCCCGCGGAGCGCCACTCCTCCTCCAGCGTCGAGAGCGGGGTGCGGACCAGGTGGGACCCGGTGGGGGTGTGCAGCCGGGCGTAGTCACCCTGGGCCTCGACGTGGGTGATGTCGCTGCGGTTGACGAAGCGGGTCACCCCGCCGAGCTCGACGGGGATCTGCACCTCCTTGGTGACGACCGGTGCCTCGGCGCCTCCACCGATGCGTCGCACCGCCTCGGCGAGCCGCTCGGCGCGCACCGGCTTGAGGACGTAGTCGACGGCCTGCAGGTCGAAGGCCTCGACGGCGTGCTGCTCGTGCGCGGTGACGAACACGATCCGCGGCGGCTGCTTGAAGCGGCTGAGGATCTGGGCGAGCTCGAGCCCGCTGAGGCCCGGCATCGAGATGTCGAGGAAGATCGCGTCGACCTCGGTCTCCTGCAGGGTGCGCAGCGCCTCGGTCGCCGCGGTGCAGGAGAGCACCTCGCCGATGCGCGGGTCGCGCTGCAGCAGCCAGGTGAGCTCGTCGACGGTCGGCTTCTCGTCGTCTACCACGAGGACGCGCAGGGCGTTCATCAGGCGTGCACCCCCGGGGCGAACTTGGGCACCCGGACCACGACCTTCGTGCCGGCCCCGGGAGCGGTCTCGACGACCAGACCGTACTCGTCGCCGTAGACCGCGCGCAGCCTCCCGTCGACGTTGCCCAGGCCCACCGAGTCCACGCTGCGGTCGCCGGCCAGCACGCGCCGCACGTGGTCGGGGTCCTCGCCGGCTCCGTCGTCCTCGACCTCGATGAGGCACTCGTGGTCCTGGTCGCGGGCGGTGATGCGGATGTGCCCGCCGGCCTCGGCGGTCTCCAGCCCGTGCCGCACGGCGTTCTCGACCAGCGGCTGGATGCACAGGAACGGCACCGCCACGGGCAGCACCTCCGGCGCGATGGACAGCGTGACCTGCAGCCGCTCGCCGAAGCGGGCCTGCTCGAGCAGCAGGTAGCGCTCCACCGACTTCAGCTCCTCGGCCAGGGTCGTGAACTCGCCGTGGCGGCGGAAGGAGTAGCGGGTGAAGTCGGCGAACTCCAGCAGCAGCTCGCGGGCGCGGTCGGGGTCGGTGCGCACGAAGCTGGCGATCGCACCGAGGGAGTTGTAGACGAAGTGCGGGCTGATCTGGGCGCGCAGCGCGCGCACCTCGGCCTCCATCAGGCGGGTCCGCGAGGAGTCGAGCTCCGCCAGCTCGAGCTGGCCCGACACCCACTGCGCGACCTCCTCGGTCGCCCGGGCCAGGCCGGCGGTCGAGATCGGCGCGAAGGCCTGGAGGGTGCCGACGACACGGTCCTCGACGAACAGCGGGCTCACCACCGCCGTACGGGCCGGGCAGCCGGACTCGACGCAGTGCAGGTCCTCGCGGCCGAAGGCCCGGGAGCCGGTGCGTTCCAGCGTGGCCTGCACCAGCGCGGGCACCCGGGCGGCGTGCTGCTGGCCGGCGCCGTCCCATGCGAGCAGCCCGCCGGTGTCGGTGAGCGCGACGGCCGAGGAGCCGAGCAGCGCCCGCAGGTGGCGTACGGCGCGCTCGGCGCTCTCCCGGGTCAGGCCCGCGCGCAGGGCCGGTGAGGCCAGCGCCGCGGTGTGCAGCGTGCGGAACGTCGCCCGGTCGGCGTCGGTGCCGAGGTGGTCGCGGCGCCAGGGCCGCCAGGGTCGCCCGGTCGCACGCAGCACGACGACCTCAGCGGAAGTCGATGAGCAGCATGGCGGTGTCGTCGTCGAGCACGGAGGCCGGTGTCGCCTTGGCGACCTCGACGTCGATGCGCGGGATGCTCCCGGTCGTCACGAGCATGGGGGAGTCGTGGACCTCCGGCGCCGCCTCGGCGACCGTCTCGGGCGTGCCCGTGGTGCTGGGGCTGCCACCGGGACGGGGCGTGCGCTCCTGCTCGACCATCCGGGCGCGGTAGCAGCGGGTCAGGTAGGGCAGCTGCATGCCGTCCATGCCGCGGCCGTAGTCGTCGTAGAAGGCCCGCACCTGCGCCAGCTTGGCCTCGCGGCCGCGCTCGTCGAGCGTGGCCACGCTGCTGCGGGACAGGGCCAGGTCGAGGACGCTCTCGCGGTCGATGACCTGGCGGTGCTTGAAGGTCTCCTCCTCGACCCAGCCGAACAGGCCGCTGTGCTCGAGGGGGTCGGCGAGGTCGGTGCGCTGGTCCCGGTCGCCGAGCAGGGCGCCGAGGCGGCGCACCCACGGGACCCGCTCGTCGCGCTGGTTCCACACCAGGGCCAGGTGACCGCCGGGGCGCAGGACGCGGTTGATCTCCGGCAGGGCGCGCTCGAGGTCGAACCAGTGGAACGCCTGGCCGGCCACCACCACGTCGACGCTGGCGTCGGCCAGCGGGATCTCCTCGGCGCCGGCGACGGTGGCCCGCACCAGGGGCAGCCGGGCGCGCAGCCGCTCCAGCATGGCGCTGTCGGGGTCGGTGGCGTGCACCTCGTGACCGAGCCCGACCAGGACCTCGGTGAGCTTGCCGGTGCCGGCCCCGAGCTCGAGGACGGTCGCGGGCTGCTCGCCCACGAGCCAGCTCGCGGCCGGGGCGGGGTACGACGGGCGGCCACGGTCGTAGGCGTCGGCGACCGACCCGAAGCAGCTCCTCGGGTCCGCGCCAGGCTGGAGGTCGGTCATCGGGCCAAGACTAGGTGCTGGGTAGCCTCCGGGACGTGAGCGCCGACCCGATGTCCTGGCTGGTGTCGCTCGAGGGAGTCCCGAGCGCGTTCGCGGCGACCCGTGACGGCATCGACGCCCTGCTGCGCGACCGCGGGCTGCGGCGTACCTCGCCCGAGCAGACCGCGGCCTCCCTGCTGCGCGGGGCGCACGCCTCGGCGGTGCTGGAGGGGTCGTCCTCGACCTTCGAGGAGGTCGCCGAGGGTGCCGGTGACGCGATCGCCGTCGACGCGGTGCGGGTCTCGACCGAGCTGCTGTCCCTGGTGCCGGTCCTGGGACGCTCGCCGCTGCAGGCGCTGGCCCGCATCCACGCCCTCGCCTCGGCGAGCTCCCTGCCCGAGGAGCGTCGTGGCCGTCCCCGGGACGCTTCCTCGGCCGACCGCCTGCGGTCCCTGGCCGAGGTGCTGCTGGCCGAGACCGAGGCGCCGGCGCTGATGGTGGCCGCGCTCGTGCACGCCGACCTGGCGACCGCCGCGCCGTTCCCCAGCCACAACGGCATCGTGGCCCGGGCCGCCGAGCGGCTGGTGCTGGTGGCGCGCGGTGTCGACCCGGCGTCGCTGACGGTCCCCGAGGCCGGTCACCTGGCGCACCGGGCGGCCTACGAGTCCAACCTGCGCGGCTACGCCTCCGGTGACGACTCCGGCATCCACTCCTGGCTGCTCTACGCCCCCGAGGCCTTCGCCTCCGGGGCCGACGCCTCGCCGTTGCGCTCCTGAGGGGCCGGACATGCTGGTGGCCCCCGGGGACACGCCCCGGAGGCCACCGCTGACACGAGACACCGCCGGCTACCAGGCGTGCATCATCAACTTGCTGCCGCGGGAGTATCCCGACTCGACAGGCACCCTGTAGGAAGGGTAGATCGCCGCGTGGGTACCTCGGGCCTCGTGTACGTCTGTGGAGTTGTCGTGCCTCATGTGTACGCCGATGTGACGGGCGACACAACCCCTCTCGGCGAGTCTTGGTGTTGGTCGACCGGTCCACCTGCGGGGCCGCGTCGCGACCGGTGCGGACCAGGTTGCGCGGGGCGTCCGCGCGTGGCAGGGGCCCGCGTCGGGGCGGGTCGAGGTCGCCTCAGGCGCCGGCGGCGCGCTTGCGGGCGCCGGCCCAGATGACGCCCCCGACGGCCACCGCGCCGCCCACGGCGAGCGCGGCCAGGGTCGGCCCCGAGGGCACCGGGACCCGCGAGCGCAGGGCCACGGGCTTGTCGAAGACCAGGACCGTCCAGCCGCGCTCCTCGGCGATGCGGCGCAGCTCCTTGTCGGGGTTCACCGCGAAGGGGTGGCCGACCGCCTCGAGCATCGGCACGTCGGTGACCGAGTCGCTGTAGGCGTAGCACTCCGAGAGGTCGAAGCCGCGGGTCTCGGCCAGCTCGCGGATCGCCTTCGCCTTCTCCTCGGCGTAGACGTAGTAGGCGATCTCGCCGGTGTAGCGGCCGTCCTCGACCTCCAGGCGCGTGGCGACGACGGAGTCGGCCCCGAGCAGCTCGCCGATGGGCTCGACGACCTCGGTGCCCGACGCCGAGACGATGACGACCTCGCGCCCCTCGAGGTGGTGGGCATCGATCAGTTCCACGGCCTCCTCGTAGACCAGCGGGTCCACGATGTCGTGCAGCGTCTCGGCGACGATGTCGCGCACGGTCTGGACGTCCCACCCGGCGCACAGCTGGGACATGAACTGCCGCAGCTTCTCCATCTGGTCGTGGTCGGCGCCGCCCACGAGGTAGACGAACTGGGCGTACGCCGAGCGCAGCACCGCCCGTCGCGAGATCAGCCCGCCGGCCTGGAAGGGGCGGCTGAACGCGAGGGTGCTCGACTTGGCGATGATCGTCTTGTCGAGGTCGAAGAAGGCCGCTGCCGGCATGGGGCGAGCATACGGCCCCGCACGCGTCCACAGCGGCCGCGTGTCGCATCCTCCTCCACAGCCCTCGGCGTACGCCGCCGGGCCGGCGTCCCCGCGGGACAGGCTGCCCGCATGGACCGACCCGCCGTGCTGCTCGCGACCGCCGACCCGCACCTGCTCGCCGAGGTGCAGCGACTGGCTGCCTCCGTGGGCATCGGGGTGGTGCCCGTGGTGGACGGGGGTGGGCTGCTGCGCCGGTGGCAGACCGCGCCCCTGGTGCTGCTCGGGGCCGACCTGGTGCCGTCGACGGCCGACCTGAGGCCGCCCCGACGGTCCGGGGTGGTCCTGGTGAGCAGCGGGCCGGTCCCGTCCGAGCTGCTGCGCCCGGCGCTGGAGCTGGGGGTCGGGGAGGTGGCCGAGCTGCCCGTGGCCGGCGGCTGGTTGGCCACCGCGCTCGCCGACCTCGAGCACGCCACGGCCGACGGACGGGTCGTGGGGGTGCTGGGCGGCGCCGGCGGGGCCGGCGCCACCACCTTCGCGGCGGCGCTGGGCCAGGTGGCCGCTCGCGCCGGCGGCACGCTGGTGGTCGACGCCGACCCCTTGGGTCCCGGGGTCGACCGGGTGCTGGGCCTGGAGCAGGTCGACGGGGTCGGGTGGGAGCAGCTGGCCGGGTCGCACGGCCGGCTGGCGGCCCGCGACCTGCGGGAGGGCGTGCCACGCCGAGGTCACCTCGGTGTGCTCACCTGGCGCCGGGCCGCGGTGCCGCGGCTGCCCGAGGCCGACCAGGTGGGGGAGGTGCTGGCCGCGGCGCGCCGGGGTCACGAGGTGGTGGTGGTCGACCTGCCGCGGCTCGGCTCGGTGCGCGACCAGCTGGCCGCGCACTGCGACCTGCTGGTGGTGGTGGTCCCGGCGACGGTGGCCGGCGTGGCCTCGACGGTGCGTGCGGTGGCCGGGCTGGACGACCCGTGCCGTGCCGGTCTGGTGCTGAGGGGGCGCTCGGCCGACGAGCACGCGGCGCACCGGGCCACCGGGCTCCCGGTGCTGGCCGCGATGGTCTCGCAACGGGGCATGGACGAGGCCGTCGACCTCGGGATGGGGCCGGTGCGCTCCTTCCGGGGGCCGCTGGGCCGTGCGGCCGGGACGGTCCTCGACCGGCTGCGCCTGCAGGGCAGGGTCGCGGCATGAGCGAACCCGCCGTCGCGCTGGTCGAGCGGGCGCGGGCGCACCTCGCCGCAGCCGCCGCCCCGCTCACGCCGCACGCGGTCGCGGAGGCGCTGCGCGGAGCCGGTCCGGTCGGTCACGACACGGTGCTGGCGGTGCACGCCCGCCTCGTGCGGGACGTCGAGGGCGCCGGCCCGCTCCAGGGCCTGCTGGCCACCCCCGGTGTCACCGACGTGCTCGTCAACGGGTCCAGCGGGGTCTACCTCGACCGCGGCTCCGGGCTGGAGCGGGCCGAGGTGCACCTCCCCGACGAGGAGTCGGTGCGGAGGCTGGCACAGCGGTTGGCCTCCCTGGGTGGGCGCCGGCTCGACGACGCCTCCCCCTGCGTGGACCTGCGCCTGCCCGACGGCACCCGGCTGCACGCCGTCCTGGCCCCCGTCGCCCGGCCCGGCACGACGATCTCCCTGCGCCTGCCTCCGCGGCGGCCCTTCTCGCTGCCCGAGCTGATGGCGGCCGGTCACGCCCCGCCGCAGATGGAGCGGCTGCTGACGGCGCTGGTCGCCGCCCGGGCCGCGTTCCTCGTCACCGGCGGCACCGGCACCGGCAAGACCACCGTCCTCGCCACGCTGCTCGGCCTGGTCCCGCCCACCGAGCGGATCGTCGTCGTCGAGGACGCCGCCGAGCTCGCGCCTGCCCACCCGCACGTGGTCTCGCTCGAGGCCCGTCCGGCCAACCTCGAGGGCTCGGGGGCGTTGCCGCTGCACACGCTGGTGCGCCAGGCGCTGCGCATGCGCCCAGACCGGATCGTCGTCGGGGAGGTGCGGATTCCAGCGGGAGTTTCCCGAGCTCCAGACAGGAAACTCCCTTCCAGTCGGGAAGCTCGGCATTCCAGCGGAGAAACTCCCCGCCGGGACGCCTTCCAGACAGGAAACTCGCGGGCTTGATGGGCGGCCCGGTGCCACGACGGTCCCTCTGCAGCAACGCGACCCGCACGGGTCGCTCAACCGATGCAGAGGAGGCGCGATCTAAGTGCCCCAGTACCCCCTCACGCCGTTCCCGCGCCCGGGACGGGGACGCACAGTCACCGTCGGAGCGGACAACCCCCGGTTCGTCCACCTGCCGCTCGTGGTCGGCTACCCCAGCGGCGTCGTGAAGCTCCTCCGCGGACAACCTGCCGTCCTCGACCGCCTGACCCGCAGCCAGCGCCTGATGCTGTGCGACGTGGAGCCGGACGAGCCGCACTTCGTGGCCACCAACCGCCGCGGCGACGTCAGCCTTGTCCCGGCCGAGCGCCGCATCCTTGCCGGCCTTCTCGAGCAGCGTCTCTACGCCGCCCCGTATGCGCCGCCGACCTGGAACGCGGACACGTGGGATAGCCCGGACGCCGTGGCGCGCGAGGACGTGCGCCTCGAGCTCTGCTACCTCCAAGACGCAGAAGCCGAGGGTTGGGAGCTCGTCGAGAACAACGGCTACGAGCTGCTCACCGACACCCGTCGACCCGACGAGGCTCTTCACCGACGAGACCTTCCGTGAAGGTCACCGCTGCCCCCAGGCCTGATGGCCTGGGGGCAGCCCTGCGTCTGCGGTAGAGCGCCGTGTGGTCACGGCGGGCATTGCACCCTGTCAGGGGCGGATGGTCTCAACGAAGGTGTCACCGTCGGGGTAGATGATGCCGACGTCGTAGTGGTCGAGCAGGCGGAGGACGTCCTCACGGGGCCGACCCGGGACCAGAACGGCAACCTTGGTGTCGAGCGGCAGGTCGTCGAGGACCCGGTAGTACATGGCCTGGCCCATCGCGTGCGCTACGAGCACGTCGTCGAGGTGGTTGGCCTTCGCCTCGATGACCAGGCCGCGGTCTTTGTCGTACAGGTCTGCTTCGCGGCCGTTGCTGAACCGCTTCTTGGTGACGCGCCGGCCCAGCCAGGTCACGTAGCGGGCAACCAGGTCTGCTTCGAGTTCTCGCTCGAGTTCCAGGCGCTCATCGGCGGTGAGCCCTGGGTCGGCGAGCAGGGCCGGAATGTCGTCCTGCAGCATCCAGTTGGCGCGAACCACTCGTAGCTTGTGGCCCTTGAGGTGCTTGTGCATCGCCCAGTACACGTCGCAGTGCCGGTAGCGGCCGTCGAGTTCGACGAAGCACTCCCAGATGGTCCGGCTGGGCTTGTGTCCGGGGTTGGGCCACCCGAGACGCAGCACGTCGTCTGCGACCGCTCGGAGTCCTGCCTCTTCGACAGCCGGCGGGCCGCCGACGGCGGGGAACCGTTCGAAGAAGCCGTCAGGGCGGTAGAGAATTTCGCCGGTCCACTCCAGGTCCATCTCTGCGGCCAGCAGCGCATCGGCGACCTTGGGCTTCTCCGCGGGGTTGTTCAGGTCCAGACGCAGACGCGCCGCGATGCGGTCGAGCAGGTCGAACCAGGTTGGTCTCTCGTCGATGGTTTCGAGGATGACCTGGGTCGCGAGGGCGTTGCGGTGGTCGCGGTCCTGTCCGGCGCTCGACCAGCTGGTGGTCCGGTCGGAGGGGTACGGGATGGCCAAGGTGGGCTCCAGAGGCGGTCACGGGAAGTAGAGCGCTTCCTCGACGCATCATCGCAGCGGTCACAGACATGCCGTCGCCAGACTCTTGTCTGAGCGGAGCCAGCTTCGTCTTGCCCGATAGAGTCCGTGTCCGCAAGTTGCCGCCCCGGGCGGACCAGCTACCGCAGACTGGTCCCGTGCGTCGCGTGCAACCTCTCCTGCCCCTGCTGCTGTGTCTCCCCGTGGCGGCTGCCTGCTCGGGAGATGCTCAGACAGGGCCCACCCCTGAGACCGTGACGGTCACCGTCGACGCCACGCCCACTGGCACGCCGGCCTCAGAGGTAGCCGCCTCTTCGGCTCCAATGACGGCGACACAACTCATGTCGATGAGCGGCACCCTGGGGTGCGCGCGGCCAAGCGACGCGCTGGGGCCCGCAAGCAGGGCGCTCGAGGCGCTGGCGTGCAACAAGTTCGGTAAGCGCGAGCGCGGGTTTCGCGTGTTCGAGAGTGAGACCAAGAGGGATGCCGAAGTGCGCACCTGGCAGCGCATGGCGCGCGCACGTCTCGCTCCGGGCTACGAACCCAGTTCCGTGCTTGTCGGTGTCGAGGGAGACATCTACTGGATGGTGACCTCGACGTCTGTCGGTCAGCTTCGCGATCTGCACCGCGACGGCATGGGCGACGAGGTCCTCGACTTCTCCGGGCTCGACCCCGAGGGGCCGAAGACGCCCAAGCCGAAGCCGACTCCGTCGGTCGCCACGTCTTTCGGCGAGGGCACCTACCTGGTCGGCAAGGACGTCGCACCCGGCCTGTACCGCTCCGAGGGGCCGTCGCCGAACGATGGCCGCTACTGCGTCGTGTACGCCTCCCGGCAGCCCGCCGACCTTGACTCCTACCTGCGCGGCGCCACCCTCAAGGGACCCACGGCGGTGCAGGTCAACGAGGGCGAGTGGGTGACCTCGCAGTACTGCAAGACCTTCACCCTGGACTGACCCAACAACGAGACAGCCGGGCGCAGCAGCTCCTGGTCACCAGATGAGGGCTAGTTGGAGCTGCTCGACATGTGCAGGGGTGTCCTGGTCGTTGCAGAGGCACTCGTGGTGTGGCGGCAGGGATGTGGTGCTCCACGACACCGGCTGGGGCTGGCCGTCTGCCGAACGGAGCGCGGCGACCTGGTAGTCGCCGCCGAACGGCTGGCCGTGAACGAGTTGGTGCACGGCGATGCGGGAGGCGTGGTGCGCGATCGTGGCGACGTCGGCGTTGGTGCCGGTGAAGGTGGGCTCGGAGCAGCGCGGCAGGTTCACCCACCCGGCCGGGTCGGCTGGTGGTACCGGGAGGGGGCTGGCCGGGTCTGAGCGGTGGTGGGTGAGGCACTCGACGCATCCGGTCGCGCGTGCCGGGTCGAGGCAGGCGACCCAGCCGCCCCACATGCCGGCGGTACCGGCGACGGCCAGGAACGGGCGGCCCTGGTCGCGGCGGATGGCGCCGAGGAACGAGGTGACGTTCGGGTTGGCGGTTGCGTCGATGACCAGGTCGGCCTTGGCGATCGCGGTTCGAGTCGCGGATGCGACCTGACCCCGTTTCCCGGTGTGCTTCTCCCAGAGTATCTGCACGTTCATTGCCCACGCCCGCACGTCGCAGGCGGGGTTGCTTGCGCTGAGGGAAGTGGCGAGTTCGGTGGCCTTCTGGTGGCCGGCTGCGAGGAGGGGGGCGTGCTGGCGGCTGGCGGTGGCTGGGTCGATGTCGTCGCCGTCGATGAGGAGGAGGGTGTTCACGCCGGTGCGGGCGAGGTCGGTCGCGATCTGGTGGCCGATGGCGCCGCACCCGACGAGGACGGCGGTCTTGCTGGCGAGGGTCGCGGCGTCAGGGGTCCTGTGGTGGACGGCTTCGGTGTTCAGGTGTGCCGCGGTGGCGAGCCACCTGACCTCGACCGGAGCGCCGGTCGAGGTCAGCGTCAGGACGGTGCGGTGCAGGAACACCCACGACTCCCCGCTTTGACGGTAGGCCGTCTCGGTCTCGGGGACGAGGAGTCCGATGGTCTCCGTGGCGCGCCGGTCAGGGTCCTGAGCGCCGTCCGGGTCGCGGTCGGTCCCGGCTTGGTGGTCGGTTCCGGCCTGTGCCTCTTCGAGTGGCGGAAGGAGGGGCTCGATGCGCGCCCAGACCTCCTCGGCGTCCTGTCCGACGCGGTAGTCGGGGTCTCGTATCCAGCGGCCGACCTCGATGACGGGGAACTCGCTGCGGATGCCGACCGAGCTGAGCTCGGAGTGGAAGTCGTCGCCCCAGATGTGGGTGACCACACCGGTGGCGAGGCGCCCCTGGCGTACCAGGCCGTGTGGGTACCGGGCCTCGAGCGCTCCTCCGTCGAGGTGCGCGGGGATGGCGACATCGGCCACCACGACCGTCGCCGACAGCCGGTCTGTACCCAGCCCGTACCCGACCGTGGCTTCTTCCAGGCCGGCGTGCACAGCCCAGACCGGGTCCTCAGCGCGGTCAGCGCGGATGGAGTCGTCGGCGACCAGGTTCTCGACGACGAGCAACTTCGACATCTGCCGAGCGAGGACGTCAGCGAAGAGCTCCTCTGGGCGGTGGTCCCGGTCGTGGGCCAGGCACAGCAAACCGGTGACCGGGTCGCGGTGCCGCACGGCTCCGGTGGCGTTGGTGCGGTCGTACACCTCGGCCGGGAAGTGCGGGTAGGCCCCGGGGAACCAGACGGTCAGCTCCGCACGGGAGCCCTGATGAGGCAGCGGGTACTGGACCGTGAAGGTCACCCGGTCCTCAGCGTCTTGCACCTCGTAGGTCCATCCTGCGGCGTCCAGCGCGGCGCACTCGGCAGCGAACCGGTCCGGATGCCTGCGGGGCCACCCTGCCGGCAGCACCTGGTCACTGGTCGAGGGCTTCTGTGGGGCCGCGTCGGTGAGGTTCATGACTGGGACGGTTCAGCCGACGGGGGCGGGGTGGCCCGCGGCGGCCGGGGCGCGGTAGGCGTCGGCGGGGAGGTCCTCGACGACGTGCTCGTCGATGTCCTCGGTCGTGGTGGTGACGCGGCGCCGGGTGGTGCGCCGCGTGACCCGGTGGCCGCCTCCGGGGAGTCGCTCGTACGTCGTCTCGGTGGTCTCTTCGAACTCGTCGTCGTCCACGGCGGCGCTGTCGTCGCTCTCGCTGTCCTGCCCGGGCCGCTGGGTGTCCTCCGGCGCCTGCTCCTCTGCGTGCTCCGGCTGCTTGTCGTCGTTTCGCGATGCGTTCATCGACCTACCTTTCGTTAGAACAAGTGTTCGAACAAGTTGAACACTGCTGGCCCGACCTCGCCAGCGCTGCGCCCCAGGTTCCGCGCCATGGCGCGGAAGTTCGACCCGTCTGTCCGCCGGCACTGCTTGGGCACATCTGGGGGCATGTCGACGCCTCGCCCCCGCGACCTGTGCATCCCAGAGGCCGCGTTTGGCCGCAGCGCCGGCGCGCGTTGGCGCGGCGACACGGATGGCGTGGACGCGGCGCTGGTGGCGGTAGCCAGAGCGCAGCACGAGGCGGCGCTGATGGCCTACCGGCTCCGCGACCGAACCCTGGCGCGACGGATGGCGACCGAGTTCGGGTTCTCCGTGAAGACCTGGTCGGACCACAGCCTGGGTAAGCGGTGGGCCTCACGGGCGACGTGGGCGGCGTTCACAACCATCGCGATGCGAACCTGTGCGCCGCCGGACGAGACCGGCTGAAGTTCCGCGTCTCGCGGCGTGAGGCGGCCGCAGCAGCGTGGCCGCCCGCAAGGGGTGTGGATGAAGGCACGATGGCATGCGTCTTTCGGCATAGGTTGCTGCGCATGACGGAAGCTGAGGTCCAGGCGGCGTTCGTTGGAGCGCTGTACGAGCGCGGCTGGGACGTGACGACCGAGAACGCCGACTACACCGACGTGATCGCGCGCCGCGGCACCGATGTACTCATCGCCGAGGTCAAGGGTGAGACCCGCAGCGTCGGTACCGACGTGGACACCGCCTACGGGCAGCTTCTGCGCCGCATGGCCGACCGCGGCGTCGCGAGCGTCCGCTACGCCCTCGTCGTGCCTGCAGCCGCGGCTCCGGCCGCCCTGCGTGTGCCTGAGGGTGTGCGCGAGACGCTCGCCATCGACATCTGGCAGGTCGCCCCCACGGGCGCCGTCAGCACCGACTCGCCCTGGTTCGCGTCCCTCGGCCAAGGCGCGTCGCGCGAGGGCAGATAGCCCCGAGAAGGCCGTAGTCTGGCACTGAGCCCGCCCAACGCGTCTGGGCCGGTAGGACGCGTCACTGAGCCACGGTTGGTTGCCCGTTCGAGTCGGCCCGGGTCCGGAGAGCCACGGCGTTTCGTCGTGGCTCTCGAAATTTCAGAAGTTGCCGGTCAGGCAGGACAACATTCGCTTAGCCGCCCGAGCGCGCACTCGACAACGTCAACGACCTCGTGGGGCTCACGACCTAGCCGCGTCAGCTCAGGTCAGTTCAGGTGGCGCTGCTGCTGGTCGAGCGAGAGAATTGCGCAGAAGAACTGCGGGCAGGTCGCCTACCCGAACTTGGTCGGGTCGGACACCGACGCGGCGCTCAGCTAGCTCGAGACGGACGGGACACCCCACCGCACGTGGCCGGTCCTTAGTCGTGGCGGAAGGCCTTGTCCCTGTCTGGGTTGCCCAGGTGGCCGTACTCGTCGTCCAGCTTGCGCCTTCGGCGGTAGAAGTCCTCTAGGCGGCGGTGTTCGTCGGCTGCGAGCCGCGGAAGGGCCTTCATCAACACCTCCTCGACCGCGAGGAGCGCCTCATCATCGGCTTTCGCCAGGAGGTGTACGACCCTAGCGAGAGTCCTTGGGTCGGGCTCCGGCGCAGACTCGAGTCGTGGGTGCAGCGCCTCGGCGGCCTCCTGTGGCGAAGCGAACGGCTGCTGCCGCACGAGAACTCGCTGCGTGTTTTGGCCACGCACCTTCGCCTTGAACTCGAAGGCCGCCCCCCGTCCGACGCGGGGATCCTTGACGACCAGGTCGAGGCGCCTTCCGTCCGCGGTCGCGGAGTACTCCGTTGCGTAGGACCCGTCGGCGGCCCTGAGGTGGGCGAGCAGGGTGAGTGCGGAGTCCAGCGAGGGCGCCTGCGCGCCGCGCTCGACGGCACGCACGAAAGTGGGGTGCACGTCAGCCATCTCTGCGAGCTCCCTCGCTGTCAGTCCGCTCTTCAGGCGCAGGTCCCTCAGGAGGTCGCCAAGCACTCGGTTGCCCTCAGACCCGCTCTTCACCAGCCAGGGCCCGTCGATGTAGTCGCGGCGTGGGGAGTACGTCATGGGAACAGGATAGACGACGAGAGACGATGACTTCTTGACGACCAGTGAGCATCGTCCTAGAGTCCGAGCCATGCTCCTCTCTCCTCCTCTCTTGCCCTCCTTTGGCGGTTCCTCGCGTCGTGGTCTGCTCATCGACCTCGACAACATCGCACTCCACCGGGGACGCCTCCTCCCCGCCGACCTGGTCGGCCAGCGTCTGCGCACGATCGCCGAGTTGGCCGGGCCGTGTGACTACCGGATCGCGATCGCCCCGCCAAGGACGCTGGGGGCGTACTCGTCGGTGCTAGTGGCGCAGAACATCCCGGTCAGAACGTGTGGGTCCGAGCCCGACGCCGCAGACCTCGCCCTGTGCGTCCAGGGCTTCGAGCTCCTCGCTCGTGGCTACGCCGCGCTGGTGGTCGCGTCGGGAGACCACTTCTTCGCTCAGCTCGCCGACCTGGCACCCCTGCATCTCGCGGTGCCGCACGACATCCCGGTAGCCCGCAGCCTCAAGCGCGTCGCCCGTCCCGTCACCCACTTCCCGGCCCGCGCGGCCTGAGAACGGAGTCACGTCATGTTCATCGCCATCCTCTACTTCGCTGCGGCTGGTGCCGCTGCTGTCGGAGGCGCCGGCGCCGCCGGGGTGCTCTACGACCGCGGCCGACAGCACGCCGCAACTTCTTCTCGCGAGCAGGACTCCCGCAACCTCGCCCGGTTGCTCCAGGCCGAGATAAGCCTCGCCCAGCTGCGCCGCGAAGCGGCCGAGATGGGAGTGGACCCCGACCAGGTCGAGGCCGGGTACTTCGCTCTCCGCGACGGCAGCATCAGTCTCGATGAGGCGCTCACCATGCTGCGGGGAAGCCGCTAGCTCCACCGCCCCTAGCGACTGCTGAGGTCGCCTCGCCTAGCACCGTGCGAGGGGTGGCACCTGATGACCAACCCCGGACTCAAGCAGCCGGACCTCTCACGGATACAGAGGCCGCCGTTCTGCGTTTCGCCAGCCAGTGGTGGAAGTTCCCCGGAGCGATGGAGACGCGGATCCGCGAAGAGTTCGGGTGGTCTCTGACCCGCTACCACCAGGTCCTGAACGCGCTCATCGACCGGCCCGAGGCCCACGAAGCCGCCCCAGCGCTGGTCTCGCGACTCCGGCGCCTTCGTACAGCTCGGCAGCGGGCCCGCTCAGCCGAGCGCCGGGGGTAGCAGGCGTCGGTCGCCCATCGCCCGCAGACTGTCACTACCGAGCGGTGAGCAGCGGCCAAGTTCACGTGGTGCTTCCAGGTGTCGTCGCATTGTCCGGGCGTCTCGTGCGCATCTGGGTACGCGGACAGTGGTGACAGGCCGAAGCAGTTACCGAGTTCGTGAATGCGTGCAAGGGTGAGTGCAAACTGTGGCGGAAGGAGTGTTCGTGGGGTGGCTGCGTAAGCGCCCGCCGGCGCCTTCGCCGGCGGAGCCGTGGGACGGGGTGGACACGGAGGCCGCAGATGTCGCGGCGCGCGCGGCGGGCTTCCAGGACGCCGCTCACCAGCAAGCATCCGCCCGTGGGAAAGCTCGTCGGGCGGCTCGCACACCCGCCGACCAGGTGGCGCGCGCTAAGCAGGTCGGAGTCGTATCCCGTGCCGAGTATCTAGAGCCCCAGGCCGAGGCGGCTGCGCTCCATCCAGGTCCAGGCGGGTTCCCAGACGCGCGCCTTGAACGCGTTCGAGACCGACTTCTGGTCGTCACCCCCGCAGGGTGGGTGAACCCGAAGAGCCGCTCGGCTCACAAGTGGGGCTTGCACTCCTTCCAGCTCCGGGGGACCAGCTACCACACTGCGGCGGTGAGAGCGGGGCGCTTCACCCCAGGAACAGCGGTCCGCCTCGTGCGCGAACCGAATAATCCTCACGACCCGAACGCGATCTCGGTGTGGGCGGAAGGCGCCAAGGCGAAAGCCGGATACGTCCCGGGAACGAGGGCGAAGGCGCTCGCGAGGCTGCTTGATGGTGGAGCGGACCTGGTTGCGGTGAGCGTGCGCGGGGCGGGCCCCGGAAGGGAGGGCGCCGTTCCTCAGGTCCTGGTGTGTGAGCGGGAACTGTACGAGCACCTCACCCGCTGAGCGTGCCCCAGCACCTCGATGCGGCACATCCCCGTATCGACTTTCACCGGCTTCTGCGCCACGTTGGCTCGCAGAGGCACGCTCCGGGTTCCCTTCACGACGCGAACCCTCGGGCGAGGGGCGCCGCGGCACTCATGGCGGCAGGAATCGCAGGAAGCAGTTTCAGTTGCAAGCAGTCGCCCGCATCGCCAGAACGGCGACATCTCGCAGCGGTGAAAGTAAAGTCCGCTCATGGGCATCTTTGGTCGAAAGGCTGCGAGGTACGCCTACCTGCCGCTCCACGTGCTCCGATGGGGTGAGGTCCGACTCCTAGATCCGAGCCTGAGCCAAGCTGAGTTCAACACCGGCGTGACGATGGCCAAAGCGGCTGGCGACGTAGTGGAGCAGAACGGGGACGCTCTCCTGGACCGCCCCGACATCGATGCCCTTCTGCGGCACCTCATCCCGACCTTGCTCCCGCTTGGTGGGTTCCCTGACAACCCTGACGAGGTGGCCATCGACTTCCTTGTCGGGTGGTCGGTCGCCGACGCGGAGAGCGCAGGCGGCCTGAACAAGCAGGCAAGCATCAGCAGGTCCGCAGCGCTCGCCCTGTCGCTTCTGCGCCAGTCCCCTGAGGGCGAGGAAGAGCGAGCCCCCGCGACCTGGCGGTTCATGGACCTGGGCTATTGCTGCAACCGCCTGAACCTAGGCCCGCAAGCAGCTTCGGCGGCCGTGCTTGCGTCCTGAACAGGGACTGCGGAGTGCGACCCGGTAGGGCGCTGGCACCCCTTGAACGTGCAGACCCGGAGGGCCGAGGTCGCCCTACGTGAGGGCGCTTGGCCACCGCCCACGGCTCTGGTAGTACTCCGGCGCTTCGGGCTCCTCGTTGAACTCTAGGAGTCCACCAACCTTCTCGCGCAACACGTCGCGGACCTCGGCTGGTGTGGCGAAGAAGAACTCCCTGCGCTCGTTGACGAAGTTCACTCGCCGATCGGCGAACGCCTTGTGCAGCTCGTTCTCCAGTGTCACGGCGTCCTCGGAGAAGAACAGGGCGTGCGTGTCATAGAGGAACGGCACGGAGGCATCTCCGAGCTCGCGGACACGGTCGCGAGGCTCCAGGCGTCGGGTCATGCCGATCTTGACGATGTCAGCGCCCATCGCGCCGATGTTGGAAATGACGTAGATGTAGCCGGCGCGGATGTTGGCGATGCGGTAGTCGTTAGCTTCGATGGCCTCTTCGATGTCGGCGAGTCGGGAGGCGAGGTCTTCGGCTGCTGCGTCGTCCCCCTTGGCCCGCAACTGGGCCAGCACGGTCTCGTAGTGGGTTCGTTCCTTCTCCAACCGTTCCTTCTCCGCCGCCAACTCCTGCTCGGCCCGCCGCTGTTCACGCAGCTGCGCGCGCTCCTCGCGCTCGCGTTCCTTCTGCTCCTGGACCTTCATCTGGTAGTCCGCGGTGAGCTCGAGCTCTTCGACGCGGAGTAGGTGGTATTCGGGGTTGACCCGTAGTTCCATGATGACGCCGAGCTTCTGGATCGACTCCATGGACTTCTCCAGTCGCTTCTTGGCAGTGGAGATGTTCCCGCTGCGCAAAGACCGGACGCAGTTGTCCGCCTCTGCGTTGTAGGCGCGCAGCATGAGCTTGGACAGGTCGGCGACCATCCGTCGCCCCTTCGCCAGGGAGCCGTCGAAGGTAAACATGTCTGCCCCAAGGACGGCCTGGTTGTCCTTGACCATGCGCGTGATGCGGGTGTTGATGTCGCTGAGGCGGTCCTTGTACGCGTCGGCGTCCTCGAGCGGGTGGTGGTATCGGTAGATGCCGACGTCTTGAAGGACTCGCTGATCATGGAGTTCGACGAGGTCAGATCCGCTGCTCGACGCCTCCAGGGCTGCCTCGAGCTCCGCGATCCGGCGAAGTAGCGCAGAGGGCTCGGACGAACCGGTCGCTGCCGGGGCCACCAGAGGTGGGGTTGGCGGAGCCGACGCCGGGACGTCTGCCTGAGCCGCCGGAGGCGACGTAGGAGCGTTGATGGACACCGAGGGCTCCTGTTGTTCCTCGGGTGCCTGAGGAGGGCTCGAGGGGGCCTCAGGTGCGTTCTGCGCGCCCGCACTGTCCGTAGGGGCGCTGTCGTCGACCCACAGTTCCCATCCGAGCGGCGGTTCGGGCCACGAAGGGTCGGGTTTCCAGCCTGGCGGGGGAACCCAGCCGGCAGGCGGTTGCGGCCAACCTGGAGGCGGGTTGAAGCGCATCACTGCCCCCGCTGGCGTACGCCGCGGCTGGTATCCGCAGCCACGAGCTCGAACGGGTTCTTCGAGATCGACGCGCCCAGGTGGTCAAGCGTGGCGGCAGGCACGACGTTGGCGAGGTCGAAGGCATTGAAGGTCTCGCGGTCGGAGGCCACGATCACCAGGGGCACGAACTCGGGCAGCCCAGTCGCGGGGGCTGTTCGGTGAACTCCCACGGTGAGGGCGATCGAGTGGATCTTGCCGGCGCGGTCGGCTTCGAAGACCTCATGGAGGGTACGGATCGCTACTTGCTGCACGGCCGAGGTGTAGCGGTCCTTCTGCGCCTTGGCGGCCAGCTGCGTCGCGGCGATCTCGTCCTTGGCTTTGACGTAGCGGTACTCCTTGACCGTCGGCAAGGCTGTCGGCTCGGGAACGCTGACCGCCAACGTCAGTTCCCGGTTGGCCAGATCGAAGGAGTGGTCGTAGTCCACGGGGAACACGTCTGGGTACACAGAGTTCGACAGGACGATGCCGACGTAGTCAGCGATGGCGTACTCCACGTCGAAGGCTAGGTCGTTGATGAACTTGTCCAGCTCTGCGTTGCGCTTGCCGGCCTCAGCCTCACGTGCCTCGCACTCGGCGCGGTAGACAGCCTCGGCCTCGGAGAGTTTCGCGAGCCTCTCCTTCTCCTTCTCCTCGCGCTTGGCCAGCAACGCCAGATGGCCCTCGTAGCGGCTCTGGTTCTGGATCTGCCATTCCGCGACCGCCTTCTGGTGAGCCTGCTGAGCGGCGGCGACGGCCTCTGCGTGCTTCTTCTTTCCGCCTAGTGCTCCTGCAAGCCCCTTGGGTGCGGGGGGCTCCTCGTAGCGGGGCTCGGGTGGGTAGGTGAGGTCCTGGATCAGTGGCACGGGCTGACCCAGTGGCCCCGGGTCGAACGGCGGGTGCTCAGGCTGAACTTTCAGGGTCTCGAGATCGACATGGTCATCTACGTCGAGGGTCCACTCCAGGAGTGAGTCGATGTCGGCGTAGGAGGACGCGAGTTCCGCGTTCAGGGCCTCAACCTCTGCTTGGCGTGCCTCGACGTGGAGCCGAGCCGCTTCCTTCTCCGCAGCCTTCCGTTCGGCCTCGGAGGCCCGCACCGCGGCAGCGTGTGCGCGAACGGCTGCCTTGTGCGTCCTTTCCGCTTCACGGACAGCGGCGTTGTGCGCTCTGATGGCCGCCGCTTCTTGCTGTCGGCGACGCTTTTCCGCCTGCTGTGCCTGGTAGTTCATCTCGGCGAAGAAGCCGCGCTTGGCCATGAGCGTGCACCCTCCAAGGGAGCTTGGGATCGAGAGACTCGAACGTAAAGGACTCCATCGACAGTTGCTACCCAGTAGCGGCCGCGCAAGCAGCCTGGGTATGCCGCGGCGACGTCCCCGGGCCGTGGGGAGTTGAGGAGGGCGAGGTTGGCGCCGCGCGCTTGGGTCGAGGCGAGCCTTGACCGCAAGGAGCGCGACGTCGAGCCCTCAGGGAGCCGTTCGAACTAGGGGTGGACCGCGGGGCGTGGGACTGGTCGCGGGTGCTGTGCAGCATCGCCTTGGCCGTGGGCGGTGACGACCACGAGTTTCTGCCTGCACCTACACGCGCCGGCGACCGTGTTGCGCCACTACCACTCAGGCCGCCCCGTCGTCGAAGACCACGGCGAGCTTCAGTACGGCGCGCTGCGGCGCCGCTGCGCGATGCACTCGCACCCAGTCAGAGAGGCCGCTGATGAACGTGCCCGCGGCGACGCCGCCGACGCCAGCCAAGGCGCCCGCCGTACTGCCTCCTGCTAGGCCACCAACGGCGCCCCCTAGGCCGGTGATGACGAGCTGCTTCATCCCCGTCACAGAGGCGGAAAGCGCGGAGCTTCTCGAAGTCTCGCCGCGGAGCCGCTCGGTGTAGGGGGTGAGTTCATCAGCGATGACTGCTCGAGCGTCGGACTGCCACGTCTCGCTCTCGGGCAGCAGTTGTACTTGTTCGAGGGCGGTCCGGAGCTGCTGGCGCCACTCAGCGAACGTGTCGCTGCTGCGTCGTACGGCGATCAGCTCGGGTGTGCGCAGGGCCATCGACGGGAGCTTGAGCGCCGCCAATGCAGGCAGGTGGACGCCGCGTCCATCAACGGAGCGCCCTGCGCTCTGGAGCAGAGAGTCCATCGCGCTGGCTTGGCGGCCGCTGATGAACCATGGGGTGGTCCTTTGCGGCCACAGCTCCATCGCGACTGCCTGGTCCAGCCAGTGGTCTCGCTCGCGGTCGGTGAACGCGAATTGGTCCACGACCTCCGGGGTGTCGAGTCGCAGCGAGTCGGGGTTCCCGTAGCTCGCGTACTGGCCCAGCGGATGCGGCATCTCGCGAATGTGCAGCGACCCGTCCACGACCAGGTCCCAGACGTTCACCAGCGACGCGATCGTCTCGAGGGTCTCGTCCTGGTCCTCTGGTTCGACGCTCAACCACGGTCTGTCGGTCACGACTTCCGGGGCGTACAGCAGCAGCTTGAGTGCTCGGTCCAGCACTTCGCCGTACCTCGCCGTGCGCGCGAGGTCCATCGCGACATAGGGCCGCAGTCGGCCAGGCGCGAGAGGTGGGGGCTCGCTGCCGGTCACCTCGTCTACAAGCTGCTCCGCCGTGACGTTGGACGGGCCGGTCTGAGCCAGCGGACGGGCGAGTGCTTCGGCGAGGCCTCCGTAGGGCCACTCGTTCGGTTCGCCGTGTCGCGCGTCGTCAGTGGTCACGGGCTCACCGTACGACCCTGCGATGCCGCGACAGGGCGGCGTGGCGGGCTCACGAAACCTCACGAAACAGGCAGTCTTGGGTCAGTGAAGCGGGCGGCGCGGCGGCGGGTGTGCGTGTCCTGTCCCAACGAGATTGAGCAGCCGGCGAGTGGGCGGCCTCGGCTGTACTGCTCGGATGCCTGCCGGCAGTACGCCTACGCGCAGCGCAAGCGTCGCCGCCCGGTTCGCTCCGACTGGTGGACTCCGCTTGAGGTGCGTGAGGACGTCCTCGCGCGGTGGTCGGTGGACCTCGACGCCGCCGCGACAGTGCAGGTGGCCTTGGTGGAGAACTACCTCGGCCCCGACCACGCCGACCCGGCCCGCCGGGACGCTCTCGCGTTCGAGAACTGGGCGGGTCTGTTGCCTGTCGGACAGGTGGTGTGGCTCAACCCGCCCTACACCCCGGCGTCGTCCCTCGAGGGGTTCTTGCAGCGTGCCGTAACAACCGCGGCAGCTGGGGTGACGGTGGCGGGGCTGGTTCCGGCCTCCACGGGGACGGACTGGTGGTGGCGCAACATCGTTGAGCCGGGCGCCGAGGTCGAGTACCTACGCGGGAGGCTTATCTACGGTGGCCCTCACTCCACCGGTGGTCCAGCCCCGTGGGCGTCGGCCCTGGTCACCTGGCGACCCGCCGTTTGAGCGGGCGGCTGAATTCGTCGCTGGTTGCGCCCCAGATGCGGAATCTGCTGGGAGTGTCTTGTCGGGCACGGCGTGGATTCCAGTCCGGACACTTGCGAGCTGGCCGGGCAACGTCCAGTTCGGACACTCCCTGGCGTGGGCCGTTCCGATCGGGATACTCCGGGATGAGTTCTCCGATGAGGCCGCCGCGACCGAGGCGGCCTGCAACTGGGCGCCGCCGACCATGATGCTGGATGGGTCGACCCAGACGGAGTGGCATGAGCAGAGCCGCCGCCCGGTCTCGTGGGAGTAGCGGTGGCCAGGTCTGACGTACAAGCACTTGCACGCTGATCACCTGCTCGGTCTGGCCTCGCACTGGGGTAGTTGCCTTTCTCGTACCGCCGCCGGACAGATAACTGATACAGTTTTCTTTCAGGAGGTATGCCGATGTCGGTCATGGAACGCGTGCGGGAGCGTGTCGTCGCCACCCCCGCTGACGCCTTCATCCACTCGCGTGACCTGGTCGCGGAGCTTGGTGAGCGCACTGCGGTTGACGTGGCGCTGCACCGCCTCAAGGAGACCGAGGACCTGGTGCCCGTGCGGCGGGGCCTGTACTACAAGGGCCGCAAGACCCGGTTCGGGACTACGCGGCCTGAGGCGCTGCGTGTCGGGTACGAGGTGGCGAGGTCGGCGGGGTTCGAGTGCGGGGTGGGGCCGGCGGGGTACTCGGCCGCCCGTGCGCTGGGCCTGACGACCCAGGTCCCTCGCCGCGATGAGCTGAGCGTTCCTGGGCGGGCGCCGGCGGATACGCCGGACGTGCACTTCTGTAGCAGGTCGTCGACGGCACGCTCGAAGCTTCGGCCGCTCGAGGTGGCGGTCTTGGAGCTGCTGCCGGCGTGGCCCCGCTACAGCGAGGAGTCTTGGGGAACGTTCGTCAAGGTTGTCGCGGCCCTGTCTGCGGAGGGAAAGGTGTCTCTGTCGGAGGTGCGTGACGTGGCCCGTCGGGAGCGGCATGTCGCGGCCAGGAAGCGCGCGGAAAGGCTCTTCGACGAGGTCGAGACTGTTGGCTGAACGACGGCACGGTGCAGCGGTGGGGCAGGCGGAGCAGGACCCTGCCCGTCTGCTCCGCTCTGACCGGGACGGTTTGGATGTTCTCGCGGCGGACGCGTCTGTGTGGTTCCGTGGCCGAGGCTTGGCGATACCGCAGCTCACAGTGGTCAAGGACTACTGGGTGACCGAGGTTCTGCGGTCGTTGTCGCAGCCGCTCATCGCGGCGCGCCAGAACGCCCGGGACCCGCGCGTGCATGCCCGCGCCGTGTTCAAGGGCGGGACGAGCTTGAGCAAGGCTCACGGGCTGCTGCACCGGTTCAGTGAGGACGTCGACGTATACATCGACGCCTACGAGGTCGACGAGGCGGGCAACATCCTGTCGGAGGGTGTCGCTGTCGGGACCAACAGGATGAACACCCTGATGAAGATGGCGGCGGAGCGGGTGGCTGGCGCGCTCGATCTGACGTTCACGGAGTTCGAGTACCAGCGGGCCGGTTCCAAGCGCGGGTACATCTTCGACTACGGCGCGGGTCTGCGTGCGGACCAGGCGTTGAAGGACGGTGTGCAGGTCGAGCTGGTCCGGATGGGGCATCCGACACCGAGCGCGAGTCAGCAGGTTTCCTCGATGCTGGCGGAGTTTGCTGCGGCGACCGGTCGTTTCGCGCTCGACGACTTCGACGACGCTGCGCCGGTGACCATCGACGTGCTCTCGCCGGAGCGGACGCTGGTCGACAAGCTCTGCATTCTTCACGACCAGGCCGTGAAGGTCCTCGCCGGCGAGGGCTACGAGCTTCGCCGGCACGCGCGGCACTACTACGACGTGCACCAGTTGCTGGACGCCCGTTCCATCCGGATGAACCTTCGCGCCAACCCTGGGATGGTCGCCGCGTACGCGGCGGAGGCAGCCGAGGACTCGGTGCGCAACCGCCGGCCCGGTCAGCCGCGACCCGAGGAGGGGTTCGGGGCGTCGCCGGCGTTCTGCGACGAGGCGGTGCTGGGCCACGCGCGAGAGGCGTACACGCAGGAGATGGCGGGTCTGGGATACGGCCCGATGCCGGAGTTCGACCGTGTGCTCGAAGTCGTCGAGGCCAGCCGCGCGCTGTTGTAGGAGCATCGCGGCCGCTGACCCTTGCGATGTTCGCTGGGTCGGCGCGCGCTGGCGCGTGTAGAGGTCTACACAACGGCAGGCTTAGCGGGTGCCTCCTCGTCGTCGTCGTGATGGCTACCGTCCCGAGACGCTGACGCCTGCTTTGAGTGACGCCCTTGACGCCGAAGGTGCACGCCTGGACGGCATCGAGGGCCCGCTGGAGCGGATCGCGGCCGTCGGTGCCGTGTACGCGGCCCTGGATGACGCCCTGGACGTCATCGCGCTGCCGCGACTGCGTGCCATCGCCGAACTGCGCGCCCAGGGGTGGTCCTACGACCGGATCGCTGTCGCCACCGAGTTGTCCAAGGGGCGGGTCGCGCAACTAGTCCGCGCGGCCGGGGACCGTCACCTCCTCTGACACGCCACTAAGGAGACCGCTGCCCGCCGACAGACAGCCACCTTGGTGACGTCGGATGCGCGTCCTGGTGGCTGCTGACCCCAATCGCGGCCGGTCACGATGCCGTGTTGTCAGGCACGGGAGCGACGGTGTCGCTTACCGTCTGGCTACTCGCCGGGGGAGGACTCGAGATGGCGAAGGACACCGACGGCCGCCGGCTGCGGCTGCTCATCGACACCAACATCGTCATCGCGCACGAGGACGAGGACGAGCCGCACACCAACGCGCGGCGCGCCCAACGGCTGGTCCGCGAGGCGCGCGACCTCGGCTTCGAGGTGCTCATCAGCCACGGCACCGTTCAAGACGTGCTCCGAGCCGACGAGCCGCGCCGCAGCCGACGACGCAGCTCCCTGAACAAGCACTACACCCAGCTGCGCCCCGTCTCGCCGGACCCGGACCTCCGCGAACGCTTCCCGCCCAACCTCGAGGACAACGACAGCTCAGACCTCCAGATCCTGTCGGTCTTCGCGACCGGTGCCGCCATCGCGCTCGTCACCGAGGACCGCAAGATGCGCAACCGCGCCGCCCAGGCAGGGCTGAAGCGCGTCCTGAACCTCGACGACGCCCTCGACTGGCTGGCGGGCCTGCGCGCCCCCGAGCTGCGCAATGCCGCGGGGGTCGAACGGGTCGAGGCCTACCAGATCCCGCTGCGCGCCCCCATCTTCGACAGCCTGCGCAACGACTACCCGGACTTCGAGGGCTGGTGGCGCGACAAGGTCGTGGACCAGCGACGCACCGTGCTGGTGCTCGGCGACCACGACGCGCCCGAAGGGGTCGCCGTCCTCAAGGACGAGTCCGACGAGAGCGATCTCGCCGACCGGGTCCTGAAGATCTCGACGTTCAAGGTCGCCGAGGGGCTGGGCCGGGCCAGGCGCGGTGAGCTGCTGCTCCGTGCGGTCGTGGACCACGCCGTCGGCAGCGGCTTCGACGCGGCCTACCTCACGGTCTGGGAGCACCACGGGGACCTCATCGGATGGCTGGGCCGCTTCGGCTTCTTCCACCACGGCGCCACGGCCGAGGGCGAGCTGGTCCTTGCGAAGCACTTCGTGCCGCCCCCGGGTGCGGCTGCGTTGGCCCCGCTGCCGCACCACGTCGCCTACGGGCCCAGGTCGCTCCGCGTGGAGCGCGTGTTCTGGGTGCCCATCCAGGACCGGTTCCACTCCCGCCTCCTCCCCGACAGCGACGAACAGCGGTCACTGATGGGCAACGAGGCCTGCGGCAACGCCATCCGCAAGGCGTATCTGTGCCGCGCGAACACCCGGCAGCTCCGCCCCGGGGACACCCTCGGCTTCCTGCGGACCGGGGCTGGCACGTCCCGGGTCACCGCTGTCGGCGTCGTCGAGAACACTCTGGCTTCGCGAGACCCCGCGGAGGTGGCCGCGTTCGTCACGGGACGCACCGTCTACAGCCTTCGCGAGATCCGCAGGATGTGCGAGGTTGGGGAGGTGCTCGCGGTGCTGTTCCGGTTCGACCGGCGCCTCGAGCCGCCCTGGCTCCTCGACGACCTGAAGCAACGCGGCGCCCTGAATGGCCCGCCACAGTCCATCACCGCCGCGACCGAGGAGGGAACCACGTGGGTACGCGAGCAGTTGGGCGGGTAGCGCTGCTGTCCATCCACCCCCGCTACGCCGACGGCATCCTGGCCGGCGCGAAGCGGGTCGAGTTCCGCAAGCGCCCCCTTGCGGCCGACGTGACCCACGTCGTGGTCTACGCGACCGCCCCGGTCAGCGCAGTCGTCGGTGCGTTCTCCGTCGAGGGGCAGCACACGCTCACCCCAGCCGAGTTGTGGCAGCGGTTCGCCGACGTCGGTGGCATCGAGGAGGACGCGTTCGCCGCCTACTACGGCAGCCGCGACCTCGGCACCGGCATCGCGGTCGGTGAGGTCCTCCGCAGTGCTGCGCCGATGTGCCTGCGCTCCCATCTTGGCATCTCGCACCCGCCGCAGAGCTTCCGCTACCTCGCCGCCGAGACCGCCCAGGCGGTGCTCCGCCAGATGCGGCCGGCACCCGCGGCCGTGTCTGCCTGACCTCCCGCGGGACGCATTCAGCGCCTCAAGGACGTAGCAGGGTGGGTCCGGGACACACGTGGGCACGCGGCCGCTGCGCGACGGTGCCATACCCGCTAGACGTTGCTATACCTGCTTGAAGGTGCTGTACCGGGGCGATGTCAGCTAGGCGGCGCCGAGCGTCGGCTCCTCAACGTTGGCTGGTGTCCACGCCAGCGGTGGCAGCCCGGACCGGGCAGCTCTTCCCTCCCCAGGCGCCCATCCAGACAACGACGTCGAGGACCCGCAACGCGGAGACCGCGTCGGGGAGCCCTACCTGTTCGCGAAGGGGACTGCTGCACGATCAGGTGACAGGTCGGGTTAGGCAGCCTGGACGGCTTTGGTGGTCATGATGGTTTCGTACTCGACGGGGGTCAATCGTCCGAGACCGGGCTGTCGACGGCGTCGGTGGTAGGTGCGCTCGATCCAGGTCACGATGGCGATCCTCAGGTCCTCGCGTGTGGCCCAGGTCTGACGGTCCAGAACGTTCTTCTGCAGCAGCGCAGAGAAGCTCTCCATGGCGGCGTTGTCGCCCGCGGCACCTACTCGGCCCATCGATCCGACCATGGCGTGATGGTTGAGGGCGTGGACGAATTTCCGGCTTCGAAATTGCGATCCTCTGTCGGTGTGGACGATGCAGCCGGCGACCTCACCGCGCCTGGCGACGGCGTTGTTGAGTGCTGCGACCGCTAGGCGCGACTTCATTCTGGAGTCGATGGAGTAGCCCACGATCTTGTTGGAGTAGACGTCCTTGAACGCGCACAGGTAGAGCTTGCCTTCGCGGGTCCAGTGCTCGGTGATGTCGCCGACCCACAGCTGGTTGGGCTCCTCGGCTGTGAAGGCGTGGCGGGTCACACCGTGCTTGTCGACGACCGCGCACAGGTCGTCGTGGACCGGCGGGCCGGGCCGCCCGGCCTTGCCCTTCTTGGGTTTGCCGAAGGCGCTCCACCAGCCGTTGGTCGAGCAGATGCGCCAGGCTGTCCGCTCGCACATGGCCTCACCGGCCTCAGCGGCCTCGTCGATGAGGAACCGGTAGCCGAACTCGGGGTCCTCGCCGTGGGCGTCGAACAGCGCGTTGGCGCGGTAGGCCTCGACCAGCTCGGCGTCGGTGACCGGACACGCGAGCCAGCGGTAAATAGGGCTGGCGGGCGATCTTGAGTACCCGGCACGTCACCGTGACGGGGACACCGTCAGCGGCCAGCTCGCGGACGAGCGGGTACATCATTTTCCCGGCAGGTTCGCCTGGGAGAGGTAGGCAGCAGCACGGCGCAGGACCTCGTTCTCCTGCTCCAGCAACCGGATCCGCTTCTTCGCTTCACGCAGCTCGGTGTTCTCAGCCGCGGTGGTCCCGGGCTTGATGCCGTCCTCGACGTCGGCGGTCTTGAGCCAGTTGGTCAGGCAGGACTCGCTGATGCCGAAGTCGGCAGCGATCTGCTTGAGGTAGACACCCGGCTCGCGGTTCCTCGCCACGCGCACGACGTCGTCGCGGAACTCCTTGGGGTAGGGCTTGGGCACAGCGCACATCCTTCCAGCGGCACCTCTCGGCACCACAGATCAGATGTCACCTATCCGTGCAGCAGTCCCGTGCGTGGGGGCCGCCGCAGTTGGTTGCGCTCGCACGGCGGGTGGTGAACGACGTGACGATCACCGCGGCGCACGAGGCCGACTTGCACCGCTACATCGATGCCTACGACCGGGGCGGTGGGCGGTGAGCCAGTACGCGTCCCACGTGGATGGGGCCGCGGTGGCGGGTGGCTCGGTCTGCACGGTGGGGCACCGCCCTCGGGTCAGGAAGGAAAGGGGGTCTCGGGTCGCCCCGGGGATGCTCCACCCTAGAACGGCCAGACCGTCCGGAACCAGGCTTCTCCCCCAGACCCGTTGCGTCTCCCGGCGTCTCGGTGCCGTGCCTGCGGCACTCCGCATGCGCGGCATCTCGCGTCGCCCCCCGACGGGCTGTGGCGCCACCCCCTCGGGCGACGTCAGATGCGCGGCCACGGCTGGGGGCCCGCAGGTGTCGGGTCTGACACCGGGGCAGGCTGCGGGCGCGGCATGTCTACAGATGTGGACAACGCCTCTGGGCCGTCCGGCTTGCCGGGGGGCTGGGGCTCTGCGGGCGGCCCGCGCGCAGGTGCGCCGTCTAGCCCTGGGGCACGATCGCGGAGTCCGCCTGGTCCAGGGTGGAGCCTTCGCTTCCAACCTGCGTCACCATGTACACGGTCTTGCTGAGATCAAAGCATGACCGCGGAGCGTAGAATCTGATGCTCCCACGCTTGCCTGGCCTGTAGTCGACTGCCGCCTTCTTGCATTTGACCTCGCCGCCCCCGGCTTCGTCGGTGAAGGCGATGCCGACTTGCAGTTTGCCGTCCTCGTCGCGATAGATGCCGACGTAGTAAGTGCGGTACTCGGCCACGTCGTAGGTTTCGATCCTGAGGGACTGGTGCACACCCGTCTTCGCGAGGTGACGCATGGTCACCACAGTCCGGAACGCCTTTTCGCCGTTGCTGTACTTCACCCGAACGATGTCGACGATCTTGGCGGCGTCTTTGGCTGGGTCCTTCACCACCTCCGATTCGGCGTGGGCTGCCGGGTCTCCAGCCACAGAAAGCATCAGGAACAGACCAGCGGCCAGGGCACGTCGGATCAGCATGGCAGCACACTAGCGCCGTCTTTACGCGTGCACCGCCGGTTCTCGTTGCGGGTGCGAGGGTCCGCGTGTGTCGCGTTAGAGCAGCGGCCGCGGGTGTTCCGGCCGCGGTGGCGTTTACCGGCGGGGACGGTCTGTGGACCCACGCCGGCCCCGGCTTCGACGGGGAGCTCATCGAGGTTCTGCCCGAGGGGTCCCCCTTGACGTTGCTCTGCCAGGTCCGCAGCGACATGGTCACGGGATGGGCCTCGACCGACCTGTGGGACTACGTTGTCGTGCCCGACGGCACCACGGCGTGGGTCAGCGACCTGTACGTCGAGACCGGGTCGAACGACGCCGTCGCCGGCACCTGCTGACCTCAACACCGGCCCGCACCCCTGCATGAACCCAACGCCCTCGGCATCTTCTTGATGCCGAGGGCGTTGGGGTGTCAGCAAGCCCGGCTGCTCGACGGCGCCACACCTGCTAGACGGTGCTATACCTGCTCGAAAGTGCTCGACCAAGAGGCGTCCAGTGGGCACGACTCTCCGAACTGCTTCCCACCCGCGAAGTCAGGGGTGAACTCGCGAGGCGGTCTCTGCGCCGGGGCCACTCCTTCGCGCACAGCAGCCTCGTGTCCGTCGTAGGACTGCCAGTTAGAGCACCTGGCCCTCGACCGCGGCCGCTATCTCCTCCACGTCCACAGCGCCGGTACCGAATGCGGCAGGGCTCGCGGTCAGGACCAAAAAGAAGCCATCGCCGGCGATGACCTTGTGAGAGTCGTCGGGGGTGATGAGGTCGTCGTACCCGAGCTCCCGCGCCGCCTCGGGAGGCACCGCACGAGCGGTCACGCCTACGTCCGTGGTGTACCGGTCGTCTCCGTCGGTGAACTCGACATCCTCGATTTCACAGGAGGCGTACAGGTTTCCGTTCACGTCGGGCTCGCCGCTCTCGACACCGGCGCCGATGGTGCAGTCCGGAACCATGCGCAGCACATCGACCGGGTTCACCTCCGACTCGGCCACCACGTCACTTCCGAAGGCATCCGGCGCGGCCGCCGTGGAGCCGTCCGGCTGCTCCTCGCCGTCCGTCCCACCTCCACAACCAGTGACGAGCAGGGCGGCCAGGACAGCCGAGGTCGCGAGAAGTTTTGACTGCATCCCAGGACGCTAACCAACAGCACATCGCGTGCGGCAACCGACTAGCCAGGACGCGATGCAGCGCCGTACGCCCGCCGCTGCGGCAGGTGGGCGTCCAGCGACACCAACCCCGGGGCCGGCTGCGGCAGCCACCCACCGCTCCAAAGCGACGGCGGCGCGCGATCCACGGGACACCCGCCTCAGCGACCCTCCTCGTCCAGCGGAGCGGTGAGCCACCCTGGTGGGTCGCTCGTGTCGAACGGGAACAGCCGATGCTCGTAGGCGCGCGCCACGCCCGCGCCTCCGCGACCTGCCGCTGAAGCTCTCGTAGCGCCTGCTCCCCGTGCTCGAACGTCTCGCGCCGATGCTCCGTGGTCAGGTTCGCCTCGAACGCGAGCTCGTGCAGCACCGCGTCCAGGCAGTCGGACGGGTGGTCGTGCGGCTCGTGGGTGAACAGCCGTTGGGTCATAGCCACCATCGTGCCGCCACGGCCAGACACCTGGTGCTCCTTCGGCACCACAGGGTTTCCCGTTCGGAGCCGAGTGTCTGAACCGCGACGCCAACACACGCCAAGCAGGCTCCTCAAGCAGCGGCTGGCTCACAGCAGAACCATCCGGACGGTAGGGCACATGTCGCGCCTTGCCCCGGAACTCGCAGAACGTCTCCCCGCCACCATCGAGGCGTCCATCGACACCGCGCACGCCCTCATCCGCAGCGAGTACCGAAGAGCCGGGGACGACCTCGAGCAGCGCCTAGACGTCGGGGACTGGGCGGGGTTCCTCATGCAGGTCGACTACTGGTGCGCAGCCCTGCGTGTGACCCTCGGTGCCGACACACAGCGCGACCTGAGAGCGCTCGCGCAGACCCAGCCCATCTTCTGCGTCGCGGTTGTCACCGTGGACCAAACTCCACGCCTCTGAACTTCAGTACGCGCACGTCGAACACCGCGAGCCAGTACCCGCCAGCGCCGCCGAGATGCGGGTCATCTGTTGAGAACATCGCCCCTGCGAGCTCCGCTGGCCTGAGGCCAGCCTCCAAGGGCACTGAACGGTCCTCGACCTGTCGCACCACGGCAGTCTCATCCAACGCGAAGAACGCCCTCGAGCAGCCTGGGTCAAACTGGCACCCGCTGCTCAGCCACACGCACGGGCCCCATCCATGGGTTCCCGGGCCGGAGGAAAGCCTCAGCGCGCGGTCCGCACCGATGTCGCGCAATGGGCCAGCCGTCGTGCAGTGCTCCCACACCACTTCCGCGACGCTCGTACTCGACACAAGGCGAACCCTATGGCGCCCGCAGGAGTCGCTCAGCGGACGACCCGCCACATCCCAGCTCTCCGCGCAGCCGATGCGCCGAAGCGCCCTCAGCTCTCCGCTGCGCCAAGTAGGCCTCCAACGACGCGAAACCCAAGCCGGTCGCCGCAGATGTCCACCGTTCCCGAGCCGCCGACGACCGCCGCTCGCGATCAGCGCGCAACGCCGGCGACGCACCTTCCCGGGACGCGGCCAACCGCCCCTGCTCTCGCCGGGTCCCCGCCGGCTGTGCCTTGGCACCGAGCTCGTACAACGCACCCGATCGCGCCAACGCCTGCCCGACGGCCAACCCCTCGCGAACCGCCGCGTTCTCCACCCACCGACGCTGACCCTCCACACGCCGCATCTCCGCCAACGCCGGCGCGATCAGCGACGTCTTCCGGTTCAACCCGAACCGCTCCCGGTAGGCGACCAACGACAGGCCATGACGCCTCGCGTGCGCCGCAGACACCCCCGCCAGGGGCTCCCCGCACGCGTGGCACACCACCGCACGCCCCTCGTCCGTCACCGTCATCTGCCCCACCGGCGCGTACACCCAGGCGCCGTCCGCGAGCCGGTCCACGGGCACGTGCGGCTCGAATGCCCGACCCACCCCCGAACTCTCTGACACCGCGAACACCTCTTGACTCGAACAGGTGTTCGAACATACCTTCGACTTCCGCCACCTGTCGAGACCATCAGAGATGCGCCGTGCAGACCTCTACACCCGCCATTCCCGCCGACGCGGTTGACGCTGCGGCAAAGCGCACGAGGAGCTCAGGCGTCGTCGGGCAGTTCGCCGGCGAGTTCCCCGCGGTCCAGGACCGCCTGCGTGGGGATGGTGGCGCGCAGAATGCCCACGAGACGCCACGACGGCCACGACGTCCCCGACCGGAGCGCCGAGAGCCGGTTCACGCTCACGCCCACGTGCGAGGCGTACGCCTTCTGAGTGCGCCCCTTCACCTGCAGGTACTTCTCGTAGTCCAGCACCAGCTGGCGCAGGTCCCGGACCGCCCGCATGTGCGCAACACCTTGCGTGCGGGTCAGCCCGTAGCGGCGGAACGCCTCTTCGGGGACCACGAGGCGACCGTGCGGCCACCGACCCTCGACGAAGTCGGCCGGAGTGAGGTCATCGAACGGCGACCGGCGAACCGGACCCCGCTTCTCCTCCGCCACGCATCTGACCTTTTCAGCGGCGACCCACGAACCCCACGTCGACCACGCCTGAACTCACTACACACCGCAACCTTGACGCGATGCACAGTGATTTCTCCTGTGCGTGACCATCGTTTCGAGCACCCGACGGCACCAGTGGCGTCGTGTCCACCCAACCCACGAACCGCGGCGTCACCATGACCGGGCTCCGTCGGCCAACCGCCGCGAACCACACCGCACCCGCGAGCACCGCGCGAGTCAGCAGGCAGCAGCGTCCCGCACCCCGGCCGATGGCCGGCACCGTCGTGATCGCGCCTAACCGGCGCCAGCGCATCGCCCGACCGCTCAACGTCGCCCCCACCCGCACCAACCTCGCCGCCATCCTCGCCGGCGAGGCCCTCGCCCATGACCTCCACGCTGCCGGGTTCCCCGCCGACCTCGCGGGCCAGAACGCCATGCTCGTCGAACTGTGCGACCCGCTGGTACTCGCCCGAGCCGCCGAGCTCGACCGGCGCGGCGTTTCGTTCCTCGAAGCTGCCGCCCGGTTTCTCGTCACCCACCACCGGCACGCTTGGATGCGCTTCCTTCCCCGCGGCGACATCCTCAGCCTCTGGCGCGACCACACCGCAACCACGCGAGCCATCTCCGAGACCAGCGGCCACGCAGGAACCGCCGACCTCGACGAGGTCGACCAGGCCGCGAGCCTGCCCGCCCTGGCACGACGCCGGCGGGTTCTGTGGATGCACCCCGACGGCCCCGCCGCAGGACTGCTGGTGGACCGCATCCACCACACGCCCCGCAGCGGCCTCATCGAGGTCGACACATGGATGCGACGCAAGGTCGCCGAAGACCTCCACCGCGTCACCAACCTCCTGGTCGCCCTCGGCGGCACCGCACCGGGCGCTCCCAGCGGCAGCGGCGAAGACGCCGCCGAGCACGGCATCCTGGGCGTTCGGGTCTTCACCCACCGCGCCCCCAACGCCGGAGTCCACTTCACCGCCACCCTCAACCCGGCCGGGCAGGCCGTCGTCGCAGACCACCACCGCATCGGCGGCTGCCACAACTGCCTCAGCACCAGCCACACCACCACCAGCCAGACGCAACCGGCAGCACCCGAGGACGTGCGCGCTGCCGTGCGAGCGGAGGTGGCGCCGTGAGCACCGCCCAGGTCCACAACCTCGACCTCGCACGCCAGGGCCGCGACAGCGTCGCCCGCCGCAGCAACGGCTACCGGCTCGGCGACCACGGCAAGCGCACCAGCGCACTGACCCGCGAAGCCGCCATCAACCAACTCCGCGAGGTCGCCAAACTCCACGGGAACGTCACCCGGGCAGACAAGGAGCGCGCCGCCGAGCGGGCCGACGTCACGGTCCGCACCATCAATAACTGGTGGTCCAAGGCGTGCCTCGAAGAGGTTGCCCACCTCCGAGACGACAACGAGATGCCAGGCATGAGCCACCTCGTGATGCCGGCCTACCTCTACCGGTTCGCCGAGCCCGACAAGCTGCAGCTCACCCAGGACGAAATCGCGTTCTTCGGTCAGGCCAAGCCGCTGCGGAACGCGATCGCGGCAGTGCGCGCCGACCCGACCAACCGGCTCAGCCACTACTCCGAGTCCACCCTGTACGCCGCCTGGGGCAACGTGACCGCATCAGTGCGGGCCGGGGCCCGCGACGGTGCCGCCGCGCAGCGCGCACTCGAGGCCACCTGGCCCCTGACCGGCCGCGACCGCATCAACGAGACCTGGTCCATCGACGAGTACGACCTCAAGGTCCGCAGCCGCGACGAGCGCGGCGCACCCATCGAACCCAAGCTGCTCTGCATCCGAGACCGCGCCTCCGGCCTCCCGCTCGCCTACACCGTCCTCAAGCACGGTGCCCGCGGCGCCGACACCGGCGTTCTCCTTGCCGCCGCCGCCCTCGGGTTCACCACAACCCACCCTGACGACCCCAACGGCGCCCTGGAAGTCTCCGGGGTCGCACGACTCCTGGTCTCCGACCAGGGAGGCGCCCTCCTCGGCGACGAAGCGCGTGCCGCCGCCCGCCGTCTCGGCATCGGCAACAGCCCCATCGCCTCCCACACGCCCCAGTCCAACGGCGACCACGAGCAGATGCACCAGTCCCTCCTCGCGCACTTCGCGAACGGACCCGGGTCCCGACGTGGATGGCCCGACATCGCCGGCCAGCGAGCCGACCACGGCGACCTGCCCTTCGACACCGTCGTCGAGGAAATCGGGAACTGGTTCGCCACCTACATCACGCGACCGTTCCAGGGCGGGCCCCACAAGGGCCGCAGCCGCCTGGGCGTCTACGCAGACCTCACCGCCGCCGGCGACGTCTACGACGGCCCCACCCTCACCGAGGAAGACGAGGGCTCCGTCGGGTACTGGGTCGGCGAGCGCACCTACGACGCCACCCGCGGACTCCACTACGACAACCAGTACTGGCTCTCCTCCGCGCTCGCCGACGCCGCCAACCCCGGCGAACGCATCACGCTCCGCCAACTCCTCGACCCCGGCACCCTGTACGCCTACGACAGCAAGGGCCGCTTCATCGGAACCGTCGCGCCACGCGCCGAAGCCATCCCCGCCGAAGTCGAGACCACCCACGCCCACCGGGCCCGCCGACACACGTTCGTGCAGAACCACATCGCCAAGCCCAAGGCCGCCTCCGCACGCGCCGACGCTCAAGATGCCTGGGACGCCGTCGCAGACGGTCTCGTCGACGCAGCCGACCACGCCTCCCTCTACGGCCCTCCCCACGACACCAGCGAAGACGAGCACAGCGTTGCTCCCATCCCCGACCTCCACTTCGTTGCGCCCAGCGCCGCCGCCCAGGCCCCCGACCAGCAGGCGTCGCACCGCCCGCGTCCGCAGCGCACCTCACTGCGCTCCCGCAAGGTCCCGCCGCCCACCGAGGACCAGCTGCCCGACACCGACAGCCTCGACGCGATCGCAAACCTCTACGGCACCACCCGTTCCGACGACGTCGAAGAGCCGGAGCGAACCGATGGGTGACGCCCCGCCCCGAACGGCTGCGGCGTGGGACGTGCAGCACGCAGCCGCGCGGGTGCCCTACGACGTGCAGCGAACCTTCACCGAGCACTCTGCGCTCGTCCTGACGCCGCAGATGCGCATGCTTGCCGCCGGGATGCCGTCCGCGCTGGCACGTGGTGCTGCCACCGCCGTGTCCGGGCCCGCCGGATGTGGAAAGACCACGATGCTCAAGGCCGTCGCCGCAGTGGCCGACCCGGCCGTGAACACCGCGTTCGCCGACATCACCCGCGGCTCCACCGACCGGCAGGTGTGGGAGGAGATCGCGACCGCAGTCCTCGGCGTCACCGTCGAGGGAACCGCCCGCGACATGCGGCACGCCACCCTCGAGCACCTCGTCACGCACCCAACCCTGCTCATCGTCGATGAAGCCCAGTTCATCGGACGGGCCGGGCTACTCCAGCTCCGCTGGCTCTGGGCGCACCCCTTCCCAAACGGGTTCGCCATCGTGCTCGCCGGATCCGACCTGTTCAGCCACCTCGACGCCGACGAGTCCATCGCCAGCCGCATCAACCGACGCATCGCCCTCGACCACCACACCGCCGCCACGATGGTCACCCACATCCAGAACCACCACCGCCTCGCCGCCATCACCGACCGGGACCTCCTGGTCCGCATCAACGAGCAGTACGCACAGGGGTCCTGGAGGAAGTGGTCGAACTTCCTCGCCGAACTGCGCGACCAACAGCACCGAGGTCCCATCACCGAGCAGGCAGCGCAGCAGGCGCTCACGTCCATCACCGGCCGATACATCGACCTCGCAGAGCGTCAGCCCTCCCGGCGATGAACCCGTTCGACCCCTTTGCAGGCGAAGGGCCGGCCTTCCCAGGACCAGTAGCGGCCCCCATCTCCGCGCACCGCTTCGACCAGGCCCTGCGCACCCTGCGGCCAGCCGCGGCACGACACGACGACACCGCTTGGCTACGTCCACGCCCGATGCCGGTCACCGAGAACCTCGCAACCTTCAGCCAAGACCTCCTCGACGCGATCGGGGCCGTCGGGCTCGCACCCCCGCGAGCCGTTGGCGAGCGCCACCTCCTCCGGTCGCTGGTTCACCTCGTCCACGGCCCAGTACGGCACCTCATCGTCGAACACGCCGAACTCGTCGGGACCGACACGCTCGCCGAACTCCACCAGACCGCGCTCCTCGGGTCCGTGCAGCTCTGGCTCCTCATCGACCCCGCCGGCTCCCTTGGCGGGCCGTCGCTCCGCGGAGAAGCCGACCAAGCGGTCCGCCACTGGGTCCGCGACACCTGCACGACCCGTCACGCCGACGCCGTCATCAACGACTGGACCGGACGCCCCGTCAAGACAGGACTCTGCGCGGCACCGCGTCTGCCCTGGTGGACATCAACCCTGGGCGACACCTGGCCGCCGAAGCCGTGCCGGCAACACCAGACCATTGCGGACTGCGTCGTGTCCTGGGGTCGGCGAGCCGCCATCACCGGAGACACCTTCGCATCAGTGCACCGGGCGCGCCTGGCCGAGTTCGCGCGCCACCCCGCGACCACCGTCGTTGACCGGTGGCGGCTCACCGCTGCTGGACGGGACCTCTACACCCCCGGGATGGACGCCCTCGCGGCGCTCCACCCCGCAGCGAGCGCGGCGCTGCTGTCCGACGTGGCCCCTGACGGCTCGACCGTCGCCGTCGAAGGCACCCCGCTGGTGGTAGCCGACCATCTGCGCGCCCCCTTGGCTCGGCTGCGGTCCAGTCGCCGGCTCGCCGGGTGCCACCCACACGAACCCATGCGCGGCCTCTTCGACCAAACCCAGGAACGCCGGCCCCGCCGGCGCTGACGCCGCCACCGCTAGGCCCGGAGCTCATCGAGTTCCGGGCCTTCTTGTCGAGCCCGCACGGTCTGAGGCGCAGGAGTTTCCCCTCTGGAACCGACGAGTTTCTCCGCTGGAACGAGGAGTTTCCCGTCTGGAAGCACGAGCTTCTTCCGTGGAGGAAGCTCGGCCCAGCTCGGAGTTTCTCGGCCGGAACGCCCCTGGGGATCTTGGGAAACTCCCGCCGGAATCCGCAGGAGGTCCGCGGGGCCGAGGTGGTCGAGCTGCTCGCCGCGCTCAACACCGGTCACGAGGGCGGCTGCGGCACCCTGCACGCCAACGCCGCCGCCGACGTCCCCGCCCGGGTGGAGGCCCTCGCCCTTGCCGCCGGGCTCGACCGGGCGGCCGCCCACAGCCAGCTCGCCGCCGGCGTGGAAGCCGTGCTCCACCTGCGCCGCCACCGCGACGGCACGCGCCGGGTCGCCGAGCTGGCCGTGCCCTCCCGCGACCGCGACGGCACCGTCCGGATGCTCAGCGCGGTCCGGGTCGAGCACGGTGCCCTGGTCCCCGGGCCCGGGGAGGACCAGTTGGCCGACGTCCTGGCGCGGGCGTGAGCGCCCCGGTGCTGGCTGGACCCGTGCTGGCAGGGTCGGTGCTCGCTGGACCGGTGCTGGCTGGACCGGTGCCGGCCGACCCGGTGCTCTCCGCGCTGCTGGCGGGGGCGGCCGCTGCGCTGCTCGTGCCGGGTCGGGTGACGCCCCGCGCCGGCCGGTCGCCGGGTGCGGCGGTGCTGCTCGCAGGCGCGACGGGAGTGGTCCTGCTCCTCGGGCCCCCGGCCCGCGTGCTCGTCGCGGCCGCGCTCCTCGGGCTGCTGGCGGCCAGTGCCGCCTGGATCCTGCGGGCCCGACGACAGGCGTCCGCGGCCCGGGCCACCGCCGCCCGCGTGCGCGAGAGCTGCGAGTCCCTCGCCGAGGAGCTCACCGCCGGCGCCGGCCCCGACCGGGCGCTGGCGCGTGCCGCCCGGGACTGGCCGTCCCTGGGGCCCGTGCTCGCCGCGCACCGGGTCGGGCTCGACGTCCCCACGGCCTGGCGTCGTGTCGCCGAGGCCCCCGGCGCTGGCGGGCTGCGGCTCGTCGCCGCCGCCTGGCAGGTCTCCGGCCGCACGGGCCAGGGGTTGGCGGCGGCGCTCTCCCGGGTGGCCGAGGACCTGCGGGCCGGAGAGGCCAGCCGCCGGGTGGTCGCCTCCGAGCTCGCGTCGGCGCGCGCGACCGGTCGGCTCGTGGCCGGCCTGCCGATGCTGGCCTGGCTGATGGGATCCGGCTCGGGCGGTGACCCGCTCGCCTGGCTCCTGGGCGGTCCTGCCGGCTGGGCCTGCCTCGCGCTCGGTGGCGGGCTGCTGCTCGGCGGGCTGGCCTGGATCGAGCTGCTCGCCCGGTCGGTGGAGCGATGACCGCGCTGGCCGCCGTGGCCACCGCGCTCGCGGTGCTGCTCGCCCACCGGCCGCACCGGCCCCCGGTCACGGTGCGGCACCGGCCGCGGCCGCCCACCGACGTACGACGGCAGCGGGGGGTGGCCGCTGTCCTGGCCGTCGTCGCGGGGCTGACCTGGGGTCGCGACCTGCTGGGGCCGCTGCTCGGCCCCGTCGTCGGGCTGGTCGCGGGCGCGGCCGTGTGGACCGCCGCCGGCAGGGGCGAGTCCAGCGTCGAGCGACGGGCGGCCGCACAGGCTCGCACCGACCTGCCCCACCTGGTGGGTCTGGCCGCCGACGCGGTCCGCGCGGGCAGCGACCCCACCCGGGCGCTGCGGCACGCGGCCGACGCGCTGCCCGGCCCGACCGCCGACCGACTGCTCGGCCGTACCCACGCCCTGGCCCTCGGGGCCGACCCCGCGGCCGTGTGGCGCGAGCTGGCCCACGACCCGGCGCTCGCACCTCTCGGCCGGGCCCTGGCCCGCGCCCACGAGAGCGGGACGCCGGTGGCCGACGCGGTCGCGCGCCTGGCGGTGCGGTCGGCGGAGCAGGCCCGTGCGGAGGTGGAGGACCGGGCCCGTCGCGTGGGGGTCCGCGCCGCGGTCCCGCTCGGGCTGTGCCTGCTGCCGTCCTTCGTCGTGCTCGGCATCGTCCCGCTGGCCGCCGCCCTCCTGGCCGACCTCTGGTGACCATCCCCCCCGTCGAGCCGGCGCATCCTTACGCCGGTTCGGCCCGCCGGTCCCGTCGAGCCGGCGCATCGTTACGCCGGTTCGATCTGTCGGTTCCGTCGAGCCGGCGCATCGTTACGCCGGTTCGACGCCGCCCGGGCCCGGCAGCCGTCCACATGCGGGGTCCGATCGGGCCCCTCCCCAGCCCGGCCCACGGCGCCCCCACGCAGGCCCTCCGGCGACCAGCCTGGGTGCCCTCGGGCCGCATCGGGTGGCCCCGGACCCAGGAGGCACCATGCCCCGTCCCCACGTCCTCACGACCCGTGGTCGTCCGCGGCACCGCGCCCAGGACGGCATCACCACCGCGGAGTACGCCGTCGGCACGGCCGCCGGCGCCGGGCTGGCCGGTCTGCTCTACACGATGCTCACCGGTGGCTTCGGCGACCAGCTGCTGACGACCCTCTTCGACCACGTGCTCGGCCTGCTGGGCGTCGGATGAGCCGGGCCGGTCGTGGCGATCGGGGAGCGGTGACCGCGGAGCTGGCCATGGTGCTGCCGCTGCTCCTCGCCGTCACGGCCGGGCTGGTGTGGCTGTTGGTCGTGGGGCTCGGTCAGCTCCGGGCCACCGACGCCGCGCGCGAGGCGGCGCGCGCCCTGGCCCGCGGGGAGGACGCCGCGGTCGCGACCGATCTCGCGCTCACGATCGGGCCACCGGGCAGCACGGTCGCGGTGAGCGACCGCGACGGGCTGGTCGTCGTCACCGTCAAGGCCACGATCGAGGGGCCGGGCGGCGCGCTGGCCGTGCTCCCCGGGGCGGAGGTCAGCGGCGAGGCGACGGCCGCGCGCGAGCCGGCCGCCGGGGGGCCGGCGCCGAGCGGGTCCGTCCCGTGAGGCGGCGTACCGACCGGGGTGCCGACCGGGGTGCCGACCGTGGTGCCGACCGGGGCGCCGCCACCACGGCCGCGGTCGCCTGCCTCGGGCTGCTGCTGGTGGTGGGTCTGGCACTCGGGGAGGTGGGGGCGTGGTTCGCGGCGCACCGGCAGGCGCGGGCGGCGGCCGACCTCGCCGCACTGGCCGGGGCCGGCGCCCTGACCGGGGCCCCGGCGGGCGCGGCGGGCCTCGACCCGTGCGTGGCGGCCGCCGAGGTGGCCCGGCGCAACGGTGCGGAGGTCACGTCGTGCCGCGCCGTCGGCAGCGCGGTCGAGGTGGTCGTCTCGGTGGACGCACCGAGCCGGTGGGGCCCTGAGGCCGCGCTCACCGGCACCGCTCGGGCCGGTCTTGCGTGAGCGGGTCCGGCCTCAGCGCTCCTCCTCGCGCTCGTGCTCGCGCGCGCGGTCGAGCTTCTCCGACAGCTCGGTCAGCTTCTTGTGCTCACGGCGGGCCTGCATCGCCTTGCGGGCGCCCAGCTTGGCCAGCGAGAACCCCCACAGCACGGCCGCCGCCGCACCCACGCCGAGCAGGAACAGCGTCACTGCCGAGACGTCGATCCCGAGCACCTCCGCGCCGGTGCTCGTGATGTCGGCGGTGAGCACCCCGACCAGGATGACGACGACACCGGCGAGGAGCAGCAGCAGACCCAGGACGACCATGGCCCGAGCCTAGGGCTGCGCGCTCCCCGCCGACAGTGCCCGCCGACACGGGCCCGGCGGTCGGTGTCAGTCGAGCGGCGCGTGGGCGAGCAGCAGGTCCAGGAGGACCAGGGCCCCGGCCTTGTCGAGGGGGTTGTTCTGGTTGCCGCACTTGGGCGACTGGATGCACGACGGGCAGCCCTCGAGGCACTCGCAGGAGGCGATGGTCTCCCGCGTGGCCCGCAGCCAGGCGCCGGCGGCGTGGTAGCCGCGCTCCGCGAAGCCGGCTCCGCCCGGGTGGCCGTCGTGGACGAAGACCGTGAGCGTGCCGGTGTCGGGGTGCAGGGCGGTCGAGACACCGCCGATGTCCCAGCGGTCGCAGGTCGCGAAGAGCGGCAGCAGGCCGATCGAGCAGTGCTCCGCCGCGTGCGCGGCGCCCGGGAGGTCGCCCGGGTCGAGACCGCAGCCCTCGAGCTCGGCGGACGGGATCGTCCACCACACCGCGCTGGTGCGCAGCGTGCGCTCGGGGAGGTCGAGCGGCTCCTCGCCGAGCACCTCACCGCCGGGTTGGCGCCGCCGCAGGAACGAGACCACCTGCTGGGAGACGTCGACCTGGCCCAGCACCAGGCGGCACGGGCCCCACCGACGGCTCTCGCGCTCCTCGACCACCGAGATGTCGGTGAGCTCGCGGGCGGAGGTGGAGTAGTCGGGGTCGTCCCGCTCGAGGACGGCCACGTGGTCCTCGAGGTCGAGCTCGCGCACGAGGTAGGTCTCGCCGCGGTGGACGTAGACCGCGCCGGGGTGGGCTGTCCCGTGCGCGCGCCCGCCGTCGACGGTGCCGACCACCCGACCGGTGCCGGCCTCGACGAGCTGGACCTGCTGGCCGCCGCTGGAGCGGATGTCGGCGAGGTCCGCGGCCCGGCTGCGGTCGGTCCAGAACCAGCCGTGCGGCCGCTTGCGCAGCAGCCCGCGCGCGACGAGGTCGTCGACGACCGGCTCGGCACCGGGCCAGTACGCCGCGAGGTCGGCGCGCGTGAGCGGCCGCTCCTGTGCGGCGGCCGCGAGGTGCGGCCCGAGGACGTAGGGGTTGGTGGGGTCGAAGACCGTCGCCTCGACCGGTCGACCGAACAACGACTCCGGGTGGTGCACGAGGTAGGTGTCCAGCGGGTCGTCGCGCGCCACCAGCAGCGCCGCCGCGTCCTGCGCCCCCCGGCCGGCACGCCCGACCTGCTGCCAGAAGGCGGCGCGGGTCCCGGGGAAGCCGGCGACCAGCACCGCGTCGAGACCGCTGACGTCGATGCCGAGCTCCAGCGCGTTGGTCGCAGCCAGGCCCAGGAGCTCCCCGGAGCGCAGCCGCTGCTCGATCTCACGGCGCTCCTCGGGGAGGTAGCCCCCTCGGTAGGCCGCGACCCGACCCGCGAGGGACGGGTCGACCTCCTCCAGCAGCGCGGACGAGGTCATCGCGACCTGCTCCGCACCGCGGCGCGAGCGGATGAAGGCCAGGCTGCGCACGCCCTCGACGACCAGGTCGGTGAGCAGGTCGGCGGTCTCGGAGGAGGCGGCCCGCCGCACGGGCGCGTCGTTCTCCCCGAGGTGCTCGGTCAGCGGAGGCTCCCAGAGCCCCACGGTGACCCGGCCGCGGGGCGAGGCGTCGTCCTCGATCGCGAGCACGTCGAGCCCGGTGAGCCGGTGCGCGGCCGCGGCCGGGTCTGCCACGGTGGCGGAGGCCAGCACGAACGTCGGGTCGGCGCCGTAGGACGCGCACACCCGCCGCAGGCGGCGCAGCACGTGCGCCACGTGCGCCCCGAAGACCCCGCGGTAGTGGTGGCACTCGTCGACGACCACCATCGACAGTGACCGCCAGAACCCGGTCCAGCGCTCGTGGCCGGGCAGCAGGCTGCGGTGCAGCATGTCGGGGTTGGTGAGGACGTACTCGCCGTGGTCGCGGGTCCACTCACGCTGCTCGCGGCTGCTGTCGCCGTCGTGCGTCGCGAGCCTCACCCCCAGACCCAGCTCGTGCAGCGAGGAGAGCTGGTCCTGGGCGAGCGCCTTGGTGGGGGAGAGGTAGAGCACCGCCGCGCCGCGCTGCCCGCGACCACCACGCGCGGCCAGCACCCGCGAGAGCGCCGGCACCTGGAAGGCCAGCGACTTGCCCGACGCCGTCCCCGTCGAGAGCACCACGTGCCGGCCGTGCCAGGCGGCGTCGGCCGCCGCCACCTGGTGGGTCCAGGGCTGCACCACGCCACGCCCGGCGTACGCCGCCCGCACCTGTTCCGGCACCCACCCCGGCCACGGGGCAGCCACTGCCGCCCGGGGCGGGAGCTCCTCGACGTGGGTCAGCCGGTCGGCGCGCCCGGGGGCCGAGGCCAGCCGTTCGAGCAGCCCGGTCACGGGTCGGCCCGTCGGCGTGCCGCTCGGGGCGAGCTCGCTGGTGGTCGGGCCGGGCATGGTCCCGATCCTCGCAAACCGCACCGACACCGCCGAGCCGGCGCATCAATGCGCCGGCTCGGCGGGCTGGGTGGTCGAGCCGGCGTATCAATGCGCCGGCTCGGCAGGGGACAGCCACCTGAACGGGTGAGCGGGCACCGTTCGGGTGTGGCGCGGGAGGCCTGTCGTCTTTACCTTTCTGTGCGCGCCTCGGGGCGTCGTGGTTTCATATCCTGTGGTCGATCCGTGGGACGGGGGGCGTTCCCTGCGCTCCGGCCGACCTGGAGTACCTTCGACCCACCCCCAGCCGACAGGGAGCAACACGTGGACCTCACCCTCGCCACGCGCGACGTCGACGGTACGACCGTTGTCACCGTCGGCGGTGAGATCGATGTCTACACAGCGCCGAAGCTGCGCGACAAGATCACCGAGCTCGTCGCCGCCGGCGTCTACGACCTCGTGATCGACATGGAGGCAGTGGAGTTCCTCGACTCCACCGGCCTCGGTGTCCTCGTGGGCGGACTGAAGAAGGTCCGCGCGCACGACGGCTCGCTGCAGCTGGTGTGCACCCAGGACCGCCTGCTCAAGATCTTCCGGATCACCGGACTGGCGAAGGTCTTCGTCATCCACGACAGCGCCGAAGCCGCGCTGGCCGCCTCCTGACCCTGAGCCTCTGACCCGAGCCTTGGTCCGAGCCTTTGGCTCGAGCCCCTGGCCTGAACCCCCGAGACCACGCCCTGGTCCGGGGGTCCTGCTGGCACGCCGCACGGCCACGTGGGACCCGTCACCGACGGTGACACGCTGTGGCGCGCGTCACACTGTGCTGCTGTCACGCCCTTTGCCGTGCGTAGACTCCGGCTCGTTCCAGTGAGACGTGGCTCACACTCTGCTGCTGCGTCCACACCGAGCTGCACAGCTCCGACCCAGGAGGAAGCGCATGACGGGGACCGTTCCCAACGTCGTGGACGTCTCCGGTGGCAACCTCGTGCTCGTCGTCGTCGTCGCTCTCATCGCACTCGGTGCGTTGGCGATGGCTGCGATGTTCCGCGCCGAGGTGATGTCTGCCGCCGAAGGCACCGACAACATGAAGTCCATCGCCCAGGCCGTGCAGGAGGGGGCCAACGCCTACCTCACGCGGCAGTTCCGCACGCTCGCCATCTTCGCCGGCATCGCGTTCTTCGCGCTGCTGCTGCTGCCCGCCGACGACGCCGTGGTGCGGATCTTCCGTTCCGTGGCCTTCCTCGGGGGCGCCGGCTTCTCCGCGGCGGTGGGCTACCTCGGGATGTCGTTGGCGGTGCAGGCCAACCTGCGCGTCGCCGCGGCCGCCCAGACGCAGGGCCGCGACCCGGCGATGCACATCGGGTTCCGCACCGGCGCCACCGTCGGCATGCTCACCGTCGGCCTCGGCCTGCTCGGCGCGTCCGTCGTGGTGCTGGCCTTCCAGGACGACGCGCCCGACGTGCTCGAGGGCTTCGGCTTCGGGGCGGCGCTGCTCGCGATGTTCATGCGAGTCGGCGGCGGCATCTTCACCAAGGCCGCCGACGTGGGCGCCGACCTGGTCGGCAAGGTCGAGAACAACATCCCCGAGGACGACCCGCGCAACGCCGCCACCATCGCCGACAACGTCGGCGACAACGTGGGTGACTGCGCCGGCATGGCCGCCGACCTCTTCGAGTCCTACGCCGTCACCCTGGTGGCGGCGCTGATCCTCGGCTCGGCCGCGTTCGGCGACAAGGGCCTGGTCTTCCCGCTGCTGATCCCCGCGATCGGGGCGCTGACCGCGGTGGCCGGTGTCTACCTCTGCCAGCCGCGGCCCGGCGAGAACGGCCTGACCACGATCAACCGCGCGTTCTACATCTCCGCAGGCATCGGTGCGGTGGCCAGCGTCCTGCTGGCCTTCGTCTACCTGCCCGGTGACTTCTCCGAGCTCAGCGGCCTCGAGCGCGGCGGCAGCCCGCTCGACCGGGCCTTCGGGTTCGAGCCCGCCAGCGGCAGCCCGGCGGTGATCGCGGCCCTGGCGGTGCTGATCGGCATCGTGCTCGCCGCGGCGATCCTGGCCCTCACCGGCTACTTCACCGGCACCGAGTTCCGTCCGGTCAAGGACGTCGGGCGTACGTCGTTGACCGGTGCGGCCACGGTCATCCTGTCCGGCCTCTCGGTCGGCTTCGAGTCGGCCGTCTACACGACCCTGGTGATCGGGGCGGCCGTCTTCGGCGCGTTCCTGCTGGGGGCGGGCTCGCTGTCCATCGCGCTGTTCGCGGTGGCCCTGGCCGGCTGCGGCCTGCTCACCACCGTCGGCGTGATCGTCGCGATGGACACCTTCGGCCCGGTCTCCGACAACGCCCAGGGCATCGCGGAGATGTCCGGCGACGTGAGCGAGGAGGGGGCGCAGATCCTCACCGAGCTCGACGCGGTCGGCAACACCACGAAGGCGATCACCAAGGGCATCGCGATCGCGACGGCCGTGCTGGCCGCGAGCGCGCTGTTCGGCTCCTACATCGGCACCGCGATCGAGCGGCTGGCGGACCTGGAGAACTCCACCGAGCAGGACGTCACCGACTTCCTGACCAGCTTCTTCGTGTTCAGCCCCGACGTGCTGGTCGGTCTGCTGATCGGCGTCGCGGTGGTGTTCTTGTTCTCGGGGCTGGCCATCAACGCCGTGGGCCGGGCCGCCGGTGCGGTGGTCATGGAGGTGCGCCGCCAGTTCCGGGAGATCCCGGGGATCATGGAGGGCACCGGTCGCCCGGAGTACGGCAAGGTCGTCGACATCGTCACCCGCGACTCGCTGCGCGAGCTGGCCACGCCGGGCATCCTGGCGATCCTGGCCCCGATCGCGGTGGGCTTCGGTCTCGGCGTCGGCGCGCTGGCCGGGTTCCTGGCCGGTGCCATCGGCTCCGGCACCTTGATGGCGGTCTTCCTCGCCAACGCCGGCGGTGCGTGGGACAACGCCAAGAAGCTGGTCGAGGACGGTCACCACGGTGGCAAGGGCTCGCCCGCCCACGAGGCCACCGTCATCGGTGACACCGTCGGCGACCCGTTCAAGGACACCGCGGGCCCGGCGATCAACCCGCTGCTGAAGGTGATGAACCTGGTCTCGCTGCTCATCGTGGGCGCGATCATCTCGCTGACCGTGGGCGAGGACGCCAACCGTCCGCTGTCGATCATCATCGCCCTCGCGGCGGCGCTCGGCATCGCGGTCGCGGTCTACCTGTCCAAGCGCCGCTCGGCGGTCATCTCCGACGAGGAGCCGGCCCCGGTCGGCTGACCCGCCCCTGCACGCACGCAGCGCCCCCACCCGGCACCTGGGTGGGGGCGCTGTGCGTGTGGGCTCCGGGTGGAGCGGCACGACCTCAGCGGCGGGGCAGCACCCGCACCTTCAGCGTCTTCGACCGGGACTCCTCGGTGGCGTCGGAGCCGGCGTACACCGCGGTGAGCACGTGCTTGCCCTTCGAGAGCTTGGGCAGCTTGACCTTCTTGGTGCCGCGGGCGATCCGCAGCCGCTTGAGGGTCTTGGAGCCGTCGAGGATGCTGACGACCCCGTCGGGGGCGAACCCGTCCACCAGCACGCCGACCTTCACGCGCAGCGGCTTGCCCGCACGGGCCTTCTTCTTGCCCTTCAGCGTGGTCGCCGAGGCCAGCTTCGCGACCGGCAGCGCCGAGGTGGTGAAGGTGGCCGGCTGGTAGCCCGCACGCGTCGCGGTCACGGTGACCGACAGGGTCGACCCGAGGTCGTCGGCGGCGACGGCGTACGTCGAGGAGGTGGCGCCACTGATGACCTGGCCGCCACGGCGCCACTGGTAGGTGTGGGCCGGCGTGCTGCCCTGGCCCCAGGCGCCGGGCAGGGCGGTGAGGGTGCGCCCCAGGGCGTAGGTGCCGCTGACCGAGGGCTGGGTGGTGAAGCTCGGCGGGTCGCCCAGGCCGGGGGTCACCTCGTTGCTGTCGACGGTGCTGTCGGTCCAGCCCTCCTTGTGGCCGGTCACCTTGGCCACGACACGGCGGCCGTAGTCGTCGGGGGTCAGCGTGTAGGTCTTGTCGGTCGCACCGGAGATGGGGGAGCCGTCGCGCAGCCACTGGTAGGCGTGGGTGACGCCCTCCTCGTTCCAGGTCGGGTCCTGGACGCTGATGACCTTGCCGACGCGCGCGGTGCCGGTCACGGTCGCAGCGGACGTGGCCTGCAGCGGGCTGGCCTCGGTCTGGGGGATCGTGAGGAAGCCGGTGAGCGCGGTGAGGACCGGCAGCCCGGCCAGGGTGCCCGTCACGACGGCGTGCAGCTGCTTGCCGGCGTCGCTGAGGACCGGCACGTACGTCGGCCCCGTGGCGCCGGGGACGGGCGCGCCGTCCACGAACCACTGGTAGGTCGTCGTCACGCCCGGCAGGCTCCAGATCGGGTTGAGGACCTGCAGCAGCGAGCCGACACCGGGGATGCCGGTGATGGCCGGGTCGCTGAGGACCTCGAGCACCGGGTTGCCGGTCCCACCGCCCTCACCGCCGCCGCCACCACCGCCGCCACCGCCGGGGAGCGGGATGGCGACGACGCCGGAGTAGACCTCCTTGACCAGCAGCGTGAGGACGCCGAGCACCGAGCCGGTGACGAGGGCCTGGACGTTCTTGCCGGCCTCGTCGAGCGTGGGGGTGAAGGTGGTGCCGGTGGCGCCCGGGATCGGTACGCCGTCGGCCAGCCACTGCACCTGGTTGGCGACGCCGAGGAGGTTCCACTCGGGCATGGTGAGCGTGAGTGGGCTGCCGACAGCGGCGGTGCCGTTGATGATGGGGCCGACGAGTGCGTTCAGCAGGTCGGTGACCGGGTCGAGGATGCCGTCCAGCGGACCGCCGGCGGCTCCGCCCGTGCGGTCGGCGGCGACCACGGGGGCTGCGGTGGCGGGTGCGGCGGTCAGCGTGACGCCGCCGGCTGCGAGGACGAGTGACAGCGCGGGCGCGAGCGCGCAACGGTGCAGCGTGGGCAGCATGGGGGTCCCTCCCGGTGGGTGATCGAGATCCGGGTGGCGCGCCCCTCCCAAGGCGCGCCGACCCGGTGCAGCGACGGTAAAACCGTGGGAGGTCCTAGGACCCGGTTGTCACGGGTTCCTGCCCGAACTGCCCATCCCGCGGCAGTCGGGTAGTCCGTTCGGGCTGGCCCGATGTGACTACCCGGGCGTGAGGTGGCCCTGGGGGGAGCCACCCGTGCCACGGTGGAGCATGCGCAGCCGTCGGACGTCCGTCCCGTCCCTGCTCCTCCCGGTCCTCGCCCTGGCCCTCGCGCCGGCGCTCGCCGCGTGCGGGGACGACCAGCCCACCGAGGCCGCGGCACCCGCGGCGCCGACCGTCGAGAGGGTCGACGAGCCTGCCGTGGAGCCCGTCACCGAGCCCGCCACCGAGCCCGTGGACCCTGCCCCCGCCGAGGAGGCGCCCAGCGGGCCGAGCGGTGAGGAGGCGGTGGCGTTCTTCCGGTCGACCGAGGCCGACTGCGCCGCGTTCGCGCTGGCGGTCGGCAACGACGTGCTCCCGGCGTACTACTTCACCGATGCGTTCGCCGCGGAGGACCTCGGCAACGGTTCCTGGGTGGTCGTCGACGGGGGCGGCGCCGAGCTGGTCGTCGACCTCACCGCCGGCGTGGTGCACGGGGTGGACGGGCCCAGCGGCGTGCTGCCGATCGAGTACTCCTTCGGCTGCCCCGAGGACCTCTACCTCGGCTCCATCGCCGAGTGACCTGCCGTCAGGCGCGACGGGAGTAGGAGACCTCGACCGGGCCGGAGGCCCGGGCCACGCCGCCGATCTGGGCAGGGACGGGCAGCGGATGGTCGGTCCACCGGGTGGTGAGGTCGTACGTCGTCAGCAGCCGGGTCGCGGAGGCCGTCATCGCCGCCAGCGAGAACGGCTGGGCCGGGCAGGTGTGCTTCCCGTGCCCGAACGCCGTGACGAGCTGGGGGCTGGCGAGCCCCGCGGTGTCGGTGAACCGGTAGCGGTCCCAGCGCTCCGGATCCCAGCGGTCGTGCCCGAGCGCCGGGTCGAGGTTGGTCAGCGGCAGCAGCGTGGCGATCGTGACGCCCGGCCCGACCTCGTAGGTGGTGGCGCCCGTGTCCAGCGCGACCGGAGACATCACGTGGCGCGACATGATCGAGCGCTGCGCCAGCCGCGTCGACTCCAGGGCGCACCGCGACGCGAACGCTGCGTCGCCCCCGCGCACCCGCTCCAGGGCGTCCGGGTGCTCGAGCAGGTCGACGAGCGCCCAGCCCAGGGCGGCGTTGAGGTTGGACATCGACGCCACGTGCACCAGCACGACGTCGAGCGCGGCACCCCGTCGGCGGTCCTCGGGCCCGGCGTCCGACCAGGCCGCGACGATCCGCCCGAACAGCCCGTGCTCCTCGGGTGCGGCAGACGCCGCGTCCACGGCCGGTCCGAGCAGGGCGACGACGCGCTCGAGGGCGGCCCGCTCCTCGGCGTACCCGCTCTCGGCGACGGCGCGCACCGTGTCGGGGTGGACGAAGGAGGCGGCGCCGTCGAGCTGGTCGAGGTCCGCGGCGAGCGCCTCGAAGACCTCGCCGGACGCCGAGCCGGGGCCGCCCCACGAGGCGAGCCCCATCCGATGCCCCAGCCGGCGTGTCAGGGCGAAGAGGTCCACGGTGCCGGCGCCCCCGAGCTCGGTGATCGTGAGGTCGAGCGAGTCGTCCAGTGCGGTGAGGTAGGTGGCGACGTCGTCCTTGCGGAACAGTCCGCCCGGCAGCGTGCGTCGGTCGGCGAAGACCTCGTCGGGCAGCTTGCGGCGCAGCATGAGGTAGTCGGCGACGCCCTTGCTGGCGCTCTCCTCAGGTAGGGCGTAGAAGGACTCGACGCCCTGGGGGGAGAAGCAGAAGAGGTAGGTGTCCCGACCGGCCTCCCCCGAGTGGACCACGAAGGTGTCGCCGTGCTCGGCGCGCGCCGCGGCGATGGACGCGACCGCGTCGCCGACCGGGGCGTCCCAGGGCAGCGCCGCGGCGGCGACCGGCGGCTCGGGCGAGATGCGCATCGCCGTGGTCACCGCAGGCCGGGGTGGCTCTTGACCAGCACCGGCAGTAGCAGCGAGCGCGGGGTGACCTGGGCGAACGCTGCGGCCACCCGGTTCGCGCGGCCGGGGATGACCACCAGCCGGCCGCGGTCGAGCCCCTTCACGGCGTCGAGCGCCACCTTCTCCGCGGACACCCACATCACGGCGGGCAGCGCGTCCTCGGCCTCCTGCTGCGAGAAGCCGGCCCGCTCGCCGAAGCCGGTGTGCACCGGCCCCGGGCACAGGGTCGTGGCGGTGACGCCGGTGCCGCGCAGCTCGCCGGCCAGCGACTGGGTGTAGGACAGCACGAACGCCTTGCCGGCGCCGTACCCCGCCTGGCCGGGCAGCGGCTGGAAGGCCGCGGTCGACGCGACGTTGAGGACGGCCCCGCGCCCGCGCGAGACCATGCCCGGCAGCAGCCGCGAGCACAGGTCGGCCACGGCGACCACGTCCACCTCGATCATCCCCATCTCCGCCTCGGGGTCGGAGGCCGCGACGGGGCCGAGGGTGGAGAGGCCGGCGTTGTTGACCAGCACCTCGACGGTCCGGTCGCCGGCCAGCAGCGAGTCGGCGAGCGCCGCGCGGGCCGTCCGGTCACCGAGGTCGCAGGGCATCACCGACGCGCCGGCGGACCCCGGTTGCTCCGTCAGCTCCTCGGCCAGCGCCCGCAGCCTGTCCTCGGAGCGGGCGACCAGGGTGACGTGGTGGCCGCGCCGCGCGAGCTCACGGGCGATCTCGGCGCCGATGCCGGAGGAGGCGCCGGTGACGACGGCGGTGCGGTCGGAGGACGGTCGGGGGAGCGTCATGGGGAGATGGTGGCAGGCGGGGCCCCGTCGCGCCCCTCTTCTAGGCTCAGGGGGTGAGCAGCCCCCAGGACCTCCCGCACCGGCTGAGGGACGCCCTCGTCGCCGCCGACTTCACCTACGACGCCGTCGCCGACCAGCTCGGCCCCCTCGGGCACGACGCGCTGGCCCGCAACGAGACCGTGCCCGGCCTGCGCCGCACCCGCGACGGGTCAGCGCTGTCGACGTTGGTACGGCTGTTCCTGCTGCAGGTGCCGGTCGGGCTCTCGGCGGCCGAGTCGGCACTGCCCGGCCTGGTCGACGACCTGTGCGCGGAGGGCCTTCTGGAGCAGAGCGTCGGCGAGGTCGCCGCCCGCCTCGACGTGCGGCCCTACGCCACCGACGACCAGCACCTGTGGGTCGTCTCCGACCTCACCCCCGGGCTGGACGGTACGCCGCAGCGCGTCGGCCCCGACCACGTGCTGGGCATCAGCCCCGCCTCCACGAGCCTGGCCCAGCTGACGCTGCGCGAGCCGGTCGGCCGAGCGCTCGACCTCGGCACCGGCTGCGGCGTCCAGGCCCTGCACCTCGCCCGCCACGCCGAGGCGGTCGTCGCGACCGACGTCAACGCCCGCGCGCTGCGGCTGACCCGCTTCAACGCCGCCCTCAACGACGTCGAGGAGCGCGTCGAGGTCCGCGACGGGTCGTTCTTCGAGCCGGTGCACGGCGAGCGCTTCGACCTGATCGCGACCAACCCGCCGTTCGTGATCTCGCCGGCCACCGGCGAGCGGCTGGTCTACCGCGACTCCGGCCTGCCCGGCGACCGGGTCGTCGAGGACATCGTGCGCGCCGCTCCCGACCACCTGACCCCCGGCGGCTGGTGCCAGGTGCTGGGCAACTGGGTCATCTCCCGCGACCAGCCGTGGGACGAGCGGCTCGCGCCGTGGCTCTCCGAGGACGTCGACGCGCTCGTGGTCCAGCGCGAGGTGCTCGACCCCGCGGCGTACGTCGAGCTGTGGCTCAAGGACGCCGGCCACCACCCCTCGACCGGGGCGGTCCGGCTCGAGGACTACCACCAGCGCTACGACACCTGGCTGTCGTGGTTCGACGAGCAGGCCATCGAGGCGGTCGGCTTCGGCTGGATCCACCTGCACCGGCGTACCGGCTCCGAGGCCGGCGGCCCGGCCCGCGAGCTGCTCAGCTGGCCCTACGACGTCGAGCAGCCGATCGCGCCCGCGGTCGCGGCCTGGGGCCGGGCGGTGCACGCGGAGGCCGGCCCGGGCGCCCGGCTGACCCTGCGCCCCGACGTGCGCCAGGAGACCCTCGGCCCGGTGGGCGCCGAGGACCCCGAGACGATCGTGCTGCGCCAGCAGACCGGCCTGCGCCGTGCCCGCACCGCCGACACCGTGGTGGCCGGCCTGGTGGGCGCCTGCGACGGTGACCTGGAGGTCGGGCAGATCCTCGACGCGCTCGCCGAGATCCTCGACCTCGATCCCGCCGCCACCCGCGAGGACTACCTGCCGGTGGTCGCCGAGCTGGTGCGCGAGGGGTTCCTCGTCAGCGAGACCGTCAGCGGGTGAGGGCCGGGGTGACGTCGGTGTGGGTGAAGTCGTCGCCGACGAACAGCAGCGGCTCTCCTGTCACCCTGGCCAGCGCGTAGGAGAACGTGTCGCCCAGGTTGAGTCGAGCGGGAGAGCCGGAGCCCTTGCCGAAGCGTCGGTAGGCGTCTGTCGCGACCTGCGCCATCTCCGGGGTGAAGTCGACCAGGCGTACTCGTGCGCGGCGCAGGAATGCATCGAATTCGGCGATGCTCCGACCACGAGCCACGACCGTCGCCTCGACGTAGGTGGGGGTGGCCATCAAGGGCTGTGCGGCGGCGGCCAACGTCTCGAAGACCGCGTCTGCGTCCCCCTCGTCCAGCACCATGGCGATCACTGCGGAGGAGTCGATGATCAACGGGGAAGCCCCAGGTCGTCGTACAGGTCGTCGTCGGTGAGGAGCGGCTCGTCGCCGGAGTCGCGCACCCTGCGTGCGAGCTCCCTCAGCTCATCCACGGTCGCTCGTCCAGGGTGCGCGGGCTCCCGCTCCACCGCTTCAGCGAGCGCCGCCCGGACGGCCGCGGTCATGGACGTGCCGCGTCGTTCGGCCAGCTCTCGGGCCAGCCGGTAGACCTCGGGATCCTTGAGGTTCAACGTGGGCACCTCTCGAGGGTACGTCCGGTTCTACCGTCGAGGGTAGAACGATCGCCGCAGGTGCTCGTCGGGCTCTCCACAGGTGCTCCGAGACCGCCCACCGCAGCCTCTCGGGGAGGGCCAGGTCGCCGGCACGCGCTACCGTGAGCGGCGCCGAGGCCCTCGAGGGCACGGTCCGCAGCAGCGAGAAGCAACCCCCCGATCGAAGGAACGACCAGCCCCGTGGCACACAAGCTCGTCATCGTCGAGTCCCCGGCCAAGGCCCGCACCATCGGCGGGTACCTCGGCCAGGGCTACGTCGTCGAGTCCTCCATCGGTCACATCCGCGACCTCCCCAACTCCGCCGCGGACACCCCGGCCAAGATCAAGGACAAGCCGTGGGGGCGGCTCGCGGTCGACGTCGACAACGGCTTCGAGCCCTACTACGTCGTGCCGCGCGACAAGAAGTCGCACATCTCCAAGCTCAAGGGCCTGCTCAAGGACGCCGACGAGCTCTACCTCGCCACCGATGAGGACCGCGAGGGGGAGGCGATCGCCTGGCACCTGCTCGACGAGCTGAAGCCGAAGAACATCCCGGTCAAGCGGATGGTCTTCCACGAGATCACCAAGGCCGCGATCCTCGAGGCAGCCGAGAACCCCCGCGAGCTCGCGATGGACCTCGTCGAGGCCCAGGAGACCCGCCGCATCCTCGACCGCCTCTACGGCTACGAGGTCTCCCCGGTGCTGTGGAAGAAGGTCATGTCCGGCCTGTCCGCCGGCCGGGTGCAGTCGGTGGCGACGCGACTGGTCGTGGACCGCGAGCAGGAGCGGATGGCCTTCAAGGTCGCCTCCTACTGGGACCTCGAGGGCACCTTCGACGCCGGCTCCAAGCACGAGCAGCGGATGTTCCCGGCCAAGCTGCACTCCGTCGACGACAAGCGCGTCGCGCGCGGATCCGACTTCGGCCAGGACGGCGTGCTCAAGGCCGGTGCCGAGGGCAAGGTCGTCCACCTCGACCGGCCGCGCGCCGAGGCCCTGGTCAGCGCCCTCGAGGACACGACGTACGACGTCCGCTCGGTCGAGGCCAAGCCCTACCGTCGCTCGCCGTACCCGCCGTTCCGCACCACGACGCTGCAGCAGGAGGCCAGCCGCAAGCTCGGCATGTCCGCCAGCGTGACCATGTCGGTCGCCCAGCGGCTCTACGAGAACGGCTACATCACCTACATGCGTACCGACAGCACCACGCTGTCAGGCACGGCCGTGAACGCGGCCCGGTCGCAGGTGCGCGAGCTCTACGGCGCCGAGTACCTCCCCGACGCCCCCCGCACCTACACCTCCAAGGTCAAGAACGCCCAGGAGGCGCACGAGGCGATCCGCCCGGCCGGCGAGTCGTTCCGCACCCCGGCCCAGACGGGGCTGACCGGCGAGCAGTTCCGGCTCTACGAGCTGATCTGGATGCGCACCGTGGCTTCGCAGATGAAGGACGCCGTCGGCCAGTCGGTGACGATCCGCCTCGGCGGCGCCGCGGCCACCGGCGAGGACGTCGTCTTCTCCGCGACCGGCCGCGTCATCACCTTCCACGGCTTCCTCAAGGCCTACGTCGAGGGCACCGACGAGGGCAAGGCCACCGACGACCAGGAGACCCGGCTGCCGCAGCTGGCCGAGGGCGACTCGGTGGCGGCGGCCAGCGTCACGGCCAACGGCCACGAGACCAAGCCGCCCTCGCGCTACACCGAGGCCACCTTGATCAAGGAGCTCGAGGAGCGCGAGATCGGTCGCCCGTCGACCTACGCCTCGATCATCGGCACGATCCTCAACCGCGGCTACGTCTACAAGAAGGGCACCGCGCTGGTGCCGGCGTGGCTGGCGTTCTCGGTGATCCGGCTGCTGACCGAGCACTTCCCGCGCCAGATCGACTACACCTTCACCGCCCGGATGGAGGACGTCCTCGACGAGATCGCGGCCGGCCGCAAGGACCGCTCCACCGAGCTGGCGGAGTTCTACTTCGGCACCGGCGACGTCGAGGGCCTCAAGACGCTGGTCGACGGCCTCGGCGACATCGACGCCCGCGAGCTGGCGACCTTCCCGGTCGGTGGCCCCGACTCCGGCATCAACCTGCGGGTCGGGCGCTACGGCCCCTACCTCGAGACCGCCGGCGGGCCCGACGACGGTGACGGTGCGGGCGTACGCGCCAACGTCCCCGACGACCTGCCGCCCGACGAGCTGACGCTGGAGAAGGCCAAGGAGCTGCTGGCCAACCCCGCCGGCGAGGAGATCGACCTCGGCGCGCACCCCGAGACCGGTCTGCGGATCGTGGCCAAGAACGGCCGCTTCGGCCCCTACGTCACCGAGCTGCTGCCCGAGGACGCCCCGAAGTCCGCGAAGCCGCGCACCGGCTCGCTGTTCAAGTCGATGTCGCTGGACTCCGTCTCCCTCGAGGACGCCGTCAAGCTGCTCTCGCTGCCGCGCGTCGTCGGCGAGGACCCGGAGTCCGGTGACGAGATCACCGCGCAGAACGGCCGCTACGGGCCGTACCTCAAGAAGGGCAGCGACTCCCGCTCGCTGACGTCGGAGGACCAGCTCTTCACGATCACCCTCGACGAGGCGCTGCGGATCTACGCCCAGCCCAAGCAGCGCGGCCGCGCCGCGGCCGCCCCGCCGCTCAAGGAGCTCGGCAACGACCCGGTCTCCGGGCAGCCGGTCGTGGTGAAGTCGGGTCGCTTCGGCGAGTACGTCACCGACGGCGAGTACAACGCCACCCTGCGCAAGGACGACACCGTCGAGGACCTCACCCTCGAGCGGGCCGCCGAGCTGCTCGCCGAGCGCCGCGCCCGCGGCCCGGCGAAGAAGGCGGCCAAGAAGGGCGCGAAGAAGGCGGCCAAGAAGTCGACGGCGAAGAAGTCCACGACCAAGAAGACCGCTGCGAAGAAGACGACGAAGAAGGCGGCGGCGAAGAAGTCGTGACGCGGCGTGAGGTTCATCGGGGCGCCGCTGGACCTGACGGATCCCCGATGCAGCTGCGTCGTCGCAGCGTGAGGTTCATCGGGCCGCCGATGAACCTCACCGCACCCGGCCGCCCCCGGCTCGCCGCTGTCCCCACCGCCCCGTAGGTTCACCCCATGACCCGGCACACGACCTGGCCCGGCCGGTGGACCGACACCGGCGTCTTCGTGTGCTTCGAGGGCGGCGAGGGCTCGGGCAAGTCCACGCAGTCGCGGCTGCTGCGCGAGCACCTCGAGGCGGCCGGTCACGAGGTGGTGCTGACCTTCGAGCCCGGTGACACCGCGGTGGGTCGCGAGCTGCGGCGCATCGTGCTCAGCCCCGAGACCGGGGAGCTGTCCGACCGCACCGAGGCGCTGCTCTACGCCGCCGACAAGGCCGAGCACGTCGACACCGTGGTGCTGCCGGCGCTGGCACGGGGCGCGGTGGTGATCACCGACCGGTACGTCGACAGCACGCTGGCCTACCAGGGCGCCGGTCGCACGCTGCCCGTGGCCGAGGTCGAGGACGTCGCCCGCTGGGCGACCGGCGACCTGCGCCCCCACCTCACGGTCGTGCTCGACCTGGAGCCGTCGGCGGGCCTGGGCCGCTTCGAGGGACGCGACCGGATCGAGGGGGAGTCGCTGGAGTTCCACCAGCGCGTCCGCGAGGCGTTCACGACGATGGCCGCGGCCGACCCCGACCACTACCTCGTGCTCGACGCGCGTGCCCCGATCGAGGAGATCGCCGCCACGATCCGCGACCGCGTGGAGGCCCTGCTGTGAGCGTCTGGGACGACCTGGTCGGCCAGAGGCCGGTCATCGAGACCCTCCGTGCCGCGGCGTCCGGGCAGGGCATGACCCACGCCTTCCTGCTCACCGGGCCCCCGGGCTCGGGCCGCTCCAACGCGGCGATCGCCTTCGCCGCCGCGCTCCAGTGCGAGAACGGTCCCGGCCCAGCCGCCGGGTGCGGCGGCTGCAACGCCTGCATCACCACGCTGGCCGGCTCCAACCCCGACGTGACCCGGGTGTCCACGGAGTCGGTGCAGTTCCGCGTCAAGGACGCCCGCGACATGGTCCGCAAGTCGGCGATGAGCCCGGTCAGCCACCGCTGGCAGGTGATCGTGGTCGAGGATGCCGACCGCTTCAACGACTCCTCGGGCAACGCCGTGCTCAAGGCCGTCGAGGAGCCTGCTCCGCGCACGATCTGGGTGCTGTGCGCACCGACCGTCGAGGACGTCCTGCCCACGATCCGCAGCCGCTGCCGGCTGGTCTCGCTCTCCACGCCGACCGCGCCCGAGGTGGCCGACTTCCTGGTGCGCCGGCAGGGCGTGTCGGAGTCGCTGGCGTCGTACGCCGCCCGCGCCAGCCAGGGCCACATCGGCCGGGCCAAGGCGCTGGCCACCGACGAGGCCACCCGCAACCGGCGCCGCGAGGTGGTCTCGCTGCCCGCGCGGCTGACCACGATCGGGGCCTGCATGCAGGCCGCCACCAACCTCGCCGAGGTGGCCAAGGAGGAGGCGGAGGCGATCACCACCGACCTCGACCAGCGCGAGAAGGCCGACCTGGACCGGGCCTTCGGCTACGAGGACAAGGGGCGCCGGCCGCGGGAGTACGCCTCCGCCCTGCGCGAGATGACCGACGACCAGAAGCGCCGCGCCAAGCGCCGGGTGCTCGACGTGGTCGACCGCAGCCTGATGGACCTCGTCTCGGTCTACCGCGACGCGATCGCGCTGGCGAGCCGGGCGCCGGGGCAGCTGGTCAACGAGGAGATCCGCCCCGACGTCGAGGAGGTCGTGCGCACCTCCACCCCCGAGCTCAACCTGCGGCGCATCGCGTGGGTCTTCGAGGCGCGCGAGCAGATGCTGGAGTTCAACGTGCCGGTGGCCTTGGCCCTGGAGTCCATGATGGTGGCGCTGAAGGTGCCCGAGGGAAGCAGGTAGACCGTGTCCACGACGACGACCCGCGTGGTGGCCGCCGTGGTGGCGCTCGCCATGGTGCTCGCCGGCCTCGGGGTGGCGCTCACCCTGTTCTTCGGCGGCGACGAGCCGGGGCGTGCCTCCGGGCCCGCGCCGACGACGACCCCGGAGCCGGGCGCCACCGACGCACCGTCCCCGGAGCTGGACGAGTTCTACGGCCAGCAGCTGGAGTGGAGCCCCTGCGAGCGCGACGACGACCTCGAGTGCGCGACGCTCACCGTGCCGGTGGACTACACCGACCCCGGCGGCGACACGGTCGGCATCGCCCTGCTCAAGCTGCCCGCGACCCGTCCGGCCGAGCGGATCGGCTCGCTGGTGGTCAACCCCGGCGGCCCCGGCGCGCCCGGCACGTCGTACGCCGCAGCCGCCGGCGTGGTCTTCCGTCCGGCCCTCTACCAGCGCTACGACATCGTCGGCTTCGACCCGCGCGGCACCGGCTCCTCCGACCCGGTCGACTGCGTGAGCGACGAGGAGCTCGACGCCTTCCTCTCCATCGACCCCGCCCCCGACACCCCGGCGGAGATCGACGGGGCCCGAGCGGACCTCGAGGACTTCTTCGCCGGCTGCCTGGAGCGCTCCGACGGGCTGGTCGAGCACGTCACGACCGTCGAGACCGCCCGCGACATGGACGTCCTGCGCGCGGCGCTGGGGGAGTCCGAGCTGGCCTACTTCGGCGCCTCCTACGGCACCAAGCTGGGCGCGACCTACGCCGAGCTGTTCCCCGAGAGCGTCGGCCGCTTCGTCCTCGACGGCGCCGTCGACGTGGCGGCGTCCTCGCGCGAGTTGACCCTGGGCCAGGCCGAGGGCTTCCAGCGCGCGCTGGAGGCCTACGTCGGCGACTGCGTCGACGGGGGCGGCTGCTTCCTCGGTGACTCGGTGGACGCGGGGCTGGAGCGCATCGCGACCTTCCTCGACGAGGTCGACGCCGAGCCGCTGCCCGCGGGCGACCGCGAGCTGACCGTCGGCAACGCCTTCTACGGCATCATCACCCCGCTCTACGTCAGCGACTACTGGTTCCTGCTGACCCAGGCGCTGCAGGACGCCTTCGACGGCGACGGCAGCGCGCTGATGGACCTCGCCGACCTCTACGCCTCGCGCAACCCCGACGGTTCCTACTCCGACAACTCCGCGGAGGCGATCTACGCGATCAACTGCCTCGACGACCCGAGCAGTGCCTCGGTCGAGGAGATCCGCCAGCAGGTCCCGGTCTTCGAGGAGGCGTCACCGACCCTGGGCGAGGTGTTCGCCTGGAGCCTCATCGGCTGCGTGGGGGACCCGCGCCGGGCCGTCGAGGAGGCGCCGAAGATCCGGGCCGAGGGAGCCGCCCCCATCCTGGTGGTCGGCACCACGCGCGACCCGGCCACCCCGTACGAGTGGGCCGAGTCGTTGGCCGACCAGCTGGCCAGCGGGGTGCTGCTGAGCCGCGACGGCGATGGCCACACGGCGTACAACTCCGGGAACGAGTGCATCGACTCCGCCATCGAGGCCTACCTGCTCGAGGGCACCGTCCCCGCCGACCGCACGTCCTGCTGATCAGCGGGCCGCGTACTTGTCGACCGGAACTGCCGCTTGTCGACCGGAGTTCCGTGAGACCAGCGGGTGTTTCACCACCCGGGTGGTGAAACTGCCCCCGGGCTACCGCGGCAGGACCGCCCGCACCAGCCCCAGCGCCGAGGCGCCGGCGAAGCCACCCATGGAGAACGCGTCGTCCCAGACGGCGATCTTGCCGTGCCGCAGCGTGAAGGTGCCGCGCACCCAGAACTCCGCGCGCCAGCGCCCGAGGGTCAACCAGTCGCTGCGGTCGGTGAGCACGACGTCGCCCTCGGCGGCGGCTGCGTGCATGGTGTAGCCGAAGCCCACCCCACGCTTCTCCATGCTCACCAGGGCACCGGTGGCCCGGCGCCCGCGCAGCGTCGGCAGGCCGGTGTTGCGCCACTCGATGTCGACGTCGAGCAGGTCCAGCGCGCTGCGGGAGTCACCCGCGGCCAGGGCGTCGAGGAAGGTCGTGACGACGGAGACGGGCTCGCTCATGGCTCCAGCCTAGGGCCGGGCCTCGCGTGGCGCGGTCGTCACAGCAGCCCCAGCACCTCCCGCGCCGTGGCCTCGCCGGAGAGCACGGCACCCTCCATGTAGCCGTTCCACACCGGCGAGCACTCGGCGCCGGCCCAGTGGATGCGGCCGACCGGCTCACGCAGCGCGTCGCCGAAGCCGGTCCACACCCCGGGCGCGAAGTGCGCGCCGTAGCAGCCGCGGGTGAACTCCTCGGCCGTCCAGTCGCGCTCGACGTACTCCACCGGGTCGGCGGCCTGCGGACCGAAGTAGCGCACCAGGCACTCGACCACGGCGGTACGCCGCTGGGCCGGCGAGCGCGCGGACCACTCACGGGCGGCGGCGCCCTCGAGGAAGCCCATGAGGATGCCGCGGTCGTAGCCGGGCGGGGTGTTGTCGAAGACCACCTTGACCGGGCCCCGGTCCGAGCCGGCCTGGCCGTTGAGACCCTCGTCGCGCCAGAACGGCCGGGGGTAGACGGCGTAGACCTTGATGACCGACCCGGCGGGGAGCTTCTGGGTCAGCTGGTCGCGCCGCGACGGCAGCAGCGGCTCGTAGCGAAGGCGGCCGGCCAACGTGGGAGGCAGCGTCACGACGACCCGCGACCCACGGAAGCGGTCGCCGTCCCGGGTCACCACGTCGACCCCGGCCGCGTCCTGCACCACCGCGGCCACCGGCCGCCCGAGTCGAACGTCGAGCTCCTCGGCCATCCGCTGCGACACCAGCACCGAGCCGCCCTCGACGCGGTCCTGCTGGGCGCCGCGGTCGACGGCCATCAGCGTGTCCATGTCGGTGCCGGAGCGGGTGTAGAAGAGCGCGTGCAGCAGCGAGACGTCGGCGGGCTGGCAGGCCAGGACGGCCTCGGAGTAGAGCTCGAAGTAGGCCCGTGCCTGCGGGGTGCGCAGGTTCCGGCGTACCCACGTGGCCAGCGTCTGCCCGTCGAGCCGGTCGGCGCCGGGGGTGGCCCACGGGGCGTCGAGGTCGGTGCGCCGCGCCAGCCGCCCGAAGCGGGTGACGCCCTGCGCGAGGTCGGCCAGCGCGACGGGGTTGAGCCGGGGGACGGCGCCCTTGCGTCCCGCCAGCCGCCCGGTACGCCGCCCGAGGCCGAACACGATGTCGCCGTCGTTCCACGTCGGCACCGTCCGCAGCCCGAGCTCGGCGAGGAGCGCGTACATCCGGTCCTGCGTGGGCCCGACCCACTGCCCGCCGAGCTCGACCCACTGCCCGTCCTCGAGAGTGCCGCCCTCGGTGCGACCGCCGACCCGGTCCCGGGCCTCGACGACCACGACGGAACGGCCCTCCGCGGCCACGGCGCGGGCGGCGGCGAGCCCGGACAGGCCGGCTCCCACGACGACGACGTCCCAGGTCATGCGGCCTCCTGTGCTCGATGCGCCTCCCGGGCGCTCTCGGAGGCTACGGGGTCGCGGGCGTCGCCGGGTGCCGCGAGGCGGTGGCCTCGGCGATCGACTGCATCCGTGCGGTGGCGAGCTCGATCATCAGGCGTGCGGCGGGGGAGAGCACGGCGCCCTTGCGGTGCACGATGGCGAAGGTGTCGAACTGGCGCGGCCGCAGCGAGACCCAGCCGGCGTTCGGCGCGAGCCGCGGCACGAGCTGCTGGGCGGCGCCCAACGGGATGACGGTGTCGGCGAGGCCGAGGCCGACCAGCTCGACGGCGGTCTCGATGTCCTCGACCTCGATGCGGGTCGCGGGGTTGCGGCCGGTCTCGTGCAGCATCCGGCGCAGGGTGGCGCGGGTGGAGTCGGTGGCCCTGAAGGTGGTCTCGGACATCACCAGCGTCGCGAGCGAGAGCCGGTGCGCGGTGACGGGCGTCTCGAGGCGGGCGGGCTCGGCGGTGAGGTAGACGAGCTCCTCGCGGGCCACGGGGATCACCTCCATGCCCTCGCTCTCGACGGTGGAGACGGCGAGCATGGCGGCCTCGAGCCGGCCGCGGCGCAGCTCCTCCATGACCTCGGCGGAGTTCTGCCCGACCAGCTCGACACGGACGCCGGGGTAGCGGGTGAGCACGTCGGCGATCAGGCTCGCTCCGGCGTACAGGCGGGCGATGCCGAACATCCCGAAGCGGATCGTCCCGGTCTCGAAGGACTTCACCGACTGCACGGCCTGGCGGGCCTCGTCGATGGAGGCGATGACCTGCTCGGCGTACGGGCGCAGGGTGTCGCCGACGGTGGTGGGGACGACTCCGCGACCGACCCGGCGGAACAGCTCGACGCCGAGGGTCTTCTCCAGGGCCCGGATCTGCTCGGACACCGACGGCTGGGCGTAGCCGAGGTGCTCGGCCGCGCGCGTGAGCGAGCCGTGCTCGTAGGCGGCGAGGAAACATGTGAGCTGGTGTACAGAAAGCATAGGGAAATCCTTGAGGACCGGCTGGAAAGACAGGCTACCCCTGTTCCTACTGGCGAGTCATGATTGTCCCGTCACCCGATCAGACTCCGAGGAGGTCCCGATGTTCATGTTCACCCACGACTGCACCGCCTGCGACCGCACGCAGCTCATCTTCCCGTCGATGATCACGGGCGCCACCCGCACCGACGCCGGCACCCAGGTCACCTTCGAGTGCTGGTGCGGCGCCCCCCAGACCGCGATCCGCGGCGGCGCGACGCGCGACGACCGGGACATGGTCGCCGCCTGAGGTCTCGTCCTCCCGGGCCGCCGAGCGGCCCCACCCCTCGAGGTCGGTCACGGATGCCTACAGTGCGTCCATGGCCGACCTCGACTCGTTGATCGCTCCCCACTACGACGTCGTCCTGGCGCGCAACCCCGGGGAGAAGGAGTTCCACCAGGCGGTCCTGGAGGTGCTCGAGACGCTGGGTCCGGTGGTGCGCAAGCACCGCGAGTACGTCGACTCCTCGATCATCGAGCGGCTCTGCGAGCCCGAGCGGCAGCTGATCTTCCGCGTCCCGTGGACCGACGACTCGGGCCAGGTGCAGGTCAACCGCGCGTTCCGCGTGGAGTTCAACTCCGCGCTCGGCCCCTACAAGGGGGGTCTGCGCTTCCACCCGACGGTCTACCTCGGCATCGTGAAGTTCCTCGGCTTCGAGCAGATCTTCAAGAACGCGCTGACCGGCCTGCCCATCGGTGGGGGCAAGGGCGGCTCGGACTTCGACCCGAAGGGCCGCAGCGACGCGGAGGTGATGCGCTTCTGCCAGTCGCTGATGACCGAGCTCTACCGCCACCTGGGGGAGTACACCGACGTGCCGGCCGGCGACATCGGCGTCGGCGGTCGGGAGATCGGCTACCTGTTCGGCCAGTACAAGCGGATCACCAACCGCTACGAGTCCGGCGTGCTCACCGGCAAGGGCCTCGCCTACGGCGGCTCCCAGGTTCGGACCGAGGCCACGGGCTACGGCACGGTCTACTTCACCGAGGACATGTTGGGCACCCGCGGGCACTCGCTGTCGGGTCGTCGGGTCGTGGTCTCGGGCTCGGGGAACGTCGCGATCTACGCCATCGAGAAGGCCGCGGCCCTGGGTGCGCAGGTGGTCGCCTGCTCGGACTCCAGTGGGTACGTCGTGGACGAGGACGGCATCGACGTACCCCTGCTGCGTCAGGTCAAGGAGGTCGAGCGAGGCCGTGTCTCCGACTACGCCGAGCAGCGGCCGAAGGCGCGCTTCGTCGAGGGCGGGTCGGTGTGGGAGGTGACGTGCGAGGTCGCGCTGCCGTGCGCCACGCAGAACGAGCTGGACGGCGATGCCGCCCGACTGCTCGCCGACCACGGGATCCTCGCTGTCGCGGAGGGCGCGAACATGCCCTGTACCCCTGAGGCGGTGGACGTCTTCGCCGAGCGGGGGGTGCTCTTCGCGCCCGGCAAGGCCGCCAACGCTGGGGGTGTCGCGACCTCGGCGCTGGAGATGCAGCAGAACGCCTCCCGCGACTCGTGGTCCTTCGAGCACACCGAGGAGCGGCTGCGCGCCATCATGGCGGGGGTGCACGAGCGGTGCGCGAGTGCCGCCGACGAGTACGGACGCCCCGGCGACTACGTCGCCGGCGCCAACATCTCGGGCTTCGTCCGGGTGGCCGATGCGATGCTGGCGATGGGCGTGGTCTGACGTCCCGGTGGTCGGGTGGTCGAGCAGTGAGGAGCGTCAGCGACGAGCGGGCGTCGAGACCCCTCAGCGGTTGAGCCACCAGATCGACGCGTTGAGGGCGGTCGCGAAGGCGACCCAGCCCAGGTAGGGGACCATCAGCCAGGCGGCGGCTCCGCTGCGGGCGCGGAACATGGTGATGGTGACCGTGACGGCCGCCAGGAGCGCCACGATCTCCACCAATGCCCAGCCGTAGGCGCCGGCACCGAAGAAGATCGGGGTCCAGGCGGCGTTGAGCACCAGCTGCCCGGCCCACCACCCGGTGGCCGCGTCGACGCCGGTACGTCGCCAGGCGAGCCACCCCGCCACGCCGATCGCCACGTAGAGCGCCGTCCACACCGGCCCGAACAGCCACGACGGCGGCGCGAAGAACGGCTGGTCGAGCGACTCGTACTCCGAACCGGCCGAGGACGACGCCGCTCCACCGAGGCCTGCGGCGAGCGCCACGGCCAGCAGGAACGGGATCAGCGTCCACCAGGCCGCTGGGCCTGACGTCCGGTCGGTGCCACGGTGACGTGCGGAGGTCGACGTACTGCTCATGTCGCGACCCTGCCCACGTCGACACGTCCCCTCACCACCCGGCCGGGCCTCGTTTTCGCGCCTCGCGACGGGCTCCCTATACTTCGTCGGGTTGCTCGCGCGCGGGCAGCGCGCCGCCTTAGCTCAGTCGGTAGAGCGAGTCACTCGTAATGACTAGGTCGTCGGTTCGATTCCGACAGGCGGCTCCATGTGATGTCTCAGGACATCGGAACAGGCCGAACCCACAGTTCTGTGGGTTCGGCCTTCACTTCTTTCAAGGGTGATGAGGCCGGGGGTCGGCCGGTCCTCAGTAGTCGCAGGTGGGGTCGATCGCCAAGTCGTGGGGGCCGGGGCAGGGCCGACTGGAGGTCCTGCTCGGCACCGGCTGCGGGCGACGGCCTCCAAAGCCGGCGCTCACCGAAAGTCCGAGATGGTGAGCTGTTCTCGGCCCGGCGGTGCGCTCGTCCAAGCGCCGGTCATCTCGCTGGACGCGCCGAGGACGAGCACGACACACCGCCGTCGCCCAGATGCTCGAGGCGCTCGGCGCGGGCCGGAACCACCTGTTGAGCAACAACCCGGACCTCGGCGTACGGCACGGTCACCCACCCTCCCTCGTCACGGGCTCGCCACAGGTGGGGCAGAGCACGGTCTCGCTGGGCTGGCCGGTCTCGGTCCGGCCGCGGGTGCCGCAGAAGTCGCAGACCCATCGTTCGCGTTCCATGCCTGCACCCTCGACCGCGGCACCGACAACCCGCTTAGGTTGGCGCCGTGGCGCGCTGCATCCCTGAGGAGCCGACGTTCGTCACCGAGTCCGAGCGGCTCGTCGGCCGCTCGCCCGAGCCCTAGGGTCGGCTCCGTGACGCACACCGCCCCAGGTCCGATCGCCCAGGTCTGCTGGGTCGTCCCCGACATCAGCGCGTCGGAGTCCTTCCTCGCGACGACGCTCGGGGTCGGCGCGTGGACGTCGATGGGGGAGGTCCGGTTCGGGCCGGACGAGGCAACGCACCGAGGCGCGCCGGCCGACTTCACGGTGCTGGTCTCCCTGGCCTGGGCGGGGGACCTCCAGGTCGAGCTGATCCAGCCCCTGGCCGGCGAGTCGCTGTACGCCGAGTTCCTCGCCGAGCACCCGGCAGGCGGCCTGCACCACGTGGCGATCGAGACCGAGGACGTCGACGCGTCGGTCGCGGCCGCGGGTCTGCCGGTGCTCTCGGAGGGGTCGATGGCCGGCGGGCTGATGCGCTTCGCCTACCTCGACGGCGCAGCCCACGGGGTGCCCTTCGTCGAGCTGCTGTGGCTCTCGGAGGAGATGCGGGAGATCTTCGCGACGATGCGCCGCGGCTGACGCAGGCAGTGGCCGGCCGACTCGCCGGCTGCGCCCGGGGGGCTCGCGGACCGTCCGTCCCCGTCTCGCTGGCTGCGGATCGGTGATGCCGGTCACACGATCCCGGTAGCCTCGACCGGTGCTGACCGCCACCCGCCCGGCCGCGCGGCGCCTGCTGCTCGCCACGGCCGCCCTCGTCCTCGGAACCGCCACCTTCGCCGTCGCCGACCTCGGGACCGCCGCCGACCTCGAGCCACGCCCCACGCCGCAGGCCCGCTGCACGGGCGCGAACGACCTCCCCGAGACCGCGCAGCAGGGGCGGGTCGCGCTGGCCGACTACGTGTCGGGCAGGGCGGCACAGGGCTACCGGTGCAACGCGGCCCAGGTCGCCCACCACGGCACCTCGGGAGGCTTCAAGGTCGAGCGCTACACGGACCGGACGGGACGTACGTGCGCCTACTACGACTCCACCCTGCTCTTCCCGCGCGACGTTCTCTTCAACGCGGTCGAGGGCCTCGGTGTCATCACCCTGGACATGACCGATCCGCGCAACCCCGTGCAGACCGCCACGTTGACCTCGCCCGCCATGTTGAGCCCGCACGAGTCGCTGCTGGTCAACAAGAAGCGCGGCATCCTCGCCGCCGTGCTCGGCAACCCCGCCACCAACCTCGGCATCGTCGACCTCTACGACGTCGGCACCGACTGCCGCAGCCCCGAGCTGCTGTCCTCGACCCGCTCGGCGGCCTTCGGGCACGAGAGCGGGTTCACCCGTGACGGCCGCACCTTCTGGGTCGCCGGCACCACCGGCGGCAACCTCACCGCCGTCGACATCAGCGACCCGCGGGAGCCGGTGCAGGTCTTCGAGCAGACCGGCGTCCGCTACCACGGGCTGCGGCTCTCCAAGGACGGCCGCACGATGTACGTCGCGGTGACGGGGGGCTCGCAGGGCGCCATGAGCACCGCCGGCCTGCGGGTGCTCGACGTCTCCGAGGTGCAGGACCGGCGCCCCGATCCCGACGTCAGCGTGATCTCCGACCTGACGTGGCAGACCGTCTCGATCCCGCAGTCGGCCGAGCCGTTCACCCGCGGCGGGCGCCACTACCTGCTCGAGACGGACGAGTACGCCGACTACCAGGGCGACCGCGAGATCGGCGCCGCACGGATCATCGACATCGAGAACCCGAAGCGCCCGAAGGTCGTCTCCGACATCCGCCTGGCCGTCCACGAGGCCGGCTTCGGCAGCGGTGAGCAGGCGCTCGATCCCGGCGCGCTGATCCCGGTGCAGGGCTATGCCGCCCACTACTGCTCGGTCCCCTACGTCAAGAACCCCAAGATCGTGGCCTGCTCCATGATCCTCTCGGGCCTGCGCGTCTTCGACATCTCCAACCTGCGACGCCCGCGCGAGATCGCCTACTTCAACCAGCCGGTCCTGCCCGGCAGCGGCACCCTGCAGCCCAGCGCGGTCGGGGCGTTCGCGATGGCACGACCCGCCTGGGACGTGAGGCGTCGCCACGTCTGGTACTCCGACGGGAACTCCGGCTTCTACGTCGTCGCGCTGCGCGGGCCGGCCCGCAAGCTGCTGCGTCGCTGACGGCCCCGGTCGGATCATGCGTTCGGTCCCCGTCGGGCACGCCGCCCGGTCCCTCGCTGCCGTCGGGCTGGTGGAGCTGGCCCTGGCCACGCGCGGTCGCAGCGTGCTGGACGACCTCGGTGAGGTCGTCATCGACCACGCCCCGCTGCCGCTGATCGAGCTGGGCGTGCAGCTGATGGGCACCACCGACAAGCCGCTGCTGCGCCTGCAGTCGCTGGGTGCCCTGGTCGCGGCGGGTACGGCGGTCGGGCATCTGGCGCCGGCGGGTGAGTCGTCCGATCGGCGGCGTACGGCCGTGCAGGCGGGCGTCGGCCTCGGGGCCCTGGTCGCCGCTCGGGCCGTCCTGGCGCGGCAGCAGCCGCAGGCGCGAGCCGACCTGGCAGGAGCGCCCGTCACGGACCCCGACGACGGCGCGGACGGCTGGGCGAGCACCCCGCTGGTCACCCCCGTCGAGGACTTCTACGTCACCGACGTGACGATGCGCGCGCCGGTCATCGACGCCGACGGGTGGCGCCTCGAGGTCGAGGCCGCGGACGGCACCCGTGCGGTGGTCGACGCGGCCCGGCTCGCGGGCCTCCCGCGGCAGGAGCGTCAGGCCCTCCTCGCGTGCGTCCACAACCGTCCCGGCTGGGACCGTCTCGGCCAGCAGTCCTGGACCGGCCTCCCGGTCCCCGAGCTGCTGGCCGCGCTCGGGCTGCCGGTCCCGGACGCCGCGGACGACTCGCTGGACCTGGTGATGGAGGGGGCCGACGGGCTGGTCATGACGCTGCCGTGGCCCGACGTCGTCGCCCGCCGCTCCTGGCTCGTCACTGCGATGGGCGGGCGGCCGCTCACCGCGGCGCACGGCCACCCGGCGCGGGTGCTCACCGCCGGCCTGCCGGGGCAGTACGGCGGACCCAAGTGGGTCACCGGGCTGCGGCTGCGCCCCACCGGGTCGGTCACCGCCACCTGGGTCGCCCGCGGCTGGCCGCGCGGGCCGGTCCTCGTGCCGATGATGGCCCGCATCGACTCCCTCGGGACCGTCGGCATGCCCCCGCGGCTGCCCCGCCGACCCGTGCCGGTCCAGGCACGCGGCGAGGTCAGCGGCGTGGCCTGGGCCCCCGCCCACGGCGGCGTGGCCGGGGTCGACCTGCGCGTCGACGACGGCCCCTGGCAGCCCGCCGAGCTGGCCGCCGACCTGGGTGCGGACTCCTGGCGCCGCTGGCGGGCGCCGCTCGACCTGGCGCCCGGCACCCACGAGCTCGCCGTCCGGTGCCGCGCGGGCGACGGGACCGTCCAGGCCGGCACCGGCCGACCGCCGTACCCCTCGGGCGCCGACGGCTTCCACCGCGTGCGGGTGAAGGTCGCCCGGGCCTAGGGTCGGGTCCGTGGAGACTCCCCGCACCGTCCAGGCCTGGCACGCCCTCGCCGCCACCCGCGACCCTGCCGGGCTCGGTGCCCTGCTGCACGAGGACTGCGTGTTCCGCTCCCCGGCGGTGCACGCGCCGCAGGTCGGCAAGGAGCTGACCACGGCCTACCTCTCGGCCGCCCTCGTCGTGCTCGGCCCGACGCTGACCTACCAGCGCGAGTGGTACGCCGAGGACTCGGCGGTCCTGCAGTTCACCGCCGACCTCGACGGGGTCGTCGTCGAGGGGATCGACATGATGACCTGGGGGGCCGATGGCCGGATCACCGAGTTCACCGTGATGGTGCGACCGGTCAAGGGCCTGCACACGCTGATCGAGAAGATGGCCGCCCAGCTCTTCGGCTGAGTCGCGGGCGACCGGTCAGGTGGCGAACGCCCGGCTGACCCAGACCGCGACCGAGTCGCGGGTCCCCGGCAGATCCGGTGTCGGTGTGTCGAGCGCGTCGGAGGCCAGCTGGCGTACCCCGTACAGCGCGGCGATGTAGGCCGCCTCCGGCAGCACCTCGCCCTGCGTGCCCACCCACTCCCGGTGCTTCTGGTGCAGCAGCTGACCCAGGCCGTGCAGGGCCTCGCGCCGGCGTCGGCGAGCCTCTGGTCCCAGGGAGTCCATCTCGACCTGGAAGGCCCGCGCGACCACGAGGTCCTGCTCGAGGACCTCGAAATAGGAGTCGAGCACGGCCCCGACGTACTCCTCCCACGTCCGACCCTCCCCGTGGACCGCCACCAGCCGCTCGATGAAGACCGCGATGAAGCGGTCGTAGGCGGCGAAGATGCAGTCCTCCTTGGTCTCGAAGCACTCGTAGAAGGCGGCGAGGGAGGCGCCGGCGCGCGAGCAGACCGGTTTCACGCCGACGGCGCCGGGTCCGCCGTGGGCGAGCAGCTCGGTCGCCGCGATGAGCAGTCGGTCGCGCTGTCGGGCGAGGACCTCCGAGCGGGGCAAGCGGTGCCGCCCCCGGGGCAGTGGGTCGGGCACGGTGAAGAAGACGCCGTCGGTGATCGGCGTCGGGTCGGGCTCGGAGCCTGTGGGCACGGGCGGAGTCTAGGAGCACCCCGAGGGGCGGGCGCTGCTGCGGGGCACGGTCGCCCGGTGGATCGCACCTCGCGGTGTGACGGGCGTAACTGATACAAGTAGCGCTCGTTATCTTTATGTGCGATCACCTGGAGACCCCATGACCCACCTGCTGTCGCGACCCGTCGTCGTGCTGCTCGGCGCTCTCGTCGCCCTTGTCCTGGCGGCGGGTTCCCTGCCGGCCGGGGCCGTGTCGCCCGCTGCACGCGGCGCCGTCGACGGACCCTCCCGGGAGGCTGCAGCCGTCACCAGCGTGGTCGAGCCCTCGCGCCGCGACATGCTGCGCACGGTCAAGGACCTCGTCGCCCTGTCCCCGCGCAAGACGGGCACCGCGAAGGGCCGGGCTGCGGCCCGCTACGTCGCCCAGCGGTTCAGGGCGGCCGGGATGGACGAGGTCTTCATGGAGAAGTCGACCTCCTACTCATGGAGGGTGCGCCACGACAGCCTGCGGGTGGCCGGTGAGCGCATCGACCAGACGCCGATCTCGTTCTCCTTCATCACCGGGCCCACCGGCACCGGTCGTCGGAGCCTGGGCCGGGAGGGCCTCACCGCCCCGGTGGTCGATCTCGGTGGTCTCTCCACCACCGAGATCGCCACGCTGGACCTGTCGGGCAAGATCGCGTTGGTCGACGTGAAGTTCCTGACTCCCCTGGCCGCGCTGTCGCCGTTGATGGAGTTCATCCACGACCCGTTCGGGGAGATCATCGACGCCCAGACCCTGCTCACGCCGAACCCCTACATCACCTCGCTGTCACAGACGATCGACGCGCTCCAGCTCGCGGGCGCGGCGGGGATGATCGGGGTGCTGGCCGACTACTTCGACTCCAACGAGTACCACAACGAGTACTACCGCCGTTCGCCGATGACGATCCCCGGCTACTGGGTCACCCGGGGGGAGGCGGTGAGGCTCCGCGAGCTGCTGGCCACCGACCCCCGCGCCACCATGCGTCTCGACATCGTGCGCCGCGAGGTGACGGCGTACCAGCCCATCGGCATCCTCCGGGGCCGTACCGACGAGACGATCATGGTGCAGTCCCACCACGACTCGATGGGGCCTGGTGCCGTCGAGGACGGCACCGGGACGGCCGAGGTCATCGCACTCGCCGACCACTACGGCTCGCTGGCCCGACAGCCCGGCGCCCAGCTGCGTGACAAGACGCTGATGTTCACCACCTTCGAGACCCACTTCACCGGGTACCAGGCGCACATGCACTTCGTCGAGAAGTACGTCGACGACCCGGCCTCGCCCTACGACATCGTCCTCAACGACACGATCGAGCACGTGGCGCGCAAGGGCCAGGTCGCGGCCGACGGAACCCTGCTGCTGCTCGACGAGTCCGAGCCGCGCGGGTTCTTCGAGAACATCGCCGCCGACGGCAAGGTGATGCTCGCCCGCTCGATCGTCGAGCACGGCATGAACGCCACCACGATCTTGAACGGCACCGTCATGACCCCCGTCGGCGTGCCCACGGACGCCTCCTTCACGATGGTCGCCGGTGTGCCGACGGTCAGCCTGATCGCCGGTCCCATCTACCTCTACGACTCCGCCGACACGATGGCGGCCGTCGACAAGCGGTCGATGGTGCCGGTCTTCCGGGTGAACCGGGATGTCATCGAGTGGGCGGAGCAGACCCCCGCCGCTCTCATCGGCCTGCCGACCGGAGTCCTCGGATGAGGGGGCGCGGGAGTCTGCGGGCCCTGCTGCTGAGCATGCTGCTGACCACCGCTGCGGGCCTGGCCGTGCCCGCCGCTGTACCACCGGCCGGCGCCACGCTGCCGGCGTACGACGCCTCCGAGACGCGGACGGCACCGCTCTCCGCCGCGCCGCCGACGCAGGCGGCCGGCCGTGACGGGAGGACCGGTAGGCCGGGACGCCTGCTCTCCCGTCGACCTGCGGGGGAGACGAGCCGGGTCGCCGGTGCGCGGCGCGCCCTGGAGGTCCGGTACACCACGACAGACCGTCGGGGGCGGGTCGTGCCCGCCTCGGGCCTGGTCCTCCTGCCCGCCGAGCGACGCACGGCTGCCCCTCTGGTCATCTACGGGCACATGACCACGGGCGCCGCGGACGCCTGCGCGCCGACGCGGGGCACGCCCGACTCCACCGAGCTGCGGCGGATGCAGCAGGGCGACCGCGTGGCCGCGGCGCTCCTCGAGGGCGGCGCCGTGGTGGCGCGCCCCGACTACGAGGGCTTGGGTGTGCGCGGTCCGCACCCCTACCTGCGGGGCGAGTCGTTGGCCCGCTCGATGGGCGACATGGCCCGCGCGGTGCGACGCGCGTTCCCGGAGGTGGGGAGGCACTGGGTCGCTGCCGGTCATTCGGAGGGCGGCGTCGCGGCGCTCAACACCGGAGCGCGCACCGGCCCGGCCGCCCGCATCCCCGGACTCCTGGGCGTCGCCGCCATCACCCCGGTCACCCAGGTCGACATCCTGGCCACGCTGCTGGGGGATGCGCCGATCGCGAGCGCCCCCGTCAACGTCGTGGTCTCCCTCGCCGCCCTGATCCTGAAGGGCCAGGCCACCGAGGACCGCGCCCTGCGGCGGCTGCTCCTGCAGCAGGGCGGTCTCTCGCCCGAGGCGGTGGCCCTGTGGCCGGACCTGGAACGGCTCTGCCTGGAGGACCTCGGGGGAACCGACTCATGGGGCGGGTTGTCGCCCCAGCAGGTCAAGGGGCCCCGTGGTGACGAGGCGCTGGAGGAGATGAAGAACAAGCTGCGTGCCGACGACGTACGTCATCTCACGATGCGCCTCGGCCTCCCGATCAGGATCGACGCAGGCGCGCTCGACAGCGTCGCGCCGCTCCCGCTCACCATCCAGCTCGCGGAGGAGTACCGAGCCCGCGGCTACCCCGTCGACCTCGCGCTCTGGCCCGCGGAGCACTCGCCGACCGCTGACCAGGCGGCCCCCGAGCTCGCCGCCTGGATCCTCGACCTGTTCCAGACCGCTGGCGACCCCCGGAGCGTGCGATGAGTGTCGACCGACGAAGCCTGGTCGCGGGCACGATGGCCGCTGCCGCCGCCACGGCGTTGAACGGCCCCGCAGCCAAGGCCCTTCCCCAGCGGTCCCCGGGCCGCGCCGGACGTCCCGATCCGATGGCACCTGCGAGGCTGCACCGCCGGGTGCGCGAGCTCTGCGACTTCCAGCCGCGCTGGGCCGGGTACCGGGCCGAGCGCCAGGCGGGTGCCTGGCTCGCGCGTCGGCTCCGCGATGCCGGCCTCGACGTCGAGGTCGACCGCTACACCTTCCGCAAGTGGCAGCTCGACGGCTGGCGCACGACGCTGCTCTCCGCACAGGGTCGCCGCGTCCTGCCCTCGTTCCCGATCTGGTCGACCGCCGCCGGCCGCGGCACCGCGCCCCTGGTCGACGTCGGACTCGGCACCGAGCCCGAGCTGCTGGCCCGCGACCTCACCGGGGCCGTCGCCGTGGTGACCGGGAAGGCCCTGCTCAACGTCTTCGCGAGCTACCCCGACACCTACCACCGTGCCGCGGAGCTCGGAGCGGTGGCGATGGTCGTGACCTCCGACGCTCCGGACAACCTGATCCGACCGACCTCGTCGGGCCGCAACCTCCTCGACGAGAACCCGATACCGGCCTTCCAGCTCGGGGCGCAGGACCTCGCCGCCGTGCGCGCGGCGGCCGGCGAGGGTGGTCGACTTCGGTACCGACTGGCCGCCGAGCACCGCGACGGCACCACCCGTGACGTCGTGGGCCACCTCCGTGGGTCGGGTGAGCTGCCCGGCACCGTGCTGGTGTGCGCGCACTACGACGCGTGGTTCACCGGGGCGCTCGACAACGCCACCGGGGTGGCGGGCCTCATCGGTCTCGCCGAGCACTTCGCGGCACTCCCGCGGTCGCAGCGACCGCGCGACATGGTCTTCGTCGGGGTCACCGGGCACGACGCGGGCTACCCGCACCTCGGTCTGAACCACTTCGTCGCCAGCCGGCCCGAGCTGATGGCCGACGTGGACCTCTTCGTGAACCTCGACCACCTCGCCGCCCATGGTGACGAGCACGTGAGCGGCACCGGACTGACCGACATGCTCGGACTGCAGGTCGATGTCGGCGTCCAGCGGCCCGGGGACGAGGAGCGCGCGCTGTTCACCACGCGGCATCCGGCGCTCGCCGCGACGTTCCTGCCGCACCTGGTCGCCCACGGGCTCCTGCTCACCGCTGCCGTGCCCACCATCCCCGAGGTCAACGCCAACGGGGACCTGGAGGGCCTGGTCGGAGCCCTCGGGGTCCCCAGCGTCAACCTCACGATGGCCACCCCGCACTACCACACCGTCGAGGACACCCCGGCTCGGATCCCCGCAGGTCAGCTGGCTCGCTGTGTCCGGGCGCATCGTGACTTCCTGACCGACGCCATGGCGTTGCCGAGGGAGGTGCTGCGGGCGGGGATCGGCTTCTGAGAGCGGCTCACGCCGGGGGCGGGCCGGCCTGCAGCACCAGCTCGAAGCAGCTGCCGCCGGGCTCGGACGAGAGTCGCAGGTCACCACCGTTGGCGAGGGCCAGGGCACGGCTGATGTGCAGCCCCAGGCCACGGCCGGAGACGGTGTCGGCGGTGTCCGGGTGCCGGGTGCGCCGGCGGAACACCTGGTCGCGGAAGTCGTCGGGGATCCCCGGCCCGTCGTCCTGCACGGCGACGACCACCCGACGCTCGCCGTCCGGGGTGGCCACGAGCCGGGTCGCGCCTCCGGCGTACTTGGTGGCGTTGCCGAGCAGGTTGGCCAGCACCTGGTCGAGGTGGCCGGGTTGGATGAGCGCGACGAGGTCGTCGGCGCAGTGCACCTCGGGCTGGGCGCCGGCCGGCTGCGCCGCGGCGGCGGCCTGCAGGTGCGGCCCCAGCAGGGTCGGCTCGGGCCGGGCCGTCAGGCCGCCCGGGTTGGCCTCGACCAGCGCGACGATGTCGTGCAGGACGCCGCCGATCTGGTCGGCGTTGCGCTGCACGACCCGGACCGCCGGCAGCGCCCCGTCGGGGTCGCCCTCCTCGAGGGAGTCGACGGCGACCTCGGCGTACCCGGTCACCGCCGCCAGCGGGTTGCCCACCTCGTGGGCGAGCATCCCCATCAGGTCGCTCTTGAACTCGCTCACCGCCTCCAGCTGCCGGTTGGTCTCGACCAGCTCTGCGGCCATCGCGGCGTTCTCGCGCAGCGGCTCGAGCAGCACCGCGCGCTGCATCAGCGCGTACAGCGGGCCGAGCAGCAGCACGAACCACGCCCCGGCCGTCCAGATCGCCGCCATCAACCCGCCGGTGAGGACGACCCCGGCCTCGTTGAGGTGGTAGCCCGGGCTGGTCAGCTGGCTGCGCAGCCACTGCTCGTCCTCGGCGTGGTTCAGCCATGCCGACCCCGCGAAGAGCGCGCTCTCCACGACCAGGAACACCGCGGCCGCGACCAACAGCGTGCCCAGCCCCCCGCGCCCGTCGCCCTGCATCCAGTTCGGCAGGCCGCCGAGCACGAGTCGCGGGACCAGCGAGGCGGCGGTGCCGGCCAGGACCAGGAAGGCCGCCGAGCCCACCCACTTCCACAGCGGCGCGCGCAGCCCGCGCCAGCGGGTGTGCGCGTAGGTGAGGGGTACGACGACGAGCAGCCAGGCGGCGGGCAGCACCATCGCGCAGGCGAAGGCCCACGCCGACAGTGCCTTGTGCGGCTGCTGCCCACGCGCGAGCCCGCCGACCAGGACCCGGCCGATCTCGACGTTGAGCGCCGACAGGGCGACCAGGACCGCACAGGTGAACCAGTCCGGCGGGTGCGCGGACACCAGTCGGTCCGCGCCCCACGGGCCGGTCAGCGCCAGCGGCGCCGCAACGGCGGCGACGCCGGCGAGCACGAGGTAGACCTGTTCGCGACGCGGGGCGTCGCCGAACGCCAGGTGCGTCGTCACGGTGGCCCCCTTCTGCCGCGGCGGACGCCGGTGGACGACGTCACGGTGATCGCGCCACCCAGGCTAGGGCGTGCGGCGCGCCGGTCGCCGGGGAACGCGGTCCCTCGACGGTCGCCGCGCGCCACCGGACGCACAGATGGTACGTACGTCAAGTTTTGGTCGACGTGCGCCAGACCAGGTGGCGCCGGCGGCAGATCCGGCGGATCATGGAGGGTCCACCCCGCCGCGCGTCCCGAGCCCCAGGAGGCCCGATGATCCTGGCCGACATCCCGATCCCCGACCTCGAGCTCGAGGCGCACGACGGCCTGGACGTGCCGCACGACATGGTGGCGCTCGCGGAGCCCCTCGAGCCGGGCCAGATGCTGCTGCTGCGCACGCTCGACGGCGTGCACCGCTGCGCGGAGGTCGTCGGGCTGGACTTCACCGCGACCGAGACGATCTACCGGTTGACCTACGGCGACCCGGTGGCGCCGGAGATGGCCGCAGCCCTGGCCCGGCCGCCCCGCTCGGCGCTGCGGCACTGGGTGGACGACATCGACGTCGAGGTGCTCCTCGGCGAGCTGGCCACGGCTCGGCGTACGGCGACCTCGCGGCAGGTGTCCGAGTCGTCATGGTGACGCCCGGCCGGATCCTCGTCGCCGAGCGCGACCCGGAGCTGCTGGAGCTCGTGGTGCCGGTCCTGCGGCTCGCGGGGCACCGCGTCACCGCCGCCCGTGACGGCCTGCAGGCGCTCGGGCTGTGGCGCAACCAGCCCTTCGACCTCGTCGTCCTCGGCATGGTCCTGCCCCGCCTGACCGGGCTGGAGGTGCTGCACGAGCTGCGCGCCGACGCCGAGCGGACCCAGTCCGCGGTCATCATGCTGTCCTCGCTGGGGACCCGCGAGGAGGTGCGCACCGCCGTCCTGGCCGGTGCCGACGAGGTGCTGGCGACGCCGTTCACGGTCCAGGTGCTGCGCACCCGCGTGGAGGAGCTGCTGGCCGAGCGGGCCCTGGTCGGCGCCTCCACCTGAGCCCGAGCCCGAGCCCGAAGCTCTGAGCCCGGGCGGGGCCTGATCGGTCGCCCGATCAGGGGTTGGTCGGGATGTGCATCACCGTGCCGCCGTCGACGGTGAACTCCGAGCCGGTGCAGAACGCCGACTCGTCGCTGGCGAGGAAGACCACGAGCCCCGCGACCTCCTCGACCGTGCCCGGACGCCCCAGCGGGATGGGGATGAGGTCCGCAGGCATCTGGTCGGTGGCGGGCGTGCTGATCCGGCCGGGGTGCACGGAGTTGGCGCGGATGCCGTGGGGCGCCAGCTCCATCGCCACCGACTTGGTGAGCCCGGTCAGGCCCCACTTCGAGGCGACGTACCCGTGCGCCCACGGGGTCCCGCGCAGTCCCTCGATGGAGGAGGTGTTGATGATCGAGCCGCCGCCGGAGGCGATCATCGCGTCCGCCGCGGCGCGGCAGCCCAGGAAGGCTCCGGTGAGGTTGACGTCGAGCATCTGCTGCCACAGCTCGCGCTTGTAGCGCTGCAGCTGACCGCCGTTGAAGATGCCGGCGTTGTTGAACAGCACGCTCAGCGAGCCGTACGTCGAGGTCGTGGTCTCCACCGCGGCCCGCCAGTCCTCGTTGCTGGTCACGTCGAGGTGGACGTAGGTCGCATCGGGTCCGAGCTCGTCGGCCAGGGCCTGACCCTCCTCGTCGAGCACGTCGCCGATGACCACCTTGGCGCCCTCGGCGACCAGCCACCGCGCCGTGGCGCCACCGATGTTGCGCGCACCGCCGCTGATGAGCGCGACCTTGCCGTCCACACGTCCCATGGGAGCGAAAGTAGCGTAGGTTGACCGTGAAATAGAACACGTTCTACCGATCGGATCTCCCATGGCACCGTCCCCGACCCGGGTCGTCCAGGTCGCCACCGGCAACGCCGGCCGGCTCACGTTGCGCCAGCTCGTCACCGACGAGCGCTTCGAGCTCGTCGGCGTCAGCACCTCGACGGCAGACCGGGTCGGTGTCGATGCCGGCACCCTCGCGGGCCTCGACGTCACCACCGGCGTCGCCGCGGTCGGCAGCCTGGACGAGCTGATCGCGCTGCACCCCGACGTCGCTGTCTACTGCGCGATGGGCGACACCCGTCCGGTCGAGGCGACCAAGGACGTCTGCCGACTGCTCGAGGCCGGCATCGACGTGGTGGGTTCCGCCCCGGGGACCCTGCAGTACCCCTGGGGCACCGCGCCCGATCGGGTCATCGAGAAGGTCGAGGCCGCCGCAGAGGCCGGCGGCGCCAGCCTCTACATCACCGGGGTCGACCCCGGCTTCGCCAGCGACCTGCTGCCGCTGGCCCTGGCCAGCACCTGTCAGCGCATCGAGCAGATCCGCTGCTACGAGCTGGCCGACTACGCGACGTACGACGGGGCTGAGGTGATGTTCGACCTGATGGGCTTCGGCCAGCCGATCGACACCGTGCCGATGCTCTTCCTGCCCGGGGTGCTCGCGCTGGCGTGGGGCACCGCGATCCGGATGATGGCCGCGGGTCTCGGCATCGAGGTCGACGAGATCGTCGAGCGCTGGGAGGTCGAGCCGGCGCCGGAGTCCTACGACATCGCTGCGGGCCGGATCGAGCAGGGGACGATCGCGGCGATGAAGTTCTCCATCTCCGGGATCGTCGCCGGGCACCCGGCGGTCGTCGTCGAGCACGTCACCCGCACCCGCGAGGACCTGCGCCCGGACTGGGCCCACCCCGCGGCCGGTGGCGGCGCCTACCGGGTCGAGATCGTCGGGGAGCCGTCGTACACCGTGGACGTCGTGCCGAGCAGCGAGCACGGTGACCACAACCATGCGGCGATCGTCGCCGCCTGCGGCCGCATCGTGAACGCCATCCCCGACGTCGTCGCCGCGCCGCCGGGCATCCGCACGACGCTGGATCTTCCGCTGCCCACCGGCCGCGGCACGTACGTCGGCCCGCGCCCCTGAGCGGGTCCGGCTCGTGTGGCCCAGCGCGGTCCATGCGCCGCGCTCAGCCACACGAGGCGCTAGGAGAGGTGCGTGATCGAGTCGTCGGGCTGGCGGTCGAGGTGCCGGGCGATGACCATGCGCTGGATCTGGTTGGTGCCCTCGAAGATCTGGGTGACCTTGGCCTCGCGCATGTAGCGCTCGACGGGGAAGTCGCGGGTGTAGCCGTAGCCGCCGAGGACCTGGACGGCGTCGGTGGTGACCTTCATGGCGTGGTCGGTGGCGACCAGCTTGGCGATGCTGGCCTCGCGGCCGTACGGGAGGCCGGCGTCCTTGAGGCGGGCGGCGTGCAGGGTCGCGGCCCGCGCGGTCTGGATCGCGGCCTCCATGTCGGCGAGCAGGAACCCGAGCCCCTGGTGGTCGAGGATCCGCTGGCCGAAGGCCTCGCGCTCGCGGGCGTAGGCCAGTGCGTGGTCCAGCGCCCCCTGCGCCAGGCCGGTGGCGACCGCGGCGATGCCGAGGCGCCCGGCGTCGAGACCGGCGAGGGCGATCTTGAGGCCCTCGCCCTGCTCGCCGACGAGGTGGTCGGCGGGGATGCGGGCGCCGTCGAGGCGCATGGTGGCGGTGGCCGAGCCGGTGAGCCCCATCTTCTTCTCGGGGGCGTCGGCGGACAGGCCGGGGGTGTCGGCGGGCACGAGGAAGCAGGAGATGTCCCCGCGACCCTCGCCGGTGCGGGCCATGACGGTGTAGAAGTCGGCGTGGCCGCCGTGGGTGGTCCAGGCCTTGGCCCCGGTGAGCACCCACCCAGCGTCCGGCCCGGAGCCGTCGCGGACGGCCTTGGTGCGCATCGCGGCGGGGTCGGAGCCGGCGTGCGGCTCGGAGAGGCAGTAGGCGCCGAGCAGGTCGCCGGCCAGGAAGTCGGGGAGCCAGCGCTGCTGCTGCTCGGGGGTGCCGCGGGTGGCGAGGGCGAAGCAGGACAGGGCGTGCACCGACGTACCGACCCCGACGGAGGCCCAGACGGTGCCGATCTCCTCGAGCACCTGGAGGTAGACCTCGTAGGGCACCCCGCCGCCGCCGAGGTCCTCGGGGTAGGGCAGCCCGAGCAGCCCGGCGCGGCCCAGGGTGCGGAACGCCTCGCGGGGGAAGACCTCGTCGCGCTCGGCGTCGGCGACCAGGGGCGCGAGCTCGGTGGTGACGATCTCGCGGGTCAGGCGGAGCAGGTCGGCGTGCTCCTCGGTGTCGAGGACGCGGCGGGCTGGCATGGCGACTCCTTCGGCGCTTTCCGGGTGCGGCGCCAACCTACGTCGCTAGCCTGGAGGGATGGCCACCGCCCGCGCTACCCGCTCGGACGCCCAGCGCAACCGCGCGGCGATCCTCGACGCGGCCGCGCGGCTCTTCGCCACCACCGACAACGTCAGCCTGGCCGATGTCGCGGAGGAGGCCGGGGTCACCCGGACCACGCTCTACCGGCACTTCTCCGACCGGGACGCGCTCACCGACGAGCTCATCATCCACGAGGCGGCCAAGGTGGTTCCCGGGCTCTTCGCCGAGGTCGGCAGCCTGCCGCTCGCCGACGCGCTGGACGTGCTCGCCCATGGTGTGGTGACGCTCGCGCACGAGCACCGGTTCCTGATCGCCGCCACGGCCCACCGCTTCGACCAGGCCGTGCGTGAGGCGGCGACCGACAAGCCGATGGCCGGGCTGCTGCTGCGTCACGGTGACGTCGTCAACCGCGACGTCGATCCCGAGTGGCTGGCCCGCGCGGTGCGAGCCCTGTGCCTCACCGCGATCTCCGACCCCCGGCCGACCGGCCAGGTGGCCGCGGACCTCGCCGACAGCCTGCGCCGGCTGCTGCTGGCGAAGCCGTCCTGAGCTGCGCCTGCGGTCCTCGGGTCAGGCGTCGCCCTCCATCGAGGCCACGAAGTCGCGCTTGACCGCGCGCCACGCCTCGTCGGTCATCGTGCGCCGCCAGTACGGCGAGCACGACATCTGGGCCCGGGTCAGGCCACGCTCGGTGAGCAGGTGTCGTCGGATGTCACGGATCTCGTCGGCCTCGCCGTGCACGAAGGCGTGCGCCCGGCCCTCGGGGAACCTCGCCGCCTCGACCGCGGCGGGGAGGGGAGCCGGGTCGGCCGGGGAGCGGTGCACCCAGCGCAGGTCGAGGTCGGCGTCGGTGGTCAGCGCCAGCTCGTGCTCGGGCCCGTCACAGACCAGCACGGCCACGGCCCTGGCACCGGCGGGCAGCGACTCGAGGGCCACCGCGATCGCCGGCAGCGCCGACTCGTCGCCGACCAGCAGGTGCCAGTCGGCGGTCGGGTCGGGGTGGTAGCCCGAGCTCGGGCCCTCCATCACCAGGACGTCGCCCGGCTGTGCGCGCAGCGCCCACGCGCCTGCGACGCCGACGTCGCCGTGCGCCACGAAGTCCAGGGTCAGCTCCCCGGCCGCGGCGTCCCAGCGGCGTACGGTCAGGCGGCGGCGGGCCGGCCACCAGTCCTTGGCCAGGGTCTCCTTGACCTCCGCGGGGTCGAAGAGGGGCCCGTAGGCCGCGCCCGCCGGCGGGAAGGCCAGGTTGACGTAGCTGTCGGCCTCCGTGCTCGGCCGGAAGCCGGCCAGGCCGGGACCGCCGAGGACCACGCGGACCATCGACGGGGTGAGTCGGTCGGTGCGGAGCACCTCGCCGTGCATGCTGGACCTCCGGGTCGGGTGCGGGTGAGCGTGCGTGCCGAGCCTAGGTGGCGCCCGGTCGGCCTCAGCCGGCAGCGGCCAGTCGCCGGGCCGCGTGGGCGGCCACCTGCGCCGTCTCCGGGTCGGCCGCGGCCTCGGCCGGGACCTGCCCGCCGAGCAGCGCCGCCGGCTGGGTCAGCCAGCCCCACACCCGCCAGGGGTCGGTGCCCGCGGCCAGCAGCGGCTCCAGCAGCGGCGCCAGGTCCGCCCGCGGCTCCCCGGCGTCGTCGAGCTGGAAGGACGGGACCAGCAGCGCCAGCTCGGTGGGTACGGCGAGGAGCCGGTGCTCGTTGACCGCCCGCGTCACCGCGAAGCGGGTCGCCTCCAGGCTCGCGCCGCGTCGCTCGGCCAGCGTCTCGTAGGTGCACCACTCCGAGTCGAGCAGCCGCCGGCGTACCCGGGCCAGGTGCGCGGCCTGCACCAGCGGCACCGGCACCGCGTGGGCCGGGTCCTCGCCGTGCTGGCGCAGCTGCCGCTCGAGGTCACCGAGCCGCACCGCGTCGAGGACGTCGCCGGTGGCCGGGTCGACCCACCGCGCCCGACCGCGCTCGTCGCGCTCGAGCCGCAGCATCCCCTCGTCGGAGAGGTAGTCGACCAGGCCGAGCCCGCCCAGCCACTGCGCCATCCGCTCGGCGGGGTCGTCGGCCGGGTCCTGGGCCGGGTCCTGGGCCGTGGGGTCGGAGGGATCGGGCGTCTGCACGCTCCCAGGGTGCCGCACCGCGGCGTGCGCGGACGACCCGGGCGGTGCCACCCCGACGGGCGAGGCAGGTGTGGTGAGGGCGGTCACAGGGCACACCTAGGGTGATGCCGACCCGGTGGGTGCCGGGTGCGGACGTGTCTACTCGGAGGCCGACCCATGTCGTCGTTGTGGTTGTTGTTCATCGGGCTCGCCATGCTGGCGGGCGGCTACCTGCTCTACGCCAAGTTCCTCGGTGAGCGGATCTACCGGCTCGACCAGGCCTACCCGACACCGGCGCACGAGATGCACGACGGGGTCGACTTCGTGCCGACCAACAAGTTCGTGCTGTGGGGCCACCACTTCACCTCGGTCGCCGGCGCCGCCCCGATCGTCGGCCCTGCCGTCGCGGTGATCTGGGGCTGGCTCCCGGCGTTCCTCTGGGTCACGCTCGGCACCGTCTTCTTCGCCGGCATGCACGACATGGGCGCGCTGTGGGCCTCCACCCGCAACCGCGGCCGCTCGATGGGCATGCTCTCGGGTCGCTACATCGGGGCGCGCGGGCGCAACCTGTTCCTCGTCGTGATCTTCCTGCTGCTGCTCATGGTGGTCGCGGCCTTCGCGGTGGTCATCAAGAACCTGCTGATCTCGACCCCGAGCGCGGTCATCCCCGCCTGGGGCGCCATCGTCGTGGCCCTGGTCGTCGGGCAGATGATCTACCGCTGGCGGATGAACCTGCTGCTCACCACGGTCATCGGCGTCACCGCCCTCTACGCCCTGATCCTGCTCGGCGACGCGTACCCGATCGAGCTGCCCGCCTCCACCCTCGGGATGTCCCCGGCGACCTTCTGGATCGTCGCGCTGTTCGTCTACGCAGGCATCGCCTCGCTGCTGCCGGTCTGGGTGCTCCTGCAGCCGCGCGACTACATCAACGGCGTGCAGCTCTTCATCGGCCTGGGCCTGCTCTACGGCGCCACCCTGTTCTCGGCGCCCGACCTGGCCGCGCCCGCGATCAACGGCAACGTCCCCGAGGGCACCCCCAGCCTGGTGCCGCTGCTGTTCGTCACCATCGCCTGCGGCGCGATCTCCGGCTTCCACGGCATGGTCTCCTCCGGCACCAGCTCCAAGCAGCTGGACAAGGAGACCGACGCCCGGTTCGTCGGCTACTTCGGCGCTGTCGGCGAGGGCCTGCTGGCGCTCGGCGCGATCATCGCCGCCACCGCCGGCTACGCCACGCTCGCGGACTGGGAGGCGGTCTACACCGAGTTCAACGCCGGGGGAGTGACCGCCTTCGTCCAGGGCGGCGGCAGCATCCTCAACGCCGGCCTCGGCATCCCGACCTCCCTGTCGGCCACGATCCTCGCGACCATGGCGGTGCTCTTCGCCGCGACGACCATGGACACCGGCGTGCGCCTGCAGCGCTTCGTGGTCCAGGAGGTCGGTGAGGTCCTCGGCACCCGGGTCGACAAGTACGTCGGCACCGCGATCGTGCTCGTGGTCGCCATGGGACTGACCTTCTCGGCCGGCGCCGGTGGCGAGGGCGGCATGCGGATCTGGCCGCTCTTCGGCACCACCAACCAGCTGCTCGCGTCGCTGACGCTGTCGATCGTGGCGGTCATCCTGCTGCGCAAGAAGCGCAACCCGCTCCCCGCGCTGGTGCCCCTGGTCTTCGTGTTCGTCATGTCCTTCTACGCCGCGATCGTCCAGCTCGGCACGCTGCGCGAGGACGAGGACTGGCTGCTGCTCGGCATCGACGTCGTCATCATCGTCGCCGCCGTGTGGGTGGCGGTCGAGGCGGTGCTCGCGATGCGCGCGGCCCGGTCGATGCCGGAGGAGACCGACGCCCACGACCGGGAGGCCGCCGCCCCGGAGTCGGCCACGCGATGAGGGGGCCCACCCCCGGACGCGCGCACGTGCCGACGGGCGCCTGATGGGTCGCTGGGCGGCGGTGCGCGCGGGGCTGGAGGAGTTCTACGCCGGCCCCTACCGCACCACCATGCGCCGGGCCCGCCGCGACGAGGACGACCTGTTCATGCTGGTCGTGCTGGCCGAGGCCCTCGGGGTGCCCGACCCTGCGGCGTACTGGTCGGCCGAGCTGCTGCCCGCGACCTACGAGGAGTTCCACGCCTGGCACCGCCGGGTGGGGATGGAGCGCTCGCCGTTGGACCACGTGGGGTGCTGTTGAGCGGCAGGGGTGACCGCGGGGACCCGCAGCTGCTGCTGGTCTCGGGCAAGGGCGGCGTCGGCAAGACGTCGGTCTCGTGCGCGGTCGCCCTGAAGGAGGCCCGGGCCGGGCGGCGGGTGCTGCTGGTCTCCACCGACCCGGCGCACAACCTCGGGCACGCGTGGGGTGCCCCGCTCGGCGACGAGCCGCGGCGGGTCCTGCGCGACGCCGGCCACGTCGACGCCGTGGAGATCGACCCGGCCCTGACCGTGCAGCGGCACCTGCGGACGGTGGGGGAGACGCTGCGTCGGATGCTGCCCGAGCGGATGCACGCCCCGGCCCAGCAGCACCTCGACCTGGCCCGTGAGGCGCCCGGCACCCACGAGTCGGCCGTCCTGGAGCGGCTGGCAGAGCTGGTCGTGGGGGCCTGCCACCCCTCCTCGGCGTACGACGTCGTCGTGGTGGACACGGCGCCGACCGGTCACACGCTGCGGCTGATGGCGCTGCCGGAGCGACTCACGTCGTGGACCGAGGCGCTGCTGGCCAACCGCGACCGCTCCGAGCGCTTCGGGGCCGCGCTGCGCGGCCTCGGGGCCGGTGAGGAGCACGTCGACCGCGACGCCGAGCTGCGCCGGGTGCTGCTGCGCCGACGCGACCGGTTCGCCGCGCTGCACGAGCTGCTGGTCGACCCGGCCCGGGCCGGGTTCTGGCTGGTCACGACCGCCGAGCGACTCCCCGTCGCCGAGACCCAGGCCCTGCACACCCAGCTGCGTGCGCTGGGCATCCCGGTCCGACGGTTGCTGGTCAACCGACGCTCGCCCGCGGACGGTGCGGTGCTCACCGCCCGGCGGGCCGTCGAGGAGCAGCACCTCGCCGTGCTGCGCGAGGCCGTCCCCGGCGTACCCCTCACCGAGGTCCCGCTCCTCCCCGGCGACCTCACCGGCGAGACCGCCCTCGCCGCCCTGGCCGAGCACCTGGGCGGCTGAGGGGGCCTCAGCTCAGCGGAACGCGCACCCGCTGCTCAGCCCGAGCCGGCGGAAGACCGCGGCCGCGGGGCAGAACCCGGTGACGCTGGACTGCAGCAGGTTGAGCCCCACGAACGCGGTGAGCAGCAGCCACCACGGTGAGACCAGGGCAGCCAGCAGGGCGCTGACCAGGGTGATGGTGCCCGCGAGGGCGAGCACGGCACGGTCGAGGTTCATCGAGGACTCCCGGTGCTCAGTCGTGGGCGAAGGAGATGGTGGGCAGCACCCGGCGCAGCCAGGCCGGCGACCACCAGGCGGCCCTGCCGGTCAGACGCAGCAGCACCGGCAGCAGCACCAGGCGGACCAGGAAGGCGTCGAGCAGGACCGCGACGCCGAGCACGATGCCCATCTCCTTGGGCGGGATCGGGCCGGAGAGGGCGAAGGTGAAGAACACCGCCACCATCACCGCGCCGGCGGCGAAGATCACCCGGCCCGAGTGGGCCAGCGAGCCGACCATCGCCTCGTGCGGGTCACCCGAGCGCTCGTAGTGCTCCTTGGCCGAGGCCAGCAGGAAGACCGTGTAGTCCATCGCGATCGCGAAGATCATCGCGAAGAAGAACACCGGCGCCCAGGCGTCGAGGAAGCCCTGGCTCTCGAAGCCGAGCAGGTCCGCGCCGTACCCCTCCTGGAAGACCAGGCGGGCCACGCCGAACGCCGCGGCGGTCGACAGCAGGCTCACCAGGGTGCCCAGCAGCGAGATCAGCGGGGCCTGCAGCGCGACGAGCAGCAGCAGGAAGCCCAGCGCCAGCACGACGGCCACGACGATCGGCGTCGACTCGTCCAGCTGCGACTTCAGGTCGAGGTTCTCGACGGCCGCACCACCGACGAGTGCCGAGGACGGCAGGTCGGCACGGAGCCGGTCCACGGTCTGGGCGAGCTCGGGGTCGGAGGGGTCGACGGTCGGGACCGCGGTGAACATCTCCAGGTCAGCGCCGTCGGCCGCCTTCATCCCGGGGAGTACGCCGGCGAGCCCCGGGTCGTCGGCCAGCACCTTCAGCGTGGCAGCGGCCTGGTCGGAGTCGACGACGACCCCGATGGCGCCGGGCGCACCCTCGCCGAGCTCGGCCTGCACGACGTCGTACCCGACCCGCGCGGACGCGTCCTCCGGCAGCACCTTGATCGAGGGCATGGCGGTCTTCAGGCCGAGGATGGGCGCGGCCAGGGCCAGCAGCACCAGCAGCGAGACCAGCCCCCACGTCCAGGGGCGTGCCCACAGGCGCTCCCCCCACGCCGCGAACCGCGGCGAGCGGTGCTCGCCGGAGCGCGACCAGGGCAGCGAGAACCTGTTGATGCGGTCGTCGAGCCAGCCGAGCACGAGTGGCAGCAACGTCAGCGTCGCGCCGAGCACGAAGACGACCGAGAGCATGATCCCGCCGGCCATCGACCGGAAGGACGGCGAGGGCACGAGCATCACCGCCGACAGGGAGATGAGCACGGTGAGACCCGAGAGCAGGACGGCCTTGCCGGCGGTGTCCATGGTCTGGGCGACGGCCCAGCGCACGCCCTCGGGGCCGGGGTGGGCGGCGCGGGCCGCGCGGTAGCGGACGACGAGGAACAGGGCGTAGTCGATGCCGAGGGCCAGGGCGAACATCATCGCGAAGTTCATGGCCCAGATGGAGACGGGGACCAGCTGGTTGATGAGCACCAGGGAGCCGGCGGAGGCGACCAACCCGGCGAGGGTGAGGATGAGCGGGAGCCCGGCGGCCACGAGGGCGCCGAAGGCCAGCACGAGGATGGCCAGGGTCACCGGCCACGACATCAGCTCGCTCTTGAGCATGGCCTCGAGGTTGGCGTCGTTGAAGTCGCTCCACAGCAGCGAGGAGCCGGTGGGCGTGACCTCGACGGTGTCGGTGGACAGCGCGGCGAGCTCCTCCTTCAGGTCGGTCGCCGCGCGCACCATCTCGTTGGTGTCGGCGCCGGCGCCGGCGAGCACGACGCCGGTGTCGCCGTCCTGGGACAGCGTGGCCCCGGGCTGCGGCGGCACGATCGTCGCGATGCGCGGGTCCTCCTCGAGCAGTGCGGTGACCTCGGCGATGACCTCGGCCCCCTCGCCCTCGGTCACCGGACCGTCGCTGGAGCGCACGACCACCTGGATCGCCGAGGAGGCGTTGCCCCCGAAGTGCTCGACGGCCAGGTCGCGGGCCGCGACGGAGTCCGACCCGTCGGCCTGCCACCCGGCGCCGGAGAGGTCGTGCTCGACCCGGGGGGCGAAGATGCCCAGGCCGACGATGAGCAGGGCCCACACCGCGGCGACGAGGCGGCGGTGGTCGAGCACCCACGTGCCCAGGCGGCCGAGCGGACCCGGTCCGTTGGGGACCCGTGAGGGGGTCGAGGGTGGGTGGGGGGCGGTGCTGGTCATGGACGCTCCTCCTCAGGGAGATCGCTTGGCTCAGAACCCCTAGGGGGGTTACGATGGGGACATGCAACCAACCCCTAGGGGGGTTAGGCAAGTCCGAGGAGGGACCATGACCGACACCACGTCCGACGGCACGCCCGGCTACACGCTCACCGCCCGCTCGCCGCACGACTACGACGCGACCGTCGCGCGGGTCCGCGAGCTGCTCGGCGACGCCGGCTTCGGCGTGCTCACCGAGATCGACCTCAAGGCCACCCTCAAGACCAAGCTCGACGTGGACGTGGCGCCCCAGGTGATCCTGGGCGCGTGCCGCCCGCAGCTGGCCCACCAGGCGCTGGCCGCCGACCCGTCGGTCGCCGCGCTGCTGCCGTGCAACGTGGTGGTGCGCGAGGAGGCCGACGGTGTCGTCGTCGAGGCCTTCGACCCGCAGGTGATGATCTCGATGACCGACGCGGGGCAGGCGGTCTGCGAGGTCGCCGAGGACGCCCGTGCCCGGCTGCAGCAGATGCTCGCCGCGCTCGCCGACGACGGGGCCCGCACGGACGGGGCGGGCTGATGCAGCTCGAGGCCACGGCCACCAAGCCCGTCGTCACCCGGATGAAGCGGGCGCACGGTCACCTGGCCAGGGTGATCCGGATGCTCGAGGAGGGCGCGGACTGCGAGGACGTGCTCACCCAGCTCGCCGCGGTCAACAAGGCCCTCTCGCGCGCCGGGTTCGCCCTGGTCGCCACCGGCATGGAGCAGTGCCTGCTCGACGGCAGTGACCTCGACGGCGCCCAGCGCGCCCGGATGGAGAAGCTCTTCCTCTCCCTGGCCTGAGCAGACGCCGAGCCGGCGCATCCTGCGTACAGCGTGTACGCAGGATGCGCCGGCTCGGCACGTCAGGGACCGCTACTTGCCCCCGTGCAGCAGGGCGATGATCTTGCCGAGGGTCTCCTCGTGCTTGGCCGTGCGGGCGAAGGAGGTCAGCGGGAGCGGCGCCTTCCAGCGCTGGCGCACCACGGAGTGGGAGTAGCAGAACTCCTTGAGCCCCTCCTCGCCGTGGATCCGACCGAAGCCGGAGTCGCCCACGCCGCCGAACGGCACGGTGGGCACGATCGCGAAGGCCAGGACCGAGTTCACCGACACCATGCCCGAGCGGATCCGCCGGGCCACGCGCTCGGCGTCGGCCTTGCCGTACACCGAGGCGCCGAGGTGGTAGCGCGAGGCGTTGGTCAGCGTCACGGCCTCGTCCATGTCGCGCACCGCGCGCAGCACCAGCGTCGGGCCGAAGGTCTCCTCGGCGACGGCCGCGCAGTCCTCGGGTACGTCGGTGAGCAGCGTCGGCTGGACCACCTGGCCCTGCGTGGGTGCTCCGCCGGCCAGCACCCGGCCGCCGGCGGCCTTCGCGTCGGCGACGTGCTGGTCGATGATCCGCACCTGCGAGGGCATCGTGATCGGCCCGACCGCGGCGGCGGGGTCGGCGCCGGCGCGCAGGTCGTCGAAGCGCTCGACGAGCAGCCGCGCGAGCTCGGCGGCCACGTCCTGGTGCACGTAGATGCGCTCGACGCCGATGCAGGTCTGCCCGGCGTTGGCAATGCCGCCCCACACCGCGCCGTCGGCTGCCGCTGCCAGGTCGGCGTCGCGGTCCACGATCAGCGCGTCCTTGCCGCCGCACTCGGCGACGAGCGGCGTGAGGGTCTCCGCGCAGGTGGCCATCACCCGCTTCGCGGTCGCGGTCGACCCGGTGAAGGCGACCTTGTCGACCCCCGCGCGGCACAGTGCCGCACCGGTCGACCCGTCGCCGGTCACGAGCTGCAGGACGGGGTGCTCGGGCACCACCTCCGCGAAGGCGGCCACCAGCCAGGCGCCCACGCCGGGGGTGAACTCGCTGGGCTTGAAGACCACGGCGTTGCCGCCGGCCAGGGCGTAGACGATCGAGCCCATCGGGGTGAAGACGGGGTAGTTCCACGGCCCGATCACGCCGATGACACCCAGCGGGTGGTGCTCGACGGTGGCCTTGAGGTTGGCGTTGATCAGGCCGGTGGACCGCCGCTCCTGGCCGAGCACCTTGGGCGCGTGCTTGCCGGCCCAGGCCAGGTGGTCGAGGACGAGGGCGACCTCGAGGAAGGCGTCGCTGTGGGGCTTGCCCATCTCGTCGTGGACGAGGTGCGCCAGCTGGTGGATGCGACGCGCGATGACGCCGCGGAAGGCGTCGAGGCGCTTGCGGCGCTCGGCGTACCCGATCTCCGCCCACCACTCCGCGGCCAGCCGGGCCCGGGCGACGGTCTCCTCGACCTCGGCCTCCGACTGCACCGGCCAGGTGCCGACGAGGTCGCCGGTGCCGGGGTTGCGCACCTCGAAGGTGGGGCGGTCCTCGCCGGCCGGCGCGGCGTCGGAGCGGGGGTCCTGGACGGTGGTCATCGGCTCATCTCCTGGGTGCGGGTGGTGGTGCGGGGCGCGGGCACGGCGGCGGCGGGCAGCGAGGTACCGCGCAGCAGGTCGGCGGCCTTCTCGCCGATCATGATGGTCGGGGCGTTGGTGTTGCCGCGGGTGATGCGGGGCATGACCGAGGCGTCGGCGACGCGCAGGCCCTCGATGCCGCGCACCTTCAGCTCCGGGTCGACGACGGCGTCGTCGTGGGTGCCCATGGCGCAGGTGCCGACCGGGTGGTAGAGCGTCTGGGACCACCGAGAGACGAACTCCTGCAGCGATGCCTCGTCCTCGCCGTGGTGCAGGCGGGCGCCGGTGATGATCGAGGCCAACGGCCCCTGCCGGGCGATGTCGACAGCCTGCCGGACACCGGCCAGCATCGCGGCGCGGTCGGTGGGGTCGGCGTAGTAGGCCGGGTCCATCCCCGGCTTCCAGCGCGGATCGCTGCCGCGCAACGACAGCCGGCCGCGGCTGGCGACGTCGACCAGGACCACCCCGGCGGTCAGCGAACGGACGGTGGCCTCGTGCATGCCGTTGTCGTAGAAGCCGGTGGGAGCCGCGATGAACTGGATGTCGGGACCCTCGAGGCCCCCGCGGGTGGTGACGAAGGCACCGGTCTCACCGACGTTGGAGCTGAGCGGTCCGCGACCCGTCGCCTGCCACTGCACGAGCCGCGCGGGGTTCACGTGGTCCACCGCGAGGTCCTTGGCGGTGGTCGACCACACCAGGGGGGCGACCACGTGGTCGTGGAGGTTGCCGCCGACGCTCGGGGCGTCCAGGACGACGTCGAGGCCGTGGGCGCGCAGGTGGTCGGCCGGACCGATGCCGGAGAGCATCATCAGCTGCGGGGTGTTGATCGCACCGCCGCTGAGCACCACCTCCGCGTCGGCCCACGCCGACCGCACCTCGCCGGCGACCAGGTGCTCCACGCCGACCGCGCGGGTCCCGTCCAGGAGCACGCGGGTGGCCAGCGCCCCGGTCCTGACCGTCAGGTTGGGGCGGCGGCGCACCTCGGCGCCGAGGTAGGCCTCCGCGGTCGACCAGCGCCGGCCGCGGTGGCAGGTGACCTGGTACTCCCCTGCTCCCATCTGCGTCTCGCCGTTGAAGTCGTCGTTGGCCGCCAGTCCCGACATCCGGGCGGCCTCCAGCCAGGCCCGCGTGGTCTCGTGGGTGTAGCGGCGGTCCTCGACGTGCAGGGGGCCGCCGGCGCCGTGGAAGGCGTCGGCGCCGCGGGAGTTGGCCTCGCCGCGGACGAAGTAGGGCAGCACGTCGGCGTAGGACCAGCCGACCGCGCCGAAGTCGCGCTGCCAGCCGTCGAAGTCGGCCCGGGCGCCGCGGACGTACATCATCGCGTTCATCGACGAGCAGCCGCCGAGCGCCTTCATGCGCGGCCAGTAGGCGCGCTGCCCGCCCAGGCCGGGCTGGGGGGTCGTGGCGTAGTCCCAGTCCCAGCGGGTCTTGAACAGGTTCGGGAAGGCGGCGGGCATCGAGATCTCGAGCGCCTCGGCCTCCGGACCCGCCTCGAGCAGCAGCACCGAGGTGGTGGGGTCCTCGCTGAGCCGGGAGGCGACGACGGCGCCGGCGCTGCCGGCCCCGACCACGATGTAGTCGTAGGTCGCGGGGGTGGAGGGTTGCTGGGCCACGGGGACCTCCGGCGGATCGGGGAGAGGTGTGATCGTGACCACACCTCGGGACGTGGTTGAGAGTCCAGCACAGTCCCTCTTCCGGATCTTGGCGCTCACCGCCAGACTTCGGGGCAGTCTTTGGACCTCAGCACAGTCGAGCGTGGAGGGGGTGGGCCGTGGCGCAGGAGGCGGACGCGGGGTCGGACGCGGGGTCGGACGCGCAGGCGCAGGAGCAGATCGTGGCGTGGGTCCAGGCCTATGCCGCCCGGACCGCACGCCGCAGCGAGCTCGACGCCTTCGTGACCCGCGTGGACGACACGATCATGGCGGCGATCCCCGAGATCGCCCGGGACCCGGCGCTGGTGCTCGACCTGCACGCCAGCACCCGCGCGCAGTTCCAGATCTTCCTCAGCCTGCTGGAGCGCCCGGCGCAGGAGGTGCTGCTCCCTCCGCAGGCGGTCGACCTCGCGCTCTCCCTGGCCCGACGCCAGCTCGACCTCGGCGTGCTGCTGCAGGTCTACCGGAGCGCGTCGTCGGCGGTGTGGGAGTACTTCACCGAGGTGGTGCGCACCGCCGACACCGAGGGCCTGGACCGCACCGACCTGCTGGTCTACCTGTGGAGCCACGGCGGGGCGTGGATCAACGGCGCCGTCGAGCAGCTGATCGGTGTGTTCTCCGCGGAGCGGGAGGCCACCTTGCAGGGGGCGATCGCGCGCCGCAGCGAGGTCGTCCACGCGATCCTGCGGGGCGAGCAGGTGAGCCTCACCGAGGCCACCACCGCCCTGGGTCACCCCGTCCGCGACCAGCACACCGCCGTCGTGCTCTGGGAGGACGGCGAGGCTGCCGCGCCGGACGTCCTCACCCGACTCTCGGTGGTCGTCAACGGGCTCGGCGCCGACCTCGCGGCGAGCGTCCTGAGCATCCCGGCCGGGCGGGCCGAGGTGTGGGCCTGGCTGACCTCGCGCCAACCGATCGGTGCCACAGCGGTGCGCGCCGCCGTGACCGAGCTCCTGCAGGGCCGCGGCGAGGACGACGGGTCGCCGGCAGGCGCGGCCTGGCGGATCGCGGTCGGCTGCCCGGGCGCCGGGGTCGCGGGGCTGCGGCACTCCCACCGGGAGGCCGTCGACGCACAGCGTCACGCGCTGGGCGTCGCCTCCGATGCGCGGTGGACGGCGTACGCCGACGTGGAGCTGGCCGCGCTGGTGGCCGGCAACGAGGCGGGGGCCCGCCGGCTCGTGGAGCGTGAGCTGGGTGGGCTGGCCGACCCGGACCCCTCGCTGGACCGGCTGCGGGAGACGGTGGCCGCGTTCCTGGCGCACGGGGCCTCGGTCGAGCTGGCCGCGGCCGAGCTCTTCGTGCACAAGAACACCGTGCGCTACCGCGTGGCTCGCGCCGAGGAGCTGCTCGGTCACCCTCTCTCGCAGCGGCGTACCGAGGTCGCCGTCGCGCTGGCCTGCCTGGAACGGTTCGGGACCGGGACGGGGGGATGGTTCAGCCCGCGGCCAGGCTGACCACGAAGCGCGGGCCCTGGTCGCCCTCGGGCGGGAGGTAGCCGAGGTCGCCGCCCATGATCCGGCACAGCCGCCGCGCCAGGTGCAGGCCCAGGCCGGTGCCCGGCTCGGACTCCCGTTCGGCCCGGCTGAAGCGCTCGAAGAGTCGGGGCAGGAAGTCGGGCGGGACGCCCGCCCCGGCGTCCGCGACCACCACCCGGGTCGTCGAGCCGACGGTCGTGCCGGTGATGGTGATCGGAGCGGCGCCGTACTTGTCGGCGTTGCTGAGCAGGTTGCCGAGCACCTGACGCAGGTGCGAGGCGTCGGCGACGGCTCGCAGCCCGTCGAGGTCGCCGATCTCGACCGCGGAGGAGATCGTGAGGTCGGTGACGGCCCGCCGCACGGTCTCGGCGACGTCGAGCAGCTCGCCGCGCCCGCGCAGCGTGGCGTAGTCGATGCGGCTCATCTCGAGCACGCTGGCCAGCATGCTCTCCACCCGGTGGGCCGCCTCCGTGGCCCGCCCGAGCATGGCCCGGGCGCCGCTGACGTCGACCCCGGTCTGCTCCAGGTCGTCCAGCTCGAGCTCGGTCATGCTGAGGAAGCCCAGGGAGACGGTGAGCGGGTTGCGCAGGTCGTGCCCCACCAGGCCCAACAGGTCGCTGAGGCTCTGGTTGCTCTCCTCCAGGCGCAGGTTGCTCTGCGCCAGGGCCTCGGCCGCCCGGACGGCGTCCTCGTGGCGGGGCCCGGCCGACCCTGCCTCCACCGGGCCACCCTCCCCGCTGCCGATGCGTTGCACGCTGCACGGATCGGCGCGGCAGTGGACCGCTGTAGGGGTCTTCACGACTCCTTCATGCAGGCGGGTCCCGAGGGGGTTCTTCGGCCAATACCGTGACGCGGAGCGGGGGTCGGTCGTTTCATGGTCCGGACGTCCTCGTCACGCCCGGGGGTCGCCGACCGGCCACCCCCGTCCCGTGCCGTCTCGCGAGACCCGCGCAGGCAGTCACAGGTTTCCGGCAGTTCATCCGGCACAAGTTCAGGAGTGAGTCCGTGGCCCTTCGGCACCGGTGGTTGGCAGTCGTCACAGCGTTCGCGCTGGTCCTCGCAGGCGTGCTGGCGGTGATGCAGCTGCGGGCCTCGGAGACCCGCACCGCCGCCGCCCCGATCGGAGAGTGCGCCCCCGGGTTCCAGCCGGTCCACGACGCGCTGCGCGAGGTGCGGGCCGAGATGCGCACCGAGGAGGACTTCGAGGAGCTGCGCGAGGACGGCGAGGCCGGCGAGGAGTCGCGTGAGGCCGAGCTGGTCCGCGAGGCCATGCGCGAGCTCCCGATGCTCCAGGGCACCGACCCCGACGACTGGGACAGCCTCTGCGTGGTGAGCAAGCGACCCGAGTCGCTCAAGGAGCTCAACGCGCTCTTCGACACCCGCGCCATCTCCCGTCTGGCGCCCTTCGGCGCCTACGACGACGGCGCCGCCACCGCGGCCGCCCGCCAGTCGGCGACGCTGAGCCGTGCGTCGGTCCCCGGCACCGCGGGCAAGGCGAAGGCCTACGGCAAGGGTCCCCTCATCGTCGACGACGAGAACTACCCCCAGGTCAACGGCCTCGGCCTCGAGGACAACATGGGCCGCATCGACGACTACGCCTGGGACCCGAAGGGCCGCCGGCTCTTCGCGGCCGTCGGCAGCGGCGGCATCTGGCGCTCGGACAACCTGGCGGCCTCCTGGAAGGACGCCACGGGCAACCTGCCGACGACGGTCACCGGCGCAGTCGGCTGGACCAAGGCCAAGGGCGGCACCCTGCTGGCACTGACCGGTGAGCCGACCTTCGGCTCCTCGGCCTACACCGGCCTGGGCGCCTACTGGTCCGGCAACCTCGGCAAGTCGTGGAAGCGCAGCAAGGGCGTGCCGGCCGGCGCGCTCGGCTTCGCGATCGCCGTCGACCCGACGTCTCCGAAGAAGGTCTACGCGGCCACCCAGTACGGCCTGTTCGTCTCCACGAACGCCGGCCGCTCCTACAAGAACGCCAAGCTCCCGACCGGCCCCTGCGCCGGTGTCACCAACATGAGCAAGAAGCCGCAGTGCGCCCTGGCCAGCGTCGTCACCGACGTCGTCGTGGTCGAGCCGGGCGGCGTCAACACCGAGACCGAGGCGGGCACGGTCGTGGCCTCGGTCGGCTGGCGCGGCGGGCAGCGCACCAACCCCGACGGCTCGGTCCAGTCGCCCAACAACGGCATCTACCGCAGCGGCAACGGCAAGCCCGGCTCCTTCGAGAAGCTCGAGACCACCGGCTTCGCCGCCCAGGACGCCATCGGTCGCACCGAGCTCGGCCATGCGGTCGGTCCCGAGCAGGACCACGACTTCCTCTACGCGATCGTCCAGGACGCCAACCTGCTCAACAACGGCGGTCTGCTCGGCATCGACGCACCGGAGGGCTTCTCCTCCCCGCTGGGCAGCACGGTGCTCAACGGCATCTACGTCTCCGACGACTTCGGCCAGTCCTGGACCGTGATGGCCACCGGCACGACGCTGGCGGCCGACCCGACCACCGGCTCGGCGCTGATCGGCACCGGTACGGCGACGGGCTACCAGCCCGGCGTCCAGGGCTGGTACAACCTCTGGGTCCAGCCCGACCCCTCGCGTGCGACCGCCTCGGGCGTCCCGACGCGGATGGCCTTCGGGCTCGAGGAGCTGTGGTCCAACGACCTGCCGCAGCTCGGTCAGCCCCTCGACGGCACCACCCCGGTGCACTTCGGGGTCATCGGCAAGTACTTCGGCGGCGACTCGTGCCTGCTGCTCAACGTCGGGCTCCCGGCCTGTCCCACCGACCGCGACCCCACCGACGACAACTCCACCACGCACCCCGACCAGCAGGACGGGATCTGGATCCTCGACCCGGAGGCGGACAACGGCGTGCAGCTCGTCGTCGGCAACGACGGCGGTGCCTACCGCTACCGCTTCGAGGAGGACAGCGACGAGGAGCTGGACAACGCCAACTGGGGCCGCGGTGACCAGAAGGGCTTCCAGACGCTGCTGCCCTACTGGGCCGCGATGGCCAACGACGGCACCGTGTGGGCCGGTCTGCAGGACAACGGCAACCTGAAGATCGACGGCAAGACCCGCAAGCAGTACGAGACCTACGGCGGCGACGGCTTCTTCACCGCCGTGGACCCCTACGACTCCAACATCTCCTACGAGGAGTACACCAACGCCGCGATCTCGGTGACCACCGACGGCGGCTCGAGCTGGTCGAGCATCGACCCGGGGCTGACCGCGGCACGGTTCGCCAACCCCTTCGCGATGGACCCGACCAACGCCCAGCACCTGGTGACGGCCGGTCGTGAGGTGGTGGAGACGCTCATCGGGCCCAGCACCACCTCGGGCTTCACCGACGCCGCGGACGCGGACGAGTCCACCAGCACCTGGGTCAAGGTCTTCGACCTCGGCACCCGCACCGCCCCGGGCGACGCGGCCGCCTCGTCGTCGGCGACCGACCCCGACAACTCGATGACGGCGATCACGACCCGTGGGGACGCGACGTACGTCGGCTTCTGCGGCCAGTGCGACACGCTCAACAAGCTCGTCGACAGCGGGCCGGTCTTCCAGAACGGCCTGGCCACCAACGTCGGCGGCGACAAGCGGCCGAAGGCCGGCACGTCCAACGGGTGGCACGTGGCGAAGGCCAAGGGCCTGCCCAACCGCTACATCACCTCGATCGCCATCGACCCCGACCGGTCCAAGACGATCTACGTGACCGTCGGCGGCTACACCCGTCGCTGGATGCCGCCGGGTGCCGCCGGCGACACCAACAAGGCGATCGGCAAGGGTCACCTCTTCCGCTCGACCAACGGCGGCAAGTCCTTCAAGGACATCACCGGGAACCTGCCCGACAGCCCGGCGACCGCGGTGACCGTGCGCAAGAACCAGCTGCTGGTCGGCACCGACGTCGGCGCCTTCGCCTCCGGCCCGAACGGGAAGTTGGAGTCCAAGCCCCGCTTCGCGCGGCTCAAGGGCATGCCCCCGGCGCCGGTCTCGAGCATCCAGCTCAAGCCCGACAACCCCAACCTGGCCGTGCTCGCGCTCTTCGGTCGCGGTGTGTGGACCTACAAGTTCAGCCAGAAGGTCAAGGTCCCGGTCGTCAACACCGGTGGCGGCGGCTCCAACGCCCCGAAGCTCGACGAGGTCGTGGAGTCCTTCGACTTCGAGGACGGCGCCCAGGGCTGGACCGCCTCGGGCTTCCCGGGCCGCTGGGCCCAGGGCTCGCCGGGCCACGGCAAGGGCACCGCGGAGGACGCGGGCGGCTCCGCCTGGGCCGCTGCGGGACCGCTGGGGTACACCGACCTGGCCGACGCCACGCTGACCTCGCCGGCCGTCGACATGCCCAAGGGCAAGGGCCTGCTGCAGTGGTGGATGCGCCTGGACACCGAGGGCGGCTACGACATCGCGACCCTCGAGATCAGCCAGGACGGGGGCGACTCGTGGCAGCTGCTGGGCTCCTACTCCGGCGGCAACCCCGACGCGCCCGGCTGGTCGAAGTACACGGCGCCCATCGCCGCGGGCGGGGGTGAGGTCATCGTCCGGTTCCACTTCACCGCCGACGAGATCTGCTCCAACCTCGGTGGTCCGATCTGCAGCAGCACCTCGGGCTGGGACGGCATCCGCGTCGACGACTTCGTCCTCGGCACCGCCAAGTAGCCGGGTCCGGGGTCAGGTCCGGGGACGTGGGGTCCCGGAGCCCGGGACCGGTGCGCCCGGGGTCAGGAGAGGCTCGCGTAGTCGGTGACCGACACCGCGACCAGCACCTGGCCCGGGCACGCCCCGTCGCGCAGGTTCACCCCGAGCAGCTCGCCCGCCTCGTCGCGGGCGAGCAGCTCGGCCTCGAAGCCCTCGTCGTCGAGGCTGAAGACGTCCCAGCCGCCGGCGTCCGCAGCGGCCCGCACGGTCGGCAGCAGGTCGGCGGTCGAGGAGTCGGTTGCCACGCCCGAGGCGTTGACCGACCCCGTGCGGCCCGAGGCGACCGACCACGTGACCGAGCTGCCCAGGTCCAGGCGCGCGGTCAGCTCCTCCGGGGCGGGTACGCCGGCCTCGACCGTGCAGTCGGCCGCCGTCGTACCCCCGGGGGACCCGGCGCCCTCGCTGTCGCCGGCCGCCCCGCCGCACGCCGTCAGCGCGCCGCCGAGGGCGAGGCTCGCGGCAAGGGCGCGCAGCAGCGGGGTGTGGGGGCCGGTCGGCGCGAGCATGCCCCAGAGCCTAGGGTCCGCCCATGACCTGGCCGATGGCACGGCGCAGCCGGTGGCGCACGACGGCGCGCGTGCTGGCCGTCCTGGCGCTGCTCACGCCGCTCGTGCTGCCGCTGGTCCTGCTGGTGCTGGGCGCCCTGGACGCCCCCGGACAGTCGCCTCCGCAGACGGCGCGGGACCTGCTGCCCGACGAGCCGGGCCGCGCGGGCCTCGACGCGGCGCTGGCGATGACCCCGCTGTGGCGACAGCTGGCCAACACCGCGCTGGTGACGGCCGTGGCCGTGCCGGTCACGGTGCTGCTGGCCTCCTCGGCCGGCTTCGCGATCGGCGCCGGCCGCGGCCGCTCCGCGCGGTGGCTGCTGTGGCTGACGGTGCTCCTCGCGCTGGTGCCGCCGGTGTGCCTGTGGGTGCCACGGGTGGTGCTGCTGCGCTGGCTGGGGCTGGGTGGGGAGACGCTCACGGTCACCTTCACCGCGCTCGCCGCGACCAGCCCGCTGCTGGTGCTGCTCTACGCGCTGGCCTACCGGCGGGTGCCGGCGAGCACCCTCGACGCCGCGCGCAGCGAGTCGCTCGGGCCGGTCGCGACCTGGTGGCGGGTGGCGATGCCGCAGGTCCCGGGCGCGACCTTCGCGGTGGCCGCGCTCGCCTTCGCCGCCCACTGGGGCAACGTCATGGAGCCGACCCTGCTGCTCACCGACCCGGAGCGGAAGACCGCCGCCCTGGGCGTGCGCACCCTGGCCGGTCTCGAGCCCACGCTCTACCCCGTCTTCCTCAGCGCCGCGCTCGTCGTGACGATCCCGCCGCTGCTGGTTTTCCTGCTCGCCCAACGCCGCATCTTCGCGCTCACCACCTCGGAGGAACGATGACCACCCGCCCGCGATCCCTCGCGTCCCGGCGCCCCGCACCGGTCCGGCTGGCCGCCCTCGGCCTGCTCGTGCCGCTGGCGCTGGCCGGCTGCAGCTCCGAGGACGCCGGCCCGGGGGAGGGGTCCGGTGACGCCCCCACCGCCTCGCTGACCTTCCAGGTGGCGGGCGACCCCGAGGAGACGGCGGTCTACGAGGCGATCGCGACGGCGTACAACGACACCGACCCGGCCACGACCGTCGAGGTCGTGGCGGTCCCCAGCAAGGGCGACCACCTCGCGCTGCTGCAGACCTCGTTCGCGGCCGGTGACGCCCCCGAGGTGTTCCTGCTCAACTACCGCGAGTACGCGCCCTTCGTGCGGCGCGGTGCGCTCACGCCCGTGGCGGGCCTGCTCGAGCGCCGCGACATCGACCTCGTCGACTACTACGAGCCGCCGGTCGACGCCTTCACCCTCGACGGCACGCTGCAGTGCATGCCGCAGAACGTCTCCTCGCTCGTGGTCTACGTCAACACCGCGCTGTTCGCGCAGGCCGGCATCGACCTGCCGGTCGACGGCTGGGAGTTCCAGGACTTCGTGGCCGCCGCCCAGGCGCTGGCCAGCGAGGACGTCGACGGCGTCTACGTCGAGCCGTCGGTGATCCGGGTCGCGCCGTTCGCGTGGTCCGACGGCGCGGAGATCACCGACGACCCTGAGGAGCCCACCCGGCTGACCCTCGACGACAAGGACACCCGGCAGGTCGTCGGGCTGCTGGCCTCGCTGCAGACCAGTGGGCTGATGCCGACCGAGGAGGAGCTGGCGGCCAAGGACGCCGACACCCGCTTCATGGACGGGGAGCTGGCGATGATCCTGTCCAGCCGCAAGAGCGTGCCGCTCTACCGCGAGGCGCCGACCCTCGACTTCGACGTGGCCCCGCTGCCCACCCTCGGCGAGCCGGCCACGATCCTGCACTCCGACGCCTACTGCCTCTCCAGCCAGGCCGAGGACGCCAGCGCCGCCGCCGACTTCATCGCCTTCGCCGTCGGCCCGCAGGGTCAGTCGATCGCCGCGCTCGGCGGCCGGACGGTTCCCTCGCTCATCTCGGTCGCCGAGTCCGGTGCGTTCCTCAACGACACCGTCGAGCCCGCGCACTCCGAGGTGTTCCTCGAGGCCGTCGAGGGCATGCGTGCCACGCCCGTGCTGGCCGGGTGGCCGCAGGTCGAGGATCTCGCGGAGGAGTACCTCACGCGGATCTGGTACGACGCCACCACCACGAAGCAGATCGACGAGCTGATCGACGAGCTCGACGAGCGCACCCGCCCGCTGTTCGAGGAGGACTGAGCCGCTCCCGTGTCCGCCCCCGCCCCCTCCTCCGGGCCGCCCACGCTCGAGCTGCGTGCCGTCGAGGTCTCCCACGGCCGTCGCCGGGTGCTGCACGCCCTGTCCCTCGACGTCCGACCCGGAGAGCTGCTCGTCGTGGTCGGGCCCAGCGGCAGCGGGAAGACCACGATGCTGCGCGCCGCGGCCGGCCTCGAGCCCGTCGACTCCGGCCGGGTGCTGCTCGACGGCGACGACATCACCGACCTCGCGCCCGGCCAGCGCGACCTCGCGATGGTCTTCGCCGACCTGGCGCTGCTCCCGCACCTCGACGTCGCCGCCAACATCGGCTTCGGCGAGCTGGCCCGCGGGGCACGCCGCCGGCAGGTGCGCGCCCGCGTCAAGGAGGTCGCCGCCGACTTCGGGATCGCCGACCTGCTGGGACGGCGGGTGACCCGGCTCTCCGGCGGGGAGCAGCAGCGCGTGGCACTGGCCCGGGCCGCGCTGCGCCGCCCCTCGGCCTACCTCCTCGACGAGCCGCTCTCCCACCTCGACCCGGTGCTGCGCGAGGAGGCCCGCTCCCAGGTGCAGGTGCTGCGCTCCCGTGACGGGGCTCCGGTCGTGCTGGTGACCCACGACCCGCACGAGGCGCTGTCGATGGGTGACCGGGTGGCCGTGCTCCGCGAGGGACGCATCGTCCAGGTGGGCACGCCCGAGGAGGTCTACGCGACGCCCGCGGACACCTTCGTGGCCCGCTTCGTCGGGCCGCTGCCGATGAACCTGCTCTCCCGCGACGACGGCCACGTCGGCATCCGCCCCGAGCACGTCCGGCTCGGGGACGACCTCGATGCCCGGGTCCAGCGGGTCGAGCACGCCGGCACCGAGGCGGTCGTGCACACCACCACCGAGCGCGGGCCCGTCGTGCTCCGACTGCCCTGGGGCGAGCGACCCCGGGTGGGGGACGACGTGCGCCTGGGGTGGTCGCCCGCGCACCTGCACGCCTTCGACCGCGACGGGCGGCGGCTGGCCCGATGACTGCTGCTGCCCCCGAGACGGAGGAGGCCGCCGGGTCACCCGAGCCCCGCGCCGATGCCTCGGCCGCGCCGCGGCGCGGGGTCGGCGAGCCCGGATACGGCCGGCTCGGGGTGCCGTACGTCGTCGGGCTGGTGCTCGTGGTCGGCCTGCCGCTGCTGGCCGGAGCGGCCCTGGGGCTGACCGAGTTCCACGGGATCGACCGGCCCCGCTTCGTCGGCCTCGACCAGGTGCGCGAGGCGTTCGACGACGACGCGCTGCACCGCGCGCTGCGGGCCACCGGGCTGCTGGTGGCGCTGGTCGTCCCGACCAGGTTGCTGCTCGTCCTGCCCCTGGCCCTGCTGCTGGCCGGCCCGCCGCCCGGCCGACGCTCGCGGTTGACCGGCCGGGTCGCCCGCGGCTGGGGTCGGGTCGCGGCCGTCGCGCCCACCGTCGTACCCGAGTCCGCGTGGGCGCTGCTGTGGCTGTGGCTGCTCAACCCGGTCAACGGGCCGGTCGCGCTGGCGCTGGGCCCCGGCACCGGGCTGCTGACCGAGCCCGGCCCGACGCGGCTCGGCGTCGCGGCGATGGTGGCGCTGCAGCTGGGGGAGTCCTTCGTGGTGCTGCTCGCGGCCCGCGCGGCCCTGCCCCGCGCGGTGATGGAGGCCGCGGCGATGGAGGGGGCCTCGTCGGCGTACGTCCTGCGGAGGGTGACGCTCCCGCTGCTCGCCCCGGTCATCGGGTTCCTGGTCCTGCGCGACACCGTGCTGGTCGCGACGGCGGTGTTCGTGCCGATCCTCGTGCTCACCGACGGCGGTCCGCGCGAGGCGACGACCACGCTGCCCGTGCTGCTCTACCGCCAGGGGTTCCTCTACGGCGACCTCGGCTACGTCAGCGCCGTCTCGGTCCTGGTGCTGCTGGCCACGGTGCTCCTCGTCGCCCTCACCGTGGCGCCCGTGCTCCTGCTGCGGCGGCTGCGCGCCCGGGAGCGGTGAGTCCTGAACCGTCTCGCGAGGCGGGTCGGTTGGCCACGCACCGCCCACCCGGGCGGCCGCGCCGGGTCAGCCGCAGTCGGGGCAGAGCCCGAAGATCTCGACCGTGTGCGAGACGTCGGTGAAGCCGTGCTCGGCCGCTGCGCGGTCGGCCCACCGCTCGACCACCGGTCCGGTGAGCTCGACGGCTCGTCCACAGGAGCGGCACACGAGGTGGTGGTGGTGCTGGGTGCTGCACTGGCGGTACAGCACCTCGCCGGACTCGTTGCGCACGCTGTCGACCTCGTCGGTCTCGCTGAGCGTCTGCAGGGTGCGGTAGACCGTCGCCAGCCCCACGGTCTCTCCCCGTGAGCGCAGCATCTGGTGGATGTCCTGGGCGCTCGTGAGGGCGTCGAGCTCGCCGACCAGCTCTCGGACCACCGTCTGCTGGCGGGTGGTGCGACGGGCGCCGGAGGGCTGGGCCATGGGGGGAGTCTAGGGACCCCCGTGGCCGTCGAGTCGGCTACCAGGAGGACTTCGTGATGCCGGGCAGCTCGCCCCGGTGGGCCAGCGTGCGCAGGTTGATGCGCGACAGGCCGACCTTGCCGACGTAGCCGCGGGGTCGTCCGTCGACCTGGTCGCGGTGGCGCACGCGGACGGGGCTGGCGTCCCGGGGCAGCCGCGACAGCGCCCGTACGGCGGCGTCGCGTTCCTCGGGGGTCGCGGCGGTGCGGACGGCCTGCTTCAGGGCGGCGCGCCGCTCGGCGTACCTCGCGACGACCTGCGTGCGGCGCTCGTTGGCGACGATCTTGGACCTCTTGGCCATCAGCGCTCCTCCTTGAAGTCGACGTGCCGACGCACGCGGGGGTCGTACTTCCTCATCACGAGGCGGTCGGGGTCGTTCCGGCGGTTCTTCCTGGTCACGTAGGTGTAGCCGGTGCCCGCGGTGGAGCGGAGCTTGACGATCGGCCGGACGTCGCTGCCCTTGCCCGCCATCAGACCCGCCCTCCGCGGGCGCGGATGTCGGCGACGACCGCCTCGATGCCGCGCCGGTCGACGGTCTTGATGCCGCGAGCGCTGAGGGTGAGCGTGACGTGGCGCCCCAGGCTGGGCACCCAGTAGCGCTTGGACTGGATGTTGACGTCGAACCGGCGCTTGGTGCGGCGGTGCGAGTGGGAGACGTGGTGACCGAAGCCGGGCTCGGCCCCGGTCACCTGGCAGACGCGTGCCATGGAGATCCTTGGTTCCTCTCTGGACGGGTCGCCGCTCAGCCCTGGCGGGTCTTGAGCCGCGGGTTGCGCTTGTTGATGACGTAGATCCGTCCCCGGCGGCGGACGACCTGGGAGCCGGGCTGGTTCTTGACCGAACGGATCGAGTTGCGGACCTTCACGGGTCCCTCCTGTTCTGTGGCTTCGCGGCAGCGCCGTTCAGCGGCTGGTGTAGGGCAGCAGCGCCATCTCGCGGGCGTTCTTGATCGCCCGGGTGACCATGCGCTGCTGCTGCGGGGTGACCCCGGTGATCCGGCGGGAGCGGATCTTCCCGCGGTCGGAGACGAAGGTGCGCAGCAGCGGGACGTCCCTGAAGTCCACGCTGGTCACCTCCGGCCCGAGCAGCGGCTTCTTGCGGGCGCGCGGTCGGGCGGGTGCGGTACGCCGCTGGGGGCTGCTCATCGGCCGGCCCCTGTCCGCATCCCGGTCCCCGCCGCTGTCGCCGACCCCGTCCAGGGCGTGACGTAGCCGCGTTGGACGGCGCGGACGAGGCGGCGCGGGACCAGGCAGGTCTCGCCGGCGACGACCACGGGCACGAGGCCGGGGGTGCTCGCCTTCCACTGCGATCGACGGTGTCGGGTGTTGCTGCGAGAGGTGCGGCGCTTGGGGACGGCCACGGGCTCTCCTCCTTCTCGATGGTCCTGGGCTGGGGCTCGGTGTTCCTGGGAACTGCTGGGTGCTGGGTGGTGCTGGGTGGTGCTGGGTCAGGCGACGTCGCGGATGTCGCCGAGCCACGGCTCGAGGCCGTCCTCGAGCACCCGCCAGCTGCGCTGGTCGAGCAGCGCCTCGGTGGGGGTGAGCAGGATGTCCTCGAAGGCCCCGGCCAGGTCGGTGGGCGTGGAACCGAGCCCGGTCACGACCAGGCGCGTCACCGGCGTACGACGGCCCCAGGAGCCGAAGCCCCCGATGCTCAGCTGGCCGCCGGCGCCCGACCACTCCAGCAGGCTGCCGGGACGGGTCGGGAGCCAGAACGAGCCGCGGGAGCGGAACGGACCGCTGCCCAGCCGCTCGACCTGGTCGAGCAGGCGCTCGGGGTGGAAGGGGCGTGGGGAGCAGAGGTCCAGTCGCCACGCGAGCCCGGCGGTCGCGTCGTCGAGCGCGGGGATGCGGGTGTCGAGCGCGGGGGAGACCCAGGCGCGAACGACCGACGACGAGCGGCGCCGGCTGGTCAGCGCCGGCCCGTCGACCTCGGTGGCCGCGCAGACGACCTCGGCGTCGGGGCGGGCCAGGGCACGCACGAGCGCCAGCTCCTCGTCGGGGACCTCGCCCTCGAGCACGACGACGTCGGCGAGCTCGACCTGGGCGCAGGCGACCTCACCGACGCCACGGTTGTCATCGGGGCCCGTGTGGAGGTCCAGCTCGCGCAGCAGGTCGTCGCCGAGCAGCACGCGCGAGAGGTCCGTGCTGCTCAGAGCGGCGACGACGGAGGTGAGCTTGAGGTGGCGGGCCAGCCGGGTGTCGGACTCCAGGGCGTGGGTCAGCTGGCCGGCCTCGGTGGACGTGGGCAGCCCGGAGACGATGGTGCGCCAACGGCCGTCGCGACCCAGGCGCTCCAGCGTCGGCAGGATGTCCTCGCGCAGGGCGCAGCCGACGCAGGCGTGCTCGAGCTGGACGTGCTCCTGCTCCAACACCCCGGAGGCGTCGCTGACCGTGCGGGTCAGCACCTGGGAGTGGGGGTCGATGCGGTGTCGGACCACCACGGCGTCGGGCAGGTCCCAGGACAGGCTCATCAGCGTGGCGTCCATGGCCACGGGGTCGACCCCGGTCACGACGAGCAGGGGGGTCCTCATGCCGGGTCGTCCTTCCGTGCCCCCGCGGCCCCGTAGCGGCGCTGGAACTTCTCGACGCGACCCTCGCTGTCGAGCGTGCGGGCGGTGCCGGTCCAGAACGGGTGGCTGTCGCTGGAGATGTCCACGTCGACGACCGGGTAGGTCACGCCGTCCACCCCCGTCTGCGGGGCGTCGGCGCGGCCGACCAGCGTCGAGCGCGTCAGGAACAGCCGCCCGGTGCTGCGGTCCCTGAAGGCCACCGGGCCGTACTCGGGGTGGATCCCCTGCTTCACGTCGTCCTCCTGGTGTCAGTAACGAGAATCATTCTCACTATGACACAGTGGTGGTCCCGGGTCCATCCGACCCGGGTTCCGCACGAGTGAGGAGCACGCATGAACCGCAAGGACCTGGTCGAGACCATCGCGCAGGGGGCGAACCTTTCCGCCGCCCAGGCCGATGCCGCGCTGACGGCGTTCGTCGCCGGGGTCACCGACGCCGTCGCCACCGGAGACCGGGTGGCCGTCGCCGGCTTCGGGACCTTCGAGCCGCGCGAGCGCTCGGCACGCACCGGCCGCAACCCGCAGACCGGTCAGTCGATCGAGATCGCGGCCTCCGTCGCGCCGGCCTTCAAGCCGGCCGCCGCGTTCAAGCAGGCGGTGGCGCGGGGCTGAGTGCTCGGCTCAGGCCGGCTCGCGAGCCGGCGGTGGGTCCTCGACCGTGACGCGACGTACGACGGGTCAGGGCCCACCGCCGTTCGTCGGCCCCGCGCTGGGCGGTGAGTGGTCAACCGATCCGGAGTCCGGGATGGTTCAGGCCACGCCGCTGTGCGCGTCGCGTCGCCGCCACCAGGCCGCCAGGGCGAACCCGGTGGCCACGTCCCAGACGCCCCAGAGTCCGCAGACCAGTGCCACGCCGCCGTACTCCGGGAAGAACGCGAGCGCCAGCACCAGCGCGAGCGCCGTGTTGCGCACGCCGGTCTCCAGCGTGATCGCGCGCCGCGCCCGCGCCGGGACCCGGCACAGCACGGCGACGCCCGCGCCGACGAGCAGCGACAGCACGTTCTGGGCGACGACCGCGGGGCCCACGTCGAGCAGGTACGGCGCACCCACGCGCAGGTTGGAGGCCAGCCCGCCGACCACGATCAGCAGCAGCATCACCAGCACCGTCGGCTCGACCGCCGGGCGGATGCGGGCGGCCAGGGTGGGACGGGTCCGCGCGAGCAGGATGCCCAGCGCGAACGGCGTGACGATCAGCAGCAGCACCTCCCCCAGCACCTCGACCGGGCTGAGGTCGACCGCGTCGAGCACCTGGCTGGCCTGGGGGGAGAGGCCGGCCCAGAAGGCCAGCGCCAGCGGGGTCACGACCGCGGCCATCGAGCTGGAGACCGTCGTGAGCGAGACCGAGAGGGCCACGTCTCCGCGGGCGCGGTGCGTCAGCAGGTTCGACATGCTGCCGGCCGGGCCGGAGACCACGAGCAGCATCCCGAGCGCGACCGACGGGGGCAGGTCGAAGGCGGCGACCAGGCCCAGCGTGAGCAGGGGGACGATCACGAACTGGGCGGCCGTGACCGCCGCGAAGACCCGTGGGTGCCGCAGCGCCGCGCGCAGGTCCTCGAGCCGTACGTCGAGCGCGATGCCCAGCAGGAGCAGCCCGATCATCAGCTTCACGGCCAGGTTGAACCCGCCGCCGACGTCGAGGCTGAAGTCGTCGATGTCACGGGCCGCGGCCACTGCGTCGACCACGTCGACCAGCAGGGGGGCGACGCTCAGGGTCGGCACCGCGCCAGGCTAGGGGTCGCGGCGACCGGCGGTGGTGTCAACACTGTTGACCTGACCGTGTCGGACCGCGATCCTGTGGGGGTGCCGCACGCCGCCGCGACCCCCCGCTCGCACCCTGAGGTCGAGTACGACCCGCTGGACCCGGTCCTCGACGAGGCGCCCTACGAGGTGTGGCGGGCGATGCGCGACCGGCAGCCGGTCTACCTCGACCAGCGGCGGGGCTTCTGGGCGCTGTCGCGCTACGAGGACGTCGCCGCCGCCCTGAAGGACACCACGCGGTTCAGCTCCGCGCACGGCAACGTCCTGGAGCTGATGAGCCCCGAGCCGGTCGACAGCGGGATGATGATCCTCAACGACCCGCCCGGTCACACCCGGCTGCGCCAGCTGGTCTCGCGCGCGTTCACCCTGCGTCGTACCGCTGCGTTGGAGGAGGACGTCCGGGTCGTCTGCCGCGAGCTCCTCGACGCGATCGATGCCTCTTCGGAGGTCGACCTGATGCAGGAGTACGCCGCCCAGATCCCGTCCCGGGTGATCTCGCGGCTGCTCGGGGTCCCCGGCGAGGATCGCGAGCGGATCCGGCTGCTCATCGACGAGTGCTTCCACCTCGACGAGGAGCACGGCTTCGTCAACGACGTCGCCCTGACCGCGATGGGCGAGCTCGGCGGCTACCTCGACCGGCGGCTGCGCCACCTGGCCGAGGAGCCCGGCGACGACCTGCTCTCCGCGCTCACGCAGACCGGGCTCACCCGCCGCGAGACCGTCGACTTCGCCATGCTGCTGGTGATGGCCGGCACCGAGACCGTTGGCCGGCTGCTCGGGTGGGCGGCGCTGCTGCTCGACGAGCACCCCGACCAGCGCGCCGACCTGGTCGCGGACCCGTCGCTGATCCCGCGGGCGGTCGAGGAGGTGCTGCGCTTCGAGGGGCCCTCGCCGGTCCAGGCGCGATTCACCACCGAGGACGTCACGCTGCACGGCGTCACCATCCCGGCCCGCTCGGTCGTGCTGCTGCTGACCTCCTCGGCCGGCCGCGACGAGCGGCAGTACGGTCCCGACGCCGGCGTCTTCGACCTCCATCGCGAGCCGCGCCACCACGTCTCCTTCGGGTACGGCGTGCACTTCTGCCTCGGCGCCTCGCTGGCTCGCCTGGAGTCCCGCGTCGCCCTGGAGGAGCTGCTCGCCCGCTTCCCCACGTGGAGCGTCGACCGCGACGGCAGCGTCCGCGCCCACACCTCCACCGTGCGCGGCTGGTCCCGTCTCCTCGTCCGCCTCGACACCCCCACCCCCAGCTGACCCCTCGTCTCCCGCCGAGCCGGCGCATCAATACGCCGGTTCGACCCGCAGTTCCCGCCGAGCCGGCGTATCAATACGCCGGTTCGACCCGCAGTTCCCGCCGAGCCGGCGCATCAATACGCCGGTTCGACCCGCAGTTCCCGCCGAGCCGGCGCATCAATACGCCGGTTCGACCCGATCACCGAGGCCCGCGGGGTGTGAGGATGGGCGGGTGACGACGGGCGTGGGCGGTGTGGGCGGGGTGGGCGGGAGTGCCGGGAGCGACGCTTCAGGGAGGGTGTTCCTGGACCTCGCGGACCCGGCGTTCGACACCACGTCGGAGCAGGTGCACGCCGCGCGCGAGGCGGACTGGCTGGTGCGGACGTCGTACGGCTTCGCGGTGCTGCGCTACGACGAGGCCAACGAGCTGCTGACCGACCGCCGGTTCCGGCAGGGCAACGCGCGGTGGCCGGAGCAGAACGGGGTCACCGAGGGGCCGTTCCTCGCGTGGTGGCAGCGGGTGCTGCTGAGCCTGGACGGTGACGACCACGCCCGGCTGCGCCGTCTGCTGATGCCCGCGTTCAAGCGGCAGAGCATCCTGGCCATGCAGCCGCGCTTCGTCGAGATCGCCGAGGACCTCGTCGCCGGCTTCGCCGACCGGGGCGAGGTCGAGCTGATCGCGGAGTTCGCCGAGCCGTACTCCGCGCGCATCCTCTGCCTCCTCCTCGGCCTCCCCGAGCAGGAGTGGGAGCAGGTCGCGCACTGGGCCGACGACCTCGGTCGCTCGTTCGGCATCGCCGTGGCCCAGGACCTCCCGCTCATCGAGGCCGCCCTGGAGGGCCTGACGGGGTACGTCGACGCCGCGGTCGAGGGCCGGGCCGCCCACCCCCGCGACGACCTGGTCAGCACCTTGGTGCAGGCGCACGCCGCCGACGGCCGGCTGACCCGCGACGAGCTGGTCGTGGGGCTGGTCTTCCTGGCCTTCGCCGGCATGGAGACCACCCGCAACCAGATCGGCCTGGCCGTGCAGACGCTGCTGCGCCACCCCGACCAGTGGCAGCTGCTCGCCGAGCGCCCCGAGCTCGGCGCGGCGGCGGTCGAGGAGGTCATGCGGGTGAACCCGACCGTCACGTGGGTGACCCGGGAGGCCACCACCGACCTGGAGTTCCGTGGGGTGCACTTCCCGGCCGGGTCGATCCTGCAGGTGCTCTCCCACGCGGCGGGCACCGACCCGCGGGTGATGCCGGAGCCGGCCTTCGACATCACCACGGCCCGCGAGCGTGCGCCGCACCTCGGCTTCGGCAAGGGCGTGCACCACTGCCTCGGCCACTTCGTCGCCCGCACGGACATGGCGGTCGCGCTGCCGATGCTGGCGCGCGCCATGCCCGAGGCCGTCGCCGACGGTCCGGGGGAGTGGCTGCCGGTCTCGGGCAACACCGGGGCACTGTCGTTCCCGATCCGCTTCCGCGCGAGGACCCGCTGAGGCGGGACGCGAACGGCCCCCGCCGGGAACCGACGGGGGCCGCGCTGCAGGTCAGAGCCCTGCGGTGCTCGTGGGCAGGGGCGGGGTCGAACCGCCGACCTATCACTTTTCAGGCGATCGCTCGTACCAACTGAGCTACCTGCCCGAGCGCGGACACCTTACCGCAGGCCTCGGGACGCTCACGAATCAGAGGGGGGTGGAGCGGTGCTCTCCCGCACGACGAGCGAGGTCGGCAGCACCGTGCGCGCCGGGTCGGGGCCGGTGGCCCCCATCGAGTCCAGCAGCGCTGCGACCGCCAGCCGTCCCTTGTCGGAGACCGGCTGGCTGACCGTGGTGAGGGTGGGGTGGACGGCGGTCGCGAGGCTGGAGTCGTCGAAGCCGACGACCGAGACGTCCTGCGGCACGCGCAGGCCGAGTGACTCCGCCGCCCGCATCGCCTGGGCGGCGTAGACGTCGGAGAAGCACAGCAGGCCGGTCGGGCGGTCGGGTCGCTCGAGCAGGCGGCGGGCCGCGTCGTACGCCGCCGTGACGGGCCGGAAGGGGGCCAGCTCGACCGCGGGGTCGATGCCGGCCCCGGCCAGGGCCGCGCGCCACCCGGCGTCGCGCTCGGAGGCGGGCGGGTTCCACGGGGCGTCGGTGGGCGTCTCGTCGAGGGCCCCGCCCTGGATCGGGTGGAGGTTGAGCAGGCCGACCCGCCGATGGCCGAGGTCCACGAGGTGCTGGGCCGCGGCCCGGGCTCCCGCGCGGTCGTCGACGTTGATCGACGGGTGGCCGGGCAGGGCCTCCTGGTCGACGGTCACCAGGGGCAGGTCCCGTCTGCGCAGCCAGGCCAGGTCGGTCGACTCCGGCTCGCACACGTAGACGAGCGCGCCGTCCATGGGGACGTCGCGGGCCGGGACGGTCTCCCCGCCGACCCCGGCGGTGATGAGGGTGAGGGCGAGCCCGTGGTCGGAGAGCGCGTCGGCGACGGCCACGAGGAACTCGGCGCCCACGGGGTCCGAGGCCTGCTCGCTGAGCCGCCCGGTGATCAGCAGCCCCACGGTGCCGGTGCGTCCGCGGGCCAGGGCGCGCGCGGCCGGGTCGGGGCCGACGTACCCGAGCTCGTCGGCGACGGCCAGGATCCGCTCGCGCAGCTCGGCGGAGAGCTTCTCGGGGCGGGAGAAGGCGTTGGAGACCGTCATCCGGCTCACGCCGACCTCGTCGGCGATCGACTGGAGGGTCACCTTGCCCATCGGTGCCCTCCTCGGTGGTCGTCTCGGCTGGTGGGGGTCAGGTCCGGCCGCTCGTCTCAGGGGACCTGGCAGCCGATCATGCCCGAGCGGGTGGCCGGGCGCGGCTCGACCCACCCTGCCACGCGGCGCAGGACCTGGGCGACGCCGTCGCGCAGGCCGACCAGTCGGGGCTCCCGGTCGGCGACGACGGGGGCGTCGGGTCGTGCGCTCAGGACGTGGGCGCGGGTGGCCGGCAGGGCCAGGACGGGCAGGGCGGTGTCGTGCAGCACGGCGGTCCTCCTCGGAACGCGAGACGAAGTGTGTACCGGTAAACTACTCAATATTGGTATACCGGTCAACTCCTCCACGACTGCGCGCGCCGGAGAGGTCCTCGGTAGAGTCCCCTCCCACTGGCCCCCATCGTCTAGCGGCCCAGGACCCCGCCCTTTCACGGCGGTAGCACGGGTTCGAATCCCGTTGGGGGTGCGCAGCCGCGCGGAGGACGATGGGAGCCATCGTCTAGCGGGCGGGCATCCGAGGACCCCGCCCTGCCACGGCGGTAGCACGGGTTCGAATCCCGTTGGGGGTGCGCAGCCGCGCGGAGGACGATGGGAGCCATCGTCTAACGGGCGGGCATCCGAGGACCCCGCCCTTTCACGGCGGTAGCACGGGTTCGAATCCCGTGGGGGTGCCAACCACGCGAGCGTGACGAGCGCCCCGCTCAGGCGTGCAGGCGCTGGCGCGAGGTCTGCAGCCCGGTGGAGGCGGCCGCCCGTCGGAACGCGTCGAGCGCCAGGTCCGCCTCGCCGACCCCCTCGAGCAGTCCGCCGAGGTCGAACCACAGCTGGGCGACCTGACGGTCCGCGCCCGCCGCGCTGAGCGCCATCACCGCCCGCTGGAACGCCGCACGCGCTGCGCCGGCATGTCCCTGGTGCAGGGCCACCTCGCCGACCAGGACGTGGGCGTCGGCGGCCACGAGCGGCGCCGAGTCGCCCACCGAGCCCAGGACCTCGTGCGCCCTGGCGGCGGCCTCGTCGTGACGGCCCTGCAGGAGGCAGGCGCGGGCCTGCCACACCTGGTTCAGGGCGAGGTCGACCGTGCTCGCGTCACTGTTGCGCAGCTCGTCCTCGGCCTGACGCAGCTCGACGAACGCGGCATCGGGGTCGGGCGGATCCGTCTTGAGGTGCATCAGCCCCAGCTGGCTGCGCAGGCGGGCCTGGTTGCGTCCACCGGACGCCTGCTGCAGCAGCGCGAGGGCGTGCCGGGCCAGGGGCATCGCGGCGGCGGGGCGGCCGCGCTGGGACTCGATCACGCTGGCGTTCCAGTACGCCGACGCGCGGGCGCGCGGGGAGTCCAGCCGCTCGGCCAGGTCGATCGCACGCCGGCACATGCGCGCGGCGTGCGCGACGTCGCCGCGCTCGAAGTGGGCTGCGGCGACCGTCACCGTCAAGGCGATGGCCTCGTCGCTGCCGCCGAGACCGAGCTCGTCCAGCACGCCGGCGGCGCGCTCGCCGACCTCGACCGCGCGAGCCAGGTCACCGGCCTCGCGGTAGCAGCGGCTCAGGGCGGTCAGGAGCTCCAGCCACCCGAGGTCCTCGGCGCCGCGCGCGGTGAGGTCCTCCAGGAGCAGGATGGCGCCGTCGAGGTCACCCAGGGCCTCGCGCAGTCGCGCGCGCAGGACCAGGGCCTCCCGGCGTACGTCGGGGAGCGTGTCGTCGTCGAGGCCGGCGAGGAGCCCGGCGGCGTCGTCGAGGTGGGCCTCGGCATCGGCGAGGTCGCCGGAGGTGAGCGCCAGGTCGGCCCAGGTCAGCCGGGTCCGCAGCTCGGGCTCCTGCTGGGGTCCGACGCCGGTCACCAGCTCCTCGACGGTGGTGCCGAGCCGGGCGGCGAGGCGCAGGAGCAGGGCCGGGTCGGGGCGGCGCTGGCCGGCCTCGATCCGGGACACGTACGCCGTGGACATCTCGCCCCCGGCCGCGTCGGTCTGGGTGAGCCCGGCCCGCAGGCGTGCGGAGCGGACCCGGGGTCCGAGCACCGCGGGGTCGATCGTGCGGCAGCGCTCGCTGAGGTCCGGATCCACATCCCGGATTCTGCCTGATCGCGACGGTGCGCACGGCGGCTTCCCCGAGGGCGGGCGGTCCCGGCCCCGCCCGGAACCCGGCGCGGTCGGGGCTCGATCGCGGGGAATTGGGCGTGCTGGAAAGCATGGGTTAGAGTTCCGACGCTTCCTCGGTGAGAGCCGAGGGTGAGCACCAAGGCCCCGTAGCGCAGTTGGTTAGCGCGCCGCCCTGTCACGGCGGAGGCCGCGGGTTCGAGTCCCGTCGGGGTCGCCATCAGGCGAGAGCCCCGGACCACCAGGTCCGGGGCTCTCGTGCTTCTCCGGCCCTGGCCCCCCGGGGGCCTCGGACGTGCCTGGCACGATGGGCCCGTGCCGATCGAGATGGACCGCGAGCGCTTCGACGCCCTCGTCGACGAGGCCCTCGACGCGATCCCCGAGGAGCTGGCCTCGCTCGTGCACAACCTCGTGGTGCTCGTCGAGGACGAGCCGCCCGCGCACGAGCCGGCCGACCTCCTGGGGCTCTACGACGGAGTCGCGCTGACCCAGCGCGACTCCAGCACGCTCATGCACCTGCCCGACCGGGTCTTCGTCTTCCGCAACCCGCTGCTGGACATGTGCGAGAGCGAGGAGGAGCTGGTCGAGGAGGTGCGCATCACCGTGGTCCACGAGATCGCCCACCACTTCGGGATCAGCGACGCACGACTGCACGACCTCGGCTACGCCTGAGCGCGAGCGACCCGCCCGGTCACCCCAGCAGCCGCCCCAGGCCGAAACCCGCCGCGCAGAGCGCGAGCGCCAGGCCCACGGTCAGTGCCGCGTAGGCCGTACCCCGGCGGTGCCCCAGCCCGTGCGCCTGGACGGCGAAGGAGGAGTAGGTCGTCAACGCCCCCGCGAAGCCCGTCCCGCCCAGGGCGAGGGCGTGCCCGCCGAGCGCCAGCCCGACCAGGAGCCCGAGCAGCAGGGAGCCGACGGAGTTGGCGACGAGGGTGCCGCGCGGCAGGCCGGGACGGTCCAGCCGGGCCGAGAGCCAGTAACGGGCCGGCGCGCCGACGGCGGCCCCGAGGGCGACCAGCAGCGGGGTCACCGCAGGTCCTCCGGCTGGTCGCGCAGGCGGGCCGCGGTGACCGCCAGCACGCCGGCGGCCAGGGTGCCGAGCACGTAGGCCGCGGCCAGTGCCGGCCGGCCGTCGGCGACCAGGACGCGGGCCTCCTCGGCGTACGCCGAGAGGGTGGTGAACCCGCCCAGCAGGCCGGGCCCCAGCGCTACCAGCAGCAGCGGCCGGCGGCGTACCGCCAGCAGCGTGGGCAGCAGGGCCAGCAGGAAGCAGCCGACCACGTTGACCGCGAGCGTCGCCCACGGGAACCCGTCGGTCGTGGGTGATGCGGCCCCGATCGCCCAGCGGCCCACGGCGCCGACGGCACCGCCGGCGGCGACGGCGGCCAGCTCGCGTCTCACGCAGGGCAGGCTAGCGAGGCCGAGGCGCCGCGGTCGGGTCAGCCGCGGCCAGAGGTGCCCGGGCCCGGTCAGCCGTAGCGGCGGGCGGCGAGGTGGGGTGTCCCCGCGTGGCGGTGCTCGGGGCGCTGGGTCCGGGCGGCGCGCGGCCGGGGGAGGGAGGGCTCGCCACGGGTCTGGCGGACCAGCTCGCCGAGGTACCACTCCTGGAAGGCGTGCTGCTCGGGGCTGCGGGCCAGCGAGAGCAGGCGCTGCTGGCGGCAGAACTCGTCGGCGAGGTCGAGCAGCGAGATGAACCGCTCGATGGTGCGACCGGCCGACCGCGCGACCACGATCTCGAGGTCGACGCTCTCCTGACCGTCCTCCTGGGCCAGCAGGACCGGGGTCTCGTCGGTGCCGACCCGCAGGTGACGATCGAGGTCGCCGAAGAGGTCGGAGAGGTCCTTGGCGAGCGGGTAGTCGCTCTCGTGGGCCAAGGAGAGCAGCCGCACCTCGCGACGCAGCTCGCTGAAGTGACGACCGAACGCGAGGAACGCCTCGACGGGCACGTCGCGCACCACGACCGACGTCGCGTCCTCGGGCAGCTCGTCGGCAGCGGCCGCTACGCCGGTGATCACCCCGGGCACACCGCGGTCGTCCGCGAAGGAGTCGGCGGGAGCGAACCAGACGACCTTGCCGTCCCGCTCGATCTCCGCACCCCAGGCGTCGGCGCAGCGCGCGACGATGGACAGGCCCCGGCCGAAGGTCAGCAGGACGTCCTCGTCCTCGTCCTCGTCCGAGGGAAGCACCGGGCGCTCCTGCGAGCCGTCACGGACCTCGACACGCGGGTGCTGGCGGGTGCCGCGGACACGGACCTGGATCGGGGCCTCGCCGTGGAGCAGCGCGTTGGTCACCAGCTCGGAGACCCCGAGCTCGGCGCACTCCACCAGCTCGGGGCGATCGATGTCCAGGCACGTCTGCACCACCCACTGCCGGGCGTCCTGCACACCACGGGGTCCACCGCCGAGCGAGAGCGCTGGTCGGTTGAGCGGCACGTGCTGACTCCCATGGATGTGGCCGGGCAGAGGGCGCGATGCGCCATTCTGCGTTCGCGACTACCCGTCCATCGACACCGACAAACCGGGTCGTTGAACTTTTTCACGTCCGAGGCCGAGGGGTGAACGATCGGTCCAGACCACCGAGGCGGAGCAGGGACCCCCTCGGGAAGGGTGTCGGACGCGCGGGGGACCCTGCGGACGGGTGGTGCGGGCGCGTGCGACGTACGCCACTGTGAGCCACGGAACGCCCGGTCGGGTTGGGCGCTGCGGCTGTGGTAGCGCGACACTTGTCGGGCACGCGGTCCCACCGGACCCCGCTACCCCAAGGAGAGGTGCTCGGCATGACCCAGACCGGACCGGCAGGCGCGGACGCTTCCGCCCCCACCCCCGCGAAGGGCAGTGGTCGTCACAGGGTCGTCGTCATCGGCTCCGGCTTCGGCGGCCTGTTCGGCACCAAGGCACTGCGCCGCTCCGACGTCGACGTCACCATGGTCGCCAAGACCACCCACCACCTCTTCCAGCCGCTGCTCTACCAGGTGGCCACCGGCATCTTGTCCGAGGGAGAGATCGCCCCGCCGACCCGCGAGGTGCTCAGCCGCCAGGACAACGCCAAGGTGCTGCTCGGCGAGGTCACCGAGATCGACCTCGAGCGTCGCCTGGTCACCTCGCAGGTCCTGGGTCGCGAGACCGTGTCCGCCTACGACTCCCTCGTGGTCGCCGCCGGCGCCGGCCAGTCCTACTTCGGCAACGACCACTTCGCCGAGTTCGCGCCCGGCATGAAGAGCATCGACGACGCCCTCGAGCTGCGCGGCCGGATCTTCGGCGCCTTCGAGATGGCCGAGCTCGGCGCGACCCGCGGCGAGGAGGTCGACCACCTGCTGACCTTCGTCGTCGTCGGCGCCGGCCCGACCGGTGTCGAGATGGCCGGGCAGATCGCCGAGCTGGCGCACCGCACGCTGCGCCGCGACTTCCGGGCGATCAACACCCGCACCGCCCGCGTGGTCCTGGTCGACGCCGCCGGACAGGTGCTGCCCCCCTTCGGCGCCAAGCTGGGCGAGAAGACCAAGAAGGAGCTCGAGAAGCTCGGCGTCGAGGTCAAGCTCGGCGCGATGGTCACCGACGTCGACGAGCGCGGGCTGCAGATGAAGCACCGCGACGGCACCGTCGAGCGGATCGAGTCGGTCTGCAAGATCTGGGCCGCCGGTGTCCAGGCCAGCCCGCTGGCCCGCACCCTGTCGGAGCAGACCGGTGCCCCGCTGGACCGCGCCGGTCGCATCGGCGTCAACCCCGACCTGACCCTCCCCGGCCACCCCGAGGTCTTCGTCGTCGGCGACATGATCGCGCTCGACAACCTGCCGGGTGTCGCGCAGGTGGCCATCCAGGGCGCGAAGTACGCCGCCAAGGAGATCGACGGGCGGCTCAAGGGCAAGCCGTCGCAGCCGCCGTTCAAGTACTTCGACAAGGGCTCGATGGCCACGATCAGCCGCTTCCGTGCGGTCGCGATGATCGGCAAGCTGCGGCTCACCGGCTTCGTCGCCTGGCTGATGTGGCTGGCGGTCCACCTCGTCTACATCACCGGCTTCAAGAACCGCGTCACCGCGGTCCTGCACTGGTTCGTCTCGTTCCTGGGTCGCGGTCGCTCCGAGCGCACCGCCACCGAGCAGCAGATCTTCGCGCGGTCCGCGCTGAGCCGGCTCGAGCGCGGCACCCAGGACCTCGTCTCCGACCCCGGCTCGTACGCCGACAAGCGGATCGCCGACGAGGCCGAGCGTCGCGCGGCGCTGGAGCAGCAGGCGCTCGAGGAGGCCCGCCTCACCGACGCCGGCGAGCGTGGCGTGCGCGTCGGCGGCTGACTCCCCGCTGGTCGAGGTGCGAGGAGCGCCAGCGACGAGCCACGAGACCCCGGAGCCCCGAGCCGCCTACTCGAAGTAGCGCGGGGTGGGGTGCGGCTGCTCGCTGGCGATCCGCTCCCGGGCCCACCGCGGCAGGATGAAGAGACCCTCGGCCTCGACGGTGACCCCGTCGGGGCCGACCAGGTGCCCGCGGCACCAGGTCTTGTGGTCCTCGGAGCGCTCGATCCAGGCCTCACCGCGCAGGTCGCCGAGCGGCGTCCCCTGCCGGTATGACAGCGTCAACGTCGCCGTCATGCCCGGCCGACCGCCCGCCCCGGCGGACTCGCCGAGCAGCTGGTCGAGCAGGAGTGCCGAGACGCCTCCGTGCACCAGGCCGGGCGGGCCCTCGTACACGGCGCCGAGGTGGAAGTCCGACCAGACCCTGCCGTCCCGGTCGGGGTGGTGCTCGATGCGCAACGGCGGGGCCACCGCGTTGCGCAGCCCCACGACGGTGTTGCCCCAGGGGCGACCGCGACCCTCGGCCGAGAAGCGGACGCCGTATGCCCCCTCGAGCTGGCGGGCCCGCAGTCGCGCGGTGATCGCCTCGACCTCGGCCTGCGCCGCCCGGATCTCCTCGTCGTCGACGAGGGTGCGCAGCCCGGCGTCGACCAGCTCGCGCAGGGACTGGGTGAAGGGCCCGTAGAGGTCGCGCTGGCGCTGGACCTCCGTCTCCGGGAGGTCGTCGCGCACGTAGCCGGCCATGCCGGGACTCTAGAACAGGTTCCAGTTCCAGGCTGGGGTCGCTCGCGCGGGATCCCTCAGAGGCGAGGCCGGTAGTAGCGCACGGCGTCCACGAACTCGTGCGGATCGACCATGGCGCGGGTGATCTCGAAGGGGTTCATGCCCCGTCGGTGGATGAGGACCTTCCAGCCGGGGCGACCCGGCGTGCCGACCATCTCGAGGTGCGTGTGGGCGCTGGTGAGCTCGAAGAGGAACCGACCCGCCTGCGTCCGCACCTCCAGCAACCCCCCGTGCAGGCTCATCCGGGTCGGCACCGAGCCGGCGCGCACGGCCCACACGATGCCGGTGAACAGCGCCAGGATCGCAGCGAACCCGATGTCGGTCTGGACCCGGGAGTCGTAGGCGCGCCACGCGGCGAGCAGGGTGAGAGCGATCCCGACCAGCAGGAGCGCGGAGGTGATCCGCCGCGCGAGGGTGCGGGGCCGGAAGTCGATGTCGGGCGGGAGCACGGCGGGTCGCGGTGGCACGGCTGCCTCGCGCTCGGCCCGCAGGGCGTCGTACGCCGACGTCGACCGAGCCGCGGCCGCGGGCGTCGACCCCGGGTCGGTGTGTGCGGGGTCGGTGTGTGCCGGGTCGGTGGTCGCGGGGTCGGGTGCGCGGGGAGCCGGAGCGGTCGGGGAGGCGCCGCGCTCCTCGGGTGCCCCGCGGACCGAGCGGTCGAGCAGCTCGCGCGCGCCGGCGGCGTACTTCGCGACGGCGGCGCCGGCCGCGGGCCTGGCCGTCGGCGTGCGGGCCGGCTTGGCTGCACTGGGCTTCGGGGTGCGGGCGCGCGGGCGCCGCGGCTCCTCGGCCGACCCGTCTGGGGAGTCGGCAGGGGGAGCAGTGACGGGTGCGGGGTCGTTGAACGCAGCGAAGACCTCGGCCGCCGCCGAGTCCGGCGCGGGAGTCGTGTCCTCCGCCAACGCCACCTGCTCGGCCTCCGCGGGTGGCTCCGACTCGGTCTCGGCTGCCTGGGTCTCGGTGATCGCGTCCCCGCCCTCGTCCGAGATCTCGTCCTCGGGGGTGGCGGTCTCCTCCTCGTCCGGCGCAGCCGGTGCCGGGGCCTCCGCGCGGCGACGGCGACCGAACCGAGAGGTCGTAGCGGGCTGCTGCTCGCTGCGGCGGACCGACGCCAGCACCACGGGCTCGAAGTCGGTCAGTCCGGTGCTGGTGGCCGGGGCGGCGGGGTGCCGGCCCGACGGCGGCGTGGCGGGCGCGTCGACCAGGGCCTCGCCGGGCTCGTCGGCCGCCCGGGGGTCGGGAGGGGATTCGTGGCTCGGCGCGGGCGTGGGCGCTGCTCGCTCCTCGACGGGGGCGTCGAGCTTGTCCTCCGCCGGCGCGGCGATGGGCTCCGCGACAGTGTCCTGGGCGGGGGCCTCGGCGGCGGTGTCGTCCCCGCGCTCGTCGTGCGGGCGGTGGACGCCGGTACGAGGCACGCCATAGGTGCGCGGGCGGGGGGTGTTCTCCTCCCCGTCGGCCCGGTGCGCGAGCCAGCGGTCGAAGAGGTCCTCCCCTGCGGGGGACCCCTGGTCTCGAGGGGGCTCCTGGGAGCCGGCGCCCTGCTCGGGCTCGCGCGCGTCGGCCATGTCCCCAGGTTAAGCGGGGGAGGCCTCCCCGTGGGGCCGGTCCGTGGCGAGCGCCTCACGCAGGTGCGGCAGCACCTGCTCGAGGCTGGCCCCCGACCGCAGCACCACGACGGTCGTGCCGTCCTCCCCGCCGGGAGGCGGGACAGCCGCCGAGACCGAGGCGAGCACCAGGCCTAGGGCCCGGTCCAACGCCGCGCGGGCGCCGGCGTCGTCGAGGTCGCCGCGCAGCCACCGCCGCAGCACGTGGTTGTGCGCGGTGACGATCGACCCGGCGATCACCTCCGCGCGCAGGTCGTCGCCCGGGGGCTCGCCGGTCCAGGTGCGCAGGGCGTCGCGGAAGAGTCGCCGGTAGCCGGTGGTCGAGCTCACCTCGCGGTCGCGCAGGGTGGGCACGGAGGCCGTCAGTCGGTAGCGGGCCCGGGCCAGGTCGCCCTCGGCCAGGTAGTGCTCGAGCACGATCCGGGCCGCCTCGGTGGCTCCGATCGGGGCTGACCCCGGGCCGCTGCCGAGGGTCTCCAGACGCGCCGCGACCCGCGCCACGAGGGCGTCGTGGTCGGGGAAGATGACGTCTTCCTTGGAGCCGAAGGCCCGGAAGAACGTGCTGCGACCGACGCCGGCGCGGGCCGCGATCTGGTCGACGGTCGTGGCGGCGTACCCCTGCTGCTCGAAGAGGGCGTAGGCGGCCTCGCGCAGCCGGGCGGCGGTGTCGGGCACGGGGCTCCCTCACGGTGACGGGTCCAGCGGATTGGCGAGACTGAGTCTCGCGCGTACGGTACTCAGTACCATCTCGTCCCGCCCGACCGCGACACCCACGCCGGAGGAACCCCATGAGCGACGCCCCGATCTACGCCCTGTCCGAGGAGCACCAGGCCATCCGGGCGGCGGTCCGGGACGTGTGCGACGCCAAGGTCGCGCCGTACGCCGCGGTCGTGGACGAGGAGGCGCGCTACCCCCACGAGGCCGCCGCGGCGCTGCTGGCCGCGGACTTCCACGCCCCGCACGTCCCCGAGGAGTACGGCGGCGCCGGCGCCGACGCCCTGGCCACGGTGCTGGTCATCGAGGAGGTCGCCCGCGCGTGCGTCTCGTCCTCGCTGATCCCCGCGGTCAACAAGCTCGGCTCGCTGCCGGTGCAGCTGGCCGGCTCCGAGGAGCTGAAGAAGCACTACCTCGGCGCCCTGGCCCGCGGTGAGGGCGGCTTCTCCTACTGCCTGTCGGAGCCGGAGGCCGGCTCGGACGCCGCGTCGATGAAGACCAAGGCCGTGCGCGAGGGCGACGGCTGGGTGCTCAACGGCACCAAGCGCTGGATCACCAACGCGGGCGAGTCGGAGTTCTACACCGTGCTCGCGGTCACCGACCCCGACAAGCGCACCCGCGGCATCACCGCCTTCGTGGTCGAGAAGTCCGACGAGGGCGTCTCCTTCGGTGCCCCGGAGAAGAAGCTGGGCATCAAGGGCTCCCCGACCCGCGAGGTCTACTTCGACAACGTCCGCATCCCCGCGGACCGGATCATCGGCGAGGAGGGACAGGGCTTCGAGATCGCCATGCGCACCCTCGACCACACCCGCGTCACGATCGCTGCCCAGGCCGTCGGTGTCGCGCAGGGCGCGCTGGACTACGCGCTGGAGTACGCCAAGGAGCGCCAGCAGTTCGGGAAGTCGATCGCCGACTTCCAGGGCCTGCAGTTCCTGCTGGCCGACATGGGGATGAAGGTCGAGGCCGCCCGCCAGATGACCTACGCCGCCGCCGGTCGCTCCGAGCGCGGCGACGACGACCTGACCTTCTTCGGTGCCGCCGCCAAGTGCTTCGCCTCCGACGTGGCCATGGAGGTCACGGTCAACGCCGTCCAGGTGCTCGGCGGCTACGGCTACACCCGCGACTACCCGGTCGAGCGGATGATGCGCGACGCCAAGATCACCCAGATCTACGAGGGCACCAACCAGGTGCAGCGCATCGTGATGGCCCGACAGCTCCTCGCGGGGGTCCAGTCAGAGCTCTGAGGCGCTCCCACCACCCGCCACCCCGACGGCCCGCAGCGTTCGCTGCGGGCCGTCGGCGTTGCGCCTCCTGCGCTCGACCCACCCGCCTCCCGCCCCGCCTCACGTACCCGTCCCGGGGAGGGGGTGTGCGTCCCGGGAGGGCGGGGAATCCTCCCGGGGAGATGGTCGGAACAACCCCCCGGGGGGTTATGCTAGGGTTCCTGACATGACCCCATGGGGGGATGAGGAAGGGAGTGCGCCAGATGCGTGAAGTCACCGTCGACACCGCTGCTGAGCTGATCGAGGGCGGTGCGTCCGCCGTCGACGTCCGCGAGCCCGACGAGTTCGCCGCCGGCCACGTGCCGGGTGCGGTGAACATCCCGATGGGCCAGCTCTCGAGCCGCCTCGACGAGCTCGACAAGGACCGCCACCACGTGGTCATCTGCCGCTCGGGCAACCGCAGCGACGCGATGACCGACGTCCTGATCGGCGCCGGCTTCGAGGCCAGCAACATGCTCGGCGGCACCCAGGAGTGGGTCGAGTCCGGCCGCCCGGTCGAGCAGCCGCAGACGTCCGCGCTCACCGTGCGCGTCATCGAGACCCCGTCCCTGGGCGACCGCAGCTACCTCGTCCACGACGGCCGGGTCGCTCTCGTCGTCGACCCCCAGCGCGACATCGACAGGGTCCTGGAGGTCCTCGAGTCCGACGGCGTTCGCCTCACCCACATCTTCGAGACCCACATCCACAACGACTACGTGACTGGCGGCTTCGCCCTCGCGCAGGCCACGGGTGCGGCGTACCACGTCAACGCCGAGGACGAGGTCTCCTTCCAGCGCACCCCCGTCCGCGACGGCGACGTCGTCGAGGTCGGCGACCGGATGCGCGTGCGGGTGCTCTCCACGCCCGGCCACACCTTCACCCACCTCTCCTACGCGCTCGTCGAGCGCACCGGCGCGGGGGAGCGTGCGGTGGGCGCCTTCACCGGCGGTTCGCTGCTGTACGGCGCCACCGGCCGCCCCGACCTGCTCGGCCCGGACCACACCGACGCGCTGGTCCGTCACCAGCACGCCTCCGCGCACAAGCTCGCTGACGCGCTGCCCGACGAGGCCGAGGTCTACCCGACCCACGGCTTCGGGTCCTTCTGCTCGGCCAGCCAGTCCGAGGCGACCTCCTCCACCATCGGTCACGAGAAGCACAGCAACCCCGTGCTCACCCAGGACGAGGAGACCTACGTCCGGGAGCTGCTCGACGGGCTGGCCGCCTACCCCGCCTACTACGCCCACATGGGCCCGTTGAACGCCGCCGGGCCCGAGGCCCCCGACCTGTCGCTGCCCGAGCTCGCCGACGCCGCCGAGCTGCGTCGCCGCATCGAGGCCGGCGAGTGGGTCGTCGACCTGCGCTCCCGGACCGCCTTCGCGGCCGGCCACGCACCCGGGTCGCTCAACTTCGGCCTGGACGGCGCCTTCTCGACCTACCTGGGCTGGCTCATCGAGTGGGGCACCCCGGTGACGCTGCTCGGGGAGACCGCCGACCAGGTCGCCGAGGCCCAGCGCGAGCTGGTCCGCATCGGCATCGACCGCCCGGCCGCGCACGCGACCGGCGGGCCCGAGGACTGGAGCGACCAGCCGCTGCGCTCCTTCGAGACCGCGACCTTCGCCGACCTCGCCGCCGTGCGCCACCACCGCGAGGTGGTCGTGCTGGACGTGCGCCGCGTGGACGAGCACGAGAAGGTGTGGATCGAGGGAGCGGTCAACATCCCGATCCACGAGATCCCGAAGCGGGTGGCCGAGGTCCCCGACGGCGAGGTGTGGGTGCACTGCGCCGCGGGCTACCGTGCCTCCGTGGCCGCCTCGTTCCTCGCCGCCGCCGGGCGTCACCTGGTCGCGATCGACGACGAGTTCGACAACGCCGCTCCCGCCGGGTTGCCGATGGTCGGCCCGGAGGCCTGATCACGGTGCTGGTCGTCGCGGCCGGCGCCGGGCTGTTCATCGGCCTGTCGCTGGGAGCCCTGGGGGGTGGAGGGTCGATCCTCGCCGTCCCAGTGCTGGTCTACCTGCTCGGGCAGTCGCCCACGCAGGCCACCACCGGCTCCCTGGTCGTGGTCGGCCTCACCGCCGCGGTCGGCGCCGTCGCGGCGGGTCGCGCCGGTCACGTCCGGCTCGGCCAGGGCCTGACCTTCGGGCTGATCGCCATCGGCGGAGCCGTGGGTGGGGCCCGAGCCGCCACCGTCGTACCCCCCGACGTGCTGATGGCGCTCTTCGCGCTGCTCATGCTCCTGGTGGGCGCGCTGATGGTGCGCCGCCTGCGTCGGCACCGCGAGAGCGGGCAGGGTGACCGACCCCGGCTCGACGACCCGATCGTGGCCTTCGACCGGGGGCAGGGGCGCTTCGTCTGTGACTGCCCCCGGCTGGCCAAGCTGGTCGTGACCGCCACCGTCGTCGGGCTGCTCACCGGCTTCCTGGGCGTGGGCGGCGGCTTCGTCGTCGTGCCCGCCCTGCTGCTGGCCTTCGACCTGCCGATGGCCGACGCCGTCGGCACGTCGCTGGTCGTCATCACCGTCACCAGCGCGGTCGCGCTGGTGGTGCGGCACGGCGCCGGCGTCGTGCCCGACTGGACGCCGGTCCTGGTCCTCACGGCGGTCGCCGCCGTCGGGGCGGTGCTCGGTGCCCGGGTCGGGGACCGGATCTCGGGCAACCGGCTCCAGGCCGCCTTCGCCGTCCTCGTCCTCGTCGTCGCCATGTACACCACCGTCCGGGCCGTGCCCGAGGTGCTCGGCGCCCTGCTGCCCGCCTGACCAGACCGACCGATCCTCCACCGATCCCACCACCGATCCCACCGGCCCTCCCGGGCCGACCACACCCCGAGCCCCGGGCTCGACCACCACCACGAAGGAGACACCATGTGCCGTCCGACCACCTGCAAGACCTGCGGCAAGACCACCTGGGCCGGGTGCGGCCAGCACGTCGGCGACGTCAAGGCGATGGTGCCGGCCGACCAGTGGTGCGGCGGCCACGAGGGCGAGGCGTCCTCCGGCGGCTTCCTGGGTCGGCTCTTCGGGCGCTGAGCCCGCCCCGACGGGTGCCCCGCACCCGTCGCCCGCCTGCCAGGCTGGAGGGATGCGCGCCCCGCGACCCGACAGCCGCACGGACCTGCTGCAGATCATCAAGGCGACCCTGGCCACCGCCGTGGCCTGGGTCGTCGCTGCGCACGTCCTCGAGCTGCAGCAGGCGTTCCTGGCGCCCTGGGTGGCGCTGCTGACGGTCCACGCGACCGTCTACCGCACGGTCTGGCGCGGCAGCCAGGCCGTGCTCGCCTCCGGGCTCGGCCTGCTCGTCTCGTACGCCGCCGTCCAGCTGCTCGGCTACGAGCTGGTCGCCACCCCGGCGCTGGTCGCCTCGGTGCTGGTCGGGCTGCTGCTCGCCCGGGCGTTCCTCGCCCGTGACGAGGGGGTCGCGGTCGCGACGACCGCGCTGTTCGTCATCACGGCCGGCTACGGCGCCCACGACGCCGCCCAGGAGATGGCGCTCTCGCACCGCTTCCTCGACACGTTGGTCGGCGTGGCCACGGGGTTGCTGGTCAACCTGCTCGTGGCCCCGCCGCTGGACGACCGGGTGGTCGAGCGGGCGGGAGCCGACGTCACGCACCGGCTGGGGCGGCTCCTCGTGCGGATGGCCGAGGACCTGCGCGGCGAGGTCGACGAGGGGGTCTCACAGGAGTGGTTGGAGGCGACCCGTGACCTCGACGACTCCCTGGACCTGGCCCAGCAGCACCTCGCCTTCACCCGCGAGAGCCGGTGGGCCAACCCGCTGCGGCACCGCTCTCGGCGCACGGCCGACCCCGAGCAGGCCGAGGCGGTGCTGTTCCGCCTCGAGGACGGCGTCGCCCAGGCGCGGGCGGTCGCGCGGATCGTCCACGAGTCCGTGGTCGCGGCCGAGCAGTGGGACGACGAGTTCCGGGAGCGTTGGACCGACGTCCTCGAGCGCGTCGGGCGCCGCGTCGCCGACCCCGCGCGTGACACCGGTGGGGCGCCCGGTCTGGAGGACCTGGTGCGAGAGCTCTCGGTGGCCGACCTGCCGGACCGCCGCTGGCCGCTCTACGGCGCCCTGATCACGGCGGTCGACAACGTCGCCGGCATCGCCGACGACGTCGCCCGGCTCAGCGGGGTCGCCGGGTGGGAGTCAGCCTCGGCGTGACACGCGGGCGGCCCGGCACCGCGTCGAGCAGAGGGGCGACGGGGCGGTCCCACTCCCTCGGGGTGATGAGTCGTGGCTCGGCCGGTGCCTGCGCCGTGTGGCCACTGGTTCGGAACCCCGCCCCGTCGCTCTGGGACCAGTAGACCGCGCGGTGGGGGCGCCGAGCAGGGGCGAAGGTCCCGGTCCCGGGACCGGAGGGCCCACCCGTCCCGGCCGGGTCAGCCGAGGTAGCCGCTGCGTCGGGCCTCGCGGACGACGACCTTGCGCCAGGACTTCCTGCCCAGCGCCCCGGCGGCGAACCGCAGACCGGCGATCGCGTCGTCGTACTCCGCGTCGGGCAGCAGCGTCTCGTGCATCACCAGCACCAGGCGCGCGGCGTTGACCGAGCGCTTCCTCGTGCTCCGACCGAGCTTCGCGCGCACCCGCCACAGGTAGGAGGACCAGATCTCCCCGTCGGCGTGGACGGCCTGCTCCAGGTCGGTGCGGGCGTCCTTGTCGCTGTCCATCCGGCGCAGGCAGGTGGGGTCGTCGGAGGAGTAGGTCGTGGCGTCCCAGTCGGCGACGCAGACGTCGTGGAAGCCCTTGCTGGTCAGGGCGAAGTAGTTGCCGGCGTTGAAGTCGCCGAAGCCCTCGCCCATGGCGCCGCCCGCGGTGGTCTCGCCGTAGCCGGGGACCTGGTCGTCCTGCATCGCGTGGCCGTACTCGTGCAGGATCACGTCGGCGTCCTCCGCGTCGGGGACGCCCCCGCCGCCGAAGACGATCAGGTCGTTGCCGGGCTGGTAGAAGGAGTTGTCGTAGCCCGGCAGCAGCGTCGGGACCAGGGTCTGCGGGTGGGCGTTGACGTCGGTCAGGCCGATGCGCTGCAGCCACGACTGGTAGGCGTCGACGTGGTAGTAGGTCATCGCCCCCACGAAGCGCGGGTCGCTGCGGCTGTAGGACACCGGCTCGCCCAGGGACTGGTCCAGGAACCCCGGCGAGGCGGGCAGGTCGGCCCACGGGCCGGACAGCAGCCCGAGGGCGAGGCTGGACTCGTCGAGGTGCTCCAGCGTGCGGGGTCGCAGCTGCGCGGTGAGCTCGGCCGAGTCCACCGGGACGTTGACGCCGGTGCCGGTCTCGAACGGCGAGCGCAGCGAGGTGTCGCGCGAGGTGGCCACCGGGTTGGGGTCGAACAGCTCGGCGGTGAACGAGGCCCCGTCCCGGCCCTCCCGCCCTCCGGCGTACCGCGCGTCGTCGGCGACCCCGAGGACCGACCCGTCGGCGGCGTCGAGGACCACCTGGCCGGCCCGGGCAGGGGTCAGTCCCACGACCGAGACGGTGAGGGTGTCGACGAGCCGCCCGTCCACCGGCCGCAGCACCCGGTCGACGTCCGGTTCGACCAGGACCTCGGTGACGCCCAGCGTCGCCAGGGCCACCGTGCGGGCCAGGGCGTCGCCGACGGGGCGGGCGACCGGCTCGCCGGGCAGGTCCGAGCCGCTGCCGGCGACCTGGACCACGCGCCCGTCCACCGCCGACACCAGGACGTCGGTGCCGCGGACCGGTACCCCACCGCGGAACTCCCGGCCACGGACGTGGGTGCCGACCATGCTGTGCCGCACCCGCTCCCAGCGGACCGCCCCGGCGTCCACGCCCAGCCGGTCGGCCTGCCGGGACAGCGCCCGGCTCGCCCAGGTGCGCGGGCCGCCCCGCGCGGCACCGAGCCTGCCGAAGAGCGTGGTGCCGGGGCTGTCGTCGGGGCCGGTGATCGCCTCGGGGCCCAGCAGGTACGGGCGCTCGGCCGCGGCCTGCGCGTCCGGGCCGGTGAGGGTGGCCGTCGAGGGGGCGACGAGGGCGAGGACGGTGGTGGCGAGCAGCAGGCGGCGGGGCGTCGGACGCATGACGGGGACAACGTCCACGGCGGCCTGCGGTCACGGCTGCGGCGGCGTGCGGCCCGCCACTCGGCTACGGTGCGCGACGTGAGCACCGAGGACGCCCCGGCCCGGGGGCAGGCGACGCAGCGGGTGTGGGAGCGCTGGCGTGAGTACGCCGCGGACCCCGCCGCCGACCTCCCCCGCATCCTCGGTGCGGCGCTGACCGCCTTCGCCGAGCACGGCTACCACGGCACCTCGATCCGCGACGTCGCGGCCGCGTCCGGGCTCTCCGTCCCCGGCGTCTACCACCACTTCCGGTCCAAGCAGGAGATCCTGCGCGCCCTCATGGACGCCACGATGGACGAGCTGCTCGGCCGGTGCGAGGCGGCGCTGCGCGACGCGGGCACTGACCCGGCGGCGCGGTTCGACGCGTTGGTGGAGTCCTTCGTGCGCTTCCACATGTTCCGCCGCCCGCAGGCCTTCGTCGGGTCCAGCGAGATCCGCAGCCTCGAGCCGGACAACCGCGCGGCGTACGTCGCCCGGCGCGACGCCGCCCAACGGATGCTCGAGGACGTGGTGAGCGAGGGGGTCTCGGCCGGTGTCTTCTCCGCCGAGCACCCCGACGAGGTCGCCCGGGCGATCTCCTCGCTGTGCGTGGGCGTGGCGTCGTGGTACCGGCCCGACGGGCCGCTCACGCCCGACCAGCTGGTCGGGCGGCACCTCGTCCTGGCCCGGCGGATGGCTGGCGCGCCCACCTGACCACGTGGCATCCTGCCTACCGAGCGAGTGATCGGTCGGGGCCCGAGCGTCGGGTCCGACATCCCGCCGGGAGGAGAGCCATGCAGGTCTCGCAGGAGATCCAGTCGATCGTCGAGCGGACCCGGACCCTGGTGCGCGAGGTCGTGCTGCCGCTCGACGACGCCCACGACGGTGACATCGAGGCCGCCGGTGGGGACGAGCTGCGCACCCGCCTGCAGGCCGCGGCCCAGCAGGCGGGGGTCTTCGCGCCGCACGCTCCGGTCGACTGCGGTGGGCTCGGGCTGGGGATGGTCGACCGTGCCCCGGTCTTCGAGGAGGCCGGCTACTCGCTGTTCGGCCCGGTCGCGCTCAACATCAACGCCCCCGACGAGGGCAACATCCACCTGCTCGACCACGTCGCCACCAGCGCCCAGCGGGAGCGGTACCTCGTGCCCCTCACTCGGGGAGAGGTGCGATCGGCGTTCGCCATGACCGAGCCGGCCCCCGGCGCCGGCGCAGACCCCTCGATGCTGGCGACCCGCGCCACCCGGGTCGACGGTGGCTGGGTCCTCAACGGCCTCAAGCGCTTCATCACCGGCGCCGACGGTGCCGGCTTCTTCATCACCATGGCCCGCACCAGCGGCGAGCCCGGCGGGGCCGGCGGAGCGACGATGTTCCTGATGCCGGCCTCGACCGAGGGCCTCACCGTCACCCGGCACGTCGGCATGGTCGACACCTCGATGATCGGTGGACACTGCGAGGTGCTCTACGAGGACGCGTTCGTCCCCGACGAGGACGTGCTCGGCGGTGTCGACGAGGGCTTCCGGTACGCCCAGGTGCGGCTCGGACCGGCCCGGATGACCCACGTGATGCGCTGGACCGGCGCCGTACGTCGTGCCCACGAGGTGGCCGTCTCCTACGTCGCCGGCCGGGAGGCGTTCGGATCGCGGCTGGCCGACCAGGGCATGGTGCAGCAGCTGATCGCCGACAGCGAGATCGACCTCGCCGCCACCCGCGCGCTGCTGATGGAGGCCTGCCGCGTCCTCGACGACGGCGGACGCGGCAACCAGCAGACCTCCATCGCCAAGACCTTCGCGGCGGAGGCCCTGCACCGCGTGGCCGACCGGGCCCAGCAGTTGTGCGGCGGCCTCGGGGTCTCCACCGAGCTCCCGGTGGCCAGGATCGCCCGGGAGGTGCGGCCCTTCCGGATCTACGACGGGCCCTCCGAGGTCCACCGGTGGTCGATCGCCCGGCGCGCGGTGCGGGCCATCACCGCGGAGCAGGGCGCGTGAGCATGGAGCTCAGCGGGACCGAGCTGTCGGCCGTCGCGGCGCAGATGTCCGCCGCGGGCGTCGACCTCGCCGGGCCGCTGACCGCGCGGCTGATCGCAGGCGGCCGCTCCAACCTCACCTTCCGCCTCGACGACGGGGCCTCGGCCTGGGTGCTGCGCACCCCACCGCGGGCGGGTCGCACCCCCTCGGCGCACGACGTGGCGCGGGAGTTCCGGGTGACGTCGGCGCTGGGGACCACCGACGTCCCGGTCCCGCCGGCCGTCGTCCTGTGCGAGGACGAGTCGCTGATCGGCGGGCCGTTCGCGGTCGCCGGCTTCGTGCCCGGGGCCACCGTGCAGACCGCGGCCCAGCTCGACGGCCTCGACGACACCGTGGTCTCCTCCGTGGTCTCGGCGCTGGCCTCGACGCTGGCGGCCCTGCACCGGGTCGACCACGTGGCCGCCGGGCTGGAGCGCTTCGGCAGACCCGACGGGTACGCCGCCCGTCAGCTCAGGCGCTGGGCCGGGCAGTGGGAGATCGTGGGCGCGGCCTTCGACCCCGCCGTGCGTGCGGCCGCCGCAACCCTGGTCACCGCCCTGGGGGACCGGCTGCCCCGCCAGGCCGCGACCGGCGTCGTGCACGGGGACTACCGCATCGACAACACGCTGCTCGCGCTGCCGGACGGTCCCCGGGAGGAGGGCTGCGAGCCGTCCGTGGCGGCCGTCGTCGACTGGGAGCTCTCGACCATCGGCGACCCGGTCGCGGACGTGGCGATGATGTGCGTCTACCGGCACCCCGTGTTCGACCAGGTCATCGGCGAGCCCACCGCCTGGGCGAGCCCCCGGCTGCCCGGGGCCACGGGCCTCGCGGCGGCGTACGAGGCGGCGGGCGGTGTGGACCTGGTCGACCTCGACGAGCACCTGGCCCTGGGCTACCTCAAGCTCGCCGTCATCGCCGCCGGCATCGACCACCGCTACCGGGCCGGTGCCGCCGCCGGCTCCGGCTTCGACACCGCCGGCCAGGCCGTGCCGGTGCTGCTCGAGGAGGGCCTGGCGGTCCTGCGGGGGTAGCGGGGGGGGTAGGACTGGTCGGGATAGTCCGCATCCCATCGCACCCTCAGCGCACGCTGAGGGTGCGATTTCCTGCGGAGTATCCCGACCGGCGCCTCAGACGTAGCGCTCGAGGATCGTGGACTCCGCCAGCCGGGAGAGACCTTCGCGGACCGAGCGGGCCCGCAGCTCGCCGACCCCGTCGACGGCCTGGAGGTCGTCGACGCCGGCGGAGAGCAGCTTCTGCAGGGTGCCGAAGTGGTCGACGAGCCGGTCCACCACGCTGCCGGGCAGGCGGGGGACCTTGGCGAGCAGCCGGTAGCCGCGCGGCGCGACCGCGCCGTCGAGGTGCTCGCCGTTGCCCAGGCCCAGCACGCGGGCGACGGCAGCGGGGTCGACCAGCTCGGTCGGGGAGAGGCCGGCCATCGTGGCCAGCAGGTCCGAGGGGTCGTCGAGGGGGTGGGCGTCGGGGAGGTAGTCGCGCACCACCAGCTCGCGCTCGGAGTCGACGCCGGTGATCAGCTCCTCCAGCTGCAGGGACAGCAGTCGGCCGTCGGTGCCGAGCTCGAGCACGTAGTCCTCGATCTCGCGGGCGATCCTGGTCACCATCTCCAGGCGCTGGGCCACCACCGCGACGTCGCGGACGGTCACGAGGTCCTCGATCTCCAGCGCCGACAGCGTCGAGGAGACCTCGTCGAGGCGCAGCTTGTAGCGCTCGAGGGTCGCCAGCGCCTGGTTGGCGCGGGACAGGATCTGCCCGGAGTCCTCCAGGACGTGCCGGGTCTCGCCGACGTACGCCGCGATGATCTGCATCGACTGGCTGACCGAGATCACGGGGAACCCGGTCTGCTTGGCGACCCGGTCGGCGGTGCGGTGCCGGGTGCCGGTCTCCTCGGAGGGGATGGTGTGGTCGGGCATCAGGTGGACCGCGGCCCGGATGATCCGGTTGAGGTCGCGGTCGACGATGATCGCGCCGTCCATCTTGGCCAGCTCGCGCAGCCCGGTCGCGGTGAACGGCACGTCGAGCTCGAAGCCACCGGTGCTGATCGCGTCGACGGTGCGGTCGCGGCCGATGACGATCAACGCGCCGGTGCGGCCGCGCAGGATGCGCTCCAGGCCGTCGCGCAACGGCGTGCCGGGCGCGATCGACGCGAGCGTCTCGCGCAGTCGCAGTGTGTCGTCGGTGCGGTCGCTCCCCACGGATCTCCTCCAGCCCTCCGGCGCACCGGAGGGCGCCGTGCAGGAAGTGTAGAGCCGCCCGGCCGCGTCGAGCTCAGAACTCCGGCGCGCGCGGGACGCGGCCGGCCTCCCGGCCGGTCAGCCGCAGCACGTCGAGGGCGGTCAGGACGCCGGGGACCTCGATGACGCGCATCCCGTCGACGGTGCGCGCCGGCCGGGCCGCCGAGGAGCGCTGGCCGGGCTCGGCGGGGACGACGGCGACGCGGAAGCCGAGCCGTGCGGCCTCGGCGAGCCGCTGGGGCAGGTCACGGACCCGCCGCAGCTCGCCGGCCAGCCCGATCTCCCCGATCGCGATGGTGCCGGTGGGGGCGGCCTCCCCGAGGTGGGAGGAGACCAGGGCGACCGCGAGCGCGAGGTCGCTGGCCGGCTCGTGCAGGCGAGCCCCACCGACGGTGGAGGCGAAGACGTCGCTGCCGTGCAGGCGCAACCCGCAGTGCCGCTCGAGGACGGCGAGGACCAGGGCGGTGCGGGAGGAGTCCAGCCCGCTGACGGTGCGGCGCGGCTTGTCCAGGGCGCTGGGCGTCACCAGGGCCTGGACCTCCGCGAGCAGGGGACGTCGTCCCTCCATCGTCACCGCCACGCAGGTGCCAGGCACCCGGCCGTGGTGCTGCTCGACGAAGAGCCCCGTCGGGTCGGCCACGGCCTCGATGCCGGTGGCGTCGAGCTGGAAGCAGCCGACCTCGTCGACCGGGCCGAAACGGTTCTTCATCGCGCGGACCATCCGGAAGCGGCTGTTGCGGTCGCCCTCGAAGTGCAGCACCACGTCGACGAGGTGCTCGAGCACCCGGGGGCCGGCGATGGAGCCGTCCTTGGTGACGTGGCCGACGAGGATGGTGGTGATGTTGCGGGTCTTGGCCACCCGGATGAGAGCGGCCGCGACCTCCTTGACCTGGGTGACACCCCCGGGCACGCCGTCGATGCCCGAGGCGCCGATGGTCTGCACCGAGTCGATGACCAGCAGCGTGGGCCGGGTCTGCTCGACGTGGGTGAGCAGCGCCCCGAGGTCGGTCTCGGCGGCGAGGAAGAGCTCGGGCTCCACGGCGTTGGTGCGGTCGGCACGCAAGCGCACCTGGGAGGCCGACTCCTCGCCGGTGACGTAGAGGGTGCGGTGGCGGTAGCGCGCGGTCTGGGCGGCCACCTCCAGCAGCAGCGTGCTCTTGCCGACACCGGGCTCGCCGGCCAGCAGGATCGCGGCGCCGGGGACCAGGCCGCCCCCCAGGACGCGGTCGAGCTCGGGCACCCCGCTGCTGCGGAAGGCCGAGGTCTCGACCGCGACGTCCCCGATGGGCACGGCCGGAGCGGTGACCGGCGCGGCCGCGGTGCGCAGCGTCGGCGCCGCGGTCTCGGTCACCGAGCCCCAGGACTGGCACTCCCCGCAGCGACCCACCCACTTGGCGGTCTCCCAGCCGCACTCGGAGCAGCGGTAGGCGGGCTTCGGCGGGCGGGCGGGGCGTGCGGCGGGCATGGCGGGAACGCTAGGTCACCGCGCCGACAGTCCTGTGCAGGTGCCGCGGGAGTCCCGGACGGACCGAGCGTGGGACGCCGCCCGCGCGCGCGGATATGCTGCCCGCACCGTGTTGGATCGATCCATGCCAGGAGGTGCGGTCAGGTGAGCCGGATCCCCGGTCGACTGTCGACCACCCCGCCGACCCTGGCCGACGTCGCCGAGCGGGCAGGCGTCTCGCGCCAGACCGTCTCCAACGCCGTCAACAACCCCGACCTGCTGCGCGCCGACACGCTCGCGCGGGTGCAGGAGGCGATCGCCGAGCTCGGCTACCTGCCCAACCGCGCCGCCCGCAACCTGCGCACCCGCGCCTCGCACCTCATCGGCCTGAGGATCCAGCCGGTGCAGGAGGGCACCGCCAACGCGACCATGGACCGCTTCGTGCACTCCCTGGTCGAGACCTCCCGCGAGGCCGGCTACCACGTCCTGCTCTTCGCGGGGGAGCCCGGCGAGCCGCTGGCCGGGTACGACGACCTGCTGCGCTCCACCGCCGTCGACGCCTTCGTCGTCACCGACACCTACCTCGGCAACCCCCAGGCCACGTGGCTGGACTCGCGCCGGGCGCCGTTCGTGGCCTTCGGTCGGCCGTGGGAGAACCCCTCGGCCACCCACGCATGGGTCGACGTCGACGGTGCCGCGGGCTGCCAGCTGGCCACCGACCACCTGCTCGACAAGGGCCACGAGCGGATCGCCTGGATCGGCTGGCGCAAGGACTCCCGCATCGGTGAGGACCGTCGCGCCGGCTGGCACCGCGCCATGCACGCGCGCGGGCTGCCCACGACCGGCCTGGCCTCGCGCGTGGAGGACACCGTGGTCTCCGGGCGGTCGGCCGCCGGCGTACTCCTCGACGAGGCGCGGCCCACCGCCTTCGTCTGTGCCTCCGACACCCTCGCGATGGGGGTGCTGCACACCCTGCACGAGCGTGGGCTGCGCGCCGGTGACGACGTCGCGGTGGTCGGGTTCGACGACTCCCAGGTCGCGCAGGTGGTGCGGCCCGGGCTCTCGTCGGTGCGCCAGCCCCTGGAGCAGGTCGCCGTCGAGGTCGTGAAGGCGATGGAGGGCCTCCTCGGCCACCCGCGCGTGGCGCATCCCGGGGTCCTGCTGACCCCGTCCCTGGAGGTCCGCGACTCCTCCGGGCCCGACCGCCGCTGACCCCTCGCCCGTCAGGTACGACGCCACCACACGTCGCCGGCGTAGTCGATCTCCAGCGTGGTGCCGGGCAGGTCGGCGAGCACCTCGCGGGCCGTGGGGGTCGGGAGCTCGATCGACACGACCGACTCGAGGTCCTCGCGGGTGTCGAAGGACCAGCGGGTGAGGACGGGGATGCGCCGGTAGCCGGCCGAGGCCCAGAACTCCCGCTTGGCCTCCGGGCCGGGCAGGTCGGGGAAGCCGCGGGCGAACCAGCCGCCGAAGGTCGACCGGGAGGAGTCGTTGTCCACCACGACGTGCACCCCGCCGGGCCGCAGCAGCCGTGCGACCTCGGCCAGGCCGGGCTCGCAGCCGGGGCCGAAGAAGTAGGCCCAGCGCGAGTGCACGAGGTCGACCGAGGCCTCGGGCAGGGGGACCTCCTGGGCGGTCCCCTCGAGGACGGTCACCGAGGGGAGGCGCCGGGTGCGTCGGGTGGCGATGGCGCGCAGGTCGGGGTGCGGCTCGACGCCGGTCACGGTGCGGGCCGAGGCAGCGAAGCGGCGCAGGTGGAAGCCGCTGCCGCAGCCGAGGTCGAGGACGTCGAGCCCGGCCCAGTCGCGTACCGAGCCGATGGCGTCCTCGACGAGGCCGTCGGGGTCGAAGGCACGGTTCTCGACCTCGTAGGCCTCGGTGTGGTGCCAGATGTTGGGCGACGGGCGGGTGCCGTCGGGCACCGCCGGCCCCTCGGGCGGCGGTGGGGGAGCGGGCGTGCTCAGAGCCGGACGAGACCGTTCGGGGTCAGCACCTGCACGGCGATGATGCCGGGGGTGCCGTGCGGGGCGACCCACTCGACCTTGACGTCCTCCAGGGGCGCCTCGACGGGCTCGCCGAGCCACTCCGAGACCCGCTGCGGGTCGCCGGCGATCTCCAGGCAGGCCAGGTCGAAGGCCTCGTCGGCGCCGGTGCTGGGGTGCAGGTCGGGCTCGATCTCCCACTGGATGAAGAACGGCAGCTGCGGGTCGGCCATCAGGCCGTTGATGCCGATCTGCTTCCAGCGCAGCTCGACGCCGTCGGGACGGTGCCGGCTGCCCTGGGCCGCGGCGCGACCCAGGCGCTCCTCGGGGACCGCGATGTCGGCGACCTCGACGGCCCAGCCGAGCCAGCCGCCGCCGAGGGCGGAGCGGGCGCGGACGGCCTGGCCGAAGGGGGCCTTGTCGGAGGCCGGGTGGTCGAGCACCTCGACGATCTCGAGGTAGGTGCGGTCGGCCAGCGGCAGGACCATGTTGCGCGTGCCGAAGCGGGGGTGGACGCCGCCGTCGAGGAAGTCACGCCCGAGCAGGGCGCCGATGCGGCGGGCGGTGCTCTCGAGACCGTCGGGTCCGGCGGCGTACGACAGATGGTCCAGGCGCATGCCCTCCAGTGTGGAAGACCGTTCTTTGCCCAGTCACATCGGGGTCGGAGTCTCTCGACGTCGAGAGAGCCGGTGCGTCGGGGCGGGCGTCCCGGGGAGGGGATGTGCCCGCGCTAGTCCTCGTGGGCCCAGGACGCGGGGTGCAGGGCGAGCGCCGAGCGCGAGCGCACGTGCGCCTCACAGTGCCGGACCAGCTCGGCGTAGGCCTCCGCCCCGATCAGCTCGGTGAGCTCGGGGCCGTAGGTGATGAAGACGGGCTCGGCGGCGACGTGGGCCTCGGTGTTGCCGGTGCAGTACCAGTCGAGGTCGTGCCCCCCGGGGCCCCAGCCGCGGCGGTCGTACTCCGCGATCGAGACCTCGGTGTAGGTCGACCCGTCGGGTCGCTCGACGTCGCGGAAGGTGCGCCGTACGGGCAGCTGCCAGCACACGTCGGGCTTGGTCTCCAGCGGGTTGCGGCCCTCCTGGACCGCCAGGGCGTGCAGGGCGCAGCCCCCGCCGCCGATGCCGTTGCCGGGGTGGAAGCCGGGCCGGTTGGCGAAGACGCAGGACTGCTGGCCGTCGACCTCGACGGTGCGCGTCTTGCGGGCCCCCTCGTCGTCCTTCTCCACCCAGTGCTTGCGCGCGAGCTTCCCCTCGGGCTTGTGCTGCCACAGGCTCGCGTCGAGTCGCTCGACCGCCGCCGCCACCCGCTCCTCGTCCTCGTCGTCGGCGAAGTGCGCCCCGAGGGTGCAGCAGCCCACGTCGGGGGCGTCGGCGTAGATGCCGGCGCAGCCGGTGCCGAAGATGCACGTCCACGACGAGGTCAGCCAGGTGAGGTCGCAGCGCAGCACCTCGTCGGCGTCGGCGGGATTCGGGAACTCCACCCACGCACGGGGGAAGTCGAGCGGGACCTCGGGCACGGCGCACAGGCTACGGGGAGCCCCCGCGCGAGCGCCGCACAGCACGGCGGAGCCGGGACAGTACGGTGGTCCCATGCGCCTGGGAGTGCTGGACATCGGCTCCAACACCGGTCACCTGCTGGTCGTCGACGCCCACGGGGGTGCGGCGCCGCTGCCGGCGTACTCCTACAAGGAGCCGTTGCGCCTGGCCGAGCACCTCGTGCCCGACGGCCCCGACGAGGGCGCGGTGAGCGAGGACGGCATCGACGCGCTGACGGCGTTCACGGCGCAGGCGCTCGACGTGGCCGAGGAGAAGGGCTGCGAGGAGATCCTCGCCTTCGCCACCTCGGCGGTGCGGGACTCCGCCAACGCCGACGCCGTGCTCGACCACGTGCACGAGCGCACCGACATGCGCATCGAGGTGCTCTCCGGCGAGGACGAGGCCCGGCTGACCTTCCTGGCCGTACGCCGGTGGTTCGGCTGGTCCGCGGGGCGGCTCGCGGTGTTCGACATCGGGGGCGGCTCGCTGGAGATCGCCGGTGGCGCCGACGAGGCGCCCGACGTCGCCTGGTCGCTGCCGCTGGGGGCGGCTCGCCTCGCGCGCGCCCACTTCGGTGGCGGCACGCCCGACGTCGACGACATCAAGAAGCTGCGGCGCAGCATCCGCGCCGAGATCGCTCGCGACGCCGGGCACCTGTTGCGCGTCGGCCCGCCCGACCACGCGGCGGCCACGTCGAAGACCTTCCGCTCCCTGGCCCGGATCTGCGGTGCGGCACCCTCCTCGGAGGGTCCGCTGGTCCAGCGGTTGCTCCCGCTGGAGGAGCTGCGCGCCTGGATCCCCAAGCTGGTGGAGATGGGCCACGACGAGCTCGCCTCGCTGCCCGGCGTCTCCTCGAGCCGCACCCACCAGATCGTGCCCGGCGCGCTGGTCGCGGAGGCCTGCATGGACATCTTCGACCTCGAGGCCCTCGAGGTGTGCCCGTGGGCGCTGCGCGAGGGCGTCATCCTCGAGAAGCTCGACCAGCTCCCGGTGCTGGGCTGACCGGCCGAGGTGCACTGAGGGACATGCCCGCCCGGATCGGACTCTCCACCTCCTCGGTCTACCCCGAGTCGACGGCGCACGGCTTCGCCTACGCCGCGCGGCTGGGCTACGACGCGATCGAGGTGATGGTCGGCATCGACGCCCTGTCGCAGCAGACCGCGGCCGTGCGCCAGCTCTCCGAGCACCACGGCATCCCGATCTGCGCGGTCCACGCGCCCACGCTGCTGCTCACCCAGCGGGTCTGGGGCACCGAGCCGTGGGGCAAGCTCGAGCGGTCGGCGGAGATGGCGCACGCCGTGGGTGCGGGCACCGTCGTCGTGCACCCGCCGTTCCGCTGGCAGAAGGACTACGCCCAGGGCTTCGTCGAGGGCATCGCCGCCCTCGAGGCCTCCACCGGCCTGGCCTTCGCCGTGGAGAACATGTACCCCTGGAAGGCCCAGGTCCGCGGCCGCAACGCCGGCATGGAGATGTACCTCCCCGGCTGGGACCCCTCCGCCGAGGAGTACGCCCACGCCACCGTCGACCTCTCCCACGCCGCCATCGCCCACGACGACGTGGTCGAGATGGCCCAGCGCCTCGGCGACCGCCTCCACCACGTCCACCTCACCGACGGCTCGGGATCGGCCAAGGACGAGCACCTCGTGCCCGGTCGAGGTGGCATGGGCGCCGACGCCTTCCTGCGGCACCTCGCCGCCGACGGCTTCGGCTCGCGGTACGGCGGGGACATCGTCCTGGAGATCAACACCCGTCGATGCGACAGCGTCGAGGAGCGCGAGGCGGACCTCGCCGAGTCCCTGGCCTTCGCCCGGGAGCACTACACCGTGCCCGCGACGGAGGCGGTGGAGCGATGAGCGCGGGCGGCGTGGCCCGGGTCAGCGGCCTCGTCGTGCGCCGCGGCGACCGCACCGTCCTGGACGGTCTCGACCTCGAGGTCGGCCCCGGCGTCACCGGCCTGCTGGGCCCCTCCGGCTGCGGCAAGTCCACGCTGATGCGCGCGCTGGTCGGCGTGCAGCGCACCCACGGGGGCTCGGTGACGGTGCTCGACCACCCGGCGGGCTCGGCCCCGGTGCGGGCACGGGTCGGTTACGTCACCCAGGCCGCCTCGGTGTACGACGACCTCACGGTCGGCGAGAACCTCCGCTTCTTCGCCCGGGTGCTCGACGTCCCCACCGACCGGGTCGACCGGGTGCTCGCCGAGGTCGACCTCACCGACCAGGCCGGCGACGTCGTCGGACGGCTCTCGGGCGGGCAGCGCTCGCGGGTCAGCCTGGCCGTCGCGCTGCTGCGACGTCCCGAGCTGCTGGTGCTCGACGAGCCGACCGTCGGGCTCGACCCGGTGCTGCGCGAGGACCTGTGGCGGCTCTTCCACGAGCTGGCCGACGACGGGGCCGCCGTGCTGGTCTCCAGCCACGTGATGGACGAGGCCGAGCGCTGCGACCGGCTGCTGCTGATGCGCGAGGGCGCGATCCTCGCCGACGGCACCCCCGCGGCGGTCAAGGAGTCCGCGGGGGTGGACACCGTCGAGGCGGCGTTCCTGGCGCTGGTGAGGGGGGAGGCGTCGTGAGCCCGCGGATCCTGCTCGCGGTGACCGTGCGCGTGCTGACCCAGCTGCGCCGCGACCACCGGACCCTGGCGATGCTGCTGGTGCTGCCCACGGCGCTGATCGCGCTGCTGTGGTGGGTCTTCTCCGGCGAGGAGACCGGGTCCGCCTTCGACCGGGTGGGCCCCGCACTGCTGGCGATCTTCCCGTTCACCGTGATGTTCCTGGTGACCAGCGTGACCACGCTGCGCGAGCGCTCCAGCGGCACCCTCGAGCGGCTGCTCTCCATGCCGACCGGCCGCCTGGACCTGCTGGGCGGCTACGCCGTGGCCTTCGCGCTCGTGGCCCTGGTCCAGTCGGCCGTGGCCGTCGCGGTCTCGGTGGGGCTGCTGGGCCTCGAGGTCGACGGGTCGCTGGTGCTGCTCGGCCTGGTGGCCGTGGTGGACGGGGTGCTCGGGTGCGCGCTCGGGCTCTTCGTGAGCGCGTTCGCCGCGACGGAGTTCCAGGCGGTGCAGTTCATGCCGCTGGTGGTGATCCCGCAGCTGCTGGTGTGCGGGCTGTTCGTGCCCCGCGACGCGCTGCCCTCGGTGCTCGGGGCGATCTCCGACCTGATGCCGCTGTCCTACGCGGTCGACGCGATGGGGGCGCTGACCGCCGGCGGGCCGGGGTCGGGCTCCGGCGGGTCGGTGTGGGCCGACCTCGCGGTGGTGGCCGGGTTCGCGGTGGCGGCGTTGGCCCTCGGGGCGGTCACGCTGCGTCGGCGTACTCCCTAGGGGCCGCGCGGGATGCCCGGCTGCTGAGACCGCCGACGTACCCTGTCGCGCATGTCGTTGCTCCGCCAGCCGCTCCTCCTGCTCGCCCGCAGCGGGGTGGTGAAGAACGTCGTCTCGACCATGCCGGTCTCCGCGGGGATCGTGCACAGCTACGTCCCCGGGGAGACGACGCAGGCCGCCGTCGAGGCGACCGCCGCGCTGGAGGCCGACGGGCTGAAGGTCACCTTGGACTTCCTCGGCGAGGACACCCTCGACGCGGCCCAGGCGCAGGCCACCGTCGACGCCTACGTCGAGCTGCTCGGCGCCCTCGCGGCGCAGGGTCTCTCGCACGGCGCGGAGGTGTCGGTGAAGCTGTCGGCGGTCGGCCAGGCACTGCCCGACGGCGGGCACGCGATCGCGCTCGAGCACGCCCGCACCATCTGCCGGGCCGCCCGCAACGCCGGCACCACGGTCACCCTGGACATGGAGGACCACACCACCACCGACTCGACGCTGTCGATCCTGCGCGAGCTGCGCAAGGACTTCCCCGAGACCGGCGCGGTGCTGCAGGCCTACCTGCACCGCACCGAGGCCGACTGCCGTCAGCTCGCCTACGAGGGCTCGCGGGTGCGGCTGTGCAAGGGCGCGTACGCCGAGCCCGAGACCGTGGCGTTCACCGACCGCCTCGACGTCGACAAGTCCTACGTGCGCTGCCTGAAGGTGCTGCTGGCCGGCCAGGGCTACCCGATGGTCGCGACCCACGACCCGCGGATGGTCGAGATCGCCTCCTCCCTGGCCAGCCGCTACGGCCGGGCGCCGGGCACGTACGAGTTCCAGATGCTCTACGGCATCCGCCCCGACGAGCAGCGCCGCCTGGCCGCGGCCGGGGAGACGGTGCGGGTCTACGTGCCCTTCGGGCAGGAGTGGTACGGCTACCTCATGCGCCGCCTCGCCGAGCGTCCGCAGAACCTGTCATTCTTCGTGAAGTCGTTGATCTCCAAGAAGTAGGGACTCCGCATGAGCTCGAGCCAGTCCGCTGGCCGGACCGCGATCATCGGGGCGGGCGTGATGGGGGAGACCCTGCTCTCCGGCCTGGTCCGCTCCGGTCGCCGCGTCGACGCGCTGCTGGTCGGCGAGAAGCGCCACGAGCGCGCCACCGAGCTCGAGGAGCGGTACGGCGTGGCCGTCGTCTCCAACCTCGACGCCGCCACCAGGGCCGACACCGTCGCCCTGGTCGTCAAGCCCCAGGACATGGGCGAGGTGCTGGCCGAGATCGCGCCGGTGCTGCGTCCCGGCCAGCTGCTGGTCAGCCTCGCGGCGGGCATCACCACCGCGTTCATCGAGTCCCACGTGCCCGACGGCGTGGCGGTCGTGCGGGTCATGCCCAACACCCCGGCCCTGGTCGACGAGGGCATGGCCGCCGTCTCGCCCGGGTCGCACTGCTCCGAGGCCCAGCTCGCCGAGGCCGAGTCGCTGATGGCCTCGGTCGGACGCGTCGTACGCATCCCCGAGCGGCAGCAGGACGCCGTCACCGCGATCTCCGGCTCCGGCCCGGCGTACATCTTCTTCGTCGTGGAGTCGATGATCGAGGCCGGCGTCCACCTCGGTCTGCCCCGGTCCACGGCCTCCGAGCTGGTCATCCAGACCCTCGTCGGCTCCGGGAAGATGCTGCAGGAGACCGGCACCCACCCGACCGTGCTGCGCGAGCAGGTCACCAGCCCCGGCGGCACCACCGCCTCGGCGCTGCGCGAGCTCGAGGTGCACAAGGTCCGCGCCGCGTTCCTCGCCGCCATGGAGGCCGCCCGCGACCGCTCCCGTCAGCTGGCCGAGGGCTCCTGACCTTCCCCTCCTCCCGCCGAACCGGCGTATCAATACGCCGGCTCGGCGTACGGCGGGTCGAACCGGCGTATCAATACGCCGGCTCGGCGTACGGCGGGTCGAACCGGCGTATCAACACGCCGGCTCGGCGAGCGGGGTGCTGAGGGCCGGCGTGCGAGGGAGGGGTTCCGCGGGGGTCGGCAATCGGGCAGGGTCGAGCCATGAGCGACCCCGACCTCCGCTTCTGGTTCGACCCCGTCTGCCCGTTCGCCTGGCTCACCTCGAGGTGGGTCCGCAGCGTCCAGCGACAGCGTGAGTACGCCGTGGAGTGGCGACTGATCTCCCTGCGACTGCTGAACTCCCACATCGACTACGACTCCCACTTCCCCGAGGGCTACGAGGACGGTCACAACGCGGGCCTGCACCTGCTGCGGGTCTGCGCCGCCGCCCGCGCCGAGCACGGGGCCGAGGTGCTGGCCGACCTCTACCCGGCCATCAGCTCACGGATCTTCGACGCCGACCCCTCCGAGCAGTCGCTGCGACCCGAGCGCGGCCGCGAGGTGCTGGAGGTCGCGCTGTCCGACGCGGGACTCCCGGCCGGGTTGGCGGCGGCGTACGACGACGCGAGCTGGGACGCGACGATCCAGGCCGACACCGACGAGGCGCTCTCGCTGACCGGCAAGGACGTCGGGACCCCGATCCTGCACGTCGCACCGCCCCAGGGCGCGGCGTTCTTCGGCCCGGTCATCAGCCGCGTTCCCTCCGACGAGGACGCGCTGCGGCTGTGGGACCACGTCGTCGGGCTGGCGACCTTCCCCGGCTTCGCGGAGATGAAGCGCTCGCTGCGCGAGCTGCCGCAGCTGCGTGCCCTCGGTGTCGCCGAGGACGAGGTCGGCAGGACCGAGGACTGGCACGGCGGGTCGCGCCGGCTCAAGAAGTAGCGCCGTAGCCGTACGGACCGAAGCGGCCCGCCCCCGCCTCGGCGCACCGGGGGCGGTCCAGCACGGCGGTGGAACGGTCCGTCCGGCTACGTGCTCGTGCCCGAGGACGGGTGGTACGTGCCACGGGGCGGGCCGGGCAGCGGGTACCGTCGCCGCGTGCCTGCCTGCGATGCCCGGTCCACGGTCGTGTTCGACCCGCTGCTGACCGGCTACGACTTCGGGCCCGACCACCCGATGTCCCCGCTCCGGGTGGACCTGACCGTGCGGCTCGCCGAGGCGCTGGGCGTGCTGGGCCCGGGCGGCCTCGCGGCGACACCGGCCCCCGTCGCCAGCGACGACGAGCTGCTGACCGTCCACGACGCCGCCCTCATCGAGGCCGTCACCCGGGCCGGGACCACCGGGGCCATCGACCTCGCGCACGGCCTCGGCACCGACGACAACCCGGTCTTCGAGGGCATGCACACGGCCACGGCCCACGTCGTCGGCGCGACCCTCGAGGCCTTCCGGGCGGTGTGGGGTGGCCGGGTCGACCACGCCGCCAACATCACCGGCGGCCTCCACCACGCCATGCAGGACCGCGTCAGCGGCTTCTGCGTCTACAACGACGTCGCGATCGGCATCCACTGGCTGCTGGAGCAGGGGGTCGAGCGGGTGGCCTACGTCGACGTCGACGTCCACCACGGCGACGGCGTCGAGCGACTGTTCTGGGACGACCCGCGGGTGCTCACGATCAGCCTGCACGAGACCGGCCAGCTGCTCTTCCCCGGCACCGGGGACTCCACCGACCTCGGTGGTGCCGACGCCCGGGGCTCGGCGGTCAACGTGCCGCTGCCGCCGGGCACCTCCGACGCCGGTTGGCTGCGTGCCTTCCACGCGGTGGTGCCGCCGCTGCTGCGGGAGTTCGCGCCCCAGGTACTCGTCACCCAGCACGGCTGCGACTCCCACGCCGAGGACCCGCTGGCGCACCTGATGCTCACCGTCGACGGCCAGCGCGCCGCCATCGGCGCCCTGCACGAGCTCGCCCACGAGGTCGCCGACGGCCGCTGGGTCGCGGTCGGTGGCGGCGGCTACGAGATCGTCGGGGTCGTCCCGCGCACCTGGACGCACCTGCTCGCCGAGGTCGCCGGTCGCCCGATCGAGCCCACCTCCGACGTGCCCGCGGCCTGGCTCGACCACGTGCAGCGCCGCCTGGGCCGGGTCGGTCCGCGCCGCATGGGCGACGGGCGTACGCCGACCTACCGCGACTGGTCGGAGGGCTATGACCCCTCGACCTGGCTGGACCGGTCGGTGCACGCGACCCGCATGGAGGTCTTCCCGCTCCACGGCCTGGACCCGATGCCCTGAACACCCCGCTGACCTGCACATTCGTGGCCTCTGCGAGTGGCACAACGGAGCCTGATGCAAGTCGACACGCCGGAAGAACTGAGATCGCGCGAGTGATCCCCTTCCCCACGAGTCACATCAGGCTCTATTCTCACTGTTCGACACGGGTCGTAGTACCTCCGGTGGGGAAGCCGGAGGACGGGTCGTGCGGAAAGACGGTGTGCACGATGAGCAGCTCCTCCGACGACATCTCGGACGCCAAGTTCCTCACCGTGGCCGAGGTCGCGGCCATGATGCGGGTCTCGAAGATGACGGTCTACCGCCTCGTGCACTCGGGCGAGCTGCCCGCCGTGCGGGTGGGACGGTCCTTCCGCGTGCGCGAGCACGACGCCCACGAGTACCTCAAGAACAGCTTCTACGACGTCGGCTGATGCGCCCCGGCACCCCGCGGACGCCGGGTGTCGGAGTGGTCGACGACGGCGGGTCTCCCGCAGCGGCCTCGGTCCGGTGGTCCCACCGACCGAGGCCGATTCTTCTGCTCCACAGACCGGCGGCTAGGCTGAGCGGGTCCTGCGCCGACGCGCGGGACGTCCAGGCTGGAAAGGGAACACCGTGGGTTCGGTCATCAAGAAGCGCCGCAAGCGCATGGCCAAGAAGAAGCACCGCAAGCTGCTGAAGAAGACGCGCGTCCAGCGTCGCAAGCTCGGCAAGTGAGCCGCGGCGGACGTCGGCGCCGCTGAGGTCCTCGACCCAGCACCGCTGACGCCCCGCTCCCTCACCTGCTCCACCCGGGCAACGCCGCCCGGGTGGCATCGGTCCACCGTCGGATGCGCCCTCGGGGCGCTTCTCAAGCCGGAGGCGGCATGGGGAAGGTCGTACTCGTCACCGGGGTCTCGCGAGACCTCGGTCGCAAGTTCGCGCGCACCCTGGCCGCCGACCCCGACGTGGACCGGGTCATCGGTGTCGACGTGGTCCCGCCCCGGGGCGACATCGGCGCCGTCTCGTTCGTGCGGGCCGACATCCGCAACCCGGTGATCGCCAAGGTGATCGCCAAGGAGGACGTCGACACCGTCGTCCACATGAGCGTCATCGCCACCCCCGGCACGGCCGGTGGGCGGAACACGATGAAGGAGCTCAACGTCATCGGGACGATGCAGTTGCTCGCCGCCTGCCAGCGCGCCGCCAGCCTGCAGCACCTCGTCGTGAAGTCGACGACCACCGTCTACGGCGCCAGCAGCCGCGACCCCGCGATGTTCACCGAGGACATGCAGCCGCGACGGGCACCCCGCTCGGGGTACGCCAAGGACGTCGCCGAGATCGAGGGCTACGTCCGTGGCTTCGCGCGCCGGCGCCCCGACGTCCGGGTCACCACGCTGCGCTGCGCCAACGTGCTCGGCCCCGCGGTGGTCAGCCCGCTGACCTCCTACCTGCGGCTCCCCGTCGTCCCGACCGTCCTCGGGTACGACGCCCGGTTGCAGGTCCTGCACGAGCGCGACCTCTACGGGGTGCTCCAGCACGCCGTGCGCGCCGACGTCGCAGGCACCTTCAACGTCGCCGGCGACGGCATCCTCATGCTCTCCCAGGCGCTGCGCCGCCTGCAGCGGCCCACCGTCTCCATGCCCGGCTTCGCCGTCGGCCGCGTCGGCAACCTCCTGCGCCAGGCGCGGGTGGCCGACTTCTCCCCCGAGCAGCTGGGCTTCCTCACCTACGGCCGCGGCGTCGACACCACCCGGATGCGCGCCGAGCTGGGCTTCGAGCCGACCATGACCACCGCCGAGTGCTTCGCCGACTTCGCCACCACGCTGACCCCCACGGGCGGTCGCACTGAACGCGTGCTGGCCGGCCTGGCCCAGGCGCTGCCGGAGGTCGAGGACCCTGCCGCGACACCCCTCGACGCGGTCGGCGACGCCGAGCCCGCCCCCCGGCGACCCCGCGCGGTCGCCGCCGCGCGCGAAGGAGCAGACCATGGGTGACGCCGAGATCATCCCGATCGGCACCCGCGGCCGCCCCGGTCGCGGCACGGGCAAGCAGCCGTCCTCCGCGGCGCGGGACCTGGCCGGGGGCAAGGGACCCGCGGCCCGACCGGCCACCCGGCGTACCCCTGAGCCGGAGGCGGCCGGGGAGGCCGGCCAGTCCGTCGAGGAGACCGCCGCTCCCGACGCCGACGTCCAGGCGCAGGACACGGCGGAGACTGCGACGCCCGGCTCGAGCGGGACGGACACGCCCTGCGCCGCTGCCCGCACCCGGGACCGGCACCCCCGTGGCGGCATCCCCGCCGCCGACCTGATGGCCGCCTTCCAGGTCGCCGCCCGCGAGGTCTTCGGCGAGGAGTGGGAGGTCCAGCTCGCCCGGTTCCTCGCGTTCCTGCGTCGCCGGGTCACCGGTGACTACTCCGTCGACGAGTACGGCTTCGACCAGGAGGTCACCCAGCGGTTCTTCATGGCCGCGCTGCGCCCCATCGCGCAGAAGTGGTTCCGCATCGAGGTGCGTGGCATCGAGAACATCCCCACCGACGGGGGTGCGCTGGTGGTCTCCAACCACTCGGGCACGGTGCCGGTCGACGGCCTGATGACGATGGTGTCCATCCACGACCACGCCGGCCGCTTCCTGCGGCCCCTCGGCGCGGACCTGGTCTTCAAGATGCCGATCGTCTCCACGATGGCCCGCAAGGGCGGGGCGACCCTGGCCTGCAACGAGGACGCCGAGCGGATGCTGCGCGGCGGCGAGCTGGTCGGCGTGTGGCCCGAGGGCTTCAAGGGCATCGGCAAGCCCTACGCCGAGCGCTACAAGCTGCAGCGCTTCGGCCGCGGCGGCTTCGTCTCCGCGGCCATCCGCACCGGTGTGCCCATCGTGCCGCTCTCGGTGGTGGGGGCGGAGGAGATCTACCCGCTGGTCGGCAACATCCCCTCGCTGGCGCGGCTGCTCGGGGTGCCCTACATCCCGATCACCCCGACCTTCCCGCTGCTGGGCCCGCTCGGCCTCGTGCCGCTGCCCTCGAAGTGGCTGCTGGAGTTCGGTGAGCCGATCCGCACCGACGAGTACGACGAGGGCGCCGCCGACGACCCGATGCTGGTCTTCAACGTCACCGACCAGGTGCGCGAGACGATCCAGCAGAAGCTCTACACGCTGCTGATGGAGCGGGAGTCGGTCTTCCGCTGAGCCCCCCCCGGGCCGGAGGATCCCCCGGCCCGCGGAGGTGCTGGCGGCGCGGGAAGCGCGCGACGGTTCGCCCGTCGAGGTGCGAGGAGCGTCTGCGACGTCACCCTCCCGACCAGCAGGCCGGGGCGGGCGCAGCCCCTACTGCTTCTTCTTGCCGTCGGGGTTGAGCAGGTCGTCGACCAGCTCGAGCACCGGGTCGGTGATGCCGGTGATGGGGTTCTCGGTGCCCGGGCCGGAGGCGGGGGTGCCGGTGTCGCCACCGGTGCCGCCGAGCAGGGTGCCGTCACCGAGGCCGCCGAGCGGCTCGTCGTCCTTGCCGTCGTCCTTGCCGCCACCGGTGGAACCGGAGGGGGGCTGGAGGATGGTCGGGCTGCCGGGCGTCGCGGAGGGCGGCGGGTCGGCCTGCGGACGCGGACCGGAGCCCCCCTTGGCGGGCGCCGCGGGGCTGGTGGCCGCCGGTGCGTCGGCCACCGGGGTGGTCGAGGTCGGGTTGAGCAGGGTGCCGACGACGTCCTCGGCCGCCTGGACCAGGAAGCGCGGGATCCGGCTGATCTGCTCGCCGGTGCAGGTGGGGCACAGCGAGACGGTGGTCTGGGCGATCTGGGCCAGCAGCTCGCCGGCGGTGACCAGCGCCTGCTGTGCGGCCGCCGGGAGGATCGCGGAGAGCTCCTCGAGCGTGGCGAGGCTCTGCGCGGTGAAGTCCTGGAGCTCCACGATCGAGGTCTCGGTGCCGGTCTCGGCGTAGTCGGCCAGCAGCAGGTCGGAGGCCTCGGTCGCCTGCTGGGCGAACGCCTCGAGGGTGTCCTCGATGGCCGCGAGGTCCTGGCCCTGCTCGGAGCGGGTCAGCTGGTCGATCTCGGCGAGACGGCCGCGGGCGTTGGCCAGCAGCGAGGAGCCCTTCGACGCGTCGTCGACGCGCACGCCGGTCTGGGCGTTCTCCAGGGCCCGCTTGAGCGGGTAGAGCACGTCGCCGGGCAGGGCGGTCTGCGCGGCCACGGCCATCGACGTGGTGGCGCCGAGGATGGCGACGCCGCCGACCGCGATGGCCAGCCGCCGCTCGCGCGGGGTACGACGCTGGGTGACCGTGAGCCTGTCGGCCGGCGTGGGCGAGACCTGCACGAGCTCCTCGGCCGCTGCGGTCATCAGGCGCGAGCGCAGGTCCGCGACGAACTCGGGGCGGGCCTCGGGGGCCGGCGCGGTGCGCAGGGTCCCGACGACCTCGAGGAGCTCGGCGAAGCGCGCGTCCTCGACCCGCTGGCCCGAGGCGGCGGCCTCGACCAGGGAGTCGAACTCGTCGGCGCGTCGTCGCGCCGAGAACACGGGGCTCATCGCTGCTGTCCTGTCGTCGTGTCGGAGATCGGGTGGTCGGAGCCGTGGTGGCCCGACACCTGCCTCAACGACCGGTCGACGGGGCGGGTTACGGGGTGTGATGCACGATTCATCCACCGTTCAGGAACGGCTCGGTAACAGCCGTGGCCGGTGGTGACGGTCCGGCGCGGGGCGCTCATCGCAGACCCTCGGGCATCAGCTTGGCCAGGTTGCGCACCCCGCGCAGCTGCAGCTGCTTGACCGCGCCGTCGGAGCGGCCGAGCACCGCGGCGGTCTCGGCGATGCTCATGCCCTGCAGGAAGCGCATGACCAGGCAGTCGCGCTGCTCGTCGGGCAGCTCGGTGAGCGCCTTGAGCAGGATCTCGTTGGTGAGGCCGGCGAGCACCGTGGACTCGGGGCCCTCGGTGGCGTCGTCGTGCTGGCCCATGTCCTCGGTGGTCATCTCGAGGCGGGTGCGGCCGGCCTTGAAGTGGTCGGTGGCGAGGTTGCGGGCGATGGTCATCAGCCAGGCGCCGAAGTCCTTGCCCTGCCAGCGGAAGTTCTGCATCGAGCGCAGCGCCCGGAAGAAGGTCTCCGAGGTGAGGTCCTCGGCCAGCGCGCTGGAGCGGGTCCGGTAGAAGAGGAACCGGTAGACCGAGGGCTGGTAGTGGTCGTAGAGCAGGCCGAAGGCGTCGGAGTCGCCGGTGCGGGCCAGCTCGACCAGCGCGATCAGCCGCTGGCGGTCGGCAGCGTCGTCCTCCGACGACGCGGCGAGGTCGGAGTCGCCGTACCCGCCGCCGTCGGTGCCGACGCTGGTGCGGGCGTCGTCGTCGGCGACGGCCTCGGCCAGCAGGCCGAGGAACCGGCGTGCGGTGGTGTCGTGCGGGACGGGGCCGCCCCCGGCGAACGCCGGGACGGGGCCGGCCGAGCCGGAGAGCGGGTCGACGAGGGCGTGGGCGACCAGGGAGCGCAGGGCGTCGAGCCCGCGCACGACCTGCTCGGCGTGCAACGCCATTGGTGAACCCTCCCGTTGTGCTCCCCCCATGAAGCCCGACGAGCGTACGACGTCCGCGCGGCGCGTGGAACACGTTCCGCGAAAACGTCACAGGTGTGCACCGAGCCTTCGCCTGCCGGCCTGCCTCCGGTCCAGACCAGTGCCGGGGGCCGTGATCGCGCCGTGACCCGGCCGTGACCGGCCAGGGGGGCGGGGGCGGTCAGGGGGCTCAGCGCCGCCGGCGCAGCGCGACCCCGGCGGCCACCGTGCCGCTGACCGCCCCCGCGGCCGCGCCGACGACCAGGCCGGCCCGGGCGGCCTTGCGCCCGGTGCGGTAGTCGCGCACCCGCCAGCCCTGCTCCTTGGCGTGGTGCCGCAGCCGGCCGTCGGGGTTGATCGCGACCGGGTCGCCGACCAGGGAGAGCATCGGCAGGTCGTTGTAGGAGTCGGAGTACGCCGAGCAGCGGGTCAGGTCGAGGCCCTCGCGGGCCGCGAGCGCCTTGATGGCCTCCGCCTTCGCGGGCCCGTGCAGCATGTCGCCGACCAGTCGGCCGGTGTACACGCCGTCCTGGTGCTCGGCGACGGTGCCCATGGCCCCGGTCAGCCCCAGGCGCCTGGCGATGATCTGGGCGATCTCGATCGGGGCGGCGGTGACCAGCCAGACGCGTTGGCCCTGGTCGAGGTGGAGCTGCGCCTGGGCGCGGGTGCCCGGCCAGATGCGGTGCGCCATGCCCTCGTCGAAGATCTCCTCGCCGAGCTCCTCGAGCTCGGCGACGGTGTGGCCGGCGATGAAGCCGAGCGCGGAGTTGCGCGCCTCGGCCACGTGCTCGGGGTCCTCCACGCCCACGACCCGGAAGTAGGCCTGCTTCCAGGCCGCGCCCACGATCTCGCGGGTGGTGAAGAACTTGCGGCGGTGCAGGCCGCGCGCGAGGTGGAAGATGCTCGCGCCCTGCATGATCGTGTTGTCGACGTCGAAGAACGCCGCCGACGTCGGGTCCGCCGGGGTGTCGAGCGCCGCCTCCACCTCGGCCGCCGACGCCGCGGCCTCGCCGGCCAGGACGGAGCGCTGGCGCAGGTCGGGAAGGGTGCGACGAGGAGGCGGGGTCACCCGGCCCAGCCTAGGCGCTCGCACCGGCCGCGCGCAGGGGTGGCGCTGTGCCAAGATCGAGTGCATGTCCCAGGACGGAACAGCCGACCGCGCCACGGATCCTGCGGCCCCTGCGAGACCCCCGTTGCCGCCCGACGCCACGGTGGTCGACCTCGTGTCCGCAGCCGCCGCCGAGGACGCCGCCGCCACCGCGCTCGTCCACGGCTCGACCCGGCTGACCTGGGGCGAGCTGGAGGAGGAGGTCTCCCGCGTCGCCCACGGGCTGGTCGCCGCGGGCGTCGTCGCCGGGCACCGGGTCGCCCTCGCGATGGCCAACCGCCCCGAGATGGTGGTCGCCTACCTCGCGGTCCTGCGCGTGCAGGCCGTGGCCGTCCCGCTCAACCCCCGCGCGACCGCCGAGGAGGTCGCGCGGATGCTCGCCGACTCCGGCGCGCGGATGGTCGTCGCCGACGAGGTCGCGGTCGACGTGGTGCGCACGGGCGTCGCGCGCCTGGAGACCGAGCTGTCCGGGGCCACCGACCGGCCCGGCGGGACGCTGCCGGACGAGCTGCTCCAGCGCGCCGTCGTACCCCGCGTCGTCGTGGCCGGGACCACGCTGCGACCCGGCGAGCGCTCCTACGACCACCTGCGCGCCGAGCGGGGCCGTGAGCACCCGCCCCTGGTGGACCCCGAGCGGCTGGCGACGCTGCTCTACACCAGCGGCGCCTCCGGCCGACCGCGGGCGGTGATGCTGAGCCACCGGGCGCTGCTGGCCAACGTCGAGCAGGTCGCGCGGGTCGAGCCGACCATGATCGGCCCCGGCGACGTGGTGCTCGGAGCGCTGCCGCTCTTCCACGTCTACGGCCTCAACGCCGTCCTAGGCGGGGTCCTGCGGCACCGGGCCACCCTGGTGCTGGTCGACGCCTACGACCCCGAGGTCGTGCTCGACCTGGTGGCCGCCGAGCGCGTGAGCGTCCTGCCGATCGCCCCGACGGTCATCGGGCACGTGCTCGGGCGGGAGCGGCTGGCCGAGCGCCTGGCCACGGTGCGGCTGGTCCTCTCCGGCTCCGCGCCGCTGGACCCCGACCAGGTGGTGGCCTTCCACGAGGCGACCGGGATCGCGGTGCACCAGGGCTACGGGCTGACCGAGGCCGCGCCCGTGGTGACCAGCACCCTGGGTGTCCCCGCCGCGCCGGCCGACGGGCAGGAGGTCGTCCACGACGGGGACCCAGCGGAGGGCGCGGGTGAGAGCGGGCTGCCGGCGGGTCAGCCCGATCCCCGCTCGGTCGGCACCGCGCTGCCGGACATCGAGATCCGGCTCGTCGACGACCACGGGCACACCCCCCTGCAGGGCGACCCCGGCCAGGTGAGCATCCGCGGCGCCAACCTCTTCAGCGGCTACTGGCCCGACGGCGACGACGCCCCCGACGAGGACGGGTGGTGGGCCACCGGGGACGTGGGGTTCCTGGCGCCGGACGGGCAGCTCTTCCTGGTCGACCGGGTCAAGGAGCTGGTCATCGTCAGCGGGTTCAGCGTCTACCCCACCGAGATCGAGGACGTCGTGGCCGAGGTGCCCGGCGTGCGCGAGGTCGCGGTCATCGGGGTCCCCGACGACGACACCGGCGAGGCGGTCGTCGCCTACGTCGTGGCGCCCGACCAGGACCCGGCCACGGTCGAGGCCGCGGTGCGGGCGCGCTGCGTCGTACGCCTGGCGCGCTTCAAGCAGCCGCGCCGGGTCGAGGTCGTCGACGCCCTCCCGCACACGGTGACCGGCAAGGTCCGCAAGGGCTCGCTGCGCGCCGCCGAGCGGCGCCGGGACCTGGAGCTGCTGTGAGCGCGGCGCCCCGGGTCCGGCTCTACTCCCGCCCCGGCTGCCACCTGTGCGACGACGCCCGGGTGGTCATCGCCGCAGTGTGCGCGGAGCTGGGGGAGACCTTCGAGGAGGTCTCGATCGACGAGGACCCCGCCCTGCGCGAGCGCTTCGGGGAGGAGATCCCCGTGACCTTCGTCGACGGGCGCCAGCACGACTTCTGGCGGGTCTCCGCCGACCGCCTCCGCACCGCGCTCACCGCGGGCTGAGCGAGGGTCCGGTCCGTCGGGCCGAGGGCCGGCCCGACGGTGCGTGCGTCCCCTTACACCCTGAGAGGGGTCTCGCGCGACCCGGGCGACGTGGCCTGCGCCACGTGTGCTAGCACCTCTCCTGCTCGTTTTGTTCTCCCGTTCACAAACTCCTACAGTGATCGGGCCGTCGCGGTCGCGAGGGCCGCGCCGGGCCCCGGCCGACCCCCCTTCCGACTCCCACCCGTGACGGCTGGGCTGGAGAGCGAGCAGTGACCGAACGGACCCCCACCGAGGCGGCACGGGACATCCCCGAGGCCACCGTCGCCCGGTTGCCCGTCTACCTGCGGGCACTGACCTCGTTGGCCGAGTCCGGCACCCCCACCTGCTCCAGCGAGGAGCTCGCGAGCGCGGCCGGCGTCAACAGCGCCAAGCTGCGCAAGGACCTCTCCTACCTCGGCAGCTACGGCACCCGCGGGGTCGGCTACGACGTCGAGTACCTCCGCTACCAGATCGCCCGCGAGATCGGCGTGACCCACGACTGGCCCGTCGTCATCGTCGGCATCGGCAACCTCGGCCACGCCCTGGCGAACTTCTCCGGCTTCCGCAGCCGCGGGTTCCGCGTCGTGGCGCTGCTCGACGCCGACCCCGGCCGGCACCGCGAGCAGGTCGCCGGCATCGACGTGCGGCCCTTCAGCGACCTGGCCTCGATCGTCGAGGAGCAGGGCGTGGCCATCGGCGTCATCTCGACCCCGGCCCACGCCGCCCAGGACGTCGCCGACGCGATGGTCGCGGCCGGCATCAGCAGCATCCTCAACTTCGCGCCGCAGGTCCTCGCGGTGCCCGAGGGCGTCGACGTGCGCAAGGTCGACCTCTCCATCGAGCTGCAGATCCTGGCCTACCACCAGCAGCGCAAGTCCTCCTCGGCCGCCGGCCAGGAGCCGGTCGCGCTCGACGGCGTCGGTGACGCCGGGGGACTGGGCGACCTCGACGGCCGAGTGGAGGCGCCGGCATGAGCGTGCTGATCGTGGGCGTGTCCCACAACTCCGCCCCCGTCTCGCTGCTGGAGCGGCTCGCCGCCCCGGGCGCCGACTCGGTGCACAAGCTGGTCGCCGACGCCGCCGGCTGCGCCCACGTGGCCGAGGCGACGGTCATCTCCACCTGCAACCGCCTGGAGATCTACGCCGACGTCGAGCGCTTCCACGGCTCGGTCGAGCAGCTCTCCACCCTGCTGGTCCAGCGCTCCGGCGTCTCCACCGAGGCGCTGCTCCCGCACCTGTACGTCCACTACGACGACGGCGCGGTCGCCCACCTGTTCCAGGTCGCCGCCGGACTCGACTCGATGGCCGTCGGCGAGGGCCAGATCCTGGGCCAGACCCGCGAGGCGCTGCGGGTGGGCCAGGAGCTCGGCACCGTGGGCCCCGCCCTCAACGGGCTGTTCCAGCAGGCGCTGCGCGTGGGCAAGCGCTCGCGCGCCGAGACCGGCATCGACCGGGCCGCCCCCTCGCTGGTGACCGCCGCGCTCGACCGCGCCCGGCCCGTCCTCGGCGACGTCGCCGGCCGCTCCGTCGCCGTGCTCGGCGCCGGGGCGATGGCCGGGCTGGCCACCGCCACGGTCTCGCGCCTGGGCGCCGACGACATCGTCGTCCTCAACCGCACGCCGGAGCGCGCCGCCCGCCTCGCCGCGGAGTACGCCGGCCGCCCGGCGCCCGTGGACTCGCTGGCCTCCGAGCTGGCCGGTGTCGACCTGCTCATCACCTGCACCGGTGCCACCGGCGTCCAGGTCGACGCCGACCTGGTCCGCGCCGCCCGCCCCGACGGGCGCCCGCTGGCGATCATCGACCTCGCGCTGCCACACGACGTCGACCCGGCCGCCGCCGAGCTGCCCGGCGTCACCCTGGTCAACCTCGCCGAGCTCTCCGCCGGACTGCACGAGTCCGAGGCCGGGGTCGAGATCGCCGCCGTCCGCGCGATCGTGACCGAGGAGGTCTCGGCCTTCCTGACCGCGCGCCGCCAGGCCAGCGTCACCCCCACCGTCGTCGCCCTGCGCTCGATGGCCACCTCGGTGGTCGACGCGGAGATGACCCGGCTCGACGGTCGGCTGCCCGACCTCGACCCCATGGTGCGTGCCGAGGTGCTCCACGCCGTGCGCCGCGTCGCCGACAAGCTGCTCCACGAGCCCACCGTGCGCGTGCGGGAGCTGGCCAACGAGACCGGCGCGGTCTCCTACGCCGCCGCGCTGGCCGAGCTGTTCGCGCTCGACCCCGACGCCGTCACCGCGGTCACCAGCCCCACCGTGCCCGAGGAGAAGAGCCGATGAGCGCCCCGACCTCGCGCGCGGTCCGCGTCGGCACCCGACGCTCCCTGCTCGCGACCACCCAGTCCGGCCACGTCGCCGACATGGTCCAGGGGCTGGGCCTGGACACCGAGCTGGTCGAGATCACCACCGACGGGGACCGCAGCCAGGCCGCAGGCACGCCCCTGGTCGGCAGTGCCACGACGGGGGTGTTCGTCAGCGCCCTGCGCGACGCGCTCCTGGCCGGGGAGGTCGACCTCGCGGTGCACTCTCTCAAGGACCTGCCGACCTACCCCTGCGAGGGCGTGACGCTGGTCGTCGTCCCCCCGCGTGAGGACCCCCGCGACGTCGTCGTCGCCCGCGACGGGATGACCCTCGGCGAGCTGCCGGTCGGCTCCCGGGTCGGCACCGGATCGCCGCGGCGCGAGGCCCAGCTGCACGCGCTGGGCCTGGGGCTGGAGGTCGTCCCGATCCGCGGCAACGTCGACACCCGCATCCGCGCCGTGCGCGAGGGCACCGTCGACGCCGTGCTGCTGGCCCGCGCCGGCCTGGCCCGGATCGGGCGGGTCGAGGAGGCCACCGAGGTCCTCGACCCCCTGCAGCTGCTCCCCGCGCCCGGCCAGGGCGCCCTGGCGGTCGAGTGCCGCAGCGACGACACCGACCTGCTCGAGGCGCTCGCCGTCCTCGACGACCCGCGCACCCGCGCGGCCGTCGACGCCGAGCGCGCGGTGCTCGCGACCCTCGAGGGCGGCTGCTCCGCGCCGATCGGGGCGCTCGCGGAGATCGTCGAGGGGGAGGACGAGGAAGAGTTGTGGGTGCGCGCGATCGCGTTGTCACCCGATGGGGCGCTCTCGGTGCGGATGTCCGCCACCGGCTCGCCTGCCGACGCCCACGGCGTCGGTGCCCGTCTGGCGCAGGAGATGCTCGCCGACGGGGCAGGACAGCTGGGCCAGCCAGGTCCGGCCATCGAATCAGGACAGGTGCCACAAGCATGACCCGAGGCAAGACCACCGCTCGAAGCGAAACCCCCACCACCGCCCGCGTCGGCTGGGTGTCGTTCGTGGGCGCCGGCCCCGGCGACCCCGAGCTGCTGACCGTCCGCGCCGTCGAGCTGCTCAAGCAGGCCGAGGTCGTCGTGACCGAGTCACCCGAGCACGCCGAGCTCGTGCGTCGCGTGGTCGGCGTCGACGTCGCCGACGAGACCGCCGGCCCCGAGATCGTGGACGGCGGCTTCGGTGAGGACGGCCAGCCGCTGACCCACGCCGCCCGCGCCAAGGTCGTGGTCAAGCACGCCAAGAAGGGCGGGCGGGTCGTCCGGCTGATGACCGGCGACCCCTTCACCTACGCCTCGGGGCCCGAGGAGGCCCAGGCCTGCGCCAAGGCCTGCATCGGCTTCGAGATCGTCCCCGGCATCTCCTCGGTCGCCGGCGTCCCGGCGTACGCCGGCATCCCGCTGACCAGCAAGGACCACCGCGAGGTCGCCGTGGTGACCTGCGACGGCACCGTCGACTGGAGCCGCTACGCCGACGACCGCACCCTGGTGCTGCTCTCCGGCGTCGGCCAGATCGGCGACATCGCCAAGCAGCTCGTCGCAGCCGGCCGCCCGGCCACCACCCCGGTCGCGGTGACCCGGGTCGGCACCACCACCGAGCAGTCGACGGTCACCTCGACGCTGGCCGACGTCGCCGCCGAGGTCCGCGCCGCCCGGATCGCGCCCCCTGCCGTCATCGTCATCGGCAAGGTCGTCGACCTGCGCCAGACGCTGTCGTGGTTCGAGACCAAGCCGCTGTTCGGCTGGCGGGTGCTGGTGCCGCGCACCAAGGAGCAGGCCGGTGCGCTCTCGGCCAACCTGCGCGGCTACGGCGCCATCCCCGAAGAGGTCCCCACGATCTCCGTCGAGCCGCCGCGCAACCCCCAGCAGATGGACAAGGCCGTCCGCGGCCTGGTCGAGGGCCGCTACGAGTGGATCGCCTTCACCTCGGTCAACGCGGTCAAGGCCGTGCGCGAGAAGTTCGAGGAGTACGGCCTCGACGCCCGGGCCTTCTCCGGCCTCAAGATCGCCGCCGTCGGTGACAAGACCGCCGCCGCGATCGCCGCCTGGGGCCTGCGCGCGGACCTCGTGCCCACCGAGGAGCAGTCGGCCGTCGGCCTGCTCGACGTGTGGCCTGAGTACGACGAGCAGCTCGACCCGATCAACCGGGTCTTCCTGCCGCGTGCCGACATCGCCACCGAGAACCTCGTCGCGGGCCTCATCGACCTCGGCTGGGAGTGCGACGACGTCACGGCCTACCGCACCGTCCGGGCCGCCCCGCCGCCGGCGCCGACCCGCGACGCGATCAAGACCGGCAAGTTCGACGCGGTGGTCTTCACCTCCTCCTCGACCGTGCGCAACCTCGTCGGCATCGCCGGCAAGCCGCACGCCTCGACGGTGATCGCGGTGATCGGCCCCGCGACGGCCAAGACCGCCGAGGAGCACGGCCTGCGGGTCGACGTCATGGCCTCCAAGCCCGACGTCGAGGTGCTCGTCGACGCCCTCGCCGACTTCGGTGCGGCGCGCCGTGCCTCGCTCGTGGAGGCCGGCCAGCCGGTGACCAAGCCGTCGGACCGCAAGACCTCGGCCCGCCGCCGCAAGGCGGAGTGAGGTCCGGGCCCACCGGCCCGCCAGCCAGCGACAGCGGCCGCCACCCCACGCACACGCGGGGTGGCGGCCACTGTCGTGTCCAGGTCACGCGGACCTGACAGGATCGGTCCGTGACCGAGCACCCCGTCCCCGCCCCCGTCGTCCCCCCGCTGGTGCGACCCCGCCGGCTGCGCACCACCCCCGCGCTGCGCCGCATGGTCGCCGAGCAGCAGGTGCAGGCCCGCCAGCTCGTCCTGCCCGTCTTCATCCGCGAGGGCCTCACCGAGCCACGACCGGTCTCCTCGATGCCCGGGGTCGTGCAGCACACCCGCGACTCCCTGCTGGCCGCGGTCTCCGAGGCCGCCGAGCTCGGCCTCGGGGGAGTGATGCTGTTCGGCGTCCCCGAGCACAAGGACGCCACCGGCTCCGGCGCCCTGGACCCCTCCGGGGTCCTCAACCTCGCCATCACCGACGTCGTGGCCGAGGTGGGCGACCAGCTGACCGTGATGAGCGACCTGTGCCTCGACGAGTTCACCGACCACGGCCACTGCGGCGTGCTCACCGCCGATGGTCGCGTGGACAACGACCAGACGCTGGCGGCGTACGCCGACATGGCCCGTGCCCAGGCGCACGCCGGCGTCGACATGGTCGGCCCCAGCGGCATGATGGACGGGCAGGTCCGGGTCATCCGCGATGCCCTGGACGCCTTCGAGCACACCGACGTCGGCATCCTGGCCTACTCCGCGAAGTACGCCTCGGCCTTCTTCGGGCCCTTCCGCGAGGCGGTCGACTCCTCGCTGGTCGGGGACCGGCGCACCTACCAGCAGGACCCCGCCAACGCCCGCGAGGGCGTGCGTGAGGCGCTGCTGGACGTGCAGGAGGGAGCCGACATGGTGATGGTGAAGCCGGCCCTGCCCTACCTCGACGTCGTGCGGCGCGTGCGGGAGGCCGTGGACGTGCCGGTGGCGGCGTACAACGTGTCGGGGGAGTACGCCCAGCTCGAGGCCGCGGCCGAGCGCGGCTGGATCGACCGCGAGGCGGCGATCCTCGAGACCCTCACCTCGATCCACCGCGCCGGCGCCGACGTGATCCTCACCTACTGGGCCTCCGAGGCCGCCCGTCTCCTGACCCGCTGACCGCCGAGCCGGCGCATCAATACGCCGGTTCGACGGGGCTGGTAAGCCGAGCCGGCGCATCCTTCCGCCGGTCGGTGGGGCGGTCGGTGGGGCGGTCGGTGGGGCGGTCGGTGGGGCGGTCGGTGGTGTGTCCGGTCGGTGGTGTGTCCGGTCGGTGGTGGGGCGTCGGGAACGTCCTCCCGCCGCGGCGCACCCCCGGCGGAGGGGAACCACCCCCTCCGCTCCTTCGTCGCTCCAGGGGGGCCAGGCCCATCCACCCTCCGCCGGGGGTGCGCCGCCGCGTCCGGCCGTCCCCGTCGCCCGCGCGGCGCCTGTCTTGCGCCGAGCCGGCGTATCAATACGCCGGTTCGACCGACTGCGCTCGCCGAGCCGGCGTATCAATACGCCGGTTCGACCCGATGTGCCGGCAATGCAACGTGTTGCATCCCCAGGCACCCAGGCACCCAGGCACCCAGGCACCCAGGCACCCAGGCACCCAGGCACCCAGGCACCCAGGCACCCAGGCACCCAGGCACCCAGGCACCCAGGCACCCAGGCACCCAGGCACCCAGGCATCCCCAGACGCACCGAGGGGGCAGGACGTCGAGCGTCCTGCCCCCTCGGGCTGTCTGGTGGGCGGTGGTCAGCCCTTCTTCTTGTCGCCGTTCATGTAGTCCTCGACGCACTGGTCGAACGGGTCGTCGTTCTTGAGGATGTTGTCGATGTAGCCGTCCAAGGTGCACTGCAGGACGGCCTGGGCGTAGCTCAGGGTCTCGTCGACCACGGTGACGCCGGTGGTGGGCAGCGTGGGCAGGGTGACGGTGGGGGCGCCGGGGATGCCGAGGCCGCCCTTGGGCTTGTCGTCGTCCTTGGTGCCGCCGTCGCCGCCGCCGGTGGAGGGCTGGGGCTGGGCCGGCTGCTGGCTGGGCTGCGGGGCCGGCGCCACGGCGTTGTTGCCGCCCTTGTCGGGCTTGGCGGTCTTGACCGGGGCGGGGGTGTACTTCGGGTCGGGGCTGATCGCGGCGGCCGCGGACACCGAGGTCGGGATCGAGGTGTAGTCACCCGAGGCGTAGGCGTCCATGACCTGCAGGACCAGGTCGACGTAGGCCCAGGAGTGGTTGTAGCGGTAGACCGCCTTCTCCTGGCCGGTGGTGGTGGAGAGGTCGTCGCCGCCGGAGCAGAGGTAGACCGCGGTGGCCAGGGCGGCGTCGTCGATGTCCTGGGGGTTGCGCTGGGCGTCGCCGTCGGCGTCCACACCCACGACCGACCAGGTCGAGGGGATGAACTGCATCGGGCCGACCGCGCGGTCCCAGCGGGAGTCGTTGTCGAGCTGGCCGCCGTCGGTGTCGGAGATCGCGGCGGTGCCCTTGGTGCCGTTGAGCGGGAGGCCGTAGATGCCGGGGGTGGCGATGCCCTCGTTGTCGAGCACCGAGCCGCCGAAGCGGCCGTGGTTGGACTCCACGCGCCCGATGGCCGCGACGAGCTGCCAGGTCAGGTTGCAGGTCTCGTCGGCGGCGTTGATGACGGTCTCGGCGCGCTGGTAGGCGGCGAGCGCGGCGGCGGGAATGCCGGAGGTCGAGGAGGTGGCGACGACCTGGGTGGGGTTCTTGTCGCCGATGCCGGCGGCCAGGGCGCCGGTGGAGACCGAGGCCGGGGCCTCGATGGCCTCGGAGGGCACCGAGGTGCCGTCGGGCAGCGCAGCGGCCGGGATCTCGTCGGTGCCGGAGGCGACCGTGCTCACGGCGGGTGCCGAGACCAGGCTCGCGGTCCATGCTGCCGACACGAGCGCGAGGGGCACCAGGGCTGTGCCCCGCTGCCAGCGTCCGGATCGGTGTCCTGCCATGGTGTGTCTCCCAGTGTCTTCGTGCGTGTGTCGCGCTCCCTCAAGCACGTGACCGACCTAACGAATGGTGTCACGGTTGGGTTACGCGTGTCCTGGATGTCTGTTACCCGGACGACGAGCCTCCCCCGGGGGTATGACGCTGAAACGGCGGGCGATCCGGCCGGCCGCGCCGTGGTCTGGACCACGTGCCCCGTCGCGCCACCCCACCCCGGCGGCGGCGGTTGGCCGCCTCGGGGACAATGACGAGGTGAGCACCACGCCGGAGACCGACGAGCGGCTCGACGCCGGACCCCACTCGCGCGCGCTGATGCAGCGCGCGCACGCCGTGACCCCGGGAGGCGTCAACTCCCCGGTGCGGGCGTTCAACGCCGTCGGCGGCAGCCCCCGGTTCATCCGGTCCGCGCAGGGGCCGTGGCTGACCGACGTCGACGGCAAGCGGTACGTCGACCTGATCTGCTCCTGGGGCCCGATGCTGCTCGGGCACGCGCACCCCGAGGTGCAGGCCGCCGTCCAGGCCGCGGTCGCCCGCGGCACGTCGTACGGCACGCCCACCGAGCCCGAGGTCGAGCTCGCCGAGGAGATCGTCGCCCGCACCCCGGTGGAGAAGGTCCGCTTCGTCTCCTCCGGCACCGAGGCGACCATGTCGGCGATCCGACTGGCCCGCGGCTTCACCGGCCGCGACGTGGTGGTGAAGTTCGCCGGCTGCTACCACGGCCACGTGGACGCCCTGCTGGCCTCGGCCGGGTCGGGCCTGGTGACCTTCGCGCTGCCCGGCACCCCGGGCGTCCCGGCGTCCTCGACCGAGCTGACGCTGGTGCTGCCCTACAACGACCGCGCCGCGGTCGAGGCCGTCTTCGCCGAGCACGGCGACCGGATCGCCTGCCTGGTCACCGAGGCCGCCCCCGGCAACATGGGCGTCGTCCCGCCGGAGCCCGGCTTCAACGCCTTCCTCGCCGAGACCTGCGCGAAGCACGGCGCGCTGTTCGTCTCCGACGAGGTGATGACCGGTTTCCGCGTCACCCGCGAGGGTCAGTGGGGCCTGGACGGGAAGGTCGAGGGGTGGCGCCCGGACCTGGTCACCTTCGGCAAGGTGATGGGCGGTGGCTTCCCCGCGGCGGCTTTCGGGGGCCGTGCCGACGTGATGGGCCACCTGGCGCCGGAGGGACCGGTCTACCAGGCCGGCACCCTCTCGGGGAACCCGATCGCCACCACGGCCGGGCTCACCACGCTGCGGCTGGCGACCCAGGAGGTCTACGACCACATCGGCGGCGCCGCCGACGTGCTCAAGCAGGCGGCCTCCGAGGCGCTGTCCGCCGCCGGGGTCGCCCACACGGTGCAGTCGACCGGGACGATGTTCTCGGTGTTCCTCTGCGACGGCCCGGTGCGCGACTTCAACGACGCCTCGCGCACCGACGCCGCGGCGTACGCCGCCTTCTTCCACTCGATGCTCGACGCGGGCGTCTACCTCCCGCCGTCGGCCTACGAGGCGTGGTTCCTCTCCTCGGCGCACGACGACGAGGCCGTCCAGACGGTGCTCGACGCGCTGCCGGCCGCGGCCCGTGCGGCCGCCGCCGCGGGGGGTGCGGCATGAGCACGCAGACGATCGTCCACCTGCTGCGCCACGGCGAGGTCCACAACCCCCAGGGCGTGCTGTACGGGCGTCGCGACGGGTTCCACCTCTCCGACCTGGGCCGCACGATGGCCCAGCGGGTCGCCGACACCATCAGCGACCGCGACATCGTCCACCTCGTCGCCTCCCCGCTCGACCGCACCCGCGAGACCATCGCGCCGCTGGCGGCCGCCCGGGAGCTCGAGGTGCACCCCGACCCGCGGGTGATCGAGTCGACCAACGTCTTCGAGGGCGAGACCTTCGGCGGCAAGCGCAACGTGCTGACGCGCCCGTCCTCGTGGCGCCACCTGTGGAACCCGTTCAAGCCGTCCTGGGGCGAGCCCTACCAGCAGGTCGTCGCACGGATGACCGAGGCGGTCCACGACGCACGCCGGGCCGCCGAGGGCCACGAGGCCGTCATCGTGTCCCACCAGCTGCCGATCTGGATCACGCGGCTCTCCCTGGAGGGCCGCTCCTTCCTCCACGACCCGCGCAAGCGCCAGTGCACGCTGTGCTCGCTCACCTCCCTGCACTTCAGCGGCGACCGGCTCACGGCCATCGCCTACTCCGAGCCGGCCGGCGACCTGATCCCCGCCGGAGACAAGGCTGCCCCGTTCTCCGCCGGCGGTGCCCCCGAGGAGCGCCGTCCCTGACATGCCCGCCTCCCTCCGGGCGCCCCGCGCCCTGCGGCTGCTGCCCGCCCTGCTGCTCCCCACGGTGCTGCTGTCCGGGCTGCTCGCCGGCTGCTCTGACCTGACCGGCACCGGGGACCTCGACTACGTCCCCGGCAACGGCGGCGTCGTCGAGTTCGCGCAGGAGGACCGGCAGCCGCCCGTCGAGCTGTCCGGGGAGACGACGACGGGGGAGGACTACACGTTCTCCCCGGGCACGGTCACGGTCGTCAACGTGTGGTGGAGCGGCTGCGGGCCCTGCATCAAGGAGATGCCGATGCTCACCGAGCTCGCCGCGGCGTACGACGGTGACGTGGACTTCCTCGGCATCAACATCCGCGACACCAGCGCCGCCAACGCCCGCTCCTTCGAGCGCGACCGCGGCGTGGAGTACCCCTCGATCTACGCCCCCGACGGTGACGCGCTGCTGGCCTTCACCGGCCGCACCTCGCCGCGCTCGACGCCCACGACCCTCGTGCTCGACGAGGACGGCGTGGTCGTCTCGCTGGTCAACGGCGAGATCCCCAGCCGCACCACCCTGACCGACCTCGTCGAGGACGCGGGCGGCCCGCCGGCCCCCGCGCCGGTTCCGTCGGCGCCCGACGAGGAGGTCGCCGATGGGTGACTGGCTCGAGGCGACCACGCTCTCCGGCTCGCTGGTGCTCGCCGTCCCCGTGGCGGTCCTGGCGGGACTGGTCTCCTTCTTCTCCCCGTGCGTGCTGCCGCTGCTGCCCGGCTACCTCTCCTACGCCACCGGGCTCTCGGGCGCCGACATCGCCGCCGGTGACGTGCGCCGCGGCCGGATGGTCGCCGGTTCGGTGCTCTTCGTCCTCGGGTTCACCGTCGTGTTCGTGATCCTCGGGGCGGCCGTGGGTGGGATGCGCACCTGGCTGCTGGTCAACAAGCAGGCCCTCGACGTCGGGCTGGGCATCTTCTCCATCGTGCTCGGGCTGGCCTTCATGGGTCTCTTCGCGCGCGCGGTGCCGTGGCTGCAGCGCGACCTGCGGGTGCACAAGGTGCCCGCCGTGGGCCTGGCCGCCGCGCCCGTCCTGGGCTTCCTGTTCGGTCTCGGCTGGACGCCCTGCATCGGCCCGACGCTCGGGGTGATCCTCGGGCTCGGCTACGACGAGGGCACCGCCGGCCGCGCCGCGCTGCTGCTCGGCTTCTACTCCCTGGGCCTCGGTGTCCCGTTCGTGCTGGCCGGGCTGGCGTGGCGGCGGGCGCTCACCGCGGTGGCCTGGGTGCGCCGCCACCAGCAGTGGGTCACCCGCGCCGGCGGCGGCATGCTGGTGCTGGTCGGCGTCCTGCTGGTCACCGGCCTGTGGGACCAGGCGGTCACGTGGATCCAGATCCAGCTGGTCAGCGACTTCGAGGTGGCGGTGTGAGCGAGCAGCCCACCCCGCGCTCCTCCCGGCGCCCCGGCGAGCTGACCGCGCGCGAGCTCGGTCGCTACGTGTGGCGACAGCTCACCTCCATGCGCACCGCGCTGGTGCTGCTCCTGCTGCTCGCGCTCGCGGCCGTGCCGGGCTCGGTCATCCCCCAGGAGAGCGTCGACTCCTTCGGCGCGCGCCAGTGGAAGGACCAGCACGAGTCCCTCACACCGATCTACGAGCGGCTCGGCCTCTTCGACGTCTACGGATCGGTCTGGTTCGCCGCCGTCTACGTGCTGCTCATGGTCAGCCTCATCGGCTGCATCCTGCCGCGCACCAGCCACTACTGGCGCGCCGCCCGCGCGGTCCCGCCCCGGGCCCCGCGTCACCTCACCCGGCTCCCCGACCATGCGGCGTACGACGTCGAGGCCGGCCCCGAGCAGGTGCTCGAGGTCGCGCGGGCCGAGCTGCGCCGCCGCCGCTACCGGCTGCGACCGGCTCCTGCCGACGCCGCGGGCCCCGACGCCGAGCGCGAGGCCGGCACCGTCGCCGCCGAGCGCGGCTACCTCCGCGAGGCCGGCAACCTGCTCTTCCACCTGTCGGTGATCGTGGTGCTGGTGGGCTTCGCGATGGGCGGGATGTTCGGCTACAAGGGCGGCGTCATCGTCGTCCAGGGCGCGGGCTTCTCCAACAACCTCACGCAGTACGACGACTTCGTCCCCGGCTCGTTCTTCTCCGCCGACGAGCTCGAGCCGTTCTCCTTCGACGTCGACTCCTTCGACGTGGAGTGGCTGAGCGAGGGCGCCGGCCAGGGCATGGCGCGCGCCTTCGAGGCCGGCCTGACCTACCGCACCGCGCCCGGCGAGCCCGAGCAGACCTACGACCTGCGGGTCAACCACCCGCTGCGGATCGGCGACAGCGAGGTGTTCCTCGTCGGCCACGGCTACGCGCCGGTGGTGACCGTGCGCGGCGGTGACGGCGAGGTCGCCTACTCCGGTCCCACGGTCTTCCTGCCCCAGGACGCCACGTTCTTCTCCTTCGGTGTGGTCAAGGCGCTCGCGGCCGAGCCCGAGGCGATCGGCCTCGAGGGCTTCTTCTACCCGTTCTTCGCCAGCATCGAGGGCGACCCGTTCAACGTCATGGGCGACGCCCGCAACCCGGTGGTCTCGATGAACGTCTACGTCGGCGACCTCGGTCTCGAGGACGGTGAGTCCCAGTCGGTCTACATCCTCGACAAGGAGGACGCGACCCAGCTGGAGAACGACGAGGGCCGCCCGCTGCGGCTCGACCTGGCCGTCGGCGACACCGCCGAGCTGCCCGACGGGCTCGGCTCGGTGACCTTCGAGGGGGTCGAGCCGTGGGTGCGCGTGCAGGTCAGCCAGACCCCGGGCAAGCGGATCGCCCTGGGCGGCGTCGTGCTCGCCCTGATCGGGCTGTGCGGGTCGCTGTTCATCCGCCCGCGGCGCGTGTGGCTTCGCGTCGTACCCCATGAGGACGGTGAGGGCTCGTACGTCGAGCTCGCCGCCCTTGACCGCTCCGGTGGCGGGGACACCGCCGTCGTCGTCGACGACCTGCGCCTGGCTATCGTGGAGGCGCTCGACCGTGCACAGGAGGACACCCGATGAGTCAGACCGCCTGGGAGGCGCTCTCCAACCAGGCCGTGGCGGCCGCGGGGGTGGTCTACTTCCTCGCCCTGCTCTCGCACCTGGCGGAGTGGGCGCTGCTGCGCTCGGTGCCGGCCGGCAGCCAGCGGGGCCAGATGACCGCTCGCGAGACGGTCAGCGTCGGGGCCGGCGCCCCGCCGGCCCCCGAGCCGGAGGTCGACGCGCGCACCACCGAGCGCGTCGAGATGGCCGGACGCCTCGGGCTGCTGCTCACCTGCCTGGCCGTGGCCGTCCACCTGGTCGCCCTGGTCGGACGCGGGATGGCCGCCGAGCCGCACCGCGTGCCCTGGGGCAACATGTACGAGTTCACGCTGTCGGGGACCTTCGTCGTCGCCGCGCTCTACCTGCTGCTGCGCCGCCGCTTCGGCCTGGCCTGGATGGCGCCCATCGTCGTCACCGTCGTCCTGACCCTGCTGATGGTGGCCGTGATCTGGCTCTACCAGCCGGTCGGGCCGCTGCGGGAGGCGCTGAACTCCTACTGGCTGGTCATCCACGTCGTCTCCGCCATCATCGCCACCGGTGCCTTCACCCTCGGTGGGATCGCCTCCGCGCTGTTCCTGCTCAAGGAGCGCGCCGAGCGGCGCGGCACGGTCGGGGGCTACCTCGGTCGCGTCCCGAGCCCCGCGGCCCTGGACCGGGTGTCCTACCGGATGCACGCCTTCGGCTTCCCGGTGTGGACCTTCGCGGTGCTGATCACCGGGCCGATCTGGGCGCACGAGGCCTGGGCGTCGTACTGGTCCTGGGACCCCAAGGAGGTCTGGGCCTTCATCACCTGGGTCGTCTACGCCGCCTACCTGCACGCCCGCGCCACCGCCGGCTGGAAGGGCCGCAACGCCGCGCTGCTCGCGCTGCTGGGGATGGCGACGCTGTGGTTCAACTTCATCGGGATCAACTACTTCTCGACCTCCTCGATGCACTCCTACGCCGACGCCCCCGCGGTGTCCCCGCTCCACCCCGGCTCCTAGGCGCCGCCCCACCCCCGCCGAGCCGGCGTATCAATACGCCGGTTCGACGTCTCCGTCCGCCGAGCCGGCGTATCAATACGCCGGCTCGACCCCGACCAGACCAGCACCGGGATTGCTACAGCCGGGCGCCGGGCGGCCGACAGGACGGGGTGAGGAGGACCGCGCCCGTCATGTCCCAGCACGCCCACGCCCCCCACGCCGCCCTGCACGCCGGCCCCACCGCCGGCCCGGTGCCGCCGGTCGACCAGCCGCTCGACGCGCTGCTCGACGGGCTGGTCGTCGTGTCCGCGACCGGGCTGGTGCTTCAGGCCAACCGGGCCGCGCGGGAGTCCTACGGCCTGCACCCCTTCCGCAGCCTCCCGGGTGTGCTGGCGCACCGGTGGTTGCAGGCCCAGGCGGCGTCGTACGGCGAACGACAGGCCGGTGACGTGGCCCTGCCCGGGCCAGCGGGGGAGGTCGTGGTGTCGGTGACCGCGACCCGGCTGGCCGACGCCGGACGCACGGTGCTGGTGCTGCGCGACGTCACCGACGAGCGCGAGCAGGTCGATGCGCTGTCCGCGTTCGCGGGGGTGGTCGCGCACGACCTGCGCGGGCCGATCGCGGCGATGGTCGGCTGGTCCGAGACCGCCCTGGACCGCCTGCTCGAGGGGCCCGTCGCGGACCCCGTCGAGGTGGCCGCCCTGGTCTCGCGGCTCCACCACGGTGCCCAGCGGCTGGACCGGATGGTGGCCAACCTGCTGCTGCACGCCACCTGCCGGGACCGCACGCTGCACGCGGCCCCGGTCGACCTCGAGGCCGTGGTGGAGGAGGTCGCCGACGCCCGCGACGTACGCCGCTGGGTCGAGCTGCGCGAGGTCCCGAAGGTCAACGGGGACGCCCCGATGCTCCAGCACCTCATGGACAACCTCGTGGGCAACGCGGTGAAGTTCGTGGCCGCGGGCGTCGAGCCGCACGTGGTGGTCGGCGGGGTCCTGGAGGGCCCCGACGTCACGGTGACGGTCACCGACAACGGCATCGGGATCCCGGCGGGGATGCGCGAGCAGGTCTTCCAGCGCTTCGAGCGGGTGCCGGGGACCGGGCTCGGCGGGACCGGGATGGGGCTGTCGATCTGCCGCACGATCGTCCAGCGCCACGGTGGCGCGATCCGCGTCGACGACGGCCCCGACGGGGTCGGGGCGCGGTTCACCGTGCGGCTGCCGGCCGCCGCCTGAGGCGACCACCGCGCCGAGCCGAGAGCGTCACGCCCGGCGGAGGGTCACCGGGTGGGTGAGTCGGGGTCCTCGTCCTCGCCGTGCACCTTGCGGCGGTCGAGGTCGCGCAGGAAGTCCTCGTCGTCGTCGGGCGCGATGGCCCGCGGCTGCGGCTTGGGGGCCGGGCGGGAGGGACGCAGGCTGCCCCGCTGCGCGGCGCGCACGACGAGGTAGATCGCGACCGCGACCAGCGCCACCACCAGCAGGAACTTCAGCACACCTCCACTGTAGGTCGCCGGTGGTGACCGCCTAGGCTGAACGGCGTGAAGGAGTTCCTCGTCTACACCGCGCTGCGCATCCTGCTCTTCCTCGCCGCGCTCGGCGTCGTGCTGGGCCTGTGGGTGCTGGTCGCCGGGGAGGCCAACCTGCTGGCGGGCTTCGTCATCGCGCTGCTGATCAGCGGGGTCGGCTCCTACGTGCTGCTCAACGGCCCCCGCGAGGCGCTGGCCCGCAAGGTCGACGAGCGGGCCCGGGCGGCCACCAGCCGCTTCGAGGAGATGAAGTCCCGGGAGGACGCGGACTGAGCCCGAGGAGTCGGCTCAGGCCAGGAACAGCGGTACGCCGCTGAGCACCGCCCACACCAGCTGGGCGACCCCGGTCGACTGCAGCACCGGCACCAGCGCCGGTCCCGTCGCGCCACCGAGCACGGTCCGCAGCCCCGGCACCGAGGGCGCCAGGAACCCCAGCCCGAGCAGCGCCCACCACGTGGTCGTCGCGGCGAGGGCGACGACGGCGACCCCGGCCGCGGCGACCAGACCGGCGTACAGCGCCCGGGTGCCGCGGTCACCGAGCTTGACCGCCAGCGTGCGCTTGCCGGCCAGGGTGTCGGTGGGGATGTCGCGCAGGTTGTTGACCACGAGGATCGCGCAGGCCAGCGCGCCGATGCCGACGGCGGCCCAGAGCGCGGCCGGCTCCCAGGTGCGGGTCTGGACGTAGGTCGTGCCGACGACGGCGACCAGGCCGAAGAAGACGAAGACCATCACCTCGCCGAGCCCGAGGTAGCCGTAGGGCCTGGAGCCGCCGGTGTAGAACCACGCGGCCAGCACGCAGACCGCGCCCACGGCTAGCAGCCACCACGCGGTGGCGGCGGCCAGCACGAGGCCCGCCACGCCGGCGACGCCGAAGGCCAGGAACGCCGCCCGCTTCACCGCCGCGGCGGGCGCGGCGCCCGAGCCCACCAGCCGCATCGGGCCGACCCGGTCCTCGTCGGTGCCGCGGATGCCGTCGGAGTAGTCGTTGGCGTAGTTGACGCCGACCTGCAGCGCCAGGCTGACCACCAGGGCCAGCGCCGCTCGCCACCACACCGGCTCGTCGACGTACGCCGCCACGGCCGTGCCCGCGAGCACCGGTGAGACCGCGGCCGGGAGGGTGCGGGGCCGGGCGCCGGCCAGCCACTGTCCAGGAGTTGCCACGGGCAGCCATTCAACACGGTGCCGGGCACGGGGCGGCACCGGGCGGCGCCCCCGGACACGGGCACCGGCCGGGCGGCCGCCGTGCCCGGGGGCGGGGCTAGCCTCGTCGGCATGGACCTCCAGGGCAGCGCCGCCGACGCCGTGCGCGCCCTCACCGGGTGGCTGGAGCGTGACGACGAGGAGCCACTGGTCGTGACGACCTCGGGCTCGACGGGGCGGCCGAAGCGGGTGGTGCTCCGCCGTGCCGCCGTGCTGGCCTCGGCGCGCGCGACCCGCGCCCGGCTGGGTGCCGAGGGCGCCTGGCTGCTGACCCTGCCGCCGACCTACGTCGCGGGGGCGCAGGTCGTGTGCCGCTCCTGGCTGGCCGGTCACCGTCCGGTGCTCGCCGAGGACCACCCGACCTTCGCCGAGGCGACCGCCGCGCTGCTGCGCGAGCACCCCGACGTCCACCGGTTCACCTCGCTGGTCCCCACCCAGCTGCACCGGATGCTGGAGGACGGGCGCGACGGCGGGCAGGGGACCTCCGACGACACCTGGGCGCTGCGGACCTTCCACACCGTCCTGCTCGGCGGCGGCCCGGTCGACCCGGCGCTGCGGGCCCGGGCGGAGGCGGCCGGCGTGCACGTCGTCGCGACGTACGGCGCGGCCGAGACCGCCGGTGGCTGCGTCTACGACGGCGTCCCGCTCGACGGCGTCGCGGTCGCCCTGGGGCCCGCGGGCCGGATCCGTCTGGCCGGGCCCACGCTCTTCGACGGGTACGACGGCGATCCCGGGCTCACCGCCGAGGTGCTGGTCGACGGCTGGTTCCACACCTCCGACGCCGGCCGCCTCGACGAGGACGGTCGGCTGCAGGTGCTGGGTCGGGTCGACGACGTCGTGGTGACCGGCGGGGTCAACGTGCCCGGGCCGGCGGTGGCCGCCCGGCTGCGCGAGCACCCGGCGCTGGCGTCCGTGGAGGTGCTCGGCGTCCCCGACGAGGAGTGGGGCCGCCGGCTCGTGGCGTTCGTGGTGCCCCGGGACGCCGGTGCGCCGTCGACCCAGGAGCTGCGCGACTGGGTGGCCGCCGAGCGGCCGCGCTCGTGGGCGCCGCGCCAGGTGGTGGAGGTCCCCGAGATCCCGCTGCTGGCCAACGGCAAGCCGGACCGCGTCGCGCTCGGTCGGCTCGTGGAGGGGGCCCCGTGAGCGTCCGGGTGTGGTCGGTGCCGATGACCACGCGCTTCCGCGGGATCACCGTGCGCGAGGGCGTGCTGCTCGAGGGGCCGGGTGGCTGGGGCGAGTGGAGCCCGTTCCTGGAGTACGACCCCGCCGTCGCCGAGCCCTGGCTGCGCTGCGCCGAGGAGGCCGCGGCGGGGGACTGGCCGACGCCGCTGCGCGACCGGGTGCCCGTCAACGTCACGGTCCCCGCTGTCGGGCCCGAGCGGGCGCACGCGATCGTGTCCGCCTCCGGGTGCCGCACCGCCAAGGTGAAGGTCGCCGAGCCCGGGCAGGCCGAGGGTGAGGACGAGGCCCGGCTGGAGGCGGTCCGCGACGCGCTCGGCCCCGACGGGCTCGTCCGCATCGACGTCAACGGCCTGTGGGACGTCGACACCGCGCTGCGCCGGCTCCCGGCGCTCGCGCGTGCCGCCGGTGGGCTGGAGTACGTCGAGCAGCCGGTCGCGCGGGTCGAGGACCTCGCCGTCGTACGCCGTCGCCAGCACGTGCCCGTCGCGGCCGACGAGTCCATCCGCCGGGCGGCCGACCCCTACCGCGTCCGCGACCTCGAGGCCGCCGACGTGGCGGTGCTCAAGGTCCAGCCGCTCGGCGGTGTCCGCGCCTGCCTGCGGATCGCCGAGGACATCGGTCTGCCGGTGGTGGTGTCCTCCGCGCTGGAGACCTCGGTCGGGATCGCCGCCGGCGTCGCGCTGGCCGCGGCGCTGCCCGAGCTGTCGCACGCCTGCGGGCTGGCCACGGTCTCGCTGCTCACCGACGACCTCGCGGACGAGCCGCTGCTGCCGGTCGACGGCGCCCTGCCGGTCGCCCGCCCCGCCGTCGACCCCGCCGCGCTCGAGCGCCTCCGTGCCGAGCCGGAGCGGGTGGCGCACTGGGAGGCCCGGCTGGCCGAGGTGAGGGCGCTGCGGCAGGATCGCTCGTCGTGACCCCGTCCACCGCCACCGCCCGGGCGGTCGTCACCGCGCTGCTCGAGGCCGGCGTGCGTGAGGTCGTCGTCGCACCCGGCTCGCGCAACGCCCCGCTCTCCTTCGCGCTCTTCGACGCCGCGGCCGCGGGCCGGCTGCGGCTGCACACGCGCATCGACGAGCGCTCGGCCGGCTTCCTGGCGTTGGGGCTGACCAAGGTCGGTGCGCGTGCCGCCGTGGTGTGCACCTCCGGGACCGCGGTCGCCAACCTTCACCCGGCGCTGCTGGAGGCCGCCCACGCGGGCGTCGCGATGGTCGCGGTGACCGCTGACCGGCCCGCCCGGCTGCGTGGCACGGGCGCCAACCAGACCACCGACCAGGTCGGTGTCTTCGGCCCCCTCGTGCCGACCCTCGACCTCGGGCCGGGCGAGCCGGTGCCGGTGTTCCCCGGCTCCGTGCCCACCCACCTCAACGTCCGCCTCGACGACCCGCTGGTGCCCGAGGACCCGTGGGCCGACCTGCCCGACGCGGTCGACCCGCCCCGCGAGCAGCACCCGTGGCGGGGGCGCCACCTCGACCCGATCGACCCCGGCCCGCGCACGGTCGTGGTGGCCGGCGACGACGCCGGTCCGCCCGCGCGAGTGCTCGCCGAGCGAGCGGGCTGGCCGCTGCTGGCCGAGCCCAGCGCCGGGTGCCGCACCGGCCGCACCCCGCTGCGCACCTACCGCCTGCTGCTGGCCTCGTCGCTGGCCGAGCGCGTGGAGCGGGTGGTCGTGATGGGCCACCCCACGCTGTCCCGGCCGGTGCAGGCGCTGCTGGCCCGCCCCGACGTCGAGGTGCTCTCCGCGCCCTCGCCCGGGGTGTGGAACCAGCGCCCCTTCGCCGTCGACCACGAGATCGGCTGGGGTGAGCCGCACCCCGACCAGGCCGCCTGCGACCCGGCCTGGCTCGAGGAGTGGCAGGCCGCCGACCGTGCGGTGGGCGCCCAGCTGGACCGGCTGCTCGCGGCCGAGCCGGACCTGACGCCGCACGAGGTCGCGGGGGCGGTCGCTGCCGCCGTACCGCCCGGGGGGCTGCTGTTCGTCGGCCCCTCCAACCCGGTGCGCGACCTGGACCTGATGATCCGCGGCTGGGCCGTCGGCGACCGGCGCAAGGTCCTGGCCAACCGGGGCCTGGCCGGCATCGACGGCGTGGTGTCGACGGCCGTCGGTGCGGCGCTGGGGCGGCCACACTCCTCCCGGGCGATCGCGCTGGTGGGCGACGTGACCTTCCTGCACGACGCCAACGGCCTGGTGCTCGGGCCGCAGGAGCCGGAGCCGGACCTGACGATCGTGGTCGTCAACGACGACGGCGGCTCGATCTTCGCCACCCTCGAGCAGGGCGACCCCGCCCACGCCGACCGCTTCGACCGGGTCTTCGGCACGCCGCACCACGTCGACCTGGCGTCCCTCTGTGCCGCCACCCGCACCCCGCACTGGCGCGTGGAGTCCCTGCCCGAGCTCGAGCAGGCGCTCGCCTCGCCCAACGGGGGCCTCGAGGTCGTCGAGGTGCGCGTACGCCGCGACAACCGCCGTGACCTCGACGCGCGGATCCGCGGCCTGCGCCCCTGACGACGCGACGGATCAGGCGCGCCGGGTCTCCTCCAGGGTCTCCTCCAACGTCCTGGCGGGCCGGCCGGTGAGCTGCTCGACCGCACCGGTGACCCCGGCGCAGGAGCCGTCGGCGATGGCGGTGTAGGTGCTGACCCACGCCTCGAGCTGCCAGTCGGGAGCGTCGGGGTACGCCGCACGGCGCGACGCCCACGCCTCCTCCCGGGTCTCGTCCTCGAAGCGAAGCGACCGCCCGAGGACCCGCCCGGCGCGCTCGGCGACCTCGGACATGGTCAGCGCCTCGGGGCCGGTCAGCTCGTAGGTCGCGCCGGCGTGTGCGCCCGGGTCGCGCAGCACGGCCGCGGCTGCGGCGGCGACGTCGGCGCGCGCCACGGCGGCGACCCGCCCGGCGCCCGCCGGCCCGCGGACGACCCCTTCGTCGTCGGCGAAGAGCGGCAGCACGTCGAGGTAGAAGTTGTCGCGCAGGAAGGTGTGCTCCATCGAGGTCGCACGGATCGCCTGCTCGGTGTCGTGGTGGTCGCGACCCAGGGTGAAGGTCGCGTCCTCGGCCGCCCCCGCGAACGACGTGTAGACGATCCGCCGCACACCGGCCTCCGCGGCCGCCTCGACGAAGGTCCGGTGCTGGGCCCGGCGGTCGGCCGACTCCGACGCGGAGACCATGAGCAGGGTGTGGACGCCGCGCAGCGCCTCGACCCCGGACGCCGCATCGCCGTAGTCGCACCGGCGTACGTCGGTGTCGACCGCGGGTGCCCTGGCCGGGTCGCGGGCGAGCAGTCGCAGGTCGAGGCGCAGGTCCGCGCCGGCGAGCAGCCGGACCACCTCCCCACCCAGGGCTCCGGTGACGCCGGTGATCGCGATGGTGCGCTGGTGCTCCATGGGCCCAGTCTGCGACGACGGTGGTGAGGTCCCCGCCGGGCCGGGTCAGCCCAGGATCGTGCGGACCGCCAGGCCCGCGACGACCACCGCGGAGACCAGGCCGGTGACGAGGCGACCCCGCGGTCCGGTGATGGTCCGTCCCAGGCCGGCGCCCGCGAGCGCCAGCCCGAGCTGCCACAGCGCAGACGCCGCGAACGCCGCCGCCACGAACACCAGCCCCTCGACCGGCCCGTCGACCAGGTCCCGGTTGCCGAGCACGACGGCCGCGAAGTAGACGACCGTCGTGGGGTTGACGGCCGTGATCCCCACGAACAGCAGGTACGCCGCCCGCGGCCCCACCACCCGCCCCGACCGGGCCGGTGACGACCGCCGCGACCACGCATGGAGGGCGGTGAGCGCGGCGATGCCGAGCAGCACCAGGCCCGAGACCACGCGGAGTGCGTCCGCGACCGGGGCGAGCAGCCCCGCCAGGGCCGCCCCGCCGAGGACCGCGGCTGCGGCGTACACCCCGTCGACGGTGGCCACCCCCAGCGCGGCTGCCGAGCCGACCCGCCACGACGTGCGCGCGGTGAGGGTGACCAGGAACGCGCCGACCGCACCGATCGGCACCGCGATGGCCAGGCCGGTCACGAGACCGGAGACGACCACCTCGAGCACCCGCGCATCCTGGCCGACCCCGCGGGGTGGGGCCAGCGGATTACGGTGGGCGCATGCGCGTGACGAAGTTCGGCCACTCCTGCGTCCGCATCGAGCACGAGGGCACCACGGTGGTCCTGGACCCGGGTGCGTTCACCGAGCCGGAGGCGGTCGACGGCGCCGACCTGGTCCTCGTCACGCACCTGCACCCCGACCACTGGACGCCCGAGCACCTGCGCCGTGCCGACGCCCCGGTGCGCACCATCGCGCAGGTCGCCGACGCCGTGGGTGAGCAGGCACCCGACCTGGTGGAGCGGCTCACCGTGGTGGCGCCGGGGGAGCGCTTCGCCGCGGGCGGCATCGACGTCGAGGTCGTGAACGACAAGCACGCGGTCATCCACCCCGACTACCCGCGCCCCGACAACTCCGGCTTCCTGCTCGACGTCGGCGGCACGTCGGTGTTCCACCCCGGTGACAGCCTCGACGGCCCGGGCCGCCCGGTCGACCTGCTGCTGGCGCCGGTCTCCGCACCGTGGATGAAGATCAGCGAGGCGATCGACTTCGCCCTGGCCGTCGGCGCGCCCCGCAACCTCGCCATCCACGACAAGGTCTACTCCGACCTCGCCCTCGGCATGGCCGACACGCACCTTTCCACGTTCCTGTCCCCGCGCGAGCAGGAGTACCTCCGCCTCCCCGACGGCGCCGACCTGCCCTGACCCCTCGAGCGTGCCTGAGTGACATCTCGGCGGTCCCGGGTCAGCCCCGGGCCCGCAGCCTGACCCGGTCCCGGCCGCCGGAGCCGAGGGCGGCTCGTGCCTCGAGCACCACCCGGACGACGTCGCGACGCCCGGCCGAGCGTCGGGGCACGACGACCAGGCGGAGGTCGTCCACCTCGTCGGCACGGACCCGGGGCCGGTAGGTCCCACGGCGCACCTGTCGGCCGACGTCCTTCCCGCCCGCCTTCCACAGCAGCCGGAACGCATCGGTGTCGCCGCGCAGGGTCGCGCCGAGCGTGACGCGGTCGGCGATGGCGGCGTCGTGGTCGACGTGGAAGGCGACCCGGGTCCGACGACCGTCCGTCCGCGAGGTGGCGGTCTGGGGACCGAGGCTGCCCCCGACGACGTCCCGTCCGGTCCCGCCGCCCAGCCACAGGTCGGCCCGGGAGTCGGCCACCTCGTAGGCGATCGACCGCTCGGAGCGGTTGCCCGCGCCGTCCACGGCCACCACGTCGACCGACTGCTCGCCGGGCTGCAGGGTGGAGGGAGGGGCAGTCGCCTCGCAGGAGAGCAGGGACGAGCCGCCGCGGTCGGCGCAGCGGTGCAACATCTCGACGCGTGCCCCGAGTCGCAGCGGCGCGGAGGTCTCCGGCGCGGCATCGATGGTCGGCGCGATGGCGTCGGGGAAGTCGGCGTACGCCGCCCGGTAGGTGAAGTACGGCGGTCCGCCGGCGGAGGCGACGTTGCGCACCTCCCACAGCACCTCGCCGTCGGCGCCGAGCTCGCTGGCGGTCGCCGCGGTCGAGGAGGCCCACCCGACCAGGGTGGTGCCGCCGGGCAGTCGCTCGGCCGACCCGGCGAAGACGGCGAACCGGCCGTCGACCTGGTGGTTCTCGACGACCGAGGCCTCCATCGTGTCCTCGTCGAGGGACAGCCCGAGCACGCGGCTGAAGCGCCGGTCGACCACCGGTCCGAGCGGGTCGGCCTGGTCGACGCACAGCGGCGTGGAGCCCTCCCAGCTGCCGTTGTCGAAGATCAGGATCGTGCCGTCGGGCTGCTCGTATGCGGTGTGCTGCGCGCACGGGCCCGTGCCGTCGGGGTCGTCGGGGAAGGTGAAGTCGCTGCGTCGGCCGCCGAGGCGCCACACGATGTCGCCGGAGGCGAACCCGTCGTGGGCGGTGCGGGCGACCTTGAGGACCGCGCTGAGGTGCCGGAAGGACAGCAGGATGTCGCCGTCTTCCATGACCTGGATGGAGTTCAGGTGGGCGTAGTCGGTGTCGTTGGTCCACACCGTCTCGTCGACGAGGTCGTGGTCGGCGCTGTTCCACTCCCACAGCACGGTCCCGTCAGGGGCGACGTGCTGGACGATCGCGTCGACCAGCCCCGACTCGGGGTCGGGCTCGTAGGCGCTGATGTAGACGCTGCCGTCGTCGTTCCACACGATGTCGTGGGCGTCGGTGTGCTCGAGACCGACCGTCGTGTGCGACTCGACGACCTCCAGCGAGGCGTCCAGGCGCAGCGCGGTCGCGCTGGCGTCCAGGTCGTTGCTGGGGCGTCGGAAGATCGAGTAGCCGCCGTCGGGGAGCGGCTTGAAGTCCATCGAGGAGCCGAACTCCGGCACGTCGACCCACAGCGGCACGCCGTGCGAGTCGATCGCCGCCTCGAACTGCGACCCCGGCGCGACCCACCGGCTCAGGGTCAGCAGCACCGCACCGTCGGCGACGGCGCTGCCCTCGGCGGCCGGCACCGTGACCTCCAGGGTCGGGAAGTCCGCCGGCAGGTAGATGACGGAGTACGCCCTGGTCCCGCCCTTGTCCTCGATCAGCACCGACACCTCCTCGCCCTCGGCGAGGTCCTCGACCGTCGTCGGGCCCGTGACCGGCGCGCCGTCGACGAGCACCACACCGTCCGGATCGGTGGTCGTCGCGGTCACCTCGAGGGTGCCGTCGGACTCCTCGGTGGTGGTGGCGGCGTAGCGGGTCACCGCCGGGTCGAAGGCGGGGTAGCTCGACACCCCCGGACCGGAGACGCTCAACGAGTGCGTCGGCGCGGGCTCGGGGTCGTCGGCGCTGGCGGGCGCGGCGCTTGGGAGCCCCACGAGGGCCAGGACCAAGCCGGCCACCGCGACGGCTCGGGGGTAGGGACGACTGTCGTCTGCGCCGCGGGCCCTCCCAGACCCGTGGACGCGCGCTGCATGCTCCACCTGCGCACTGTAGGTGCTGCCGGCGTGCGCTGCGGGTGCTTCGGGTCAGCCGCCCAGCGCGTCGCGGACGGGCACGAACTTCGCCTGGGCCTCGGCGAGCTCGGCCTCGGGGTCGGAGCCGCCCACGATGCCGCAGCCGGCGAAGAGCCGGACGGTGTCGCCGGAGACCGACGCCGACCGCAGGGCGATGCCCCACTCCCCGTCACCGGCCGCGTCCATCCAGCCGACCGGGCCGGCGTAGCGACCGCGGTCCATCCGCTCGATCTCGGCGATGAGGGCCACGGCCGCGGTCGTGGGGGTGCCGCCGACCGCCGCCGAGGGGTGCAGCGAGGCGGCGAGCTCCAGCGACGTCCGGGTGTCGCGGGCGACGCCGGCGACGTCGGTGGCCAGGTGCATCACGTTGGGCAGGTGCAGCACGAACGGTGCCTCGGGGACGTTCATCGACGAGCAGTGCGGGTCGAGCGCGTCGGCGACCGACCGGACGGCGTACTCGTGCTCCTCGAGGTCCTTCGACGACCTCGCCAGTGCGGCGGCCAGCGCGAGGTCGCGCTCGTCGTCGCCGGTGCGCCGGATGGTGCCGGCCAGCACGCGGGAGGTGACCAGGCCGCGCTCACGGCGCACCAGCATCTCCGGCGTCGCGCCGACCATCCCGTCGACGTGGAACGTCCAGCACATCGGGTACGCCGACGACAGCTGCCTCAGGGGCCACCGGACGTCGACGTCACCGTCGGCGCGCGCCACCAGGTCCCGCGCCAGCACGACCTTCTCGAGGTCGCCCCGCTCGATCCGGGAGACGGCGTCGGCGACCGCGGACATCCAGGCCTCGCCGTCGAGGGCGCCGTCGGTGAAGGCGATCCCCCCGGGGGCGCGGGGCGCCTCGGCGGCGACCAGCGCGTGCTCGAGGTGCTCCAGGCCGCGACCGACGGTGGTGAGCCAGGCGCGCTCGCCGCGCCGACCGACCACGACGGAGGGCACGACGAGGACGGAGTCGCCGGGCTCGTCGGCGAAGGCGAAGGTGCCGAAGCAGACCAGGCCGGTGCCGGGCTCGGTGACCTCGTCGCGCACGACCGCGCGCGAGGTGAGCTCGCTCCACCACGCGGCGGCGTCGTCGAAGCGGGAGGCCCCGGCGGTGCGCAGCTCGGCGGCACGTCCCCAGCCGACCAGGCCCTCGTCGCGGCGCACCCAGCTGACCGGGTCGTCGCTGGGCAGCAGCGAGAGCAGGTCGTCGACCTGGGCCGGGTCGATCTCGACCGTGCGGGCCACCAGGGCGGGAGCGGGAGTGCCCAGCTCACCCGGACTGCTGCTCGTCACGTCGTCGAGACTACTCACCACCGTCCGCTCCCCGGACATCGCGTGGCCGGGATCACCGGGCCGGCGAGGTGGAGCGACGGACCGAGCGCGGGAGCGCGAGGGTCCACCGCCTAGTCTTCGCCCGTGGCCCGTGCAGACCTGGACAAGCAGCCGACCGACGTCCGTCGGATGTTCGACGCGGTGGCCAAGCGCTACGACGTCACCAACGACGTGCTCTCCCTGGGGCAGGACCGCCGGTGGCGCACCCACGTCGTGGAGGCGGTCGCGCCGGTCGCGGGGGAGCGGATCCTCGACCTGGCCGCCGGCACCGGCACCTCCAGCGTCCCGTTCCACGACAAGGGCGCGACGGTCGTCCCGTGCGACTTCTCCCTCGGGATGCTGCAGGTCGGCAAGCAGGCCCGCCCGCACCTGCCCTTCACCGCCGGTGACGGCACCCGGCTGCCGTTCGGGGACGCCACCTTCGACGCGGTGACGATCTCCTTCGGCCTGCGCAACATCGTCGACCCGGTCGCCGGCCTGCGCGAGATGCGCCGCGTGACCAAGCCCGGCGGCCGCCTGGTGGTCTGCGAGTTCAGCCACCCGACCTGGTCGCCGTTCCGCACCGTCTACGTCGAGTACCTCATGAAGGCCCTGCCGCCGGTGGCCCGCGCGGTCTCCAGCAGCCCCGACGCCTACGTCTACCTCGCCGAGTCGATCCGCGCCTGGCCCGACCAGGCCGGCCTGGCCGCGCTGCTCCAGGAGGCCGGCTGGTCCGGCGTCGAGTGGCGCAACCTCTCCGGCGGCATCGTCGCGCTGCACCGCGGCCGCGCCTGACCCCTCCCGGCCGCCTCGTGTGGCTCAGCGCGGTCCCTGGACCCCGCTGAGCCACACGAGCCGTCGCGTCCGCCCTGAGAGACCGAATTAGGGTACGTACAGATGACGTAAATGCGCAGGTCAGGTGGGTGGTGACCGCGAGCCGGGCCGCCGGGTGATCCGACCCACCCCCCGGGTGTACCGACCCCGCGAGCAGTGGCAAGATGTGGGCTGCGCCACCTAGTGATTCGGTTCACAAGGTCACGTGTCGCGGCTCACGCCGCGGTCCGGACCGGCCTGGACGCATCCGACCAGCGGGGCGCCGGAGAGGAGAGTCGGCTCAGATGGAGCTCTACACACCGGTCCTGTTCCTCGCGGCCCTGGCCGCGGGGTTCGCGATCTTCTCGGTGGCGGTGAGCACCCTCACCGGCCCGGGCCGCTACAACCGCGCCAAGTACGACTCCTACGAGTGCGGCATCGAGCCCACCCCGCAGCCCGTCGGCGGCGGCCGCTTCCCCGTGAAGTACTACACCGTGGCGATGACCTTCATCGTCTTCGACGTCGAGATCATGTTCCTCGTCCCGTGGGCGGTGCACTTCGACGCCCTGGGCGGCTTCGGTCTCGTCGCCGTCGTCCTCTTCCTGGTCAACCTCACCGTCGCCTACGCCTACGAGTGGCGTCGCGGCGGGCTGGACTGGGACTGAGCGGAGCAGAAGGAGACCCCCGTGGGCATTGAAGAGAAGCTTCCCAGCGGCGTCCTGCTGACGACCGTGGAGGGCGTCGCCGGCTACTTCCGCAAGGCGTCGTTCTGGCCGGCCACCTTCGGCCTGGCCTGCTGCGCCATCGAGATGATGACGACCGGCGGCCCGAAGTACGACCTGGCCCGCTTCGGCATGGAGGTCTTCCGGGCCTCCCCGCGCCAGGCCGACCTGATGATCGTCGCCGGTCGCGTCAGCCAGAAGATGGCCCCGGTCCTGCGCCAGATCTACGACCAGATGGCCGAGCCCAAGTGGGTGCTGGCGATGGGCGTGTGCGCCAGCTCGGGCGGCATGTTCAACAACTACGCCATCGTGCAGGGCGTCGACCACGTCGTGCCCGTCGACATGTACCTCCCCGGGTGCCCGCCGCGCCCGGAGATGCTCATCGACGCGATCCTCAAGCTGCACGACCAGGTCCAGACGACCAAGTTCGGGGCCAACCGCGCCGCCCAGATCGAGGAGCTGGAGAACGCCGCGCTCAAGGCGCTGCCCACCTCGGAGATGAAGGGCCTGCTGCGATGAGCGACCAGACCCCCGGCGGGCCCGGCAGCCCGGACAGCACCGACAAGATGCCCGAGAACGTCCCCGCGCCGACCGGTGAGGTCGGCCAGGTCGGCGTCCGGCAGGGCATGTTCGGCGTGAGCGGGACCGGTGACACCTCCGGCTACGGCGGCCTGGTCAGCGCGGTCACCTTCCCCGCGCCGGCCCAGCGCCCCTTCGGCGGCTGGTACGACGAGGTCGCCGACGCCCTGGGGTCAGCGGCCCGCTCCGCCGGCCTCGAGCACGCCCTGGGCGACGTGGTCATCCACCGCGGCGAGATCACCTTCCACGTGCGCCGCGAGGACGTCGGTGCGCTCGCGCGGGTGCTGCGCGACGACCCGGCGCTGCGCTTCGAGCTGTGCTCCTCGGTCAGCGGCGTGCACTACCCCGACGACACCGGCCGCGAGCTGCACGTCGTCTACCACCTCGCCTCGATGACCTGGAACCGCCGCATCCGTCTCGAGGTCACCGCACCCGACGCGGACCCGCACGTGCCCACGGTCAGCGACACCTACCCCGCCGCGGACTGGCACGAGCGCGAGACCTGGGACATGTTCGGGATCGTGTTCGACGGCCACCCCTCGCTCACCCGGATCCTGATGCCGGACGACTGGCCGGGCCACCCGCAGCGCAAGGACTACCCCCTCGGAGGAATCCCCGTGGAGTACAAGGGCGGGACCGTGCCGCCGCCGGACCAGCGCAGGAGCTACAGCTGATGTCGACCGATCAGGACATGTACGCCGGCGCCAGCGAGACCACCGAGGGCCGGGTCTTCACCGTCACCGGCCAGGACTGGGACGAGATCAGCCAGGGCCTCGCGGAGGAGGCCGAGGAGCGGGTCGTCGTCAACATGGGTCCCCAGCACCCCTCCACGCACGGGGTGCTGCGACTGATCCTCGAGCTCGAGGGTGAGACGGTCACCGACGCCCGTTGCGGCATCGGCTACCTGCACACCGGCATCGAGAAGAACATGGAGTTCCGCACCTGGACGCAGGGCGTCACGTTCTGCACCCGGATGGACTACCTCTCCCCGTTCTACAACGAGATGACCTACGTCCTGGGCATCGAGCGGCTGCTCGACATCGAGGACGACGTGCCGGAGAAGGCCCAGGTCATGCGGGTCCTGCTCATGGAGCTCAACCGCATCTCCTCCCACCTGGTCGCGATCGCGACCGGAGGCATGGAGATCGGTGCCCTGACGGTGATGACCGTCGGCTTCCGCGAGCGCGAGCTGGTCCTCGACCTCTTCGAGCTCATCACCGGCCTGCGGATGAACCACGCGTTCATCCGTCCCGGCGGCGTCGCCCAGGACCTCCCCGTCGGTGCGCTGGAGGAGATCCGCTCCTTCATCGCGCTGATGAAGAAGCGCCTGCCGGAGTACGCCGCGCTCTGCAACGCCAACCCGATCTTCAAGGCCCGCCTCGAGGGCGTGGGCCACCTCGACCTCGAGGGCTGCATGGCGCTGGGCCTGACCGGTCCCATCCTGCGCTCGACCGGCTACCCGTGGGACCTGCGCAAGACCCAGCCCTACTGCGGCTACGAGGACTACGAGTTCGACGTGCAGACGTGGGACACCGCCGACTCCTACGGCCGCTTCCGGGTGCGGCTGGCCGAGATGTGGGAGTCGCTGCGCCTGGTCGAGCAGGCCGCCGACCGGTTGGCCGGCCTCGAGGGTGCCCCGGTCATGGTCGCGGACAAGAAGATCGGCTGGCCCAGCCAGCTCTCGATCGGCTCCGACGGCATGGGCAACAGCCTCGACCACATCAAGCACATCATGGGTGAGTCCATGGAGGCGCTGATCCACCACTTCAAGCTGGTGACCGAGGGCTTCCGCGTGCCGGCCGGTCAGGCGTACGTGCCGGTCGAGTCCCCGCGCGGCGAGCTCGGTGCCCACGTCGTCTCCGACGGCGGCACGCGGCCCTTCCGGGCGCACTTCCGCGACCCGTCGTTCCACAACCTGCAGGCGACCAGCGTGATGAGCGAGGGCGGCCAGGTCGCCGACGTCATCGTGGCCATCGCCTCGATCGACCCCGTGATGGGAGGCGTCGACCGGTGAGCGGCATCGACGAGAAGACCTACGCAGAGCTGACCGAGATCGCGGGGCGCTACCCCGAGAAGCGCTCGGGCCTGCTGCCGATGCTGCACCTGGTGCAGTCGGTCGAGGGCCGGGTCACGCCCGCGGGCATCGAGGCGTGCGCGGAGATCCTGGAGATCACCCCGGCCGAGGTCAGCGGTGTCGCGACCTTCTACACGATGTACAAGCGCCGCCCGGTCGGTGACTACCACGTCGGCGTGTGCACCAACACGCTGTGCGCGGTGATGGGCGGCGACGAGATCTTCGCCCGCCTCAAGGACCACCTCGACGTCGGCAACGACGAGACCACCGAGGACGAGCCGGGCAAGAAGTCGATCACCCTCGAGCACGTCGAGTGCAACGCGGCCTGCGACTACGCCCCGGTGATGATGGTCAACTGGGAGTTCATGGACAACATGACCCCCGAGTCCGCGGTCACGCTGGTCGACGACCTGCGGGCGGGCAAGGAGGTCACCTCCACCCGCGGTCCGCGGCTGTGCAGCTGGCGCGAGGCCGAGCGGGTGCTCGCCGGCTTCCCCGACGGCCGCGTCGACGAGGGCCCGGGTGCCGGGCCGGCGTCGCTCCGCGGCCTGCAGATCGCCCAGGAGAAGGGTTGGTCGGCGCCCGCCGGCGCCGACGGCTCCCCGGCGGCCGTGCCTGCCTCCGCGCAGGCCGCTGCCGCCAGGACCGACGCCTCGCAGGAGGCCGAGTCCGCCGCGGTGGAGGCCGACGCCCCCACCGCCACCGAGGCAGCCGAGAAGAAGGACGCCCAGTGAGCGACACCGTGACCGACACCCTCACCCCGGTCCTCACCGCCAACTGGGGCGCCGAGCGCTCGTGGACCCTGGAGTCCTACGAGCAGCACGGCGGCTACCAGGCGCTGAAGAAGGCGCTGGGCATGGCGCCCGACGACATCATCTCCGCGGTCAAGGACTCCGGCCTGCGCGGTCGCGGCGGCGCCGGCTTCCCCACGGGCATGAAGTGGTCCTTCATCCCGCAGGACAACCCCAAGCCCAAGTACCTCGTGGTCAACGCCGACGAGTCCGAGCCGGGCACCTGCAAGGACATCCCGCTGATGATGGCCAGCCCGCACACGCTGGTCGAGGGCGTCATCATCTCCAGCTTCGCGATCCGCGCGAACAAGGCGTTCATCTACATCCGCGGCGAGGTCCTGCACGTGATCCGTCGGGTCCAGGCCGCCGTCGCCGAGGCGTACGCCGCCGGCCACCTCGGCCAGGACATCCACGGCTCCGGCTTCGACCTCGACATCGTCGTGCACGCCGGCGCCGGTGCCTACATCTGCGGTGAGGAGACCGCCCTCCTCGAGGGCCTCGAGGGTCGCCGGGGCCAGCCCCGCCTGCGCCCGCCGTTCCCCGCGGTGGCCGGCCTCTACGCCAGCCCGACCGTCATCAACAACGTCGAATCGATCGCCTCGGTGCCCAGCATCATCGCCAACGGCGCGGAGTGGTTCTCCTCGATGGGCACCGAGAAGTCCAAGGGCTACGGCATCTTCTCCCTCTCCGGGCACGTCACGAGCCCTGGGCAGTACGAAGCTCCGCTCGGCATCACGCTGCGCCAGCTCATCGACCTGGCCGGCGGGATGCGACCGGGTCCCGACGGGCAGCCCGCCCGGCTGAAGTTCTGGACCCCCGGCGGCTCCTCCACGCCGCTGCTGACCGAGGAGCACCTCGACCTGCCGCTGGACTTCGAGTCGATGGGCGAGGCCGGCACCATGCTCGGCACCCGCGCCCTGCAGCTCTTCGACGAGACCACCTGCGTGGTCCGCGCCGTGCTGCGCTGGACGGAGTTCTACAAGCACGAGTCCTGCGGCAAGTGCACCCCGTGCCGCGAGGGCACCTGGTGGCTGGTCCAGACCCTGGCGGCGCTGGAGCGTGGCGAGGGCAGCGAGTCCGACCTCGACCTGCTCCTCGACCAGTGCGAGAACATCCTCGGCCGCTCCTTCTGCGCGCTCGGCGACGGTGCCACCAGCCCGATCTCGAGCTCCATCAAGTTCTTCCGCGACGAGTACCTCGCGCACCTCACCCACGGCGGCTGCCCGTTCGACCCGGCCGCCTCCACCGCCTGGGCCGCCACGACCGCCGGAGCGAAGGCATGACCGCCACCCACGACAAGGCCCCCGAGAAGGCCGCCGAGCAGGACCTCGTCACCCTCACCATCGACGGCATCGAGGTCAGCGTCCCCAAGGACACCCTCGTCATCCGTGCCGCCGAGCAGATCGGCGTGCAGGTGCCGCGGTTCTGCGACCACCCGCTGCTGGAGCCGGTCGGCGCCTGCCGGCAGTGCCTCGTCGACGTCCCCGACGCCGGCAACGGTCGCGGCTTCCCCAAGCCGCAGGCCTCGTGCACCCTGCCGGTCGCGCCCGGCATGGTCGTCAACACCCAGGCCACCTCCGAGGTCGCGGACAAGGCCCAGCAGGGGGTCATGGAGTTCCTGCTGATCAACCACCCGCTCGACTGCCCGGTCTGCGACAAGGGCGGCGAGTGCCCCCTGCAGAACCAGGCGATGTCCAACGGCCAGGGCGAGTCCCGCTTCGCCGGCTCGGGCAGCGGCGGCGTCAAGCGCACCTTCCCCAAGCCGATCAACCTCAGCCCGCAGGTGCTGCTGGACCGTGAGCGCTGCATCGTGTGCCAGCGCTGCACCCGCTTCGCCGACGAGATCGCCGGCGACCCCTTCATCGCCCTGGTCGAGCGCGGCGCCCAGCAGCAGATCGGCATCGCCGAGGACGCGCCGTTCCTGTCCTACTTCTCCGGCAACACCATCCAGATCTGCCCCGTCGGCGCGCTGACCTCGGAGTCCTACCGCTTCCGCTCGCGGCCCTTCGACCTGGTCTCGACCCCCTCGGTCGCCGAGCACGACGCCTGCGGCTCCGCCATCCGCGTCGACCACCGCCGCGGCAAGGTGATGCGTCGCCTCGCCGGCGACGACCCTGAGGTCAACGAGGAGTGGATCACCGACAAGGACCGCTTCGCCTTCGCCTACGCCTCGCTGGAGGACCGGCTCGGCTACCCGCAGGTGCGGGACCGGGTCGAGGACGGCGGCGACGGTCAGCTGCGCCCGGCCTCGTGGCCCGAGGCGTTCGCCGTCGCGGCGCGCGGTCTGCACGCTGCAGGCGCCGCCGGCGGCGTGGGCGTCCTGACCGGTGGTCGCCTGACCGCCGAGGACGCCTACGCCTACGCGAAGTTCGCGCGGGTCAGCCTCGGCACCCACGACATCGACTTCCGCGCCCGGCCGCACTCGGCCGAGGAGGCCGAGTTCCTCGCGGCCCACGTCGCGCTGACCGGCCCCTGGGCCGGCGGGGTCTCGTACGCCGACCTCGAGACCGCGCGCACGGTCGTGCTCGTGGGCTTGGAGCCCGAGGACGAGGCCGGCGCGATCTTCCTGCGGCTGCGCAAGGCCTCGCGCCACGGCACCGGCCGCGTCCTGGCCCTCGCGCCGTACACCACCCGGGGGCTGCGCAAGATGGGCGGGACCCTCGTCCCGACGGCGCCCGGGCAGGAGCCGGCCGCGCTGGCCGGCCTGCTGGGTCACGCCGAGCACGGCATCGACTCCGGGACCGTCGTCCTGGCCGGCGAGCGCCTGGCCACCGTGCCCGGTGCGCTCTCCGCCGTCGCCGACCTCGCGGCCAAGACCGGTGCCCGGGTCGCCTGGGTGCCCCGTCGTGCCGGTGACCGCGGTGCGGTCGAGGCCGGCTGCCTGCCGACCCTGCTGCCCGGAGGCCGTCCGGTCGCCGACGCCGCCGCCCGCGTCGACGCCGCCACCTCGTGGGGCGTCGGGTCGCTCCCGGAGGCACCGGGTCGTGACGCCGACGCCATCGTGGCCGCCCTGGTCGCCGGCGAGCTCGGCGGTCTGGTCGTCGCCGGCGTCGAGCCCGACGACACCACCGACCCCGCCGCCACCCGCGCCGCGATCGAGGCCGCCGGCTTCGTCGTCGCCCTGGGGCTGCGCGACACCGAGGTCACCCGGGCCGCCGACGTGGTCTTCCCCGTCGCCGCGCCCGTGGAGAAGGCCGGCACTTACCTCACCTGGGAGGGCCGCCCGCGGCCCTTCGAGGCGGTGCTGCCCTCGCCGACCGCCCTGCCGGACCTGCGCGTGCTGGCCGGCGTCTCCGAGGAGCTCGCCGCGCTCGGTCAGGGGGCCCCGCTGGGCTTCCGCACCGTCGCCGACGTCCGCGCGGAGATGGAGCAGCTCGGCCCCTGGGACGGCGACCGACCGGCGATGACCCCGGTCGAGCCCGCCCCCACCGACGGGCAGGGCCTGGCGCTCTCGACCTGGAAGCTGATGATCGACGGCGGCTCGATGCAGGACGGCGACAAGCACCTCGCCGCGACCGCCCGCCCGGCCGTGGCCCGGGTCAGCCCGGCGACGTACGCCGAGCTCGGTGAGCCCGACGCCGTCGTCCTCACCGGTGACCGCGGCTCGGTGACGATGCCCGCCGAGGTCGTCGAGGACATGACCGACGGCACCGTGTGGGTGCCGGCGGCCTCCACCGGGGCCGGTGTGCTCGCCGGTCTCGCCTCACCCGGTTCCCGGGTGACCGTGAAGGGAGCAGGAGCGTGAGCCCGCTGTTCGTGCCCATGGCCGAGGACCTCTCGGCCTTCGGCCAGGACCCCTGGTGGCTGGTGCTGGTCAAGGCCGGCCTGGTCTTCGTCGTCCTGGTGCTGCTGACGCTGTTCAACATCTGGTGGGAGCGCCGCGTCGTCGCCCGCATGCAGCACCGCATCGGCCCCAACGTGCACGGTCCCTTCGGGCTGCTGCAGTCGCTGGCCGACGGGGTGAAGCTGGCCTTCAAGGAGGACCTCATCCCCAAGGCGGCCGACAAGGTCGTCTTCGTGCTGGCGCCGGTGATCGCGGTGATCCCCGCGTTCGTCACGTTCTCGGTGGTGCCCTTCGGTCCCGAGGTCACGATGTTCGGCGAGCGCACCCCGCTGCAGCTGACCGACATGCCCGTCGCGGTCCTCTTCGTGATGGCCATCGCCTCGATCGGCATCTACGGCATCGTGCTCGGCGGCTGGTCCTCGGGCTCGACCTACTCCCTGCTCGGCGGCCTGCGCTCCAGCGCCCAGATGATCTCCTACGAGGTCTCGATGGGCCTGGCGCTGATCGCGGTGTTCATCTACGCCGGCTCGCTGTCGACCAGCGAGATCGTCGCCGCCCAGGACGACCTGTGGTTCGGCCTGATCCTCATCCCGTCCTTCGTGATCTACGTGATCTCGATGGTCGGCGAGGTCAACCGCGCGCCCTTCGACCTGCCCGAGGCCGAGGGTGAGCTGGTGGGCGGCTTCCACACCGAGTACTCCTCGCTGAAGTTCGCCCTGTTCTTCCTCGCCGAGTACATCAACATGGCCACGGTCTCCGCGCTGGCCACCACGCTGTTCCTCGGCGGCTGGCACGCGCCGTTCTGGATCGACCGGGTCTGGGAGGGCGCCAACGAGGGCTACGTCCCGGTGATCTGGTTCTTCGGCAAGGTCCTGTTCTTCATCTTCGGCTTCATCTGGCTGCGCGGCTCGCTGCCGCGACTGCGCTACGACCAGTTCATGGCCTTCGGCTGGAAGGTCCTGATCCCCGTCGCGCTCGCCTGGACCGTGCTCGTCGCGATCATGCGCTACGTCTCCAACACCTACGACATCGGTGTGCAGCAGGTGCTGCTCTTCGGTGGCGCGGCGATCGTGGTCGTCCTCGCGCTCGGCTTCTTCGGCAGCACCGAGGACTCCGAGGAGGACGAGGCGGCGCCCACGATCCCCGAGGGCGGCTACCCCGTCCCGCCCATGCCCGCCGGGGGAGCCGTGCGCGGTGCCGCCGCGCCGCTGGAGTTCCCCCGATCCACCACCGTCCCGGCCGGTGCCGGGGAGGAGGCCTGACCCGTGGCTGAGAAGAAGGACAAGACGCTGAAGGAGCAGTTCATCGACCCGGTCGCCGGGTTCGGTGTCACGTTCCGGACGATGTTCAAGAAGGTGGTCACCGAGCAGTACCCCTTCGAGAAGCTCCCCACCGCGCCCCGCTTCCACGGCCGCCACCAGCTCAACCGCTGGCCCGACGGCCTGGAGAAGTGCGTCGGCTGCGAGCTGTGCGCCTGGGCCTGCCCCGCCGACGCGATCTACGTCGAGGGCGCCGGCAACACCGACGAGGAGCGCTTCAGCCCCGGTGAGCGCTACGGCCGCGTCTACCAGATCAACTACCTGCGCTGCATCCTGTGCGGGCTGTGCATCGAGGCGTGCCCGACCCGGGCGCTGACGATGACCAACGAGTACGAGCTGGCCGACGACAACCGCGCGGACCTCATCTACGAGAAGTCCGACCTGCTGGCCCCGCTGCTGCCGGGCATGGAGCAGCCGCCGCACCCGATGCGACTCGGTGACGACGAGGGGGCCTACTACCGCGGTCAGTACGCCGCCCCGGCGCCCGGCGAGAAGATCGGCACGACGGGGGAGCAGGCATGACCGTGACCTTCTGGCTGCTCGCGGCCATCATCGTCCCCGCGGCGCTGGGCGTGCTGTTCGTGCGCAAGGCCGTGCACGCGGCCCTGCTGCTGGCCGTGGTGATGATCAGCCTCGCGGTGCTCTACCTGACCCTCGAGGCGCCGTTCCTCTTCGCGGTCCAGATCATCGTCTACACCGGCGCGATCTTGATGCTCTTCCTCTTCGTCGTGATGCTCGTCGGCGTCGACGCCTCCGACTCGGTGGTGGAGACGATCCGCGGCCAGCGCTGGATGGCCTGGGGCGCCGGCCTGGTGATGGGCGCGCTGCTGCTCGTCTCGGTCGCCCAGATCTCGCTCGGCACGATGCGCGGCCTGACCGAGGCCAACTCCGCCGGCAACATCGAGGGCCTGGCCGACCTGCTCTTCTCCCGCTACGTCCTGGCCTTCGAGGTCACCGCCGCCCTGCTGATCACCGCGGCGATGGGCGCCATGGTGCTCGCGCACCGCGAGCGGCTCACGCCCAAGCCGACCCAGGCGTCGATGGCCGCCCGCCGCGTCCGGGAGTACGCCGAGTCCGGCAAGCCGCTGGGCCCGCTGCCCTCCCCGGGCGTCTACGCCCGGCACAACGCCGTGGACACCCCGGCCCTGCTGCCCGACGGCACCCCCGCCGAGGCCTCGGTGGCCCGGGTGCTGGCCGCCCGCGGGACCGTCCGGTCCGCCCCGGCGCTGGCCGAGGACATCGAGGAGCTGCAGCGCACCGTGGGTGACGTGGGCAGCCGCACCGACGCCGACGCGCAGGGCGGCGGTGTCGCCGGTGGTGCCGGCGGCACGACCGACACCAGCGCCGGCAGCGGCCACAACACCGAGAACCCGGAGGAGGACGCGTGAGCGACGTCAACGCCTACATCGGCCTCTCGGCCGTGCTGTTCACGATCGGCACGATCGGTGTCCTGACCCGGCGCAACGCCATCGTGGTCTTCATGTGCGTCGAGCTGATGCTCAACGCCTGCAACCTCGCCCTGGTGGCCTTCGCCCGCCAGCACGGCAACCTCGACGGCCAGGTGGCGGCGTTCTTCGTCATGGTCGTCGCGGCGGCCGAGGTCGTCGTCGGGCTGGCGATCATCATGACCATCTTCCGGACCCGTCGCTCGGCCTCGGTCGACGACGCGAGCCTCCTCAAGTACTAAGGCGGACGATGTTCCTCTTCAGTGAAGGCGGCCACAGCATCCCTGTGGTCGACCCCGTGAGCGCGGCCGACGCCGGTGGTGTCTTCGGCCTGCTGTGGCTGGTCATCGGCCTGCCCCTGCTCGGTGCCGCGGTGCTGCTGCTCGGCGGCCGGCGCACCGACCCGTGGGGCCACCTGCTCGGCACCGCCATGGCGGTCGGCTCGTTCGTCCTCAGCACCCTGATGCTGATCGGGCTGATGGGTCGTGAGGAGGGCGAGCGGGCGGTCACCCAGCACCTGTGGGACTGGGTGAGCGTCGGCGACTTCGAGGTCGGGATGGACCTGCTGGTCGACCCGCTCTCGATCCTCTTCCTCATGCTCATCACCGGTGTGGGCTCGCTGATCCACGTCTACTCCATCGGCTACATGGAGCACGACCCGCGACGCCGCCGGTTCTTCGCCTACCTCAACCTCTTCGTCGCCGCGATGCTGATGCTGGTGCTCGCCGAGAACTACCTGGGCATCTTCCTCGGCTGGGAGGGCGTCGGCCTGGCGTCGTACCTGCTGATCGGGTTCTGGCAGCACAAGCCCTCGGCGGCCGCCGCCGCCAAGAAGGCCTTCGTCATCAACCGTGTCGGTGACATCGGCATGAGCCTGGCGATCGCGATGTTCTTCGTGACCTTCGGCTCGACCAGCTTCACCGTCATCTCCGCCAACGCCTCCGGCGCCAGCGAGGGCGCGCTCACCGCGATCGGCCTGCTGCTGCTGCTCGGGGCCTGCGGCAAGTCCGCGCAGGTGCCGCTCCAGGCCTGGCTGCTGGACGCGATGGAGGGTCCGACGCCGGTCTCGGCGCTCATCCACGCCGCCACCATGGTCACCGCCGGCGTCTACCTCGTGACCCGCTCCAACTTCGTCTTCGAGCTGGCCCCGGCCGCGCAGACCGCGGTCATCGTGGTCGCCACCGTCACCCTGCTGTGGGGTGCGGTCATCGGCTGCGCCAAGGACGACATCAAGAAGGCGCTGGCCGGCTCCACGATGTCCCAGATCGGCTACATGATGCTGGCCGCCGGCCTGGGCGTGTACGGCTACGCGTTCGCCATCTTCCACCTGATCACCCACGGCTTCTTCAAGGCCAACATGTTCCTGGGCGCGGGCTCGGTCATGCACGGCATGAACGACGACGTGGACATGCGTGCCTACGGCGCGCTGCGCAAGGTGATGCCGGTGACGTTCCTGACCTTCGCGATGGGCTACCTCGCGATCATCGGGTTCCCGCTGTTCTCCGGCTTCTGGTCCAAGGACAAGATCATCGAGACCGCGCTGGTGGAGAGCCCGGTCGCCGGTGCGGCCGCGCTGATCGGTGCGGGTGTCACGGGCTTCTACATGACCCGCCTGATGCTGATGACGTTCTTCGGCGAGAAGCGCTGGAAGGACGGCGTCCACCCGCACGAGTCGCCCTCGGTCATGACGGTGCCGCTGATGGTGCTGGCTGCCCTGTCGGTGCTCGGCGGCGTGCTCTACCTCGGTCACTGGATCGTCGACTGGCTCGCGCCGGTCGTCGGTGAGATCCCCGAGCACGAGCTCCCGATGCCCGCGATCGTCTACTCGATCATCACCGTCGCCGTCGTGGCGGTGGGCGTCGCGGTGGCCTGGATGACCGTCGGCAAGCGGCCGGTCCCGACCACGCCGCCCACCGACGTCTCCTTCGTCACCCGCGCCGCGCGTGCCGACATCTACGGCGACGCCATCAACGACGGCCTGGTCGTCCGGCCGGGTGCCGCGCTGACCCGAGGCCTGGTCTCGGCCGACCGGTCGGTGGTCGACGGGCTGTTCACCGGCACCGCGACCGTGCTCGCCGGGATCGGTCAGGGCCTGCGCCGGGCCCAGAACGGCTTCGTGCGCTCCTACGCCCTGTCGATCCTCGGCGGCGTCATCCTCGTCCTCGCGGCCCTCACGGTGGTGAACCTCTGATGTCCGACTTCCCCTGGCTCAGCGTCCTCGTGGCGCTGCCGCTCGTGGGCGCCTTCGTGGTGCCGAGCCTGCGCGGCGCCACCGCCAAGCAGACCGGCCTCGGCTTCTCGCTCGCCACGCTGGTCCTCTCGGTGGTCGTCGCCGCGCAGTACGAGCTCGACGGCGGCATGCAGCTGACCGAGACCTACGAGTGGATCCCCGCCTTCGGCGTGCACTTCGCCCTCGGCGTCGACGGCCTGGGCCTGCTGATGGTGCTGCTCACCACGCTGCTGGTGCCGATCGTGCTGCTGGCGGCCTGGCGTGAGGACGAGGCCGACAACCCGGCCCACGTCGACGGCAACCCGCAGGGCAAGGCCCACGTCTTCGTGGCCTGGGCCCTGGCCCTCGAGGCGCTCTCGCTGGCGGTCTTCCTGGCCACCGACGTGTTCCTCTTCTACATCGTCTTCGAGGCCACGCTGATCCCCGCGTACTTCCTCGTCGGCGGCTTCGGTCGTCTCGGTCGCTCGGCCGCCGCGGTGAAGTTCCTGATGTTCCAGCTGGCCGGTGGCCTGGTGCTGCTCATCGGCGTCATCGGGCTCTACGTGGTCTCCGCGCAGGCCGGCTCCCCGTCGTACCTGCTGAGCGACCTGATGGCGCTCGACATCGACACCACCGCCGGGCGCTGGCTGTTCGCGACGTTCTTCATCGCCTTCGCGGTCAAGGCGCCGCTGTTCCCCGTGCACACCTGGCTGGCCGACACCACGGGCAAGGCGACCCCGGGCACCTCGGTGCTGCTGGTCTGCGTGCTCGACAAGATCGGCACGTTCGGCATGCTGCGCTTCTGCCTGGGGATCTTCCCCGAGGCCTCGCAGTGGGCCACGCCGCTGGTCGTCACCCTCGCGCTGATCTCGATCGTCTACGGCGCCTTCGTCGCGATCGGCCAGGACGACGTGCTGCGCCTGATCGGTCTGACCTCGCTGAGCCACTTCGGCTTCATCGTCCTGGGCATCTTCGTCTTCAGCTCCCAGGGCGGCACCGGCTCGATCCTCTACATGGTCAACCACGGCCTGGGCACCGCAGCGCTGTTCCTCGTCGCCGGCTACGTCATCGCGCGCCGGGGCACCGCCTCGATCCGCGAGCTCGGCGGCCAGGAGAAGGTCACCCCGGTCATCGCGGGCCTGCTGCTCATCGGCGGGCTGGCCACCCTCGGCCTGCCCGGGCTCTCGCCGTTCATCAGCGAGTTCCTGGTGATCATCGCGGCCTTCGACTACGCCTGGTACGTCGGTGCCGTGGCCGTCACCGGCATCGTGCTGGCGGCGATCTACGTGCTGTGGATGTACCAGCGCACCATGACCGGCCCGACGCCGGAGAAGGTCACCGCCGACGAGGACCTCAGCCTGCGCGAGGGCATCGCGGTCGCGCCCCTCGTGGTCGCCCTGGTCTTCCTCGGCTTCTACCCCGCCCCGCTCCTGGACGCCGCCGACCCCTACGTCGGTGACCTGATGAGCCACGTCGGTGTCACCGACGACCCGCCGGAGGTCACCGCGCCCGCGGCCGATCACGCCGGTGACGAGCACGCCGAGGAGGGCGAGCACTGATGGAGTTCACCAAGCCTGTTCTCGCCTACGCCGAGATCTGGCCGCTCATCGCGGTGCTCGGCGTCGCCTGCCTCGGCGTCCTCGCCGAGGCGCTCCTGGCCCGCCCGCACCGGCACCGCGCGCAGGTGCTGCTCGCCGGCACCGGCCTCGTGGCCGCCCTTGTCGGCACCGTCGTCGTGGGCACCCGTCTCGACGTGGTCGCCGACGGCACCGCCCGCGGTGTCATCGGTGGTGCCGGCTCCGTGATCGTCGACGGACCCACCGTCTTCCTGTGGGCCCTGGTGCTGGTCTTCTCCCTCATGGGCCTCGCGCTCTTCGCCGAGCGCAAGGTCGAGGCCGGCGTCTCGGTCTTCGCCGGCCAGGCAGCCGCCCTGCCGGGCAGCGACGCCGAGCGGCAGGCCCAGGGCCTGGACCACACCGAGGTCTACCCGCTGATGATGTTCGCCATCGGCGGCATGATGCTCTTCCCCGCCTCCGGGGACCTGCTGACGATGTTCGTGGCCCTCGAGGTCCTCTCGCTCCCGCTCTACCTGCTCTCCGGGCTGGCGCGCCGTCGCCGCCTGCTGAGCCAGGAGGCGGCGCTGAAGTACTTCCTGCTCGGCGCGTTCTCCTCCGGGTTCTTCCTCTACGGCATGGCCCTGGTCTACGGGTACGCCGGCACGCTGGACCTCGGCGGCATCGACGCGGCGATCCGCAACGACTCCGGCAACTCCGGCATGCTCACGATCGGGCTCGGCCTGCTGCTGGTCGGCCTGCTGTTCAAGGTCGGTGCGGTGCCGTTCCACTCCTGGACCCCCGACGTCTACCAGGGCGCCCCGACCGCGGTGACCGGCTTCATGGCCGCCTGCACCAAGATCGCGGCCTTCGGTGCCCTGCTGCGCCTGCTCTACGTCGGCTTCGGTGCCGACCGATGGACCTGGCAGCCGGTGCTGTGGGTCGTCGCCATCCTCACCATGCTCATCGGTGCGCTGCTGGCGGTCGCCCAGACCGACGTCAAGCGGATGCTGGGCTACTCCGCGGTGGCCCACACCGGCTTCCTGCTCACCGGCGTGCTCGGCGCCCAGGCGGCCGGGGAGCTCGCGGTCGGCCAGGTCACCTCGCTGCAGGCCGTGCTGTTCTACCTGGCGACGTACTCCTTCGCGACGCTCGGCGCCTTCGCCGTCGTCACGCTGGTGCGCGACTCCTCGGGTGAGGCGACGGGCCTGGACCGCTGGGCCGGGCTGGGCAAGCGCTCGCCGCTGGTGGCCGGGGCCTTCGCCTTCTTCCTGCTCTCGATGGCCGGCATCCCGCTGACCGCCGGGTTCGCGGGCAAGTGGGCGGTCTTCACCGTCGCCATGTCCGCCGGGGCCTGGCCCGTGGTCGTCGTGGCCATCACCTCCTCGGTGATCGCGATCTTCTTCTACGTGCGCACCATCCAGGTGATGTTCTTCTCCGACGTGGCCGAGGGCACCGAGCCCGCGGTCGTCGCGGTGCCCTCGTGGCTGACCAGCGGCACCATCGCCGTGGCCGTGCTCGGCACGCTCGTCCTCGGTGTCGTGCCGGGGCCGCTGCTCGAGCTCGCGGCCGATGCCGGACAATTCATCAGGTGAGCTCCACCCCGCCCCCCGCCACGCTGGCCCTGCCGGTCACCGACGACGCGCTCGCGGCCCGGCTGCGCGCGCGCATGGAGACGGTCGAGAAGCTGCTCGACGGTCACGTGGAGGGTCGCACCGCCTACGTCACCGAGGCGGCGCGGCATCTGCTGGCCGCCGGGGGCAAGCGGTTCCGTCCGCTGCTGGTGCTGCTGGCCTCCGAGACCGGTGAGCACCCCGACAGCGACGACGTGCTGACAGCCGCCTGCGTCGTGGAGATCACCCACCTCGGCTCGCTCTACCACGACGACGTGATGGACGAGGCGGCCCTGCGCCGCGGTGCCGACTCGGCCAACGCCCGCTGGGACAACCTCGTCGCCATCCTCACCGGCGACTTCCTCTTCGCCCGCTCCTCCGAGCTCACCTCACGGTTGGGTGCCGACGCGGTGCGCATCCAGGCCGAGACGTTCACGCGCCTGGTCGAGGGCCAGATCATGGAGACCGTCCCGCCCGCCGACGGCGAGGACCCGCTCGAGCACTACCTCGAGGTGGTCGCGGGCAAGACCGGTTCGCTCATCGCGACCTCCGCGCGCTACGGCGCCCGCTTCGGGGGCGCCAGCCGCGAGGTGGAGGAGGCGCTGGCGGCGTACGGCGAGATCGTGGGGTCGGCCTTCCAGCTCTCCGACGACATCCTCGACATCGCCTCGGAGTCCGACGACTCGGGCAAGACCCCGGGCACCGACCTGCGCGAGGGCGTGCCCACCCTGCCGACGCTGATGGCCCAGTCCGCGTGCCGGTCCTCGACCGACCCGGCCGACGCGCGTCTGCTGGAGCTGCTGTCCGGCCCGATCACCGACGACGGGGAGGTCGAGGAGGCCCTGGCGCTGCTGCGGGCCCACCCCGCGATGGAGCAGGCCCGCGACTACGTCGTGGCGCGCGCCGCCGAGGCCAAGGCCCTGCTGGAGATCCTGCCGCGGACGCCGGTGCGCACCGCGCTGGAGTCCTTCGCCGACCTGGTCGCCACCCGGACGGGCTGACCTCGTGGTCGCCAGCAGGTCCGCGCGGGCCCGGAAGGCCGGCGTCGAGGCCGGGCCGCTCTCGCGGGTCCGCATCGAGGTCGGACCCGACGACTCGTTCGTCTACCGGATCGCCTGCACCGCCTGCACGACCGCCACGGGGTCGGCCTGGTCGACGCACCGCCGCGGGGAAAACAACGGCTACCTCGCCGCGATGGACCGCTGGTCCTTCCACCTGGTCGAGAAGCACCCCGGCGCGGAGGCTCCGTGCCTGGTCCATCTCCCCGCGGCCCAGCAGCGCCTGCACGAGAGCCGCGAGCAGCGCGACGGCTCCACCGACTGACCCGGCCGGACCGCGCCGCCGGTGGGGACTGGTCGACCGAAACTGCCGCTTGTCGACCGGAGTTCCGTGTGACCAGCGGGTGTTTCACCACCCGGGTGGTGACACTGCTCCTCAGACCGCCGACGCCTCCGCAGCCAGCGCCAGCTGCCGTCGCCGGTGGGTCAGCGCCTCGACGGTGAAGACCACGAGCGCCACCCACACGAGCACGAAGCCGGCCCACCGGGCCGCGGGCATCTCCTCGCGGAACCACAGCACGCCGAGCAGGAACTGCAGGATCGGGGCGAGGTACTGCAGCAGCCCCAGCGTGGTCATCGAGACCCGGGTGGCGGCTGCCCCGAAGCAGATCAGCGGGATCGCGGTGATGATGCCGGTGGTCGTGAACAGCAGGGCGTGACCGACGCCGTGCTGGCCGACCTCGGCGGTGCCGCCCAGGCCGATGAGCAGCAGGTAGCCCAGGGCCACCGGGGCCAGGACGGCCGTCTCCACCGAGAGCGACTCCACCGCCCCGACCGACGCCTTCTTCTTCGCCAGGCCGTAGCAGGCGAAGGAGAGGGCCAGGGTGATGGCGATCCATGGTGGGCGTCCGTACGCCGTCGTCAGCACCACCACCGCCACGCCGGCCACCCCGAGGGCGGCCCACTGCAGCGGGCGCAGCCGCTCACCGAGGACGAACACGCCCATCAAGACGATGACCAGCGGGTTGATGAAGTAGCCCAGGGCGGTCTCCACGACCCGGTCGTGGGTGACGCCGTAGATGTAGCCGCCCCAGTTGACGCTGATGGCCACCGCGGCGAAGGTCAGCAGACGCAGTGCGCGTCGGTCCCGCACGACCGCCAGGAGGGAGTCGCGACGGCGCAGCAGCAGGATCAGCAGCCCGACGGTGAGCGTCGACCACACGATGCGGTGCCCGAGCATCTCCAGGGCACCCGCGGGCTCGAGGAGGGGGAAGTAGAGCGGGAAGAGTCCCCACATGAGGTACGCCGCCGCCCCCAGCGCCACCCCGCGACCCGAGTCGTTCACCACCGGAGCATAAGAGCCCTGTTTGTGCGGGGCCGCATCGGGGCAGAGACCCGGCACGGCTACAGAACCCACCCCCCAGGAGCCCCCCATGCGGACCGTCCACCGCCCCCTCGTCCACGTCCGTCGTGTCCTCGCCGCGGTGCTGCTCGCCCTCGGGTTGGTCGCCGCCACGCTGCCGGCAGCCCAGGCCGAGCAGGTCGAGCGCCAGATCACCATCAACGGCAAGGAGCCGAAGGAGAACAAGTTCCTCATCAAGGGCAAGATCTCCCCGAGCACCGGCAAGCCCGTGAACGCGATCATCGAGGTCAAGCACTGCAAGCAGGCGAAGGACTGCGGGGCCGCCTGGAAGCGCTTCGCCAAGATCAAGACGAACAAGGCGGGCCGCTACAGCGAGCGGGTCAAGGGCGTGAAGAAGGGGCACAAGCGGGTCTACTACCGCGTCGCCACCAAGGAGAACGCGAAGTTCCTGGCCGCCGTCTCGCCGGAGATCTACATCTACCGGATCTTCTGAGCCGCGTCCCGGTCGACCACGACGAAGGGCCCCCACCGGTGTGGTGGGGGCCCTTCGTCGTCGTGCGGCACGGGCCGCGGAGGTTCCTCAGACGACCGTCCAGGTGTCGCCGCCGCCGATGAGGGCGGCGAGCCGCTCGGTGGGCGCGGCGGCGCCCGCGGCCTCGAGGTCGCCGGCGGCGGTGGCCAGCTGGGAGCGGGCCTGGTCGTCGTACGTCGCCCGCTCGACCTGGCGGAAGATCCCGATCGGGCTCTGGTTGAGGTAGCCGGAGTCGGTCAGGCGGCTGATCGCGAAGGCCGTGCTCGGGTCGGGGTTGTGCGCGTCGTGGACCAGGATCGCGTCGGCACCGGCCTCGGCGACCTGCACGACCTCGACCCCGCCGCCCGCGGAGCGGACCAGGCCCTTGGAGCCCAGGCCGTCCTCGCCGGGGGCGCCGAAGCGGATCGGCTCGCCGTGGACCAGCGGGATGATCGCGTCGGCCTTGGTGTCGTTGTTCTTGATCGCGTCGAACGCGCCGTCGTTGAAGATCGGGCAGTTCTGGTAGATCTCGACCAGCGAGGTGCCGCGGTGGGCGGCGGCCGCGGCGAGCACCGAGGTGAGGTGCTTGCGGTCGGAGTCGATCGTGCGGGCCACGAAGGTGCCCTCGGCGCCCAGGGCCAGCGAGACGGGGTTGAACGGGTGGTCCACCGAGCCCATCGGGGTCGACTTGGTGATCTTGCCGGCCTCGGAGGTGGGGGAGTACTGACCCTTGGTGAGGCCGTAGATCCGGTTGTTGAACAGCAGGATCGTCATGTTGACGTTGCGGCGCAGCGCGTGGATCAGGTGGTTGCCGCCGATCGAGAGCGCGTCGCCGTCGCCGGTGACGACCCACACCGAGAGGTCCTCGCGCGCGGTGGCCAGGCCGGTCGCGATCGAGGGGGCACGCCCGTGGATCGAGTGCATGCCGTAGGTGTCGAGGTAGTACGGGAAGCGGCTCGAGCATCCGATGCCGGAGATGAACACGATGTTCTCGCGGCGCAGCCCGAGGTCGGGCAGGAAGGACTGTACGGCCTTGAGCACGGCGTAGTCACCGCACCCGGGGCACCAGCGGACCTCCTGGTCCGACGAGAAGTCCTTGCCGGTCTGGGTCTCGCCCTCACCGATGGTGGGGACGCCCTCGGTGCCGGAGCGGAAGGTCGGGATGTTCAGGTCGACACTCACTGGTGGACCTCCTGGCTGGTCGCGACGGACAGGTCGAGCTCCTCGAGCGGGATGCCCTCGGCCTCGGCCACGAGGTGGCCCACGGCCTCGGCCAGCTCGGCTGCCTTGATCGGCATGCCGTTGACCTGGTTGTAGCCGATGGCGTCGACGAGGTACTTCGCGCGCAGCAGCATCGAGAGCTGGCCGAGGTTCATCTCGGGGACCAGCACCTTGTCGTAGCGCTTCAGGACCTCGCCGAGGTCCTTCGGGAAGGGGTTGAGGTGGCGCAGGTGGGCCTGGGCCACGTGGTAGCCGGCGCGGCGGACGCGGCGGCAGGCGGCACCGATCGGGCCGTACGTCGAGCCCCAGCCCAGCACCAGCACCTTCGCCTCGCCCCCGGACGGGTCGTCGACCTCCAGCGGGGGCAGGGAGTCGGCGATCCGGTCGATCTTGGCCTGGCGGGTGCGGACCATGAAGTCGTGGTTGGCCGGGTCGTAGGAGATGTTGCCGGTGATGTCGGCCTTCTCCAGTCCGCCGATGCGGTGCTCGAGACCGGCCACGCCGGGGGGCGCCCACGGACGGGCGAGGGTCTCGGGGTCACGGGCGTAGGGCTGGAACTCGCCCTCGTCGGTGAGGTCGTCGGCGGTGGCGAACGCCGGGTCGATGGACGGCAGGTCCGCGACGTCGGGGATCCGCCAGGGCTCGGAGCCGTTGGCGAGGTAGCCGTCGGAGAGCAGCATCACCGGGGTGCGGTAGGTGACCGCGATCCGGGTGGCCTCGACCGCTGCCTCGAAGCAGTCGCCGGGCGACTGAGGTGCCACGACCGGGACCGGCGCCTCGCCGTTGCGGCCGAACATCGCCTGCAGCAGGTCGGCCTGCTCGGTCTTGGTCGGCAGACCGGTCGACGGGCCACCGCGCTGGACGTCGACGACGATCAGCGGCAGCTCGGTCATCACCGCGAGGCCGATGGCCTCGGACTTCAGCGCGACTCCGGGGCCGGAGGTCGAGGTGACGCCCAGGGCGCCACCGAAGGAGGCGCCGATCGCGGCACCGATGCCGGCGATCTCGTCCTCGGCCTGGAAGGTCGTGACACCGAAGCCCTTGTGCTTGCTCAGCTCGTGGAGGATGTCGGAGGCCGGGGTGATGGGGTAGGTGCCGAGGAAGACCGGCAGGCCGGACTGCACGCCACCGGCGACCAGGCCCCACGCGAGCGCGAGGTTGCCGGTGATGTTGCGGTAGGTCCCGGGCGCCATCGTGGCCGGCTTGACCTCGTAGCGCACCACGAAGGTCTCGGTGGTCTCGCCGAAGTTCCAGCCCGCCTTGAAGGCGGTGATGTTGGCGTCGCGGATGTCGGGGACCTTCGCGAACCGCTTGGACAGGAAGCTCTCGGTGGTGTCGGTGGGACGGCCGTACATCCACGACAGCAGCCCGAGGGCGAACATGTTCTTCGCACGGGCGGCGTCCTTGCGGGAGAGCCCGAACTCCTTGACCGCCTCGACCGTCATGCCGGTCAGGTCGACGGGGTGGACCCCGAAGTCGGCCAGCGGGCCGGCCGTGTCGTCGATGGAGTCGAGCGGGTTCTCGGCGTACCCGGCCTTCTCGAGGTTGCGCTTGGTGAAGTCGTGGGTGTCCACGATGATCGTCGCGCCCTTGGGCAGGTCGGCCAGGTTGGCCTTGAGTGCCGCCGGGTTCATCGCCACCAGCACGTCCGGCGCGTCGCCGGGGGTGAGGATGTCGTGGTCGGCGAAGTGCACCTGGAACGACGAGACACCCGGGATCGTGCCCTGGGGGGCGCGGATCTCGGCGGGGAAGTTGGGCAGCGTCACCAGGTCGTTGCCGAACGCGGCCGACTCCTGGGTGAACCGGTCGCCGGTGAGCTGCATGCCGTCACCGGAGTCGCCCGCGAACCGGATGATCACCCGGTCGAGCTGCTTGACCTGCTTGGACACGGTGCGTCCACTCCTTCGTGCTGCGCGTGGGCCGCGCACTGCCGTACGTCGTACGAGAACGTGTTCTAGTTTCGCACGGTTTCCGTGACTTGGACAGGTGTCCAGAAATGCCCGGACACCTCGCCAACTGTAGTCGCGCGGTGGTGGGCGGCCGGCCGCGTATCACCCGTCGTCGGTCCGCGCGGTGCCGGTCGGCGGGCCGGGGAGATCCGGGTCACGTCGTCGGCGCGCCGCTTGACGCCGAAAGCAAGTAAATGCACTAATTCACTCGACATTGACGGGAATGGCCCGTCATCCCCCCATCGGGGCCCGCCGAGTGCGGGCCGGAGAACGAGTGACCATGACCAGGACCCTTCCCCGCCGCGTCGCCCTGAGCGGCCTGCTCCCGATCTCCCTGCTGCTCGCCGCCTGCTCGGCCAGCGGCACCGGTGCCACGACCGAGGGGGTGGACCCGATCGCGGTCAACGCCTTCTCGGTGATGGAGGCGGCCAACGTCCCGGTGTTCGAGGACTTCGCCGCCACCGAGGCCGCGGGCGACCTCGCCGCGTCCGACTTCGTGACCTCCTACGGCGCGTCGGGGGACCAGAGCCGGGCCGTCGTGGCCGGCGCCGACGCCGACGTCGTGCACTACTCGCTGGAGACCGACATCACCCGGTTGGTCGACGAGGGCCTGGTGGCCGAGGACTGGCGCGAGACCCCGACCCGCGGGATCGCGACGTCCTCGGTCGTGGTCTTCGTGGTCCGCGAGGGCAACCCGTTGGGCATCGAGACCTGGGACGACCTCGTCGAGAAGGACGCCGAGATCATCACACCGAACCCCGGCTCCTCCGGCTCGGCGCGGTGGAACATCCTCGCCGCCTGGGCGCACGTCGTGGGCAACGGCGGGGACGAGGACGAGGCGAGGGGCTTCCTGGCCGACCTGCTGGACCACACCATCGCCCTGCCCGCCTCGGGCCGTGAGGCCACGACCGCCTTCACCGACGGCAGCGGCGACGTGCTGCTGTCCTACGAGAACGAGGCGATCCTGGCCAGGCAGAACGGGGCCGAGGTCGACTACGTCGTCCCGCCGGACACGCTGCTCATCGAGAACCCGGCGGCGGTCACGACGTCGGCGGACGAGACGGCCCGGGCGTTCCTGGAGTTCATGACCTCCGCCCAGGCGCAGGCCGACTACGCCGCCTCCGGCTTCCGGCCGGTCGTCGACGGCGTGGACGTCCCGGACGTCGAGGGGGCCAACGACCCGGCCGACCCGTTCCCGGCGCCGGAGCAGCTGTTCACCATCGACGACCTGTTCGGGGGCTGGGGACGCGCGGCCGGCGAGTTCTTCGGTGACGGCGAGGACGGCAACCCGCTGGGCATCGTGACCGAGATCCAGCAGCGGACCGGCAAGGTCGGCGACGAGTGAGCACCCTCCTGACCCCCGAGGCCCCTCCGGGGCCGGTGGGGCGGCCGCCCGGCACCCGCGGCCGCCCCGCCCGGCGGACCCCTCGCTCCACGCTGACCCCGGGGGCCGGCCTCGGCCTGGGCATCGCGGTGGCGTGGTTCTCGGTGCTGGTCATGCTGCCCCTCGCCGTGGTCGTGGCCACGGCGGGGGAGGGAGGATGGTCGCGCTACTGGTCGGTCCTCAGCGACCAGCAGACGTGGTCGGCGCTGACCCTGACCGTCGGCCAGGCGTTGCTGGTCACGGGTCTCAACGTCGTCATGGGCACCGTCATCGCGTGGGTGCTCGTGCGCGACGACTTCTGGGGCAAGCGGGTCCTCGACGTCATCATCGACGTCCCGTTCGCCCTGCCCACCATCGTCGCGGGTCTGGTGCTGCTCTCGCTGTACGGGCCGAACAGCCCCATCGGGGTGCACTGGGCCTTCACCCGGTGGGCGGTCTTCCTGGCGCTGGCGTTCGTCACCCTGCCCTTCGTCGTCCGGACGGTGCAGCCGGTGCTCGAGGAGCTCGACCCCGACGCCGAGGAGGCGGCCGCCTCCCTGGGGGCCGGTCGGCTGTCCACGGTGCGCCGGATCCTGCTGCCGGCCCTGCTCCCGGCCGTCACCGCCGGCGCGGCGCTGTCCTTCGCCCGGGCGATCTCGGAGTACGGCTCCCTGGTGCTGCTCAGCGGCAACCGTCCGTACCAGACCGAGGTGGTGTCGGTGCGCGTGCTGACCTTCATCGAGAACGGCAACACCGCCTCGGCGGCGGCGCTCGCGTCGATCATGCTCGTCGTCGCGCTGGTCGTCATCGTGGCGCTCGACGTCCTCCAGCGGCGGGTGAGCCGCCGTGGTTGAGGCGTCGACGCCGGTGCGCTGGGCCATGCGCCTGCTGGCCGTGGGCTGGGTAGGCATGCTGGTCGCCTGGCCGGTCGGCCTGCTGGTGCGGCGGACCTTCGGCGGCGGTCCCGGCCCGCTCGTGGACGCCCTCACCGACCCGCACGTGCAGTACGCGCTGCGCCTGACCGCGATGGTCGCCGGCTGGGCGGTGGTCATCAACCTCGTGTTCGGGGTGACGATCGCCCTGCTCCTGGTGCGCTACGAGTTCCCCGGCAAGCGGGTGCTCTCCGCCTTGATCGACGTCCCGCTCTCGGTGTCCCCGGTCGTGGTCGGCCTGGCCCTGCTGCTGACCTACAACGGGCGCGACGGGGTCGTCGGACCCACCGTGGAGGCGGCCGGTCTGCGGCTGGTCTTCGACCTGCCCGCCATGGTGATGGCGACCTGCTTCGTGGCGCTGCCCCTGGTGATCCGCGAGGTGGTCCCGGTGCTGCACGAGATCGGTGACGACCAGGAGCAGGCCGCCCGCAGCCTGGGCGCCAACGCCTGTCAGACCTTCTGGCGGATCACCCTGCCGAGCATCCGGTGGGCCGTGGTCTACGGCGTCGTCCTGAGCCTGGCCAGGTCGGTGGGCGAGTTCGGCGCGGTCAAGATCGTGTCCGGCAACATCACCGGCCGCACCCAGACGGCCACGCTCGTGGTCGAGCAGCAGTACCAGAACTTCGCCCAGGACACGGCGTACGCCGTCTCCTTCCTGCTGATCCTCGTGTCCGTCTCCTGCCTGGTGGTCGTCGCGCTCCTGCGTCCGGCCCGGGCGCACTGACCGACGCGGTCCCACCACCCCGAGAGGTATCCCATGAGCATCGACGTCCGTGGCGTCTCCAAGCGGTTCGGCGACTTCGTCGCCCTCGACGACGTGTCCGTCTCCATCCCCTCCGGCGGGCTGACGGCCCTCCTGGGGCCGTCCGGAGGGGGCAAGTCGACTCTGCTGCGCGTCATCGCCGGCCTCGAGAGCGCCGACTCCGGGTCGGTGCACATCGAGGGCGTCGAGGCGACCCGGCTGCCACCCCAGAAGCGCAACGTCGGCTTCGTCTTCCAGCACTACGCGGTGTTCAAGCACATGACCGTGGCCAGGAACGTGGCCTTCGGGCTCGAGATCCGCAAGCGGCCCAGGGCCGAGGTGGCCGCACGGGTGCAGGAGCTGCTCGAGCTCGTGCACCTCTCCCAGTTCGGGCACCGGCTGCCCTCCCAGCTCTCCGGGGGGCAGCGGCAGCGGATGGCGCTGGCCAGGGCCCTCGCGGTCGAGCCGACGGTGCTGCTGCTCGACGAGCCCTTCGGCGCGCTCGACGCGAAGGTCCGCAAGGAGCTGCGCGACTGGCTGCGCCGACTGCACGACGAGGTGCACGTGACGACCGTCTTCGTCACCCACGACCAGGAGGAGGCCCTGGAGGTCGCCGACGAGATCGTCGTGGTGAACCAGGGCCGCGTGGAGCAGGTCGGCACCCCGGACCAGCTCTACGACGAGCCGGCCAACGACTTCGTCATGGGTTTCCTGGGTGAGGTCACCACGCTGGGCGGGCTCGTGCTGCGGCCGCACGACATCGAGGTCGACCGCGGTCCCGGTCGCGCGGGCGCGCACGAGGCCGTGGTCACCCGCGTCCTCCGGGTGGGCTTCGAGGTGCGGGTCAGCGCGGAGACCGTCGGAGGCGAGCGCGTCACGGTCCTGATGACGCGCACGCACGCTCGTGCCCTGGAGGTCGGGGAGGGTGCGACGCTGTGGCTGACCCCGGCGGTGGGGGCGGCCACGGTGCCGTCCATGCCGGTGCGCCTGGGGGCGGGCGTGCCGGCCTGAGGGCGGCGGCACGGGAGCTCAGCGGTAGTTGGTGAACTGCACCGCGAAGTCGTAGTCCTGCTCCTTGACCAGGCGCTGCACGGCCTGCAGGTCGTCGCGCTTCTTGGAGGAGACCCGCAGCTCGTCGCCCTGGACCTGCGCCTTGACGCCCTTGGGGCCCTCGTCGCGGATCAGCTTGCCGATCTTCTTCGCGTCCTCGGTGGTGATGCCCTCCTTCAGCGTGATGTCGATCTTCGACTGCTGACCGGACTGGCGGACCTCGGAGGCGTCGAGCACCTTCAACGACACGTTGCGCTTGACCAGCTTGTCCTTGAAGACGTCGAGCACCGCGCTGGCGCGGTCGTCGGCCGAGGCGGTGATCTCGATCGCCTTCTCGCCCTTCCACTCGATAGTGGCGCCGGTGCCCTTGAAGTCGAAGCGGGTCGCCACCTCGCGGGCCGCCTGGCCCAGCGCGTTGTCGACCTCCTGGCGGTCGAGCTTGCTGACGATGTCGAAGGACGAGTCGGCCACGATGTCTCCTGGAGTGCTGGTGGTTCGTACGGCGTCGTGCCCGTCGGGCCGCGCGGAATTGAGTCGGCCCCGGGGGGCTGCGCTATTGTTTCCTCCCGTTGCCGCGGGACCAAACGGCCCCCGTGCGTGACACCCGGCAGGTTGCCCGAGCGGCCAATGGGAGCGGACTGTAAATCCGTCGGCTTTGCCTTCGAAGGTTCGAATCCTTCACCTGCCACTGACGCCCCGAGTCGCCCGCGACCGGGGCGTCAGAGCATTTCGGGGCGCTGTCGCACCGAGGGCCGCGGGACCTAGGCTCCGCCCATGGGCGCCCACCACCCCCGACACTCCAGTGCCGAGGACTCCTCCGGCCTGCACCGGCTCGCGCTGCTGGTCATCGCGCCCCTGGCGGTCATCACCCTCGTGGCGATGCTCTGGCTGTGGCCGGACCCGCTGCCCGAGCCCGAGGGGCAGAGCCGGCTGCCGGAGGTGACGGGCACGGTCACCGGTGTGGACCGGGTCGAGTGCGAGGAGGAGCTGCCCGACGAGGTCAACGGCTGCGGGACGGCGTACGTCGCCCTCGACGACGCGTTCCTGACCGGTGACCTCGCCCGCGGCGGTGACCTCGAGGTGCCGCTGCCCAACGGGCCCGGTGCGCCGGAGGTCTCCGAGGGCGACGGGGTGGTCCTGATCAGCACCGAGACCCCGGACGGGACGACCTGGGCGGTCGTCGACCACCAGCGCGGCTCGCAGCTGTGGATGCTGGCGCTGGCGTTCGTCGTGGCGCTGATCGCGTTCGGCCGGCTGCGCGGGGTGACGGCGCTGGTCGGCCTCGGGGTGACCTTCCTGGTGCTGGTGCTCTTCGTGGTGCCGGCGATCCTGGGCGGCGACCCGCCGCTGCTGATCGCCATCGTCGGGTCCGCGGCCGTCGCGCTCACCGTCCTCTACCTCACCCACGGCTTCACCCCGTCGACCTCGGTGGCGGTCCTGGGCACGCTGTCGGCCCTGGCGCTGACCGGCCTGCTCTCGGCACTGGCGGTGTCGACCATGCACCTGACCGGGTTCACCGACGACCTCTCGGCGGCCCTCGGGCAGACCTACGCGGTCAACATGGAGGGCCTGCTGCTGGCGGGGATCGTGATCGGCTCGCTGGGCGTGCTCGACGACGTCACGGTCACGCAGGCCGCCACGGTGGCCGAGCTGTCGCGCGCCAACCCGGAGTACCGCGGGCGCAACCTCTACCGCGCCGGCTCCCGCGTCGGGCGCTCGCACATCGCGTCGGTGGTCAACACGATCGTGCTGGCCTACGCCGGCTCCTCGTTGCCCCTGCTGATCCTGATCATCGCCAACAGCGACGGGCTCGGGAACGTCCTGACCGACCAGATCGTCGCCCAGGAGATCGTGCGCAGCCTCGTGGCGACCATCGGGCTGGTCGCCGCCGTGCCGGTGACCACCGCCCTGGCGGCGTTGGTGGCCCGCGGGCGCTGGTGAGCGGTCGGTGGTGAGCGGTCGGTGAGGTCGGCCGACTGAGTCGTCCGGTGGGTTGTCCGGTGGGTTGTCCGGCGGGGCCGAGTCAGGCCCGACCGGTCGCGTCGGCCAGGTCGGCCGACGTGGTCCCGACGTCAGGGCCCTCCTCCGCGGCCAGGAGTCGAGCCGCGAGGTCGGTGCCCCGGGAGGACAGCGCCAGCACCGCGCGGCGGCGATCGGCCGGGTCGATGCGACGTACGACGAGTGCCAGCTCGACCAGACGGTCGACGTGCCGCGTCAGGCTGGCGGCGGCCACGACCGCGGAGGCGGCCAGGCTGGTCATCGTGATGCCGGGGTGGTCGTCGACCACGGCGAGGATCCGCCAGTGCTCGGGCAGCAGCCCGTGCTCGTCGAGCAGCGGCTTGACCCGGTCCCGCAGCTCGGCCTCCTCCTGTCGCAGCCGCACCAGCCGGCTGCGGGAGAGGACCGGGCCCTCTCCTTCTGCGTGCTCACCCACGGCGCGCCCCTACGGTGGTGTCCGTCACGTCGGCCGCCGTCCGACGGCCCATCGGACCTATCGTAGGTGGCGGCCGGTCACCCGGCCGGTGTTCAGGTCCTCTCGACGACGCGAGGACGGACGTCTCGTCCAGTCCGCTCCGGAGGTCCACGTGACCCGACCCGTCGCCCCCGCCGACGTCGTGTCGGTGGCCTTCGTCGTGCCGCTGCAGGGTCCCACCGGCATCTACGGGCCCTCCTGCCTGGCCTGCGGTGAGCTCGCCGTGGAGCAGCTCAACGCGAGCACGGGCATCGCCGGGCGTCAGGTGGAGCTGGTGGTGGTCGACGCCGGCCGCGACCCTGCCCTGGTCGCCGAGGACGTACGCCGGTTGGTGGACTCCGGCCGCGTACAGGCCGTCGCCGGGTGGCACATCTCGGCGGTGCGCCAGGCCGTGACGCGGGTCGTCGGCGGCCGCGTGGTCTACGCCTTTGCCGCCATGCACGAGGGCGGGGACGCGACGCCCGGCGTCTTCATGATCGGCGAGCGCCCGCTCAACCAGCTGCTCCCCGCGGCGCACTGGATGCGCGAGGAGCTCTCGGTCGGTCGCTGGGCGATCATCGGCAACGACTACGTCTTCCCCCGCGTCACCGGCGCGACGGCACGCCTTGCGCTCGAGGACACGCCCTCGGAGGTCGTCAGCGAGACCTACGTTCCACTGGGGACGACCGACTTCGCAGCCGTCATCGGCGACCTGTCGCAGCGCCCGGTCGACGGCGTCATCATGCTCCTGATGGGGCAGGACGCCGTGCACTTCAACCGGCAGTTCGCCCGCGCGGGCCTCTCCGCGCAGCTGCCGCGGCTCAGCCCCGCGGTGGAGGAGAACACCCTGCTCGCGGGCGGCGCGGCCGCCAACGAGGGCCTCTTCGCGGCCGCGGCCTACTTCGACGGGATGGCGACGGCCGAGAGCGCCGAGCTGGCCCGCGCGTACTACTCCCGCTGGGGGCGTTGGGCGCCGGCGCTGAACGCGGTCGGGGAGTCCTGCTACGAGGCGATGCTCTTCCTGGCGCGTCTCGGCGAGGTGTGCGGCTCGCTGGACGTGCGGCGGGTCAGCGCGATGGAGTCGGGACAGTTCTGGTCCAGCCCCCGCGGACTCGTGCGGCTGGACGGCAACCTGGTCGACCAGGACGTCTACGTCGCCCGAGCGGACGGCCTGGAGTTCCGGGTCGCCGACCAGATCGCCCGGGCGCACTAGCGCTCCTCGCCCGGCAGGGGGGCGTCGAGCACCGCGGCGCGCGCGTGCTGCCAGGCGGTCGCGGTGCTGGCCTCGTGCGAGGCGCCGGCCAGGCGTCGCCACAGGGTGGCCCCGGGTGCCGCCAGGTCGAAGCGGTCCTCGTCCGGCCCGCCACTGAGCGGTGCGGGCAGGACCAGCAGCACGCTCTCCATCACCCGCGACCGCCCGAGCAGCGAGGGCGTCGTGCAGGCGTCGAGCGCGAGGTCCTCGGCCAGCACCCGGCGTACGTCGGAGCGGACGTCGGTCCGCAGCGACACCCGCCCCGGCGCCTCGTGGGCACGGCCCAGCACCAGCGTCTCCCGTATCGCCAGGTGCGCGCCCTCGGCGAAGCGCACCCGGGTGCGTCGATCGACCTCCGCGCCGGCGGCGACGACGAACGGCTCGCCCGCCCAGGTCAGGGCCGCCCCGGCGGCGACCCGGACGTCGACGTGCCAGGAGGCGTCCTGACCGCGCATGTCGTAGGCGACGGTCCCGCCCGGTTCGACGATCTCCAGGGAAGCGCCCGGGTCGACGGTGACGTCGAGCTCGATCCGATCGCCGGCGAGCAGCAGCGCCCCCTCCGGGACCAAGCTGAGCCGCGCGCGCCTGGCGTCGTGGTGGGTGAGGACGGGGCGCACGGTCGGCACGGTGGGGTCGGTCCCGGTGACCGACGTCCGCACCCGGCATCGTGCCCCACCCACGCCGGGCGAGACCCGCACCCGGGTGCGTCCCAGGCGCCCGAGCGCGCCAGCGGCCTCAGTGGTGGTGGACACCGACCGGCTCGCCCCCCTGGTCGTGGGTGTGGGTGTGCTCGTGCGCGTGGCTGTGGGCGGCCATCGGGCCGGGATCGACCGGGACCAGGCTGCCGGCGCGGTGCTCCGCGAGGCGGCCGTCGACCCAGGTCAGCAGGCGGTCGATGCTGTCGCGGTCGGTGCGGGAGAGGCCGATCACCGGGCGGTGGTCGCGCGCCGCGGTCGCGTCCGCGACCATCCGGGGCACGTCGACACCGACGAACGGTCCGAGGTCCGTCTTGTTCACGACCAGCAGGTCGGCGCGCTCGATCCCCGGCCCGCCCTTGCGGGCGACGTCGCCGCCGCCGGCGACGTCGAGGACGAAGACCTGCACGTCGACCAGGGCCGGGGAGAAGGTCGCGGTGAGGTTGTCGCCGCCGGACTCCACGAGCACCATCTCCAGCCGGTGGTCGTAGTCCTCCTCGAGCTCCTCGATCGCCATCGCGTTGGCGGTGATGTCGTCGCGGATCGCCGTGTGCGGGCAGGCACCGGTCTCCACCGCGCGGATCCGGTCGGCGTCGAGGACCCCGGCCGAGCGCAGGAAGCGGGCGTCCTCGTCGGTGTAGATGTCGTTGGTGACCACGCCGAGCTCGAGGCGGTCCGACAGCTCCCGGCACAGCAGCGCGATCAGCGAGCTCTTGCCGGTGCCGACGGGACCGCAGACGCCCAGGCGCATCGCCCGGGAGGGAGCGGACGTGGCGGTGCTGAGGGTGAAGCCGGGGGTGGGAGTGGGCTCAGGCATGGAACAGCCTCCTGGTGGTGGCGGCGTGGGCCTGCGCCCACACCTCGATCAGTGGGTGGGTGGTCGCGGGCAGGTCGTCGACGTCCTGCACGGAGGAGACCCGCGCGGCCATCGCCTCGACCGCCGGCAAGGCCGCCACGACCCAGCCGACGACCGAGCCGGGGTCGAGGGGGAGCAGCTTGAGGGCCGCCGCGCAGACGGTCTGGACGTCGTCGTACCCCACGAGGTGGGCGACCGCGCGTCCCTCGAGCCCGAGGTGCCCGGCGAGCGCGCCGAGGGCCAGGGCCCGGCTGGGATGCTCCAGCGCGGCCAGCGCCTCCCAGGCGGGGGCGGCCGGCCAGGTGCGGCGGGCGATCCGCAGCAGTGCCCGGGCCTGTCGGCGGGAGGCGTCGCGCAGCGCAGGGCTCGGGGTCCGGGCCTCCCAGGCCTGCTCGAGGTCCAGCCACGCGGTGTTCGGGGCGCCCCTCTGCAGCAGGCGTGCGGCGAGGACCGAGGTCGCGGCCTCGACCTCGGTGACGGTGCGCAGCCGCACGTCGACGTACGCCGGCACGTCCTGCGCCTCGAGCCCGTCACGGGTCCCGGGCTCCAGGCCGCCGGACTGCGTGTGGCCGGCAACCGGCAGCCGCGCGTCCGCGAGCAGCATCAGCACGAGGTCGGCGTGCACGGTTCCGGACATCGGCGCTCAGAACAGGCAGTAGAGCTGCGCGAGCGGCAGTTCGGTCGCGGGCGCGGACTCGACCCGCTCGCCGTCGACGTCGATGGCGAAGGTCTCCGGGTCGATGTCGATGCGGGGCAGGTAGGTGTTGTTGACCATCTGCGCCTTGCCGACCTCCCGTGTCGGCCGCACGGGCGCGAGCGAGCGCCTCAGCCCGAGACGCTCCTCCACGCCGTCGTCCAACGCGGCGGGGGAGACGAAGGTGACCGCGTGCGGGCTCCCGTCGTCGACCAGCGTCGGGCGCATCAGCACCGGCTGGGGCGTGGGGATGGAGGCGTTGGGGTCACCGAGGGCGCCCCAGACCAGCGCGCCGGACTTCATCACGACGTCGGGGCGGATGCCGAAGAAGCGGGGGTCCCACAGCACCAGGTCGGCCATCTTGCCGGGCTCCACCGAGCCGACCTCGTGGTCGATGCCGTGGGCCACCGCGGGGTTGATCGTGTATTTGGCGACGTACCTCGTGGCGCGGGCGTTGTCGGCCGGTCCTTCGGTCAGGTCGCCGTGCCGGCCGAAGCGGTTCTTCATCACGTGAGCCACCTGCCAGGTGCGGCAGACCACCTCACCGATCCGGCCCATCGCCTGGGCGTCGGAGGAGGTGATCGACAGGGCGCCGAGGTCGTGCAGCAGGTCCTCGGCCGCGATCGTCGTCGCGCGGATACGGGACTCGGCGAAGGCGAGGTCCTCGGGCACCGCCGGATTGAGGTGGTGGCAGACCATCAGCATGTCGAGGTGCTCGGCGACGGTGTTGACGGTGTGCGGCAGCGTCGGGTTGGTCGACCCGGGGATCACGTGGGACAGGGAGGCGACGGTGAGGATGTCGGGGGCGTGACCACCGCCGGCCCCCTCGGTGTGGAAGGCGTGGATCGAGCGGCCGGCGATGGCACCGATGGTCGAGTCGACGTAGCCGATCTCGTTGAGCGAGTCCGAGTGCAGGGCAACCTGCAGGCCGAACTCGTCGGCTGCCCGAAGGGCCGCGTCGATCGCCGCCGGCGTCGAGCCCCAGTCCTCGTGGACCTTGAACCCGGCCGCCCCGGCCAGGGCCTGCTCACGCAGGCCACCGGTGCTGACGGTGTTGCCCTTGGCCAGCAGCAGCAGGTTGACCGGCACGGTGTCCAGCGCCCGGTGCACGGTGCCGAGGTGCCAGGCGCCCGGTGTGACCGTCGTGGCCTTCGAGCCCTCGGACGGCCCGGTGCCGCCGCCGACGACCGTGGTGATGCCGGTGGCCAGCGCCTCGACCAGCTGCGAGCGGGAGATGAGGTGCACGTGGGAGTCGATCGCCCCGGCCGTCAGGATCCGGCCCTCCCCGGAGACCACGTCGGTTCCGGGACCGATGACCAGGTCGGGGTGCACGCCGTCGGCGACGTCGGGGTTGCCGGCCCGCCCCAGGGCGACGATGCGTCCGCCGCGGACGCCGACGTCGGCGACGACGACCCCGCCGTGGTCCAGCACGATCGCGTTGGTGACGACCGTGTCCAGGGCACCCTCGGCCGAGGTGCGCACCGACTGGGCCATCGACTCGCGGATCGACTTGCCGCCGCCGAAGACCGCCTCCTCGCCGCCGACGGTGAGGTCCCGCTCGACCTCGATCCACAAGTCGGTGTCGCCCAGGCGCACCTGGTCGCCGACGGTGGGGCCGTACAGCGCTGCGTACTGCGCCCGGGAGATCTCGACCATCAGGCCGCCCCGCCGTCCGTGCCTTGGCCGCCCGCGCGGACGCGGATGCCCGGCACCTGCCGTGCGCCCTTCAGGGCGACGGCCGCTACCTCGCGCGAGGCGCCCGGCTCGAATCGCTGGGAGGTGCCCGAGGGCACGTCGAGGCGGAAGCCGCGGGCGGCCTCGCGGTCCAGGGCGAGGGCGTCGTTGACGTCGGCGAGGTGCACGTGCGAGCCGATCTGCACCGGACGGTCACCGGTGTTGGTCACCACCAGCACCAGTCGCTCCTCCGGGCCACGGTCACCGTTGAGCTCGATGGTGCCCGACCGGACGCGCACCGCGCCCGGTCCCTCGCTGCTGCTGCCGCTCATGGCTCCTCCGTACGTCGCTCGGCTGGTGCTGCTGTTGCATGGCTGGTGCGTCGGTGCTGGCCAGGCGCCGGGTCGTGTGGTCGGGTCATGCGATCGGGTGGTGAAGGGTGACGAGCTTGCGGCCGTCGGGGAAGGTGGCCTCGACCTGCACGTCACGGACCATCTCCGGCACCCCCCGCATCACCTCGTCGCGGGTCAGCACCTCGCGGCCGCGCTCCATCAGGTCGCTCACCGAGGCACCGGCGCGCGCCTCCTCGACCACCCAGGTCGAGAGCAACGCAACGGTCTCGGGGTAATTGAGCCGCACGCCGCGCTCGCGTCGGTCGCGCGCGACCATCCCGGCCACGGCGAGCAGGAGCTTCTCGGTCTCCGAGGGGGTCAGGTGCACCGTGTCCTCCTCAGACGGCCATCGCCGCGCGGACCGCGTCCACGGCGCCGGGGCCGCCCTCGCCGCTGCTGGTGATCCGCCCGGACTCGAGCACGTAGTAGCTCTGCGTGGCCCGTAGCGCGAAGCCGACGTGCTGCTCGACCAGCAGCACCGACAGGTCCCCGCGCCGGGTGAGGTCGGTGATGACCGACTCGATCTCGGCGACGACGTTGGGCTGGATGCCCTCGGTGGGCTCGTCGAGGATGAGCATCCTCGGCCGGGTCAGCAGGGTGCGGGCGATCGAGAGCTGCTGGCGCTGCCCCCCGGAGAGCAGCCCGGCCCGGCGCGGGAGCAGCCCCCGCAGCGCCGGGAAGGTGTCGAGCACCTCGTCGATGGCCGCCTTCTCGGTGGTGACGAGCTGGAGGTTCTCCAGGGTGGTCATCTGCGGGAACGACAGCTGGCCCTGGGGGACGTAGCCCAGGCCGCGTCGCACGCGCGCGCTCGGTCGCAGCCTCGTCACGTCCTGCCCGTCGAGCAGCACCCGCCCCTTCATGACCGGGAGCAGGCCGACCGCCACGCGCAGCAGGGTGGTCTTGCCGGCGCCGTTGTGGCCCATGATCGCGGCGGCGCCGCCCTGTTCGACCACGACGTCCACGTCCTCGAGCACCCTGGTCCGGCCGTAGCCGGCGGTGACCCCTCGCAGCTCAAGCACGCTGGTCCTCCCCGGTCGTCTCGTCGGTCGTCCCCGGGTCCGGGTGCTCGGCGCCCTGGTGCCCCAGGTAGACCTCCTGGACCCGGGGGTCGGCCTGGATGGTGGCGACGTCGCCCTCGGCGAGCACGGTGCCGCCGTGCATGACGGTGACGACGTCGGCGAAGCTGCGCACGAAGTCCATGTCGTGCTCGATCACGACGATCGTGCGCTCGTGGCCGATGCGGCGCAGTAGCTCGCCGGTCTGCTCGCGCTCCTCGGCGCTCATGCCCGCCACCGGCTCGTCGAGCAGCATCACCTTCGCGTCCTGCACGAGCAGCATGCCTATCTCCAGCCACTGCTTCTGCCCGTGCGCCAGCACGCCCGCGGGCCGGTCGCGCAGGTGGGAGAGGCCGATGGTGGCCAGGGCCTCCTCGACGTACGCCGGCACGCCCCGTCGCGCGCGCAGCATGCCCCAGGGGCTGCGGTGGATGCCGCCGGCGATGTCGAGGTTCTGCAGGACGCTGAGCTCCTCGAAGACCGTGGCGGTCTGGAAGGTACGCCCGACCCCGGCGCGCACGATGCGGTGGGACTTCATCGAGAGCAGGTCCTGGTTGCGGTAGCTCGCCCGTCCGGTGCCCTGGACCAGGCCGGTGACCGCGTCGACCAGGGTGGTCTTGCCCGCGCCGTTGGGTCCGATGAGGAAGTGCAGTCGTCCCTGCAGCAGGGTCAGGTCCACTCCGTCGATGGCCTTGAAGCCGTCGAAGTCGACGGTGAGGCCGCGGATCTCGAGGTAGTCGTGCCCGAGCTCGTCGGGCCGGTGGGTCTGCACGCTCATGCCGCGCTCCTCCCGAACCGTGCGCGGACCAGCCGCGGCAGGTCCCCCACGCCGCGGGGCAGCAGCAGGATGACCAGGACGAAGAGCAGGCCCAGGAAGTAGGTCCACTGGGTGGGGAACTGCTCGGAGAGGTAGGTGCGTCCGAAGCCGACCGTCAGGGCCCCCAGGGCGGGGCCGAGCAGCAGCGCCCGGCCGCCCAGCGCGACGCCGGCGATGAGGAAGATCGAGGCGGTGGCGTCGACGTCGGAGGGGGAGATGATGCCGGCGATCGGGGCGAACATCGCGCCGCCGATGCTGGCCATCACCGCAGCGATGACGAAGGCGACCAGCTTGATGTTGGCCGGGTCGTGGCCCAGGAAGCGGACCCGCTCCTCGGCGTCGCGGGTCGCGACGAGCAGCTCCCCGAAGCGGCTGCGGTAGAGCTGCCAGACGATCACGAGGCAGCCGATCAGCAGCCCGGCGGCGATGGAGTAGACCATCTGCTTGTTGACCGGGTCGTAGAGGTTGTAGCCGAAGAAGAGGGTGAACTGGTTGAGCCCGTTGAAGCCGCCGGTCTCCTGGATGGTGGCGATCAGCAGCGTCGCGAACACCACGGCCAGGGCCTGGGTGAGGATCGCAAAGTAGGCGCCCTTGACCCGCCTCTTGAAGATCAGCCAGCCGAGCGCCGTCGCGGCGAGTGCGGGCAGGACCACGATCGCCACCAGGGTGAACGGGCCGCTGCGGAACGGCTCCCAGAACCCGGGCATCGTGCCGTCGCCGTACAGGATCATGAAGTCGGGGATGCCTTCGGGGCCGGCCGCCTCGAGCTTGAGGTGCATCGCCATCGCGTAGCCGCCGAGGCCGAAGAAGACGCCCTGTCCCATGACGAGCATGCCGCCGCGGCCCCAGGCCAGGCCGATGCCGACGGCGGCGATGGCCCAGCAGATGTACTTGCCCAGGCTGTTGAGGCGGAAGGCGCTCAGCGTCGCCGGTGCGACGACCAGCAGCAGCACCGCCAGCACCGCGATCGCGAGGAGGGGGGAGTAGGCCCGCAGCAGGCTCGCGGCCCTGCTCGGACCGACGGTGGTGCTCATGCCAGACCTCTCGTCCGCACGGTGAAGAGCCCTTGGGGGCGCAGCTGGAGGAAGACCACCACCAGCGCGAAGGTGGCCACCTGCGCCATCGCCGCACTCGTCCAGTCGGCGAAGAATGCCGTGGCGATGCCGACGGTGAAGGCGGCGATGACGGTGCCCTTGAGCTGCCCGAGCCCGCCGGCGACCACGACGAGGAACGCCGAGATGATGTAGGTCTTGCCCAGGCTCGGGTTGGTGCCGGAGATCAGCGACACCGCTACCCCGCCGATGCCCGCGAGGCCGGAGCCGATGAAGAAGGTGATCCGGTCCGTCGCCCGGGTCGAGATGCCCATCGTCTCGGCCAGGTCGCGGTTCTGCACCGTGGCACGGATGCGGCGGCCGAAGGAGGTGTACTTCAGCAGGGCGGCGAGGGCGCCCAGCGAGGCCAGCGCCAGCACGATGGTGAAGATCTGGCGGTAGGGCCAGTTGTAGCCGAAGACCGGGATCGTGCCGACGAGCCAGTCGGGGACGCGGACCGGGTCACCCTGGGCCCCGAAGACGTCCTTGGCCAGCTGCTGGAGGACCAGGCTGACGCCGACGGTGACCAGCAGCGTGTCCAACGGCCTTCGGTACATGAAGGAGATGACGCAGACCTCGAGCAGCAGGCCCATCAGTCCCGCGACGACGAACGCGACCGGCAGAGCGACCAGGATGGAGAGGTCGATGTTCGTGACGACCTGCTGGGTGACGTAGGCGGTGTAGGCGCCGATCATCAGGAACTCGCCGTGGGCCATGTTGATGACCCCCATCTGGCCGAACGTGAGGGTCAGGCCGAGGGCGGCGATGAGCAGGAGCGCGCCGGTCGCGGTGCCGGCGAGCAGCGGGGTGGTGAAGGCGTCCACGGGGGCCTTTCGATCCGAGTGACATCCGGGGGGCTGGCTGGTCGGGGCCGGGGCCGGGGCCACCGCGTCGGCGGTGGCCCCGGACCGGGTGGGGCGGGGGTCAGGCGGGGATCACTCCGCGCTCGGGTCCCACCAGGAGTAGCCCTCCAGGAACGGGTCGGGCTCGATCGGCGACCCGGAGGACCAGACGACGTCGAACTGGTTGTCCTCGTTGATCTGGCCGATCAGCGCGGTCTTGGCGATGTGGTGGTTCTCGCCGTCGATCGTGACCGTGCCCTCGGGGGCGTCGAAGCTGACCCCGTCCGAGGCGGCGTTGACATCGTCGACCGCGAAGGAATCGGCCTTCTCGACGATCGCCTTGTAGAGATACAGGGAGGTGTAGGCGGCCTCCATCGGGTCCGAGGTCGGGCGGCTGGCGCCGTACTTGGCCTGGAAGGCGTCGATGAAGGCGGAGTTCTCCGGGCTCTCGACGGACTGGAAGTAGTTCCACGCGGCGTACTGGCCGGTGACGCTGTGGCCCATGGCCGGCGCCTCCTCCTCGGCGATCGAGACCGAGATGATCGGGGAGGTCTCCGCGGAGAGGCCCTGCTCGTAGTAGGCCTTGATGAATCCGACGTTGGACGAGCCGTTGATCGTGTTGAACACGAAGTCAGGCTTCGCCTTCACGATCTTGGCTACCTGCGTGGTCCAGTCGTCGTCGTCGAGCGGGACGTACTCCTCGCCGACGATCTCGATGCCCAGCTCGGCGGCGTACTGCTTGATGATCTTGTTGGCCGTGCGCGGGAAGACGTAGTCCGACCCGGCGAGGAAGAGCGTCTCCACGCCCTCGGAGGCCAGGAAGTCCATCGCGGGAATGATCTGCTGGTTGGTCGTGGCGCCGGAGTAGTAGATGTTCTCCGAGGCCTCGAGGCCCTCGTACTGCACCGGGTAGAACAGCAGGCCGTTGTTGGCCTCGACGACCGGGAGCATCGCCTTGCGCGACGCGGAGGTCCAGCCACCGAAGACCGCCGCGACGCAGTCACCGGTCAGCAGCTTCTCGATCTTCTCGGCGAAGATCGCGGGGTCGCTGGCCCCGTCCTCCTCGACGGCCTCGATCTGCTTGCCGAGGATGCCGCCGTCGGCGTTGATCTCCTCCATGGCCAGGCCGAGGGAGTCGCGGACGGTCTGCTCGCTGATCGACATCGCGCCCGAGGTCGAGTTGAGGAACCCGAGCTTGATGGTGTCGCCGGAGGTGTCGACGCAGCTCTCGGCGGCGCTGACGCCGTCGTCGGACTTGTTGCCGCAGGCAGCCAGGCTGAGTGCGGTGAGGACGGCGAGCGCTGCGCCTCCGGCAGCGCGACCGCGGGTACGGGTGGTGAACACGGCAGACCTCTCGGTGGGGGTGCGGGTGGGGCTGTGCGTGGTGTGCCGTGAAACCTAGGAACGTGGGATTTCAGATTGCTACCAAATGGAATTAATTCGGTGTTACGGGGTCCCGTACGACCCGGACGGTCCCGTAACCCCAGGTGCGGATGGTCCGTTGAGGCTGCAACCCCGACTCCCCTGAGCGAAGGACCATCCATGTCTCGCGCCGGACACCCCGCCCTGCGGGCCCTGCTCGCCCTCGGCCTCGCCGCCGTCGCCCCCGTGCTGGCGGCCCCCGCCGTCTCCGCCCACCAGGCCGGCGACCTGCCGACCAACACCCGCGGTGCCCAGGTGGAGACCGAGGGGGAGGGCCAGGCGATGGAGTTCGTCGCCAACCTGCAGTACAACGACTCCGGCGAGGCGCAGAACGGCTCGGACATCGAGTTCATGCGGCTGGGCAAGAAGGAGTACGCCCTGGCCGGCACCCTGCGCGAGGGACTGCAGATCATCGACATCACCAGGCCGCGCAAGCCCAAGCGGGTCGCGGTCTACGACTGCGCGATCTCCCAGGGCGACATCCAGGTCTGGACCCGCCGCGGCCGCGTGCTGGCCAGCTACACCGCCGACGGGACCGTCGGCGCGGCCGGCGCCGCCTCGCGCTGTGGTCGCGACCTCGACCTCGCCGCCGACGACGCCGGCACGGTCATCGTCGACCTCACCAAGCCGAAGAAGCCGCAGAGCGTGAGCTTCCTGCCCGTCGGTGCCGGCTCGCACAACATGACGATCCACCCGAGCGGGAAGTACCTCTACAACTCCAACTCCGACCTGCTCACCGCCGGCGTCTCGCCGTTCATCACGATCTACGACATCAGCGCGCCCACCAAGCCGCGCTTCGTCCAGGACTTCGGGATCCCGTTCGTCCCGACGTCGCTGGGCTCGGAGTCCCACGACATCACCTTCAGTGCCGACGGCACCCGCGCCTACTCCGCCGCGCTGTCGCAGACGCTGGTGCTGGACACCACCGACCCGGCCGACCCCGAGATCATCGGCCAGATCATCGACCCGGCCGTCAACGTGGCCCACCAGGCCGACCCGATCACCATGAAGGACTCCGACGGCGTCGAGCGCACCGTGCTCGTCGTGACCGACGAGCGTGCCGGTGCGGCCGCCTCGGTCGAGTGCCCCGGCGGTGGCCTGCACCTCTACGACATCACCGGAGACCTCGAGACCGCGCCGGCCAAGATCGGTGCCTGGTTCGCCCCGGCCTTCTCGCTCCAGGACGGCTCGACCTGCACCTCTCACGTGCTGCGGATCTACCCGCGCCAGAAGCTGATGACCATCGCCTGGTACGCCCAGGGCGTGCGCGTCATCGACCTCTCCGGCCTCGCCGACGCCGCCGCTGACCCGCTGGCCAACCCGCTCGCGATCGCCTTCGGTGACGGTGTCGGCATGACCGAGGTCGGCTACTACACGCTGCCCGACAGCGACTCGTGGTCCTTCAAGACCAACAAGATCAAGCGTGACGGCTCGTTCTTCGGCTACAGCAACGACCTGGTCCGCGGCTTCGACGTGTTCCGGTACGACGGCAGCACCATCGGCGACGTCAAGCCGCTCAAGCCGAAGAACCTCAAGCCCAAGGCCTCCGCCCGGGTCGAGGGCTCCGGCCGGTCGGCCAGCCTGGTGCTCCTGGTCCCCGCCGCGGTCGGCGGGCTCCTGCTGCACCGGGTCGGTGCGCGGCGCCGGCGTACCGCCTGAACCCGTCCTCGCTCACCTCCCGCCGAGCCGGCGTATTGATACGCCGGTTCGGCGGGCTGGGCGGGTCGAGTCGGCGTATTGATACGCCGGCTCGGCGTGGAGGAGGGGCTCAGTGGAGGGCGGCGACCTCGGGGGCGTCGTCGCCGAAGTAGCGGACCATCAGGTCGGCGACGACGCGGTCGCCCCAGCGCTCGAGCACGCGGCGACCGCCGGGCAGGCGGCGCAGCACCTGGTGGCGCAGGGTGTGCCCGGCGATGGCCAGCGGGTGCGCCCACGGCGGGCGCAGCGGCAGGCCGAGCTCCTTCATGCTGGTCGGCCCGAGGAACACCGTGAGCATGGAGAGCAGCCGCTCCCGCTCGTACCGGGCGCGCAGCGGCGCCAAGGGTCCCCACCGGCGGAAGTCCAGCTCGAGCTGGGCGTCGACGGCCGACCGGGTCAAGAGGCCGCCGGCCTCGGTGAGCGGGCCCTGGCTGATCAGCACGTGGTAGTTGAGCCGGTGCCGCTCGCGCTCGGTCTCGACGAGGAACTCCTCGTCGACGCCCATCAGCCAGCCGACGTAGCGCCACAGGTGCATGACGGCGCGTGACTCGTAGGGGGTGACCGGCACCCCGAGGGCGCGTACGCCGATGAGGACGACCCCGTCGAAGAGGCCCAGTGTCGAGGCCTGGTCGGCCTGGTTGATCGGCAGGCCCCAGCGGTCGACGTCCCAGCGCGGCTCGAAGCCGTGGTTGACCAGCGCGTGCATGGCGCGCACGTGCAGCGTCAGTCGCCACCCCTCGGCGTACGGGCGCATGCCGCCCGGCTGCGTCAGTGACGTCACCCAGCGCTGGGTCTCCCCGAGTCGTCGTCGCGACTGCCCGCCGGTGAGGGCGCCCGTCTGCACCAGCAGGTCGGTCGGCCCGCCGAAGCGGTAGCCGCCGAGCAGCGAGAGCTGGAGCCCGACGTCGGCGGCAGCGCGGCCGAAGCGGCGGTAGGCGCGGGCACCTGCCTCGACGAGGTCCCAGTCCACCCAGTCGGGCACCTGCTCGACGGCCGTCATGAAGTCGACCAGCGCGGGTGCCGGGCCGCTCACCGCGCCGAGTCCGTGGCGCAGGGCGGTGTCCAGGTCCGACATCGACACCCGCCCAGGCTCGCCCGCTCGCGTCCGGATCGCCTCCGCCAGGCTCGCCCCGAGCTCGTCGCGCCGCCTCAGTGCCGCGCCGATCCGCAGCATCTGCTCCTCGTCGACGGACTCGACGCCGGCGATCCGCTTCAGCAGCGTGCCCATCCTCGCGGCCCGCGCCTCGCCCTCGCGGTAGCGGGTGGGCAAGGGCGGGTCCGCCGGTGGCACCGGGACGGGGGAGGCCGGTCGCGAGGGAGCACTCGTCATGGACCGACCCTGACGCGAGCGATCACTCGCCTACAATTCGCGTCCATGAGGAAGCAGCCCCAGCAGCGTCGCTCCCGGGAGATGGTCGAGCGGATCGTCGCGGCCGGGCGGGCGGTGCTCGCCGAGGAGGGGTACGACGCCTGCTCGACCAACCGGATCGCGACCCGGGCCGGGGTGAGCCCGGGGTCGGTCTACCAGTACTTCCCCGACAAGGCTGCCATCGTGGCCGCGGTCATCGAGGGCTGGTCCGACGAGACCGCCGAGCGGGTCGCGGCGTCGTTGGCCGACCGCGTGGGCGAGCCGGGCGGGATCGGCATGGTCCGCGCGACGGTCGAGGCGCTGCTCTCCGCGCTCGAGGCCGACCCCGAGCTGCTGCGCGTGGTGAGCGAGGAGCTCCCGCTGGCACAGCACAAGGAGCGCCGTACGGCGCTGGAGCGGCGGGTCCGCGAGCTGACCGCGACCTGGCTGGCCGTCCGGCCCGGCGCCTCGACCGCGACCGACCCGGCCGTGAGCGCGTGGGTGCTGGTGCTGGCCCTGGAGAACCTCGCGGTGCGGTGGGTGCTCGACTCCCCGCCCGTGCCGCGCGAGCGGCTGGTCGAGGAGCTGGTCGCACTGGTGACCGGCTACCTGTCGGTGTCCCGCCCGCGCTGACCCGTCCCCGGGCCGAGCCGTGCGCGAGCGACCTCTCGGCAGGCCCGGTCGCTAGGCCTCCAGCCCCAGCGACTGCACCAGCGCGCCGAGGTCCACGCCCTTCTTCGACAGCAGCTCGCGGCGGTCCTCGGCGGTCAGCGCCAGCACCTGGGGGGCGACCGAGAGCGGGTAGCCGTCGATCTCGGGGGCGTCGGTGACCGGCACGACGGTGTGCACGACACGGTCGTCGTAGACGTGGACCATGTTGACTGCCTGGTGGCCGTCAGCCGCGGCGAGGTAGCGGTCCGCGGGCGTGAGGTCGGAGGCGTAGCAGGTCGCCGAGGCGACAGAGACCGGGATGCCGGCGAAGAGGCTGTGGCTGGTGAAGTGGAAGTGCCCGCCGAGGATCGCCCGGACGTCGGTGCCGACCAGCACCTCCGCGAGCAGGTGCTGGTCGTAGAGCTCGATGATCTGGGCCGGGGGGAGCATCGGCACCGGGATCGGCGGGTGGTGCATCGCCAGGATCGTGCCGTGCGGCGCCGGCTCGGCCAGCACCTCGGCCAGCCAGGTCAGCTGCTCGGGGGCCAGCTCGCCGTGGTGGTAGCCGGGGACGGTGGTGTCGAGGGCGACGATGCGCAGCCCGTCCACCTCGTGCACGCGGTCCTGCGGTGCCTCGGGGTCGGCGTCGGCGCCGAAGAGCCCGTGGGCGTACGGCGCCCGCTCGTCGTGGTTGCCCATCGTCCACACCACCTCGGCGCCCCCGGGCCCCATCGCCGCGGCGACCGGCTCGACCAGCTCGCGCAGTCGGGCGTAGGCCTCGGGCTCGGCCTTGTCGGCGAGGTCGCCGGTGAACACCAGCACCTGCGGCGGCGGGTCGACGCGGCCCAGTCGCTCCAGGGCGGCGACGAGCCCGGCCTCCGGGTCGACGACGCCGTACTGCAGCTGCCCGGCGGCCAGCAGGTGCGGGTCGCTGAGGTGGGCGACGACGTGGGTGGGGTCGGGGTACTGACCGAGCGGGACCGTCACCTCGTCAGCGTAGTCACCGGTAGCCGTAGACGCGGTCGATCTCCTGCCAGTATCCCCGGGTCCAGGCCGCCACGGTGGAAGCGTCTGCCCGGTACGCCGGCGGTGCCGGCTCCTGGCAGCCGGCGCCGGAGCAGTCGCGCAGCCGCCGCCAGACCTCCTCGAGGTCCGTGCGCACCTGACGGTGCTTCTTCGAGCGCCACAGGTTGTGGTGCTGCAACGGGTCCTCGACGAGGTCGTAGAGCTCCCCGAACCCGTCGCGGTACAGCGTCATCGACCACCGCGCCGTGCGCAGGCCGATCGAGGAGCGCTTCCCGAAGGCGGCACTGCGACCGCCGGCGGTGTGGGTGGCCTCGGTGAGCACTGGCACGTCCCACCCGGCGTCCCCGTCCACCAGCGACGCCAGGAAGGAGGAGCCGTCGGCCTTGCGCGGTGGCTCCGCGTCGGCGAGGTCGAGGATCGTCGCGGTGAGGTCGGGGGTGTCGACCGGGTCGTAGCGGCGGTGGCCGCCGTCGCCGCGGCCGCGCATGCCGGGACCGGTGACCAGCAGCGGGACACGCAGTGACGGCTCGTAGGACCACACCTTGCCGGTGCGGAACCGGTGCTCACCCTGGAGCAGCCCGTTGTCGGAGGTGAAGACCAGGACGGTCCGGTCCCACTCGTCGTCCTTGCGCAGGCGCCGGACGAGCCGCGACACCTCCTTGTCCATCACCCACGCCGACTCCGCGCGCTGCCGGGCGGCCTCGCGCATGGCGGCGAGGTCGCGGCCGGTCATCGCCGGGAGGCGTCGCACCGCCCGGGGCTTGTCGGAGACGTCGCCCTCGGTCGGCGACCCCGTCCGAGCGATGCCGGGTGCCCGGTCGATCACGTCGTCGAAGCGGCCGCGGTGGCGCGGCGGGACGTACGGCGTCGGGAAGACGTGCTCGAAGCCGTCCTTGTCACGCCACGAGGCCGGGTCGTCGTCGTCGCGCGGGGCACCGTGGTGCGGAGCGATGTGGTTGACGTAGAGGAAGAACGGGCGGCCGCTGCGGGCCCGGCGGTCGGCGAACCGACCCGCCATCTGCGCGGAGAGGGAGCCGATGACCTCGGTGGAGTACCTGCCGCGGTACCGGTTGTCGATCCGCCCGCCGTGGTTGAAGGCGATGTCGGTGTAGACGTAGGTCCCGCCGTGGAAGCCGGCGTCCCCGGGGTTCTCCACCGCGCCGCGCCACTCGTCCCAGCCCCGGGGCACGTAGCGGTGCGAGGGCTGGCCGCTGACCTTCGACCGGTCCAGGCCGTAGCGGTTGAGGTACTTGCCGAGGAAGCCCGTGCGGTAGCCGGCGGCGCGCAGGGACGTCGCCACGGTCCGCGAGTCGTCGAAGGCCCCGTAGCCGTAGGGCGGCTCGTGCCAGTAGACCCCGTGGTTGTGGGCGTGCTGGCCGGTCAGGAAGGTGGCACGCGCCGGGCAGCACAGCGGGTAGGGCGCGAAGGAGTTCTCGAAGGAGATGCCGGTCCGCTCGAAGAGGCGCCGGGTCCGCGGCATCCACTGCAGGTCGTCGACACGGAGGTCGTCGGCCATCACGACCACGACGTTGGGGCGCGGGTCCTGGTCGGGCGCCCTGGACGGGAGTCCCAGCAGTGCCGATGGTGCGACCGCGGCGGCCGGAGCCGGGTTGGCGGTGGTGGCCGGGGAGGAGGAGAAGGTCAGGCAGGCGGCCAGGAGCAGGGGGGCGGCGAGCGCACGCGAACGGAGCACGACGGCACGCTAGCCCGATCCTTTACCCTCCGGCGGTCGGCGCGGCCGATGGCCGTCGGGCCAGACCGGCGTCAGACCCGGGTCAGGCGGAAGACCGGGATGACCCGGTCGGTGCGCTCCTCGTACTTCGCGTAGTTGGGCCAGGTGCGCAGCATCGTCCGCCACGCGGCGGCCCTCGCCTCGCCCTCGAGCTCCTCGGCGCGGACCTCGGTCTCCACCTTCGCGTAGCGGATGTGCGCGGTGTCGGCGGCGCGCAGGTTGTGCACCCACACCGGCATCTTCGGGCCGCCGAAGTAGGAGCCCGCGATCAGCCAGGTGTCACCGTCGGGCACGCACAGCAGCGGCGTGCTGCGCGGGATGCCGCTCTTGCGGCCGGCGACGGTGAGCATGAGGTTCGGCAGGCCGGCGATGTCGAGCACGCTGACCCGGCCGCGCGAGGCCTTCTGCAGGCGGGTGTCGACCCACACGATCTGCGGCAGCAGCTTCGGCATCCACTCGATCGATCCGATCTTCACGGCGAGGGGAGTCAGCAGGCCCATGACGGTGAATCTAGAACAGGTTCCGTCGGCGCCGCGCACCCGACCCAGGGCGCGGACCGCCCGCACCCCGCGTTCACCCGGCGGCCGTCGACCCGCCGCTCGCCCGACCCCCGGCCGCTGGGAGGGGTTCCTACGGTGCCCCCGTGCTGTCTCGTGGCCTGCTCGGTAGCGCCCTGGTCCTCCTCGGGGGCCTGGTGGTCTCCACCCTGCCGCGCAGCGCGCCCATCCTGCAGGTCGAGGCGCTCGCGGCCCTGCGGGGCGCGGAGGCGGGGCGGATGCTCGGGCTGGCGGTCGTCCTGACCGGGCTCGGCCTGCTGGCCGCGGCCTGGCTGCGGCTGTGCCGCGAGGTCGGCGCCGGCCGGGAGACCGGGGACCGGGACGAGGCGGTCGGGCTCGTGCGCTTCGCGACGCTGGTGTGGAGCGCGCCGCTGGTCCTCGCACCGCCGCTGTTCTCCCGCGACGGCTGGTCCTACGCCGCGCAGGGGGCGATGACCCACCTCGGGATCTCGCCCTACGAGCACGGTCCGTCGGTGCTGCGGGGCCCGGTCGTGCAGGCCGTCGACCCGCGCTGGATGGACACCATCACGCCGTACGGCCCCGTGCCGCTCGCGGTCGGCGACCAGCTCGCGGCGCTCACCGGCAACCCGTGGATGCTGGTCATCGGGCACCGGGTGCTCGCGCTGGTCGGCCTCGCGCTGCTGGCCTGGGCGGTGCCGCGCCTGGCCACCTGGACCGGCGTCGACCCGGCCCTGGCCTCCGCGCTGGTCATCGCCTCCCCGCTGATGCTGGCCAACGGCGTCGGCGGGCTGCACAACGACCTGCTGATGGCCGGACTGATGGCCGCCGCGCTGGTGGTCGCCGTCGAGCACGGCTGGGCCTGGGGGGCGGTGCTCGGCGGCACCGCGGCCGCGGTCAAGGCGCCCGGCGGGCTGGTGTGCGTGGCCGTCGCCCTCGTCGGGCTCCCCGCCGCCGCCACCCTCACCGACCGGGTACGCCGGTTGGCCGGCGTGGCCGGGGTCTCCCTCGGGTGGCTCGTGGGGCTCGGCCTGCTCACCGGGGTCGGTGTCGGCTGGGTCGCCGGCCTGACCGTGCCCGGCACCGTGAACACCCCGCTCTCGGTCACCACGCTGGCCGGGGGCTCCCTCGACTGGGTCGCCGGCCTGCTGGGGCTCGACCTGGCCCCGGCCACGTTGCTCGGCGTCGTACGCACCCTGGGGTCGGGGGCGGCGCTCGGCCTGGTCGGGTGGGCGGCGCTGCGTCGGCCCACCGGTGACCGGGCCTCCGCGGTCGGCACCGCGGCGCTGCTGATGGGTGGGCTCGTGGTGCTGAGCCCGGTCGTGCACCTGTGGTACCTGCTGTGGGTGGTGCCCTTCGTCGCGACGCTGCGGCTCTCGCGGCTGGCCGTGACGGCGCTGGTGGCGGTGAGCGTCATCGCCGGGCTGGTGGCGCCGATGGACTCCTCGCTGCACGGCGCCTACTACGCGATCGTGCTCGGCTCGATGATCGTGGCGATCCTCGCGCCGGTCCTGCTGTGGACCCGCGGTGCCCGTGCGCGGGTGGAGCGGATCGCCACCGCCCACCTGCCCGGCCTCGCCGACCTGGTGCCGGCTCCGCCACGCGCCACGGCGGCGTCGGTGCCCCCGCCCCGCCAGCCGCTCGGGACCGCTGAGCTCAGCGGGCTGCTTCGATCCTTCCGCTGACCTCGCCGAGGCTCAGCCGGCCGCCCGAGGTGGACGGGGCGGAGTAGCGCAGCACGACCTCGTCGCCGTCCTCCAGGAAGCGCTCGCCCTTCCACAGCTCGATGAACGACCCCTCCTGCCCGTGCTCGGGCCCGCTGATCGTGCCGCTGGCGAACAGGTCGCCGGTGCGCACGCTCGCGCCGTTCACGGTCAGGTGGGCGAGCATCTGGGCCGGGGACCAGTAGGTCGAGGAGTACGTCGGGCGGCTGACCACCTCGCCGTTGAGCTCGACCTCCACGTCGATGTCGAGGCCGCGGGTGCGACCCGGCTCGAGGTAGGCAGCGGGCTCGGGGTCCTGGCCCGGCAGGTCGCACCAGGCGGCGTCGAGGGCGGCGAGCGGGGTGACCCAGCAGCTGATCGTGGTGGCGAAGGACTTGCCGAGGAACGGCCCGAGCGGGACGTACTCGTAGGCCTGCACGTCGCGCGCGGACCAGTCGTTGAGCCCGACCACGCCGAAGACGTGGTCGGCCAGCGCGGCCGCGGGGACGCGGGTGCCGATCGCCGAGGGGGCGCCGACGACGAAGCCGAGCTCGGCCTCGATGTCGAGGCGCCGGGTCGGTCCGAAGGAGGGTGGCTCGCCCGGCCCGACCGGGCGCAGGCCGGAGGGGCGCACGACCGGGGTGCCGCTGGGCACGACGGTGCCGGCGCGGCCGTGGTAGCCGACCGGCAGGTGCTTCCAGTTCGGCAGCAGCGGCTCGGAGTCAGGGCGGAACATCCGACCGAGGTTGGTCGCGTGGTGCTCGGAGGCGTAGAAGTCGACGTAGTCGGCGACCTCGAACGGCAGGTGCATGACCACGTCGGCCAGCGGGATGCCGGGCAGGTCGGGCGCCAGGTCGAGCACCTGCTCGCGCAGCTGACGCCACGTCGACGGCCCGCGCTCCATGAGCGGGTTGAGCGACGTCGCGGCCAGCTCGGGACGGGACGTGGCGGTGGCGAGGTCGAGGACCTCGTCGCCACGCCGCACCCCGACGCGACGCGGGCCGCCGTCGACGGAGAAGACGCCGTAGGGCAGGTGGTCGAGCCCGAACCCGTTCTCGGCCCTGTTCGCCACACCGTTCACAGCGACACCATCTCCCGCAGGTCGGCCAGCGGCTCGTCGATGCTGCACGAGCCGAAGGAGGTGAACCAGCGCCGGGCGCCGGCGAGGTCGAGGGCGAGCAGGTCGGTGGCGTCGTCGCGGCGCAGGGTGGCGACGACGTCGTCGGGGGAGCCGCCGTCGAAGGCGACGCGGGTGGCGGCCAGCACCGTGAGGAAGCCGTGGTGGGTGCAGCCGTCGGCGTCCACGTGCGGCAGCGCGCGGTGGAGCCCGGCGGTGCACTTGAACGCCAGCTCGCGGTCCAGCGCCGCGTCGATCCAGGCAGCCAGCCGCTCGGGGGTCGGGAACGCGTCGGGGTCGAGCCCGCCGGTGCGGAGCTTGAGCCGCAGCTCGGCGGCCGCGACCTCGTCGGCGGCGGCCAGCCAGGAGTACGTCGGGTCGCCGGCGGGCAGCTCGACGAAGACCGAAGTGTCCTCGTCGAGGACGCCCTCGCCCCGGGCGGCGTCGACGGCCGCGACCACCCGACGGGCGTTGCCGGCCGGGTCGTCGACGTCGCGCAGGGCGATCTCCAGGCCCGCGACCGGCAGTCCGCGGCGCGCGCACAGCTGGGCCGGCCCGAGGACCTGGCCGGCACCCCCGGTCAGCACCACGGAGACCGGCGTTCCCGGGGGGACCTGCGGGAGGTCGGTGTCGTGGACCACGAAGGAGCGCACCAGCCGCGCGGCCGCGCCGGCGCGGTCGGCGTACGTCGTCAGGGCGGCGGCCAGGGGCGCGTCGCCGGGTGGGAAGGTCGCCGCGTCGTCGACGAGCCCGACCCAGAACGGGTCGGGGACGGGTTCGGTGAACGGCTCGGTGGACACTGTCGTCTCCTCGGTCACGGGGCTACTCTAACGGTCACATAGTGAGGCGATGCGTCCGATAAGCGGACGTACCGGAGAGGGAGCGATGGCCTACTACCGCAGTGTGGGAGATGTCCCGCCCACCCGCCACACCCAGCACCGCGACCCCGAGGGCCGGCTCTACCGCGAGGAGCTGATGGGGGAGGAGGGCTTCTCCTCCGACTCCTCGCTGCTCTACCACCGCGGGGTGCCCTCGGCGATCGTGGCGAGTGAGGTCTGGGAGCTGCCCGACCAGTCGCGCACCCCCAACCACCCGCTCGCCCCGCGGCACCTCCGGCTGCACGACCTCGAGACAGGCCCCGACGCGGTCACCGGCCGGCGGGTGGTGCTGGCAAATCACGACGTCCGCATCTCCTACGTCGTCACCGGCACCGGGCCGAGCGCCTACTACCGCGACGCGATCGGCGACGAGTGCGTCTTCGTGGAGTCCGGCGCCGGCGTGGTCGAGACCGTCTTCGGGGCCGTCCCCTACCGCGCCGGTGACTTCGTCGTCATCCCGCGCGCGACCACCCACCGGTGGGTGCCCTCCGAGCCGAGCCGGCTCTACGCGACCGAGGCCAGCAGCCACGTCGCGCCGCCGAAGCGCTACCTCTCCAAGTACGGCCAGCTGCTCGAGCACGCGCCGTACTGCGAGCGCGACCTGCACGGCCCCACCGAGCCGCTGCTGCAGGAGGGCTCGGACGTCGAGGTGCTGGTCAAGCACCGCACGTCGGCCGGGATCGTCGGGACCCGGATGGTCTACGCGACCCACCCGCTCGACGTGGTCGGCTGGGACGGCTGCCTCTACCCCTACACGCTCAACATCGACGACTACATGCCCATCACCGGCAAGGTGCACCAGCCGCCGCCGGTCCACCAGGTCTTCGAGGGCTGGAACTTCGTCATCTGCGCCTTCCTGCCGCGCAAGGTCGACTACCACCCGCTCGCGGTCCCGGTGCCCTACTACCACTCCAACGTCGACAGCGACGAGGTGATGTTCTACGTCGCCGGCGACTACGAGGCGCGCAAGGGCTCCGGGATCGGGCTCGGCTCCATCTCGCTGCACCCCGGCGGCCACGCCCACGGCCCGCAGCCCTCGGCGATCGAGGCCTCGCTGGGCGCCGAGCGCTTCGAGGAGACCGCCGTCATGGTGGACACCTTCGCCCCGCTCGAGCTCGGCGAGGGCGGACTGGGCGTCGAGGACCCGTCGTACGCCACCAGCTGGGCGCGGGACCGCGGCTGAGTCGGCGCGCTCCTCAGCCCCGCAGCAGCTCGTCGACGGCGCGCGGCTCCAACGCACGGTCGATGGCCAGCGCCGCGCAGCCGTGCAGGCCCGCGGCCTCGCCGTGGGTGGCGGGCAGGAACCGCAGGTCGCGCACCGCACCGGGGTGGGCGCGGGCGTAGAGCGTCTCGCGCAGGCCGGCGGTGTAGAGGTCGAAGGCGCTGCCCATGTCGCCGCCGATGACGACGGCACCCGGGTGCAGCAGGTTCACCGCGACGGCCAGCACCTCGCCGAGCTGGCGCCCGGCGCCGCGCAGCAGCCGTCGCGCGACGGGGTCGCCGGCCAGGGCCGTCGCGACCAGGTCGCGCACGTGGCGTACGTCGGTGCGCCCCTGCTCCTGGAGCGCCGCGACCAGGGCCCACCCGCCCGCCACCGTCTCGAGGCAGCCGGTCGCCCCGCACCGGCAGGGGAGCTCCCCGGCGACGTCGACCCGGGTGTGGCCGAGCTCCCCGGTGGTGCCCTGGCCCTCGCCGACGAGCCGGCCGTCCGCGACGACCCCGAGCGCGAGGCCGGTGGAGGCCTTGACCACCAGCATGGTCTCGGCGGCCGGCACCTGCCCGAACAGCTCGGAGCGGGTGAGTGCGGCGGTGTCGTTGTCGACGTGCACCGGCGCCTCGGTCACCGGCCGCAGGAACGCGGAGAGGTCCACGCCGTCCCAGCCGCGGAGCACGGGGGCGTCGATGCTGCAGCACTTCGCGGGGTCGACGCTGCCGGGCAGGCTCAGGCCCACGCCGGCCACGCGGGTCCCGCGCAGGTCGGCCACGAGGGACCCGAGCCGTCGGGCCACCGACGGCATCAGGTCGGCGGCGCTGGTGCCGGGCTCGTGGTCGTGGGTGTCCCCGGCGATCTCCCGGCCGGCGAGGTCGAAGACGCCGACCTGGCTGCGGGAGCGACCCACGGCCACGGCCAGCACCACGGCGGCGTCCGGGTTCAGGTGCAGCGAGCCGGCCGGCCGGCCGCCGGTGGAGGCGTGGTCACCACCCTCGAGGAGCAGCCCGGCGTCGCTGAGGGCCGTCAGACGGGAGGTGACGGCGCCACGGGAGAGGCCGGTGAGGCGCACGAGGTCGGCGCGGGTGCTCGCCCGGCCGGTGCGCACCAGGGTGAGGAGGCCGCCCGCGGAGGTGTCGGCGACGCTCATGAGCGGGAGTGAACCACAGACTTTTGTCGAAAACTAGCGAAAGAATGCTTGTATCGATCCAAAAGTCCTGCGACCGTAGACGCATGCACCTCCCGTCCTCGACCTCCCACCACCCGGTGGGGGACGTCTCCGCGACCATGCCGCCGGTCTGCGACTTCACCGTCTTCGGCGGCACCGGCGACCTCGCGCTGCGCAAGCTGCTGCCCGCGCTCTACCACCGCGACCTCGAGGGGCACCTGCCCGAGGACACCCGCATCATCGGTGTCTCCCGCTCCGAGATCGACGACGAGGGCTACCGCGCCGAGGTGCGCGCGGCCCTGGAGCGGTTCGTGGAGCCCGCGCTGCTCGAGCCCGAGGCCGTCGAGCGCCTGCTCGGTCGCCTGCACCACCTGTGCCTGGACGCCGACACGGCCGAGGGCTGGCACCTGCTGCACGGCCTGCTCAAGGACCGCCCCCGCGAGGACGATGCGGTCCGGGTCTTCTACCTCGCCGTCGCCCCCCGGCTCTTCGGTCCCACATGCGAGCGGCTCGCCGAGATCGGCGTGGTCAACGAGCGGGCCCGCGTCGTCATGGAGAAGCCGATCGGTCACGACCTCGGCTCCGCCCGCGAGGTCAACGACGCCGTCGGCTCGGTCTTCGCCGAGCACCAGGTCTTCCGGATCGACCACTACCTGGGCAAGGAGAGCGTGCAGAACCTCCTGGTCACGCGCTTCGCCAACACCTTCCTCGAGCCGCTGTGGAACTCCCAGTGGGTCGACCACGTGCAGATCACGGTGTCCGAGACCGTGGGTGTCGGGTCCCGCGGCGGCTACTACGACCACGCCGGCGCGCTGCGCGACATGGTGCAGAACCACCTGCTGCAGCTGCTGTGCCTCGTGGCGATGGAGCCCCCGACGTACGTCGGCCGGGAGAACGTCCGCGACGAGAAGCTCAAGGTCCTGCAGGCGCTCAAGCCGCTCACCCCCGCCGACGTCGACCGCGACACCGTCCGCGGGCAGTACGTCGCCGGCCTGGTCGAGGGTGAGCGCGCCGCGTCGTACGCCGACGACCTCGGCGCGGACCGCTCCGACACCGAGACCTTCGTGGCCCTCAAGGCCGAGGTGCAGAACTGGCGCTGGGCGGGCGTGCCGTTCTACCTGCGCACCGGCAAGCGGATGGACCGCCGCGTCAGCGAGATCGTCGTGGTGTTCAAGGAGCCCCCGCACGCGATGTTCCCCGGCGCCGAGGGCGGCGCGAGCGCCAACCGGCTGCACATCTGCGTTCAGCCCGACGAGGGCATGCGCCTGCACCTCACCGCCAAGGAGCCGGGCCCCGGCGGGATCCGGCTGCGACCCGTCTCGCTGGACCTCAGCTACGCCACGACCTTCGACCAGCGCAGCCCCGAGGCCTACGAGCGCCTGCTGATGGACGTCGTGCGCGGCAACCCCACGCTGTTCATGCGCCGCGACGAGGTGGAGGCCGCGTGGTCGTGGGTCGCGCCGATCCTCGACCGCTGGGAGGAGTCCCCCGAGCCCCCCCGCCGCTACCCCGCCGGCACCCCCGGCCCCTTCGCCGCCGCCGCGCTGCTCGAGCGCGACGGCCGATCCTGGCAGGAGACCGACCAGTGAGCACCCCGCCCAGCAGCTTCTCCGGCACCCCCACCGCCCTGCACCCCGTGGTGGCAGCCGTCACCGAGCGCGTCGTCGAGCGCAGCGCGGCCCACCGTGCGGCGTACCTCGACAAGATCCGCGCGATGGCCGAGACCGGCCCGGCCCGCACCCGCCTGGCCTGCGCCAACCTCGCGCACGGCTTCGCCTCCGCCGAGCCGGTCGACAAGGAGGCACTGCGTGGGACGGTCAAGCCGAACCTCGCGATCGTCACCTCCTACAACGACATGCTCTCGGCCCACCAGCCGTTCGTGGACTACCCGCCGCAGCTGAAGAAGGCGGTCATCCGGGCCGGCGGCATCGCCCAGGTCGCCGGCGGAGTGCCGGCCATGTGCGACGGCGTGACGCAGGGGCGCGCGGGCATGCAGCTCTCGCTCTACTCCCGCGACGTCATCGCGATGTCGACGGCGATCGCGCTCTCGCACGACATGTTCGACGGCTCGATGCTGCTCGGCGTCTGCGACAAGATCGTGCCCGGCCTGGTGATCGGCGCCCTGTCCTTCGGGCACCTGCCGACGATCCTGGTGCCCGCCGGGCCGATGGAGTCCGGGCTGCCCAACAAGGAGAAGGCGCGGGTGCGCCAGCGCTTCGCCGAGGGCAAGGCGACCCGCGAGGAGCTGCTCGAGGCCGAGGCCGCGTCGTACCACTCGGTGGGCACCTGCACCTTCTACGGCACCGCCAACTCCAACCAGCTGCTGATGGAGGTCATGGGCCTGCACCTGCCGGGCAGCTCCTTCGTCAACCCCGGTACGCCGATGCGTGCCGCCCTCACCGACGCGGCTGCCGCCCGGGTGACCGAGATGGCGCGCGGGGTGCAGAGCGCGCCGATGGGCGAGCTGGTCGACGAGCGCACGATGGTCAACGCCTGCGTGGCGCTGCTGGCCTCGGGCGGCTCGACCAACCACACGATGCACCTGGTCGCGATGGCCCGCGCTGCGGGCATCGAGCTGACCTGGCAGGACCTCTCCGACCTCTCAGCCGTCGTGCCGTCGCTGTGCCGGATCTACCCCAACGGCTCGGCCGACGTGAACCACTTCCAGGCCGCGGGTGGCATCGCCTTCCTGGTGCGCACCCTGCTCGACGCCGGGTTGCTGCACGAGGACGTGCTGACCGTCGCCGGGCCCGGCCTGCGCCGCTACACCCAGGAGCCGCGGCTGGTCGAGGACGGCTCCGGCCGGACGGGCGTCGAGTGGGTCGAGGGCCCGACCGCGACGCTCGACCCCGAGGTGCTGCGCCCTGCCGACGACCCGTTCGCACCCGACGGCGGGCTGCGGGTGCTGACCGGCCCGCTGGGCCGAGCGGTCATCAAGACCTCGGCAGTCACCCCCGAGCACCGCGTGGTGACCGCCCCGGCCGTGGTCTTCGACGACCAGGCCGACTTCCTGGCCGCGTTCTCGGCCCACGAGCTCGACGGTCGCGACTTCGTGGCCGTCATCCGCTACCAGGGGCCGGCTGCCAACGGCATGCCCGAGCTGCACAAGCTCACCCCGGCGCTGGGGGTGCTGCAGGACCGCGGTCAGAAGGTCGCGATCGTGACCGACGGCCGGATGTCCGGGGCGTCGGGCAAGGTGCCGGCCGCCATCCACGTCACGCCCGAGGCCGCGCTGGGCGGGGCGATCGCCAAGATCGTCGACGGCGACCTCGTCACGGTCGACGGCACGACCGGGGTGCTCACCGTCGAGGACGCCGAGACCGTCCTCGCGCGACCCGCGACCGGCGCCGCGCCGACCGCCGCCGAGTTCGTCGGCACCGGACGCGAGCTGTTCGCCGCGTTCCGCGCCACCGTCGGGCCCGCCGACGAGGGCGCCGGCGTCTTCCCGGCCGTCCCTGCCCTCCACCACTCCCCGCAGCAGAGCGAGGCTCCCGCCCATGTCTGAGTCCACCCCCGCCTCGATCCTCGACCTCGTCCCGGTCGTCCCCGTGGTCGTCATCGACGACCTCGACCACGCGGTGCCGCTGGCCCGGGCGCTGGTGGCCGGTGGGCTGCCGGTCATCGAGCTGACCCTGCGCACGCCGGTCGCCCTCGACGCGGTGCGCGCGATCGCGGACGAGGTCCCCGAGATCACCCTCGGGGTCGGCACGGTCTGCACGCCCGCCCAGGCCGAGCAGGCGGCCGTGGCCGGGGCCGGCTTCCTGGTCTCCCCGGGCACCACCCCGGCCCTGCTCGAGGCGATGCTCGGCACCGGGCTGCCGTTCCTGCCCGGCACGGCCACGGTCTCCGAGGTGCTCGCGGTCCTCGAGGCCGGGGTCACCGAGATGAAGTTCTTCCCCGCCGAGGCCTCCGGTGGTGCCGCCTACCTGAAGTCGCTGGCCTCGCCGCTGGCAGCCGCCCGCTTCTGCCCGACCGGCGGCATCACGGCCACCAGCGCACCGTCGTACCTCTCCCTGCCGAACGTCGGCTGCGTCGGCGGCTCCTGGCTCACCCCTCCCGACGCCCTCGCCGCCGGTGACTGGGGCCGCGTGGAGTCCCTCGCCCGGGAGGCTGCGGGGCTGGGCTGACCGGGCGCGGTTTCACCACCCGGGTGGTGAAACTGGCGCTGGTCTCACGGAACTCCGGTCGACAAGCGGCAGTTCCATGCGACCAGTCGGCCCGCCGGGCGCTACGCCGGCACCCGGACCCGGCCGGTGACGTCGGTGGCGTCCGCGTGCACGGCGAGCATCGCGTCGGTCGCCGCCGACCACGGGTACCGCTCGGCGCGACGTCGAGCCCCGACGCGCAGGTGCTCGCGCGGCCGGGCGGCGAGGTCGAGGACGGCGTCCGCCAGCGTCGAGGGGTACGGCGCAGCCCAGCCGCCCGAGGTGACGTCCACGAGCTCGCGGGCCCCTCCTCGGTCCGCGGTCACGACGGGAGTCCCGCAGGCCAGCGCCTCGAGCACCGCGAGCCCGAAGGTCTCCCCGGGGCAGACCGACAGGGCGATGTCCGCGGCGGCGATCCGCTCGCGCAGGGCGTCTCGTCCCGCCACGAAGCCGTGGAAGGTCACGGGGGCCGATCCGGCGATCGCCCGCAGCTCGTCGAGGTGGGGCCCCTCGCCGTAGACGTCGAGCTGCACCGGCACCCCACGCTCGTGCAGCTCCGCGGCCGTGGCGACCGCCAGGTGGGGCGACTTCTCCCGGGACAGCCGGCCGACGTGCACCAGGCGCAGGACACCGTCCGAGCGTGGGGGCTGCCGGACCGGCCGGAAGGTGTCGAGGTCGACGCCCAGCGGCACCCTGGTGACAGGGCATCGGGCGGAGGCGGCGACGGAGCGGAACTCCCGCTCGGCGTACCCCGACGTCACCACGAGCCGGTCGACGGAGCGGACCACCAGCCGGTTCAGCAGCGCGATGGGGGCCCGTGCGGAGGTGTCGAGGCCGGTGCGCATCGCCAGCATGTCGCCGAGCCGCTCGTGCGAGAGCAGCACCGTGGCGACACCTCGGCGCCGTGCCCACCTCGCCACCGGCAGCAGCGTGGTCTTGTCGTGGAGCTCGACCGAGGTCGGCGCGAAGCGCTCGAGGGCCTCGACGACCCGCCAGGGCTCGACGATGAGGCGGTAGCCGCCGCCGACCCGGGGCGCACGGACCGAGACCACCGTCCCGGTCGCGGTCTCCTCGACGGCATCGGCCGGCCCCGGCACGACCAGCAGCCGCTCGACACCGGCGTCGACGTACCCCTCGCCCATCGCCGAGACGGCGGTCCGCACCCCACCGGAGGCGGGGCCGATGAAGTTGGCGAGCTGGGCGATGCGCACGGCGCACACCCTGGCCGGAGCGGGTGAACGCACGGCGACCCTGCCGTGGATGGCGGACGAGCGCTGGGCCGCAGGCCCAGCGCTCGTCGCCGGTGGATCCGTTCAGCGGGTCCGGGGGACCTGCTGCTGCCTCAGCAGGTGATGCCGCCCTTGGGCACCTTGACCTTGGTCTGCAGCGGTGCGACCGCCACGTCGGCGATGACCTGGCCGGCCAGGGAGAGGACCAGGCGCAGGGTGACCGACTTGGCCTTCGCCATCCGACCGTTGTCTGTCACCTTCTCCGAGATGATGCCGGGGAACTGGATGGTCAGGCCGAGCAGCGGGTTCGCCGGGATGCCGATCTCGGCGGGCGCCCCGTCGGTCGGGATCGGGACGGGCGAGCCGTCGGGGCCGGTGATCTCCAGGACAGCGGGGGTGTACGTGATCTTGGCCTTGCCCGGACGGCCGGTGGCCACGGCGACCATCTTCGGGTCGGCGACGACCTCGACGTTCACCATGTCGCCGAAGAGGCCGATGTCGGCCAGCGCGGTGGTGGCGACGGCCTTGAGGCCGGCCTTCTTCTTCTTGGGCAGGTAGGACGTCTTCTGGATGGCCGAGACGGTGCCGTCGAGCCCGAGCAGCGAGCCGAAGCCGGGGATCACGCTGGGCAGCACCGCCAGGTCGGCGGTGGAGGAGGTCGACGAGGTCACCGCCTTGCGGCCGGGCACGCACTTCTTCGGGCCGTTCCAGCGGGCCATGGTGTCCCCGGTGGAGACACCGAGCGAGAGCAGCGGCTCAGCCGGTACGGGGACGAGGGTCTGGGAGGGCACGGCTTCCTTGCCCTTGGCCGGTCCGACCTTCGCCACCAGGGCCGTGAGCAGCCCGGAGAGGTCGTTGTCGGCGAGGCCGCGGCCGCCGAGCGTCTTCGACGTCGAGACCGCGGTGTTCTCCTTGCGGGTGTTGATGTTGGCGGCAGCGCGACCCACGCGCAGGTCGACGACCTTGCCGCCCTCGATGCCGGGGGTCTGGTCCAGCACGATCGCGCGGAGCACCTGGGAGCCCACCTTGGCGCGGTGGTGGTACTTCTGCGTGCCCTTCTTCTTGCCGGCGCGAGCGGCGAGCGCATCGGTCGTCGCGCTGGCCGACGAGGCTGCGTCGGAGCGTGCGGCGGCCCCGGCGGGGGCGCCGCTGACGGCGAGGACGGGAAGGGCGGTGATCAGCGCGGTCGAGACGGCTAGGGCCGTCCGGTGCACCGTGGCGGGGGCGTGCGGGGTCATCAGACCTCCTGGGGGGCTTGGGGGGGTCCGGCCATGGTCACCCGGATGTGCGAGGCGGCCGGGCGCGTTCTCGCCCAGCGGACCGGTGGTCTGGACAGATACCCCCATCCGTACGCGGGGCCCGGGCGTCGTCGGTGGTGCAGGTCACGACGGCCCGGTGGGGCGTACGCCGTGCCGGGCTCCTCGAGGTCGGGAGCCCGGCGCGGTCCGTGCTGCGGCTGCTGCGAGCCGGGGCGGAGTGGTCAGCCGGCGACCGGCTGGCCCGTCAGCCGCTTGTAGGTGAAGGCGGTGCCGAGGTAGATCACCGGCAGCGCGGCCAGCAGCCCCACCAGGCAGGCGAGCGTCCCGGCGATCGCCAGGCCCAGGCAGGTCAGCATCCACAGCAGCACCGAGCCGAGGTTGCCCGTGACCAGCGAGACGCTGGCCTTCAGCGAGCCGATCGCGTCCAGGTCGGGACGGTCCACCAGGAAGTAGACGCTGAAGGCGGTGAGCACGATCGCCACCAGGCCCGGCAGCACGCACAGGATCAGGCCCACGGTGACGATGACGCCCTGGAGCAGGCCGAGCAGCAGCACCTGCGGCAGCTTCGGCGGCTGGAACAGCGCCATGATGAAGTCCTGGCGGATGCCGCGACCCTCGGTCAGGTCGAGGGCGCCGCGGACGACGCCGGCGCTGAGGACCGTGCCGACCACCCAGCCGAGCACGCCGAAGGCCAGCGTGAGCGGGATGTTGTCGCCGAAGGCCGAGCCGAGCGCCTGCAGGGCGCCGTTGACGATGAGCAGGACCAGGATCGCGAGCAGGATCGGGCCGACGTTGGCCTTGAAGGTGCGCCACCCGAACGGCACGGCGTCGCCGACGCTCCACTGGGGCGAGGGTGCCCCGCCGTAGCCGCCGCCGCCGTAGCCACCACCGCCGTAGCCACCACCGGCCGGCGGCCCGCTCGGGGGCGGGGTGCCGTAGCCGCCGCCGTACCCACCACCGGGGGGCGGGGGCGGTGGGGTCTGGCCGTAGTCGGGTCCGGAGCCTCCCGGCTCACCGGGCGGGTAGGGCGGGGGTGTGCTCGACATGTGCTCCTCCTCGACGCGTGTGCTCGGCAAGATAGCGGTCCCGGCGCCGTCCCGCAGCCGCGCCCGGCCGGCCGGCTCGGGCTGGAGGGCCCGCACGGGTGGACCCGGTGCCGGTGGCGCTGCGCATGATGGGGGCATGCCTCTCGGTTGGAACCGCTCAGCCCCCCGTGACGACCTCGACGAGCGAGAGCTGCACGTGGGGGATCCCGAGGACCACGCCGCCGGGCCGACCGCGGTCGCGGTGGCGATGAAGCGGGCGGTCGAGCAGATGGGCCCGATCCGCACCGCGCGCACCCTGCTGCGGCTCAACCAGGTCGACGGGTTCGACTGCCAGGGCTGTGCCTGGCCGGACCCGGACGCGGGCCACCGGCACACCGCCGAGTTCTGCGAGAACGGCGCGAAGGCCGTGACCGAGGAGGCGACGCTGCGTCGCGTGGACCGCCGCTTCTTCGCCGACCACCCGGTCGCCGAGCTGGTCGAACGCACCGACTTCTGGCTGGGTCAGCAGGGCCGGCTCACCGAGCCGATGGTGCTCCGGCCGGGCGGGACGCACTACGAGCCGATCACCTGGGAGGACGCCTTCGAGGTCATCGCCTCGCACCTGCGCGAGCTCGCGAGCCCCGACGAGGCGATCTTCTACACCTCCGGGAAGACCTCCAACGAGGCCGCCTTCGCCTACCAGCTGCTCGCCCGCTCGCTGGGCACCAACAACCTCCCCGACTGCTCCAACATGTGCCACGAGTCGACCTCGGTCGGCCTCGCGGAGTCGATCGGCATCGGCAAGGGCTCGGTGAGCCTGCACGACGTCGAGACCGCCGAGCTGGTCGTGGTGGCCGGCCAGAACCCCGGCACCAACCACCCACGCATGCTCTCGGCCCTGGAGAAGGCCAAGCGGGGCGGCGGCAAGATCCTCGCGATCAACCCGCTGCGCGAGGCGGGCCTGGTGCGCTTCAAGAACCCGCAGAACCCCCGCGGCGTCGTCGGCCGGGGCACCGACCTGGCCGACCTGCACCTGCCGGTCCGCGTCAACGGCGACCTCGCCCTGTTCCAGGCGATCGGCGCGCTGCTGCTGGAGTGGGACGCCCTCGACCACGACTTCATCGAGCAGCACACCCACGGTTTCGAGGAGTACGCCGCCCACCTGCGCGAGCTGGACTGGGACGCCGTGCTCGCCGCGACCGGCCTCTCGCGTGCGCAGATCGAGGAGGCGGCCCAGATGTTCCGCGACTCCTCGGCCACCGTGCTGTGCTGGGCGATGGGCATCACCCAGCACCGCAACTCCGTGGCCACGGTCAAGGAGATCGCCAACGTCGCCTTCCTCCAGGGCAACATCGGCAAGCCGGGCGCGGGGCTGTGCCCCGTCCGTGGTCACTCCAACGTCCAGGGCGACCGCACGATGGGCATCTGGGAGCGCTCGCCCGAGCACTTCCTCAGGGCCGTCGAGGACGAGTTCGAGATCCCGGTGCCGCGCCGGCACGGCTACGACTCGGTCGCCTCCGTCAGGGCGCTCCACGACGGCGACGCCTCGGTGTTCATCGGGATGGGCGGCAACTTCGTGGCCGCCATCTCCGACACCGCCGTGACCGAGGAGGCCTTCCGGCGGGCCGCACTCACCGTGCACGTGTCCACCAAGCTCAACCGCTCCCACGTCGTCCACGGGCGGACCGCGCTCATCCTGCCCGCGCTGGGGCGCAGCGAGCGCGACCTGACCGGTGGCACCCGGCAGCGGGTGACCGTCGAGGACTCGATGTCGGCGGTGCACGCCTCGCACGGCCCGTTGGAGCCGGCCTCGGAGCACCTGCGCTCGGAGGTCGACATCATCTGCGGCATCGCCCTGGCCACCCTCGGCGCCGACCACGCCGTGCCGTGGGAGCGGTTCCGCGCCGACTACACCGAGATCCGGCACCGGATCTCGCGCGTGGTGCCCGGTGCCGCGGCGTACGCCGAGAAGGTCGACCAGCCCGGCGGGTTCGTGCTGCCGCACCCGCCGCGCGACAGCCGCACCTTCCCCACCCGGCAAGAGCGGGCGGTCTTCGCCGTCAGCCCGCTGGACGTGCTGCACGTCCCCGAGGGGCGGCTGCTGCTGCAGACCATGCGCAGCCACGACCAGTTCAACACCACGATCTACGGTCTCGACGACCGCTACCGCGGGGTGCGCAACGGGCGCCGCGTGGTCTTCGTGCACCCCGAGGACGTCACCGCCCTCGGGTTCGCCGACGGTGACCTGGTCGACCTGGTCAGCGAGTGGCGCGACCCCGACGACGATTCCTCCGCGGTCGTCGAGCGGGTCGCCCCGGCCTTCCGGGTCGTGGCCTACGAGCAGCCGCGCGGGTGCGCGGCGGCCTACTACCCCGAGACCAACCCGCTCGTCCCGCTCGCCTCGACCGCGCTGGGCAGCAACACCCCGACGTCGAAGTCGGTGGTGGTGCGCCTGGAGCGCACCACCCACGACGACGCCCGGCGCTGGTCCAGCGACGCCGGGCACGTGGTCCCGTCGGGCCGTGGCGACGAGGCCAAGCGGGTCGTCGAGCCGGACCAGCTGTCGTAGCCGGCTCCTAGGATCGGTCCATGACCCGCCTGGAGCCGCCCGCCGACGCGATGGACGAGGTGACCTGCTCCAGCCGCGACGGCGGGCAGGTCGAGGTGATGTCAGCCCGTGAGGTGCCGCTCGGCGGTCCCCGCGCGATGACGGTGCGCCGCACCCTCCCGCAGCGCTCGCGGACGCTGGTGGGCGCGTGGTGCTTCGTGGACCACTACGGCCCCGACCAGGTGGCCGAGAGCGGGGGCATGAAGGTCGCCCCTCACCCGCACACCGGGCTGCAGACGGTCTCGTGGCTGTTCACCGGGGAGATCGAGCACCGCGACTCCGCCGGCCACCACGCCATGGTGCGGCCCGGGGAGCTCAACCTGATGACGGCCGGGAGGGGGATCTCCCACTCCGAGGTCTCCACCGCGCGCACCACCACGCTGCACGGGGCGCAGCTGTGGGTGGCACTGCCGGCCGCCCACCGCGCGACCGACCCCGGCTTCACCCACTACGTGCCCGATCCGGTGGGCGGGCCCGGGTGGGAGGCCCGGGTCTTCCTCGGGTCGCTGCTGGGCAGCACGTCCCCGGTCACGACGTTCTCCCCGCTCGTGGGTGCCGAGCTGCTGCTCGAGGCGGGCACCAGCCTCGACCTCGACGTCGACCCCGCCCACGAGCACGCCGTGCTGGTCGATGCCGGCGCACCGGTGGTCGCCGGCGCGCCCACGACCCGCGGCGACCTCGCCTACCTCCCGACCGGTGCGGCCGGTGTGCGCGTCGAGGCGGGGGAGGAGCCGGTCCGCGCCCTGCTGCTCGGCGGCGAGCCGTTGGGCGAGGCGATCGTGATGTTCTGGAACTTCATCGGCGCCGACCACGACGAGGTCGCGGCGTACCGCGAGGAGTGGCAGGCCCAGATCACCCGGGACGGCGAGGTCGTCGCCGACTCCCAGGACGTCGCCGACGGGCGCTTCGGCACCGTCGTGGGCGACCACCACCGCCCCATCCCCGCGCCGGCGCTGCCCACCGTACGGCTCAAGGAGCGTCGGTGACGGGGCCGGTCGTCGGGGAGGACGGCCTGGCCCGCTGTCCGTGGGCGGCGGGTCCGGGGGAGATGCGCGACTACCACGACCACGAGTGGGGGCGTCCCATCGTCGGGGACGCCGCGTGGTTCGAGCGGCTGAGCCTCGAGGCCTTCCAGTCCGGCCTCTCGTGGGCGACCATCCTGCGCAAGCGCCCCGCCTTCCGGGCGGCCTTCGACGCCTTCGACCCCGAGCGGGTCGCGGGCTACGACGAGACCGACGTCGTCCGGCTGATGGGTGACGCGGGGATCGTCCGCAACCGCGCCAAGGTGCTCGCCGCGATCACCAACGCCCGGGCGTTGGTGGCCTTGCGCGAGGCACAGGGCGCCGACAGCCTGGAGCGGCTGGTGCGCGAGCACGCACCGCCGGTGGCGCCCGCCCCGCACGACACCGAGCAGCAGCAGACGACCTCCCCCGAGTCGGTGGCGCTCTCCAAGGCGCTGAAGAAGCGCGGCTTCACCTTCGTCGGGCCCACCACGATGTTCGCGCTGATGGAGGCCACCGGCGTCTTCGACCCCCACCTCGTGGGCTGCCACCGCCGCGGCTGATCCCGGCTGGGAGACTCACCGGGTGCGCGTCGTCCCCGGTCTGACCTGGCTGCTGGGCTGCCAGCTCGCCGGCGAGGTGCTCGCCCACGCGACCGGCGCGCCGGTCCCGGGTGCCGTGCTCGGGATGGTCGTCCTGCTGGTCGTCCTGCTGGTCCGCCGTCGGGAGGACACCTCCGCCCACGTCGCCGCCGACGCGCTGCTGCCGCACCTCCAGCTGCTGTTCATCGTCCCCGGGGTGGGGGTCGTGGCCTACGGCGCGGTGATCGCCGCGGACTGGCTGCCCATCGTCGTGGCCCTCGTCGGGTCGTGGGTGCTGGGCCTGGCCACGATCGGGCTCAGCGCGCAGGCGCTCACCCGCTGGGCCCCCCGGTCCCGCGGCCGGGCCGCAGGGGGCCCGCGATGAGGTGGGTCGTCGAGCAGCCGCTGACCTGGCTGGTGGCCACGTTGCTGGCCTACCGGGTCGGTGTGTGGCTGCTCGACCGCACCCGCCTCTCCGTGGCCCAGCCGGTGCTCGTGGCCGTCGTGCTGCTGGGGTCGGCCCTGCTGCTGCTCGACGTCGACCTCGGGATCTACGCCGAGGGCACCGCCGTGCTCACCTTCCTGCTCGGGCCGGCGACGGTCGCGCTGGCGGTGCCGCTGCACCGCCAGCTGCACCGGCTGCGCGGCTTCGCGCTGCCGATGCTGGTCGCCCTGGTGCTCGGGGTCCTGGTCTCCGTGGGGTCGGCGGTCCTGCTCGTCCAGCTCCTCGGTGGCTCCGAGGAGCTCGCACGCACCATGGCGCCCAAGGCCACGACGACGCCGGTCTCGCTCGCGCTGAGCGCCGAGATCGGCGGCATCCCCGCCCTCAGCGCGGTCCTCACCATCACCGCGGGCATCCTCGGGGCCGTGGCCGGACCGTGGGTGCTGGACCGGCTGCGGGTGCGCGAGCCCCGGGCGCGGGGGGTGGCGATCGGCGGGGTCTCCCACGGCATCGGCACGGCCAGGGCGCTGGCCGAGGACCCGGTGGAGGGCGCGTTCTCCGGGCTGTCCATGGGGCTGACCGCGCTGCTCACCAGCCTGCTCATCCCGCTGGTCGTCGCCCTGCTCCTCTGACCCGGTCGGCCCGCTACGGTCGGCGCCATGCCGCGCGTGCACGCCTTCACCGATGACGCCCTCCGCGACCTCGACGCCGTCGGGCTGGTCGCCGCCCTGCACGCCGGTGAGGTGTCGGCGCCCGAGGTGGTGGACGCGGCGATCGCGCGCACCGAGGCCGTCGACCCCGAGCTGGGGGCCGTCGCCTGGCGGGCGTGGGAGCGGGCGCGTGCGGAGGCACGCGACCTGCGGGGCGGGTTCTTCGCCGGCGTACCCACCTTCGTGAAGGACAACGTCGACGTCGCCGGGATGCCCACCCTGCAGGGCACCGACGCGTACGTCGGTGGGCCGGTCGCCCGCGACGGCGACTTCGCGCGGATGTACCTGGCCACCGGGCTGGTCGCCCTCGGCAAGACCCGGCTCTCGGAGTACGGTTTCAACGCCGCCGTCGAGCACCCCCGCCTCGGCCCGGTCCGCAACCCGTGGGACCCGGCCCGGACCGCCGGCGCCTCCTCCGCCGGGTCCGCGGCGCTCGTGGCTGCGGGGGCGGTGCCGATCGCGCACGCCAACGACGGCGGCGGCTCGATCCGGATCCCCGCGGCGGTCAACGGCCTGGTCGGGCTCAAGCCGACCCGTGGCCGGCTGGCCCAGGACGCGATGCTGCGCGGCCAGCCGGTGCGCATCGTGAGCGACGGCGTGGTCACGCGCTCGGTGCGGGACACCGCGGCACTGCTCCGGGAGGCCGAGAAGGTCTACCGCCCGCTGCGGCTCCCGCCGGTCGGTGACATCACCCGGCCCGGCCGCCAGCGGCTGCGGGTCGCGGTGCACACCGAGGGCGCCGGTCGCAGCGCGGACGCCGCCACCGCCGAGGCGACCTGGCGCACCGCCACGCTCCTGGAGGAGCTGGGCCACCACGTCGAGGAGGTACCGGCGCCGGTGCCGGACTCCTTCCCCGACGACTTCCTGCTCTACTGGGCCACGCTCGCCGGGGTCCTCGTGGCCGGCGGTCGGCGCAACCACGGCCGCACCTTCGACCGGTCCCGGCTCGACCCGCTGACGACGGGACTCGCCCGTCACGCCGCCCGCTCCGCGCACCGCATCCCGGGTGCGATCGCCCGGCTGCGCCGCTCCACCGCGCTGGCCGAGCGCTTCCACGAGCGGTGGGACGTCGCGCTCACGCCCACCCTCGGCTCGGCGACTCCACCGATCGGCCACCTCTCCCCGGAGCCGGGCTACGAGCAGGTCATGGAGCGGCTCATGGACTGGGTCGTGTTCACCCCCTGGCAGAACGCCACCGGCGCCCCCGCGGTCTCCCTGCCGCTGGCCACGACCCCCGACGGACTGCCGCTGGGGATGATGCTCGCCGCCGCCCCGGGTCGCGAGGCCCTTCTGCTGGAGCTGTCCTACGAGCTCGAGCAGGCCCACCCCTTCCCCACCCTCGCCTGACGCCGAGCCGGCGCATCAATACGCCGGTTCGACCCGTTGCCCTGCCGAGCCGGCGTATCAATACGCCGGCTCGACCCGCTGTCCCGCCGAGCCGGCGTATCAATACGCCGGTTCGACCCGATCCACCCACTCCCGCAGGTCGGGCATCGAACTGGCCCCCGACGCGGGTGGACGCGGGTGAGAGCGCTCGCCCGGGTCGCGAGGACGCGCTCTGCGAGGGCCCGGCCGCCGCCCTCCTCGGCGGGGGCGGAGGCGTCGCCGGAGGTGCCGTCAGGGGTGCCGTGGGGGGTGTGGAAGCAGGAGGTCACGCCCCGATTTTTCCCCACGGGGAAGACTCTGTATGGTTCTGCGTCGTTGCCCCTTTAGCTCAGTCGGCAGAGCGTCTCCATGGTAAGGAGAAGGTCTACGGTTCGATTCCGTAAAGGGGCTCTGGGTCGGGTCGGCGCCGGTCGAAGACCGGGGTCGACCCTCATCCATGTGGCGGGGTAGCTCAGGTGGTTAGAGCACACGGCTCATAATCGTGGTGTCGCGGGTTCGAGTCCCGCCCCCGCTACCACACTCTCCGCACACGGACTCCGATCAAGCAAGGAACCACCATGGCCAGCAAGAGCTCTGACGTTCGCCCCAAGATCACGCTCGCCTGCGTGGACTGCAAGGAGCGGAACTACATCACCAAGAAGAACCGTCGGAACAACCCCGACCGCATGGAGATGAAGAAGTTCTGCCCGCGTTGCCGGACGCACACCGACCACCGCGAGACCCGCTGACCCCAGCGCTCGTCGCGAACGCACGGCCCGCCAGGTCCTCCTGGCGGGCCGTCGGCGTTCGCCGGGCCCTGGAGCCCAGGCCCTGGCCCTTGGAGCCCGGGACCCCGGTTCCGTCAGTCGGCCGGGTCGCAGGTCGGCTCGGGCCAGGCGCCCACCCGCGAGGTGTCGAGCCTGGACAGCGTGGGGACGACGGGACGACCGCCGCGGGTCCAGAACGCTCGCGCGCTCGACTCGCTGACCACCCACACACCGGCCCGCGTGGCGACCATCCCCTCGGCCCCGGGGAGGAACGCGCGCGCTCGGCCGCCCGGGCCCTCCAGGACCCCGCACCTCGTGTGCGAGCGGGCGAACCACACCCCGGTGCGCCCGCCCATCCGAGCCCACACCGCCCCCTGCGCGTGGGAGGGCACCTTCCGCGACGCCACCGCGTCCGCCGCGCCCAGCGCCGTGACGCCGGGCGCCAGCACGTCAGTCACGCGGAACCAGTCCATCGCCGCACGACCCGGGTGCACCCGTGACGGACGGAAGCGCCCGAGACCGATCCGCCCGTCGGGTGCCAGGAGGCCGAACGAGCCCTGCACCGGGTCCTCGAGCCGCCAGACCCGCAGCACGTCCAGCGAGCCGGGGTCCAGCAGCCACAACCGCGAGCTCTCCGTGAGCCACAGGCCGTGCCGGTCCAGGGCCGCGCCGCCGCCGTGCCGGCAGCTCACCTCGGGCCCACCGGGCACGCTGCCCTCGACCCGCGGACGGTCGGCCAGCAGCCGCCCGGTGCGCAGGTCCACGCGCAGCACCCGGCACCACAACGAGCCCGGCTCACCCTCGTCGTAGCCGGTCAGCCAGGCGGTGCGCCCGCGCACCGCCACGCCCTGCGGCACGAACGCCGCGGCCCCGCGGGGCGCCCAGACGGCGGCGCAGACCGCGTCCGAGACGGGGAGCGGAGTGAGCCCGGCCCGGTCCGGCAGGTACGACGGGGCCCGGCCGCGGACGTCGGCGGACGTCACCGGTGGGCAGTCGGCCAACCGGGGGGACGGGCCGGACCCGGCCGGGTCCGGGTCGGCCGACGGCGTCGTGCACGCCCCGAGCAGTGCCAGGACCGTGGCCACGACCACGGCCGCGCGGGCCGTAGGTTGGACCCATGCCAGTCGACCCCTCGATCGTCGGTCGCTCCTTCCCATCCACGCGACCGTACCCCGTCACCGCCGAGGGCCTGCGCGCCTTCGCCGCCGCCACCGGAGGGGAGTGGGACGGGGGGCCGGCGCCGGCGACGTACCCGATCGTGATGGCCTTCGAGGCGATGAACGCCTTCCTCGAGGCCGAGCAGGTCCAGCTGCACCGCATCGTCCACGGCGAGCAGCGCTTCACCTACGAGCGTCCCGTGCGCGAGGGCGACGTCCTCACCGCGACACTCACCGTCGCCGGGCTCCGCCAGATCGGCGGCAACGACATCATCAGCACCACCAGCGAGGTCCTCGACGCCGACGGCGCGCTCGTGTGCACGACCGGCGCCACGCTGGTGCACCGCGCCGGGACGGAGGGCGACGCATGAGCCTGCCGAGCCGCACCTTCATCATCACCCGCGCCGACCTCGTCGCGTACGCCGCCGCGAGCGGCGACCACAACCCGATCCACCAGGACGAGGCGGTCGCGACGGCCGTGGGGCTGCCCGGGGTCATCGCGCACGGGATGTACACCATGGCGCTGGCCGCCCGCGCCGTCGCCGACTGGTTCCCCGATCGCGAGGTCGTCTCCCTGGGCTGCAAGTTCACCGCCCCGGTCGTGGTGCCGGCCGAGGGCGGCGTCGAGGTGCTCGTGGAGGGCCAGGAGAAGCCGGGCGACGACGGCACCACCACCGTCGCCCTGACCGTCACCTGCGGCGGCACCAAGGTGCTGGGCGTGCCCAAGGCCGTGCTGGGGCCGGTCCGTGGCTGAGGCCCCCGCCCTGCGCGACCGCACCACGCTGCGTCTCGGCGGCCCCGCGCGACGCTGGGTCACCGCCACGACCGAGGCCGAGCTGGTCGAGGCCGTGCGCGCCGCCGACGACGCGGGCGAGCCGGTCCTGGTGCTCGGTGGCGGGAGCAACCTCGTCGTCGCCGACGAGGGCTTCGCGGGCACGGTGGTCGAGGTGGCCACCCGCGGCATCCGCAGCGACGTCGAGGACGACGACCCGACGTGCGGCGGCGCGATGGTGACCGTCGCGGCGGGGGAGTCGTGGGACGCCTTCGTCGCCACCGCCGTCGAGCGCGGCTGGGTCGGCGTGGAGGCGCTGTCCGGCATCCCCGGGTCGGTCGGCGCGACGCCGATCCAGAACGTCGGCGCCTACGGCCAGGACGTCTCCCAGACCATCGCCCAGGTGCGCGCGTGGGACCGCCGCGAGCGGACGTTCCGCACCTTCGCCCACGCCGAGTGCGACTTCGGCTACCGCCACTCGCGGTTCAAGTCCGACCCCGGCCGCCACGTGGTGGTGTCGGTGACCTTCCAGCTGCGGCAGGGCAGCCTCGGCGCCCCGGTCGCGTACGCCGAGCTGGCCCGCGCCCTCGGGGTCGAGACCGGCCAGCGGGCGCCTCTCGCCGAGGTGCGCGCCGCCGTCCTCGCGCTGCGGGGCGGCAAGGGGATGGTCCTCGACGCCGGCGACCACGACACGTGGAGCGCCGGCTCGTTCTTCACCAACCCCGTGCTCGACGCCGCCGACGTGCCCGAGGGGGCACCGGCGTGGCCGCAGCCCGACGGCACCGTCAAGACCAGCGCCGCCTGGCTCATCGAGCACGCCGGGCTGCCCAAGGGTTGGGGCGCCGAGGTGACCGGCGGGCGCGCGACGCTGTCCACCAAGCACACCCTCGCGCTGACCAACCGCGGCGGTGCGACGACCGCCGACCTGCTCGGTCTCGCGCGGGCGGTGCAGGAGCGGGTCGACCAGCGCTTCGGCGTACGCCTGGTCAACGAGCCGGTGCTCGTCGGCTGCACCCTCTGACGAGGGCGCAGCCGGTCGTCAGTAGCCGGAGGTCCCCGCCGCGATCGCGATGATGGCGACGAACGCCAGCACGCCCAGCGCGAGCAGCACGGTCGCGATGATGCCCAGGATCATCCCGGCGCTGGCCTCGCTGCGCCCGCCGAGCTGGCCGCCGGCCTCGTCGATCTCGCGCCGGACCCGGGAGCCGAGGAACCAGGCGTAGGGCCCCACCAGCAGCGGCAGGCCGCACACGAAGCCCCCGCCCAGCGCCACGATGCCCCACACCAGGGAGGCGTTGGCCTGGGGGTGCGACGGCACCGACGGGAAGGGCTGGTAGCCCGGCTGCTGGGCATAGGGCTGCCCGTAGGGCTGGCCGTACTGCTGGCCGTACTGCTGGCCGTAGGGCTGCTGGGCCGGCGGCGGGTAGCCCTGCGTGCCGTAGCCCGGCTGCCCCCACTGCGGCTGTCCCTGGCCGTACGGCGGCGGGGTGCCCTGACCCTGCTGAGGCTGCTGGCCCTCCTGGGCCGCCCGCTCCGGGTCGGCGTAGGGGTTCGTCGGGTACGACGGCGGGGTCGGCGGCTGGTTGGCCCCACTGCCGTAGGGCTGGTGGGTCCAGGGCGTGTTGTCGTCCTCGGGCTCGCGATCGCTCACGGGGCCATCCTCGCAGAGGCGATCAGGGCGAGGGCTCGTCCGGACCGGCGAGCCACGCGTCGATGCCGGCCAGCAGGCGGGTCCGCACGTCCGAGGGGGCTCGCGAGGCCCGCACCGACATCCGGGCCAGCTCGGCCAGCGTGGCGTCGTCGAGGTCGTGGGCGGCGCGCATCGTGGCGTACTGCGCGGCCAACCGGGAGCCGAACAGCAGCGGGTCGTCGGCGCCCAGCGCGATCGTCGCGCCGGCCGCGAGCAGCTGGGGGAGCGGCACCGAGGTGAGGTCGGAGTAGACCCCCAGGGCGACGTTGGAGACCGGGCAGACCTCCAGGGCGACACCGCAGGAGACGACCCGCTCCAGGAGCTCGGGGTCCTCGACGGAGCGCACGCCGTGACCGAGGCGGTCGGCGTGCAGGTGGTCCAGGCAGGTGCGGACGTGGTCGGCGCCCAGCAGCTCCCCGCCGTGCGGCGCGAGCATCAGCCCCGCCCGCTCGGCGATGGCGAACGCCGGCCCGAAGTCCTCGGTGGTGCCCCGGCGCTCGTCGTTGGACAGCCCGAAGCCGACGACGCCTCTCCCGGCGTACTGCGCGGCCAGGCGAGCCAGCGTCCGGGCGTCGAGGGGGTGACGGGTCCGGTTGGCCGCGATCACCACGGCCATCCCGAGGCCGGTCTCCCGCGACGCCTCGACCACCGCGTCCAGGACCAGGTCGGTGAAGGCGGTGATGCCGCCGAAGCGCGCGGCGTAGCCGCTGGGGTCCACCTGGATCTCCAGCCACCCGCCCCCGTCACGTACGTCGTCCTCGGCCGCCTCCCGGACCAGTCGGCGCACGTCGCCCTCGGTCCGCAGCACCGAGCGCGCGACGTCGTAGAGCCGCTGGAAGCGGAACCAGCCCTTCTCGTCGGCGGCGGAGAGGTGCGGCGGCCACTCGGAGACCAGCGACTCCGGCAGGGAGATGCCGTCGCGCTCGGCCAGCTCCAGCAGCGTCCCGTGCCGCATGGAGCCGGTGAAGTGCAGGTGCAGGTGCGCCTTGGGCAGCAGGTGGAGGTCGCGCACGGCGCCACCCTAGGCGTCGCCGCCACGCCCGTCGGGCGGCGGGCGTTTGGACGCGGCGTGGACGGCACCCGTAGACTCCCCGCTTGGTGGTCTCCCCCCATGCTTCGGCATGCCCCGGGGGTGGACCGTCGGAGGGCACTAGCTCAACTGGCAGAGCATCGGTCTCCAAAACCGAAGGTTGGGGGTTCAAGTCCCTCGTGCCCTGCAGGACGCAGCGACCACACGGTCGGCTGCGAGCAGCACCAGCAACGATGCGAGAGAGGTGGCGGCGTGACGGACAACGCGGTCCGCGACGACAAGCCCGTGCGCACCAGCCCGGTGACCTTCTACCGGCAGGTCGTCGCCGAGCTGCGCAAGGTCGTCTGGCCCACCCAGGACCAGCTGGTCACCTACTTCTTCGTGGTGATGGTGTTCGTGCTGGTGATGATGGCGATCATCTCGGCCCTCGACCTCGGTCTGGGCCGCCTGGCGTTCGCGGTGTTCGGCGGCAACGCCGACCAGTGAGCCCAGACCGGCGGTGAGCCCGGCGAGGCCGGACCTCGCAGCCACCACCCGCGGGCGGCCACCCGCACCCGGCCCGGCCACGAGCCCGGGCGACGTACGACGTGATGGAGCAGGACGTGACTGAGCAGTTCGAGCCGGCGGAGACCGACGGCACCCTCGACGAGACCGTCGTGGACGCAGCCGACGACAGCGCCGAGGAGACCGTCGAGGTCGCCGATGGCGCTGAGGAGACCGCCGACCAGGTCGACGGCGACGCCGACCAGGTCGACGGCGACGCCGACCAGGACGACGCCGACGAGGACGAGCAGGCCGAGGAGCCCGACGCGGACGACCCGCTGGAGAAGTTCCGTCGCGAGCTGTGGGCCAAGCCCGGCGACTGGTTCGTGGTGCACACCTACTCCGGCATGGAGAACCGGGTGAAGCAGAACCTCGAGAACCGCGCCATCTCCCTCAACATGGAGGACTACATCCACGAGATCGTGGTCCCCACCGAGGAGGTCGCGGAGATCAAGAACGGCCAGCGCAAGATGGTCAAGCGCACCGTGCTCCCCGGTTACGTCCTGGTCCGCATGGACCTCACCGACGAGTCCTGGTCCGCGGTGCGCCACACGCCCTCGGTCACCGGCTTCGTCGGCAACTCCCACCAGCCGGTCCCGTTGACGATGAGCGAGGTCGAGGACATGCTGGCCCCCGCCGTCGTGGCCCGCGCCGAGGCCGAGGCCGTCGCGGCCGGCACCGCCCCCGTCGGCTCGCCCACCACCGCGAAGAAGCCGGTCGAGGTCGCGGACTTCTCGGTCTCCGACTCCGTGATGGTCGTCGACGGCCCGTTCGCCACGCTGCACGCGACGATCACCGAGATCAACGCCGAGAGCCAGCGCGTCAAGGCGCTCGTCGAGATCTTCGGCCGGGAGACCCCGGTCGAGCTGTCCTTCAGCCAGATCCAGCGCGTCTGACGCACCGGTCGGGCGGCGCCGCCGCCCGACCCCGCAGATTTGGGCGGACCCCCGGCTCCGTCCCACAATGATCGCTGCGCCTCCGGTTGGCGCAGGTGGCAGAGGCCGCACACGGCGGCCTCGACATGACCACGAGAAGAAAGAGAAGCAGCATGCCTCCGAAGAAGAAGATCGCTGCCCTGGTCAAGGTGCAGCTCCAGGCCGGCGCCGCCTCCCCGGCCCCGCCGGTCGGTACCGCCCTGGGTCCCCACGGCGTCAACATCATGGACTTCTGCAAGGCGTACAACGCCCAGACCGAGTCCATGCGCGGCAACGTCATCCCGGTCGAGATCACGATCTACGAGGACCGGTCCTTCGACTTCATCACGAAGACGCCGCCGGCCGCCGAGCTGATCAAGAAGGCCGCCGGTCTGAAGAAGGGCTCCTCGGTCCCGCACAAGGAGAAGGTCGGCAAGCTGACCAAGGACCAGGTGCGCGAGATCGCCCAGACGAAGCTCCCCGACCTCAACGCGAACGACATCGACGCCGCGATGAAGATCGTCGAGGGCACCGCCCGCTCGATGGGCATCACGACCGACTGACGTCCCGGGGCACCGCCCCGACGTCGCACCCCTGTGGCAGGGCCGCGCTGGCCCGAGCGACCACACCTGGACCGAGAAGAGAGAACCCAGACATGCAGCGCAGCAAGACCTACCGCGCAGCGGCCGCCTCGTTCGACAAGGACGAGGTCTTCGCCCCGCTCGCCGCGATCAAGATCGCCAAGACCACCTCGAAGAAGAAGTTCGACGAGACCGTCGACGTCGTGATGCGTCTCGGCGTCGACCCCCGCAAGGCCGACCAGATGGTGCGCGGCACCGTCAACCTGCCCCACGGCACCGGCAAGACCGCCAAGGTCCTCGTCTTCGCCGTCGGTGACAAGGCCCAGGCCGCCCTCGACGCCGGTGCCGACGAGGTCGGTGGCGACGAGCTGATCGAGAAGGTGGCCGGCGGCTACCTCGACTTCGACGCCGTGGTCGCCACCCCGGACCTCATGGGCAAGGTCGGCCGCCTCGGCCGCGTGCTCGGTCCCCGTGGCCTCATGCCGAACCCGAAGACCGGCACCGTGACGCCCGACCCGGCCAAGGCCGTGACGGACATCAAGGGCGGCAAGATCGAGTTCCGCGTCGACCGCCACGCCAACCTGCACTTCATCATCGGCAAGGCGTCGTTCTCCGAGGCCGCGCTGGCCGAGAACTACGCCGCCGCCCTCGAGGAGGTGCTGCGTCTCAAGCCGGCCAGCTCCAAGGGCCGCTACATCAAGAAGATCACGGTCTCGACCACCATGGGCCCCGGCGTCCAGGTCGACCCGAACCGCACCAAGAACGTCGCCGCCGAGGACGAGGCCAGCGCCTGAGTCCACGCGGTCGACACCGCTGTACGCCGAAGGCCCGGTCCCCGCGAGGGGGCCGGGCCTTCGTGTCGTTCTCCGTGGCTGGGTGGGTGGTGTCGCCCGGGATGGTGGTGTCGGGGCGCCGCCCCGCGGGAGTGGGGCGACGGCGGTGGGCCCGCCACACCCCCTTCGTCGGAACCACCCCTCTCGCTCGTTCCTCACGAGAGGGGGCCAGGCCCGTCCACCCTCCTCCGGGGGCGCGGCGGGCCCACCGCCGACGCCGCTGACGCGGCGCGGCGCCCCGGCACCGTGGAGACCTCAAGCGTGCGGGTCGGACCTGCGGGCGGGCACGAGGGCGGAGCGGTACACGGACGCACGCACCCCCGCCGGAGGGTGGCGGGATTGGCCCCCCTGGAGCGACGAAGGAGCGGAAGGGGTGGATCCCTCCGGCGGGGGTGTGGGCGACCGGGAGCCGCTCCGCCCCCAACACCCCGTCGGGGGTCCGAGCCCTGCTCCGCCACCCACAGCGCGTCAGCGGGTGAGCGCCTCCGCGGCGGCGAGCGCCACGCAGGTGGCGACGCCGGCCATGGCGGTCTCGACCTGCTCCAGCGGCGGGAAGGTGGGGGCGAGGCGGATGTTGCGGTCGCGCGGGTCCTGGCCGTGGGGGAAGGACGCGCCGGCGGGGGTGAGGGCGATACCGGCCTCCTTGGCCAGCTGCACGACCCGGGTGGCGGTGCCGTCCATGACGTCGAGGTTCACGAAGTAGCCGCCGGTCGGCTCGGTCCACTCGGCGACCTCGAGCCCGGCGAGCTCGGCGGTCAGGGCGGCCTGCACCGCGGCGAACTTCGGCGCGATGAGCTCGCGGTGCTTGCGCATGTGGGCCCGCACGCCGTCGGCGTCGCCGAAGAACTGCACGTGGCGCAGGTGGTTGACCTTGTCGGGGCCGATGGAGGCCATGCCGAGGTGCTTCAGGAACCACGCCTTGTTGGTCTCGGACATCGCCATCACTGCGACGCCGGCGCCGGCGAAGGTGATCTTGGAGGTCGAGGCGAACATGATCGGCCGGTCGGGGTGGCCGTTGGCGGCGGCAATCGAGAGGGCGTCGGCGCTCTTGACCTCGGTGTCGGTGAGGTGGTGCAGCGCGTAGGCGTTGTCCCAGAAGACCCGGAAGTCCGGGGCCGCGGTCGGCATCGACATCAGGGCGGTCGCGACCTCGACCGAGCAGGTGGCGCCGGTCGGGTTGGCGTACGTCGGGACGATCCACAGGCCCTTGACCGACGGGTCGTCGGCGACCAGCGCCCGGACCGCCTCGACGTCGGGGCCGTCCTCGTTCATCGGGACGGTCACCATCTCGATGCCGAAGTCGGCCAGCATCGAGAAGTGCCGGTCGTAGCCGGGGACGGGGCAGACGAACTTCACGACCGGCTCGTCCTTCCACGCCCGCTCCGAGCCGGGGCCGCCCCACAGCAGTAGGTCGGTGAGCGCCTGGTGCATCATCGTGAGGCTGGAGTTGCCGCCGCAGATGACCTGGGCGGTCTCCACGCCCAGCAGCTCGGCGAACATCTCGCGCAGCTCCAGGAGCCCCTCGAGCCCGCCGTAGTTGCGCACGTCCGCGCCGCTGCGGTCGGTGTGCCCGGTCGGGAGCGAGAGCAGCGCCTCGGAGAGGTCGAGCTGGTCGCTCGCCGGCTTGCCGCGCGTGAGGTCGAGCGAGAGCCCGCGGTCCTTGAGCTCGGCGTACGCCGCCTGCTTGTCGGCGAGGAAGGCAGCCAGCTCGTCGGCGGAGAGGGAGGACAGGGGCGCGCGCTCGGTCATGGCCCCGATCCTGCCAGCCCCGCCGGCGGGCCCGGTGGGGGTGTCCGCCGGGACAGGCTCAGATCAGGATGCCGCGGCTGGCCAGGCCCACGCCGCGCCCGAGGTTGCCGCGGAACATCGCGTCCAGTCGCGGGTTGTCGGCGAGGTCCCACAACATCTGCGCCACCTGCCAGGCGCCGGCCCGGGCGACGTGGATGCCGAACATCGCGAAGCCGTCGTCGAGGCGCCCGCCGATCTCGTCGAGCCGGGCCACGACGCCGTTGGAGAACCACGACTTGATCTCGTCCGCGGCCTCCTCCAGCACGCTGTTGGTCGTGGAGAAGTCCACGTGCTCGGGGCTGTCGTCGACCGGGTCGACGCCGAGCTCCCGGCAGGTCAGCACCACCGCGGAGGGCAGGTCGTGGCAGATGTGGGCGTTCATGCCGGCCAGGGCGAACTGGATCGGGTGGGTCCGTGGCTTGCGGCGGTTGTCGAAGAGCGGCGCCCAGGCGTCGTTGACCTCGCGGCCGTCGAGGTCGGCGGCGTAGGCGTCGAAGAACAGGTTGGCGAAGTGCACGTCGAGGCGCCCGAGGAACGGACCGGCCCCGAACCTGCCCTGGTCGATCGCGACGTCGACGAGCCGGGTGACCTGCTGGTACATCCGGTTGAACGTCGCCACGCCGTCCTCGGACGGGAGGGCGGCCTCGATCGTCGCCATCCGCTCCAGGACGTCGTCGATGCTCTGGGCGTCGGCCCAGCCGGTGCTCGTCATGGTCCGACCATGCCCGATTTGGCGGGCTCGTGGGTTGCACCTATCGTTACGTCCCGTAACCAGAGACCGCCGGTCGTCCGGCTGCCCAGGCAGTCGGTCCGAAGGCCCCGCGAGAGCGGGCGACCTGCGCAGGTGAGCAGAGCAGCCGGCCCCGCCGGTCCACGCCCTGAGCACCTGTGCTCGGGGCGTTCGTCATTCCACGGGTGCCCGCGGTCTCTCCAGCAGAAGTGAGGAGACCCATGGCGCGGGCAGACAAGCAGGCGGCCGTCGCGGAGATCGTTGAGTCGTTCAACGCCTCCGCAGGTGCCGTGCTGACCGAGTACCGCGGTCTCACCGTGAAGGAGCTGCAGGACCTCCGTCGCTCCCTCGGCGAGAACGCTTCGTACGCCGTGGTCAAGAACACGCTGGCCAAGCTGGCCGCCGACGAGGTCGGGATCTCCGGCTTCGACGAGCTGCTGACCGGTCCCACCGCGATCGCCTTCATCAACGGCGACGTGGTCGAGGCCGCCAAGGGCCTGCGTGACTTTGCCAAGGCCAACCCCACCCTCGTGATCAAGGGTGGCGTCCTCGACGGCCAGCCCCTCGACGCGGCCGAGATCGCCAAGCTGGCGGACCTCGAGTCCCGTGAGGTGCTGCTGGGCAAGCTGGCCGGCGCGATGCTCGCGTCGCTCAGCCAGGCCGTCTACCTGCTCAACGCGCCGATCGCCCAGGCCGCCCGCCTCGCGGGTGCGCTGCAGGCCAAGGCCGAGCAGGACCCCTCGATCCTCGCAGGTGGTGCCGGTACGCCGGTCGCCGCCGAGGAGGCCCCCGCCGCGGAGGACACCGCGGCCGAGGCCCCCGCCGACGAGGCCCCGGCTGCCGCCGAGGCCTCTGACGAGGGCGACACCGCCGAGGCCTGAGCCACCAGGCTCCGACCCCGGCACACCACCACCTGAAACCCGGCCGACGACCGAGATGTCGCGGCCACCAACGGAAGGAACGCCATCATGGCGAAGCTGAGCACTGACGAGCTCCTCGACGCGTTCAAGGAGATGACCCTCATCGAGCTCTCCGAGTTCGTGAAGCAGTTCGAGGACACCTTCGGCGTCACCGCCGCCGCCCCGGTCGCCGTGGCCGCCGCTCCCGCCGCCGGCGGTGCCGGTGGTGGCGAGGCCGCCGCTGCCGAGCAGGACGAGTTCGACGTCATCCTCGAGGCCGCTGGTGACAAGAAGATCAACGTCATCAAGGAGGTGCGCGCCCTGACCTCGCTCGGTCTGAAGGAGGCCAAGGAGCTCGTCGAGGCCGCCCCGAAGCCGATCCTGGAGAAGGTCGCCAAGGACGCCGCTGAGAAGGCCAAGGAGGCCCTCGAGGGCGCCGGCGCCACCGTCACCGTCAAGTGACCCCCTGACCGGTGGGCGGCCCAGGCCGCCCTCGGTCGCACCGACGGCCCCGTTTCCCTCGTGGGAGCGGGGCCGTCAGGCATTTGTGCAGGTCGCAGGCAGCTTCGGGGTGGTCCGGCCCGAGCAGCGGGCGTACCCGCCGGGGGATAGCGCCCACGGGACCGTGGACACGTCTCGGTGATCGGCGTCTGAGTGACGCCGACGACAAAGTGACGTAACCTCGCCGCGGTAACGGCGTTGTTACCCGTGAGTGTGGTCACCTCCCCGACGGGGCGTGGTGGACGCTGCAGCCGCAGGACGAAGGGGAGTCACGTACATGGGCGTGGAGATCAAGGTCGAGAACCTGACCAAGTCCTTCGGGAAGCAGCTGATCTGGGGGGACGTGACGCTGACCGTCCCCGCCGGCGAGATCTGCGTGATGCTCGGCCCCTCGGGCACCGGCAAGTCGGTGTTCCTGAAGACGCTGATCGGTCTGCTGAAGCCCGACCAGGGCTCGATCATCATCGAGGGCACCGACATCGCCTCCTGCTCCGAGCGTGAGCTCTACGAGATCCGCAAGCTCTTCGGCGTGCTGTTCCAGGACGGCGCGATGTTCGGCTCGATGAACCTCTACGACAACGTCGCCTTCCCGCTGCGCGAGCACACCAAGAAGTCCGAGTCCGAGGTCCGCTCCATCGTGATGGAGAAGATGGACCTCGTCGGTCTCCTCGGCGCCGAGGACAAGCTTCCCGGTGAGATCTCCGGCGGCATGCGCAAGCGCGCCGGCCTGGCCCGCGCGCTGGTGCTCGACCCCGAGATCGTCCTCTTCGACGAGCCCGACTCCGGCCTCGACCCGGTCCGCACCGCGTTCCTCAACCAGCTGATCGTCGACCTCAACGCCCAGATCGACGCGACGTTCCTGATCGTCACCCACGACATCAACACCGCTCGCACGGTGCCCGACAACATCGGCCTGCTCTACCACAAGCACCTGGCGATGTTCGGCCCGCGCGAGATGCTGCTCAGCTCCGAGGAGCCGGTGGTGCGCCAGTTCCTCAACGCCCAGCGCGTCGGCCCCATCGGCATGTCCGAGGAGAAGGACGCCGACGAGCTGGCGGCCGAGGCCGACCAGGAGCTGCCCCCGCTGCCGCCGATCCCGATGCAGCTCGAGCCCTCGAACGGCATCCCGCGCCGCTCCCAGCGCGAGCCGGGTGCCTGGTGCCGCGACAACGGCGTGACGCCCCCGCCGGGGTCGTTCGAGGAGAACATGACCATGACCACGGGCGCCTGAGGAGTACGAGACACACGTGGCGTCCATGACCGCGACCAGGGTGCTCGCCCCGGTCGGGGCCGCAGGCAAGCTCTTCGCCTTCGGCCTCGACGTGGGACGGGCCCTGTTCCGTCGCCCCTTCCAGCTCCGCGAGTTCATCCAGCAGGCCTGGTTCATCGCGTCGGTGACGATCATCCCCACCGCGCTGGTGGCCATCCCCTTCGGCGCGGTCATCGCGCTGCAGGTGGGCGGGCTCATCAAGCAGTTCGGGGCGCAGTCCTTCACCGGCTCGGCCTCCGTGCTGGCGGTCGTCCAGCAGGCCGCACCGATCGCGACGGCGCTGCTCATCGCAGGAGCGGGCGGGTCGGCGATCGCCGCCGACCTCGGTGCCCGCAAGATCCGCGAGGAGCTCGACGCCATGATGGTGCTGGGCATCGACCCGATCCAGCGCCTCGTGGTGCCCCGGGTGCTCGCGGCCATGCTCGTCGCCGTCTTCCTCAACGGCCTGGTCTCGGTGGTCGGCGTGGCCGGCGGCTACGTCTTCAACGTCGTGCTCCAGGACGGGACGCCGGGCGCCTACATCGCCAGCTTCACCGCCCTGGCCCAGCTGCCAGACCTGTGGGTCGGCCTGGTGAAGGCGACGATCTTCGGTCTGATCGCAGCGGTGGTGGCCGCCTACAAGGGCATGAACGCGGCCGGCGGACCCAAGGGCGTGGGTGATGCGGTGAACGAGTCCGTGGTCATCACCTTCGTCCTGCTGTTCATCGTCAACTTCGTCATCAGTGCGATCTACCTCCAGGTCGTCCCCCCGAAGACGGGCTGATCCCATGGCGAACCTCAAGGCGGTCTACACCAAGCCCCTCTCGTCCCTCGACGACCTGGGCCAGCAGCTCGCGTTCTACATCCGGGCCCTCGTGGCGGCGCCCCGTGCAGCGGTGCGCTACCAGAAGGAGGTCCTGCGGATCCTCGCCGAGGTCACCCTCGGCTCCGGCTCCCTGGCCGTCATCGGCGGCACCGTGGGCGTCATCGTGTCGATGACGTTCTTCACCGGCGCGCAGGTCGGCCTCTCCGGGTACGCCGCGCTCGACCAGATCGGCACGGCCCCGTTCGCCGGGTTCGTCTCGGCGTACTTCAACACCCGCGAGATCGCGCCGCTGGTCGCGGGCATCGCGCTGGCTGCGACCGTGGGCTGCGGCTTCACCGCCCAGCTCGGCGCGATGCGCATCTCCGAGGAGATCGACGCCGTCGAGGTGATGGCGATCCCGTCGATGCAGTACCTCGTCTCCACGCGCATCGTCGGCGGCCTGATCGCGATCATCCCGCTCTACGTCGTGGGCCTGCTCTCCTCCTACTTCGCCACGCGCCTGACCGTGATCCAGTTCTACGGACAGTCCGCGGGCACCTACGACCACTACTTCAACCAGTTCCTGCCGCCCGGCGACGTGCTGTGGTCCTTCGGCAAGGTGCTGGTCTTCGCCGTCACCGTGATCCTGATCCACTGCTACTACGGCTACACCGCCTCCGGCGGCCCGGCCGGGGTCGGCGTGGCCGTGGGACGCGCGGTGCGGACGTCCATCGTGGCCGTGAACGTCATCGACCTGTTCTTGTCGATGGCGATCTGGGGCACCACCACGACCGTGAGACTGGCGGGCTAGGCGATGTTGAAGCAGTTCAAGCTCCTCGGGATCGTCTTCCTCGCGCTGCTCCTCGGCGGCGTGTGGTTGACCTATGCCGTGTTCACCAAGAAGTTCGCCGAGTACGACGAGGTCACGCTTCAGTCCTCGACGCTGGGTCTTCAGCTGCCCACCCGCGGGGACGTCAAGATCCGCGGCGTGATCATCGGCGAGGTCCTCGACTTCGAGCCGGTCGCCGACGGGGCCGAGGTCACCCTGGGCATCTACCCCGGTGAGATCGACCAGGTCCCTGCCGACGTGACCGGCCAGATCGTGCCCAAGACCCTGTTCGGCGAGAAGTACGTCTCCCTGGTCATCCCCGACGCTCCCGCGTCGGACTCCCTGCAGCCGGGCGACGTCATCGACCAGACCAAGACCGCCACCGAGGTGGAGGCCGTGCTCAACGACCTCTACCCGTTGCTGCGCACGGTGCAGCCGGCCGAGCTCAACATGACCCTGAACGCCCTGGCGACCGCCCTCGAGGGCCGCGGCGACCAGCTCGGCGACAACCTGGAGACGGTGGACCGCTACCTCAAGCGATTCAACCCCCAGCTGCCGGCGCTGGTCGAGGACCTGCGGCTCACGGCCCAGGTCTCCGACATCTACGCCGACGTGCTGCCCGAGGTGGGCCAGATCCTGCGTGACCAGATCACGACGCTCGGGACGCTGGAGAACCGCGAGGACGCCCTGAACGCACTCTTCAACGACGTCTCGGACTTCTCCGGCAGCGCGGAGTCCTTCCTGCGCACCAACGGGGACAACCTGATCCGTCTCGGCGAGATCAGCAAGCCCCAGGTCACGATGCTGGCGAAGTACGCCCCGGAGTTCTCGTGCCTGTCCAAGGGCATCGTCAACGCCGGCAAGCTGCAGGCCGAGGCGTTCCGCAACTTCACCCTGCACATCGTGCTGGAGACCCTGCCCAACCAGCCGCGCGCGTACGGGGTCAACGACCTGCCGCGCTACGGCGAGGACCGGGGCCCCAACTGCCTGAACCTGCCCAACCCGCCCTGGAACCAGGACAACCCCGTGCGAGCCCAACCGAACATGGACGACGGCGTCGACGAGCCGACCGGCAAGGGCACCTCCCGGGTCGCCCCCGGGCCGTGGTTCCGCAGCAGTGAGGGCTGGACCGGCACCGCCACCGAGTCCTCCTTCCTCAAGGAGCTGCTCGCGCCCGGCCTCGGGGTCAGCGCCGAGGACGTCTCCGACCTCGGGCCGCTGCTGCTCGGGCCGATGGCACGCGGCGCGGAGGTGAGCATGCGATGAAGCTCCTCGACGCGAAGACCTCCGCCGACCTCGTCAAGCTCCTCGTCTTCATCGTGGTCACCACGATGGCCACGGGACTGCTGGTCGTGATGGTCGGCAACCTCACCTTCGGCGCCTCCAAGCCCTACCGCGCCGAGTTCGTCGACGCCACCGGCGTCGTGAAGGGCGACGACGTCCGGGTGGCCGGCGTGAAGGTCGGCAGCGTGACCGACATCGAGATCGTCGACCGGACCCGTGCCCTGGTGTCCTTCGACGTCGACGAGGACGTCGCGGTCAACCTCGCCACCCACGCCGCCATCCGCTACCGCAACCTCGTCGGTCAGCGCTACATCTCGCTGAGCCAGCAGGTCGGCGACACGACCCCGCTGGAGGAGGACGCCGTCATCGACGTCCGCAACACCAGCCCGGCACTCGACCTGACGGTGCTCTTCAACGGTTTCAAGCCGTTGTTCCAGGCCCTGTCGCCCGACGACATCAACCAGCTCTCCTACGAGATCGTCCAGGTCTTCCAGGGCGAGGGCGGCACGCTGGAGAGCCTGCTGGGCCACACGGCCTCGGTCACCAAGACGCTGGCCGACCGTGACGAGGTGATCAGCGACCTGATCGTCAACCTCGACGACGTGCTGGACCGCATCGCCGACCGCGACAGCGAGCTGAGCGACCTGATCATCACCTTCAAGCAGCTCGTCAAGGGCCTGAAGCAGGACCGCAAGCCGATCCTCGACTCGCTCGAGCAGATCTCGGCGCTCTCCGAGGAGACGGCCTCGCTGGTCACCGGCATCCGCAAGCCCTTCACCAACGACATCAAGCAGCTGCGCCGATTCGCCGACAACGTCAACCGCAACAAGGGTGAGCTCGACCGTGCGCTCCAGGTGCTGCCGATCAAGCTGGAGAAGGTGGGTCGCACCGCGATCTACGGCTCCTACTTCAACTTCTACCTCTGCCACTTCCAGGGCCGTGTCCGGCTCCCCGGAGGCAGCTCGGTGCCGATCGACTACAACGTGGGTGGAGCGAGGTGTGACCTCGGATGAAGCCCTTCCGTGAGCGCAACCCGATCGTCGTCGGGGCGATCAGCATCGCCGTCCTGGCGGTCGCCCTCGTCGCGGCCTTCCGTGCCCAGGACCTCCCGCTGATCGGCGGCGGCGACACCTACTACGCCAACTTCGCCGAGGCCGGTGGCATCAAGGTCGGCGACGAGGTCCGCATCGCCGGCGTCCGCGTGGGTGCCGTCGAGAGCATCGAGCTCGACGGCGACAAGGTGCACGTCGGGTTCCGCATCAAGACCGACTCCCAGTTCGGCCCCACCTCGCGCGCCGACCTCAAGGTCAAGACGCTGCTCGGCGACATGTTCCTGGCCATCGAGCCGGCCGGGTCCGGGCAGATGGCCGAGGGCACCACGATCCCCGTGGAACGGACGAGCTCGCCGTACGACGTCGTCGACGCCTTCGAGGGCCTCGCCGACACCGCGGCCGACATCAACACCGACCAGCTGGCGCAGTCCCTGACCACGCTGGCCGACCTCTCCCGCAACACGCCCGAGGAGTTTCAGGGCGCGCTGGAGGGCGTCTCGGCGCTCTCGGCCAACGTCGCGGCCAAGAACGACGAGATCAACAGCCTGCTGAAGAACCTGCGCCGGGTTTCGACCGTCCTCGACGACCGCGACCAGGACATCATCGAGCTGATGGAGGACTCCGACGTCCTGTTCCGGGCCCTGGTGGCCCGCCGGGACGCGGTGCACCGCCTGCTGGTCTCGACCACACAGCTCTCCCAGGAGCTCACGGCGCTCGTGCGTGACACCCGCGCCGACCTCAAGCCGGCGCTGTCCAGCCTGGAGGAGGTCCTCGACGTGCTCAACAAGAACGAGGACAACCTCGACGACACGCTGCGGCTGATGGCGCCGTTCTACCGCGTCTTCGCCAACACGCTGGGCAACGGGCCGTGGTTCGACACCTTCATCCAGAACTTCCCGGCGACCCTGCCCGACCTGACGAACGGAGGGGGGATCGGATGAGCGCCGCGACCAGCTTCCTGCGCCGCCTCGTGGTGCCCGTGGTCCTGCTCGCCCTCGTGGTGGTCGCCGCGTTCACGTTGTTCGGCGAGGAGGAGCGCAAGACCCTCACCGCCAGCTTCCCGAGGACCGTCTCGGTCTACGAGGGCTCCGACGTGCGCGTCCTCGGCGTCCCGGTCGGCACGGTCGACACCGTGACCCCCTCGGGCACCGAGGTGGTCGTGACCATGAGCTACGACCCCGAGGTGCAGATCCCCGCCGACGCGAAGGCCGTCATCATCGCCCCGTCGATCGTGGGGGACCGGTTCATCCAGCTCACCCCCGCCTACACCGGGGGAGAGGTGCTGGCGAGCGGCGAGGTGATCGGTGTGGACCGCACCGCGACCCCGCTGGAGCTCGACGACATCTACGACAGCCTCGACGACCTCAACGTGGCCCTCGGCCCCAACGGGGCCAACGAGAACGGCGCGCTCACCGACCTGCTCGAGGTCACGGCCGACAACTTCGGCGGCCAGGGCGCGAGGTTCAACCAGACGATCTCCGACTTCGGCGACCTCAGCGCCACCCTCGACGACAACAAGGAGGAGCTCTTCTCCTCCCTCACCGAGGTCCAGGCCTTCGTCAGCACCCTCGCCGAGAACGACACGACCGTGCGGCAGTTCAACACCTCCCTGGCCGACGTCAGCGAGCTGCTCTCGGGTGAGCGGCAGGAGCTCGTGGCCTCGCTCGACAACCTCGGCACCGCCCTGGGCCAGGTCAAGGACTTCGTCGAGACCAACCAGGACGTGCTCGGCCGCGACATCACCAAGCTCAACCGGGTCGCCAAGGTCCTGGTCAAGCAGCGTGCCAACCTCGAGGAGGTGCTGGCGGTGGCACCGCTGGCGCTGAACAACCTCTACCTCACCTACAACCCGCAGGCCGGCACGCTGGACACCAACGCCAACGTCGGCAACCTCGAGAACCAGCTGATCAACGACCCGGGCCTGTTGCTGTGCACGGTCGTGAACTCGATCGACCCCACCGGCGCGCTGTGCGACCTCGTCCAGGGCGCCGCGCCCCGCCCGGCCGCGCTGGCGGGCTCGGCCTCGGTCGCCCCGCAGGTGGCCGACCCCACCCTGGGCGGTCTCGTGGAGGTGACCCGCTGATGCGCCGTACGACGCTGCGCCGGACCCGTCTGGCGCTCGGCCTGCTGGCGGCCTCGCTCACGCTGTCCGCCTGTGACTTCGACGTCTACTCGCTGCCGCTGCCGGGTGGCCCCGACACCGGCGACGACCCGATCACGGTCACCGCCCAGTTCGCCGACGTGCTCGACCTGGTCCCCAAGTCGACGGTGAAGGTCAACGACGTGACCGTCGGCAAGATCACCGACGTGGACCTCGACGGCTACACCGCGCTGGTCACCATGGAGCTCCAGAACGACGTGGACCTCCCCGACGACGCCGTGGCGCGGCTGCGGCAGACCTCGCTGCTCGGTGAGAAGTTCGTGGAGCTCGACGCCCCGGCCGACGGCGGCAACGCCGAGCGGCTCGGAGACGGCGACCTGATCCAGCTCGAGCAGACCGGCCGCAACCCCGAGGTCGAGGAGGTGCTCGGCGCCCTGTCGCTGGTCCTCAACGGCGGCGGTGTCGCGCAGCTGAAGACCATCGCCTCCGAGCTCAACAACGCGCTCGAGGGCCGTGAGGACTCCGCGCGCTCGGTGCTGCAGCAGCTCGACGTTTTCACCGAGACCCTCGACGACAACAAGGCCGACATCGTCGACGCCATCGAGCGGCTCAACCAGCTCGCGATCTCGGTGCGCCAGCAGCAGGGCACCATCGACGACGCCCTCGACGAGCTGCCCAGCGCCCTGCGTTCGCTGGACGCCCAGCGCGAGGACCTCGTGACGATGCTCGAGTCGCTCAACGAGCTCGGCGACGTCGGCGTCCGTGTCATCGAGCAGTCCAAGGACACCACCATCGAGACGATCCGCCAGCTCCAGCCGGTGCTGACCGAGCTCGCGAACTCCGGTGACGCCTTCGTCAAGGCCTTCAACGTGGCCCTGACCTACCCCTTCGTCGACGAGGTGGTCGGGCGCGACCCGCAGGTCGCCCGCAACCTGCACATGGGTGACTTCACCAACCTCTCCGTGCAGCTGGAGGTCGACCTCTCGCTCGGTGTCACGGGTGTGCCGACCGGCCTGCCCACGCTGCTGCCGACCGAGCTGGAGCCGACCGCGGTGGTCGGGGCCGTGCTCAACTGCCTCAGCAGCGCCGACCTCACCTCCAAGGCGTGCCAGAAGGTGCTGGGCAGCGTCGAGCTGCTGCTGCAGCTGAAGGAGGAGTGCGCGAAGCCGAAGAACGAGGACGTCGTGGTCTGCTCGCTCCTCAACCAGGTGCCGGGCCTGCCGGACCTGCCGGGGCTGGGTGGCATCGAGCTGCCGATCCTCGGTGACCTCTTCGGTGGCACCAGCGGCCAGGGCCTGCCGCGCACCGCCCCCGGGGGAGCGGCACAGCCGCAGGGCCCGCGGGTCTCCCAGCTGACCTCGCTCTACGACGCCGACCTGGTCGGCCTGATGATCCCGGGGATGGTGGTCTCGTGATCACGCGCCGTACCAAGGTCCAGCTGCTGGTCTTCGTGCTCATCACGCTGGTCGGCTGCAGCTTCGTCGGAGCCCGCTACGCCAAGCTCGACCGGCTCTTCTACGACAGCGCCTACACCGTGACCGCGCACTTCGCCTCCTCCGGCGGCATCTTCGCCGGCGCCGAGGTGACCTACCGCGGGGTCCAGATCGGCAAGGTCGACCGGCTGGTCCTGACCGAGGAGGGTGTCGACGTCGAGCTGGCGATCGACAACGAGCACGACACGATCCCGGCCGCGACGCTGGCGCTGGTCGGCAACAAGTCCGCCGTGGGTGAGCAGTACGTCGAGCTCCAGCCCAAGTCCAACGACGAGCCCTACCTCGCCGACGGGTCCGAGATCGCGATGCCGGACACCCGGACCCCGATCCTTGTCGAGACCCTGCTCTCCAACCTGGCCACGACCGTCGGCTCGGTGGACCGCAAGGCCCTGGAGACCACGGTCACCGAGCTCGGCGCCGCCTTCGCGGGCACCGGCGAGCAGCTGCAGCAGATCATCGACACCGGCAACAACTTCATCAACGCCGCCAACGACAACTTCGACACCACCACGGCGCTGATCCGCGACTCCAACACGGTGCTCAACGGCCAGATCGCCTCCGAGAGCGCCATCCGCTCCTTCGCGCGCAACCTGTCGCTGTTCACCGGTGCGCTCGCCGACGCCGACCCGGCGGTCAACAAGCTCCTCGACAACGGCTCGGGCGCCGCGGTGGCCCTGCGCCGCTTCATCGACGACAACGAGGTCGAGCTCGGTGACCTGGTCAACAACCTGATCACCACCGGCGAGATCGTCACCCGTCACCTCGACGGGCTCGAGCAGATCCTGGTGATCTACCCCTACGTGGTCGAGGGCGGGTTCACCGTGGTCTCGAAGTCGCCGGACACCGGGCTCTACGACGCCCACTTCGGCCTGATCATCACCACCACGCCGATCTGCCACGACGGCTACCAGGGCACCGACACCCGTCCGCCGCAGAACGGCGAGAACCGGCCGATGAACGAGGAGGCTCGCTGTGACGAGCCGCCGGCCCAGAGCAACGCCCGCGGCGCGCAGAACATCTACGACCGGTTCCGCGCCCCGGCCGACTACGACTCCGAGGTCGTGGCCTCCTACGACCCCGACACCGGCAGCCTCACCTGGGGCGACCGCGTGCCGAGTGCCTTGACCTCCCCCGGTAGCGTGGCGCCGCGCACCCTGGGGAAGGAGTCCTGGAAGTGGCTGTACCTCCAGCCCCTGACGTCGAGCCGGTGACCGGCCCGCACGCCGACCAGCCGCACGACCCCTCCACCGGCGGGAGCGCCGTGCCCGAGCGCACCGGCTCCTCGCCGCTCTTCCGGCTCGGTCTGGCCGCGGTGCTGGTCCTGGTGCTGGTCGGGTCGGTCGTGGTGACCGGCGTCCTGCTGGCCAGCCGCACCTCCTCGGCCAGCGGTGGGGTGCCCGACCGGTTCGGCGCGCTGCTCTCGGGGGACAACGCCGTCGCGGCCGAGCGGGAGGCCGTGTTGTCGGTGGCCTCGCAGTTCATGCTGCGGGTCAACACCTACGGCCCCGACGACCTCGCCGAGGACGGCACGATGCCCGACTACCGCGAGCGGGTCGGGGAGTTGATCACCCCCGCCTTCCGTGCCGACTTCGAGGGCCAGGTCGGCACCGCCGAGCTGACCGTCGCCCAGGCGGCGCTGGGTCGCGACTGCGAGGTCTACGGAGCCGGTGTCTCCGGCATGGACGCCGACTCCGCCACCGCCCTGGTGGCCGGTGCCTTCGTGAACTCCTACCCCGGCAGCGGCAAGCGCAGCGACGAGCGGATCGAGACCGACCCGGCGCCGTTCCGCGTGCGCGTGATGCTGGTCAAGGTCGACGGGGAGTGGCTCGTGGACGACTTCGCGCCCGTGACGGGCAGCGGAGTGACCCTGGACCCCAGCGAGGCACCCGACCCCGACACCCAGCCCAGCCCCACGGCCGGGACGGAGGACGAGCAGTGAGCGCGGGTCCGAGCTGGTACGACCTGCTCGACGTCGACCGGGACGCCTCGAGCGAGGAGATCCGCACGGCCTGGCGGGCCGCGATCGCCGACCTCGACCCCTCCGACCGGAGGTTCCGCTCGCTCAACCAGGCGGCCGAGGTGCTGCTGGACCCCGCCTCCCGTGCGGCGTACGACGCCGGGCTGGAGGGCCCGGACACCGCGGCCCCCGAGCGGTCCCCCGCGGCGGTCCCGACCGCAGAGGCGGGCGAGGAGCCGGCCGTGGTGACGACGAGTGCGTCGGGCGCGGCGCCGAAGCCTGCGACGCGTCGTCTCCCGCTCGTGCCGGCCTGGGCACTTGTGGTCCTCGCGGTCCTTGCCGGCCTCGCGCTCACCGTGGCCGTCGTGGCCGCAGCGCGTGCCCCCGAGCCGGTCACCGAGAAGGGTGGCGTGCTGCTCGAGGAATCCGCCGAGCAGGCCCGGGCAGCCGCGGTGCGCGCGATCGTGCCGGTCCTGTCCTACGACTACCGGCGCCTCGACGAGGACGCCGCAGCCGCGCGGTCCTACATGACCTCGGCCTACCAGGACGACAAGTACGACCCGCTGTTCAGCCTGATCGAGGACAACGCTCCCGAGACCCAGACGGTCGTGGGGGCGCAGGTGGTCGACTCCGCCGTCGTCCGCACCGGCAAGGACCGCGTCGACGTGCTGCTCTTCGTCGACCGTCCCACCACGAACAAGCAGGTCAGCGACCCGGTCGTCTACAAGGACCAGGTCACCGTGACCATGGCGCGCGTCGACGGTCAGTGGCTCGTGGACGGCCTGCAGACCTCGCCGATCCAGGAGTGAGCGGGCCCCGCGCGGCCGGGCGGGGCCGAGCTGCTGCTCCCCGGCTCCCCGCCCGAGGTGCTTGACCTCGGCGCTCCGGAGCCCCACACTCATCGAGACGTTCGATCCGAGTGGACGCCGTTCTTGTGGCGTGCCCGACGAGTGTGTAAGGTAGCGCTTTGCGCCTGCCCTCAAATGCTCTTCAGCCTGTCCGGTGGCTGTCTTGTGGGGGGCTCGCGCCATCGATGAGCTGACCCGTCGAAGGATCCCTCTTGGCTGCGCCTGCCTCCACCCCGCTCAACACCTCCGGCCACCGCCGCATCTCGTTCGCGAAGATCGCTGAACCTCTCGAGGTTCCCCAGCTCCTCTCCCTCCAGACCGACAGCTTCGACTGGCTCGTCGGCAACGACAAGTGGAACGCCGTCGTCGAGCGCCGTCGTGCCGAGGGTGAGGACGTCTCCGAGAAGTCCGGTCTGCAGGAGATCTTCGAGGAGATCTCCCCGATCGAGGACTTCTCCGAGACCATGTCCCTCTCGTTCGAGAACCCGGTCTTCTACGACCCCAAGTACACCGTCGACGAGTGCAAGGAGAAGGACTTCACCTACTCCGCTCCGCTCTACGTCTCGGCGGAGTTCACCAACAACGACACCGGTGAGATCAAGGGCCAGACGGTCTTCATGGGCGACTTCCCGCTCATGACCCCCAAGGGCACCTTCGTCATCAACGGCACCGAGCGCGTCGTGGTCTCCCAGCTGGTCCGCAGCCCGGGCGTCTACTTCGAGCGCACCGCCGACAAGACCTCCGACAAGGACATCTACACCGCCAAGCTCATCCCGAGCCGCGGTGCCTGGCTCGAGTTCGAGATCGACAAGCGCGACATGGTCGGCGTGCGCCTGGACCGCAAGCGCAAGCAGAACGTCACCGTGCTGCTCAAGGCCCTCGGCTGGACCAACGAGCAGATCCGCGAGGAGTTCGGCGAGTACGAGTCGATGATGCTGACCCTGGAGAAGGACCACACCCAGGGCCAGGACGACGCGCTGCTCGACATCTACCGCAAGCTGCGTCCGGGCGAGCCGCCGACGCGTGAGGCGGCGCAGACGCTGCTGAACAACTACTACTTCAACCCCAAGCGCTACGACCTGGCGAAGGTCGGTCGCTACAAGATCAACAAGAAGCTCGGCCTGACCGAGGCCTTCGACCAGCAGACGCTGACCGTGGACGACGTCGTCGCCGCGATCAAGTACATCGTCGCGCTGCACGACGGCCGCACCCAGATCGAGGCGCCGCAGGGCACCCTCGACATCGCGGCCGACGACATCGACCACTTCGGCAACCGCCGCATGCGCACCGTGGGTGAGCTGATCCAGAACCAGCTGCGCACCGGACTCGCGCGCATGGAGCGTGTGGTCCGCGAGCGGATGACGACCCAGGACGTCGAGGCGATCACGCCCCAGTCCCTGATCAACATCCGTCCCGTGGTGGCGGCGCTGAAGGAGTTCTTCGGGACCTCCCAGCTCAGCCAGTTCATGGACCAGACCAACCCGATCGCCGGTCTGACCCACAAGCGCCGCCTCTCCGCGCTCGGCCCGGGTGGTCTCTCCCGCGACCGCGCCGGCATGGAGGTCCGTGACGTCCACCCGTCGCACTACGGCCGCATGTGCCCGATCGAGACCCCTGAGGGCCCCAACATCGGCCTGATCGGCTCGCTGGCCTCCTACGGTCGGATCAACCCCTTCGGGTTCGTCGAGACGCCCTACCGCAAGGTGGAGAACGGCTCGGTCACCGACAAGGTCGACTACCTCACCGCCGACGACGAGGACCGCTACGTCATCGCGCAGGCCAACGCCGCGCTCGACGAGACCGGTCGCTTCGTCAACGAGCGGGTGCTGGTGCGCCAGCGCGACGGTGAGGTCTCCGAGCTCCTCGCCGAGGAGGTCGACTACATGGACGTCTCGCCGCGCCAGATGGTGTCGGTCGCGACGGCCCTGATCCCCTTCCTGGAGCACGACGACGCCAACCGTGCGCTCATGGGCGCCAACATGCAGCGCCAGGCGGTCCCGCTCATCAAGAGCGACAGCCCGCTGGTCGGCACCGGCATCGAGTACCGCGCCGCGGTCGACGCCGGTGACGTGGTCGTCGCCGAGGCCGCCGGTGTGGTCAAGGAGGTCTCCGCCGACCTCGTCGAGACGATGAACGACGACGGCACCTACTCCTCCTACCGCCTCTCGAAGTTCAAGCGCTCCAACCAGGGCACCTGCATCAACCAGCGCCCGCTGGTCAGCGAGGGCGACCGGGTCGAGGTCGGGTCGCCGATCGCCGACGGCCCCTGCACCGACGACGCCGAGATGGCGCTGGGCACGAACCTCCTCGTGGCGTTCATGCCCTGGCAGGGTCACAACTACGAGGACGCGATCATCCTCAGCCAGCGCCTGGTGCAGGAGGACGTCCTCACCTCGATCCACATCGAGGAGCACGAGGTCGACGCCCGCGACACCAAGCTCGGCCCCGAGGAGATCACCCGGGACATCCCGAACGTCTCCGAGGAGGGTCTGGCCGACCTCGACGAGCGCGGCATCATCCGCATAGGCGCCGAGGTCACCACCGGTGACATCCTCGTCGGCAAGGTCACGCCCAAGGGCGAGACCGAGCTGACCCCGGAGGAGCGCCTGCTGCGCGCGATCTTCGGTGAGAAGGCCCGCGAGGTGCGCGACACCTCGATGAAGGTGCCGCACGGTGAGTCCGGCACGGTCATCGGCGTCCGGGTCTTCGACCGCGAGGACGGCGATGAGCTGCCGCCGGGTGTCAACCAGCTGGTGCGCGTCTACGTCGCCCAGAAGCGTAAGATCTCGGTCGGCGACAAGCTCGCCGGGCGCCACGGCAACAAGGGCGTCATCGCCAAGATCCTGCCGATCGAGGACATGCCGTTCATGGAGGACGGCACCCCGGTCGACGTGATCCTCAACCCGCTGGGCGTGCCGCGACGCATGAACATCGGTCAGATCCTCGAGCTGCACCTGGGCTGGCTGGCCAAGCAGGGCTGGGACCTCAACCTGTCCGGCGACCCCGACAGCTCGGACTGGAAGCAGCGCCTGATCCAGATCCACGCCGACAAGGCCGAGCCGAACAGCCGGGTCGCGACCCCGGTGTTCGACGGTGCGCGTGAGGACGAGATCACCGGCCTGCTCGGCTCGACGATCCCCAACCGCGACGGCGTGCGGATGATCGACGAGACCGGCAAGGCCAACCTGTTCGACGGCCGCTCCGGCGAGCCGTTCCCGGACCCGGTCTCGGTCGGCTACATGTACATCCTGAAGCTGCACCACCTCGTGGACGACAAGATCCACGCCCGCAGCACCGGCCCCTACTCGATGATCACGCAGCAGCCCCTGGGCGGTAAGGCCCAGTTCGGCGGCCAGCGGTTCGGCGAGATGGAGGTCTGGGCGATGGAGGCCTACGGCGCCGCCTACGCCCTGCAGGAGCTGCTGACGATCAAGTCCGACGACGTCCCCGGACGCGTCAAGGTCTACGAGGCCATCGTGAAGGGCGAGAACATCCCCGACTCGGGCATCCCCGAGTCGTTCAAGGTGCTCGTCAAGGAGATGCAGTCGCTGTGCCTGAACGTGGAGGTCCTCTCCCAGGACGGCACCAGCATCGAGCTGCGCGACGCGGAGGAGGACGTCTTCCGCGCCGCTGAGGAGCTCGGCATCGACCTGTCCCGTCGCGAGCCCAGCTCGGTCGAAGAGGTGTGAGCGCCGGTACGCCGGCACACTCGTGTGCCGGCGTACCGGACTCCGCCCCCTTACTTCACTTTTCTAGATCTACCGAAGGGTTGCAGCCACCGTGCTCGACGTGAACTTCTTCGACCAGCTTCAGATCGGTCTGGCCACCGCCGACGACATCCGTCAGTGGAGCCACGGCGAGGTCAAGAAGCCGGAGACCATCAACTACCGCACGCTCAAGCCCGAGCGTGACGGCCTCTTCTGCGAGAAGATCTTCGGTCCCACCCGGGACTGGGAGTGCTACTGCGGCAAGTACAAGCGCGTGCGCTTCAAGGGCATCATCTGCGAGCGCTGCGGCGTCGAGGTGACCCGTTCCAAGGTCCGCCGCGAGCGGATGGGCCACATCGAGCTCGCTGCTCCCGTGACCCACATCTGGTACTTCAAGGGCGTGCCCAGCCGCCTGGGCTACCTGCTGGACCTGGCCCCGAAGGACCTGGAGAAGGTCATCTACTTCGCGGCCTACATGATCACCCACGTCGACGAGGACGCCCGCCACAACGACCTCTCGTCCCTCGAGGGCAAGGTGGGCCTGGAGCGCGAGCGCCTGGAGAAGCGCCGCGACCAGTCCCTGGCCGACCGTCAGCAGAAGCTGGAGGAGGACCTCGCGGCCCTGGAGGCCGAGGGTGCCAAGGCCGACCAGCGTCGCAAGGTCAAGGACGGCGCGGAGCGTGAGATGAAGCAGCTGCGCGACCGCGCGCAGCGCGAGATCGACCGCCTCGACGAGGTCTGGGACACCTTCAAGAACCTCAAGGTCCAGGACCTCATGGGCGACGAGATGCTGTACCGGGAGATGAAGAACTGGTTCGGCAAGTACTTCGAGGGCCACATGGGCGCCACGGCGATCCAGAAGCGTCTCGAGAGCTTCGACATCGCCGCCGAGGTCGAGAACCTGCGCGAGACCATCGCCACGGGCAAGGGCCAGAAGAAGGTCCGTGCCCTCAAGCGGCTCAAGGTCGTCGACGCGTTCCGCAAGACCGGCAACAAGCCGCAGGGCATGGTGCTCGACGCCGTCCCGGTCATCCCGCCGGACCTGCGTCCGATGGTGCAGCTCGACGGTGGCCGCTTCGCGACCTCCGACCTCAACGACCTGTACCGCCGCGTCATCAACCGCAACAACCGCCTCAAGCGGCTGCTGGACCTCGGGGCGCCCGAGATCATCGTCAACAACGAGAAGCGGATGCTGCAGGAGGCCGTGGACTCGCTGTTCGACAACGGCCGCCGCGGTCGCCCGGTCACCGGTCCGGGCAACCGGCCGCTGAAGTCGCTCTCCGACATGCTCAAGGGCAAGCAGGGTCGCTTCCGCCAGAACCTGCTCGGCAAGCGCGTGGACTACTCGGGCCGCTCGGTCATCGTGTCCGGTCCGCAGTTGAAGCTGCACCAGTGCGGTCTGCCCAAGCAGATGGCCCTGGAGCTGTTCAAGCCGTTCGTGATGAAGCGCCTCGTGGACCTCTCCCACGCGCAGAACATCAAGTCCGCCAAGCGGATGGTCGAGCGCGCCCGCCCGGTCGTGTGGGACGTCCTGGAGGAGGTCATCACCGAGCACCCCGTGCTGCTCAACCGTGCGCCCACGCTGCACCGCCTCGGCATCCAGGCCTTCGAGCCCCAGCTGATCGAGGGCAAGGCCATCCAGATCCACCCGCTCGTGTGCGGCGCGTTCAACGCCGACTTCGACGGTGACCAGATGGCCGTGCACCTGCCGCTGTCCGCCGAGGCCCAGGCCGAGGCCCGCGTGCTGATGCTGTCGACGAACAACATCCTCAAGCCCTCCGACGGCCGTCCCGTGACCATGCCGTCGCAGGACATGATCATCGGCCTGTTCTGGCTGACCACCGACCGCGCCGGCGAGCCCGGCGAGGGTCGCGTGTTCTCCTCCCCGGCCGAGGCGATCATGGCCTTCGACCGCCAGGAGATCACCCTCCAGAGCCGCATCAAGGTCCGTCTCGACGACATCGTCCCGCCGCTGGACCTCGAGCTCGGCGAGGACTGGGAGGAGTCGCAGGCGATCATCCTCGACACCACCCTGGGCCGGGTGCTGTTCAACGACACCCTTCCGGCGGACTACCCGTTCGAGAACGGCGAGGTCGGCAAGAAGCGTCTGGGCCAGATCGTCAACGACCTGGCCGAGCGCTACACGAAGGTCGTCGTCGCTGCGTCCCTGGACGCGCTGAAGGACGCCGGCTTCCGCTGGGCGACCTTCTCCGGTGTCACCGTCTCCATCGACGACGTCACCACGCCGGCCGACAAGCTGCAGATCCTGGAGTCCTACGAGAAGCAGGCCGCGAAGGTCCAGAAGGACTTCGAGCGCGGCCTGATGACCGACGACGAGCGCCGTCAGGAGCTCGTGGAGATCTGGACCGAGGCCAGCCGCCGCGTCGGTGACGCGATGGAGAAGGCCTTCGACCCGACCAACCCCATCTACATGATGGTGCACTCGGGCGCCTCCGGAAACATGAACCAGATCCGTCAGGTCGGCGCGATGCGTGGTCTGGTGGCCAACCCGAAGGGTGAGATCATCCCGCGCCCGATCAAGGCGAACTTCCGTGAGGGCCTCTCGGTCCTGGAGTACTTCATCTCCACCCACGGTGCGCGCAAGGGTCTGGCCGACACCGCCCTGCGGACCGCTGACTCGGGCTACCTGACCCGTCGTCTGGTGGACGTCTCCCAGGACGTCATCATCCGCGAGGAGGACTGTGGCACCGAGCGCGGCCTGCCGCGCACCATCGCCACCCGCCTCGAGGACGGCACCCTGGTCGCCACGGACGACGTCGAGACGTCGGTCTACGCCACCACGGCCGCCACCGAGGTCGTCCACCCGGAGACCGGCGAGGTGCTCGCTGCTGCCGGCGAGGACCTCGGCGACGTCAAGATCGGTGAGCTCATCGCCGCCGGCGTCGACTCGGTCAAGATCCGCTCGGTCCTGACCTGCGAGGCCCGCACCGGTACGTGTGCCAAGTGCTACGGCCGCTCGCTGGCCACCGGCAAGCTGGTCGACATCGGTGAGGCCGTCGGCATCATCGCGGCCCAGTCCATCGGTGAGCCCGGCACGCAGCTGACCATGCGTACCTTCCACACCGGTGGTGTGGCCTCCGCCGACGACATCACCCAGGGTCTGCCCCGCGTGGTCGAGGTCTTCGAGGCCCGCACCCCCAAGGGCCTCTCGCCCATCTCGGAGGTCGCCGGTCGCGTCGAGATCGAGGAGACCGACAAGGCCCGCAAGGTCCTGGTCACCCCGGACGACGGCTCCGAGGTCATCGAGTACGCCGTCAGCCGGCGTACCCGCCTCTCGGTCGCCGACGGGGACCACATCAACGTGGGCGACCAGCTCACGAGTGGTACCCCCGACCCGAAGGAGGTGCTCCGCATCCTCGGTGTCCGCCGGGCCCAGGAGCACCTGGTCAAGGAGATCCAGGCGGTCTACCGCTCGCAGGGCGTGTCGATCCACAACAAGCACATCGAGATCATCGTGCGGCAGATGCTGCGCCGGATCACGGTGCTGGAGTCGGGCGAGACCAACCTGCTGCCCTCCGACCTCGTCGACCGCGTGCGCTTCGAGGAGGAGAACCGTCGGGTGGTCTCCGAGGGCGGCAAGCCCGCGGCCGGCCGTCCCGAGCTGATGGGTATCACCAAGGCCTCGCTGGCGACCGAGTCGTGGCTCTCGGCGGCCTCCTTCCAGGAGACCACCCGGGTGCTCACCGACGCGGCCATCAACGGCCGCAGCGACTCGCTGCGCGGCCTGAAGGAGAACGTGATCATCGGCAAGCTGATCCCGGCGGGTACCGGTCTCGAGCGGTACCGCAACATCCGGGTGGAGCCCACCGAGGAGGCCCGCGCCGCGGCGTACTCCGTCACCGGTTACGACTCCTACGACTACGAGTTCGGCGGGAGCGGCGGCCAGGCCGTCGCCCTCGACGACTTCGACTTCGGTTCGTACCAGAGCTGAGCGAAGCGAAGCGCTGGTAAGGCACGAACCAGGTTGAGCAAGGCAACGCCCGCCCACGCTTGCGTGGGCGGGCGTTGCTGCGTCGAAACCAGGTCGGATCGTGGAGTCGGTCGTCACCGGCCGACCACCGCACGACGGTTCCCACCCGCCTGAGAGGATGACCCCGTGACCAGCGCGACCCTGCCGACCGAGACCGACGTCCTCGTGGTCGGGGCGGGGCCGGCGGGCTCCGCGGCCGCCGCCTGGTGTGCGCGGGCCGGCCTCGACGTGGTGCTGGCCGACGCGGCGACCTACCCCCGCGACAAGACCTGCGGTGACGGGCTCACGCCTCGCGCGGTCCACGAGCTGTCCCGGCTCGGTCTGGAGGACTGGCTGCGTGCCCACACCGTCAACCAGGGGCTGCGCGCCCACGGCTTCGGGCAGACCCTGCACCTGCCGTGGCCCGGCGGCACGCTGCCGGCCTGGGGCAGTGCCGTGGCCCGCACCGAGCTCGACGACCACCTGCGCACGACCGCCCTGAAGTCGGGTGCGATCGGCGTCGAGGACGCCCGAGCGGTCGACGTGCGCTGGGACGGCGCGCGTGTCGCCGCCGTCGTCTTCGAGCGTCGCGGCGCGCGCCGCGACGGCGGCCGGGCCGTCGAGCGCTTCGAGATCGCCTGCCGGCGACTGGTCGTGGCCGACGGCGTCCGCTCGCCGCTGGGCAAGGTCCTGGGCAGGGAGTGGCACCGCGACACGGTCTACGGTGTCGCCGGCCGTTCCTACGTCACCTCGTCCATGACCGACGACCCCTGGATCAGCTCGCACCTGGAGCTGCGCGACGAGAAGGGAGCGGTGCTCTCGGGGTACGGCTGGATCTTCCCGCTGGGCACGGGCGAGGTGAACCTCGGCGTGGGCACGCTGGCGACCGCCAAGCGGCCCGCCGACATCGCCATCAAGCCGTTGATGCAGTTCTACGCCGACCAGCGGCGCGAGGAGTTCGGGCTCTCCGGCGACCTGCGGATGCCGACCTCGGCCCTGCTCCCCATGGGCGGTGCGGTCACCCACGTCGCCGGCGCCAACTGGGCGCTCATCGGCGACGCCGCGGGATGCGTGAACCCGCTCAACGGCGAGGGCATCGACTACGGCCTGGAGACCGGGCGGATGGTGGCCGACCTCCTCGTCGAGCTCGGCCCGGACGCGATCGGTCTCAGCACGGCATGGCCGTCGCTGCTGCGTGAGCACTACGGCGAGGCCTTCTCGATCGCGCGTCGCCTGGCCGGGCTGGTGACCGTGCCGTGGGTGCTGCCGCGCTTCGGCCCGACCGGGATGCGGTCGGAGCTGTTGATGACCCTCGCGCTGCGCTGGATGGGCAACCTGGTCACCGACGAGGACCGCGACCGTGCGGCCCGCGTCTGGCGTTGGGCGGGGCGGCGCTCGCTCGCCCTCGACGCCCGGCCGCCGTTCGGCTGAGCGGTGGTCGCTGGGTGAGCGGGGAGGGCTGGTACGCCGCCACCACCCTGCTCGGGCGCGCCGTGCTGCGGGGACTGGACGTCCGACGGCACTGGCACGACACCGAGCACCTGCCCCCGACGGGGCCGGTGCTGCTGGCCAGCAACCACGCCTCCTTCCCCGACTTCGCGTTCGTGGGGGAGGCCGGGCTCGCGCGCGGACGCCGGATCCGCTTCCTGTGCCGGCACGACATGTGGGAGGTGCCGGTGGTGGGTGCCGCCATGAGGGGCATGCGGCACGTACCGGTCGACCGGGAGGCACCGGCCGCCGCCTACCTCGCGGCGCGGCGGCTGCTGGGTGAGGGCGAGCCGGTGTGCGTCTTCCCCGAGGCCGGGGTCTCGCACAGCTACACCATCCGTGCCCTGATGCCCGGTGTCGCCGCCCTGGCGCGGGAGACCGGCGTACCCGTGGTGCCGGTGGCGGTCTGGGGCCACCAGCGGCTGTGGCCGTTGCGGCGCCACCTCGACGAGCGGGCCGGTGTGGCCCTGCACCGAGGGGTGCACGTCGACGTCGCCTTCGGCGAGCCCTTCGCGGTGGCCGCCGGGGCCGACCTCGTCGAGGTGACCCGCGACCTCGGGCACCGGATGACCCGGTTGCTCGAGGGGCTGCAGACCGAGCCGCACCACACCCCGCGGCCCGGTGAGCGGGCCCGGTGGCACCCCGCCCACCTCGGCGGCACGGCGCCGACCCGCGCGCAGGCCGAGGAGCTCGACCTCGTCCCCCGCAGCGCGGTGGCCCCCACCTGGGGACCGTCCGCGAGTGACCCCTCGGCCGTGCGCGAGTGACCTCTGGGCCTAGAAGGGCGCTGCCGCGACCTCGCACAGGTTCAGGTGCGGGTCCTTGTCGTCGTTGGTGATGTAGTACGACGACACGTACATGTTGACCGTCCGGCCGTGGGCAGTCAGGTTGAGCTCCATCATGCCGTTCTCCGGCATGTCGAGGGGGCCGACGTAGCCTCCGCCGGCCTCCATGAAGTCCTCCTCGACGTGGTCGTCGAGCAGCCCCTCGGCGGTGATGGTCCGGGCGCGCATGGTGGCGTTCGGGTCGTCGGTGATCAACCGCAGCCACTGGATGCTGCGGCGGCCGGTCTGGCAGGTGAGCTCCAACGTGCCGACGGGGGAGAGGTCGGTGGTGACCACCGTACGTCCTTCGGAGTCCTGGTCACCGTGCCAGGTGAGCAGGGCCGACTGGGTGGGGTCGGTGGCGAGCTCGGCCTGCATCGAGCAGGAACGGTAGCGCCGCGGCTCGCGGAAGTTCTCCCACCACCAGCTGAACTTGATCGACGTGGCCGGGACCGCGCCCTGCGCGCCGCCCGGCAGGTGCCGGCCCGTGCGGGTGCTGATGACGCCCTCGGCGTACCCGCTGGCGAAGGTCTCGATGGGGGTCTGCTGGTTCAGGCCCTCGTGAGCGGCCTTGCCGGTGCCGCCCGTGCCGTCGTCGTCGGCGGTGTCGTAGCGGTAGACGCGGACGTTCTTCACCGCGACGACGTCGCTGTAGTTCTTCTTCTCGTACTTCGCCAGCCACATGGTGGTCTCGCGGTTCCGGTCGTCGGGCTTGATCTTGAGCATCGTGTTCTTCGGCTTGCAGACCAGCTTGAGCTGGCCGATGCCGGGGATGCGGCCCGAGGAGGTGTAGCTGCTCTTGTCGGTCTTGCCCGACCAGGACAACGAGATGGTCTTGGTGATCACGTCGTCCGGTGCCCGCCGGGCCTGCGCCGGGGAGGACGTCGCGACGGATCCCAGCAACGCGGCCACGACCGCGAGCGTGAGGGCCGTCGCGGCCAGGGCACGGGGTCGCGCGGTGCTGGGGACGGGGACGGAGCGCACGGTCATCGGGCCGGCTGGAGGCTGGTCGACTGCTGCTCGTCGGTGGTCACGATCGGCTCGGGGTCGAGCTCGACGAGCACCGGGTCGCTGTCACCGCGCACCCAGGCCTTCTGGACGGCGATGTCGGCCTCGGGCACCGAGACCAGACGAGCGCGCGTCGCGTCGTCCTCGGCGTGGTTCAGGTAGTGCAGGAGGAACTCCGAGACCTCGGAGCGCTCGAGGGAGCGCTGGGTGGTGGTCAGCAGCATCCGGCGGGCCAACGGGTACTCACCGCTGGTGATGGTCTGCTGGCTGGGGAAGATGCAGTTGCGCTCGCCCTCGGGTGTGGTGACCTCGAAGGGACGCAGCTGCTCCTCGAACAGCTCGTAGTAGCTGAACCGGAAGTAGGCCACGTTGCCGCGCGAGGACTGGATGCGCTTGCGGGCGTTGAGCGACTTCTCCCACACGGCCGTGAGCTCACGCTTGCGGGCCTCCAGGACCCGCATGCGTCGCTGGGCCTCCTCGAGCGCCTCGATCGCGCGCTGCAGGCGGGCCTGGTCGGCCTGCTGGGTCGCCAGGGGGCGCTGGTCGCGCTGCCCCTTGGCGACTTCCTCGCGGGCCACCTGGACCTCTTCCTTGGCGTCGTTCACCACGGGGTACCAGTCGGCCAGCTGCTGCTTGACCAGGTCGCGCTTGCGGGCCCGCTCGCGCAGCTGGAGCGCGAGGAGCTCGTCCCGGTCCCGACCGACGACGAAGAGACGAGAGCCCTGGTCGGTGTCGAACGCGCGGTAGTCCGAGCGCAGGTTGGTCATCGACGGTTGCGGAGCGCCCAGGACGTACTGCCCGAAGAACGAGAAGGCGTTGTTCTCCCGGTTGGGCCCGCCGACCTTCAGGGGCACCTCGTCGAAGCCGTTGCCGAGCTGCGACCACGACGTCACGGGGGAGCCGGCGCGGTAGATCTCGCGGACCTGGTCGGTGCTCAGGCAGTCACCGCCCACGTCGGACTCGTTCTTGGCGGCGACGACGATCGCGTCGGAGGCGACCTGGAACTGGATGAGGTCCAGACCCACCCGTCGGCACGCCTCGAACTCGGCGCGGGTGACCTCACGCGAGGAGTCGACGATGTCGACCTCGCCGGAGCACAGCGCGGCGAAGGCGGCGTCCTCCCCGTCGTAGGTCATCGACACGTCGGTGTCGGAGCCGCTCTGGTTGAAGGCGAAGACCTCGTCCGGGGTGAGCGAGCCCCGGTTGCCGCTGATCTGGACGGTGCCGCTGGCCGGTTGGGGCAGCTGTCGGTACGCCTCGCGGACCCGCTGGCTCTCGGCCTGGTCGGCGCGGTAGTCCTGGGCCTGGGCGTCGGCCACGATGTCGGTCGCGTCCTGGGTCGGCTCCTCGGAGCAGGCGCTCAGGCCGAACAGGGTCAGGGCCGCGAGACCGGCGGTGATCGCGGTCCGCGCCCGGTACGTGCGCTGGGTGGTCATCGGTTCGTCCCCTCGACGGGTGGGTAGGGGTAGCGCTGACCCAGCTCGACGACCTCGAAGTCGTCCAGCGTGAGGCCCTGCAGCTCGTTGCCCTGGATCAGGTCGGTGGTCACGTCACGCTGGGCGTAGAGCGTCGGGACCTCGGCCCGGTCGACGACGATCGCGCCGTAGGTCCGCAGCGTCAGCACGATCGCGTCGGCCAGCCGCTGCTGCTGGGCCGTGAGCCGGATCGGCTTGCCGGTGCGCGGGTCGCGCGGACGGTCGGGGACCACGTCGGCCTTCAACCGGATCCGTGCACCCTCCGGCAGCGAGGAGGTCTCGCCGTTGCCGTCGGTGGAGGAGGCCGGCTGGACGTAGCTGTTCTGTGCCGGGCCGGGGACGCTGATGGCCAGGGCGTGCTCGATCAGGCCGGCCTCGAGCTCACCGGGGCGGATCAGCCCGGCGAACAGCGGGAGCCCCGAGCCGCGGGCACCCACGCTGCCGGGCTCCTGGTAGCCGGGACCGTCCAGGGCCCACTTCTTCATGTAGTGGTAGGAGATCGAGTCGTCGTCCTCGCGACGGGCGCGCCACAGGTCGTAGGCCACGTTGGCCCCGACGTCGACGATGGTGAACCAGCCGTCGTAGCGGGGGTCGGGGTCGACATCGGCAGGGATGGTCAGGGTGACGGTGTCGTCGCCGTCCCCGCACTGCGACTGGCGGCACACGACGGCGGTCGGCTCACCACCGGCGACGACCGGCACGGTCCAGGACTCGGTGTTGATGTAGAGCGGGTCGGTGATCCGTCGCGGGACCGTGCGCACGGTGGTGGCGTCCTCCACGACGCCGACACGGAACTGGGCGCGGTTGATCATCCGCGAGGACGCCTCGTCGACCGCTTCGCCGTCGACCCGTGTGTTCCACGGCGAGGTGGCGGCGAACAGCCGCGCCTCGGCGGAGGGCAGCCCGTCGGCGGTGCTCTCGGCGGAGCCGGCGGTCATGGTGACCTCGGCCTCGGGGGTGCGTCCCGAGGCCTCGTCGGAGTCCGAGCCGCAGGCGGCGAGGGACACCGAGAGGGCGGCGACCGCGAGTGCGGCGACGCCGCGTCGCAGGGTGCCGCCGGAGCGCGGGTGCTGGGTGCTGGTGGATCGCATGGTGATCGGCCGCCGAGTCATCGGGAGAACGGGTGGTCGGGCGACCCCGGGCGCACGCCCAGGGCCTCGAGCTCTTCGGACAGTCGGGTCGCGGCCGCGTGCAGCTCGGCGAGGCGCTGCTCGTCCGTGGAGCTGCGGGCGGGCAGGCCGGCGCGGTGCCGGGACGCCGCGATGATCGCGTGCGCCTCACGACGGGCGTGCAGCCGGATCAGCTCGGCGTCGAGCTCGGCCTGCGCGGTGAGCATCTCGCAACGCAGCGCCGACTCCACCTCGATCGCCTCGAGGTGGGCGATCGTCGCCGAGCGCACCTCGCGGATGCGACCGATCACGCCGGCCACGACGTCGTTGACGTCCTCGGCCACCACCGCGGCGTCCTCCGCGGGCACGAGGGAGAGCAGGGCGGTCACCGGCTCGGAGAGCTCCAGCACGTCTGCCTCCTCCGGGTCGTCGTGGTGGTGGACGTGGTCGGGCAGGTCCTCCCAGCGGCCCGTCGGGGCCAGGTCCTCGCCGCCGCTGTCGTCCCTGTCGACGTCGCCGTCGGGGGCCGCGGCGTGCTCGGGCACCGACGCCAGGGTCGGGGGCGAGGGGAGCGCGTCGGGCCCGGCGAGCGGGGTGGCCTCCGCGGGCGGGTCGGGCTCGGCCAGCACCGGGACCTCGTCGGCCAGGTCGCTCACGACCGGCAGGATCGTCGGCACCCTGGGGAGCGCGTCGGCCGCGTCAGCGGCGGAGGGCTCGTCGGCCGCGGGACCGCTGAAGGGGTCGACGGGTTCGCCGGTGGCAGGGCCCTCGTCGTCGGGCTGCACGTCGTGGTGCTGCTCGTCGTGGGGCTGCTCGTCGCCGGACTGTCGGGAGTCCGGCGCGGCCCCAGGAGCCTGCTCGTCGGCGGGGTCCAGCTGCTCGGGCTCGGGCTCGGTGGCCGGCTCCGGGACCAGACGATGGGTGAAGTCCACCCGACCGATCCGCTCGGGGTGCGAGAGGATCTCGTCGAGCGAGGGCGGCGGGTCGATGCCCGGCGTGCGCTGGTCGATCACGAGGTCACCTCCAGCTCGGGCACCAGGGTCGGTGCGTCGTCGCCGGTGGCGGGCTCCTCGGAGCCGGGCTCCTCGGCCCCCGACTGGTCCGCGATCTCGCTCGCGTCCTGCGTGACGGTGCCGCCCGGGGTGAATCCGGCGGGCACGCCGACCAGGGTGTAGCGCGCCGTGGTGTAGATCGTCGTGAGCGACGGGTGCCGGCCGGCCGCGGCCTCGGGGTAGAGGCTGCTGAGCAGGTCGGAGGCCGTGTCGGTGGAGAGCAGCATGTAGTCGACGTGGTCGGCGGGGTCGGCCGCTGCCTCGAGCCAGGGTCCGTCGGACTGGTCGACCCGGTCGAAGAAGAGGTCCGGACGACCGGTGAACAGCATCACCGCGTAGGTCTGCGCGTTGTCGGTGAGGATCGAGCCCCGGCGGGTGACGTTGGCGCGGATGAAGGAGGCCATGGCCTGCTCGTCGACCACGCCGACCACCTGGCCGGAGCGGGTCCGAGCGCCCTCCTGGCTCTGTCCCGTCGAGATCGCCGCGGCGAAGGTCGACTCCAGGTTCTGGTACTTGTAGTCCTTCATGCCCTGGAAGGTCCACGGGATGCTGAGCAGCAGCCCGACGACCAGGAGCGCGCTCACCAGGGTGGCGCTGGAGCCGGCCGAGCGGGCCAGCCAGATGGCGCCGATGACGGAGACGACCAGGATCGGCAGCGCGTTGCGCATCACCATCGGGCTGTCGGTGACGTTCAGGACGACGGCGCCGGCCGGGGCCAGGACCGTGAAGGCGAGGATGACCCCGAGCCACAGGGCGAAGCTGTTGCGACGGGCCATGCCCGCGAAGAACAGCGCCGGCAGGACCACGATCGCGATCGGGGCGCCGTAGAGCACCAGCTCCCCGGTCCAGCGCAGCAGGCCGACGATGGAGAACTGCTCGGCGTTGACGTTGCCGATCGCGTCGCTGCTCTCGGTGATCCAGGCGAAGGGGTTGCCCAGGAGCAGCAGGTTGAAGGCCGTCCACAGGGCGATGACGTAGATGGTGGGGGAGGCGAACCCGACGGTCGTCCCCTCGATCTCGGTGCCGTCGGCGCCCATCCGGGCGAGCACCGCCCCGATCATCACAGCGCTCAGCACGAACCACAGCAGGCTGGAGTAGCCGGCGAGCGTGGCGACGGAGAAGGCCAGGCCGGCGATCATCACGAAGCGGATGTCGGCGGTGACGTACCACGCGAACAGCGCCCCGAGCGCGACCACCACGAGCGAGAGCCACAGGAAGTGGCGAGCTCCGCCGGCGGCGTACAGGGCGACCAGCGGGTTGGCCCCGAGCGTCACCAGGACGGTGTAGCGCAGCGGGGCCAGCACCGCGGCGCGACGCATCATCGTGTTGAGCACGACCATGGTGCCGGCGGCGAAGACCGCCGAGGTGATCGGGATGATCGCGAGGCTGCGGGCCACGTCGCTGAAGATGGTCAGCGGCGTCACGAGCAGCGTCGCCAGCGGCGGGTAGTCGAAGCCGAGCGCCGAGAGCTTGGGCGGGTCGTTGTGCCAGACCATCAGCGCACGGTTGAGCCGGTCCAGGGTCTCGAAGCCGACGACGTGCTTGTCGACGACCAGCCAGTGGCCGAAGAGGGTCCAGGCGACCAGGAAGAACGCGAACACCCCGAGGCTCTCCCACCGCTGGCGCGGGATGTCGGTGGGGCGGCGCCCCACGGACTGGATCACCCCCGAGAGCCGCTCGGCGTTGGTGACGACCCGGCGGGTCGGCCGCTCGGGCTGCACCACGATGTGGGGCTCGCCGGCGGGCGTGGGCGTGGTGTCGGTGGCACTCATGCCGATTCCTCATCCAGACCGTGCTCGGTCTTCTCCCAGTAGAAGGGGTTGGTGAACAGCTGGATGAAGCCCTTCCAGGCCGCCCAGCTCATCAGGCCCCAGTACAGGGGGGAGAGCAGTGCGGTCCGGGTGATGCTGAACTCCCCGCGCTGCAGGCTCCCGGCCACGTTGAGGTAGACGAAGACGAAGTTGCCGATGAAGAGCATCGCGCTGGCGGCGTAGAACACCATGCCGGGGAACAGCTGCTGGATGAAGCCGGCCTGGGTGAAGACGTACAGCGTGGTCAGGCCCCAGAAGATCGGGTTCATCAGCAGCACGAACGCGCTGCCCATCGTCAGGTTGAAGGACAAGAACCCGCGCAGACCCGTGGCCCGCAGGAGCTGGAACGGGTGGCGCATGTGCACCAACCAGGTCTGGAAGTAGCCCTTGTTCCAGCGCGAGCGCTGGCGGATCCAGTTGCCGACCTGGGAGTTGGCCTCCTCCAGCGTGGTGGAGTCGATCATCGCGGTGCGGTAGCCCTCGCGGTGCAGGCGGATGCCCAGGTCGGCGTCCTCGGTGACGTTGAAGGGGTCCCAGGCGCCCAGGTCGCGCAGGACCGAGGTGACGAAGTGGTTGGAGGTGCCGCCCAGCGGGATCGGGGACTCCGACGCGCCCATGGCCGGCAGGACCAGCTCGAAGTGCATGGAGTACTCGTTGGCGAACCAGGCCGTGAGCATGTTCTGGTCCTGGTTGAAGTGGTTGAGCTTCGCCTGGATGCACACGACGTTGCCCGGCACCCGCGCGAACGCGATGACGGCCTTCTTGAGCTGGTCGGGGTCGGGACGGTCCTCGGCGTCGAAGATCACGCAGTAGTCGCCGTGCGAGAGCTGCAGGCCGTAGTTGCAGGCCTTGGGCTTGGTCTTCGGCTGGCTGTCCGGCACCACCACGAGGTGGAAGTGCGGCGGCAGGTCCATCGAGCGGATCTTCGCGATGGTCTCCTCGTCGTCCTCCTCGCAGAGCAGCTTCACGTCCAGCCGGGTGCGGGGGTAGTCGAGGGCGTTGATGTCCCGCACGAGGCGGGAGACGATGCCGGCCTCCTTGTAGAGCGGGACCAGGATCGTGTAGACGGGCAGGTGACGCTCGTCGAGCATCGCGATCTCGTCGTCGGTCACGTCGGTCTCGAGGTGGGTGCCCAGCGCCCGCAGGGTCAGGCGGAACTTGTAGACCGAGACGAAGAGATAGGCGAAGCTCGCGGCGCCGACCAGGCCGATGAGCGTGCCCATCGGCCAGAGGATCCCGCAGATCGCGATCAGGACCAGGGCCATGACCAGGACGGCCTTCTGGGTGGGCGCGATGACGACGTGGGCCGAGGACTCGGGCGCGGACTCCATCAGCAGCTCGGTCGACACCTGCGCGTAGTGCTCGGCGTGGACCTGCTGGATGAGCTGGTCCAGGTCGGTGCGGTTCGCGAGCAGCTGGCGGACCGGCTGGTCCAGCGCCTCCTCGACGCTGTCGAGGTCCTCGGCCGCCAGCGGGCGGGCCACGGCCAGGAGCACCGTGTCGTCGCTCTCGGCGACCGGCATCGCCTGCAGCGACTGCGCGAGGGGCTCGGGCAGGCGACGCGTGACCGCCGGGTCGGGTGCGAAGTCCCGCAGGCCGACTCGCTGCATCTGGTGGATCTCGGAGAGCGCCGCCACGAGCACGTCCTCGGTGATCGCACCGTGGGAGACCAGGATGTCGCCGAGCGGGTCGCCGGTGCGGGAGTACTCCAGCGTCGCGCGCTGCAGCTGCTCCTTGGTCACCAGGCCGCTGCGGGTGAGCATCTGGGCCATCTGGGTGCGGGCCCGTCGGGCCTCCGGGGTCTCCACCTGGTCCTCGACCGGCGGGTAGGTCTCGTCGATCGCGGCGATGATCTCGACGGCGGTGTGGCGCACGAGCAGCACCGGCTGCTGGACCCGCTCACGGACCACCTCGAGCGCGATCTCGTCGTCGGCGTCGGCGGAGGCCACGAGCACGGTGCCGTCGACGACGGCGTAGGGCATCACGCGGAAGGTGCGGCACAGCCCCTCGGGCAGCAGGTGACGCAGCTCGGCGTCGATGCCGTCGCCGAGGCGTGCGGCGGTGCCGGTCGTGCCGGTCGTGCCGGTCGTGGAGGTGGAGCTCATCGGGCTCCCGCCCCGAAGCCGTAGGACGCGTCGTCACCGGGGGCCGCGCCGTCGCCGGCGGTCGGGGCCGAGTCGGAGCCCTGGCGGGGCTTCATGACCGTCCAGGCCAAGAAGGCCACCAGCAGCAACGCCAGCGGAGCGATGAGGAAGCTCACGAAGACCGCGACGAAGATCAGCAGCGTGAGGATCGCGCCCAGCACCGCTGCGCCGACACTCTTGCCGCTCCCCCTCGCGCCGCCCTGCCAGGCTCCTGCCTGCACCGTCATGCGCCCGACCCTCCTGCGATGCCGGCAGCCCTCTGCGCCAGCGGTGATTCGACCATAGGAGTGGGCCCTCCCCCGCGGGGGAACAGCACCTACAAGGTTCGGTAACAGGATCGGGCGTGCGGCCCCGACGGGTAACAACCCGCCGGTCGCCGGCGTGCCGCTGGTCGGCCCTCCGCAGGGGCGGACGTCCGCTATCCGGCCTCCGGCAGGCCCTGCGACCACCACTCGCGGGCCAGCTCGCCCCAGGGCGTGGGGGTGCCGTCGAGGTCGCTGACCAGGGCCATCGGGTCGGCGGGCAGCTCGGCCCAGACCCACAGCAGCGAGCCGATGTCGTGCTCCTGGGCGAAGCGCAGGTAGTCGGCGACCCAGCCGTCGGTGGGGTCCTCGGCGCCGAGCTCGGTGGTGAGGACCGGCACCCGGTCGGCCAGGGGCGCCAGGACCCGCTCCCAGCAGGCCGGACCGCAGGCGGCGGTGTCGTAGGCGTGGAAGGCCGCCACCAGCTGGTCGTCGTCAGGCACCGAGTCGGCCCAGGCGCGCAGGTCGTTGGCGCCGTCGAGGCCGCTGAGCAGGATGGGCTGCTCGGCGCCCGCCCGGCGGATGGCCGCCACGAGGTCGGCCATCCCCAGCGCCTCGTAGGTCGCCCGGCCAGGCTTGGTCTGGGTCCGGTCGTCCTCGACCGGCACCTCGCAGCCGCCCTGGCTCCAGCAGCGCCAGCCCAGCTCGAAGACCGGGGCGCCGCGCACGTCGTCGCGTGAGTGCGGCGCACTGAAGGCGTCGAAGAGCACCGAGGGGCTCGCGGAGTACTGCGCGGCGACCGAGCGCCAGAAGGCCAGGGACTCCGAGTCGGGCATGGCCGTGCTGCCGAAGCCGGCGCTGCCGATCCGCTTGCGACTGTGGAGGTCCAGCACGACCACGAGGCCCTCGGCGTTGAGAGCACGGACGAAGCGGTCCACGGCGCCGCGGTAGCCCAGCGGGGTGCGCTCGACGAAGTCGTCGCTCACGGGCGCGCTGCGCGTGCCCAACCAGCAGTCCTGGTTGAGCGGGAGGCGGACGGTGTCGACACCCCAGGAGGCGATCACCGCCGCCTGGTCGGCCTCGGCGTCCTCGCCGAGCGGATCGAGGCCCGAGTAGCCCCAGCCCTGGGCGCAGGCGGACTCGAAGCCGGACCAGTTGATCCCCTGCGGGACCCAGGGGTCCCCGCTGCGTGCGTCGACCAGCGCCCCGTCGCGGACGACCGGTCGTGCGGCGGGGGACTCGGGGTCCTGGGGGCGGGACAGGAACCATCCCAGTGCGATCGACCCGAGCAGCCCCAGGAGCAGGAGCAGCACGACTCCACCGCCGCTGCGTCGCAGCTGCGCCATGCTCGGCCCCCCTCCGCGCACTCCCGGCCCCGAGCGCTCCGGGTCGGTGCTTGAGGGATGGTACGGCTCGGCGAGGTCCTACGGTGGGCACATGAGTGAGACCGTCTTCACCTACGCCGCCCCTGCGCTGAAGTTCGGCTCCGGCGCCTCCGCCGAGCTCGGCCACGACCTGGCCGCCCTCGGGGCCCGCCGGGTCCTGCTGGTGACCGACCCCGGGGTCGCGGCCACGGGGGCCCCTGCGCGGATCGCCGAGCAGGTCCGCTCCCGGGGCCTGGAGGTCACGACGTACGACGGGGTGCACGTCGAGCCCACGGACGCCTCGATGCAGCACGCCATCGCCTTCGCGCGCGACGCGGGGCCCTTCGACGCGGTGCTCGCCGTGGGCGGCGGCTCCTCGATCGACACCGCCAAGGCGGTCAACCTGCTGACCACCAACCCCGGCGAGCTGATGGACTACCTCAACGCGCCCGTCGGTCGCGCGCAGGCGCCCACCCACCCGCTGCTGCCGCTCGTGGCCGTGCCCACGACCACCGGCACCGGGTCGGAGTCGACCACGATCTGCGTGCTCGACGTGCTGTCGCTGCAGGTCAAGACCGGCATCAGCCACCCGGCACTGCGCCCGACCATGGCGGTGGTCGACCCGCAGCTGACGATGGGCCAGCCGCCGATGGTGACCGCCGCCGCGGGGATGGACATCCTCTGCCACGCCCTGGAGAGCTGGACGGCCCGCTGGTTCGCCGACTTCGACGCCAAGACGCCCGAGCAGCGGGTGCCCTACTGCGGCGCCAACCCGATCGCGGACCTGTGGGCCCAGCGCTCGATGTCGCTGCTGGCCGGGTCGTTCCGCCGCGCCGTGGCCGACGGCGGCGACGTCGAGGCCCGCGAGCAGATGGCGCTGGCCGCCACCTTCGCCGGTCTCGGCTTCGGCAACGCCGGCGTCCACGTGCCGCACGCCAACGCCTACCCGATCGCCGGCCGGGTGCGCGACTACCGCCCCGAGGGCTACCCCGACGGCGAGCCGATCGTGCCGCACGGCATGGCGGTCACCCTCACCGCGCCGGAGGCGTTCCGCTTCACCTTCGAGGCCTCCCCCCAGCGACACCTCGACGCCGCGCGACTGCTCGAGCCGGACGTCACCGGCGACGGCCCCGACGTGCTCCCGGGGGTCCTGACCAGGCTGATGCGCGACATCGGCATCCCCAGCGGGCTCGCCGAGGTCGGCTACCTCGACTCCGACGTCGACGACCTCGTCGAGGGGGCGATGAAGCAGCAGCGGCTGCTGGCCACGGCTCCCCGCGAGGTGCGGGCCGAGGACCTCGCGACGGTGTTCCGCGGCTCCATGCACCACTGGTGAGCGAGCGGGTGGAGGAGCCGAGCGGTGGCCGGGACCAGCGGCTGCGCGAGCTGGTGCGCGTCGCGATGGCGCTGGCCTGCGCGGCGTACGTCGGGGTGCTGCTCGTCGCGGCCGTGACCCTCCCCGAGCGGGTGCCGATCCACTTCGCGGCGGGGGGCGAGGCGGACCGGGTCGTCGGCCGCGAGGAGGCGTTGGTCACGTTCGCCGTGGTCGGCGCGGCGATGGCGGTGCTCATGGTGGGACTGGCCCGCTGGATGCGACGGGCGCCCCTGACAATGGTCAACGTGCCGCACTTGGACTGGTGGACCATGACCCCTGCCCGGGAGGCCCGGCTGCGTGCCCGGCTGGAGACCGACCTGCTCGGGATCGGTGCGCTCACGATGGCGCTGCTGGTGGTCGTGCAGGTGCTCACCGTCCGCGCGGCCGACGACCCGGCGCCGTCCCTCGGGCCGGCCGCGGGGATCGCGGTCGTGGCCTACGTCGTCGTGCTGCTGGCCGTGCTCGTCTGGATCTCCACCCGTCGCTACCGACCCGGGACCGCGTCGTGACCGAGACCCCCACCTCGACCCCCACCTCGAGCCCCGCCTCGACCGGTGACCTGACCTCCGCCCTGCGGGCCGCGGGCGTGGTCGACGTCGACGACTCGACCCTGGCCCGGGCGCTGTACTCCACCGACGCCTCGCTCTACCGGGTCCCGCCGCAGGTCGTCGTGCGTCCGCGTGACCGCGACGAGCTGCTCGCCACCCTCGCGGTGGCCCGGGAGACCGGCACCCCCCTCACGATGCGCGGGGCCGGCACCTCGATCGCCGGCAACGCCGTGGGCCCCGGCATCGTCGTGGACACGACCAAGCACCTCCACCGGGTGCTGGCGATCGACCCCGAGGCCCGCACCGCCGTGGTCGAGCCCGGCACCGTGCACGCCGACCTGCAGCGGGCCGCGGCCCCGCACGGGCTGCGGTTCGGCCCGGACCCGTCCACGCACCCGCGCTGCACCATCGGCGGGATGATCGGCAACAACGCCTGCGGGTCGCGGGCGCTGGGCTACGGCCGCACGGCCGACAACGTGCTCGGGCTCGACGTCGCCTTCGGCACCGGCGAGGTCTGGAGCGGCGGGCCCTCGCCCGTCGTCGACGCGCTGGGTGGTGTCGTCGACGCCGACCTGGCCCACGTGCGCACCCACTTCGGCCGCTTCACCCGCCAGGTCAGCGGCTACTCCCTCGAGCACCTGCTGCCCGAGAACGGCCGCTCCGTCGAGAAGTTCCTGGCCGGCTCCGAGGGCACCCTGGGCGTGCTGCTGGGCGCCACCGTGCGCCTCGTCGACGACCGCGTCACCCGTCACCTGCTGGTCCTCGGCTACCCGACCATGGTCGACGCGGCCGAGGCCGTCCCGGCGCTGCTCGCGGTCGGCCCGCTGGTGGCCTGCGAGGGTCTCGACGCCCGCATCGTCGACCTCGTGCGGGCCGGAGGCGGCTCCGTGCCCGACCTGCCGCGCGGTGGCGGCTGGCTCTTCGTGGAGTACACCGACGCCGGGCTGGAGCAGGCACTCGTCGCGGCGGGCTCCGCGCTGGAGCACCGGGTCGTCACGGACGCTCGGGAGGCCGCGGCGCTGTGGCGGATCCGCGAGGACGGGGCCGGGCTGGCCGCGCGCAGCCTCGGGCGACCGGCGTACTCGGGGTGGGAGGACGCGGCGGTGCCGCCCGAGCGCCTGGCGGCGTGGCTGCGCGACTTCGACGAGCTGCTGGGCGCCCACGACCTGCAGGGCGTGCCCTACGGCCACTTCGGCGACGGCTGCGTGCACGTCCGCATCGACTTCGACTTCACCGACCGGCAGAGCGACCCCGACGCGGGCCGCCGCCGGTTCCGCGAGTTCCTGCTGGCCTGCGCCGAGAAGCTGCGCGAGCACGGCGGGTCGCTCTCCGGCGAGCACGGCGACGGCCGGGCCCGCTCGGAGCTGCTGTCGGTGATGTACGACGCGGAGTCGCTGCGGCTCTTCGGGGCGGTCAAGGCCGTCTGCGACCCCCAGAACGTCCTCAACCCCGGGGTGCTCGTCGACCCCGACCCGATCGACGCCCACCTGCGGCCGGCCCGCCCCCGGCGCGAGCCCCGCACCGCCCTGCGGCTGCTTCACGACGGCGGGTCCCTGGGTGACGCCGTCCACCGCTGCACCGGCGTCGGCAAGTGCGTCGCCCCGCAGGTCACCGGCCAGGGCTCGGGCGTCATGTGCCCGTCGTGGCAGGCGACGCGAGACGAGAAGGACTCCACCCGCGGCCGCTCGCGGGTGCTGCAGGAGGCCCTCGACGGCACGCTCGTCGGCGGGCTGGGCGACCCGGCCGTGGCCGGCGCCCTGGACCTGTGCCTGGCCTGCAAGGGCTGCGCGTCCGACTGCCCCACCGGCGTCGACATGGCCACCTACAAGTCCGAGGCCCTCCACCAGCGGTACGACGGAGAGGGCTCGACCGAGCGCCGCCCGCGCTCCCACCGGCTGCTCGGCCGGCTGCCCACGTGGGCAGCCCTGGCCGCGCCGGTGGCCCCGGTGGTCAACGCCTCGCTGAAGGTGCCGGCCTTCGCGAGGCTCGCCCGGGCCACCGCCGGGGTTGACCAGCGCCGCTCGCTGCCGGGCTTCCAGCGCCGCACCCTGCGCCGCTCCGCGACCACGGCCCGGCTGCCCGAGACGCCCGACGTGTGGGTGTGGGCCGACTCCTTCACCGACCACTTCCTGCCCGGCTCGGGCCACGCCGCGATCCGGGTGCTGGAGTCCGCGGGCCTGAGCGTGCGGGTGATCGCGGAGGACGCCTGCTGCGGCCTGACCTGGATCACCACCGGCCAGCTCACCGAGGCCAAGCGGATCGCGGCGCGGACGGCCGCGACGCTCGCGCCCTACGTCGCCTCCGGGGTGCCGGTGCTGGGCGTGGAGCCCTCGTGCACCGCCACGCTGCGCAGCGACCTGGTCGAGCTCAGCGACGACCCGCGCGCCGTGGAGGTCGCCGGGGGAGTGCTGACCTTCGCCGAGCTGGTCGCGCGCCTGGACGCCGAGCGCCCGGGCGGGCTGCCGCTTCCCGACCTCACCGGCGTCGAGGTCGTCGCGCAGCCGCACTGCCACCAGCACGCCGTGATGGGCTGGGACGCCGACCAGCGGCTGCTGGAGCGCCTCGGGGCCACGGTCACCCGGGTGCCCGGCTGCTGCGGGCTCGCCGGCAACTTCGGCATGGAGAAGGGGCACTACGAGGTGTCGGTCGCCGTCGCCGAGACCCACCTGCTCCCGACGGTCCGCGCGCACCCGGACGCGGTGGTGCTGGCCGACGGGATGTCGTGCAAGGTCCAGCTCGACGACCTCGCCGACGTCCCGGCGATGCACCTCGCCGAGCTGCTCGCTTCTAGGCTGTCCGGGTGAACCCCAAGCACCGCCGCCTGGTCATCCCCGTGGCGCTGGGCGTGCTGCTGCTGATCGTCGTCGTCGCCGCCCTGGTCTGAGCCGATGGCCGAGCCGCTGCTGCGCACCCTCGCCCGTCTGCGGGCCGAGCTGCTGGCCCCGGACACGTTGGTGCGGGCCGTGGCCTCGGGCCGCCGCCGCGAGGGCGAGCCGCGCTGGCGCCGCGTCGAGCTGCGCCCCGTGGACCTGAAGGCCGGCCGGCACCTGCAGCTGACGGCGTACGACGCGACGCAGGCGCACACCAGCAACCACCCGTTCGGCGACGAACCGGCCGCGGGCCCGGCGGCCGAGGCCCTGGACGCGCTGCTCTTCGACGAGCCCTTCGGCAACTGGCACGTCGAGACCACCACCCACACCCACCAGCTGCGGGTGACCAAGAAGGGCGAGGGGCTGCTGCACTCCGCGGCGCGCAAGGAGGCCGTGCAGGCCGAGCGCGGCCACGACCGTGACAAGGAGCGGCTGCTGGAGGAGTCCGACCCGGTGTTCCGGGCGCTCGGGCTCACCGACGCGCAGGGACGGGTCAAGCCCAGCCGCCAGGCCAAGCTCCGCCAGGTCGAGGAGTTCCTGCGCCAGCTCGACGCCGCACTCTCCGACGCACGATCGCGCGGTGCGCTGCGCCGCCCCACGCCCGAGCAGCCGCTGCGCGTGGTCGACCTCGGCTGCGGCAACGCCTACCTCACCTTCGCCGCCCACCGCTTCCTGACCCACGTCCGCGGCCTGCCGGTGCACCTCGTCGGCGCCGACGTGAAGCAGCAGTCGGCCGACCACAACGGCGAGGTCGCGGCCTCGCTGGGCATCGACGGGCAGATGTCCTTCGCGGTGGGCACCATCGGCGACGTCGTGGTCGACCCGGCCCCGGACGTGGTGCTGGCCCTGCACGCCTGCGACACGGCCACCGACGACGCGCTCGCCCGTGCGGTGGGCTGGCAGGCGCCGGTCGTGCTCGCGGCCCCCTGCTGCCACCACGACGTGGCGGCCCAGCTGCGCAGGTCGCCCACCCCGTCGCCGTACTCCGCCCTCACCCGGCACGGCATCCTGCGCGAGCGCTTCGCCGACACCCTCACCGACGCGCTGCGCGCCTCCCTGATGCGCCAGCAGGGCTACCGCGTGGACGTGGTGGAGTTCGTCGGCTCCGAGCACACCCCGCGCAACACGATGCTGCGCGCCGTGCGCACCGGCTCTGCCGTGCGCGGGGGGTCGCTGGTCAAGGAGTACGACGAGCTGGTCGCCACCTGGCAGCTGACGCCACGGCTGGCCCAGCTGCTCGCCGGCGCGGGCAAGGGGGCGGAGCCGGGCGCCACGGACCCGTCGTGAGCCGGCTGCTCGCCGCGCTGGTCGCCCTGCCCTTCCTGGCCGGGGGCGTGACCGCGGCGCTGACCGCCGACCGCGGCGAGGTCGTGCTGACCTTCACCGACCCCGAGGTCGTGGAGTCCTCCGGGCTCGTGGTGCGCGACGGCCTGCTCTCGACGATCAACGACTCCGGTGACACCGGCCGGGTCTTCACCGTCGCCCTGGACGGCGCGGGTGCCGGCGACACCGTGGGGGTGACCCGCTTCGCGGAGTCGCCGGTGGACATGGAGGCGCTGGCCCCCGCCGGCCCGGGGGAGGTCTGGGTCGGGGACATCGGCGACAACGGCGCCGCCCGCGGCTCGGTCTCGGTCACCCGGGTGCCGGTCGGGCGAGGGGAACGCAGCGGCACGTTCCCCACCTACGAGCTGGTGTACGCCGACGGGCCGCGCGACGCGGAGACGCTGCTGGCCCACCCGCGCACCGGTCGGCTCTACGTCGTGTCCAAGCAGATCTTCGGCGGCGTCCTCTACGCCGCGCCCCGGCGCCTGGACCCGGACCGCCCGAACCGGCTGCGACCCGTCGCCGACGCGATCCCGATCGCCACCGACGGCGCCTTCTGGCCCGACGGGAAGCACCTGGTGGTGCGCGGCTACGCCCGGGCCGTCGTCTACGCCTGGCCCTCGATGCGCGCCGTCGGCGACCTGTCCCTGCCCGACCAGGACCAGGGCGAGGGGATCGCGGTGACTCCCGACGGTCGGGTGCTGGTCTCCACCGAGGGGCAGTTCACCGACGTGCTGGAGGTGCGGCTGCCGAGGGACGTGCGGCAGGCGGTGGAGCCGACCCCGGAGCCGGCCGAGCCCTCGGCCACGCCGGAGGGGGAGGCGGACGCGACCGATGAGACCGCGGCCGAGGACGCCGCGACGGCGGGCGGCCTCGCCTCCCTGGGGGTCGTGATGGCTGTCTTCGTGGGGCTCATCGCCCTCCTGGGTGTGGTCGGCTGGGTGGTCCGTCGGCGCTGAGGCCGACCTACGGTTCAGGCCATGGTGCGGCTGCGCAGGACCTCTCCCGACCAGCCCGGGTGGACCCGGCGCCGGGCCGGGCGCGGGTTCGTCTACCTCGACGCCGGCGGCGAGCGGCTGCCGGACGAGGACGCCGACCGGGTCCGGTCGCTGGTGATCCCGCCTGCCTGGCGCGACGTGTGGGTGACGCCGTACGAGAACGGGCACCTGCAGGCGGTGGGGACCGACGACGCGGGGCGGCGGCAGTACCTCTACCACCCGGCCTGGCGCGAGAAGCGAGACCAGGAGAAGTTCGAGCGGGTGCTGCTCTTCGGCAAGGCGCTGGTCAAGGCCCGCGAGCGCGTGGTCGGCGACCTCGGACGCGAGGGGATGCCACTGGAGCGTGCGTGCGCGGCGGCCGTGCGGCTGCTGGACCTCGGCTACTTCCGCATCGGCAACGACGTGTACGCCGACGAGAACGGCTCCTTCGGGCTGACCACGCTCGAGCGGCGACACGTGCGGCGGCGCCAGGACCGGCTGGTCTTCGCCTTCATCGGGAAGTCCGGGGTCGAGCACCGTGTCGAGATCGACGACCTCGTGGTGATCGAGGCCGTGGAGATCATGCGCCGCCGCCGGGGCGAGGACCCGCGGCTGCTGTCCTACAAGCTGTCGCGCTCGTGGCGATCGGTGCTGCCGGAGCTGGTCAACGACTACGTCCGCGAGACGACCGGTGTGGAGGCGACCGCCAAGGACTTCCGCACCTGGCACGCGACCGTGCTGGCCGCGGCCGCCCTGGCCGAGACCCCCGAGCACGGGGAGAGCGCCGCCTCCCGCAAGCGGGCGGTCGCGGGGGCGATGAAGGAGGTGTCGGGCTTCCTGGGCAACACCCCGACCCTGGCGCGCTCCTCCTACGTCGACCCGCGGGTGATCGAGGCCTACGAGGAGGGCCGCACCATCGAGCGCACGACCCGGCGGACCTACGACACCCCCGACCAGCGGCAGGCGGCGCTGGAGAGGGCGACGCTGAAGCTGCTCAGCTGAGCCGCTCGAGCACCCAGTCCAGGCAGCGGGTCAGGGCCAGCACGTCGTCGGGGTCGATCGCGGGGAACATCGCCACACGCAGCTGGTTGCGACCGAGCTTGCGGTAGGGGTCGGTGTCGAGGACGCCGTGGGCGCGCAGGACGCGCAGCACGTCCTCGAAGTCCAGCGGCGGGTGCAGGTCGACGGTGCCGACCACGTGGCTGCGGTGGGCGGGATCGGCGACGAAGGGCGTCACCCACGGGGAGCGCTCGGCCCAGCCGTAGAGGTGTGCGGCCGACGCGCGGGTGCGGGCGACGGTCGCGTCGAGACCGCCGAGCGAGAGCATCCACTCCAGCTGGGCGTCCATCAGGAACAGCGTCGCCACCGACGGCGTGTTGTAGGTCTGGTCCTTGCGGGAGTTGTCGATCGCCGTGGGCAGGTCGAAGAACGCCGGGACGTGCCGGCCGGTGGCCGCGATCCGGCGGGCGCGCTCCAGCGCGCGGGGCGACATCAGTGCCACCCAGAGCCCGCCGTCGGAGGAGAAGCCCTTCTGCGGCGCGAAGTAGTAGACGTCGACCTCGGCCAGGTCCACCGGCAGCCCGCCCGCGCCCGACGTGGCGTCGACCAGGACCAGCGCGTCGTCGTCGATGCCGCCGGGCCGCAGCACCGGGGCCATCACGCCCGTGGAGGTCTCGTTGTGGGCCCAGGCGTAGGCGTCCACGCCGGCGGTCGGCTCCGGCGACGCCAGCGTGCCCGGCTCGGCGCGCACCAGGGACGGCTCGGACAGCCACGGGGCCGCCGCGGCCGCAGTGGCGAACTTGCCCGTGAACTCGCCGTAGACCAGGTGCTGGGAGCGGTGCTCCACCAGCCCGTACGTCGCGACGTCCCAGAACGCCGTCGAGCCGCCGACCCCCAGGACCACCTCGTAGCCCTCGGGCAGCGAGAACAGCGTCGCGAGCCGCTCCTTGACCCGGCCGACCAGCGACCGGACCGGTGCCTGCCGGTGGGAGGTCCCCATCAGCGTCGTACCCGTCGCGGCGAGGGCGTCGAGGTGCTCGACGCGCACCTTGGAGGGGCCGGAGCCGAAGCGGCCGTCGCGGGGGAGCAGCTCGGCGGGGATGCGCAGGTCCGACGTCACCGGTCCATCATCCCAGGCGTGTCGCCGCTGTTTGGCGGGTGTCCGTGGGGGTAGGCAGGGTCCATGACCACTCCGCACGGCTCCTCGAGCAACCAGCTGCCGCCCACCGGGGGCACGCGCACCACCCTGCGCGTGATCGGCGTCCTGCTGCTCGTCGTCGGTGTGCCGGTCTTCGCGTGGGGCATCTACTCCGTCTTCACCTACGAGGGCTACGACGGTCCGCCGGGAACGGCGATCCTCGCCTTCATCGGTGGCCTCCCCGTCATCGGCATCGGGCTCATGGCGCTCAACGTCGGCACGATCGGCGCCCAGTCGCGCTACGTCGCGGGCGAGACGATGCCGACGCTGAAGCAGTCGGCCGCCTACCTCTCCGACGGGGAGGGCATCATGGGCGTCGGTCGCACCGTCGACGGCGCCACCCACGGCACTGACGGGGCCCGCCGGGCCGCGGCCACCGGACCGTTCTGCCGCTCCTGCGGCGTGCGCAACGACGAGGACGCGCGATTCTGTGACGGATGTGGAGCCTCGCTGGCCTGAGGGCTGGAGCATCTCCCAGGTCGGCTACGGCGACCCCGACGTCGCCCTGCTCGTCGAGCAGGTGCAGGCCTTCTACGTCGAGCGCTACGGCGGGCCCGACGAGACCCCGCTGGACCCGCTGATGTTCCAGCCGCCCCACGGCAGCTTCTTCCTCGGCCGCCTCGGCGGTACGCCGGTGGCGACCGGTGCCTGGCGCCGCACCACCTCCGCCGTGGTGCCCGGGCTGCCGGCGGGTGCGCCGCTGGCGGAGGTCAAGCGGATGTTCGTGGTGCCCACGGCCCAGCGCCGTGGGCTGGCCCGCCTCGTGCTGGCGCACCTGGAGCGGACCGCAGCCGACTCCGGCGTCCGTGCCCTGGTGCTGGAGACCGGCGCGGCCCAGCCCGAGGCGATCGCGCTGTACACCTCCAGCGGCTACGAGCCCGTGCCCGGCTTCGGGCACTACCGCGACTCCCCGCTGTCCCGCTGCTACGGCAAGGTGCTGGGAGGCGCACCCGCCTGAGCGGTCGCCGCCCGCGGTCCGGGCCAGCCGAGTGCGCTAGATCCCATGCGTCGGCGGCGTACCCCGACGCCCCGCGCGTCGTTGAGTGGGACGTGAAGAAGCAGCAGGCCACCGAGGAGCTCCACCGGGCCGTCGTCGAGACGCTCGCCCGGCTGGGACGCGCCTTCGCCCACCGCGACGTCGACGCCGCCGTCGCCTGCTTCACCCCCGACGGAGCCGCCTACGGCGACGACCTGGGGGAGCACGCCCACGGCCACGAGGAGCTGGCCTCGTTCCTCGCCGAGGTCTTCGAGGAGCCGTTCGTGATGGGCTGGGAGGTCGGCGAGGTCTGGGCCCGCCACCGCAGCGACGTGCTGTGGTTCGTGGCGCGGACCGAGGCCGTGCTGACCTACCCCGAGGGGATCGTCGAGCGGGTGCCCTTCCAGCTCTCCGGCACCCTGAGCCACTCGCGGCGCCACGGTTGGCGCTTCGAGCTCTTCAACGGCACCCAGCCGGTCACCCAGGCCCGCGAGCTGCTCGTCGGCGTCTGAGGTCCACCCCGCGCGCCGGGGGTCAGCACACGACGGCGTAGCGCTCGTCGGTGATCGGCCCGCCCCACAGGGCGGGGTCGTCGAGGACCAGCACGCGGGGCTCGCGCCCGACGGTGCGCGCCGCGTCGGCCACCTGCTCGGCGGTCAGGCCGGCGCCGGTGACCCAGCTGCCCTCGACCAGGACCAGCCGGCCCTCCGGTCGCAGCAGGGAGGACCAGCGGCGCAGCGCCTCGACCGGGTCGGGCAGCGCCCAGAGCACGTGGCGGCTCAGCACGACGTCGTACGTGGCGGCGCCCAGCGGCGGGTCGTAGGCGTCGCCCTCGGTGATGCTGACCGTGGGCTCACCCTCGGTCTTGGCGATCGCCCGCCGCACCATCTCCGGCGAGAAGTCCACGCCGTCGACGGCGTACCCCTCCTCGGCGAGCAGCAGCGCCAGTGTCCCGGTGCCGCAGCCGAGGTCGGCGACCCGGCAGGGTGCCGGAGGCAGGAGCCCGGCCAGCATCGTGCGCCAGGCCCCCCGCACGGCGGGGTCGCGCAGCCCGTGGTCGGCGGCGTCGTCGAAGGTGTCGGCCTCGTCGTCCCAGAGGTCGACCGCGTCCCGAGAGGTCATGACGGGCAGCCTAGGGGTGGGCGCCGACGGCCGACCGGCGCCGACTGGTGTCGATCCCGGGACAGGGATCGCCCCGTCTGCCTACGCTCGTCCCCTCGGTCGCGGGGAGGTGGCCGAGGAGTCTCGCTCTCGGAGGGATCCACCATGCTCGTGCCCGTTCGTCGTGCCCTCAGGGCGCTGCTGGTCGGCCTGCTGCCCGTCCTGCTGCTGACCGGCGGTCTCGCGGTCGTGACCGCGGCGACGGCCGGTGCCGCGATCGAGGACTTCGCCCGCTACCAGCCGGAGGAGAAGTGCTCCCCGAAGGCCAAGCCGGGGGCGGCGTACCTCAGCGGCTGGCTGGTGCGGAAGTACGGCGGGCACCGCGGCCGCGTCGGCTCCGCCTGCACGTCGTCGGTCTCCGAGCACCAGGAGGGCCGGGCCGTCGACTGGTCCAACGACGCCACGACCAAGGCCGGCCGCAAGCGGGTGAGGACGTTCCTGAAGGACGTGCTGGCCGAGGACCACCGTGAGCGCCCCGCGGCCAAGGCCCGCCGGATGGGGATCATGTACATCATCTGGGACGACCAGATGTACGCCGCGTGGCGCGGCTTCGAGCCGATGGACTACCTCTCCTCCTCGTGCAAGCGGAGGAAGAAGTGCTCCAAGACCCTGCGCCACCGCGACCACGTGCACATCTCGCTCTCGCGGCAGGGCGGCTTCGGCAACACCAGCTTCTACGACGGCAGGGTCGACAAGGACACGACGAAGGGCTGACCGCGACCGACGCCGGGGACGACGAAGCCCGCCGGTCGGGACCGGCGGGCTTCGATGCGTGCTGTGTCGGGCTCAGGCCCAGGCGTCGTTCCAGCCCTCGACGTCGCTGGCCGGGCGCGGGGCCGGTCCGGCGTACACGGCGGAGGGACGGATCAGGCGACCGGTGGTCTTCTGCTCCAGGATGTGCGCCGACCAGCCACCCGTGCGGGCGCAGGTGAACATCGAGGTGAACATGTTGGCCGGGACCTCGGCGAAGTCCAGGACGATCGCGGCCCAGAACTCGACGTTGGTCTCGAGGACGCGGTCGGGACGGCGCTCGCGCAGCTCCTTGAGCGCGGCCTGCTCCAGCGCCTCGGCCACGGCGTAGCGGGGGGCGTCGAGCTCCTTGGCGGTGCGCCGCAGCACCCGGGCGCGGGGGTCCTCGGCGCGGTAGACGCGGTGGCCGAAGCCCATCAGCCGCTCGCCGCGGTCCAAGATGCCCTTGACGTAGGCCTCGGCGTCGCCGGACTGCTCGACGTCGCTGATCATGCCGAGCACCCGCGAGGGGGCGCCGCCGTGCAGCGGGCCGCTCATCGCGCCGATGGCGCCGGAGAACGCGGCCGCGACGTCGGCGCCGGTGGAGGTGATGACGCGCGCGGTGAACGTCGAGGCGTTCATGCCGTGCTCGGCCGCCGACGACCAGTAGGCGTCGATCGCCTTGACGTGCTTGGGGTCGGCCTCGCCCTTCCAGCGGATGAGGAACTTCTCGGCCAGGGTCGCGCCCTCGTCGACGATCTTCTGCGGGACGACCGGCTTGTCGAGGCCGCGCGCGGACTGGGCGGCGTACGAGAGCACCATGACGGCGACACGGGCGAGGTCCTCGCGGGCCTGCTCGTCGGAGATGTCGTAGGTCTGCCCGAAGCCGAAGGCCGGGGCCAGCATCGCGATCGCGGCCTGCACGTCCACCCGGACGTCGCCGGTGTGGACCGGGATGTTGTAGGCCTCGGCCGGCGGCAGGCCGGGGGTGTAGGCGCCGTCGATCAGCAGGCCCCAGACGTGCTCGAACGGCACCCGGCCGACGATGTCCTCGATGTCGACGCCGCGGTAGCGGAGTGCCGAGCCCTCCTTGTCCGGCTCGGCGATCTGGGTCTCGAAGGCGATGACGCCCTCCAGTCCGTGGTGCACCTCAGGCATGTCGACTCCTTCGTCGTCCGTCTCGTCGTCTCGACCGACCGGGTCGCGGCCGGGGTCAAACCTCATGCATTCTGCCGGACGCCCCGCCGGTCCGGCGCAGCGGCCGTCCGCCGAGACCGACGGGTGGTCCCTGCCTCCGTACGCTCGGGCCATGACCGACCTGCGTGCGCTGCGCCGCGAGTACGCCGCCAGGGGGCTCGACGAGGCCGACCTGGACCCCGACCCGCTGGTGGTCTTCGACCGCTGGTTCGCCGAGGCCGTGGCCGCCGGCCTCGACGAGCCGAACGCGATGGTCGTCGCGACCGTCGATCCCGGCGGCGCGCCGTCGATGCGCACCGTGCTGCTCAAGGGCGTCGAGGACGACGGGTTCGTCTTCTTCACCAACCACTCCTCTCGCAAGGGCCGCGCGCTGGCGGTCGATCCGCGCTGCGCGTTGCTGTTCCCGTGGCACCCGCTGGAGCGGCAGGTCCGGGTCGAGGGGAACGCCGAGCTGCTCCCGCGCGCTGAGGTCGAGGCCTACTTCGCCCAGCGCCCGCGCGGCAGCCAGCTCGGCGCACACGCGTCGGCCCAGTCCGAGCCCATCGCCGACCGCTCCGCGCTCGAGGCGGCGTACGCCGGGGTGGAGCGAGTGTTCGGGGACCGCGACGTCCCGCCGCCGGAGCACTGGGGCGGCTACCTGGTGCGGCCGCAGGTGGTGGAGTTCTGGCAGGGCAGGCCGTCGCGGCTGCACGACCGGCTGGAGTACACGCGCACCGACGACCACTGGTCGGTGCGGCGGTTGCAGCCGTGACGGGCCGGACCGACGGCGAAAACGAGTGAGCGCTCACTCACTCATCGACTAGGGTGGCGGGGTGCCGCCCCGTGCCCGTCCGATGTCGCCCGAGGACCGTCGTACCTCCCTGGTCGACGTGACCCTGCGGTTGCTGCGCGAGCACGGCCGCGAGGTCACCACCCGCCAGATCGCCGAGGCCGCCGGCATCGCCGAGGGCACGATCTTCCGCGTCTTCGCCACCAAGGACGAGCTGGTCGAGGCCGCGATCAGCCGGGCCTTCGAGCCCGGCGCGCTGGTCGAGCGGATCCGCGAGATCGAGGCGGAGCTGCCGCTCGAGGACCGGCTGGTCCGGCTGGTGGGCGTGCTCCAGCAGCGCTACCGCGCCACGTTCTACCTGATGCGCCGCGTGGGGATGCTGCGCCCGCCCGACCACGACGGCGAGCTGGCCCGATCAGCCCGCGCGGAGATCCACGCCCTCATGGTCGGGCTGATCGGGCCCGACGCCGGGCGCCTCACGGTGGACCCCGACGACTTCTGCCACCGGCTGCGGTTGCTGACCTTCGCGGGCTCGCACCCGCAGATCTCCGACGGCCACCTGCTCAGCCCCGAGCAGGTCGTCGGCACCGTGCTCCACGGACTCTCGAAGGAGGGCCGCTGATGCTGGTCCCGATCCTGCGGCAGCGGCTCGCGCCGTACCGCTCCTGGCTGGTCGCGGTCGTCGCGCTGCAGCTCGTCGGCGTGCTCGCGATGCTCTACCTGCCGAGCCTGAACGCCTCGATCATCGACGACGGCGTCGTGCCCGGCGACACGGCGCTGATCTGGCGGCTGGGCGGGGTGATGCTCGTGGTCTCGTGCGTGCAGATCGTCTGCTCGGTGGGTGCGGCGTGGTTCGGCGCGCGCACCGCCACGGCCTTCGGTCGCGACCTGCGACGTGACCTGTTCCAGCGCGTGGGGACCTTCTCGACCCGGGAGGTCCAGGAGTTCGGCGCCCCCTCGCTGATCACCCGCACCACCAACGACGTGCAGCAGGTGCAGATGCTGGTCGTGATGACCTGCCTGATCGCGGTCTCCAGCCCGATCATGATGGTCGGCGGTGTCCTGATGGCCCTGCGCGAGGACCTCGGGCTGGGCTGGATCCTGGCAGTGGTCGTCCCCGCGCTGTTCGTCTCCGTGGGCTTCGTGATCTCCCGGATGGTGCCGAGCTTCCGGGCCATGCAGGCGCGCATCGACGAGGTCAACCGGGTGCTGCGCGAGCAGATCGCGGGCATCCGCGTCGTGCGCGCCTTCGTCCGCGAGCGGCACGAGACCGAGCGCTTCGCGGTCGCCAACGAGGAGCTCACCGACGTGGCGGTCCGTGCTGGGCGCTGGATGGCCACGATGTTCCCGCTGGCCATGCTCGTCGTGAACGTCTCCAGCGTCGGCGTCGTGTGGTTCGGCGGGCACCGCGTGGACTCCGGCCAGATGGAGGTGGGCGCGCTCACCGCGTTCTTGTCCTACCTGATGCAGATCCTGATGTCGGTGATGATGGCGACCTTCATGCTCATGCAGGTGCCCCGCTCGGCGGTCTGCGCGGAGCGGATCTCCGAGGTCCTCACCACCGACACCTCCGTACGCCGCAGCCGCGAGCCGCACCCCCTCGACCCCGCCCGCCGTGGTCACGTCGACCTGGAGTCGGTGACCTTCGCCTACCCCGGTGCCGAGGCGCCGGTGCTCAGCGGGTTGTCGCTGTCCGCGCGGCCGGGCCGGGTCGTGGCCGTCATCGGCTCGACCGGTGCGGGCAAGTCCACCCTGGTCAACCTCGTCCCGCGGCTCTTCGACACGACCGCCGGCACCGTGCGCGTGGCCGGGGTCGACGTGCGCGACCTCGATCCCGAGGTGCTGTGGGGCGAGCTCGGCCTGGTCCCCCAGAAGGCCTACCTGTTCAGCGGCACCGTCCGCAGCAACCTGGCCCACGGCCGCCCCGACGCCACGGAGGAGCAGATGTGGGAGGCGCTGGAGATCGCCCAGGCCCGTGACTTCGTGCAGGCGCTGCCCGAGGGCCTGGACTCCCCGGTCGCCCAGGGCGGCACGAACCTCTCCGGCGGTCAGCGCCAACGCCTCGCGATCGCCCGGGCGGTGGTGCGTCGCCCCGCGGTCTACCTCTTCGACGACGCCTTCTCGGCCCTCGACCTGGCCACCGACGCGCGGCTGCGTGCCGCGCTGCGGCCGGTGACGACCGAGGCCACGGTCGTCGTGGTGGCCCAGCGGGTCTCCACGATCCGCGACGCCGACGTGATCGTGGTGCTCGAGGACGGTCGGGTCGTCGGCCGGGGCGGGCACGACGAGCTGCTCGCCGGCTGTGCGACGTACCAGGAGATCGTGGCCTCGCAGCTCTCCGCGGAGGAGGCGGCATGAGCGCGCCCACCCCGCAGAAGGGCCGCGGCTTCGCGGCGACCGAGCGGATCGAGGCACCTGCCGGCGGGCCGGGTCGTGGCCCGATGGGCGGCGGGATGGTCGGCCAGAAGGCCATGGACTTCGGGCCGTCGGCACGCCGGCTCGTGGGCCGGATGCGACCCGAGCGGGCGCTGGCCTCGCTGGTGGTGGCGCTGGTCGTGGTGTCGGTGCTGCTGATGTCGATCGGGCCGCGCCTGCTCGGCCACGCGACCGACCTGGTCTTCCGCGGCTTCATCGGCTCCCGGACGCCGGTCGGCACGCCGGACGACCAGCTCCCCGAGGCCGTGCAGGGCCAGGGGGTCGTCCCCGGGCAGGGCGTCGACTTCGGCGCCGTGGGCGAGTGGCTGCTGCTGGTGCTGGCGGTGTACGCCGCGGCCTCGGTGCTCTCCTGGCTGGCCGGCTTCGTGCTGAACGGCGTGGTCCAGCGCACCGTGCGCCGGATGCGCGGTGACGTCGAGGAGAAGATCCACCGGCTGCCGCTGGGCTACTTCGACCGCTCCCCGCGCGGGGAGCTGCTCAGCCGGGTCACCAACGACATCGACAACATCAGCCAGACCCTGCAGCAGACCATGAGCCAGCTGCTCCAGTCGCTGCTCACCGTGCTCGCGGTCCTGGCGATGATGATCTGGATCAGCCCGTTGCTGGCGCTGGTCGCGGTGCTCAGCGTCCCGGTCTCGCTGGTGGCGACCCGCGCGATCATGCGGCGCTCGCAGGGCCAGTTCGTCGCGCAGTGGCGCACCACCGGTCGCCTCAACGCCCACATCGAGGAGGCCTTCTCCGGCCACGCGCTGGTCAAGGTCTACGGCCGCACCGACGAGGTGGAGCGCACCTTCGCCGAGCACAACGACGCTCTCTACGACGTGTCGTTCAAGGCGCAGTTCATCAGCGGCCTGGTGATGCCGACGATGATGTTCATCGGCAACCTCAACTACGTCGTCGTCGCCGTCGTGGGCGCGCTGCGGATCTCCTCCGGGGCGGTGACCCTCGGCGAGGTGCAGGCCTTCGTGCAGTACACCCGCCAGTTCACCCAGCCGCTCACGACCGTCGCGTCGATGGCCAACCTGCTGCAGTCCGGCGTCGCCTCGGCCGAGCGCGTCTTCGAGCTGCTCGACGCCGACGAGGAGCCGCTCGCCGACGCTCCCGGTGCCGGGGGCACCGCCCGGTCGGGTGCCCCGACCCGCGGCGAGGTCGCCTTCGAGCAGGTGTCCTTCTCCTACGACCCGACCCGCCCGCTCATCGAGGACCTCTCCCTCCTGGCGCGGCCCGGGCAGACCGTGGCCATCGTGGGCCCGACCGGGGCGGGCAAGACCACCCTGGTCAACCTCGTCATGCGCTTCTACGACGTCGACGCCGGGCGCATCCTCCTCGACGGCGTCGACACCTCCACCCTCACCCGCCAGGAGCTGCGCGCGGAGGTGGGGATGGTGCTGCAGGACACCTGGCTCTTCGAGGGCACCATCCGCGACAACATCGCCTACGGCCGGCCCGACGCCACCGAGGAGCAGGTGCTGGAGGCGGCGCGGGCGACGTACGTCGACCGCTTCGTCCACTCCCTCCCCGACGGCTACGACACGGTCGTCGACGAGGACGGCGCCAACCTGTCGGCCGGCGAGCGCCAGCTGCTCACGATCGCGCGGGCGTTCCTCACCGACCCCGCGCTGCTGATCCTCGACGAGGCGACCTCGTCGGTCGACACCCGCACCGAGCTGCTGCTGCAGCACGCGATGGCGGCGCTGCGCACGGACCGGACGTCCTTCGTCATCGCGCACCGGCTCTCGACGATCCGCGACGCCGACCTGATCCTGGTGATGGAGGACGGCGCGATCGTGGAGCAGGGCACGCACGCCTCGCTGCTCACCGCCGACGGCGCGTACGCCGCGCTCTACCGCTCCCAGTTCACCGCCGCCACCGACGCCTGACCCCCCACCCCACGCCGAGTCGGCGTATTGATACGCCGGTTCGGCGGGCGGGCGGGCGGCCGGGCGGGCGGGTCGGTCGAGTCGGCGTATTGATACGCCGGTTCGGCGGAGAGGGTGGGTCGAGCCGGCGTATTGATACGCCGGTTCGGCGGGCGGGCTGGGGCGGGGTGGGTCGAGGCAGGAAGGCTCAGGAGGCGTCGAGGTCCTGGGCCACGAGGGCGGCGATGGCGTCGACGGCGGCCTGGTCGTCACCGGCGACCTCGACGGTGTCGCCGCACTTCGCGCCGAGGGTCATGATCATGAGCGACGAGGCGGCGTCGACCCCGTTGATGGTCACGCTGCTGCCGAGGCCGCCGGCCGCCTCGGCGATGAGGGCGGCGGGGCGGGCGTGCAGGCCGACGGACGAGCCGACGGTGACGGAGGTGGTGGGCATGGGTTCTCCTCTGGTGCTGGGCGGTCGGGCGAGCTGGGTCAGGTCGTGCTGAGGGCACGGACCTCGACGCGCGAGGTGTCGACGTCGGCCGGGGTCGGGATGCCGGTACCGGGCAGGGCTGCGGCGGCACTGCCGTAGGCCACGGCCAGCGCCAGGCACTCGGCCGGCTCCACCCCGCGGACCGAGCCGAGCAGGAAGCCGAACAGGCTCGAGTCGCCCGCCCCCACCGTGCTGAGCACCGTGGTGGGCGCGGGGACGGCGTGCCACGCGCCGGTGCGGTCGGCCAGGACGGCGCCGGCCGCCCCGAGCGTGACCAGCACGTGGTCGACGCCGCGGTCGACCAGCTCCGCGGCGTGCCGGGCCACCAGGGCGGGGTCGGCCTCCAGGGCCTCGCCGTCGCCACCGGTGATGCTGGCCAGCTCCTCGGCGTTGGGCTTCACCAGCTGCGGGGCGCAACGGTCCAGTCCGGCCACGAGGGCCGACAGCGGGGCGTCGCTGGTGTCGACGGCGACGGGTGCGACGCCGTGCAGGCGGGGGAGCAGGTCGGCGTAGAAGGAGGAGGGCGCTCCGGGCGGCAGCGACCCGGCCAGCACGACCCACGAGGCTCCGTGCGCCTCCCGGACCACGGCATCGGCCAGGTCGGCCAGCTGTTCGGGGCCGGTCTCGGCACCCGCCGAGTTGATCTTCGTCGTGGTGCCGTCGGGCTCGGTGAGCGTCAGGTTGACCCGGATGCTCCCAGCGGGGCGGCAGGGGTGGCACGGGATCCCGGCTCGGGCGACGTCCTCCACGAACGGGTCGTCGGCGCGTGCGGGCAGCACGGCGAGCGTCGGCACCCCCGCGGCGACGGCTGCGCGGGAGATGTTCACGCCCTTGCCCCCGGCCTGGGAGATCGTGTGCTCCACCCGCTGCACGCCACCTCGGTCGAGCACGCCCGGCAGCACCAGGGTGCGGTCGATGCTGGGGTTGGCCGTGACGGTCACGAGGACCCCGGGGCGGGGGGAGGCGCTCATCTCAGCCGACCCGAGCGATCTCGAGGCCGGCGGCCTCCAGCTGCTGCTGGTCGGCGGCATCGATGCGACTGTCGGTCACCAGCACGTCGACCTCGTCGACACGGGCGAAGCGAACGGTCCGCTCCTGCCCGATCTTCGAGGAGTCGGCCAGTGCGACGACGCGCTGTGCGGCGGCCACCATGGCGCGCTTGGTGGCGGCCTCCTCAGTGTCAGGGGTGGAGAAGCCGTGCGACACGGTCAGGCCGTTGGTGCCGACGAAGGTGAGGTCGGCGCGGAAGTGACCCAGGGCCTCGACGGTCGCGTGTCCCACCGCGGCCTGGGTGGTGGTGCGCACGCGGCCCGGCAGCAGCTGCAGCTCGACGTGGGTCGCCGGGGCCAGCAGGGCGGCGATCGGCACGGCGTTGGTGAGCACCGTCCAACGCCGGTCGGTGGGCAGCAGCTCGGCGAGGCGCACGGTGGTGGTGCCGGCGTCGAGCACCAGGGTGCCGCCCTCTGCGGGCAGCAGCTCCAGCGCGGCGCGCGCGATGGCGTCCTTCTCCTCGGCGTGCGTCTGCCCGCGCTCGGGGAGCTTGGCCTCCAGGACCGTCAGGCTGCCGATGGACACGGCGCCGCCGTGCACGCGCCGGACGAGCTTGAGTCGCTCGAGTGTCGACAGGTCGCGACGCACCGTCTCGGTGGTGACGTCGAAGTGCGCGGCCAGCTCGGTCACACTGACCCTGTTGCGCTTGGTGACCAGGTCGGCGATCGCCTGGTGACGCTCTGCCGCGTACATGGCACTTCCTGTCCGCCCACTCGGGCCGATCGCTCCGAAAATCTTTGTATGTGTTGTTTTAGTCCCGAATCTGTTGACTGTCAACCACTTCGCGGCTTTAACTGTGGGCATGGTCACGCCCACCGGCTCCTCGTCCAGCACCTCCTCCACCCCCTCCACCAGTGCGGACGGCGCCGGCCCGTCGGCCGGTCCGACCGCGCACGAGCTGCGCGGCACGCCCGTCGTGTCCGGACTGGCGCACGGTCCGGTGCTGCCGGTGCGCACCGAGCTGTCGGCGACCGCCGTGGCCGCCTTCGGTGACGGCGGCCTGGACGCCGAAGCAGCGCTGGCGGCGTACGTCGACGCGGCGGAGGCCGTGGCTCGCGGGTTCGTGACGAAGGCCGAGCGTGCCACGGGGGCGGCCGCCGAGGTGCTGACCGCGAGCGCCGGCCTGACCCGCGACCCGGGCCTGAAGCAGGCGGTCGGCCAGCGGCTGAGCGCGGGGGAGGGTCTGCCCGGTGCGGTGCGCGGGGCGGTGGCCCAGTTCGTCGAGGTCTTCACGGCGATGGGCGGTCTGATGGCCGAGCGGGCGACCGACCTGCTCGACATCGAGCGCCGCGTGATCGCACGCGTGGTGGGCGAGCCCGAGCCCGGCGTGGTCCTGCCCGAGGAGCCGTCGGTGCTCGTGGCCGTCGACCTCGCGCCGGCCGACACCGCCTCCCTCGACCCCTCGGTCGTGGTGGCCCTGGTGACCGAGCGGGGCGGCCCCACGAGCCACACCGCGATCATCGCCCGCCAGCTCGGTCTGCCCTGCGTCGTGGGATGCGCCGGCGTGACAGAGCTGGAGGCCGGCACTCCGGTGCTGGTCGACGGCGCCCGGGGGACCGTCGCCACAGGGGTCGACCCCCAGGAGGCGGCGCACGCCGTCGCGGCCGATCGCGAGCAGCAGGCCCGGGTGGCGGGCTGGACGGGGCCGGGCGTGACCCGCGACGGCGTGCCTGTGAAGCTGCTGGCCAACGTCGCCGACGGTCCCTCGGCCCGCTCGGCGGCGGAGTCGCCGGTGCAGGGCGTCGGGCTCTTCCGTACCGAGCTGTGCTTCCTCGACCGCACCGAGGAGCCGTCCGCGCAGGAGCAGGCCGACATCTACGCCCAGGTGCTGGAGCCGTTCGCCGGCACCGGGCACGTCGTGGTCCGCACCCTCGACGCCGGCTCCGACAAGCCAGTGGCATTCGCGACGCTGGAGGACGAGGAGAACCCGGCCCTCGGCGTCCGCGGGCTCCGGCTGGCCCTCGGGAACCCAGGGCTGCTGCACCGCCAGCTCGACGGCATCGCCGAGGCTGCCCGCCGTACCGGTGCCGAGACCTGGGTGATGGCGCCGATGGTGGCCACGCTCGCCGAGGCGGAGGACTTCTGCGGCCAGGTGCGCGAGCGCGGGCTGAAGGCCGGGGTGATGGTGGAGGTGCCGAGCGTGGCGCTGCTGGCCGACAGGTTCCTGGACGTCGTGGACTTCTTGTCCATCGGCACCAACGACCTCACGCAGTACGTCATGGCCGCCGACCGGCTGGCCACGGACCTGGCGCACCTCACCGACCCCTGGCAGCCCGCCGTGCTGCACCTGGTCGCCCGCGCCGCCGAGGCCGGTCGACGCGCCGGCAAGCCGGTCGGCGTCTGCGGCGAGGCGGCCGCCGACCCACTGCTCGCCGTCGCGCTGACCGGCATGGGCATCACGTCGCTGTCGATGGCCGGGGCGGCCGTCCGCGCGGTGGGCGCGCAGCTCGCCGCGGTGGACATGGACACCTGCCGTCGTGCCGCCGACGCGGTCCTGGAGGCATCGGACCCCCTGGCCGCGCGCGACGCCGTACGCCGGCTCCTCGACTGAGGACCGCGGCGGCGCCGGCCCGGTCGGTCCGGCGCCCCCCAGGACCACGCGAGCCCGGACGGAAGACCCGTCCGGGCTCGCGTGCTGCGCGGGGGATGGTCGCGGCGACTGGTCGCGGCGGCGGTGTCCGGTGTCGGACCGGGTCTCGACCCGCCCGTCGCGCCTTCGTCCCTCAGGCGCGCGGCTTGCTCGACCTCACGGTCGCCACGGCTCGACCGCGACCTCGGGCGCGGGGCTTGCTCGACCTCCCCGTCCAGAGCCCTGAGAGCTCCGCTCTCAGGGCTCGACGGTGACCTTGATGGCCTCGCCGTTGGCGACGATGTCGAAGACGCTCATCACGTCGTCGAGCGAGACGTGGCGGGTGATGAGGTCCTTGACCGGGACCTGGCCGGTCGAGATGTACTCCAGCGCTCGCTTGTTGTGGTCCGGCGAGGACCCGTTCGCACCGTGCACGTGCAGCTGGCGGTAGTGGATCAGGTTGGAGTCGGCCTTGATGAACGGATCGTTCTTGGGCAGACCGCCGAAGAAGGAGATCCGGCCCTGGCGCGCAGCCATCGAGATGGCCTGCTCCTGGGTGACGTTCGCGGGCGTCGCGGTGATGATGACGTCGGCCCCACGGCCGTCGGTCAGCTCCATGACCCGGGCGACGACGTCCTCCTGGGCGGCGTTGATGACGTGGTCGGGGTGGACGGCGTCGGCCGACATCTTCAGCCGCTCGTCGTTGATGTCGACCAGCACGACGGTGCCGACCTTGTGCACGCCGCGGGCGATGCGGATGTGCATGCAGCCGATCGGTCCGGCGCCGAAGACGACCACGAAGTCGCCCTGCTCGATGCCCAGCTGCTCCTGGGCGTTGATGGCGCAGGCGAACGGCTCGGCGGCGCTGGCCTCGTCGAAGCCCACGTTGTCGGGGATCCGGTTGAGGCCGTCGACCTTGAGCACCTGCTCGGGCACGATCATGTACTCGGCGAACCCGCCGTCGTACTGGTAGCCGACCGAGGTCTGGTTCTGGCAGACCTCCATCCAGCCCCTGCTGCACTCGTGGCACTCACCGCACGGCACGGCCGCGATGCACTGCACCCGGTCGCCGACCGAGAACCCGCCCAGCGCCTCGGAGCCCACGTCGACGACCTCGCCGGCGACCTCGTGGCCCAGCGTGGTCTCGCCGGTGATGTTGACGTGGCCGTTCTTCTTGATCTTCACGTCGGTGCCGCAGGTGGAGCAGTTGCGCACCTTGATCTTGACCTCGCGTGGCCCGCACTCGGGCTCGGGGACGTCGACGAGGCGGACGTCCTCGGGGGCGTAGAAGCGCAGTGCCTTCATGGATCGTGGGTCCTCTCTGCAAGCGACGCCGCGCAGGTCGCACGACGGTGGTCCACCCCTGACGCTAGTGACCGGAACGCCGAAATACCACATCTTCGGGCATCTATTTCTGCCCGAATGCTTGGCAACGTGCCCGAACGAGTGCATGATGTGGGAAAACCGGGGTGACCCACGTCACCCCTCTCCATGAGAGGAACTGAGATGGCCTCCACCACCTCCGCAGCGCCCGGGGTGGGCGCACGCGTCCGGGTGCAGCAGTTCGGCACCTTCTTGTCCAACATGGTCATGCCCAACATCGGCGCGTTCATCGCCTGGGGCCTGATCACCGCGATGTTCATCGAGGTCGGCTGGCTGCCGCGCTACCTCGGCATCGGGGACTCGCCCGACAGCTGGGTCGCCAAGTTCGGTGGGTGGGGTGACTTCGCCGGCGGCGGCATCGTCGGCCCGATGATCATCTTCCTGCTGCCGCTGCTGATCGGCTACACCGGCGGCCGGATGGGCTACGGCGACAACAGCACCCGCGGCGGCGTCGTGGGCGCCATCGCGACGATGGGCGTCATCGTGGGCACCGACATCCCGATGTTCATGGGCGCCATGATCATGGGCCCGCTCGGCGGTTGGTCGATGCGCAAGGTCGATTCGCTGTGGGACGGCAAGATCAAGCCCGGCTTCGAGATGCTGGTCAACAACTTCGCCGCCGGCATCTGGGGCATGATCCTCACCATCCTCGGCTTCGTCGTGATGAGTCCGGTGGTCACCTGGATCGCAGACCGGCTGGGTGAGGGGGTGGACATCCTCGTCGACAACAGCCTGCTGCCGTTCACCTCGATCATCATCGAGCCGGCGAAGGTGCTCTTCCTCAACAACGCGCTCAACCACGGCGTCCTCACACCGCTGGGCACCACCGAGGCCGCGGAGTCCGGCAAGTCCGTGCTGTTCCTCCTCGAGGCCAACCCGGCTGCCGGTGCCGGTCTGCTGCTGGCGTACATGATGTTCGGCAAGGGCCTGGCGAAGGCCTCGGCCCCCGGCGCCCTGCTGATCCACTTCGTGGGCGGCATCCACGAGATCTACTTCCCCTACGTGCTGATGAAGCCCAAGCTGATCCTCGCGATGATCGCGGGCGGCTTCACCCAGATCCTGGTCAACGTCCTGTTCAACTCCGGCCTGCGTGCTCCGGCGGCCCCGGGCTCGATCCTGGCCGTCTACGCCCAGACGCCCGGTGACAGCGTGCTGGGGGTGACGCTCTCGGTCCTGGCCGGTGCGGCCGCCACCTTCGCCGTGGCCGCGATCTTGTTGAAGATGGACAAGACCGAGGAGGCCGACGACGAGCTCGTCGGCGCGACCGCGCACATGGAGAGCCTGAAGGGCAAGAGCTCCTCGGTCTCCTCCGTGCTCACCGGCGGCGCGGCCGTGATGACCCGCCCGATCCAGCGCATCGTTTTCGCCTGCGACGCCGGCATGGGTTCCTCGGCGATGGGTGCCTCGGTGCTGCGCAAGAAGATCGAGGCGGCCGGCTACTCCGACGTGACGGTGGTCAACCAGGCCATCGGCAACCTCACCGACGAGTACGACGTCATCGTCTGCCACCAGGACCTCGCCGACCGGGCGGCCCAACGCACGCCTTCTGCCACCCTGGTCGCCGTGGACAACTTCATGGCCAGCCCGCGCTACGACGAGATCGTCACGATGGTGGGTGCCTCGCGTGCCTGAGGTCCTCGACGCCGGCTCCGTGGTCCTTCAGGGCAGCGCCACCACCCGTGACGCCGCCATCGACGAGGCCGGTGCCCTGCTGGTCGCGGCCGGTGCGGTGAGCCAGGCCTACGTGGCCGCCATGCACGAGCGGGAGACCTCGGTCTCGACGTACATGGGCAACGGCCTGGCGATCCCGCACGGCACCAACGAGGCGAAGTCGGAGATCGCGCACAGCGCGATGTGCTTCGTCCGCTACGCCGAGCCGATCGACTGGAAGGGGCAGCCGGCCGAGTTCGTCGTCGGCATCGCCGGGGCCGGGGACGACCACCTGACGCTGCTCTCACAGCTCGCGGGGGTCTTCTCCGACGTCGACCAGGTCGCGCGCCTGCGCGCGGCCGGGTCGGTCCAGGAGGTGCTCGGCATCCTGTCCGACCAGGGCTGAGCCGACGCGTGTGAGATGCAGTCAGGGGCCGGTGGTCCGTCCGTGGGGGCGGACCGCCGGCCCCTGTGCTTCTCGCTCGGGGTTGGTCGGTCGAACCGGCGTATTGATACGCCGGTTCGGCAGGGAGGGTGGGTCGAGCCGGCGTATTGATACGCCGGTTCGGCGGAGAGGGTCGGTCGAGTCGGCGTATTGATACGCCGGTTCGGCGGGTGGGTGGGAGAAAAGTCCGTTGTGCGTCGAGGAGCGTCGACCTACCGTGGAGGGACACGGGAAAGGAGGTGGTCCGAGACATGATTTCTCTACGGACGCGTGAGGTGGCTGCTCGCTAGCAGCGCTCCCTCGTAGGACGTCGCTGCCGGCAATCCACGGCAGCCACCCGACCCCCAGGTGGTCCGGACCCGTCCGCCGGACCCGCTCGTCGGGGCAGTCTCACTGCTCCGCGGGCACGCCTGGGGGTCGCTCCATCTCCAGGGTCGGGTCCTCGCCCCGCTCCGCCTGCTGGCGGGCCGGTGCCGGCGGTTCGCCGATGAGTGCGGCCACGACCGACAGGGCGACCCAGCAGATGCCCAGCGCGACCAGGTAGCGGCTCATCGCCACCTCCATCGGCATCCCGCCGGTCAGTGCGGCGTACAGCGCCGGAGAGGCGCAGACCCCGGCGGCGCCGAGGACGAACGGGCTGAGCAGGTTCATGGTCAGGCTCCCATCGCGACGCTGGTGGGCGCGGGGACCGGGGCGGTCGCCGCGGCGTGCTGCTCGCCGGTGAGGACGGGGTTGCGCTCGCCGCCGACGACACCGACCGAGCGCACCTGCGCGGTGCCGGTCAGCTCGGGGTAGGCCAGGACGGCGAGCCGGTCGATGGCCGGCCGGACCAGCCGGCGCACGGCCGCGCGCAGCTGCGGCGCGCACACGAGCACGGGCCGGATGTTGTGGTTCTCGGCCTGGACGAGCTGCTGGGCCAGCCCGCCGATGATCGTCTGGGCGGTGACCGGGTCCAGCACCAGCGTGGCGCCCTGCTCGCCGTGGCGCAGCGACTCCAGGAGCCGTTGCTCGAAGACCGGGTCGAAGCTGAGCACGTGGACGGTCCCGCCGGCGACGTACGGCGCCACCACGGCCGGGCCGAGGGAGGTGCGCGCGGCGTCGACGAGGGCGTCGACGTCCTTGGTCTGGGCCGCCTTGAGCGACAGCGCCTCGTAGATCCGGACCAGGTCGCGGATCGCGATGCCCTCCTCCAGCAGCTGCTGCAGCACCCGCTGGACCTCACCGAGCGAGAGCAGGGCGGGCGTGAGCTCGTCGACCACGTTGGGGTGGGTGCGCTTGACGACGTCGGTGAGCAGCCGGACGTCCTCGCGCCCGAGCAGCCGCGCTGCGTAGGTGGTGACGATCTGGGAGAGGTGGGTCGTGATCACCGCCGAGCGCTCCACGACCGTGGCGCCGCTCAGCTCTGCCTGGGCCCGCAGCTCGGCGGGGATCCACTTCGCCTCGAGGCCGAAGACCGGCTCCCTGGTGGCCTCGCCCGGCAGCGAGCCGAGGAAGTCGCCGATGGCCAGGATGGTGCCCGGGGGCGCCTCGCCGCGCGCGACCTCGATGTCGAAGAGCTTGATGGCGTAGGTGCGGCTGGGCAGCTCGAGGTTGTCGCGGGTGCGCACCAGGGGAACGACGACGCCGAGGTCGCCCGCGATCTTGCGGCGCAGCGCCTTGACCCGCTGCAGCAGGTCGCCGCCGTGGGCCTGGTCGACCAGGTCGATCATGTCGGCCGCCAGCTCCAGGCCCAGCGGGTCGACCTGGATCTCCTCGGCCAGCTGCTCGGGGTGGTCGGCCGCGGGCAGCTCCGCGACCTGCTCGGTGGCCTCGACGGCCGCGGGCTCCTCACGGCCGGCGCGGGCGGAGAACAGCAGCATCACGCCGCCGACCAGGAGGAACGGGATCTTCGGCAGGCCGGGGATCAGGCACAGCGCCATGGCGCCGAACCCGGCGATCTGCAGGGCGTTCTTGTTGCCGGTGATCTGCTTGACGATGTCGGTGCCCATGTCGGACTCCGCCGCGCTGCGCGTGACCACCAGGCCGGTGGCCACCGAGAGCAGCAGGGCGGGGATCTGGCTGACCAGTCCGTCACCGACGGTGAGCAGTGAGTAGGTCGAGACGGCGTCGCCGGGCGACATGCCGAGCTGGGCCAGGCCGATGGCCATGCCGCCGATGAGGTTGACGACGGTGATGAGGATGGCGGCGATCGCGTCGCCCTTGACGAACTTCGAGGCACCGTCCATCGCGCCGTAGAAGTCGGCCTCGGCGTGCACCTCCTGGCGCCGGCGCCGGGCCTCGTCCTCGTCGATGAGGCCGGAGTTGAGGTCGGCGTCGATGGCCATCTGCTTGCCGGGCATCGCGTCGAGGGTGAAGCGGGCCCCGACCTCGGCGACCCGCTCGGCGCCCTTGGTGATCACGACGAACTGGATGATCAGCAGGATCACGAAGATGATCAGGCCCACGATGAGCGAGCCGCCGACGACGAAGTGGCCGAAGGTCTCGATGACCTTGCCGGCGTAGCCGTCGAGCAGCACCAGCCGGGTCGCACTGACGTTGAGCGCCAGCCGGAACAGCGTCATCACCAGCAGCAGCGCGGGGAACGCCGCGAAGTCCAGGGGCCTGGTCACCGACATCGCGGTCAGCAGCACCAGCAGCGCGCCGGCGATGTTGGCCGCGATCAGCATGTCGAGGACCACCGCGGGCAGCGGGACGACGAGCATCACGACGATCATGACGATCCCGATCGGGACGCCGATCTGGGTCAGGCGCTGGAGGGACATGCGGGCCTTCCGGGGTCGTGGAGCTCACTCGACCAGCCGTCCTGGCTGCAGCGACACCCTCCTGGCGTCGGGTGTCCTATCGACCCGCGGGCAGGGCACCTGAGGGGTTCGCCGCGACCGCGGTCGGAGTCGCTGTGGGGCCGGTCGGCGAGGCACTCGCCGTGGGGGTGCGGCGGCGCCGCGCGCCGGCGTGCGGCACGTCGGGCAGGGGGCCCTCGCCGCGCGGGGAACGGTGGGTGCCGGCGTACGAGCCCCGGTGGCGGCGGCTGATGACGAAGGCCAGCACGTGGGCGACCGCGGCGAAGAGCTCGGTCGGGATCTCCATGCCGACCTCGGTGGAGCGGTAGAGGGCGCGGGCGAGCGGCACGTCCTGCACGAGGGGTACGCCGGCGTCGGTGGCCACCTCGCGGATCCGGGCTGCGACGGCGCCGGCTCCCCGGGCCACGACGACCGGGGCCCCCCGCTCGGGCTGGTAGCGCAGGGCGACCGCGACGTGCGTGGGGTTGACCAGCACGACGTCGGACTCCATCACGTCGGCGATCATCCGGTTGCGGGCGTTGGCGAGCTGGCGCGAGCGGATCTGGCCCTTGAGCATCGGGTCGCCCTCGGCCTGCTTGTGCTCGTCCTTGACCTCCTGCTTGGTCATGTTGGTCGCCTTGGTGATCCGGCGCCGGGCCATCAGGTAGTCCAGGGCGCCCATCGCCACGCCGGCCAGGGCCACGTTGCGCAGCATCGCGAAGGCGTGGTCGCTGCCCACCTCGATCGCCGCGGTCAGCGGCACCAGGCCGCCGATCATCGGGATCAGGGTGGAGACGGTCTGGTAGACCAGCCCGGTCACCAGCACGGTCTTGATGAGCATCTTGGCCAGCTCCCACCACGCCTGCGGGCCGAACATCCGCTTGGCGCCCTTGAGCAGGCTGAGCTTGCCGAGGTCGGGCTTCATCATCTTCGAGGCGACGTAGAAGCCGCCCTGGGCCAGCGTGATGGCGGTGCTGAGCAGCAGCACGGTGCTGCCGAGGGCGACCAGGGTGAGGAAGGCCGCCATCCCGCCGTCCCGGAAGAGGGCGGCGGCCACCTCCACGCTCGGGTCCTCCAGGGCGCGCAGGCACCGCGACATCAGCCCGGTGATCGAGTCGGCCTGGTGGCGCAGCGCCGGCGGCAGGGCCAGCGTGACCAGGAACAGGCTGATCCACCCACCCAGCTCGGCGGTGCGGGCGACCTGTCCCTCCTTGCGCGACTCCTTGCGCTTCTTCGGTGTCGCCTTCTCGGTCTTCTCACCGGCCACTGGTGGTCACCTGCCTCAGCCGCCCATCAGGGCGGCCATGGCGCGCATGGCGTGCTCGACGACCCGCTCCACCACGGTGGTGAGGACGGGGAAGCTCAGGCCGACCAGGACCAGCGTCATGCCGATCTTGGCCGGGAACATCACGTTGAGGGCGTTGAGCTGCGGTGCGACCTTCGTCATCAGGGCCAGCCCGAGGTCGGAGACGAAGAGGACCGCGATCATCGGCAGCGCCACCTGCACCGAGATGACGACGAACAGCGTGAAGACGCGGGTCAGCAGGCCGGGCCCGTCGCTCACCTGCGGCACCTGGCCCACCGGCACGAGGTCGAAGGTGCGCAGCAGCCCGCCGATCACGAGCAGGTGGCCGCCGCTGGCGAAGAGCAGCATCGTGAAAAGCCACTGGTGGAAGGTCCCGAAGACGGTGCTGCCCTGCTGGCCCAGCGGGTCGAAGCCCTGCGCGAGCGCGAAGCCGCCGAAGACGTCGACCAGGCTGCCGGCGGCGGCGACGGCGGCGAACATCAGCGACGTCACGAAGCCCAGTGCCGCGCCGGTGGCGGCCTGGGTCACCACCGTGACCAGCAGCCCGGGGAGGCTGACCGGCACCTCGGCCTGGGCCAGCGAGGGGGCGACGGCCAGCGCCAGCCCGAGGCTGAGGACCACCTTGACCATCGTCGGCACCGCCCGCGTCGAGAACGGCGGCACGACCACCAGCCAGGCCACGATGCGCACCGAGGCCAGCAGGTAGGCCAGCAGCGGCTCGCCGGCGAGGGTGACGTACACGGGTCCTGGGTCCGGTCAGGCCAGCAGGCCGGGGATCATCGCGAAGAGGTCCTCGGTGAAGTTGATGAGCGTCTGCAGCATCCAGTTGCCCGAGGCCACGAGGGCGGCGCCGACGGCGACCACCTTCGGGACGAAGGCCAGGGTGAATTCCTGGATCTGGGTCATGGACTGGAACAGCGACACCGTGAAGCCGACCGACAGGGCGGTCAGCAGGATCGGCGCGGACAGCTTCAGCGCCACCTCCATCGTCAAGGTGGCGATCTCGATGACCGTGGTGTCGTTCATGGGGTCCTCCGGGGTGCCGGGGCACAGGCAGGAGCGGGCGGGTGCGGCCGACCGGGGGCGGCTGCGGTGACGGGGGCGCTGGCGGCCTCACGGCCGCTAGGCATAGCTCTGCACCAGGCTCGTGATGATCAGTGCCCACCCGTCGACGAGGACGAAGAGCAGCAGCTTGAAGGGCAGGGAGACCATCACCGGCGGCATCATCATCATGCCCAGCGCCATCAGGGCGCCGCTGACGACGATGTCGATCACCAGGAACGGGATGAAGATGATGAACCCGATGATGAAGGCCTGCTTGAGCTCGCTGATGATGAACGCCGGCACCAGGGTCGACATCGGGACCTCGGCCCGGTTCGCGGGCAGGTCGCGGCGGGCGACGTTGGTGAGCAGGGCGAGCTCCTCGTCGCCGGTCTGGTCGAGCATGAACTCCCGCAGCGGCTCCACGCCCGACTCGTAGGCGGCCGCCGCGTTCTTCTGGCCCTCGAGGTAGGGCTGGAGCCCCTCGTCGTTCACCTGGCTGAGCACCGGGGCCATGATGAACACGCTGAGGAAGAGCGCCAGGCCCGCGAGCACCTGGTTCGGCGGGGTCTGCTGCAGGCCCAGGGCGTTGCGGGTCAGGCCCAGCACCACCAGGATCTTCGTGAAGCTGGTGCAGGTCAGCAGGATCGCCGGCGCGAGCGAGAGCAGCGTCAGCGTGAGCAGCAGGGTCACCGAGGAGCTCGGCTTGTCGGTGAGTCCCTCGACGTCGATGACGAGCGAGTCGGCACCGGCGCCCTGGTCCGCGTCCCGGTTCCCGCCTCGGCCGCCTTGGTTCCCGCCCTGGGTGTCGCCCTGGGTATCGTCCGGCACGGTGGGCTGCGGAGCGGCCTGGACCTGCGACAGGACGTGGGCCCGGGGGGCCGCGGCATCGGCGGCGCCGGCCGTGCCGAGCGTGACCAGCAGCAGGGCCAGCGGGGCGAGCAGCGAGACGACCACGGCGCGTGCGAGCCGGGGGGCGAGGACACCCGGGTGCCGCCGGACGGTGGTGGGGCTGGTCATCGGGTTCACCTCGCTCTCGGGTCGTCGGTGGCTGGCTGGGTCAGGGCGCGCGGGGTCGTGGACCGGTGGGGTCACCGGCCGTGCGGCGGGGTGCGGGTCGGGTCAGGAGGCCCGACGGGTGACGGCGCGGTAGGCCTGCCGCCAGGTCTGGGGCGAGAGGACCGATCCGCTCAGGGCACCCTCGGGCGGCATCCCGGCACCGGTGCGGGCGGGGGCGTCGACGGTGGTGGGGGTCGGTGCCGTGGTGCCGGCCTGGAGCTGGGCCGACAGCAGCGCGGCGCGCAGGGCGGCCAGGTCGGCGGCCGACGGACCCGAGGGGGCTGCGGCGACCGAGGGGGCCGCCGGGACCGGGGCCGGTGCCGGTGCCGCGGCGGGCTCGGCGGTGCGGGCGACCCGGGCGCCGCCGGCGACCACGGGGGGCAGCTCCATCGCCGGTGCCGGGGCGGCGTGCCGGCCGCTGCGGTCAGCGCCGGCGGGGGTCGCCGGGTCAGCCGCGGTGGTCGTGGTGTCGCCGAGCGCCCCGCTGGCCAGCTGGGCGCGCAGGGCGGAGGCGAACGCGGCGTACGACGGGTCCTCGGGGAGGTAGGGGTCCTCCTCGTCCTGGGCCGCGACCGCCGGCGGGGTGGGCTCCGCGTAGCCGGCGGCGACCTCGGCGGGCGTCGTGACCGGCGCGGCGTGGCTCGGCGGGCGGTGCCCGAGGAGCTCCTCGAGCGTGACCCGGTCCGGCTCGGCGAGCAGGGCCTCCAGGGACCCACCGCCGTACGACGGCGAGGACCCGGCCAGCAGCGTGGCGAGCTCGTCGTCGGTGAGCTCGGTCGCGAGCGGGTCGTCGAGGTCGTCGTCCGTGGTGTGCTGGTCGGTGTCCCGGGCCTCGACCGTCTCCGGCGTACCGAACGCGTCGGCGTCGAGCTCGGTCAGCACGTTGACCTGCTGGTCGGTGCTGCCGAGGACCAGCACGCGGCCGGCCACGGAGACGACCGAGACCGACGCGGACTTGCTCAGCGCCTGGCGGTGCAGCACCTCGATCGGGGACCCGGCCCGACCGTGGAGCCGGCGGGCCGCGACCCTGCTGATCAGGATCAGCAGGCCGACGACGACCGCCAGCGAGAAGACCATCCGCAGCAGCAGCTCTCCCATTGTTCTCTCCCCCCTGGTGCGCGGCTCAGACCGCGGCGCTCTGGTCGAGGATCTCGGTGATCCGCAGGCCGAAGTCCTCGTCGACGACCACCACCTCGCCCCGTGCGATGAGCCGGCCGTTGACCAGCAGGTCGGCCGGGCTGCCTGCTGCCCGGTCCAGCGCCAGCACGGCGCCCGGGGTCAGCGCGAGCAGGTCGCGCACCGCCATCCGGGTGCGACCGAGCTCGACGGTGACCTCCATCTCGACGCCGTGCAGCATCTCGATGCCGCGGCGGCCGGTGGCGATGGAGCGGACGTTGCCCTCGACCGGCGGCCCGGGCACGGGCGGCAGCGCGGGCTGCGACACCGAGCCGAGCGCCTCGCCGAGCGTCGAGGGTGCCTCGGCCGCGGCGGCAGCCGGCGGAGCCGGGGCAGCCGGGGCAGCCGGGGCAGCGGCGGCGGACGCGGAGGCGCCCGGCGCTGCGGCGGCGACCTGGAGCGTGGAGTCCGGGACGAGGACGGCCGCGAAGATCGTGGTGCCCATCAGCGGCACCGCGGTGAAGTCGCCGCCCATGTCGGCGACGACGTCGTCGAGGTCGACGGTGCGGCCGGGCTGCGCCGTGCCACCGAGGGCGACGGCCGCGGCGTCCAGGGCCGGCTGCACCGCGGCGGCCAGGTCGAGCTCGCCCATCGGGCTGGAGGACAGGGCGGAGGTCAGCTCGTCGGCGACCAGCACGCCCACCCGGCCACTGATGGCACCACCGAGGTCGGCGACGACGGCCGCGGAGAACAGGGAGGTGACGTGCTCGGTGCCCGGCTGCGGCGTCCCCGGCAGCAGCTGCTCGGAGGACGGCAGGACCGCGGCGAGGGCCTCGGCGGCGGTCGTGGCCACGGCGTCGTGCGGGCCGGGGACGAGCGGGGCGGCGGTCATCGGAGCTCCTGCAGGGTGAGGGTCGGGTCGTCGAAGCCGGTGGTGAGGCCGGTGGTGAGGCCGGTGGTGAGGCCGGGGGGCGCGTCGGTGAGCGGCTGTGCCGGCAGGGGGGCAGCGGCCTGCGGGACGACGGCACCGCCGGCCAGCTCGGCCAGCTCGTCGGGCGTGGTGGGCCGCGCGGCGACGATGAGCGCGGCGAGCCGCTCGCCCTGGGTGCCGGGGGTGGCGTGCGCGAAGGCCTCGTCGTCGACGGTGATGTCGAGCGGGGCCGAGGCCGGGTGGCCGAGCCGCAGGACGTCGCCGACCCCGAGGCTGGAGAGCAGCGCCGGGTCGACGGTGCTGGAGCGGAAGCGGACGCTGACGTCGACGGGCACGTCGGTGAAGCTGCGCTGCAGGACCTGGGCGGCCTCCGCGCGCTGGGCACGCTCGCGGTTGGAGACCGGGGCCGGCGCCGCGGCGGCGGCCAGGTGCGGGTGCAGGCCGCTGAACGGCAGGCACACCGACATCGGGAAGGGGACGTCGTCAATGCGCAGCTCCATCTCCATGACGACCATGACGTCGGCGGGGCCGGCGACCTGGGCGAACTGGGGGCTGTACTCGACCCCGGTGACCTCCGGGTCCATCGCCACGATCGCGGCCAGCGAGTAGCGCATCTCGCGCAGCAGCCGCTCGACCAGGCCCCGGACGACGCCGGACTCGATCTCGGTCAGCGGCCGCCGGGGCTGGGACCGGGAGCCGGGGCCACCGAGCATGTGGTCCACGCACGACATCACCGCGTCCAGCGGCAGGTGCAGCACCCCGCGCCCGGGCATCGGCTCGGTCGTGAAGAGGGTGAGGTAGGTCAGCTGGTCCAGGCTGTCGACGTACTCGGCGTAGGAGCGCTGGTCGATGGTGCGCATCGACACAGCGCACACCGAGCGCAGGGCGCTGGTGAACACGGTGGTGGCCTGCCGGGTGAAGCCGTCGAAGCCGAGCTGCAGGATCCGCTGGTGCTCGCGGGAGAGCTGGATGGGTCGACGGAAGTCGTAGGGCACCACGTCGCCGGCGCCGCGGCGACGCGACCGGGCACCGGAGGACGGTCCGGGGGCGGCCGGCAGGCTCGACGGGAGACTCACGTTGCCCCGATCGGCCGTCCGTGGCCGCTCCTGAGGCAACGGGGACGGGCGACCTGCCCCGCCCGCGTGCCCAGGCGTGGAAATAGTCCGTTCGGACTATGCGCCCGTGACCGGTCTCCTTCCCGGTCGCGGGTGTCTTCGCGCCGACTCGGCGGGTGGTGCGTGCCGACTCGGCGGGCGGCGAGGGCCGCTACTGGGTGACGAACTCGGTGAAGTACACCCCCATCACGTCGCCGTGGTACTCGTGCTCGAGGTGCTCCAACAGCTCCTCCTTGAGGTGGTGGCGCTCCTTGGCCTTGCCGAGGTCGGCCATGTCCAGGCCGGAGAAGAGGTCGATCGTGGCGTCCAGCGCCTTGCTGCCGTCGGGGGCGTGGGCCACGTTGTTGGTCATCTGCAGCGCGATGCCGATGCGCAGGTAGTGGCCGCCCTCGAGGTTGATCTGCACCGGGTCGAGGACGAGCACCTCACCGGGCTCGGGCGCCGGCTCCGGGCCGGCGGGCTTGAGGAAGAACCAGTAGCCGCCACCGCCGGCGAGCAGCAGGACGAGCGCGGCGATGATCAGCTTCTTCTTGCCACCCTTCGCCGGCGCTTCGGGGGCGGTGCCGGCCGCGGGGGGTGCGGTCGCGGTGGTGCTCATCTCTGCTCCTTCGAGTCGGGTCCGGTCGGGGCGGCGGCCGCGTGCGCGCCGTCGCTGTCGTGGGAGTCGTCGGGGGAGTCAGGGCTCGTCCCGGCCTTGCGTGCCTTCCGCTCGGCCTTCCGCTCGGCCTTGGTGCGTGCCTTGCCGCGTGCCTTCTCCTCGGCTGCGTCCGCCTCCGCCTTCGCGGCGGCGTCGGGGAGCAGGGCGGCGTCCTGGGGGGCCAGGTCGGTGAGCACCACGATGTCGACGCGCTTGTTGACCGCCTGGGAGCCGGGCTTGCTGGGGTCGACCAGGGGGCGGGTGTGGCCGTAGCCGGCGACCGAGAGCCGATCGGCGGGCAGGCCGTGCTGCTCCTCGAGCCGGCGCAGGACGGTCACGGCGCGGGCCGCGGAGAGGTCCCAGTCGGTGGCGTAGTACTTCGGCTTCACCGGCACCTGGTTGGTGTGGCCGTCGATCTGCAGCGGGTCCTCCAGCGACCTGAGCACCGGCGCGACGGCGTCGACGACCTGCTGTCCCCGCAGGCTCAGCGAGGCGAGGTTGGCCTGGAAGACGACGTGGCGAGAGACCAGGCTGATCACGAGTCCGCGGTGGTCGTACGACGTCGTCACGTCGCCGGCGAGTCCCTCCCGCTCCAGTGCGCTGGTCAACGTGGCGCGCACCTTCTCCAGGCGCTCTGCCTCGGCGGCCGCCTCGTCCCAGGAACGCTGGTTCTGCAGCGCGGCGGCCCGCTGGACGGCGTTGGCCACGGCCTGCTGCTGCTCGGAGTCGAGATTGGCGGTGGCCAGCTGGGGCGACACCGAGTCGACCGCCGCCGACCCGGGCTGCTCGTGGAGCGAGGAGCTGCCCTCGAGCAGGGAGTCGCTGCTGCCGAACCCGGCCGCGAGACCCTCCTTGAGCTGGGCGTACTTCTTCTCGTCGACCTGGCTCATCGCGAACATGACGACGAAGAGCACCATCAGCAGCGTGACCATGTCGGCGTAGCTGACCAGCCAACGCTCGTGGTTCTCGTGCTCCTCGTGCTCCTCGTGCTTCCTGCGACGGGAGCCGTGGCCGCTGCTCATGTCAGGCCGCCTCGGAGAGCTGGTCCTCCGCGGGGAGCAGCGAGGTGAGCTTCTGCTGGATCACCCGCGGGTTGGCGCCGGCCTGGATGGCGGCGATGCCCTCGACGACCAGCTCCATCCGCGAGCACTCGAGCTCGGAGAGGCGCTTCAGGCGGGCGGAGATCGGCAGGAAGATGATGTTGGCGCTGGCGACGCCCCACAGGGTCGCGAGGAACGCCGCGGCGATGAGGTGGCCCAGCTTCTCGGGCTCGGCGAGGTTCTCCAGCACGTGCACCAGGCCCATGACGGTGCCGACGATGCCGATGGTGGGGGCGTAGGCGCCGGCGTCGGCGTAGAACTTGGCCGACTGCTTGTCTGCACGCTTCTTGGCGCTGACCTCGGCCTCGAGGATGTCGCGGACCTCCTCGGGGTCGGTGCCGTCGATGGCGAGCGTGACGCCCTTGGCCAGGAACGGGTCGTCCATGTCCTTGACCATGTCCTCGAGCGCCAGCAGGCCCTCGCGACGGGCGCGGTCGGCCAGCGAGACGATCTGCGGGACGGCGTCGGCGCCGGAGATCTGGTTGCTGCCGCCGAAGGCGCGACCGAGAGCCTTCACGGCGGCCTTGGCGTCGGGGAGCGTGCCGCCGGCGATGGTGATGAGGATCGAGGTGCCGAAGACGAGCAGCATCGGGGGCAGCAGCAACATCGACATGGGGTTGCCGCCCTCGAGGATGTTGGCGGTGATGACGACACCGAAACCGCCGAAGATCCCTACCGCGGTGGCGAGGTCCTTCATCGGGGGCTCACCTCCCCCGACACCGTCGCCGTGGCCACGTCCGGGTGCTCGCCGTCGACCACGCTGAGGCTGGGACGCGGCTGGTGCAGGTCCAGCAGCGACGCGAGCGCCTGCTGGTCGGGCCCGGTGGCGTGCGGGTCGCGGGGGTCGTAGGGGTCACGGGGCAGCCGCAGGTCGGCGACCTGGATCTGGCTCGAGAGCGCGACGACCTCCGCCCGGTGGCGCAGGATCGCGGACATCACGTCGCGCAGCGGTTCGGCGACGACGTACTTCTTGCCGTCGACCAGCGTGATGACCGTGTCCGGCGTGCTGTCGATGCGCTCGATGAGGTCGGCGTTGAGAGCGAACACGGACCCCGAGAGACGGGTCAGGGAAATCATGGGGTGGCACCATCCTTGTGCTTGGCCCGACGGCCGTCCGTGGCCGTCGAGGAAACAGATCGGCCGCCGGCACCGGGACCTGAGGGGTCCGGGCCGACGGCCTCTCCTGGGCTGCGACTGCGGGTCCGACCGGGCGGGCCGGAGGAGCCGGGTCGCTCAGCGCTTGATGTTCACCAGCTCCTCCAGGACCTGGTCGGAGGTGGTGATCACGCGCGAGCTGGCCTGGAAGCCGCGCTGGGCGAGGATCAGGTTGGTGAACTCCGCGGCCAGCTCGACGTTGGACATCTCCAGCGCGCCCGCGATCACGGTCCCGTTGCCGCCCTCCCCGGGGACGCCGAGCTGGACGGCACCGGAGTTGGCCGAGGCACGGAAGGCCGTCTCGCCGATCTTCTCCAGCCCCATCACGTTGGCGAAGTCCGCGCTCGCCAGGCGGGCCATGTCGCGCTGGACGCCGTCGGAGAACACGCCGCGCAGCGTGCCGTCGGAGCCGAAGGTGTACGACGTCAGCTCGGTCGGTGCGACCACCGGCGGCGTGAGCGTCGGCAGCGAGGCCGCGTCGAGGCTGATGTCGATGAGGCCGGCCGCGTAGTCCGGGGCGCCGGTGGCGTCCAGGCCGTAGCCCTGCACCCGGGCACCGGTGTTGGTCACCAGCGTGCCGGTCTCGTCGAAGGTGAACGCGCCGGCGCGGGTGTACATCTGCTCGTTGCCGCGCTGCACGACGAAGAACCCGTCGCCCTGGAGCATCAGGTCCGTGCTGCGGCCGGTCATCTGGGCCGAGCCCTGGTTGAAGTTGGTCGACGTCGTGGCGATCTGCACGCCCAGCCCGATCTGCACCGGGTTGGTGCCGCCGCGCTCGGCGTTGGCGGCGGTTCCGCCGGTCATCATCTGGCTCAGCGTGTCCTGGAAGACCGTGGTCGAGGACTTGAAGCCGGTGGTGTTGGCGTTGGCGATGTTGTTGCCGGTCACGTCGAGCATGGTCTGGTTGACGCGGAGGCCGGAGATGCCGGCGAAGAGCGAACGGAGCATGGGACTGGTTCCTTGTCTTTGAAGGGCCTACGAAGGCCTACGAAGGTCTACGGACGACTGCGGGGACTGCGGGGCCGGGGGTCAGGCCGGTGCGGTGGTGTCGCCGGACGAGCCGGTGGCGGCGCGTGAGCCGTCGGTGACGGCCAGGACGGACGCGAGCGGGACGTCGACACCGCCGACGTCGAGCACCGGCCCGGTGGCCCCGAAGCTCACCCCGTGCACCGCTCCGGTGCCCTGGGTGCCGTCGGCGAGGGTGTAGGAGACGTCGCGGCCCACCAGGGAGCTGGCGCCGAAGGCCGTCGTGGCCTGGAGCACCATCGCCGTCTGGTCGGCGACCGCCTGCATCTTCTCCAGGGCGGTGAACTGGGCGTTCTGCGAGAGGAACTCGCTGGAGTCCGCCGGGTTCATCGGGTCCTGGTACCTCAGCTGGGCGACCATGAGCTGCAGGAACATCTCCTTGCTCTCATCGGTCGCCGCCGTCGTGCCGGCGGGCACGAGCCCCGCCGTGCCGGTCCCCGTCACAGCCTCGGTGGCTGGGATGGTCACGGTCCCTCCTCACATGCTCACGTCGAGACGCCGCGGGGCGTCCGACGTGGGCGGGTCGGCCGGGCGGGGGGTCCCCGCGCCCTGGCTGCCGTCCCTGGCAGTGGTGTCGACCTGCGTCCCTGCGGGTCGTCCTGCGTCCCGGTGCTCGGCCTGGGGCCGTTCGCCGGGGGTCTGGTGGTCCGACGCCCGGGCGTCGGTCTGGCTCGACGACGGAGCGTCGCCGTCGTGCGCCGAGGGGTCGGGCTGCGAGCCGGAGCCCGAGCCGGCCTGGCCGTGGCCCGTCTGCGGCTGGTGCAGCACGCTGACCTGGGTCTCCCCGGCCGGTCGTCCGCCCAGGGACTCCAGCGCGCGCTGCAGCGCGGGCAGCCCCTCGTGCAGGGTCGCGCGGGCGTCCTCGGAGCCGGTGGCCATCCGCACCCGGACGCCGCCCGGGTGGACGGTCAGCGTGATCCGGACGTCGCCGAGGTGCTCGGGGTCCAGGCGCAGCACCATCCGGTGCGTGCCCGGCCCGGCCTGCACCAGGCGGGTCAGGTCGGGCACGACCTGGGCCGCCGCGCTCTGCGTGACCTGGGTGACCGGCCGGTCGACCGTCGCCGCGGTCGCCGCGGTCGGTGCCTGCACGAACGTCGGTGCCTGCGGGTCCGCCGTCGGCGCCAGGCGCGGCTGGTCGGTGCGGGGCTGGTCGGTGCGGGGCTGGTCGACGAGGGTCTGGTCGGTGCCGTCCCCGGCCGTGGTGGGCGGTGCGTGGTCAACCGTGCCGGTGGTCGGACCGGTTGAGGACTCACCGCTGGCGGCGGCGGTCGGGGTGGGCGGTGCGTGGTCAACCGTCCCGGTCGTGGGTCCGGTTGAGGGCTCACCGCTGGCGGCGGCGGTCGGGGTGGGCGGTGCGTGGTCAACCGTCCCGGTCGTGGGTCCGGTTGAGGGCTCACCGCCCACTGGCGCGGCAGCGGCCGGCTCGTCGGGGCCCGTGGCAGCCAGGTCCGGCGCCACCGCCCGGGTCGCGGTCAGCGCGAGGGCCGCCGCCAGGGCAGGCGGCAGCACGATCGGCAGCAGTACCGGCGCCGCACCCGCCGGTACGCCGTCGGGGGCCGTCGCGCGGATCGCACCGTCCTCCTCGGTCGGCCCGGTGGTCGGCCCGGTGGTCGGCCCAGTGGTCGGCGAGGCGCCGGATGTGCCGGGCGCGCCCGGCTCGACCCGGAGGTCCGTCGTGGGGGCGGGCACGGCCGACGCGTCGACGAGACCCGCATCGACGGTGGCGTCACCGGCCGTGTCATCGGCTGCGTCGCCGGAGAGCGGGGTCTCCGCGCCGGACACGGGCACAGCGGCGCCGGCGGAGCCATCCGCGAGGAGCTCGTGACCTCTCGGCCCGGACGGAAGCGTCGCGCCGTCGTCCCCGGCGACCGCATGCGCGGGGGCGCCGGCTGCGAGCACGGCACCCACGAGCGCGGCGAAGTCCCCGGCGAGGTCCCCTGCCAGGTCCCCGGAGAGGTCGCCGGCCGGGTCACCAGCCACGCCCCCGGCGAGGCCGGCGCCGGCCGTCGTCCCGGCAGTGGCGCGCACGCCCAGCGGCATCGGTGCGATGGTCATCAGGCCCCCTCCACCAGGGCGAGGATCTTGGCGACGTACCCCTGCGTCTCGGCGTACGGCGGCACCCCGTCGTACCTGAGCACCGCACCGGGGCCCGCGTTGTACCCGGCCAGCGCGTGGTCGACGCGGCCGAAGCGGTCGAGCAGGTCGCGCATCAGCCGGGCCGCCCCGTCGACGGACTGGGTCGGGTCGAAGGGGTCGGTGACCCCGAGTCCCTTGGCGGTGCCGGGCATCAGCTGCATGAGCCCCTGGGCGCCTGCGGGGCTGACCGCCGAGGGCTGGAAGCTGCTCTCGGTGCGGGCCATGGCGGCCAGCAGCACCGGGTCCACGCCGTAGCGCGAGCCCGCGGCGTTGAAGAGGTCGGCGAAGGGGACCCCGGCGACCTGCGTGGTGCTGCCGGAGGCGGAGACGCGGGCGGCGGAGGAGACACCGTCGACTCCCTCGCCGGGCAGGACCCGCCGGATGAAGTCGGGCGTGCCGTGGCCGGAGGCCTCGATGCTGACGACCCGGATGTCCAGGCCGGTGCGCGGCGCCTCGAGGATCATGCCGTCGCCGAGGTAGATCGCGATGTGGTCGGCGCCGTCGTTGCGCGAGGAGCGGTCCCAGGCGACCAGGTCGCCGGGGCGTGCCTCGGCCAGCGAGGCGACCGGCGTGCCGGAGCGGGCCTGGTCGTTGGAGACCCGCGGCAGGTCGATGCCGTGCTTGCCGTAGACGTACTGCACGAGGCCCGAGCAGTCCATGCCGCCGTCGGCGGGGGAGCTGCCGCCCCAGACGTAGGGCATCCCGACGTACTGCCGGGCGTCGGCGATCACGGCCTCGGCGGTGGCCGACGCGCCGGTGGTGCCGGTCGTGCCGTAGGCCGCGGTGGCGCCCGACATCATCTGGGCGAAGACCGCTCCGTTGACCGGCGCGGTGGGCTGCAGCTGGGTCAGCTGGCCCTGGATCTGGGCGATCCGGGCCTCGACGGCGGCGATGCTCACGCGGCACCTCCCTCGGCGGTGCTGCGGCGCAGCCAGCCCTGCGAGGCGACCTCGTCCATGTCCTTGTCGTCGGCGCGGCGGCGCTCCACGCGGCGCTCGTCCGCGCGACGCTCCAGCAGGCCCTCGACGGCGCCGAGCCGCGACCGGTCGCTCTGCCAGCGTCCGTCGGCCTCGACCGCCATGCTGCGGGCCACGTCGAGACGCGCCCGGTCGGCGACGAGCTCCTCGCGCAGGGCGGTCAGCGACTCGCGCAGCGCCACGAAGGTCGACATGTCACCGGAGACGAACGAGCCGTGCTCGCGCAGTGCGGCCTCGAGCTCACCGACCCGCGCCTCCCTGGCGCGCAGGTCGTGGAGCGCGGCCACGAGGCCGAGCCGGCTGTCCCGCTCGCGGACCTCGCGCACCCGAGCCACGGCGCCGAGCCCGCGGTCGGCGGGGTGCGGGCGCCGCGTCACCGGGCCACCAGCTGGTGCAGCGCCGCCCAGGTGTCGGCGGTCGGGGTCTGCTCGTCCATCGACTGGCGCAGGAAGGCCTCGATCCGCGGCATCCGGGCGATGGCGGCGTCGGCCTCGGCGTCGGTGCCCGAGACGTAGGCGCCGATCTCGACGAGCTCCTTGACGTCGCGGTGCGCCGCGAGCATCCGGCGCAGGGCCACCGCGTCGGCGCGCTGCTCGGGTGTCGTGACCGCGCCGGTGACGCGGGAGATCGACTCCAGGACGTCGATGCTGGGGAAGTGGCCGGCGGTGGCGAGGCGCCGGGTGAGCACGACGTGGCCGTCGAGGATCGACCGGGCGGTGTCGCCGATCGGGTCCTGGAGGTCGTCGCCCTCGACCAGGACGGTGTACAGGCCGGTGATCGAGCCGTGCGGTGAGGTGCCGGCGCGCTCGAGGAGCCGGGGCATCAGGTTGAAGACGCTGGGCGGGTAGCCGCGCGTGGCCGGCGGCTCGCCCGCCGAGAGGCCGATCTCGCGCTGGGCCATCGCCACGCGGGTCAGTGAGTCCATCATCAGCACCACGTCCTTGCCGGCGTCGCGGAAGGACTCCGCGATCCGGGTGGCGACGAAGGCCGAGCGCAGCCGCTCGACCGGCGGCGCGTCCGAGGTGGCCACGACCAGCACCGACCGGGCCAGCCCCTCGGGGCCGAGGTCGTTCTCGATGAACTCGCGGACCTCGCGCCCGCGCTCACCGACCAGGGCGATGACCGAGACCTCGGCGTCGGTGCCGCGGGCGATCATCGACAGCAGGCTGGACTTGCCGACGCCGGAGCCGGCCATGATGCCGATGCGCTGGCCGCGGCCGCAGGGCACGAGCGAGTCCAGGGCGCGCACGCCCAGCCCGAGCTGGCGGGTGATGGTGGGGCGGGACAGCGCGTCGGGGGCGTCGCCGTCGACGTCGACGAGGGACATGCCCGGCAGCGCGCCGAGGTGGGGACCGCCGTCGATGGGCCGGCCCAGCCCGTCCAGGACCCGGCCCCGCAGCGCGTCGCCCACGCGGATCTGCAGCGGCCCACCGGTGTGCCGGACGTAGGCGCCCACCTGGATCCCGGTGAGCCGGGCCAGCGGCAGGCACACCAGGCCCTCGGTGCTGGAGGCCGCGACCTCGACGAGCACGGGGGGCGTGGACTGCACCTCGAGCAGGTCCCCGACGGCGGCCCGCAGGCCGGTCACCCGCAGGTGCAGGCCGACCATCTCCGAGACCCGGCCGAGGCCGAGCGGACGGATCGCGGCCAGGGCGCGCGAGCGGTTCGCGGCCAGCGCGGCGCCGGCGGAGCCGACGCGGGTCTGGCTCGCCGGGGGGAGGGGCATCGTCGTCATGACAGCACCTCCCGCACCCGGGCCAGTGCGGTGGAGACGCGCAGGTCGACGGCCTGCGCCGTGGTCTCGAGCAGCGCGTCGTGGGGCTCCAGGGCCGGGTCGGGCACGACGGTGACCCCCTGGGCGGCCAGCGCCGTCAGGTCCGGGTGGGCCGCGACCTGCGGCGCGAGCCGCACGGTGACCGGCAGGCCCTGCGGGAGCGCAGCCAGCACCCGGCGTACGACGTCGGCGACCGGGTCCTCGGCGCCGGCCAGCTCCCGGCCGACCAGTGCCTCGGTCAGCTCGCCGGCGAGGGCGAGCGCGTGGTCCTCGACCTCGGCGAGCGTGGTCGACAGCTGCTGGCTGAACTGCGTGGCGGCCCGCTGCAGCGCGGCCAGCGCCTGCTCGTGCTCGGCCTGGCGACGTGCCTCGGCCTCACGGGTCGCGGCCTCGAGCTCGGCACGGTGCGCGGCCGCCTCGACGGCCGCCTCGCGACGCCCCTCGGCCCAGCCCGTGGCGTAGCCCTGGGCGCGGGCCGCGGTCCGGGTGGTCTCGGCCAGCGCGGAGAGCACGTCCTCGGTGACGGGGTCACCGAGCGTGCGCTCGCCGCCGAACCGGGTCCACGCGCCGGTGCGCAGCTGCGGGGTGCTCAGCGGGCCCACGGCCGCCGCCCGGTCGCCGCGCAGCACGCGGCGGTCGGGGGCACCGGAGAGGTCCTCTGCGGTCATGACGTCACTCGACGAACTCAACGTCGCCTCCGCGTCGGATCATGATCTCGCCGCGCTCCTCGAGCTGGCGGATCGTGCGGATGATGGCCTGCTGGGCCTCCTCGACCTGGGAGAGGCGGACCGGGCCGAGGAGGTCGATCTCCTCCACGAGGCCCTCGGCAGCGCGGCTGGACAGGTTGCGCGTGATCTTCTCCCGCACCGCCTGGGAGACGCCCTTGAGCGCCAGCGCGAGCGAGGAGACCTCCACCTGGCGCAGGACCTGCTGGATCGAGCGGTCGTCGAGGCCGGTGATGTCCTCGAACATGAACATCCGGCTCTTCACCTCGTCGGCCAGTGCGGGGTCGAGGGACTCCAGGCCCTCGACGATCTGGCGCTCGGTGGAGCGGTCGGAGCAGTTGATGATGTTGACCATCTGGTCCAGGCCGCCGACCCGGGACATGTCCGAGGGCTGGAGCATCGAGGAGAGCTTGCGCTCCAGGGTGCTCTCGACGGCCTTGACGATGTCGGGCGAGGTGCGGTCCATCACCGCGATCCGGTGGGCGACCTGCGCCTGCTGCTCCGGCGGCAGTCCGGACAGCAGCAGCGAGGCCTTGTCCGGCGTCATGTGCGCCAGCACCAGGGCGATCACCTGCGGGTGCTCCTCGACGATGAAGGAGCGCAGCTGCGCGGGGTCGGCCTGGTGCAGGAACTGGAAGGGCATCTGCACCGCGGCGGCGTGCAGCCGCTCGATGATCTCGGCTGCGCGCTCGGGGCCCAGCGACTGCTCGAGCAGGGCCTGGGCGAAGCCGAGACCGCCGCGGGCCATGTGCTCGCGGGCGACCATCAGGTCGCGGAACTCGGTGGCCACGGCCTCGGACTCCGCGAGGCTGACCGAGTCCAGCATCGCGATCTCGGCGGTGATCGCCTCGACCTCGTGCTCGTCGAGCATGCTGAGGACCTTGGCGGCCTGGGTCTTGCCCAGCTGGACCAGCAGCACGGCGGCCTTGCGGGCGCCCATGGTCTGGATGGGGCTCTTGGTCATGGTGCTCATCAGCGCTCCACCAGCCAGCCGCGCAGCAGGGTCGCGACGTCCTCGGGCTGGCGCTCGATGAGGGCGCTGAGCTCCTCACGCACGTTGTGCTCCTCGACCTGCTCGGCCTCGGCGAGCGCCAAGGCGGCCGGCGGCTCGAGCGCCTGGCGCTCCTGGCGCAGCTGCTCCACGACGTAGGTGGTCGCCTGCTCGCGCTGCTTGGTGCGGCGGCGGCCGGTGACCAGTGCCAGCAGCAGCACCAGCAGCACGGCACCGCCCATGGCGCCCTTCTCGATCAGGTCGTTGCGGGCGGCAGCGGCCTCGGCGGCGGCCGCGGCCTCCAGGTCGGCCTGGGCGGCCTGCTCGCCGCTGCGGTCGAAGGGCATCGTGACGACCCGGATGGTGTCGCCCCGACGGCCGTTGATGCCGATCGCGTCGGCGACCAGGGTGCGGACGTCGGTCGCCGAGACGCCCTGCGTGGTGGCGGTGTCGAGCACCACGCCGACGTTGATCTGCTTGACCGCCCCCGGCGTGGTCTCCCGGGTCTCGACGACGGTGTCGACGCCGTTGGTGCGCGAGCTGGAGGAGTTGTTGTAGGAGCTGTCGCCGCCCGCGCCGGCGGTCGTGTCGGTCTGGTCGTCGACCCCCACGACCCCGCCCACGCCGCCGGCCTCACCGGCGCCGGAGTAGGTCTCGCTGGACAGCGACTCGGTCAGCGCCGGGATCTCCTCGTCCGCGCGGTAGTCGGTGGTCTCGGTGACGGCCTTGTCGAAGTCCAGCTCGACGGTCGCGGAGACCGTGGAGTTCCCGGGGCCCACGACGCGGTCGAGCATCGCCTGGAGCCGGGCCCGCAGCTGGTCCTGGTAGGCCTCGGTCTGCTGGGTGCGCTCGGTGGCGGCCGCCGACGTCGTACCGCCGGGGCTGGAGAGGACCCGACCGGTGGAGTCGGCGACCGTGACGTTGTCGGGGTCGAGGCCGTCGATGCTGGAGGCCACGAGGTGGACCACGGCCTGCACCTGCTCGGGGGTGAGCGTGCGGCCCGGGTTGGTCTGCACCAGCACGGACGCCGTGGGCGGCTGCTGTTCGTCGGTGAACACGTCCTTCTGCGGGATCGCGAGGTGGACCACGGCCCCGTTGACGCCGTCGATGGCCTTGACGGTGGCCGCGAGCTCACCCTCCATGGCCCGCTTGAAGTCCGTCTGCTCCTTGAACTCCGAGGTGGAGATGCCCTGGTCGTCGAGGATCCCGTAGCCGCCCTCGCTGCTGGTCGGCAGGCCCTCGCCGGACAACGTGATGCGGGTGCTGTGCACGGCGTCGCGCGGCACCATGATCGTGCCGCCGCCGTCGGCGAGCTCGTAGGAGACCCCCTGGGTCTCCAGCTCGTCGATGACCGCCGAGGCGTCCGACGGCGCCAGGTTGGAGAACAGCGGGGCGTACGCCGGGGCGCTGGCCCACCGGAAGACCATGAAGCCGCCCAGCAGCAGCGCGGCGGTCCCGATCACGGCCACGACCTTCTGGCCGGCCGTGAACTGCTGGAACGTCGTCGTGTGGCGGTTCATCGACCGCTGGAGCATCTCGCGCATCAGACCTGCATCCGCATGATCTCGGTGAACGCCTCGACCGCCTTGTTGCGGATCGCGACGGTGACCTGGGTGGTGACCGCCGCCTGGGTGGCGGCGATGGTGTAGTCGTGGATGTTCTGCAGGTCACCGGTGGCGGCCTGCACCGACAGCTGGTCGGCGGTGCGCTGGACGCCGTCGAGCCGGTCGAGCCCGTCGAGCACGAGCTCGCCGAAGTCCGGGCCGGCGGCCTTGCCCGCGCCACCGACGGACGGCGCGCCACCGACCGCAGGGGCCGCGGGGACCGTGGGAGGGGCGAAGGGCGTGAAGCCGCCGACCCCGGCGAGGCCCTCGATGCCGCCGATGCTCATCGCTGACCGATCCCGATCGCGGTCTGGTAGGTGTCCTGGGCGAACTTGGTGACCTGCGCGGAGGCCTGGAACCCGCGCTGGGCCATGATCAGCTCGGTCATCTGGTCCGACATCTCCATGTCGGGGAGCCGGACGTAGCCGGCCTCGTCGGCCAGCGGGTGGTCGGGCTGGTAGGTCATCCGACCCTCGGCCGAGGTGAGCGCGACCTCCCGGACGCGCACCCCACCGTCGTCGCGGGACTCCGCGACCACGAGCTGGGCCCGGAAGGCCTCCTGGTCGGTGGCACGCACCGTGCCGACGTTGGCGATGTTGTGCGAGAGCGCGTCCAGCCAGGTCTGGTGCATGCCCAGGCCGGAGCCGGCGATCCGCAGGGAGTCGAAGGCGCCCATCACATGGCCCCGGCGACGGTCTTGACGAGGTCGAAGCGGTCCGTCACGGCCCGGGCGACCATCTGGTACATGAACTGCGACTGCATCGCGGCCAGCGACTCCTTGCGCAGGTCGACGTTGTTGCCGTTCTCGCCCACCGGCGTGTTCGCGTCCTCCATCAGCGGCGTGGCGCCACCCAGCTGCCGCGCCATGGCGCCGTCGCCGCCGGGGGCGTTGCTGCCGATCGCGGAGCGCAGCACGGACTCGAAGTCGACAGCCGTCGCGCGGAAGCCGGGGGTGTCGAGGTTGGCCAGGTTGTCGGCGATGGTGTTCTGACGCAGCGACAGGCCGTCGAGCGCGTAGCCCAGGACGGCCGACACCGAGTCGGAGACCGCGTACGACGGAACGGACACGACTACTCCTCATGACTTCTCAGAGGTGGCTGCCGGTCCGTCGGCGGAAAGGGGTGAGCACTCCCTGCTCGAGGAGGTTGATCGGCGTACGCCCGGGGCACCTGAGATGTTTCCTGCAAACGTCTGCACCGGTACGGCCGCAGCCGCGCGCACGCGCAGGACCCCCCGGTCCGTGGGGGACCGGGGGGTCGCGTGGTGGAGTCGCGGGCGCGCGTCCGACCTGACCGGTGGGTCAGGTCAGGACCACGGCCACCCGACCGGAGCCGTAGCCCGCGACGTCCACGTGGAAGTCGGCCCTGCGGCCGAGGACCTGGGTACGGATCCGTGCGTCGGCCGGCACGTCCTGGCCCGACGTGTGCGCGGAGTAGAGCTTCAGGTGGGCCGCCTCGCCGACGTTGAAGACCGAGGAGAAGACGTTGAAGACCTCCTGCAGCCCCTCGCTCAGGGTCTCCGGCAGGGTGCTGTCCTCGATGGCCTGCTCGGCGCCGCTGGCGGGGACCAGGGCGAGGGCGGCCCCTGCGTGTGCCGAGAGGGGCAGGTCGAAGGCCACCACCGCGCGGACGACGAGGCTGTCGTCGACGAACTGCGCGACGCTCGCGGGGTAGTGCCCGTTCACCGCGAACGGTGGCCCCGGCTTGAGCGTCACGTCGCGGTCCAGCAGGTCGCCGAGGAGGTCGCGGACCTCCTTGGGCTCGGGCAGGTGGACCGGGCTGGTCCGGTCGGGGGCGTTCACCACGGATGGGCTCACGGGTGGGCACCCAGCACGGCGCCGAGAGTCTCGTCGAAGCTCTCGGGGGTGAAGGGCTTGGCGATCAGGAACGCCGCACCCGCCGCCTCGGCCTGGGCGCGCATCGCCGGTGAGCCCTCGGAGGTGACGAAGCCGAAGGGCACCGTGCCGCCGGAGGCGCGCAGGGCGGTGAGGAAGTCGATGCCCGACATCTCGGGCATGTTCCAGTCCGAGAGCACCAGGTCGGGCGTCTCGCGCTGGACCGCCTCCAGGCCCTCCCGACCGTTCTCGGCCTCGACGATGTCGTGGCCACCGTGACCGGACTGGCGCAGGGTGCGGATGACGATCTGGCGCATGACGCGGCTGTCGTCGACGACGAGGATCTTCATCGGGGGCTCCTTGGGTGGCCCGTGCTCAGGACGGGTCGGCGGTGGGGGGCAGGTGGACGGTGACGACGACGGGCTCGCCGCGCCAGGTCAGCTCGAGGCGACAGACCTCGACGAGGTGCGAGCCGGGCGAGATGTCGCCGTGGCCGACCAGCGGCAGGGAGAGGACGGCCGACCCGGCCATCAGGCTCTTCACGTTGCCGCCGACCATGTTGACCAGCTCGCCCAGCGCGTCGCGGAGGTCCTCGTCGGAGCAGTCCTCCGCCGGGCACATCAGCATCGTCGCGGTGACGGCTTGCGCCGCCCCGTCGGTGAGGTTGACGGTGATCTGGGCGTCCCACCCGCCGCTGACCGTGATGGCGGCCGACCAGCCGCCGGGCGGCATCGGGGTGGCCAGGGGCAGGATCGGCTCCTCGGCACCGAGGAAGCTCGACCACACCTCCTCCACGACGGCGTGCACGTCCCCCAGGGACGGCTCGAGGGTGACGGTCATGCCGGTACCTCCTGGGCGACGAGCCCGAGGAGCTCCATCTTCTCGATGATCGCGTCGGGCGTGAACGGCTTGATGACGTACTCGTGGGCCCCGGCCGCCAGGGCCCGCACGATCTGGCCGTGCTCGCTCTCGGTGGTGACCATCATCAGGGTCACGTTGCGCCACCGGTCGTCGGCCCGGACCCGGGTGACGAACGTGTAGCCGTCCATGAGCGGCATGTTCCAGTCGATGAGGCAGATGTCGGGGACCAGGCCGGCCTCGAGGACGTCGAGGGCCTCCTGGCCGTTGCCGGCCTCGGAGGTCTCGAAGCCGAGCTCGGTCACGATGCGGCGCAGGATGCTGCGCATCGTCTTGGAGTCGTCGATGATCAGGGCGTGCACGGTCAGGCTCCTGTCTGACTGAGGGCGGGTGCGGTGATCGGGGCCCGGGCCGCCGCGGCGGGTCGGGCGGCGGTGCGGGGGCGGTGCATCCAGACCCGGCCCGCGGCCTCGCGGGTCCAGGCGTCGTCGAGGTCCAGCGTGGTCTCCGAGGACCCCAGCAGCAGGAAGCCGTCCGGCGAGATCCGGGTGCTGACCCGTCGCAGGATGTCGCGCTTGGTGTCCATGTCGAAGTAGATGAGCACGTTGCGCAGGAACACGATGTCGAAGACCGGCATCGGGGGGAACGGCGCGGCGAGGTTCAGGTGCTGGGTGGTCACCATCGAGCGAAGCTCGGGGGAGACCTCCCACTCGTTGCCGGCCCTGGTGAACCAGGTGACCAGGCGCTGAGCCGGCATGCCGCGGTTCATCTCCACCTGGGAGTAGCGCCCGGCCCTGACCCGCTCCAGCATCGTCGTGGAGACGTCGGTGGCGTGGATGCGAGCCGTCCAGCCCGGCGGCAGGTTCTCCTTCAGGAGCATCGTCAGCGAGTACGCCTCCTGGCCGCTCGAGCAGGCCGCCGACCAGATCTCGAGGTGCTTGACGTGCGCGCGTGCCTCGAGCAGCGGCGGCAGCATCGCCTCGGTGAAGGCCTGGTAGGGGGCGAGGTCGCGGAACCACGAGGTCTCGTTGATGGTCAGCGCGTCGATGGCCTTGGCCCGTTCGGACGGGTCCCGGCCCAGGAGCGCGACGTAGCCGTCGACGTCGGGCTGGCCGGCGGAGCGGGCCAGGGGCAGCAACCGTGCCTCGACGAGGTACTCCTTGCCCGGTTCACAGAGCATGGCAGTCTCTCGTCGCAGCAGGTCCGCCACGTAGGCGAAGCTGGTGGGGGAGATCACGCCGGTCCCATCGTCCCCGGCCAGGGGCACCTGAGACCGTCTAGACCTCGATCGGTCCACGTCGGGACCTAGGTCCCGAGACGGACCCGATACCTCACGTCGTGCCGGGCGGGGCCGATCAGACGCACGTGATCCGTGCCCTGGTGGTCGACGACTCGGCCGTGCTGCGCCGCCTCATCAGCAACGTCCTCGCCTCCGACCCCGAGATCGAGGTCGTGGGGACCGCGGTGGACGGTCTCGACGCCATCGAGAAGGCCGACGTGCTGCGGCCCGACGTGATGACCCTCGACGTGGAGATGCCGCGTCTGGACGGCCTGGGCGCGGTGAAGGAGATCAGCAGCCGGCACCCGCGCCTGCCGGTCATCATGTTCAGCACCTTGACCGAGAAGGGCGCCAGCGCGACCCTGCAGGCGTTGTCCAACGGGGCGAGCGACTACGTCGCCAAGCCCACGGGGGCGACGTCCTTCGCCGACGCGCTCGACATCGTGCGCGACGAGCTGCTGCCCCGGGTGAAGGCCCTGGTGGCGGCGCGCCGGATCGTGGCCGCCGCCCCGCCCCGCACCGTCACGCCGGTCAAGGTCACCACGACCCCGGAGGTGCTGGTGATCGCCTGCTCGACGGGCGGACCGGACGCCCTCTCGACCGTGCTGGCCGAGCTGCCCTCGTCCTTCGCGCTGCCCGTCCTGGTCACCCAGCACATGCCGCCGGTCTTCACGACCCAGTTCGCCACGCGGCTGGACCGGGTATCGCCGCTGCAGGTGCGCGAGGCCGCGGACGGCGACGTCGTACGCCGTGGTGAGGTGCTGCTCGCCCCCGGCGACTTCCACCTGCGCCTCTCCCGGTCCGCGGGCGTGGTGCGGGCGACCCTCGACCAGGGGCCGCGCGAGAACTTCTGCCGTCCCGCGGCCGACCCGCTGCTCCGCTCGGCCGCGCAGGTCTACGGCGCCGGTGTGCTCTGCCTGGTGCTGACCGGGATGGGCTCCGACGGACTGGAGGGTGCCCGCGTCGTGGTGGACAGGGGCGGTCGGGTCGTCGTCCAGGACGCCGCCACCTCCGTGGTCTGGGGCATGCCCGGTGCGGTCTCCAACGCCGGCCTGGCCCACGAGGTGCTCCCGCTGCCGGCCATCGCGCCCCGCCTGGCCGCCCTCATCGGCGCCGTCGCCATCGGGTGACGGGCCGTGGGTCCCGGACCCGCGTGAGACGTCGCTCAGGTGCGCTTGCGCAGGGCCTCGGCGAGGTTGGCGACGGCGTCCTCGCCGGGGGAGGCGGCCGCCTGGTTGCTGTTGGTGACCTCGGCCAGGAGCTCGGCGCGGTTGACCGCGACCGAGCGAGGGGCATCGATGCCGATCCGCACGACGTCGCCGCGGACCTCCAGCACGGTCACGGTGATGTCGTCGCCGATGACGACGCTCTCACCGACTCGGCGGCTCAGGACCAGCATGGGGCAACGCTACCGGGCGCGGTGGTGGCCGGTGGGCACTCAGGCCACCAACGGCGTGGTGGTGGACAGCGCGGGGTCGTCGAGCACGACCTGCCGGGCGCGCTGGGTGCGGGTGTTGACCAGCAGCGGGGCCAGCAGGTTGGCGGTCGTGGAGACCAGGCTGTCGCCGGCGGTCAGGATGCTGAGCAGCAGCACGTCCTCGGCGGTCGTGACCCCGAGCTCGGCAGCGGTCGCGTCGTCGATGACGGGGGCGTAGTCGGGGAAGAACGCGTGCGGCGGCACCACCAGGAATCGCAGGTCCGGGTCGTCGAGCGAGCGTAGCGCGCAGAGCACGCCGTCGTCGTCGAGGCGCACCAGCGCGAAGCGCAGCTGGGTCGGGAAGCCGGGCAGCGGGTGCACCAGCTCGATGACCGGCAGGTCGGGGACCGTCGGGTCGGCGTCGGTGGTCATCCCCGTGCGGTCCTCCTCGGCTGCGGTGCCGGCGCGCTGGGCCGGCGTGGTGGCGATCATCGCAGAAAGTCCACGAGGCTCGGCTGCATGACCCGCGCGGTCGAGGCGAGCGCGGCCTGGTAGGCCACCTCGTGCATCTGCAGGTCGACCATCGCCTTGGGCAGGTCGGTGTCCTCGACCTCCGACAGCGCCGAGCGCAGGGTCACGAGGGCGTCCTGTCCCTTGCGCTCCGCGGCGTCCACCCGGTTGTACGACGCACCGACCGCGGCCTGGGCGTCGCTGACCGCGCGCTGCCGCTCGGTGACGGCCGCGATCCCGGCCTGGATGCCGGCCTTGTCCCCGAGGCGCAGGGCGCTCTCGAGGGCGGCCAGGTCGTCGAAGAGGTTGTCGCCGTTCGGCCCGACCACCGTCGTGCCGCTCACGTCGATACGCACCTTGACGCCGTCGGCGACGCTGCGCTGCACGGGCGCGTCGGCGCCGACGTAGGCACCGCTGGCGTCGAAGGCCTGGGTCCCCGCGGTCACGCCCCCGAAGATCGGGCGGTCGAGGTAGGTCGTGTTGGCCTGGGCCAGCAGCCCCTCGCGGATCTGGGCGACCTCGGTGGCCAGGGCGGCGCTGGTGCTGCCGGTGATCGAGGCGTTCGCGCCCTGGAGCGCGAGCTCGCCGACCCGGCGCAGGTTGTCGGCCATGCCACTCAGCGTCGTGTCCGTGACGTCGAGCCACCCGAGCCCGTTCTGCGCGTTGCGGACGTGCTGCTGGGTCTCGGCGAGCTGCACCCGGATCTTCATCGACGTCGTCGCGTCCGTGGGGGAGTCCGAAGGACGGTTGAGGTTCTTGCCGGTGGAGAGCTTCTCCTGGGTCTGGGCCAGGCGGTCCAGCCCCGCCTGCAGGGAGGTCAGCGACCTGTTCGTCACCATGTTCTGGGTGACGCGGATCATCACCATCAGCCGATTCCTGTCCTGTTGATGAGGGTGTCGAGGACGCTGTCCATGACCGACATGACGCGGGCGGCGGCCTCGTAGGCGCGCTGCGCGGTGAGCATGGCGACGGTCTCCTCGTCGAGGTTGACCCCCGAGAGCTGCTCGCGCGCCGAGTCGACCTGGGTGGTGAGCAGCGACTGCGTGCGCACGAGCCGCTGCGCCGAGGCGACCTCGGTGCCGAACCCGTTGACCAGTCGCTGGTACGACGCCTCGGAGGTGCCCGCGGTGCCGATGAGGTCGGCGTTGCTGCCGTCGAGCACGCCGCCGGGCAGGGTCGAGGCGGCGACCTGGCGCGCCGTGACGGCGACGGCCAGGGTCCCGGCCGGGTCGAGCGGGTCGTAGGTGAAGAAGGCGGCGCCGGTGCTGCCGTCGAGGTCGTAGCCCGCGGCGTGGGCGGCGTTGACGGTGTCCGCGAGGTCCCGGGCGACCGCCGCCAGCCCCGCGGCGTACGCCGGCAGCGTGGTGTTGAGCAGGTCGGCCGAGGCCCCGACCTCGCCGCGGACGTCCGCGGTGAGCGTCGTGCTGGTCGCGCCGGTGTCGATCGCGAAGGTGACCGGCTGCCCGTCGGGGGCACCGCTCGCGGTCACCCCGGTCGCGATCCGCAACCTCCCGGCGGTGGAGCCGGCGACCAGGTCGACGCCGGCCACGCTGACGTTCATGGTCCCGTCGGGCTGGAGCAGGCCCACGCCGCCGGTGAGCTCGGCCAGCCGGAGGCCGAGGACGTCGCGCTGGTCGGCGAGGTCGGAGACGTCGACACCGTCCAGCGCCGCGGTGGAGATGGCGCGGTTGGTGGCGGCGAGCTCCTTGGCGACGGTGTCGACCTCCGACACGGTGCCCTGGAGCGTGAGTCGCTGGGTGGTCATCTCGGCGGAGACGTTGGCGGCCTGCGCGGACAGTGCTCCTGCGAGCGACTCGGCCCGGGCGAGCACCTGGCCCCGGGCGGCGTTGCCGCCGGGGTCGTTGCCGAGGTCCTGCCAGGAGCTGCGGAAGTCGGCCATCGCCGCCGCCACCCCGGCGTCACCGGGCTCGCCGACGCCGCTCTCCATCCGTGCCAGCGCGGTGGCCCGCAGCTGGAGGTAGGAGAGGGAGGAGTGCTCGGTGCGGGCGCGGTTGTCGAGCAGCACGTCGTTCATCCGCACGATGGCGGAGGTGCGCACCCCGCCGCCGGCGCCCTCGTAGGTCGACCACCGCGCGGGCACGGTGGGGGCGCCCATCGACTCGCCGTCCACGCGTCGCCGGTTGTAGCCCTCGGTCGCGACGTTGGCGATGTTGTGGCTGGCCACGTCCATCGCGACGCGGTTGTACCTCAGCGCACTGAGTGCGGTGTTGAGGGAGGACAGGGTGCCGGACATGGGTCAGAGCGCGCTGTCGAAGAGGCGGGCGACCGACGAGCCCCCCACGGCGCTGCCGTCGGGGGAGTAGCCGTCGGTGGGATCCCCGAGCTCGGCCAGCGCCTCGCGGGCCTGGCGGTAGCCCTGGGTGAGCAGGTCCCGGTTGGAGTCGGCCAGGGCGGTGATCTGGCGGGTGGAGGCCGCGAAGGCCTCGCGGTGCTCGTGCAGGATCGTCGACCAGGGCTCGGGGGCGGCGTCGGCGAGCTGGCGCAGCGACGGGTTGGGCGCACACCCGACCTCGGCGGCCGCGACGTCCGCGGCGGTCGCGCGCAGGACCTCGGTCTCGCGCAGTGTCTCCAGCACCGCCTCGACGTCGCGGGCAGCACGCATCAGGTGCTCGGTGCGGTTGCTGGCGAGCACCAGCTGCTCGACCTCGAGCCGGTAGAGCAGGGTGTCCAGGAGCTCGCGCTCGCGCCACAGGACCAGGCACAGCTTCTCCATGGCGGACTCCGACTCTGCTCGACGGAGACTCCCCCACGGGGCCTCCTGGGATGGCACACGCTGCCGGGACTCCAGTCGGCGGCTCGTCAAGTCACCTGAGAGGTTTTTCGAGGGCGTGTCCGGCCCGGATCCGCGGCTGCTGACCTATATTCACGGGCTGCAGGCGGGATCGGGACCGGCATGTGTGGAAGCTGTGAAATGGTCGCGTGGGCGGCTGGTCTAGCCCCTTCGGGCCAGTCCGGTCCAAAACCCTGTCGTCGTTCAGTAAAGCGGCGCAACCTGTGACATGTGTCCCGGTCTGGGAGGCCGAGGCACACCCGCTGGTCAGGGAGGGCCAGCGGTCGGGAGCACTGAGGGAGGCTCGCGTGACCAACGACGCGTGCGACAACATCGCCGCCGCACAGGCAGCTGCTGGACAGGGTGACGGGCACGGTGCCGGCACCCCGGTCGACGACGTACACGACCCTCAGCGGGAGACGCTGGTGGTCGAGCACATGACGCTGGTGTCCCACATCGTTCGCGAGACGATGACCCGGGTCCCGGCGCACGTCAGCCGTGACGACCTGCAGTCGGCCGGCCTGACCGCCCTGGTCAAGGCCGCCAGGGCCTACGAGCCCGACCGGGGCGTGCCGTTCACCAGGTACGCCGCCAGCCGCATCCGCGGCGCGATCCTCGACGAGCTGCGCCAGGTCGACTGGGCCTCGCGCTCGGTCCGTCGTCGCGGCCGCGACCTCGAGGCGGCCCGCACCGCGCTGGCCAACACCCTCGGCCGCGCACCGGAGAACCACGAGGTCGCCGCCTCGCTGGGGCTCTCGGTCGCCGAGGTGGAGTCCAACGACGGCGACGTCGCCCGCGCCAACGTGCTGTCGCTCCAGGGCTCGGAGGTCTCCTTCGAGGACATGCTGGTCAGCACGTCGCCGGCGCCCGCGGATCTCGTGGAGCACCGCGAGAAGCTGGAGTACCTCGTCGACGCGATCGCCGAGCTGCCCGAGCGGCTGCGCATCGTGGTGCAGGAGTACTTCCTCGCCGAGCGGCCGATGGCCGAGATCGCCGAGACCCTCGGCGTCACCGAGTCGCGGGTCTCCCAGATCCGTGCCGAGGCGCTGGTCCTGCTGCGCGACGCCCTCAACAGCGCCCTGGACCCCAGCCTGGTCACGCCGCACGCCCGCCCCAACGGGTGCGCCGCCCAACGCCGCAACGCCTACTTCGAGGCCGTGGCCGCCCGCCACGCCTCAGGTCGGGTCACCGCCCGGATCCCCCAGGCCGGCACCGCCTAGGGATCCGTCGACCCGCCGCCCGTCGGCCCCGTCGAGAACTGCTCGAGATTTTTCCTCAAGCGGCTCGGGACGGGGCCGATGTGCTTCTCGAGGCCCATGGACGGGCCGCCCGACTCACCATCCAGGAAGGGATCCATCATGAGTCTTCGCATCAACCAGAACATCGACGCGGTCAACAGCTACCGCAACCTGTCGGTCACGCAGGGCCAGATGAGCAAGTCCCTGGAGAAGCTCTCCAGCGGCTTCCGCATCAACCGTGCCGCCGACGACGCGGCCGGTCTCGCCATCTCCGAGGGCCTGCGCTCGCAGATCGGTGGCCTCAAGGTCGCCGTCCGCAACACCCAGGACGGCGTCAGCGTCGTGCAGACCGCTGAGGGTGCGCTCACCGAGACGCACTCGATCCTCCAGCGCATGCGCGACCTGGCGGTGCAGTCGTCCAACGACTCCAACGACACCAACTCCCGTGCGGCGATCAACGCCGAGGCGACCGCGCTGAAGGACGAGCTGACCCGCATCGCGGACAAGACGACCTTCAACAACGTCAAGCTCCTCGACGGCAACTTCACGGGCAAGGAGTTCCAGGTCGGGTACGCCGCCGGTGACACCATCACCGTCGACATCCAGGCTGCCGGCGCCTCGGCCGCCACCTCGACGTGGGCCAACGGTGCCGCCACCGCGACCGCGGCGGCCGCCACCTTCACCCAGAACGGTGTCGTCGTCACCACCGCGGCGCTGACCGCCAGCACCGACGCCAACAACATCGCCACCCAGCTGAACAACGACTCGAACTTCTCGTCGTCGTTCACCGCGTCGGTCGACGACAACGGCGGCCTGGTCGTCCAGTCCAACACCGGCCTCGCCGGTGCCATCACCGTCGGTGGCGGCCTCAACGCGGCCGGCACCAACGCGGCTGCCGGCGCTGGCGGTGGCGGCTTCTCGGCCGTCAACCTCGGTGTCTCCGGCGTCAACCTGGGCACCCAGGCCGGCGCCAGCTCCGCGATCACGGCGATCGACTCGGCCATCGAGTCCGTGTCGACCGCTCGCGCCAACCTCGGTGCCCTGCAGAACCGGTTCGAGCACACGATCAACAACCTGAACGTGACCGCCGAGAACCTCTCCGCCAGCGAGAGCCGGATCCGCGACACCGACATGGCCCAGGAGATGATGGCCTTCACCCGGTCGCAGATCCTCTCCCAGGCCGGCACCGCGATGCTCGCCCAGGCCAACCAGGCCCCGCAGAGCGTCCTGTCGCTGCTGCGCTGATCGAGCCGTGAGCTGATCCACCACGTCCCGGTGACCGGGGCCCGACGGCGACCCCGTCGCGGCCCCGGTCCCCGGGACCGGTGTCACCGACACCCACCCGCAGGACCCAGCAGGACCCGGCACCACCAGCAGCACCCGGGAGCGCGAGAGGAGGCGACCTCGAATGGCAGCAAGCATCAGCGGACTGGCCAGCGGTCTGGACACCGCGACCATCATCGACCAGCTCATGCAGCTCGAGGCCGCGCCCCAGAACCGCCTGAAGTCCCGGGTCTCCTCCGAGAAGCTGGTCCTCACCAGCCTCCAGGCGCTCAACAAGACCACCGCGTCCCTGGCCACGAAGGCCGAGGCCCTGGCCAAGGACACCGCCTGGACGCCGCTGGTCTCCACCAGCTCGGCCGCCGGGGTCGGCGTGAGCACCACCAGCTCCGCGTCCCCCCGCAACCTGACCGTCACGGTCACCTCCGTCGCGCAGACCCACCAGCTCGGGTACGCCGGCACGGCCGGTCTCTCCGACGTGGTCACCGGTGCCTCGACGCTGGTCCGGCTGGACCGCTTCGACGGCAGCCCGGTCGAGGTCGAGACCGGTGACGGCACCCTCCAGGGCCTGGTCACCGCGATCAACGACCCGGCCAACGACACCGGCCTGAGCGCCACGGTCGTCAAGGTCGCCGACGGGCAGTACCGCCTGCTGGTCGAGTCCAAGGCCACCGGCACCGCCGCCGATTTCGACCTCACCGCCCAGGACGGCAGTCCGCTGATGGGCGGCGCCACGGTCCGCGGCGGCACCGACGCCTCGATCGACCTCGGCGCCGGCATCGTGGCCTCCAGCTCGACCAACACCTTCGCCGAGGTCGTCCCCGGCGTCACGATCACCCTGGGCAACCAGGCCGCGGTGGGCACCGTCTCCTCGGTCTCGGTGTCCCGCGACGTCGCGGGCATGACCGCCAAGGTCAAGGACCTCGTCGACTCCCTCAACGCGGTCGTCGCCGAGATCGGCGTCAAGACCGCCGGCGGCACCACCGGGAGCGCCGGCCCCTTGGCCGGCGACGGCAACGCCCGGCAGCTGCGCTCGCACCTGCTGGACACCATCCGCACCGGGGGCGGCACCAGCCTGGCGGCGTACGGCATCCAGGTGAACCGCTCGGGTCGGCTCGACTTCGACGAGGCCGCCTTCAAGGCCGCGTACGCCGCGGACCCCACGGGGACCGCGGAGATGTTCACGACCGCCGCGGACGGCTTCGCCGCCCGGGTCTCCGAGGTCGCCAAGGGCGCCAGCGACTCCGCGGACGGGACGCTGAGCGCCGCGATCACGGGTCGCCAGTCCGGCATCGACCGGATGGAGGACTCCATCGACGAGTGGGACCGCCGGCTGACGCTGCGGCGTACCGCTCTCGAGCGGCAGTTCACGGCGCTGGAGACGGCGCTCTCACAGATGTCCAGCCAGTCCAACTGGTTGGCCGGTCAGCTCGCCTCGCTCCCCTCGAGCAGCAGCTGACGCCCACGGGAAGTCAAGGAAGGCACCCCACATGTACAACGATCCCCGCGCCGCATACATGGATGCATCCGTCGCGACCGCCAGCCCCGCCCGCCTGCTCGTCATGCTCTACGAGCGTCTCGTGCTCGACGTGCGCAAGGCCCTGGCCGCCCAGCAGAAGGCGGACCACGCCGAGGCCCACACGCAGCTCGTCCACGCCCAGGACATCGTCCTCGAGCTGCGCGCCAGCCTCGACGTCGAGGCCTGGGAGGGTGGCCCCGGGCTGGCCTCGATCTACGACTTCCTGCACCTGCAGCTGGTGCGGGCCAACATCAACCGCGACGCCGGTGCCACGGAGGGCTGCCTGAAGCTCGTCGAGGACCTGTGCGCCACCTGGCGCGAGGCAGCGCTGGCTGCGAGCCAGGTCGCATGAGCCCGCTGGTCGCCGCCACCGATGCCCACGCCCGTGCCGACTCACCAGCCCTGCGGCTCGTCGACGTCCAGGAAGCAGACCCCGCGGTGATGGCCGAGGCCGACGTGACGGCGTGGGAGATCGCGCTGGACCGCATCGAGCTCGACGTCATGCGTGGGGAGCGCAACCTGGCCCGGGGCCTGGAGTTCCGCACCGACCCGTGGGACCTGCCCGACGACGACATCGGCCCGCTGCCCCCGCAGCTGGTGGACCGTGCGGCCGGCATCCACCGTCGTCAGCACGCGCTGATCGAGAAGATGAGCCGGACGCTGCACCACACGTTGCGTCAGCAGGCGGTGGCCGAGGCCGCCAGCCGCGACCACGGCGCTGCGGCCTACCCCGTGTACGTCGACGTCGCCATCTGACCGACTCCCCCCGCCCCCCAGGACCACCCCTCCCTGGTCCCCGCGACCCCCGCCCTCCTCGTGAGGTCGGGGGTCGCGGTGTGTCCGGGCCCGGCCGCGCCGACGCGGGACGAGCGGGGGCGACGTCTGGACCAGCGTCCAGACCAGTGGTCCGAAATGCGGGAGAACGTGGCCCGGCTCTCACCTTCGCGGGTGGTGCGCCGATGGGGGAGGTCGACTCGCCCACGCGGGCACCGCACGACACCGCAGCGCCGCGCAGGACCAAGGCGGCGCCGGGCAGCACCGGGCAGGACCAGGCAGCACCCGTCAGCAACGAGAAGGGGGAGGGCCGTGGACGACGACGCCGAGATCGTGGCCGAGTTCCTCGTGGAGAGCCACGAGAACCTCGACCAGCTCGACCGTGACCTCGTGGAGCTCGAGCGCACGCCCGACTCCCGGGAGCTGCTCTCCAGCATCTTCCGGACCATCCACACCATCAAGGGCACCAGCGGCTTCCTCGCCTTCAACCGGCTCGAGGCGCTGACCCACGTGGGGGAGAACCTGCTGTCCCGGCTGCGTGACGGCAAGATGGTCATGACCACGCACACCGCCGGCGCGCTGCTCACGATGGTCGACACCGTCCGTGCGCTGCTCGAGGCGATCGAGCACGGCGAGGGTGACGCGGACACCAGCGTGGACGTCGAGTCGGTCGTCTCGCTGCTCGAGCGGGTCCTGGCCGGCGACGTCGACGAGCCCGCGGCCGAGGCCCCGTCCCCGGCAGAGAGCGGTGAGCAGTCAACCGTTCCGGAGTCGGAGTCGGTTGAGGACGCACCGCCCGCCGCGGCTGAGGTCGAAGGCGGTGAGCACTCAACCGTTCCGGAGGCTGACTCGGTTGAGGACGCACCGCTCCCGCAGGCCGTGGTCGCAGGCGGTGAGGGGGCAACCGTTCCGGTGGCCCAGTCGGTTGAGGAGGCACCGCTCCCGCAGGCCGCCCTGCCCGACCCGGAGCCGGTGCTCGAGCCGGTGCTCGAGCCGCTCCTGGAGGAGGCGGCACCCGTGGCGGAGGCCGAGGAGGGCCGGCGTGGGGTGGTCGACTCCTCGGTCCGCGTCGACGTCGACCTTCTCGACGGGCTCGTGCAGCTCGTCGGCGAGCTGGTCCTGACCCGCAACCAGATCCTGCAGCGCACCGAGGCCGCCGACGACGTGGAGCTGGTCCGCGCCTCGCAGCGACTGGACCTCGTGGCCAGCGAGCTGCAGGAGAGCGTGATGCGCACTCGCATGCAGCCGATCGGCCAGGTCTGGTCGAAGATGCCGCGCATCGTGCGCGACCTGGCCCACCAGCTCGGCCGCGAGGTCGACCTGGAGATGGACGGTCACGACACCGAGCTGGACCGCTCGCTGCTCGAGGCGCTCAAGGGCCCGCTGACCCACCTGGTGCGCAACTCCCTGGACCACGGCATCGAGCCGCCCGCCGCCCGGGCGGCCGCGGGCAAGCCGACGGCCGGCCGACTGCTGCTGCGCGCCTACCACGAGTCCGGCCAGGTGGTCGTCGAGATCACCGACGACGGCAGGGGCATCGACCCGCGCCACATCGGCGACGTCGCCGTCCGCCGCGGGGTGGTCACGCGCGAGCAGCTGGCCCGGATGGAGCCGCGCGACGTCCTGGACCTCATCTTCCGCCCCGGCTTCTCCACCGCCGAGCAGGTCACCAACGTCTCCGGCCGCGGGGTCGGCATGGACGTGGTGCGCACCTCGATCGAGCGGATCGGCGGCAGCGTCGACCTGACCAGCACGGTGGGGGCGGGTACGACGATGCGCATCCGCATCCCGCTCACGCTGGCGATCATCCCGGCGCTGGTCGTCGGCCAGCACGGGGAGCGCTACGCGATCCCGCAGGCCAACCTGGTCGAGCTCGTGCGCCTCGAGGGCCAGGACCTCCGCGAGAACGTCGAGACCCTGGCCGGGGCGCCGGTCCTGCGCCTGCGGGGTCGACTGCTGCCGCTCGTCTCGCTGTCCGAGGCGCTGGGCGGTGAGAAGGCCGACCCCGACGGGCTCACGATCGTCGTGGTGCAGGCCGACGAGACCCGCTTCGGCCTGTGCGTCGAGGAGGTCCACGACACCCAGGAGATCGTCGTGAAGCCGATCGGGCGACAGCTCAAGGCGCTCCCGACGTACGCCGGGGCCACGATCATGGGCGACGGCCGGGTGGCCCTCATCCTCGACGTCGGCGGCATCGCACGCACCCGGGTGCTGGGCGCGGCCCACGCGTCGGAGGCGGAGGTGCAGGTCGGCACCGTCGACGCCCGCGCCCTGCTCGTCCTCGAGGTCTCCCAGGGCCGACGGGCGGCGCTGCCGCTCACGGCGGTGAGCCGGCTCGAGGAGTTCGACCTGGCGAGGGTCGAGCGGTCCGGGGGTGTCGAGGTCGTGCAGTACCGCGACGGCATCCTGCCGCTGCTGCGACTCGCGCCCGCAATCGGCCTGGCCGAGTCGCCGCCGTCGGAGGACCAGATCAGCGTGGTCGTCCACGAGGACGGCGACCACCGGGTCGGCATCGTGATCGACCGGGTCCTCGACGTGGTCGAGGAGCAGGTCGTCCCGACGGAGGTGGGTCGGCGCAACGGCGTCCTCGGCTCCGCGGTGGTCCAGGACCGGGTCACCGACCTGGTCGACCTCGACGCCGTCGTACGTCCTCTCCTGGCAGGTGCACGATGACCATCACCGCCCCCCACCAGTCCTCCGGTGCCGCCACGGCGACCACCGGCCAGATGTGCACCTTCTGGGTGGACGGCCTCTACTTCGGCCTCCACGTGGAGCACGTCCAGGAGGTGCTGCGCTACCAGCAGCTGACGGTGGTGCCCTGTGCGCCGGACGCCGTCCACGGCCTCATCAACCTGCGCGGCCAGATCGTGACCGCGCTCGACCTGCGGTGCCGTCTCGGGCTGCCACCGCGACCCGAGGGCGAGCTGCCCATGAACGTCATCGTCCGCTCCCGCGGCGAGGTCGTCTCCCTGCTCGTCGACGACATCGGTGACGTCATCGACACCACCGAGGTCACCCTCCAGCCCACGCCGGCCAACCTGCCCCCCACGGTGCAGGACGTCGTCGGCGGGGTGCTGCCCCTGCCCGGATCGATCCTTCTCGTCGTCGACGCCGAGCGCGCCGTCGACGTCTCCACACCCGACCCCACCGGAGGAACGCCGTGACCGAGCTCCAGACCCGCGCCACCCAGAACGGCTCCGGCACCGCCTCCGCGCGTGCCAAGGCCGTGAAGCAGGCGTCGGCCAAGCCCGCCACCAGGACCACCCGCACGTCCGCGCCGGACCTCACGAAGATGCGCTCCGTCCTCGACGGCCTGCCCACCCGCGTGATGCTGGCCGACACCGACCTCGTGATCACCTACGCCAACCCGGCGACCGTGGAGGGCCTGCGGGCGCTCGCGGACTGGATCCCGGTCTCGCCGGACGAGCTGGTCGGCTCCAGCCTGGACATCTTCCACAAGGACCCGTCCTACCAGCGCGGCCTGCTCGCCGACCCGGAGCAGTACCTGCCCCGCAACGCCATGATCAAGGTCGGCCCGGAGGTCCTCGACCTCACGGTCGCGGCGGTGTACGACGACGACGGCACCTACGTGGGTGCGATGGCGACCTGGGACCTGGTCACCGAGAAGCTCGCGCTCGAGCAGCAGGTCGCCCGGGTGACCTCGATGATGGAGAACTCCCCGACGAACATGATGTTCGCCGACCGGGACTTCACCATCACCTACATGAACCCGGCGTCCCTGGAGACGCTGCGGGGGCTGCAGGAGCACCTGCCGGTCCCGGTGGACAAGATCGTGGGCACCAGCCTCGACGTCTTCCACAAGAGCCCGGACTACCAGCGCGGCATCCTCTCCGACGAGGCCCAGCTGCCCCGGCGCGCCAACATCTCGGTGGGCCCGGAGACCCTGGACCTGCTGGTGTCGGCGATCCGGGACAAGGACGGCGAGTACATCGGCGCGATGGCCACCTGGGAGGTCATCACCTCCAAGCTCAGGGCCGAGGTCGAGCGCAACGACGCGATGGCCGACGCCAACGCCTTCAACAAGACCCTCTCGGTCCTGGCGGGCGCGACCAGCCGCGAGGAGGCCATCCAGAAGACCCTGGACGCGGTGCGCGAGGAGTTCGGCTGGGCCTACGGCTCGTTCTGGGCGATCGACGAGTCCGACGGCCTCCTGCACTTCGACTCCGAGTCGGGCGACGCGGGGCCGGAGTTCCGTCAGGTCACCCTGGCCGCGACCTTCGCCGAGGGCGTGGGGCTGTCGGGTCGGGCCTGGCAGAGCCGTGACCTGTTCTTCACCCCCGACATCGGTCAGATGACCGACTGCGTGCGGGCCCCCGTCGCCCAGCGCGTGGGCGTGAAGTCCGGCCTGTGCTTCCCCGTCATCGTCGACGGCCAGGTCATCGGCACCATGGACTTCTTCATGCTCCAGACCATCGAGCCGAGCCCCCAGCGACTCGACACGCTGCGCAACGTGGGGCGCCTGGTCTCCCAGGCCTTCAGCCGGATCAACAAGGAGACCGCCGACCGGGAGCAGGCCGCCGAGCTCGCCGCGAAGGTCGAGGTCGTCCTCGACGTCGTGCAGGCCGCGGTCGACGGGGACTTCACCCGGGAGCTGACGATCTCCGGCGACGACGCCGTCGGCCAGCTGGCCGGCGGGCTCTCCAGCCTGCTCGGCACGCTGCGTGAGTCGATGAGCACCATCGGTCAGACGGCCGACGCGCTGGGGGTCGCCGCCGAGCAGCTGACGATCCTCTCCCAGGGCATGGGCGACGGCGCGTCGGTCACCTCCGACAAGGCCGCGAGCGCGAGCTCGTCGTCCTCGGAGGTCTCCGCCAGCATCCAGACCGTCGCCTCGGCGGCGGAGGAGATGACCGCCAGCATCCGTGAGATCGCGCAGAACGCGACCGAGGCCGCCTCGGTGGCCACCGGCGCGGTCGGTGTCGCCAGCCAGGCGCAGGACACCGTGGCCAGCCTCGGGGAGTCCTCGGCCGAGATCGGCCAGGTCATCAAGGTGATCACCTCGATCGCCCAGCAGACCAACCTGCTGGCGCTCAACGCCACCATCGAGGCCGCCCGCGCTGGCGACGCCGGCAAGGGCTTCGCGGTGGTCGCCAACGAGGTCAAGGAGCTGGCCAAGGAGACCGCCAAGGCGACCGAGGACATCGGGCGCAAGATCGAGGCGATCCAGGGCGACACCTCCGGTGCGGTCTCGGCGATCTCCGAGATCTCCGAGGTCATCGGCCGGATCAACGACATCCAGACCACGATTGCCTCGGCGGTCGAGGAGCAGACCGCGACCACCAACGAGATCGCCCGGTCGGTGACCGAGGCCGCCGGCGGCGCCAACGGCATCGCCGACGACATCTCCCAGGTGGCCTCGGCGGCCGACGACACCCGCCAGGGCGCGCAGAACACCCTGCAGTCGGCGACCGAGCTGTCCACCATGGCCGCCGAGCTCAAGGCCCAGGTCGGGCGCTTCCGCGTCTGACCCTCGACCCGCCGTCGCCCTCCTCCGCACTCCCCGTCCCGGGCGACGGCCACGGACCGGCCCCGGTCGCACACCCCACCCCCCAGTGCGACCGGGGCCGACCCATGCCGCCGAGAGGTCACCCGCGCACGGCCGAGAGGTCACCCGGGCACGGCCGAGGTCCGAGGAGCAGCAGCGGCGGACCGGGGGACCCGGTTAGGCTCGCAGCCACCATGAGTGCCGCACCGCGCCCGGAGTCCCTCACCCGGCTCGAGCAGGAGGTCGGCGTGCTCGTACGCCGGATCCGCCGGGTGATCGCCGAGCGGGCGGGGGCCGTGCACCCGGAGCTGCAGCCGGCGTCGTACCTCATGCTCGCCCACGTGGCCGAGCACGGCCCGATGCGTGCCTCGACCGTGGCCGACCTGTTCAGCATCGACAAGGGCGCCATCAGCCGTCAGGTCACGCACCTCATCGAGCTGGGCCTGATCGAGAAGTCCCCCGACCCCGAGGACGGCCGGGCCTGGTTGCTGACCGCCACCCCCGACGCGCGGCAGCGGCTGGAGCAGGTCGCCGTGAGCCGGCGGCGCTACCTGGCCGACCGGCTCGACGGGTGGGAGGCCGGCGACCTGGAGACCTTCACCCACCTGCTGGCGCGCTACAACGAGAGCCTGGGCGCCGGCACCGAGGTCGACTGACCCCGGCCCGGCGGCCCCGGTCCGGTCCCGCTCGGCCGGGTCGCGCCGAGCCTCAGCGCAGCCAGACGGCGGTGTCGCCGGGCAGGCTGTCGGTGACCGGTGCGCTGGAGATGACGACCTCGCCGGCGGGCAGCGGCACGGGCGCGCTGCCGCAGTTGAGCACCACCGTCACCTCGCCGCGGCGGAAGGCCAGCAGGTCCTCGCCGAGGTCGAGCATCTCGACGGTCGGGGGCGAGCCGAGCAGCGTGCGCCGGGCAGCGATCGCCCGCCGGTAGAACGCGAGCGTCGAGTCGGGGTCGGCCTCCTGCGCCTCGACGGTCAGGCCCGCCCAGTCGGCGGGCTGGGGGAGCCAGGGCTGCTCCGAGCCCGGCCCGAAGCCGTACGGCGGCTCGGAGCCCGACCACGGGATCGGGACCCGGCACCCGTCGCGCCCGACCTCCGGGGCGTCGGTGTCCTTGGTGCGCAGCCAGCCGGGGTCGGTGCGGTGCTCGGGCGCGACGTCGACCTGCTCCAGGCCGAGCTCCTCGCCCTGGTAGAGGTAGGCCGAGCCGGGCAGCGCGAGCATGGTCAACGTGGCGGCGCGGGCCCGGGCCAGCCCCTGCTCGCCGCCGCCGTATCGGGTGACGTGGCGCACGACGTCGTGGTTGGACAGCACCCAGGTGGGGTCGGCGTGGACCTCCTCGAGCGCCTCGAAGGTGCTGGTGACGACGTTCTCGAAGGAGGCGGCCGACCAGGCCGCGAGCAGCCAGGAGAAGTTGAAGGACTGGCTCATCTCGTCGTCTCGGACGAAGCGCGCCATCGACTCCGGGGACTGGGTCCAGGCCTCGGCGACGGTCATCCGGTCGCCGTCGTACTCGGCGAGGACCTTGTGCCAGCGGCGGTAGACGTCGTGGACCTCGGGCTGGTCCCACATCGGCTCGTCGCGGTCGGTGCGCTCCACCATCGACTGGGTGGCGTTGACGTCGGTGCCGCCGCGCTGGGGCTCACCCTCGGGCACGACCTGGTCGCGCAGCGACTCCTCCTTGAACAACCCGTGCGCCACGTCGACCCGGAAGCCGTCGACGCCGCGGTCGAGCCAGAAGCGCAGGACGTCCTCGAACATGTCGCCGACCTCGGGGTTGCGCCAGTCGAAGTCGGGCTGGGAGGAGTCGAAGAGGTGGAGGTACCACTGGCCGTCCTCGACGCGGTCCCACGCGGAGCCGCCGAAGACCGAGAGCCAGTTGTTGGGCGGCAGGGAGCCGCCCTCGCCCCGACCCTCGCGGAAGATGTAGCGCGCCCGCTCGGGGCTGCCCGGGCCGGCGGCGAGCGCCGCCTGGAACCATGCGTGCTGGTCGGAGGAGTGGTTGGGGACCAGGTCGACGACGACCTTGATCCCGAGGTCGTGGGCCGTCGCCAGCAGGGTGTCGGCATCCTCGAGCGACCCGAAGAGCGGATCGATGTCGCAGTAGTCGGAGACGTCGTAGCCGTGGTCGTGCTGCGGCGAGCGGTAGAACGGGCTGATCCAGATGGCGTCCACGCCGAGCCCGGCGAGGTAGGGCAGGCGGCTGGTGATACCGGGCAGGTCGCCCACCCCGTCACCGTCGGCGTCGGCGAACGAGCGCGGGTAGACCTGGTAGATGACGGCGTGGCGCCACCACTCGTCGGGGGTCTCGGCGGGGGTCTGCTCGATCGTCATGGGACCATGCTGGCACATGTCGGTTGACCGGTACACAAGACCCCCGGGAACGGGTCTCCCCGCCGTCGGCCGGGCCCGACGGGGCCTCAGGTCGTCGGGACCTCGATCCACACCTGGCGCGCCAGGCCCAGCAGCCCGCCGTCGGCGGAGCGCAGGGTGGTCGTGGCGTGGTGCTTGCGTCCCTCGGAGCCCCGGGCCTCGCCGGTGACGACGAGGGTCTCGCCGACCTCGGGGAGCCGGTCGACCCGTGCGGTCATCCGCCCCAGCACGCGCGGGCTCTCCTCGATCCCGCTGGCCCAGGCGCCCGCACAGTCCAGCGCCGCCCAGGTGATCTCGTACGACGACGCGTGGGGGGTCCAGGTGGCCGCCACCGTCCCCTCGCGACCCGGCACCGGGCCGGGGAAGATCCGCAGCCCGTCGCCCTCGGCCCGCTCGGGGCCGCAGGAGAAGCAGGTGGGGAACGGGTGCTGGTGGTGTCCGGCGTACGCCGGCTCCGCGGCCCGGGCCCGGTCGACCTCCACCGGCGCGCTCGCCTCGAGCTCGGTGTCGCTCTCCCGGGCCTCCAGGACGGTGCGACCCTGCTGGTCCACGACCCGCCACGTGTCGCCGTCGACGCTCACCTCCAGCCCGACCTCCAGGGGAGGGGGCAGGCGCAACGTGACCTCGACGGTGCGCCCGAGCGCGCTGCCGGTGCCGGTGAGCGCTGCGAGCGCACCGGCGGCCCAGCCGCCGTTGGCCGAGCCGGGGGGTCCGTGGAAGGCGGTGGGGACGACGAGGGTGGTCACCCCCGGATCCTCTCCCACCTGTCCAGGGCCTCCTGGCGCTCCTCCTTGTGGTCCACCATCGGGGCGGGGTAGCCGACCAGGTCGCGGGTGTCGGGGTCGGGGTCGTGCGGGTCGGGCACCCGCTCGGGGTCCGACAGCTCCTCGACCCAGAGCCGGACGTAGTCACCTGCCGGGTCGAACCGCTTGCCCTGGGTGGTGGGGTTGAACACCCGGAAGAACGGCGAGGCGTCGGTGCCGCTGCCGGCGGTCCACTGCCAGCCGTGGTTGTTGGAGGCCAGGTCGCCGTCGACGAGCCAGTGCAGGAAGTGCCGGGCGCCGTGCTGCCACTCCACGTGCAGGTCCTTGACCAGGAAGCTGGCCACGATCATCCGCACCCGATTGTGCATCCAGCCCTGCGCACGCAGCTGGCGCATCCCGGCGTCGACGATCGGGAACCCGGTGCGGCCCTCCTGCCAGGCCGTGAGCTGGTCGCCGGGCCGGTCGTAGGCCATCTGGGCGTACTCGGGCCTGTAGTACTCCCGGGCGGTCTCGGGTCGGGTGTGCAGGACGTCGGCGTAGAACTCCCGCCAGGCCAGCTCGGTGCGGTAGACCCGCGCCCCCTCCGAGCGGCGCCGCGCGAGGTCGGCGAGCAGGGTGCGCGGGTGCACCTCGCCGTACTTCAGGTGGACCGACATCCGGCTGGTGCCCTCGATGCCCGGCTTGTCGCGGTCCTCGGCGTAGGCGTCGACCCGGTCCAGGAACTCCTCCCATCGGCGCAGCGCCGCGGCCTCGCCGGCCTCGGGCAGCTCCAGCCCGGCGGGCAGCTGCGGGTCGGGGATGTCGGTCGTGCCCTCGTCGGTGTGCTCGTCGAGGTCGAGCCACGAGACGCCGGTCGGTGCGTCGACCGGCCCGCGCCAGCCGTGGTCGGTCCACGCCCGGGAGAACGGGGTGAAGACCTTGTAGGGGTCGCCCGAGCCGTTGCGGACCCGGCCGGGGGCGACGGCGTACGGCGAGCCGGTCCGCACCAGCTCGATGCCGGCGTCGGCGAGTGCCTTCTCGACCTCCTCGTCGCGCCGCGAGCCGTAGGGCCCGAAGTCGGCAGCGACGTGCACGGTGTCCGCGCCGACGGCCTTCGCGGCCAGCACGACCCGGCGCACGGGGTCGCCGCGCACGACCGACAGGCCGGAGCGGCGCTGGCGCAGCGAGGCGTCGAGGGAGCGCAGTGACGCCGCGAGGTAGGCCCGACGGCTGGGGCCGGCTGGCCCCCACAGTGCCGGGTCGAGCACGAACAGCGGCAGGACGTCGCCGTCCTCGGCGGCCGCGATCAGGGCCGGGTTGTCGGCCAGGCGCAGGTCTCGGCGGAACCACATCACCGACGTCATGGGTCCCCAGCCTGCCAGCGGGGTGGCGGTGCGACATCACCCGAGCGGCCGCCGCGCCGCGTCCTGGGTGGCGGATGGGATGATGGCTGCGTGAGTGACCTGATCGACACCACCGAGATGTACCTGCGGACCATCTACGAGCTGGTCGAGGAGGGCATCGTGCCCCTGCGCGCCCGGATCGCCGAGCGCCTGCACCAGTCGGGTCCGACGGTGTCCCAGACGGTGGCGCGCATGGAGCGCGACGGTCTGCTCACCGTCGAGGGCGACCGGCACCTCGAGCTCACCGACGACGGCCGCCGGCTGGCCACCCGCGTGATGCGCAAGCACCGGCTCGCCGAGCGGCTGCTGACCGACGTCATCGGGCTGGACTGGGAGCTGGTGCACGAGGAGGCCTGTCGCTGGGAGCACGTCATCTCCGAGACCGTCGAGCGTCGGCTGCTGGAGATCCTCGACCATCCCACCGAGTCGCCCTACGGCAACCCGATCCCCGGGCTCGACGAGCTCGGCCAGAGCCAGCACGCCGAGGCCTTCATGGAGGGCGTCGAGCCGCTCTCCAAGGCGGCCGCGCGCGGCGAGGGGCGGGTCCTCGTGCGCCGCATCTCCGAGGAGATGCAGAAGGACGAGGACCTCATGAGCGCGCTGCGGCGTGTGGGGGCGCTGCCCGACACGACCGTCACCGTCGCCCAGACGGCCGAGGGCGTCCTGGTCGGCGCCGGCGGCGAGACCGCCGAGATCGTCCCCGAGGCGGCCGACCACATCTTCGTGCGTCGCCTCTGAGGTCGGCCGGAGCGCGGTGCAGACGGTCATCGGCAGGACTCGGGCGCACCTGAGACCGTCCAGACGGGTGTGGGTCCGTGCGTGACCGCACGCTCGTCCGCCTCGTTGACCGGACATGCAGGGAATGGCAACGATGGTGGAGCGTCCGAGCGGCGCTGGTCGATGCGAGGGCGTCATGGAGCTGATCTCGGTGCCGGTGAGCGCCGCGCTCCTCACCGGTGGTCGCGGGGTGGGCGGTGAGTTCGTCGTCTCGCACGGCGAGTCCGCGCTCACGCGGGGCCTGGAGCCCGACGAGCACGTCGTGGTCGTCGATCCCGACGGGGAGTTCCACGCCGCGCAGGTGGTCGACATCGAGTTCGACCTGACCGACACCCACTACGTGCTGGAGCTGGGCGTGCGGCTCCCACCGCACGTCGTCCGGGACCGGCTCCTCGCTGCCGGCGACGCCGCGCCCGCCGGGACACAGACCGACGGCGTGGACGAGCGCGACGTCCTGGACCTGCTCCGGCGCCTGCGTGACGTGGCCGGCGACGAGCTGCGCGACGACCCCTGGGGTGGCCCCGGGGCGCCGCCGCGCTAGCCGGCGTCCCGCGCGTCGCCCGGCTCCGCGAGGGCCGTGCGCCGCTGCTCGAGCGCGAGGAGGAACGGTGTGCAACCGTCCTCGACGGCGTACGTCGCCAACGGGTCCCCGCGGGTCTCGCCGCGGTTGGCGATGACGACCGGCACCCCGAGCGAGGCGGCGCGCCGCACGAAGCGCAGCCCGCTCATCACCGTCAGGCTCGAGCCGACGACGAGCAGCGCGCCGTCGTGCTGCGCGAGGGCGTCGACGGCCGCGTAGCAGCGCTCGACCCGCTCCTTGGGCACGTTCTCCCCGAAGAACACGACGTCGGGCTTGAGGATGCCCCCGCACGGGCAGGCCGGGACGACGAACCCGTCGGTGTCCTCCAGGTCCACGTCGCCGTCGGGGCGGATGCGCACCGACGGGTGGCGCTCGTGCCAGTCGGGGTTCAGGCGGGTGAGCTGGTCGTGCAGTCCGGCCCGGGGGCCGGTACGCCGGCAGCCCAGGCAGACCACGTCGGCGATCCGGCCGTGCAGGGCGACCAGCCGCGGGGTGCCCACCCGCTCGTGGAGTCCGTCGACGTTCTGGGTGATGAGCAGCTCGGGGTCGATCCGCGCCAGGACGTGGTGGCCGGGGTTGGGCTCGGCCCGCCGCATCCGCCCCCAGCCCAGGTGGCTGCGCGCCCAGTAGCGCTGGCGTGCCGCGGGGCCGGAGACGAACTCCTGGTAGGTCATCGGTCGCCGCGGCGGCGCGTCGGGCCCGCGGTAGTCGGGGATGCCCGAGTCGGTGGACAGCCCCGCGCCGGTGAGCACGACCAGGGGTCGCTCGGCGAGCAGGTCGAGGGCGGCCTCGACGTGGTCGGCGCTGCGCGTGGGGGAGGGAGGGGTGCTCACGGCCGGGCGGGGTCGGTCTCAGCGGGCGTAGCGGACCGCGGCGCGGGCCCGCGCCTTCTCCGCCTCGACCTCGCGGTTCTTAGGCGACGCGGTGGTCGTGAGGGCCTCGAGGAGGTGCTGGGTGGCGTGGGCGACCTCGGCGACCGCCCGGTCGAAGGCCTCCTGGTTGGCCTGGGACGGCTTGGTCGACCCGCTCACCTTGCGGACGTACTGCAGGGCCGCCGCGCTCACCTCGTCGGAGGTCGCCGGGGGCTCGAAGTTGTGGAGCTGGCGGATGTTGCGGCACATGTCGCGAGCCTACGACGCCGGGGGGAGGCGGTGTGCCTGCTCCAGCAAGCGTCGGGGCAGCCTGGGAGCAGGCGCTAGCCGGGTTGCTAGCGCGGTAGCGGTGTGGGTGATTTCCAAGCCTGGTTGGGATGTTCCCGGCGCAGGGCGAGGGTGCTGTGACGTGATGCACGCGCTTGCTGCTTGCAAGTGCTAGCACGAGCAAGCACTATGGGGGACATGGCCAAGGGAAAGGTGTCGACGGCAGTCGGCTCGCTGGGTGACTACCTCAAGGAGCAGCGCACCCAGGCGCAGCTCTCCTTGCGGCAGCTCGCCGAGCAGACCGGCGTCTCGAACCCGTATCTCAGCCAGATCGAACGCGGACTGCGGCGCCCGTCAGCGGAGGTGCTCCAGCAGATCGCCAAGGCACTGCGGATCTCGGCCGAACAGCTCTACATCCGGGCCGGGATCGTCAGCCCCGACGACGGGGTCGGCGGCTCGGTGGAGCTCGCGGTCCTCGCCGACACCGCGCTGACCGAACGGCAGAAGCAGTCCCTTCTCGACGTCTACCAGTCCTTCCTCGCCATGAACGCCGGCCAGGCGGCCGCCGAGCCGGGCGACGAGGAGAAGTAACCCCCGCGGCCGTGGCGACCGCCACGACCCACCCGACGGGCCGCGAGGCCCACCGAAGGAGAAGTTCCGACATGGCCAAGGCCACCCTTCCCACCGTCAAGATCGAGGACCTCCGGTCCGAGGCCACCAAGTCCCTCTACGCCGGTGCCGGCGTCGTGGACCTGGCCGTCGAGGCCGTCCGCGAGTACGTCGCCGACGTGCAGAAGAAGCTCGTGGACCTGCAGAAGGACGCCACCTCCAAGTTCGAGGGCGTCTCGAAGTCGGTCAAGGACTTCGACTTCGAGCCGAAGACCATCCGCACCCAGGTCGAGGCCGTGGTCAACGCCCGCGTCGAGGCGCTGAGCGACGAGGCCAAGGCCCGTCGTACCGCCATCGAGAAGCGCGTCGCCGAGCTCCAGGGCGAGGCGCTCGCGATCCCGGGCACCGTGCGCAAGCAGCTCGACGAGACCACCGCGACCGCCACGGCGACCTACGCCGACCTGGCCAAGCGCGGCGAGGTGCTCGTGGGCCGCATCCGCAAGCAGGAGTCGACCCAGGCCACCAAGACCGCGGCGAAGACCACCACCGCGAAGGCCAAGACCACCAAGACGCAGGGCACCAAGACCGCCAAGACCGCGGCCAAGAAGACCACCACCGGTGCCAAGAAGTCGGCGACCACCGCCAAGAAGTCGGCCTCCTCCGCGGCCACCACCGCGAAGAAGTCCCCGGCCAAGAAGTCGGCCACCGCGACCAAGACCGCGGCGAAGAAGACCGCGACCGCCGCGGCCACCGCCACGACCGAGGCCGCCCAGAAGGTCGGCGACTGATCGACCGGGCCTGACCCCTCGCGGGTCACGACCCCCTCCACCGAGCCCCGTCACGCCTCCCGGCGTGGCGGGGCTCGGCTCGTCTGCGCGGTTGTCCGGGCGTGGTCGGCGTGGTCGGCGGCGAAGGTCTGACCGCACCGGCGAAGGTCTGACCGCGCCGGCGAAGGTCTGACCGCACCGGCGAAGGTCTGACCGATGTCAGTCAGACCTTGCACGTCGCGGTCGAACCTTCGACCGCCATCGCGAAGGTCGGACTGATGTCAGTCGAACCTTCAGACCTCGACGTACGACGCCTTCTCGGCCGTCACGAGCAGCACCCGCTTGTCGGGCAGCCGCAGCAGCCGCACGTGGTCGACGTCGCTGCCGTGCTCCACCTCGACCAGCTCCTCGGTGATCACGCCGTCGTCGAGCCGGATGATGGAGAGCCACCCCGTCCGGGCGCCGTACCCGCGGGTGACGACGCTCAGGCCGGTCCGCTGCCCGGGGAGCCAGGTGAAGGCCCGGGGGTCGGTGGCGGCGACGTGCCGGGTGCCGACCCGGTGGTCGAGCACGTCGAGCCGTCGCGGTGCCGCGAGGTCGGCCAGGTCGAACAGGCTGGTCTGCGCGCCCCACCGGCGCCCGACCACCGGGCCCTCGCCGAGACCGAGCAGCCGGTGCGGCCCGAGCGGGTGCAGGTAGGCGGAGTAGCCGGGGACCTTCAGCTCGCCGACGACCCTCGGCGCGGTCTGGTCGGAGAGGTCGACGGTGTAGAGCGGGTCGACGCGGCGGAACGTCACCACCAGCGCCAGGTCGCCGAACCACCGGACCGCCTCGATCTCCTCACGCGGACCGATCCGGTCGACCCGGCCGATCTCCTCCAGCCGGCTGCCGTCACGGCGCATCGTGACGATCGAGGAGAAGTCGCCGGTCTCCGAGGACGGCCCCACCGCCACCCGCAGCACGCCGTCGTGCTCGTCCATCGACCACCGGTCACGGATGGTGCCATCGACCTCGCCGCTGGCGACGTACGTCGCCGCCGTGCCCGCGAGCTCCAGCTCGTGGACCTCGCTGGTGCCGCGCCAGCCGCCGACCGGCCAGCCGGTCGGTCCACCGGGGAAGGCCCGGTCCACCGTCCAGCAGCAGCCCGTGGGGGCGCCGCTGGTCGCGAGGTAGAGCCGGTCGGTCGAGGCGTAGACCAGGTCGGTGCCGACCGCGACGCCGACGGCGTCGGCGTCGCCGAGCCCGGCCAGGGGAGCGGTCGCGTCCAGCCCCACCACCGCGACGGTGCCGGGCGTCGCGCCGTCCGCCTCGCCGGGACTGCCGGGCAGGGCGACCTCGTCGCACTCCACCAGCCGCTCGGTCGTGGCGGTGCCGTCCTCGGCGTACGTCGTCACGTGCGGCAGCCAGTCGTCGATCCCGCTGCCACGCACGGCCGCGAGGTTGCGCTGCAGCGCGCGGTCCTCGCTGCCCGCGCGGCGGCCGGGACGCGCGAAGTCGAGGTCGGGCAGGCCCGACCGGGTCACCCAGCGCACCGTCGAGCCGTGCTGTCGCGCGGAGAGCAGGTCGGCGTCGAGGGTCAGGGTGTCGGTCACCGTCGGCTCGTCGAGGTCGGTCACGTCGACCCGGAGGATCCGGGTACCGGGGGAGCCGTCGGCCTCCCGGTCGGTCCCGGCCACCACGACGGTGTCGCCGACCAGCAGCAGCTCGGGGTCGCCGACGTCGAGAAGATCGATCCGCGCGGACTCCTCGACGGTCTCGCCGGTGACGTCGGCGAGCACCAGGTCGCTGGTGCGTCCGGTCCGCTCGACGCGGGCGAGCAGCCGGCCGTCGGACTTCGCGACGTCGGGCTCGTCGACGCCGGCCTCCTGGACGTTGGTGCCGGTCTCGGACTGGGTCGCGTTGGTCATCCCGCGGGCGTTCGTCGGCGCGGGCGCCTGTTTCGCGGCGAAGCCCTGCAGCTCGAGCACGCCGTCGCGCGCGAAGGTCCGCCAGGCGCCGCCCACGTCCAGCAGCCCTCCCGACCAGCCCCACGGCGTGACGAGCTCCTCGGCGCCGTCGACGTACCACTCGAGGAGCTGCTCGCAGGAGGCCGCGGGGGTCAGGTCGTCACCCTGCCAGGCGACCGGCCGGGGTCTCGACGCCCGCTCCTCGCTGGCGCTCGTCGCTGCTCGACCACCGGCATGGCCGGCTCGACCACCGGGGCCCGCGTCGAGGGAGAGGCCGACCAGGACCCCCGCGCCGACGAGCGCGGTGGCGGTGAGGGCGGTGAGCAGGGTGCGGGCGCGCATGTGGCTGCGACGTACGAGGTGGACGTGCGGTTCCGGCGTCCGGGTGCTCCTGACACGATGTGTCCATGGCTGACGCGCAGGACCAGACCCGCGACCTCGATCTCGCGCTCTTCGGGGCGACCGGCTTCACCGGCGGGCTCACCGCCGAGTACCTCGCCCGCCACGCCCCCGAGGGGCTGCGCTGGGCGCTGGCCGGGCGCAACCTGAGCAAGCTCGAGCAGGTCCGCACCCACCTCGCCACGATCGAGCCGGCCCTGGCCGACCTCGAGCTCGTCGTCGCCGACACCTCCGACGCGGCCGCCCTCGCGGCGCTGACGCGCCGCACCAAGGTCGTCGTCACCACCGTCGGGCCCTACCAGCAGCTCGGCGAGCCGCTGGTCGCCGCGTGTGCCGAGGCCGGCACCGACTACGTCGACATCACCGGTGAGCCGGAGTTCGTCGACACGATGTACGTCCGCCACCACGCCGCGGCCGAGCGCTCCGGCGCGCGCATCGTCCACGCCTGCGGCTTCGACTCCATCCCGCACGACCTCGGCGCCTACTTCACTGTCCAGCAGCTGCACGCCAGCGGCCCGGTGACCCTGCGCGGCGTGGTCCGTGCCGCCGGCACCTTCTCGGGCGGCACCTTCCACTCCGCGATGGGTGCCTTCGAGCGCAGCCGCCAGATGAGTGAGGCGTTCAAGGAGCGCCGCCGCGTCGAGCCGCGGCCCGAGGGTCGCAAGAGCCGCGCGGTGGCCGGCAAGCCGGGCAAGGACCCGCTGCTGGGCTACTACCTGCTCCCGATGCCGACCATCGACCCGCAGGTCGTCGCCCGCAGCGGCGCGGCCCTGCCGGCGTACGGCAGCGACTTCCGCTACTCCCACTTCGCCGGCACCAAGACCCTGCGCTACGCCGCGGGCGGCGCGCTCGGCGTGGGCCTCATCGGGGTCGCGGCGAAGATCCCGCCGGCTCGCAACCTGCTGAAGTCCAAGGTCAAGCAGGGCGAGGGCCCCTCCGCCTCGCGGCGCGAGAAGTCGTGGTTCACCGTCGACTTCGTCGGCGAGGGCGAGGGCCGCACGGTGCACACCCGCGTCTCCGGCGGCGACCCCGGCTACACCGAGACCGCGAAGATGCTCGCCGAGTCCGCGCTGTGCCTGGCCTTCGACGACAACCCCGCCACCGCCGGCCAGGTCACCACCGCCCAGGCGATGGGTGACAACCTGCTGGCCCGCCTGCAGGCGGCCGGCATGACCTTCGAGGTCGTCGACTGACCCTGCGGGCGCAGGCCGCCGACCCGGCGGAGGCTGCGCGGCGGGCGGCCGCGTGGCCGCGGGTGCGGTGGATGGGCTCCAAGCACCGCTTGCTGCCGCACCTGGCGCAGGCCTTCGCCGACCTCGCCCCGGGACGGGGTCGCGCCCTCGACGCGTTCAGCGGCTCAGGGGTCGTCTCCTACCTGCTCAAGCACCAGGGCTTCGCCGTACGCTCCAACGACTACCTCGGCTTCCCCGGCGTCGTCGCCGCCGCGGGTGTCGTCAACGACGACGTGCGGCTCACCGACGAGGACGTCGAGCGGATCTGCTCGCCGGCGCTCGACGACCGCGACTTCTGCCGGCGCACCTTCGACGGGGTCTTCTTCACCCCCGACGACCTCGCGTTCCTCGACAGCGCCTGGAGCCACGTCGCGACCATGTCGGGTCACGCGCGCTCGGTCGCCGTCGCGGCGCTGTGCCTGGCCGCCGCCCGCCGGCAGCCGCGCGGGGTCTTCACGATCAGCGGCGACCTCAGCAGGTACGACGACGGGCGGCGCGACCTGCGCCTGAGCCTGCGCGAGCACTTCGTCGAACGCGTCGCCGACTACCACCGGGCCGTCTTCACCGGTCCCGTCCCGTGCTCGGTCTCCACCGGTGAGGTGGGGGAGGTCGAGCCGGGCGCCTGGGACCTGGTCTACCTGGACCCGCCGTACGCCCCGGTGAGCGACGACAACGACTACACCAAGCGCTTCCACTTCCTCGAGGGGCTCTCGCGCTACTGGGAGGGCGACGAGATCATGTGGGAGACCCGCACCCGCAAGCTGCCCAAGCGGGTCACGAAGTTCTCCTCGCGCCGCACGATCGAGGCGGCGTTCGGGGAGCTGTTCGAGCAGTTCCGCGCCGTGCCGCTGGTGCTCTCCTACTCCTCCCACGCCCTGCCGGACCGGGCGACGCTGGAGGGCCTGCTGCGCGAGGTGAAGGGCGAGGTGGAGGTGCGCACCGTCCCGCACACCTACTCCTACGGCACCCACCGCACCGCGGTGCGGCGCCGCGTCGACGAGCTGCTGCTGCTCGCGCCCTGATCGCCGCGAGCCGTGCGGATCCGCGCCGGACGGTGGGCAGATCGGTGATACTCCGACCATGACGTCGGGGGAGGACGTGCGGCGGCGCCGCGCGTGGACGGTGGTGGCCGCGGTGGCGTGGACGGGCTTCGCCCTCACGCTCTCCCTCTCGGCCTTGGGGTGGTACGCCGACAGCCCGCCCGAGCCCGGGGTCTACGGCGACACCGAGGGCGGGGCGTACGGCGTCCTGCAGCGGGTCACCGACACGCTGAGCTACTTCACGATCTGGTCCAACGTCGTCGTGGCCCTGGCCGCGACGGTGCTGGCCCGTGGGGCCCGCGGAGCCACCTGGCAGCGGGTGCTGCTGCTCGACGCGCTGCTCATGATCGTGGTGACCGCGATCGTCTACCAGCTGCTGCTGGCGCCGAGCATCGACGTGCAGGGCTGGTCGATCATCACCGACCCGACCCAGCACGTGGTGGTGCCGGTGCTCGCGGTCGCGGCCTGGGTGTGGGCAGGTCCCCGCGGCTGGGTGTCGGGCCGCTTGGTCCCGCTGGCGCTCGTGGTGCCGGTGCTGTGGGTCGGCTGGATGCTCGCCCGGGGTGCGGTGATCGGGTCCTACCCCTACGGCTTCGTCGCCGTGGGGGAGCGCGGCTACCCGGCGGTGCTGGCCACCGTGGCGGTGATCCTGGCCTTCGGGCTGGTGGTCGCAGGGGTGCTGTGGGCGGTGGACGCGGCGCTGCTGCGGCGTACCCATGAGCATGCGTGACGCGGCACTGCCGGCCCCCGCGCTGACTCCCAGGTCCAGACCACTGTGACCAGCGCGACGTCCCCGGGTGGGGATCACGGACCGCCGGGTCAAGAAATGGGTTAAAAACCCCCGGCGACCTGCGGAGGTAACACGCCTGAAACATTTGCGGGCGAGGTTCTCCTGCATGGCTAGGGGCGTAGCGGCCGCCCTCCGCCAGCACCTCGCCGACGACGGCTGGGTGGGAACCGACGACGGGGGGAGCGCGTACCAGGTCCACCGGGACGAGGTCACCATGCACGTGGTGACCGTCGAGCAGGCACGCACGGCGTGGGTCAGGTCGAGGAGCATCGACCGGGCCCTGAGGACGTTGCTGAGCGGCATGCGCGACCCGGAGGAGCGGCACGCCCTCGCCCTCGCCTCGCGGGACCTGCCCACGGTGCTGACGGTGCCCGGTCGCGTGTGGATGATGCTGGGCGTGCGCGTGTACGCCGTCGAACCCGACGGGTCCGTGCACCAGCAGGTGATCACCTGAGGGCGCGCCCACGGTGCGATCGTGGAGGATTCGGTGCATCCCGTGCACCGAACTCTCCGCGACCCCGTGCTCGTGCCGTCCCGGATGGTGCCCCAGGCAGGAGTCGAACCTGCGACCTTTCGCTTAGGAGGCGGCTGCTCTATCCGCTGAGCTACTGGGGCCGCGGCGGTCATCTTGTCAGACCCACCGTCCCCGTCCCGACTTGGCCGGGGCGGCCCCCTCGCCGCACAATCGAGGCAGTTGGCGCACCGGGCTAGGTTCGCCGCACACGGCTCGCCCAGCGCAGCCGCCGGCGCAGCGCAGCGCCACCGACGTACGCCGGGCCCACCGGCGCATCCCCCGGGCCGCACGTCGCGGCCGACCGCCAGGAGAACGATCCGTGAGCACGCCCCACCCCTCCCCGTCGGGCGAGGTGGCGACCCCGGAGCCGCGGGTGACGCGGCGGGGCAAGCGGCGCGCCAAGCGGCGGCGCACCCACACCGTCGCCAAGGTCCTGATCTCCACGCTGGTGGTGCTGGGCCTGGTGACGGGGCTGTCGGTGACCTACCTCTACCGCCACCTCAACGGCAACCTCACGGTCATGGACATCGACGACCAGCTGGTCGGCGACCGGCCGGACAAGGTGGAGGTGACCGGCCCCCAGGAGCCGCTCAACGTCCTGGTGATGGGCTCGGACACTCGCGAGGGCGCCAACAACATCGACGGCCTGACCGGTGGCGGCGAGCGCTCGGACACGACCCTGCTGCTGCACTTCTCCGCCGACCGGGAGCGCGCCTACGGCGTGAGCATCCCCCGCGACTCGATGGTCGACCGGCCCGAGTGCCGCACCGAGGACGGCACGACCACCCCGGCGGCGTCGTACCAGATGTGGAACGTCGCCTACCAGCTCGCGGGGCCCGCCTGCACGATCCAGCAGTTCGAGGCGCTGACCGGCATCCGCCTGGACCACTTCGTCGTCGTGGACTTCACCGGCTTCCAGGACATGGTCGACGCGGTCGGCGGTGTCGAGGTGTGCATCCCCGAGGACATCGACGACCGTGCGCACGGGATGTACCTCGAGGCCGGCACCCGCAAGCTCGAGGGCATCCAGGCGCTCAACTACGTCCGCCAGCGCTACGCGCTGTCCGGGGGCTCCGACATCGGCCGGATGAAGCGCCAGCAGGCCTTCATCGCCTCGATGGTCAACACCGTGGTCTCCTCCAACACCCTGGCCCGGCCGGACCGGTTGCTGGGCTTCCTGGAGGCGGCCACCGAGTCGCTGACCCTCGACGAGGACCTCGGCAACCTGTGGCAGCTGGCCAAGCTGGGCTATGAGTTCCGCGGCATCGGTCTCGACAACGTCCAGTTCATCACCATCCCCAACAAGGTCGACCCGAACGACCCCAACCGGCTGGTGTGGAAGCGGCAGGCCGACGTGGTGTGGAACCGCCTGAAGAACGACGAGCCGCTGACCAAGCGGCTGCAGACCGACGTCATCAGTGCCGCGCGCGTCCCGGGCACCTCCTCCGACGAGCCGTCGGAGTCGCCCGACGAGACCGCCTCGCAGGGCAGCGGGTCAGGTGGCTCGGACGGCAGCGGTGGCAACGCCCCCACCGCCTCCGACGAGGCGCTCGCCGCGGCCGGGTTGTGCACGTGAGCGAGGCCCCCGGCAGCGACCGGCGTACGCCGGAGGAGCAGGCCGCCTGGGAGCGGCGCCGTCGCCGGGCGGAGGTCTTCGGCGACGCGCTGCCCGAGACCACCACGGACGAGAGGGAGCCCGACCCCCGCGACCGGCGAGACGGCGACACCTGGCTCAAGGAGCAGGTGCCACCCCACCACGGCGGCTGAGGTCGAGCCCGTCACACGTCTTCGTGCGCTGTGAGAGCCGAACCGGCGTATTGATACGCCGGCTCGGCGGGTGGTGCGGGTCGAACCGGCGTGTTGATACGCCGGCTCGGCGGGTGGTGCGGGTCGAACCGGCGTGTTGATACGCCGGCTCGACCCGGGAACTGCGGGTGGATCAGGCCTGGCGGGCGGTGAGGGCGTCGCGGATCTCGCGCAGCAGCACGGTGTCCTCGGGGGTGCCCGGAGGAGCGCTGGGGAAGTACTTCTCCTTGGCCCGGGTGTAGGGCAGCACCACCAGGAAGTAGACGACCGCCGCCAGCGTCACGAACGAGATGACGGTGTTGACGAAGAAGGCGGCGTCGCCGAGCTCGGCGTTGGCGAAGAAGGCGTCGTCACCGTCGGCGCCCACCTGCCGGGTCAGCCAGGCCGTGAACGCCTCGACGACCTTGCCGAAGGCGGTGCCGATGATGACCGCGACGGCCAGGTCGACGAGGTTCCCGCGGAGCAGGAAGTTCTTGAAGCCACCCATGATGGAGTCCTCCTAGTCGTGGCGGCCCGAGCGGCCGCGTCCTCCCGCGACGCTAGCGGGACCAGACGTAGGTCAGGAAGGACGCCGCCCCGGCTGTGGCCAAGTTGTGGACGTCTGCTTCCTCGACCGCCAGGACGACCAGCCGTCCACCCGGCGTGCCGAGCGGGCCCGCGCCGGCACCCTCGTCGGCTCCCGGCAGCGCCAGGACGGGTACGCCGGCAGCGACCGTGACCGAGGTGCCCGCCTGCGGGTCGGTGGCCACGACGTCGATCCGGTCCCCGGCCGAGAGCAGCCCCACGGCCCCGGCGTCGGGCAGCCGGACGGGCACCGCCACCCGTCCGGTGCCGGCCAGCCCCTCGCCGGCCAGGTCCTGGCCCACGACCCGGACCGCGGTGATCGGCTCGCCGCGGGCGACCGGCCCGGCCAGGGCCGAGCCCTCGGGGTCGGCGAGCACGTCGTCGGGCACCGCGTCGGGGGAGAGCGTGACCGTGGTCAGGTCGTCCGCGCCCAGGACCGTCCCGGCGGGCAGTGCCCGCGCGGCCACGGTGACCTCCACCCCGGGCGGGGGTGGGCCGGCGACGGCGTGCACGCCCGAGCCGACCGCGAGGGCGGCGCACAGCGCGGCCAGCAGCCGGCGCCGCCCCAGCACCCCGCGGCGCAGCCGCCGCCGGGCGGCACCGAGCCGGCGGCGTACGGAGGAGAGGTCGGGGGGCAGCGACGGGTCGGGCGGCATCCGGCGACGCTAGGTCGGATCGACCTGCGACGGGCCGGGCCCTCCACAGGACCGCCCGACGTCCACAGGGCGTCGGGCGGGTGGGACCTCAGGAGGCCGCGGCGGCGGTGCTGCTGGAGCCCGAGGAGGTGCTCGGGGTGCTGGAGGAGCCGGACGCGCTGCTGCCGGAGTCGCTCGTGCTGCTGGTGCTGCTGGACTCCGACGACGAGCCGGTCGAGGACGAGCCGGCGGTGGAGCTGCTCGAGGCGCCGGAGCGGCTGTCTGTGCGGTAGAAGCCGGAGCCCTTGAAGACCACGCCGACGGCGTTGTAGACCTTGCGCAGCCGGCCCTGGCACTGCGGGCACTCGGTCAGCGAGGCGTCCGAGAAGCTCTGGAACTGCTCGAAGGCGTGGTCGCACTCGGTGCAGGCGTACTGGTAGGTCGGCATCGGGTCTCCTCTCGCGCGGGCCGGGGTCCATCGCATGGCGTGCCGCACTGGCACTCTTCCCTGGCGAGTGCCAATGCTACGTCACGGCAGAATGGCCCGCACCATGAGCGAGCACACGCAGCCGTCCGCCGCGCCGAGCGCCCCCGTCGCGTGGTGGCGCGCCTTCCGGCGGATGCCCGACACCGTGCGCGTCTCGACCTACGTCGTCGCGGGACTGGTGCTCTCCCTGGTCGTGGCGGGGCTCTTCGCCCTCGCGCTGGCCCGCCGGCCGCTGCCGCAGACCGGCGGAGAGGTGGAGGTCGCGGGGCTCACCGGTCGGGTGACGGTGCTGCGCGACGACGCCGGCATCCCGCAGATCTACGCCGACAGCCCGACCGACCTGGCGATGGGCCAGGGCTACGTCACCGCGCAGGAGCGCTTCTTCCAGATGGACGTGCGTCGGCGCAGCGCGTCCGGCACCCTCGCCGAGCTGGTCGGCGCCGGGGCGCTGCCGGGGGACCGGGTGGCCCGCACGCTCGGCTTCCGCCTGGTCGCCCAGCAGGAGCTGGCGCTGCTCAGCCCCGACACCCGGGCCTTCCTGGAGGCGTACGCCGACGGGGTCAACGCCTACCTCGCCGAGCACGACCCCTCCGAGCTGGCCGTGGAGTACACCCTGCTCGACCTCGACGGTGCCGACACCGCGCCCGGTGACTGGACGGCCGTGGACACCCTGACCTGGCTGAAGTCCTACGCCTGGGACCTCGGCGGCGGTGCGGCCGACGAGGTCGAGCGGGTCCTGGTCGCCGACGCCGTGGGCACCCCGCGGGCGCAGGCGCTGTGGCCGGCGTACTCCCACCAGACCGTGCCGCCGGTCGTCTCCGGGGGCGCGGTGGTCGACGGCCGCTTCGAGCCGGGCGCGACCCAGGGCGGCACCCGCAACCCGCAGCGCGTGGGCTTCGGCCCGCGCAGGGTGCGGGCCGTGGAGGCGGCGGGACGCGCGCTGGAGGCGCTGCCGCAGTGGGCCGGCCGCGGTCCCGGCGTCGGCAGCAACGCGGTCGTGGTGGATGCCGAGGCGTCGGGCACCGGTGCGCCGCTGCTGGCCGTCGACCCGCACCTGGCCGCGCAGGTCCCGGGGCCGTGGATGCAGGTGGGGCTGCACTGCCGCGACGTCGGCGCGAGCTGCCCGTGGGACGTCGCGGGCTTCTCGCTGCCCGGCGTCCCGGGCGTGGTGCAGGGCCACAACGCCGAGGTCGCCTGGGGGATGGCCGCGGCGGGCCTCGACACGACCGACCTGGTGGTCGAGCGGATCCGCGACGGGCGCGTGCGGACCGACCGTCGCTCCCGGCCGCTGCGCACCCGCACCGAGGCCATCGACGTCGCCGGTGCCGACTCCGAGCTGCTGACCGTCCGCACCACCCGGCACGGCCCGCTGCTCTCCGACATCGACCCCTCGGCCCGGACGGCCGGTGACGCCTCCGCGGCGGCCCGCGGCGCGGACCTCGACGAGGAGATCGCGGTGGCGGTCCAGTGGGCCGGGTCCACCCCCGCGCCGACCCTGGACGCCCTGCTCGACCTCGCGCTCGCGACCGACGTCGAGACGGCCCGGCAGGCGCTGTCGTCGTGGGCGGTCCCCGCCGTCGACGTGGTGCTCGCCGACCGGGAGGGCACGGTGGGGGTCCAGGTCGCCGGCGCCGTGCCGGTGCGCAAGTCCGGTCGCGACACCACCGAGCCCACGGCGGGCTGGCGCTCGGAGAACGACTGGACCGGGCGGACCCTCCCCTTCGGGGCGCTGCCCTTCACCACCCGGCCCGAGGACGGGGTGGCGGTCGCGGCCAACCAGGCGCCGGTCGGCAGCGACTACCCCTTCCACCTCGGCACCACGTGGGACCCCGGCCACCGTGCCTCCCGGCTGCGCGACCTGGTCGTCTCCGAGCCCCGCGACGTCGACGGGCTGGCCGAGGTCCAGCGCGACAGCCTCTCCCCGTTGGCCGCCGTGCTGGTGCCGGCGCTGCTGGCGGTCGAGCTGGACCCCGGGTACGCCGACGACGGCCAGCGGCTGCTCGAGGACTGGGACCTCGCCGCGCCGGCCGAGGGCACTGGGGCCGCCGCCGCGGCGTACCTCAACGCGACCTGGCGCGAGCTGCTCGCCCTCACCTTCCACGACGAGCTGCCGGCGCCGGTCTGGCCCGACGGCGGTGCGCGCTGGGTCGAGGTCGTGGCCGCGCTGCTGGAGTCACCGCGGGACCCGTGGTGGGACGACGTGACCACCGACCGGGTCGAGGAGCGCGACGACGTGCTGCGCAGCGCGATGCTGGAGGCCCGCGACGAGCTGACGCGGCGCCAGGCCCGCGAGGCCGACCGGTGGACCTGGGGGCACGTGCACCAGCTGTTCCTGGCTTCGCCGGGCCTGCTGGGCGACGGCGTGGCCCTCGACCTGGCGCGTCGCGTGGTCGAGCCCGACCCGTGGGAGGTCGGCGGTGGCCCGGGGGCCGTGGACGCCACCGGCTGGGACGCGGCGCGCGGCTTCGAGGTCACCACCACCCCGTCGATGCGGATGGTGGTGTCCCTGGCCGACTGGGACGACTCCCGCTGGGTCGCCCTCACCGGCGTCTCCGGGCACCCGACCTCGTCGCACTACACCGACCAGACCGACCTGCTCGTGGGTGGCGAGACCCTGCCGTTCCTGTTCTCGCCCGACGCCGTCGCCGAGGCCGCTGACTCCGAGCTCACCCTGCGCCCCGCGCCGTGACGAGGACGCGCCAGCGGACTCGTCGATCGGTGGTCGAGCGACCCGCGTGTCGAGACCCTCGCCTGGTGCTCTGAGTCGGTCGCTCAGAAGCGGCGGACCCCGCTGGGGGTGGCGGCGGCGGTGACCGGGCGGTCGTGGGGTGCGCCGGGGACGTCGAGGCCGACCTCGTCGTCGTGGAGCAGCACGCAGGTGAACGTGCCGACCGGCACCCGGGCCAGGGCGCGGTCGTAGGAGCCGCCACCGCGGCCCAGGCGCAGCCCGGTGGGGGAGACCGCGAGGCCGGGCACCAGCACCACGTCGGGGGTGGCGACCGCGTCGACGCCGAGCCGCGGCCCGGACGGCTCGAGCAGCCCGCGGCTGGCCGGGGCCAGCCCGGCGTCGCCGGTGTGCACGGCCCAGTCCAGGTCGAGGTCCGGCAGCAGCACCGGCAGCAGCACCCGCTTGCCGGCGGCGAGCAGCCCCGCGAGCAGCGGGCCGGTCCCGGGCTCGCTCCCGACACCGACGTACGCCGCCACGCTGGCCGCCCGGCGCACCTGCGGTGACTCCAGGACGACCCGGGCGAGGTCGGCGGCCACCTCCAGCCGCTCGGGCAGCGGGCGCCGCCGCCGGGTGGTCAGGATCCGGTCGCGGACCGCGGTCTTCGCGGCAGCGGTGGGGTCGTCGCCGGGAGGGGGTGGAGGGTCACCATGTGGGGGAACTTGCGCGGGCGGCACGGGACGACCCTACGATCGAGACATGGGTTCCCCGGGCTTGAAGGCCGCGCGCGACAAGATGGTCGCCGAAGGCGTCGACGAGGTGGCGATCGAGACGTTCGCCCACTACTACCGACTCCTCGAGCACGGGGAGACGGGGATGATCCCGGAGTCGACGATCGACCCGGTCGACATGGACTCCCTCGACGACGTCTCGGTCGACGACGAGACCGCGCAGGCCGCGATCCGCACGACCGCCGTCATCAAGCTCAACGGCGGGCTCGGCACCTCGATGGGCATGGACCGCGCCAAGTCGCTGCTGTGCGTGCGCAAGGGGATGAGCTTCCTCGACATCATCTGCCGGCAGGTGCTGCATTTGCGGCAGTCCCACGGCGCCCCCCTCCCGCTGATCTTCATGAACAGCTTCCGCACCTCCGAGGACACGATGGCGGCCGTCGCCCGCTACGACGACCTCCCGGTCGCGGGCCTGCCGCTGGAGTTCCTGCAGAACAAGGAGCCCAAGCTCCTCGCCAAGGACCTCTCGCCGGTCAGCTGGCCCAAGGACCCCGACCTCGAGTGGTGCCCGCCGGGCCACGGCGACATCTACACCGCGCTGGTCGGCACCGGCCTGCTCGACGACCTGCTCGCGGCCGGCTACGAGCGCGTCTTCGTCTCCAACTCCGACAACCTCGGCGCGGTGCCCGACCCGCGGCTGGCCGGCTGGTTCGCCCAGACCGGTGCGCCCTTCGCGATCGAGGCCGTCCGGCGTACCCCCTCCGACCGCAAGGGCGGCCACTTCGCCCGTCGCAAGAACGACGGCCGCCTCGTGCTGCGCGAGACCGCCCAGACCCTGGACGAGGACAAGTCGGCGCTGGCCGACCTCGACCGGCACCGCTACTGCTCGACCAACAACCTGTGGGTCGACCTGCGGGCGCTCAAGGACGTCATGGACCAGCGCGACAACATCCTGGGCCTGCCGCTGATCCGCAACGTCAAGACCGTCGACCCCGGCGACCCGTCCAGCCCCGAGGTCGTCCAGGTCGAGACCGCGATGGGTGCGGCGATCGAGGTCTTCGAGGGTGCCACGCTGATCGAGGTCGGCCGCGACCGCTTCGTGCCGGTCAAGACGACCAACGACCTGCTGGTGCTGCGCTCGGACGTCTACGACATCGGCGGCGACTTCGTGCTCGACCAGGTGGCCGGCGAGCTCCCCTTCGTCGACCTGGACTCCACGGTGTTCAAGCTCGTGGGCGAGTTCGACAAGCGCTTCCCGGAGGGCGCCCCGTCCCTGCGCAAGGCCTCCGCGCTGCGCGTGGAGGGCGACGTCACCTTCGGTCACGGGGTCCAGGTCGTCGGGGACGTCACCGTCGAGGGCGGGGCGGGCACCCGCATCGACGCGGGGGCCGTGCTGACCGGCGCGGCCGGCGATGCCTGACCCGCAGCCGATCACCGTCGAGGAGCACCTCGACCGGGTCCTCGCCGCCATCGAGCCGCTCGCGGTGTCGACCCAGCCGCTGCTCGACGCGCTCGGCCTGGCCGCCGCGGAGCCGGTGACCGCCGGGGTCTCGCTGCCCGGCTTCGACAACTCCGCCATGGACGGGTACGCCGTCCGGCTGGCCGACGTGGTGTCGGCGACGTCCGACGCCCCGGTGCACCTGCCCGTGGTCGGTGCCATCGGGGCCGGTGCGGCCGACCTGCGCGACCTCCCGGAGGGCACCGCGGCCAAGATCATGACCGGCGCCCCGGTGCCGGCCGGCGCCGACGCCGTCGTCCCCTACGAGTGGACCGACCGGGGTGCCGAGCACGTGCGCATCGACCGGGCGCCGACCGAGGGCCAGCACGTCCGCCGCGCCGGTGAGGACGTCACCGCCGGCGACCTGGTGCTCGAGGCCGGCACGGTCCTCGGCCCTCGCCAGCTCGGCCTGCTCGCCTCCCTCGGCCACGCCCGCGTGGCGGTGCGCCACCGGCCCCGCGTGGTGGTGCTCTCCACCGGCTCGGAGCTGCGCGAGCCCGGCCAGCCGCTGGGCCACGACTCGATCCACGACGGCAACTCCTTCCTGCTCGCCGCCGCCGCCCGCCGCGCCGGGGCGGCCGTCTACCGGGTCGGGATCGTCCCCGACCAGCCCGAGGCCTTCCTCGCGGCGCTGGAGGAACAGTTGGTCCGCGCCGACGTCGTGGTGACGTCGGGTGGGGTGTCGATGGGGGACTACGACGTGGTGAAGGCCGCGCTGCGCCCGCTGGGGACGGTCTGGTTCGGACCGGTCGCCATGCAGCCGGGCAAGCCGCAGGGCTTCGGGCACGTCGGACCGGGCCGGGTGCCGATCTTCACGCTCCCGGGCAACCCGGTCTCGGCGTACCTCTCCTTCGAGCTGTTCGTCCTGCCGGCGCTGCGCAAGATGATGGGCCTGACCCCGTGGTCGCGCCCCCAGGTCACCGCGCGGCTCACGCACGCGATCACCTCGCCCCCGGGCCGGCGCCAGCTGCTGCGCGCCCACCTCGACGTGGCCGAGGGCACCGTCAGCCCGGTCGGCGGGCCCGGCTCGCACCTCGTCGGTGGTCTGGCCGACGCCGACGCGGTCGTGGTCGTCCCCGAGGACGTCACGGCCCTCGACGCCGGGGCCACGGTCTCGGTGCTGCCCCTCGACACCGGACTGGACGGTGGTCTGTGATGACCGAGCCGCGGCTCACCCACGTCGACGAGCAGGGCGCGGCCCGGATGGTCGACGTCTCCGACAAGGCGGTCACCGCCCGCTCGGCGACCGCCACGGGGCGGGTGCTGGTCTCCCGTGAGGTCGTCGGCCTGCTGCGCGGCGAGGGCGTGCCCAAGGGCGACGCGCTGGCCGTCGCCCGGCTGGCCGGGATCATGGGGGCCAAGCAGACCCCGGCGCTCATCCCGCTGTGCCACCCGCTGGCGATCTCCGGGGTCGTCGTCGAGCTCGAGGTCGCCGACGACGCCGTCGAGATCGGCGCCACGGTGCGCACCACCGACCGCACCGGCGTGGAGATGGAGGCGCTGACCGCCGTCACCGTCGCTGCGCTGACGGTCATCGACATGGTCAAGGCCGTCGACAAGGCCGCGGTCATCACCGACGTACGCGTCGAGGCGAAGTCCGGCGGCCGCTCCGGCGACTGGACCCGCTCGTGAGCGACCGGCCGCTCCCCGCCGCCGTCGTGGTGGCGAGCAACCGCGCCGCGGCCGGGGTGTACGCCGACGAGACCGGCCCCCTGATCGTCGACGCCCTGCGCGGCTGGGGCTTCGAGGTCACCGCGCCCGCGGTCGTGCCCGACGGCGACCCGGTCCGCGAGGCGATCGCCGCGGCGGTGGCCGAGGGCGCCCGCGTCGTGCTCACGACCGGTGGCACCGGCCTGACCCCCACCGACCGCACGCCGGAGGCGACCCGGCCGCTGCTGGACCGCGAGGTGCCCGGCATCGCCGAGGCCATCCGCGCGCACGGGGTCGCCAAGGGCGTGCCGACCGCGATGCTGTCGCGCGGCGTGGCCGGGGTGGCCGGCGACTGCCTGGTCGTCAACCTCCCGGGCTCCCGGGGCGGGGTGAAGGACGGTCTGTCGGTCCTCGAGCCGGTGCTGCGCCACGCGGTCGAGCAGGTCGTCGGGAGCGACCACTGAGCGGCATCCGGCCTCCTCGTGGTGCCTGGCCGGTCCGGCTGGGCGACCCCGGACGCCCCGACGTGGTGCTGCGGCCGCTGCGGCTCAACGACGCCAAGGCCTGGCGCGAGGTGCGTCAGCGCAACGCGAGCTGGCTGATCCCGTGGGACGCGACCGTGCCGCCGGGGTCGACGGAGCGTCCCGCGACGTTCGGGGGGTTGGTGCGGCGGCTGCGCGCGCAGGCCCGGGCGGGCTCGACGTACCCCTTCGTCATCGAGGTCGACGGTGAGTTCGCCGGCCAGGTCACGGTCAACCACGTGGTCGGCGGGTCGGCGCGCTTCGCGTCGGTGGGCTACTGGATCGACCAGCGGTACGCCGGCCGCGGCATCGTCCCGCTGGCCGTCGCCCTGGTCGTCGACCACCTCTTCGAGGTCGTGCGGCTGCACCGGGTCGAGATCGCCATCCGCCCGGAGAACACCAACTCCCTGCGCGTGGTCGAGAAGCTCGGCCTCCGCGAGATCGGCTACGCCCCGAAGTACCTCCACATCGACGGCGAGTGGCGCGACCACCGGCTCTACGCCCTGACCCGCGAGGAGCTGGGCGCCCGCAGCCTGGTGTCGCGGCTGCGGGCACAGGCCTGACGCCCGGACCGATGTCGGCCCGTCGAGCGGACCGCTGCGGTCCGCTGTCCGGAGTTGTTCGGAGTCGCGACGGGGCGTGCGAAAAGACTGGTGAGGACCGCTCCGGGCGCCGACCATGGACGCAGGACCCGTTGCCTGCGACTGCCGAGAGCAGGTGCCGGACCCGCTCCTCCCTGGGCGGGTCCGGGCGGGTCCTCTCCACGTCCGGGGCGTCTGGCGGACCCGTGCCCAGCCACACCAGTCACACCAGCAATTTGCGACACACGGGTAGACATCCGCACCACCCTGCGCTACCCCGCCTAGCCTTCCCCGTGTGGACCTGAGCCCTCTGATCTTCGTCGCCCTGGCGGTGGCCTGGGCCGTCTACCTGGTCCCGCAGGCCCTCAAGCACCACGACGAGGTCGTGCGCAGTCGATCGGTGGACCGCTTCTCCCACACGATGCGGGTCCTGGCCCGGCGCGAGCCGGTCAGCCGCACCTCCTCCCGCCTCGTCGTGACCCCCGGACGCACCCCCTCGGCGCCCGTGGTGACCACCAAGGCCTCCGCCTCCTCCGCTGCGCCGGCCGGGTCGACCGGTGAGACCGCGCCGGCCCCCAAGCCGCTGCCCCCCGCCGTACGCCGGGAGGCCGCTCGTCGCGCCGCCCGTCGTCGTCGCCGGGTGCTGATCGCGCTGACTCTGGGCCTGGTCGCCGTCGTGGCGCTCGCCGCCGCGTCCGTCGTGGCCTGGTCCTACGTCGCGATCCCGAGCACCCTCATGGTGGCCTGGCTGGTCGCCTGCCGGCTGATGGTGCGCCGTGAGCGCGGGGTCTCCGGTCCGCTGTCGCGCATCCCCACCGTCCCCGTCGCGGCCCAGGCCGAGGCGGCCGCGACCGACGAGGAGCCCGAGGCCCTCTCGGATGACACCGCCGAGGTCGCCGTCGTCGACGCCCCACTGGCCGAGCCGGCCGCCGGCCCGGACCCGCACGTCCCGGACCCGGCCGCGCCCGGGCTGTGGAACCCGGTGCCGGTCACCCTGCCGACCTACGTCTCCAAGCCCGCGGCCGAGCGCCGCTCGGTGCGCACCATCGACCTCGACGCCACCGGGGTGTGGACCTCGGGGCGCACCGACGCCGACGCCGCGCTGGTCCGCGAGGCCGAGGAGCGGGCCCGCCAGGAGGGCGACGAGACCCCCGAGCGGGCCGTCGGGAGCTGATCCGCGGGTCGATGGGCACCGATTCGGTCGGCCCGATCGGCCGGTGCTAACGTTTCCCACCGCGCCTCCGGGCGCGATGCAGGACCTGGGGCTGTGGCGCAGTTGGTAGCGCGTCTCGTTCGCAATGAGAAGGTCAGGGGTTCGAATCCCCTCAGCTCCACCACCCAGAAGAGGCCCGCAGCCAGCAGGAATGCTGACTGCGGGCCTTTCTCGTGCCCGGCTCAGCGGCGGTGGAGCACCACGCCGAGCCAGGTGAACCAGACGATCAGGCCGAGGCCGAAGACGGAGGTGTTGAGCTCGTTCGCGGCGGGCACCACCGTGACCGTGCCGACGGCCGCGAGCCCGAGCGCGAGGCCACCGAGCCCGGCAGGGAGGGCGCGGGTCCGCAGGGCGGCGAGACCGACGGCGGCCGCCCAGAAGGCGCCGGCCACCTCGATGCCACCGCCGAGCGCGTCCTGGACCACGCTGGTCGACACCCAGGTGCTCAGGGCGAGGTCGGCGTCCTGGGCGTGGAGCTCCACGGCGGCGTGCTGCGCGACCAGGGCCACGCTCCCGCTGGCGACGAGCATGCCCGACCAGATCAGGCCGAGCGCGGTGCTGACGCGGGCGAGGGTCGGCGCGGCGGCGAGCCGCGCCCCGACCCCGAGGGCGACCAGCGCCATCGCGGCGCCGCCGAGGAGGTAGAGCACGAAGTACCACGCGGACAGCTGGGCGTGGTGGTCCCGCAGGAAGTCCAGCGAGCCGGAGGGGTCCTCCAGGGTCGAGACGAGGCCCTGGGGGACGAAGTAGGCGACCATCGCGGCGAACCCCAGGACGTAGGTGCCGGCGACGACGAGGGCGGCGGTGCCACCGGAGCGGACGAGGGTCGAAGGGGCCTGGTCGATGGTGACGGCAGGGACGGTGCGGGTGTGTCGTGTCATGACCCCGATCCTTCGCGAGCGGCGGCGTCCGCGGATCGGAGCAGGGGCCCGAGCTGACTCCTCCTCGAGGCCGACCGGCACTGGCCGAAAGTCCCATCCGCGGTCGGCGGCCTCGCCCTAGGGTGAGGGGGGTGATCAGCGGAGCGTTGCGGGCGCTGTGGGACGAGCCGCGGGCGACCCCGCCCGCGGGGACCGCGTGGTGGGACCAGGCCCTGGTCGCCGCGCTGGTGCCGCTCACCGCGGTCGAGGCCCTGCTCCGCGACGACGTCACCCGGCCCGTCTGGGACGCGACGTGGGCGTTGGTCTGCGTCGCCGCGCTGCTGTGGCGGCCCCACCGCCCGCTGCTGATGCTGGTGGTGGGCTTCACCGCCCAGACCGTCGCCGGGGTCGTCCCGGCCCTGGCGGGGGAGCCGTACAGCGTCCTCGACGTCACGGCCGTCGTGCTGCTGCTCGCCTACTCGCTGGGGCGCTGGGCCAGCGGGCGCGGCGTGGTCGCGGGTAGCGGCTTCCTGTTGGTGGTCCACCTGGCCCGAGAGCCCCTGTACGACGCCAGCGGCTCCTCGATGGTGGTCGGCGCGGGGGCCCTGATGCTGCCCGTGGCCCTCGGTGCGCTGGTCCGCCTCTGGGCCAGGTCCCAGGTGCGGACGCGCGAGATGATCCGGGCCCGCGAGCGGGAGCAGCTGGCCCGCGACCTCCACGACACCGTCGCGCACCACGTCTCGGGCATCCTGCTGCACGCCCGGGCCGCCAAGGTCCGCGCCCGCACCGATCCCCGTGCTGCCGTCGATGCGATGGGCGACGTGGAGGACGCCGCGGTGCGGACCCTGGAGGACATGCGGGCGATGGTGGCGCTGCTGCGCCACGACCAGCAGACCGGGGACGGCCGGCAGCCCACGTACGGCATCGCCGACATCCCCCAGCTCGCCCAGGACGGCGGCGTCGGCCCGCGGGTCGTCGTGGAGACCTCCGGTGATCTCGGACGGCTGCCCGCGACCGCGGAGTCGGCACTGTTCCGGGCCGCGCAGGAGGCGGTCACCAACGCGCGTCGTCACGCGACCGATCCCACGCTGGTCTCCGTGGACCTCCGGCGCGACGGGCACACGGCGCGACTGCGGGTCCACGACGACGGGCGCCCGGTCACCCCGGGTCGCGGGCGCCGCGCGGCCGCGTCCTACGGGCTGGCCGGCATGCGGGAGCGCTTCTCGCTGCTCGGCGGCGACGTCAGTGCCGGCCCCGATCCCGAGGGCGGCTGGACCGTCGAGGCGACGGTCCCGCTGACCGCGCCTGCCGGGGAGGTCGGCCCATGACCGCTCCGGTGCGGGTCCTGATCGCCGACGACCAGGACATGGTGCGCGTCGGGCTCGCCACCATCCTCGACGCCGAGCCCTCGATCGACGTGGTCGGCCAGGCCCGCGACGGGCTGGAGGCCGTCGACCGGGTCAGGGAGCTGCGCCCCGACGTCTGCCTCTTCGACATCCGGATGCCCCACCTCGACGGGATCGAGGCCACCCGTCTGGTCGCGGGACCCGAGGTCGCGGATCCGGTCCCGGTCATCGTCATCACCACCTTCGACCAGGACGAGTACGTCTACGACGCCCTCCGGGCCGGGGCGCGTGGGTTCCTCCTCAAGGACGCCGACCCCGAGCTGCTGGCCCGCGCCGTCCACGCCGCCGCCGCGGGGGACGCGCTGATCTCCCCGAACGTCACCGCACGACTCCTGGAGACGTTCACCTCGAGCCGTCCCGGGCACGTCGTCGAGCCGATCGACCCCCTCACCCCGCGCGAGGAGGACGTGCTGGACCTGGTCGCCGCGGGCCGGACCAACCACGAGATCGCCGAGGCGCTCTTCCTCTCGCTGAGCACGGTGAAGACCCACATCGGCACCCTGATGACCAAGCTCTCGGCCCGCAACCGCGTCGAGCTCGTCATCTGGGCCTACGACAGCGGCCGCGTCGACAACGGGAGGAGGCCATGACCCCGCTGACCCGCACCGCCGGTGCTCCACCAGGAGCCCATGCTCGGCCTCAGTGGCTCGACGGGACCGGGCGCCAGCGCGACCGGGGCCTCACTCCCGTGCGTCGTACTCGCGCCGGTTCGCCTGGACGGCGTCCATGTTGTCCTGTGCCCAGGTCCTGAGCAGCCGCGTGGTCCGGTGGAGCGAGATGCCGAGATCGGTCAACGTGTAGGTCACGGTCACCGGGACGGTCGGGGTGACGCTGCGGGTGAGGACGCCATCACGCTCCAAGGACCGCAGCGTCTGGGTGAGCATCTTCTGGCTCACGCCTGCGATCTGGCGAGAGAGCTCGGAGTAGCGCAGCGGTGCCGGCTCTCCTGCCTCGTTCGCATCCCCGCCGAGCGCACAGAGGACCAGGACGACCCACTTGTCGGAGAGCCGGTCCAGCAGCTGGCGGCTCGGGCACGCCGCGAGGAACGCGTTGTAGGCGTTCTTGTCCTGGGCACGTCGCTGGGCCGCGGTCGTGGTCCTCATCGGCGTCGCCTCTCGCGCGGCATCGTTACGCACTTCTAGGTGCCTACTTCCCAGCAGAGAGTATCCCGTCGATAGTCGTTCGGGTGAGAGTCGACCACCAGTCCCCACCCGCACCCGACGAGAGGCACGCCCGCACCATGACGTCAACGACCACGCTCCCCGGCGGCACCTGGACACTCGGTGACCGCACCGTCTCCCGGTTCGGCTACGGGGCGATGCAGCTGGCCGGCCCCTGGGTGATGGGTCCCCCGGCTGACCGGGCCGCGGCGATCGCGGTGCTGCGAGAGGCCGTCGAGCTGGGCATCACCCACATCGACACCAGTGACGCCTACGGCCCGCACGTCACCAACGAGCTGGTCCGCGAGGCGCTGCACCCCTATCCGGACTCCGTGCTGATCGCGACGAAGGTCGGGGCCGACCGCGACGCCGACGGCGGCTGGCCCACCGCACGTACTCCTGACGACCTGCGGCGGCAGGTCCGGGCCAACCTCGTCTCCCTCGGCGTGGAGGCCCTCGACCTGGTGAACATGCGCATGGGAGATGCTGCCGGCCCCCGGCCCGGGTCGATCGCCGAGGCCATGCACGTCCTCGTCGAGCTCCAGGAGCAGGGGCTGGTCCGCCGGATCGGGGTCAGCAACGTCACCGCCGATCAGGTCGTCGAGGCACGTGGCATCGCCCCCATCGTGTGCGTGCAGAACATGTACAACCTCGCCCACCGCGGGGACGACCCCCTGGTAGACCAGCTCGCCGCCGAGGGGATCGCCTACGTCCCGTTCTTCCCGCTGGGCGGGTTCACCCCGCTCCAGTCCGAGGCCCTGACGAGCGTCGCTTCCCGCCTCGGTGCACCGGCGATGTCCGTCGCGCTCGCCTGGCTGCTGCAGCGCTCGCCGAACATCCTGCTCATCCCCGGCACGTCGAAGGTCGCCCACCTGCGCGAGAACATCGCCGGTGCAGCCCTGTCGCTCTCCGCTCAGGACGTCGCGGAGCTCGACCGGATCGGCCGGTAGCACCCGCCGGCGCTGCGCCCCTGACCCCCGCACCCCGCAACTCGTGTGGCCCAGCGCGGGCCAGGGAGCGCGCTGGGCCACACGAGGCGCGGGCGGGGCCGGCGTGACCCGAGCGCACGAGCGTCGTTGACTGTGACAGCCGTCACCCCCGGCGGCTGTCGCTCCCTCCGGAGGTCCTCGCGTGCGCGTGCTCGTCCTGGTGCTGGGTCTCGTCCTCTCAGCGCTCTTCTCCGCCTGCGGCTCCCAGCTGCACCCCGACGACGTCCGTGCTGTCGGTCAGACCGGCACGGGCACGGCGGTCTCCGGCGCGGGCGCCGACGTCGGGGGCGGCACGACGACCTCGGTCGACGGCAGCAGCGATGTCGGTGGAGACGTCTCCACCGCCGGCGGCTCGGACGGCGGCACGACCTCCTCGACCGGCGGCGGCACCGGCACCTCGGGTGGCGGACCGTCCGGCGGCGACGACGCGGCCGGCGACCCGACCGGCGGCACGAAGGCCGGGTCCTGCGACGGGTTCAAGAACTCCACGGGCATCACCGACAAGGAGATCGTCGTCGCGAACTCCTCCGACCTCTCCGGTCCGGTGCCCGGTCTCTTCGAGTCCGCCCGGCTGGCGACGGCCGCCTACCTGGCCTACTTCAACTCCCGCTCCGACATCTGCGGTCGCAAGCTGACGCTGCTGGAGCTGGACAGCAAGACCGACTCCGCAGGCGACCAGTCGGCCTACACCCGTGCCTGCGCGGAGTCCTTCGCCGCCGTCGGGTCGGTCTCGATCTACGACGCCGGCGGCGCGCGCACCACCCAGGAGTGCGGCCTGCCGGACCTGCGGGCCAACATCCTGACCGAGGGGCGCGCGGACTGCACGACCTGCTTCGCCGCCCAGGCACTGGAGCCGGGTGTCATCACCGATGCGGCGTACCAGTTCTACACCAAGCAGAACAAGGCGGCCACGCAGTCCGCTGCCTTCCTCTACCTCGACCTGGGTGGCTCGCCCGCCCTCGCCCGGAGCTTCTCGGAGACCGCCGCGTCGGTGGGCTTCCAGGTGAAGATCCTCAAGGGGATCGGCACCGCGGAGTTCAACTACGCGCCGTTCGTGCAGGAGATGAAGGACAAGGACATCCGCTTCGTCTCCTTCACCGGCGCGACCATCCAGGCCGTGCGCCTGGCCGACGCGATGGCCCAGCAGGGCTTCGAGCCCGACCAGTTCGTGGTCACCCAGACGCAGTACGGTCCCGAGTTCCACGAGCAGGGCGGGGAGAACGTCGACGGCGCGATGGCGCCGGTCCCGCACCCCGCCTTCAACTCGGGCAACCCCGAGATCACCCAGTACGTCCAGTGGCTGCAGCGGGTCAAGCCCGGTGCGTCGCCCAGCACCTTCGGGCTCTTCGCCTGGTCCGCCGCGCGGCTCTTCGCCGAGCGGGCGGTCGCCCTCGGTGGCAAGCTGAGCCGCGAGACGCTCCTGGCCGAGATCCGCAAGGTGAGCTCGTGGACGGCCGGCGGGATGCACGCCGAGATGAACGTCGGTGGGAAGAAGTCCTTCCCGTGCCAGACCGTCGTCCAGCTGCAGCAGGGCGAGTGGCGCCAGATCTCCGGCAAGGGCTACACCTGCGGCAACCTCGTGCGTACGTCGGTGGCCCGCTGACCCCGGCGTCGGCTCACGCCACGAGGTCGTCCCAGCCGGCGGCGAGGTAGTCGAGGAACGCCTCGCCCACGGACTCCGCCCGCAGCTCCTCGCGGCTGACCGGGCGCTCCCGCACCCGGAAGTCGGGGTCGCCCAGCGCCCGGGCCGCGAAGTCGTGGTGCAGGATCGCGCCGGTCCCGACCGTCACGAAGTCCGCCCCCTGCCCCCGGCACCAGGCGGCGTCGGCGGCCGAGGTCACCCCGCCCGCGACGCCCAGCGCTGTACGCCGGCGGGGCAGGCGGGCGAAGTGCTCGATCAACAGCCCGTCCGCACCGGTCCGGGGGCGCATGGTGACGTCCCACAGGGACATGTCGAGGTGGTCGAGCAGGTCGGAGTCCAGCAGCCGTCGGGCCGTCTCCACGCCCTCCTGGAGGCTGATGCCGTTGCCCTCGGGCGTGAGCCGCACGCCCAGCTGGAAGCCGGGACCGGTCGCCGCGCGCACCCCCTGCACCACCTCGAGCAGCGGCCGCATCCGGCCCTCCAGGTCACCGCCGTACCGGTCGGTGCGGTCGTTGTGGCGTGCGTCGAGGAACTGGCCCAGCAGGTAGCCGTGCGCCCCGTGCAGCTGCACCCCGTCGAAGCCGGCCCGCTCCGCGCGCACCGCGGCGGCCACGAAGTCCTCGACCATCGCCTCGACCTCACCGGTGGTCATCGCGACGGCGTCCTTCTCCGGGTCGTCCCAGGGGCACTGGTTCGGCCGTCCGGACAGTCGCGGGTCGGACCGGCGGCCGCCGTGGTGCAGCTGCACCGACGAGGTGGTGCCGGTGGCGCGCAGCTCCTCGGCCAGCCGGGCCAGCCCCGGCAGGTGGTCGTCGGAGGCGATGCCGAGCTGGCCGCCCCAGGCCTGGCCGGCGGGAGCGACGTACGCCGCTGCGGTCATCACCAGGCCGAAGCCACCGGTCCCGCGGGCGACCAACCAGCGGCGCTCGTCGTCGGACAGGGTGCCGTCGGGGTGGCTCTGGGTGTTGGTCAGCGGTGCCAGGGCGAACCGGTTGCGCCACGGCTCGCCGTGCGGCTGCGGCAGCGGCTCGGACAGGCCGGGCCAGTCGTGGGGCCAGTCGTCGGGCCGGTCGTCGGGCCGGTCGTCGGGCCGGTCGTGGGGGTGGTGGTGCTGGGGCTGGCCGTCGGAGGCGGCAGGGGGCGAGGTGCTCATCGCGACCATCATGCCGGGGGCCGGAAGGCGGACCCCGGGCACGGGCCAGGCGACGGGCACGGGGGCGGGAGGCTTGTGCGGCTACCGCCCCGGCCGGGTCTGCGTAAGTCCCGACCGGGGCGGTCGCTGCCGCACCCGGGAGGTTCCCGGCGGGTGCGGCCCACAACCACCCCGAAAGGGTGAAGGTAAAGAGCGCGAGCCTGAGCGCACCCCGGATCTCGCCTGTTCGGGTGAAGCTGCGCAGCGCAGGCGCGCGGCCGGCGGGTCACCTCCCTTCGGGTGGCCTGACCTGCGCCGGTGCGGGGCACCGTCGTTGCATGACCCGCCTCCTCGAGCACCGCGAGCAGCTCCGTGAGGAGCGTCGTGAGCGCCCCCGCACCGCAGCGCCCCGCACCGCACCCGCCGCCACAGCAGCCGCCGGTCGGGTGGCACGACCCGGGACCGCGGGGTTCCGTGACTGCCGCGGCGTGTGGCACCCCTGGGACGAGGTCGCCTGATGCGGGCGCCGCTGCCGACCCCGCGCGGGTCACTGACCGAGGCGTTGACCGAGGCCCTGCTCGAGCAGGGGGTGCTGCGCTGCGTGGACGCCGACTCCGACGACGACGCCGCCCTGGCGCTGTGGATGCTCTACGAGCTGCACCACCGTGGCCTGGAGGGCGTCGACGACGCCCTGGAGTGGGACCCCGCGCTGCTGGTCCTGCGGGCCCGTCTCGAGCACGACCTGGAGGAGCGTTGGCGCGACCGTGCCCGGCACCTGGCCCTGCCCGCGCAGGAGCGGCTGGCCGACGGTGAGGACTTCGCCGAGGTCTTCTTCGACCTCTGTGCCGCCGACACCGGGGGTGAGTCCCTGGCCCGGTTCGTCCAGCGCGAGGCCGAGACCGAGCAGGTCCTGGCGCTGCTGCGCCAGCGCTCGATCTACCACGTGCGTGAGCAGGACTCGGCGATGTGGGCGCTGCCGCGGCTCGACGACGAGACCAAGGCGCACCTGGTGGCGATAGCCGCCGACGAGTACGGCAACGGCCACCCCGACCGCCTGCACGCCGAGCTGTGGCGTCGCGGGATGGCGGCCTGCGACCTCGACACCGGCTACGCGGCGTACCTCGACGAGGCGCTGCCGCAGGTGCTGGAGCAGAACAACCTGATGTCGATGCTCGGGCTGCACCGCCGCCTGGTGCCGGCCGCGCTGGGGCACCTGGCCGCCTTCGAGGTGTGCAGCTCGGTGCCCTCGAAGCGGATGGTGCGCGGGCTGGAGCGTCTCGGGATGCCCGAGCCGGTCGTGGAGTACTACCGCGAGCACATGGTGGCCGACGCGGTCCACGAGCAGGTGGCCGTGCGACGGATGCTCGGCGGCTGGGTCGCCCGCGAGCCCGACGTCGCCGACGACATGCTGTGGGGTGCGGCGGTCTGCCTGGCCGCCGAGCAGGAGACCGCCACCGCGGTGCTCACGGCGGTCCGCGACGAGGAGTCGATGGCCGGCAGCCGGGAGGCCGTGGCATGAGCGGTGAGCAGACCACCACCCACGAGGTGCTGCTGTGCCCCGACGGGCCGGTGCTCATCCCGGGTCCGGTCACCGTCGAGGACGAGCAGGGCGTCAAGCACCACTCCGAGCGGCCGGTCGTGGCGCTGTGCCGCTGCGGTGCCTCGTCGGTGCCGCCGTGGTGCGACGGGTCGCACAAGCAGGTACGCCGCCGCCCGGCCGCCGCTGTGCCGACCCCGCGCAGCGGCCGCGACCTCGAGGACTACTAGCCGTTCCTGCGGGCTCGGAGCCCCGGGGCCCGCGCGCAGAGACCCCCGGACGACTCCGCGCGGAGCCGTCCGGGGGTCTCCGGCCTGCTCAGGAGCCGGCCAGTGTCGGGTAGTCGGTGTAGCCCTCCGCGCCGCCGCCGTAGAACGTGGCCGGGTCGGGCTCGTTGAGAGCCGCACCGCGACGCCAGCGCTCGGCCAGGTCGGGGTTGGCCAGGAACGGCCGACCCACGGCGACCAGGTCGGCGAGGTCGTCGGCGAGCAGCTTCTCGACCTCCTCGAAGGTGGTCTGCTCCGAGAAGCCGGAGTTGAGGACGACCGGGCCGCCGAAGCGACCGCGCAGGTCCTGGGTGAGCTCCGCGCTCGGGTCGGCCAGGATGGAGAGGTAGGCCAGGCCGAGGTCGGCGATGCCGTCCACGAGGGCCTCGTAGGTCGCTCGGGTGTCGGCGGCGTCCTCCTCCAGCACGCCCTGGATGTTGTGGGCGGGGCTGATCCGGATGCCGACGCGCTCGGCGCCGATCGCCTCGGCGACCGCCCGGGTGACCTCGACGGTCAGACGGGCGCGGCACTCCGGCGAGCCGCCGTACCCGTCGGTGCGCGTGTTGCTCACCGGGGACAGGAACTGGTGCAGCAGGTAGCCGTTGGCCGAGTGCACCTCCACGCCGTCGACGCCGGCCTCGACCGCGTTGCGCGCGGCCTGCACGAACTCCTCGACGATGCCGGGGACCTCGTCGGTGCCCAGGGCGCGCGGCTCCGGGTGGGGGACCCGGCCGGTGGCGGTGACCATCTCGCCGGGTGCGGCGATCGCGCTCGGGGCGACGGTCTCGAGGCCGCCCTTGTTGTCCGGGTGCGCGACGCGGCCGACGTGCATGAGCTGCACGACGATGCGTCCGCCCTCGGCGTGCACGGCCTCGGCGGTGCGCCGCCAGCCGGCGACCTGCTCCGGGGAGTGCAGGCCCGGGGTCGCGAGGTAGCCCTGGCCGACCGCGCTGGGCTGGGTGCCCTCGCTGATGATCAGGCCGGCACCGGCGCGCTGGGCGTAGTAGGTCGCGTTCAGCTCCGTCGGCACGGTCTCGGGGGACCGGTTGCGCGTCAGCGGGGCCATCACGAAGCGCTGGGGCAGCTCCCAGGAGCCGACCGTCACGGACTCGAATGCAGGTGAGGTGGTCATGGTCCGTGCAACCCGGACCGCAGTCCGTTTCATCCGGTCCGCGGACGAGGGATGGGTCACGGCGGGCGGCGCCACAGGGGTGTGGTCGGGGTGCTTCGAGAGGGTCGGCCGCACGACCCCGGCTCAGCCGCGGGCGCGCAGCCAGGAGGTCGTGCCGGCCGGCAGCCCACGGTTCTTCCCCGGCCCGTCGGAGGGCACGACGAGCAGCGGCGCGTCGTCCGGGAGGCTCCACTTCAGCTGGTGGTAGACCTTCGAGAGCGTCTCGTCGGCGTCGACGAGCAGCACCTCGGCGGCCACGCGCCGCACCTCGTGCCACGGGCCGGTCGCCTCACCCACCAGCTCGTCGTCGAAGCCGGCGGGCGACCACGCCACGAAGACGGTCATGGCCCGATGCTGGCACGCCACGCTCACCCGGCCGGGTCCCGGCGACCGACTCCGACCGACGCGACGGCCCGCCCCACGGACGGGTCGCCTCGCCCGTTCGTGGACCACCCGGAAGGACCGATCTCCGCGGCACCGACGCCTGCGACACGACGGTCGGACCGACTCCACCCTTTGGTGGGACATGGACCCGGCGTCCGGTGGATATCCACGACGTGTGCCACACCTCTCGGGACCCGCGGCTCCCGCCCACGTCGCCGCGCACCGCGCCCCGGCTGCTCGCCGGCCCGTCACCGTCGCCTCCGTGCCGTCGGGCCACGTCTACGTCCGCCACCTCGCCCCCGAGGAGGACGACGGTCGGGTGGTCCGGCTGCCCGACCCGGACCCCGACACCCCGCAGCGTCCCGCGGGCGCCCGGTGGTGGCCGCCGGTGATGCTGCGACCGGAGTGGGCGCGCGACGCCGACTTCGACCTCCTCCACCTCCACTTCGGCTTCGACGCCGTCGACCCCTCCACCCTGGGCGAGCTGACCGAGGTGCTGCGTGGTCGCGGCAAGCCGTTCGTGCTCACGGTGCACGACCTGCGCAACCCCCACCACGAGGACCGCGCCCTGCACGACGCCCAGCTCGACGTCCTGGTGCCGGCGGCCGACGCCCTGGTCACGTTGACGACCGGGGCGGCCGCCGAGATCCGGCGGCGGTGGGACCGGGAGGCGTTGGTGCTGCCGCACCCGCACGTGGTCCCGCTCGCCGCCATGGAGGCCGCGCAGGAGCGCCGCTCCTGGGCGCGCGGCGACACGTTCCGGGTGGGGCTGCACGTCAAGAGCCTGCGGGCCTCGATGGCCCCGATGCGCCTGCTGCCGACCCTCGTGGACACGGTCGCGCAGCTGCCGGGAGCGGTCTTGCAGGTCAACGGGCACCGCGACGTCCTCGACCCCGACGGGGCCCGCCGCGACGAGTCGCTGGCGGCGTACCTCCACGAGCAGGCGGACGCCGGGCGGCTCGAGCTGCACGTGCACGACTTCCTCGACGACCAGGCGCTGTGGGCCTACCTCGCCTCCCTCGACGTCTCGGTACTGCCCTACCGGTTCGGGACCCACTCCGGCTGGCTCGAGGCCTGCCGCGACCTGGGCACCGCCGTGGTCGCGCCGACCTGCGGCTTCTACGCCGACCAGGGCCCGGTGCTGTCCTACACCCACGACGAGTCCCACCTCGACGAGGACTCGCTCGCGGCCGCGCTGCGTCGTGCCCACGAGCAGCGCTCCACCCACGGCATCTCGGTCGCCGAACGACGCGCCCAGCGGGCGACGGTGGCAGCGGCGCACGACCGGCTCTACCGCTACCTCGTGACGGCGGGGCGAGCATGAGGGTGTGCCTGGTCGCCTCGCGGCGCCACCCCGTGGCCGAGCCGTTCGCGGGGGGCCTGGAGGCGCTGACCCACCACCTGGCACGGCTGCTGGTCGCCCGCGGCCACGAGGTCACGCTCTACGCCGCCGAGGGCAGCGACCCCACGCTGCCGGTCCGCACCCTGACCCCGCCGCGGTTCCGCCCCAGCGCGGCCGCCATGCGCGACGTGCACGCACCCGAGGAGGAGTGGATGGCCGACCACCACGCCTACCTCGCGCTCATGCTCGACCTGGCCCGCAGCGGCGCCGACCGCTTCGACGTCGTGCACAACCACAGCCTCCACCACCTGCCCGTCGCGATGGCCGAGCTGGTGCCGGTCCCGCTCGTGACCACCCTGCACACCCCGCCGCTGCCCTGGCTGGAGTCGGCCGTCGCGGTCTCCGGGGGCGCGTCCTCCTTCACCGCGGTGAGCGAGTGCACCGCCCGGGCCTGGGCCGGCACCGTCGACGCGCGGCCGGTCCTCAACGGTGTCGACACCCGGGCCTGGCAGCCCGGTCCCGGTGGTGGTCCGGTGGTGTGGAGCGGTCGCCTGGTGCGCGAGAAGGCCCCCCACCTGGCCATCGACGCCGCGCGACTGGCCGGCCGGGAGATCGTCCTGGCCGGCCCCGTCCAGGACCGTGGGTACGTCGACGAGTGCGTGCTCCCGCGGCTCGGCCCCGACGCCCGACTGGCCGGCCACCTCGACCACCGGCGGCTCGCCCGGCTGCTGGGGCGGGCGTCGGTCGCGGTCGTGACGCCCGCGTGGGAGGAGCCCTACGGGCTGGTCGCCGCGGAGGCGATGTCCTGCGGCACCCCGGTCGCGGCGTTCGCGCGCGGTGCGCTGCCGGAGATCGTCGCGGACGGCACCGGCGTCCTCGCCGGCCCCGACGACGTGGCGGGCCTGGCCGCCGCCATCGACACCGCGGCCGGCTGTGACCGGCGCGCGGTGCGCCGGCACGCGGTCGGGCAGCTGTCCGCGCACCGCATGGTGGAGGACTACGAGCAGGTCTACGCGTCCCTCGCCCAGCAGGAGGTGGCCGCATGAGCCGCGCGGGCAGCACCATCGGCTACTACGTCCACCACCACGGCCGCGGTCACCTGCACCGTGCCGGCGCGGTCGCCCGGGCCCTGGCCCAGCGGCACGGCTGCACGGTCACCGGGCTGTCCTCCTTCCCGCGTCCCGCCGACTGGCGCGGGCCCTGGGCCGGCGGCTGGGTGGAGCTGGCCCGCGACGACGACCCGGTGCCCGGGCCGGGTGCCGGCGACGTCACCGCCGGCGGACGCCTGCACTGGGTCCCCCGCGGGCACGCCGGCCTCTCCCGGCGTACGGCGCAGCTCTCGGCCTGGCTCGACGCGACCCGGCCGGCCGCGGTGGTCGTCGACGTGTCGGTGGAGGTCTCGCTGCTCGTGCGCCTGCACGGCGTCCCCGTGGTGGGGGTGGTGCTGCCGGGTGAGCGCACCGACCCGGCCCACCGCCTCGCCCTCGACACCGCCGACGCGCTGGTCGGCTGCTGGCCGCCGCAGGTGACCGGCTCGGTGCTGCCCGGGCTGCCCGCGGAGGTGGTCGACCGGGTCCACGGGGTGGGCGGCCTGTCCCGCCACCCGGTCACCGAGGAACCCCCGCCCGGGGCGCGTCGCGTGCTGTTCCTGGGCGGGGCAGGGGGCCATGACCTGCTCGACCACGAGATCGACGCCCGGCTCGACGCCGCACGCGCGCAGGCCCCCGGGTGGACCTGGGAGGTCGCCGACGCCAGGCGCTGGCGCCCGGACACCGGGTCCCTGCTGCGGGAGGCCGACGTCGTGGTCACCCACACCGGGCAGAACGCCGTCGCCGAGGTCGCGGCCGCACGCCGGCCGGCGGTGCTGGTGCCGCAACGCCGCCCGCACGCGGAGCAGGCCACCACCGCCGAGGTCCTCGGCGACGGCGGCTGGCCCGCGGTGGTGGAGCCGGAGCTGCCGGCGGACGGCTGGGCCGGCCGGCTCGAGCGGTGCCTGGCGCTGGACCCCGTCGGCTGGGCGAGGTGGTGCGACGGGCGGGCCGCCGACCGGTTCGCCGACGTGGTCGCCGGGGTCGTCGGGGCCGCCGGGGTCGTCGGGGACACGGGGGCCGGGGCCGGGCACCGTCGTACTCCCGAGCGGAGCGCGTCGTGAGCGGCGTCGCGGTGGTGACCACCGCGCACGGACGGCACGACCACCTGCGCCGCCAGCGGCTCTCGCTGGCGGCGGGGACGCTCGTGCCGGACGTGCACGTCGTCGTGGCGATGGACGACCCGGCCGTCGCGGGCGTCGCGGTCGAGGGCGGCCCGCCCGCCGAGGTGCTCGCCATCGCCAGCCCGCCGCAGGGGCTGCCACTGGCGGCCGCCCGCAACCTCGGCATGGCCCACGCGCTGCGGTCGGGGTGCGACGTGCTGATCGGGCTCGACGTGGACTGCCTGGCCGGCCCCACGATGGTCGCGGGGTACGCCGCCACCGTCCGCGACGACCCCGCGACCGTGTGGTCGGGGCCGGTGACCTACCTCCCGCCGCCCCCTCCCGGCGGCTACGACCTGCGCACCCTGACCGCGCGCGACGACCCGCACCCCGCACGTCCGGCGCCGGCTCCCGGGCAGCGACACCGCGGAGCGCCCGCCGAGCTGTTCTGGTCGCTGTCCTACGCCGTCGGCTCCGCCACGTGGGAGCGCTGCGGCGGCTACTGCGAGGACTACGTCGGGTACGGCGGGGAGGACACCGACCTCGGTCGCTCCCTGCTGGCGCAGGGGATCGGCCTGGGGTGGACCGGTGACGCCCGCGCCTACCACCAGCACCACCCGGTCTCCTCGCCGCCGGTCGAGCACCTCCACGACGTGCTGCGCAACGGGCGGTTGTTCCGCGACAGGTGGGGCCAGTGGCCCATGCGCGGCTGGCTCGAGCAGTTCGAGCGGCGCGGCCTGGTGCGTCAGGAGGGCCGGGAATGGGTACTCGTCGAGGACGGGACCGACCACGAGGCACGAGGAGAGCGAGCATGGCGATGACCGAGCCGACGACGACGGGGCGTGCGCCCCTCGACGACCGGGAGGTCCGCCCTCGGACCGCCTACGTGGGGCGACTGGAGATCCAGTGGGACCCGCGCATCCTCGAGCCGCGGCCGTGGACCGCCGAGCAGTCCCGCTGGGCCGCGTCGCTGCTGACGGACCTGCCGCCGGGCCCGGTCCTCGAGCTGTGCGCCGGCGCCGGCCACATCGGCCTGCTGGCGGTCGCGGGCACCCGGCGCGAGCTGGTCTGCGTCGACATCGACCCCGTCGCCACCGAGTACGCCGCCGCCAACGCCCGCCGCAACGGGCTCGCCGCCCAGGTGAGCACCCGCACGGAGTCGATCGCCGACGCGGCCGAGCACCCGACGTCGTACTCCCTGGTGCTGGCGGACCCGCCCTGGGTCGCCTCGGCCGAGACCGGCCGCTTCCCGGAGGACCCGCTGCGCGCCATCGACGGCGGCGCCGACGGCAGCGCGCTCGCGGTCGACTGCGTGCGTACCGCCGGCCGGGTGCTGGCGCCGGGCGGGGCCCTGGTGCTCCAGGTCGGCACGGAGGCGCAGCTCGACGGGCCGGTCGCCGCCGCCGGGCGCGAGCACGGGCTGGTGGAGGTGGAGCGGCGCGTCTTCGAGCGCGGGGTGCTGGCGCTGCTGCGCCACGCCGACGGCGAGGTCAGCGGGTGAGCGCCACCGCGTCCAGGCCGATGACGGGGTTCTCCTCGCGGTCGACGTCGTCGCCCTGGATGAGCCCGATCACCACCATGGCGCCGAGCACGAGCACGATGAGGCCGATGACGATGGCGGCGACGACCTTGGGGCGGTCCACGGGACCCTCCTTCGCGAAGCGGGTGGTTCACTCGAGCCTGCCAGCCGCCGGCGCCGATCGTCCCACCCCTGCGGCTTCACTCCTCCAGGTGGGACGCCGCCCCGGTGGGCGTCGTTACGGTGGGCCGGCATGAGCACCGACGCCGCCACCGGCACCACCGTGGTCCTCGACATCGACGGCACCCTCGTCGACTCCGTCTACCTGCACGTCCACGCCTGGTCGCGGGCCTTCCACCAGGTGGGGCTCACCGTGCCCTCGCACCGCATCCACGGCGCCATCGGGATGGGGGGCGACCGCATCGTCACCCACCTGGCCGGTGAGGCGGCCGAGGCCAGCATCGGCGACGACGTGCGAGCCCGGCACGACGAGCTCTTCGAGTCGGTGCTCGGCGACGTCCGGCCGACCAGGGGAGCCGGCGAGCTGCTCCAGGCGCTCCGCGACCGCGGGCTGCGGCTGGTCGTCGCGAGCTCGGCCAACACCGAGACCACCGACGCGCTCCTGGAGGCGGCCGGCGCGGCGACCCACGTCACCGAGGTCGTCACCGGCGACGACGTGGGTCGGTCCAAGCCGCACCCCGAGCCGGTGGAGCAGGTGCTGGACAAGGCCGGCGCCGGTGCCGCCTTCCTGCTCGGCGACGCCCCCTGGGACGGGGAGTCCGCGCGCGCCGCGGGGGTCCGGTTCGTCGGCGTGCGCACCGGTGGCTTCAGCGACGAGGTCCTGCGCGGGGCCGGCGCCGAGCACGTCTTCGACGACCCGGCCGACCTCCTCGAGCACCTCGACGACGTCCTGGGCTGACGCTCGTCCGGGCGGTGGGTGCTGAACCGTTCGGGGCTGCTGGAGGGTTGACCACTCACCGCTCCCGGGAGCCGTGCGCGGGCGGCGGTGGGTGCTGAACCGTTCGGGGCTGCTGGACGGTTCAGCACTCACCGCTCCCGGGCGCCTGCGGGGCGCGGGCTCAGCGCCCCGGGAGCCGCCGGTCCAGCACGGCCGCCCGGGCGGCGTTGGCGCCGGGCGCGCCGTGCACGCCGCCGCCGGGGTGGGCCGAGCTCGAGGCCAGGTAGAGCCCCCGCACGCCGGTGGTCGGCCGGCCGGTGCCGGGCCACGGGCGCAGCACGAGCATCTGGTGCAGCTGGGAGGTGCCGCCGTTGACGGCACCGCCGACCAGCGAGGCGTTGCGGGCCTGCAGCTCGCGCGGCCCGAGCACCCGGCGGGCCAGCACCCGGTCGCCGAACCCGGGGGCCAGCGCCTCGATCCGGGCCTGGATGCGGTCGCCGAAGCGCTCGGTCTCCGCCGCGTCCCACCGCCCGGTGAGCCCCTGCTCGCCCGCGTCGCCACGGACTCGGTGCGGCACGTGGGTGTAGGCCCACAGCGACTCGGTGCCCGCGGGGGAGCGGGTGGGGTCGGTGGTGGTCATCTGCCCGGCCAGGAGGTACGGCGCCGCGGGCACCAGCCCGGTCGCCACCTGGCTGGTGGCCTCGTGCATCTGCTCGGGGGAGTCCCCGACGTGGAAGCTGCCCGGCGCCACGGCGGGCGGGGTCGCCCACGGGACGGGGCCGGACAGCGCCCAGTCGACCTTCACGGTGGCCGGGTCGAGCTCGAAGTGGCGCAGCCCGCGGCGTACCCGTGCCGGGTGGTCGGCCTCCGGCACCAGCGAGCCCCACAGCACCGGGACGCTCACGGCGCCCAGCACGGCGTGCCGGGCGCGCACCTCCCGCCCCCCGGCGCGTACGCCGACGGCCCGCCCGCCCCGCACGACGACCTGCTCGACCGGGGTGCCGGTCCGCAGCTCCCCGCCCAGCGCGACGAACCGGCGGGCCATGGCGCGCGTGAGCTCCCCGGCGCCGCCGACTGGCACGGGGAAGCCGTCGGCCTGCGCGAGCATCGTCATGATCAGCCCGAACGCCCCTGAGCCCGGGGCGTCGAGGGGGATGTCGGCGTGGCCGGCGCTGCCGCTGACCAGCAGCCGGGCGGCATCGCCGCGGAAGCGCCCGCCGCCGGCACCGAGCGCGGGCGTGAGCAGCTCCCGGACGGTGCCGAGCCCGCCGTGCCGCGCCAGCGCGAGCCCGGTCCGGGCGCCCCCGCGGACCGGGGGGAACGGGCTCAGCAGCAGGTCGAGCAGGCCGGGACCGATCGCGTCCCACCGACGGCACAGGGCCAGCCACGGCTCGCCGTCGCCGGGGTGCTCGGCGTCCATGGCGGCGGCGGTGTCGTGGCGGTCGCGGTGCACCAGCGCCCACCGCCCCGGCAGGGGGTGCCCCAGCGGTGCGGGGGGCGTGGTCCAGCGCAGCCCGTGCGAGGTCAGGTCCAGGCCGCGGATGGCGGGGGAGACGGCGGCGAAGGGGTAGAACGCGCTGAAGGTGTCCTGGCGGAACCCGGGGTGCAGCTCCTCGTCGTGGCGCACCGCTCCGCCGACGTCGTCGGCGGCCTCGAGCAGCAGCACCGACCAGCCGGCGTCGGCGAGCAGGTTGGCCGCCACCAGGCCGTTGGGACCGCCACCGACGACCACCGCGTCCACGGTGGCGGGCAGCTCGGTCGACGTCATGGGTCGATCCTGTCGGGTCGCGCAAGCCCGGGCGAGCGGCGCGGCGGTGTCAGGCCGGCGGGGCGCTGCGGCGCTCGGCGAGGTAGGCCAGCCGGCGCAGGGTCTCGACGTTGCGCCACCCGATCAGCGCGTGCCGTGCGGGCGGGGGGACGAGCCTGCCGGGCCCGTGGCTGGCGTCCTCCTCGATGGTGACCAGCGTGTCGGCGCCCTGTGGCTCGAGGGTCAGCGTGACCGCTGCCTGGCCACCGGGCCACGCCTTGGCGGTCAGCCGCAGCATCCGGCCGGGGTCGCACTCCTCGGCCACGGTCTCGTCGTCGAGGAGCAGCGGCCAGGAGCCGACCGAGTGGTGCAGCCGCGCCCCCTGCGCCGGCCAGTGGTCGTCGACCTCGCGCATCCGGGAGGCCCCGACCACCCACAGCGGGTAGAGCCAGCCGTCGGCGAGGACGTCCCAGACCTGGTCCGGGGTGGCGTGGACGACGCGGGTGTTGGTGCTCATGCTCCTCACCCTTCCCCCGCAGGAGGCCCTGTCCCTCGCCCAGAGGTGTGAGGTCGGGGCCGATCTCAGGCGGGGAGCGACGAAGACGCCCGGAAGGGTGGGAGGACTCAGGGTGCGACGGGGCAGCGTCGGGGCAGCGGCGCGGAGGGCGCCGCGACCGCGATCTTGGGAGAGGGCCCCGTGGCCGAGAGCATCTGGTGGAAGCACCGCGACGTCCCCGTCCCGACGGGCGAGCCGCCGCACGAGCAGGTCGACGTCGCCGTCGTCGGCGCCGGGGTCACCGGGCTGACCGCGGCGCTGCTGCTGGCCCGCGCCGGCCGGAGCGTGGTCGTCATGGAGGCGCGGCACCCCGGCGCGGTCACCACCGGCCGCACCACGGGCAAGGTCTCGGCCCTGCAGGGCACGATGCTCTCCCGGATCCTCCGCGCCGGGCGGCGCGAGTCGGCGGCGGCGTACGTCGCCAGCACGCTGCGTGCCCAGCAGTGGCTCGCCGACGAGGCGACCGGGCTGGGGCTGGACCTCGAGCAGCGGCCGGCCGCGACCTACGCCCCCACCTCCCGGGCCACGGCTGCGGTACGCCGCGAGCACGAGGCGGCCCGCGACCTCGGCCTGCCGGTGCGCTGGTCGGACGCCCCCGACCTCCCCGTCCCCGCGGTCGCGGCGACGCTGCTCGACGACCAGCTCCAGCTCGACCCGGGCCAGCTCGTCGAGCGACTGCTCGCCGCGGCGCTCGAGGCTGGTGCCACGGTCGTGGGTGACGCGCGCGTGCAGCGGGTGCGGCAGCGGCGCGACGGGGTGCACCTCCACGTGGCGCGGACCGACGGCGAGGCCGACGTCCACGCGCGGCACGTGCTGCTGGCCACCGGGGCGCCGGTGGTGGACCGACGGATGCACTTCGCCCGGCTGACCGCCCAGCGCAGCTACATCGTCGCCTTCGACACCGCCGAGGTGCCGGAGACGATGACGCTGTCCGCCGGCGGGCCGAGCCGCTCCTTCCGGGGCGCCGAGGTCGACGGCCGACGGGTGCTGCTCGTCGGCGGCGCCGGGCACGAGACCGGTCGCGGGCGTGCCGAGAACAAGCGTGTCGACGAGCTGCGCCGGTGGACCGCCGAGCACTGGCCCGACGCCGTCGAGCTCGGTGCCTGGTCGGCGCAGGACTACACGACCACCGACCACCTGCCGCTGGTCGGCAGCCTGGGCGGGCCCAGCCCCGACGTGCACCTCGCCACCGGCTTCAACAAGTGGGGGCTGACCAGCGGCGTCGCCGCCGCCCTGGCCTTCGCCGGCGAGGTCCTCGGCGTCCGCGAGCCGTGGGTCGACGACCTCTACGGCCGCCGGGCCCGGCTGCGCGACGTCCCCGCGCTCGCCGGCATCCAGGTCGGGGTCGCCCTCGGCGGTGCCGCTGCCGCGGCGGGCCTGGCGGCGCCCGTCGAGACCTCCGGTCGCCGGGCGGTGGGGGAGGACTGCCGGCTGCTGCCGGTCTGCACCCACCTCGGCGGCCCGCTGCGCTGGAACCCCCACGAGGGCAGCTACGACTGCCCCCTGCACGGCTCCCGCTTCGACCGGGACGGCCGGGTCCTCGAAGGCCCGGCCACCCGGCCGCTGCGTCGCCTGCCCACCAGGGACTGACCCTCCGGGGTCGAGTCCCGCCCCCTGACCTCCCGGTCCGGTCCCCGCCGCGTCAGCGCCGGGCACCGGGCCGGGACGACCGAGGACGGCCCGTCCGTCCGCCCCCCGCACGAAGGAGCACCCATGAGTGACCCGACGCGAGACCAGATCCCCGGCGCCCCCGCCCCCCAGCCGCCCTCGGTGGAGGAGCCCGGCACGCCCCACGACCCGCTGCCCCCCAAGCCCGACCACGGCGCCCCGGAGCTGCGCACCGCCACCGGCGAGGCGCTGGAGGGCGAGGAGGGCACCGCCCGTGGCCAGCAGGGCCGCTGGCTGACCACCGCCACCGGCGTGAAGCTGCGCGACACCGACCACTCGCTCAAGGCCGGACCGCGCGGCCCGACCCTGCTGCAGGACCACCACCTGCGCGAGAAGATCACCCACTTCGACCACGAGCGCATCCCCGAGCGGGTCGTGCACGCCCGTGGAGCCGCCGCCCACGGCTACTTCGAGGGCTACGGCACCGCCGGTGAGATCTGCCTGGCCGGCGTCTTCGAGGAGGGCCGTCGCACGCCGACGTTCGTCCGCTTCTCCACGGTGCTGGGCAGCCGGGGGTCGGCCGACACCGTGCGCGACACCCGCGGGTTCGCGACTAAGTTCTACACCGACGAGGGCACCTGGGACCTGGTCGGCAACAACATGCCGGTCTTCTTCATCCAGGACGGCATCAAGTTCCCCGACATCATCCACGCAGGCAAGCCGCACCCGGACCGCGAGATCCCCCAGGCGCAGTCCGCGCACGACACCTTCTGGGACTTCGTCTCCCTGCACACCGAGGCCCAGCACCACACGATCTGGAACATGTCCGACCGCGGCATCCCGCGCTCCTACCGGATGATGGAGGGCTTCGGCGTGCACACCTTCCGGGTGGTCAACGCCGAGGGTGCGACCTCCCTGGTGAAGTTCCACTGGAAGCCGAAGCTCGGCGTGCACTCCCTCACCTGGGAGGAGGCGCAGATGCTCGGCGGGCTCGACCCCGACTTCCACCGCCGGGACCTCGCCGACGCCATCGAGGCCGGCGCGTTCCCGGAGTGGGAGCTGGGTGTCCAGGTCTTCCCCGACACCGACGACCAGACCTTCCACGGCATCGACCTGCTCGACCCGACCAAGCTGGTGCCGGAGGAGATCGCACCGGTGCAGCCGATCGGCAAGATGGTGCTGGACCGCAACCCCACCAACTACTTCGCCGAGACCGAGCAGGTCGCCTTCCACACCGGGCACCTCGTGCCCGGCATCGACGTCACCGACGACCCGCTGCTGCAGGCCCGCAACTTCTCCTACCTCGACACCCAGCTCTCGCGGCTGGGCGGGCCGAACTTCAACCAGCTGCCCATCAACCGCCCGCACGCCCCGGTCAACGACATGCTCCGCGACGGCATGCACCAGCACGCGGTGCACCCGGGTGTCGCGCCCTACCGGCCCAACTCCCTCGACGGCGGGTGCCCCTTCAGCCTGGAGAACCAGGGCGAGGACCTCAGCGACGAGCAGAAGCGGGCCTTCGTCGACGCCGCCGCGAGCATCGAGGCCAGCCGCAAGGTCCGGGCCAACCCCGCGTCGTACGACGACCACTTCAGCCAGGCGCGGCTCTTCTGGCTGTCGTTGAGCCCGGTGGAGAAGGAGCACGTGGTCCGGGCCTACACCTTCGAGCTCGGCAAGTGCTACGAGCAGGCGATCAAGGAGCGTCAGCTGGTCGCGCTGGCCAGCATCGACGCCGACCTGTGCGAGCAGGTGGCCACCGGGCTCGGCCTGCCCGCCCCCGACCCCTCGGTGGCGGTGGCCGACGTCGAGGGCAGCCCCGCGCTCTCGCAGCTGGGCGGGACCTGGCCGGTCGACGGCCGCATCATCGGGCTGGTCGTGGACACCACCACCAGCGCCGCGCAGGTGCAGCCGGTGCGCGAGGCCGTGCTGGCCGCCGGGATGGTCCCCTTCGTCGTCGGCCCACGCGGCGGTGAGATCGACGGCGTGCCGGTGCAGCGGACCTTCGCCACGGGCCGCTCGGTCGAGCTCGACGCCGTGCTGCTGATCGCCGCGCCCGTCCCCGCCCCGGACGCGCTGGGGGCCCGCGACGAGAAGGCGGCAGGCGAGGCCGCGGTCGACCCGCGGGTGCGGCTGCTGGTGGAGGAGTGCTTCCGGCACAGCAAGGCGGTCGGCGCCACCTCCGCGGGCCAGGCGGTCCTGGAGTCGGCCGGTGTCGCCGCGGACGCTCCCGGCGTCGTCGTCGCCGACGACCCCGAGGCCGCCTGGGAGCAGCTCGCCGAGCTGCTGCCCGCCCACCGGGTGTGGGACCGCTTCCCGGCGGCACTGGCGTGACCCCCACCCACCCCGACCCGTCCATCCGGGCGCCCCGGCCACCCCGGGCACCCCGTACGAGAGGAGAGGCACGATGAAGGCAGTCACCTGGCAGGCCCCCCGCAAGGTCAGCGTCGACGAGGTCCCCGACCCGACCATCCAGGAGGCCACCGACGCGATCATCCGGGTCACCACGACCGGGCTGTGCGGCTCCGACCTGCACCTCTACGAGCCGCTCGCGCCGTTCATGAACGCCGGCGACGTCATCGGCCACGAGCCGATGGGCATCGTCGAGGAGGTCGGCCCCGGCGTCCGCGACCTCGAGGTCGGCGACCGCGTGGTGGTGCCGTTCAACGTCTGCTGCGGCAGCTGCTGGACCTGCTCGCGGGGTCTGCACAGTCAGTGCGAGACCACCCAGAACCACGAGCACGGCACCGGCGCCAGCATGCTCGGCTACTCCTCGCTGTACGGGGCCGTCCCCGGCGGGCAGGCCGAGCTGCTGCGGGTGCCGTTCGCCGACTTCATGCCGATGAAGGTGCCGGAGGGTCCGGTCGACGACCGCTTCGTGCTCCTCTCCGACGTGCTGCCGACCGCCTGGCAGGGCGTGGAGTACGCCGCGCTCCCGACCGACGGGGTGCTGCTGGTCATGGGCGCCGGCCCGATCGGCGACATGGCCGCCCGGATCGCCCTGCAGCGCGGGCATCGGGTGATCGTGGCCGACCGCGAGCGCGACCGGCTGGCCCGCGTGGCCGCGCGCGGCGCGGAGACCGTGGACCTCAACGACGTCGACGACCTCGGCGAGGAGGTGCGGTCGCGCACCGGCGGCCGCGGCCCGGACTCGGTCATCGACGCCGTGGGCATGGAGGCCTTCGGCAACCCGGTGGTCGAGGCCAGCCACAAGGTCGTGGGGATGCTGCCCGACGCCCTGGCCGGCCCGTTCATGCAGGCCGCCGGGGTGGACCGGCTGGCGGCGCTGCACGGCGCCATCGACGCCGTGCGCCGCGGCGGCACGGTCTCGCTGCTGGGCGTCTACGGCGGGGCCGTCGACCCGATGCCGTTGATGCAGATGTTCGACAAGCAGATCCAGGTGCGGATGGGCCAGGCCAACGTCCGTCGCTGGACCGACGACATCATGCCGCTGCTCCTGGACGACGCCGACCCGCTCGGCACCGAGGAGTTCGTGACCCACCGGCTCCCGCTCGACGAGGCCCCCGAGGCCTACGAGCGGTTCCGGGACAAGGAGGACGGCGTCGTCAAGGTGGTCTTCACCCCCTGACGCCGAGAGGTCGCCCGCGCACGGCCGAGAGGTCACGGACGCACGGGCCGGCATCCCCGATCGGGGGGTGCCGGCCCGTCGGCGTACGCCGTGGGGCTCAGGCGGGCTTCAGCAGCTGCCGCTCGCGCACCAGGTCGGTGGCCAGCGTGCGGTAGCCGACGCGGTCGAAGAGCACGGTGACGGTGTCGCGGGTCAGGTCGGTGATGGTGCCCCGGCCGAAGCGCCGGTGCTTGACCCCGGACTCCGGGCGCAGGCCGTCGAGGTCGCGCAGCGTCTCCAGCGGCTCCGCGCCGCCCTCGGCGGAGCAGGTGTCGCAGCGCCCGCAGGGCTCGGCGGACAGGTCGCCGAAGTGGTGCCGCAGCACCAGGTCGCGACAGTGGGCGGAGTCGGCGTACTCCCGGACCCGCTCGACCTGGGTGCGGCGCAGGGTCCGCTCGGCCTCCGCCCGGCGACGTACGACGTCGGCCAGCCGGTCCACGGGCTCCGACGGGTCAGCGCCGCCGGCGGACAGCAGCGCCAGGACCCGGCCGACGGTCCGTCGCCCCAGGCCCGTGGTCGAGGCGAGCGTCCGCACGTCGGCGTCCGGCGCCTCCCGCCAGGCCTCGGCGACCCGCCGCACCGACGCGCTGCGCGGCCGGCCCCCGGCGAAGAAGTGCCCCAGGGCGAGGTCCTCGTCGCGGAACAGCATCTCCGCGACGGCGCGACGCCCGTCCCGACCCGCACGCCCGGACTCCTGGTAGTAGACGTCGAGCGACTCCGGGGCCTGCGCGTGCAGCACGAAGCGGACCTCGGGCTGGTGCACGCCCATGCCGAACGCCGAGGTCGCGACGACCACGTCGACGTCCCCGGCGTGGAAGGCGTCGTGCACCTCCTCGCGCCGGTCACGGGGGAGGCCCGCGTGGTAGGCGGGTGCGCGCAGGCCGGCCTCGGCCAGGTGCGCGGCGAGGGTCTCGGCGTCGCGCCGGGTGCGCACGTAGACCAGGCCCAGCCCGCCCTCGGTCTCCTCGCGCAGGGCGCGGACCCGCTCCTCGACGGTGCCGGCCCGCTCGGAGTCCTCGTGCAGCCGCAGCACCCGCAGCGCCAGGTCGGGGCGCTCGAAGCCCAGCACCTGCTCGGTGCCGCCGAGCCCCAGCACCCGGTGCACGTCCTTGCGGACCGCCGAGGAGGCGGTCGCAGTCACCGCCACGGTCGGCGGGGAGCCCCACGCCTCACGGACCTGCCCGAGCGCGGCGTACGACGGGCGGAAGTCGGTGCCCCATGTCGAGACGCAGTGCGCCTCGTCGACGGCCAGCAGCGCCGGCGGGTGCTCGGCCAGCAGGTCGCGCAGCCGGCCGCCAGCGAGCTGCTCGGGCGAGGTGTAGAGCAGCCGCAGCGTGCCGGCGCGGACGGCCTCCTCGGTGGCGTCGAGGTCGCCCGCGGACTCCGCCGAGGTCCACCGTGCGGCGAAGCCCTCGCCGGCGCTGGCGTCGAGCCCCCGCACCTGGTCGCCGGCGAGGCTGAGCAGTGGCGTGACGACGACGCACAGTCGCTCCGCGGCCGCCGCGGCGAGCTGGAACACCAGCGACTTCCCGGTGCCGGTAGGGGCCACGAGCAGCACGTCGTGCCCCTCCAGGAGCCGGCGTACGGCGGTGAGCTGGTCGGTCGTGGGCTCGGCGACGTCGAGCAGGTCGGCGGCGAGCGAGCAGAGCTGGGGGTCCGAGACGGTCACGCCCTCCGGTACCCCGCGCCGGGGCACCCGCAGCCACCCCTCGGGGTGCCAGTGGCGGGCCCTCAGGAACCCTCTGGTGCGTCCCCGTCCCACGCCGCGACGACTTCGTCGGCAGTTCGGACCTGCTGGCGGTGCTGGACGCGAAGCATCTCCAGGGTGTGGTCGTGCTCGTCGGGGTCCAGCGAGGCCGTGGCGTCCGAGACCAGGACGACCTGCAGGTCGTGCGCGAACGCGTCGCGCGCGGTGGCCGCCACGCAGGACTCGGTGCTCACCCCGCACAGCACCACCCGGCGTACGTCGAGGGCGGCGAGACGCTCTCCCAGGTCGGTGCCGAAGAAGGCGCTGTCGCGGGTCTTGACCACGCAGTCCGCCTCGCCGGGCTCGAGCCCCTCGGCCCGCTGTGCCCCCGGGGTGTCCCGGACGACGACGCCCTGGTCGTCCTCGAGCATGGTGAGGGTCCAGGTGCTGCGGTCCGGCTCGTGCTCGGTGCGGATCTCGACGACGGGTACGCCGTGGCGGTGCGCGGCGTCGGCGAGCCGGTTGCAGGCCGCCACCACGTCGTGGCGGCAGCGGGCCAGCTCGTCGTCGGCGAAGTAGTCGACCTGCAGGTCGACGAGCAGCAGGGCGTCTCCAGCAGCTTCCGGGGCGGGCATGGCCCCAGCGTTCCCCGCCGCGGGCGGGCCCCATGCACCGAGCGGCTCCCACGAAGGGGTGAGACCGGGACACGACGTCCCACCCCCTCGGGCGGTGGGCTGCGCCGGTGGGCGACCTAGCGTCGTGGACATGACCACCATCGCCTTCCTGACCTCGGCCGAGGGCATCGAGCGAGCAGAGCTCGTGGAGCCCTGGCAGGCCGTCACCGACGCCGGGCACGACGCCGTGCTGCTGAGCCCCGAGACGGGGGAGGTGCAGCTGTTCGAGCACCTCGACAAGGCCGACACCCGCCCCGTCGACAAGGCCGTGGGTGAGGCCTCCATCGACGACTACGCCGCCCTCGTCCTCCCCGGCGGCGTCGCGAACCCCGACGCCCTGCGCCTGGACGAGGCCGCCGTCGCCTTCGTCCGCGACTTCGTCGCCTCCGGCAAGCCGGTCGCGGCCATCTGCCACGCGCCGTGGACCCTGATCGAGGCCGGCGTCCTCGAGGGACGCACGCTCACCTCCTGGCCCAGCCTGCAGACCGACATCCGCAACGCCGGCGGCACCTGGGTCGACGAGAAGGTCGTCGCCGACGGCAACCTGATCACCAGCCGCAACCCCGGCGACATCCCGGCGTTCAACAACGCGCTGCTCGAGGCCGTCACGCACGGAGCCGGCAGCACCGGCTCCTGACCCCTTCCCGGCTCTGTGGCTCGGCCCCGTCGCTGCGGTGGCGGGGCCGAGCGCTGCCCGGACGTCTGGTCGGACGTGCTGCGACGCCCGCCCCCGGGGGCGCCGCGACCGGGAAGGATTCCGGCCCCCGGCCGCGGCCGTTCCCGACGATCACCCCTGCGGGTGGAAGCACCACCCGGATGTGGCGATTCGAGAGCGAGAACGTCTCGATGGTGCTCCGCGCAGGCACCTCGCCAAACCACCCGGCCGGGTAGGCGTGAGCGCTCACCGGCCGGCCACCGTCGCCACGGCCGCGGCACAGGTGCCCCGACGGGATGCCACCGGGTGGGGCGCGGTGTGAGACAGTGGTCCCGTTCGCACCCCGTGGACCAGGAGCAGCAGCTCCCGGGACCCCCACCGCTCGGCCCGATCGTCCGGCCCCAGGGCTGGCCCGACCGGCCCGACCACCGGCAGCGAGTCCCCTCAGGCGGTGCGAGCGCCGGCCTGCGCCGCCGTCCCCGGAACCCGCCGGGACGCCTGGCCCGGACCGACCGCCGTGCGGCCCACCGAGGGCCCGCCGGCCCGGAGGAGGAGCGAGTGGCTCGACGGCCCCAGCGTCGCAGCAACGGTCAGCGTGCCCAGCGACGGGTGCGCGACCTCGACAACGAGGGGATCATCCCCGTCCTCGCACGCGCGGTGCGCGAGGTGGAGGGTGCCGCCCAGCGCGGTGCCGTGCCGCCGAGCGCCCGCACGAAGTTCCAGGTCGTGGGGCTGCTGGTGCGTGAGGAGCGGTCGCGGATCAAGGCCGACACCGAGGTCAGCGAGAGCCAGCGCGCCGAGCAGCTCAAGCGGCTCGACGGCATCGCCACCATCCTCGCCAAGACCGCCACGCGCGACACCACGCTGCTGCACCTGCTGGCCGAGGACGCCGAGGTCGGCGAGGCCGCCGAGGACCTGCGCCGGGAGATGAAGAAGCGCGCCGGCCTCGAGGTGCCCGACGAGCCCGAGGTCGACGAGGACGACCCGGACGCCCCGGTCCTCGAGAAGCGCGTCGTCCCGCAGAGCGTCATCGCCCGCCGGCTCGCCAACCCCTTCCTCGTCCCCGACTTCACCGGTGCGGCCGCCCAGCACGCCCGCCCCCGCCGGCTGGCCGGCTGGGAGCTGCTGGGCCCCCTCTTCCGCTCCTTCGAGTACGGCGGGGCGTCGGCGTGCATGCCGCTGCCCGAGCCCGGGTCGCTGGTCGCCGCCTCGGGCCGCGAGCTGATGAAGCACCAGTCGCAGGTGGTCGAGGCCGCCGCCCAGGGCCACCGCACCTTCCTGCTGGCCGACGAGCCGGGCCTGGGCAAGACCGCCCAGGCGCTGCTGGCCGCGCAGGCTGCCGACGCCTACCCGTTGCTCGTGGTGGTGCCCAACGTCGTCAAGACCAGCTGGGCCCGCGAGGCCGGCATCTGGACGCCCGGTCGCACGTCCACGGTCATCCACGGTGACGGCTACGACGTCGACGGCTGGGCCGACATCGTCGTGGTCAACTACGAGATCCTCGACCGACACGTCGGCTGGCTCGGCGACTTCGGGTTCAAGGGGATGGTCGTCGACGAGGCGCACTTCATCAAGAACAAGACCTCCCAGCGCTCCCAGCACGTGCTGCACCTCGCCGACCGGCTGCGTGCCCGCTACGCCCGGCCGCTGCTGATGGCGCTCACCGGCACCCCGCTGATCAACGACATCGAGGACTTCCGCGCGATCTGGCAGTTCCTCGGCTGGATCGACGACAAGGTCCCGCTCGGCCCGCTGATGGAGGCCCTGGAGGAGACCGGGCTCAGCCCGGCCGACGGCCCGGCGTTCTACGGCGCCGCCCGCACCTGCGTGGTCAACCAGGGCATCGTGCGTCGCCGCAAGGTCGACGTCGCCGCCGACATCCCCGCCCGTCGGGTCGCCGACCTCCCGGTCGAGCTCGACGACGCGATCGGCCGGTCCATCAAGGCCGCGGAGAAGGAGCTGGCGCGCCGGATGGTGGCCCGCTACCACTCCGCGCTCGAGACCCGGGTCTCCGGCCGTACCGTCGAGGGCATCGACCACGAGCTGGTCCGCCGCGTCGCCGGCTGGGAGCTCGAGGACTCCTCGAGCAAGAAGGACGGCGAGAACGTCTTCTCGATGGTGCGCCGCATCGGCCAGGCCAAGGCCGGCCTGGCCGCCGACTACGCCGCCCAGCTGGCGCGCAACGTCGGCAAGGTCGTCTTCTTCGCCAAGCACGTCGACGTCATGGACGCCGCCGAGAAGCTCTTCGCGGAGCGCGGCATCCGCTACGCCTCCATCCGCGGCGACCAGACGCCCAAGGCCCGCCAGGCCGCGATCGACTCCTTCACCGAGGACCCCGACGTGCAGGTCGTCGTCTGCTCGCTGATGGCCGCCGGCGTCGGGCTGAACCTCCAGGTGGCCTCCAACCTGGTCCTCGCCGAGCTGTCGTGGACCGACGCCGAGCAGACCCAGGCGATCGACCGCATCCACCGCATCGGCCAGGAGGAGCCGGTCACCGCGTGGCGCGTCATCGCCGCGCACACGATCGACACCCGCATCGCCGAGCTCATCGACTCCAAGGCCGGCCTCGCCGCCCGGGCGCTCGACGGGTCCGACGAGGAGATCGGCGCCAGCTCCGACATCCAGCTCGAGGCCCTGGTCTCGCTGCTCACCGCGGCGCTGGAGGAGGAGGAGCGGCAGCGGGCCAGGCGGGCCCGTGCGCTGCGCACCGAGGCGGTCTACGCCGGGTAGCGGACCGCGGCCCGGTGACGACGGGCGGCTGGGTAGGTTCGGGGCCATGAGCTCCGACCGTCCCGGCCTGCCCGACCTCACCGGCCGCACCTACGTCGTCACCGGCGCCAACTCCGGCCTCGGCCTGGAGACCGCCCGGAAGCTGGCGGCCGCCGGCGGCCACGTCGTGCTCGCGGTCCGGGACACCGGCAAGGGGGAGGCCGCCGCTGCGGAGCTCGACGGCTCGACCGAGGTGGCCGAGCTCGACCTGGCCGACCTGTCCTCGGTGCGGGCCTTCGCCGCGTCCTGGGGCGAGCGGGAGATCACCACGCTGGTCAACAACGCCGGCATCATGATGGTCGCGCAGGGGCGCACCGTCGACGGCTTCGAGCGCCAGCTCGGCACCAACCACCTCGGCCACTTCGCCCTCACCAACCTGCTGCTGCCGCAGGTCAGCGACCGCGTGGTCACGGTGTCCTCGGGCCTGCACAACGGCCCGCAGCTCGACTTCGACGACCTCGACCTCGAGCGCTCGTACAAGCCCACCCGCGCCTACCAGCAGTCCAAGCTGGCCAACCTGCTGTTCACCGCCGAGCTGCAGCGTCGGCTCAGCGAGGCGGGCAGCACGGTCGTCGCCCACGCCTGCCACCCCGGCTACAGCGCCACCAACCTGCAGAGCCACCACGCCAACCCGCTGATGAACAAGCTGATGTGGCTGGGCAACAAGGTCGTCGCCACCAGCGCGGAGTTCGGCGCCCGCCCGACCGTGCACGCGGTCACCGCCGACCTGCCGCCGAACTCCTACATCGGCCCCTCCGGCTTCCAGGGCCTGCGCGGCGCGCCGGGCCCCAACCCGCGCTCGGCGCAGGCGCGCGACGTCGACGCCGCTGGCCGGTTGTGGGAGGTCTCCGAGGAGCGCACGGGCACCGCGTTCCCCCTGTGACGGGGGCCATCTCACACCCACCGGGGTCGCGAGTGTCGGTGCGGCCTGCGCACAATAGGGGCCGATCGACCAGGGGGCAGAGATGACGATGAAGCGCGTCGCGCAGGCGGTGACCGCCACGGTCCTGGCGTTCCTGCTCGTGCTGCTGACCACCGGCGCGAGCGGGGAGCACCCCGCCGAGCAGGTTCGTGGCAACCTCGACGGCCAGCGGGTCCGGGTCAACCTCCCGCCGACCACCGAGCCCAAGGGCGTGGCGATCTTCTTCCACGGCCAGGGCTCCAACTACAACCACAAGATGGACGGCACCTGGCTCGACGCGCTGCGTCGCGACGGCTGGGTGGTGGCCTCCTCGATGTTCCACCGGGAGAACTGGGGCAACCCGATCTCCACCGAGGACACCATGAAGCTGTGGGACTGGGCCGAGCAGCAGGGCGGTGGCGAGGTCAAGCTCTACATCGGCGCCTCCATGGGCGGCACCACCTCGCTCAACGCGCTGGTGCACGGCGAGCGCAAGCCTGCCTGCTGGTACGGCGTCAAGCCGGCCGTGGACATGTCGACCATGGGCAACGTCCCCGGCGCCCGGCGCTTCATCTCCCAGGCCTACGACGGCCAGCCCTACCCGCGCGACCGCAACCCGGTCGACACCGCCTACAAGCTGGCGCAGACCGGCGCGACCTTCCGCTTCGTCGCCTCCCCGCGCGACCCGTTCGTGCCCTACGAGCTCAACAGCGGCGAGATCGTCTCCCGGCTCAACCGGTTCGGTGCCGACGTCTCGTTGCGCACCGTCCAGGGCCCCCACGACGACCCCTCGCACTACAGCGCCCACGACTTGGTGGCCTTCGCCAACGAGTGCGCCGGCACCGAGAGCTCCTGACGCCGAGACGTCACTCGCGCCCGGCCGGGAGGTCACCCGCGCACGGCCGGACGCGTGAGGTTCATCGGGGCGCCGCTGGACCTGACGCGCCGCCGATGCACCTGCATCGGGGCTCCGTGAGCTTCATCGGGGCGCCGCTGAACCTGACGCGCCGCCGACACGCCTCACAGACCGCACGCCCCGACGCCCGCCGGGCGTCAGTCCCGCAGCAGGCCCGGCCCGAAGAGGAACCGGTCGACGCGGATGCGCAGCGCCACGCGGGCGGGGTTCTCGGCGGGCTGGCGGTAGCGCGCGGCGTACCGCTCGACCGCCCGGGCCACGTCGGCGGGGTCGGAGGTCGCGACCGCGGTGCCCTCGAGCGTGGACCACCGCCCGCCGTCGACCTGGCAGGCCGCCACCGGGCCGGGCGTGCGCAGGTGGGCGGCCTTGCGCGACCCGCCGCGGGTGATCACCCAGGCGCACTCGCGCTCGGGGTCGAGCGCGACGCCCACCGGCACGACGTGTGGGGAGCCGTCGGCGCGGAGCGTGGTGAGCGTGCACAGGTGCCGCTCGGTCCACATCGCCAGCAGCGGAGCGGGCAGGGCGTCCCAGCCGGGCTCGAAGGACGGCACGACAGCCTCCAGGTCAGTCAGGTCAGTGAGGTCAGGGTCGGGTCAGATCCACCGGCTGAACCAGATGCGGTCCAGCCAGGCGGAGTGGGTCAGCAGCTCGTGGGTGAGGATCGGCCAGAACCACGCGAAGTTCAGCAGCACCAGCACGAGGAACGATCCGGCCAGCACCACCCCGACCGTACGCCGGGTGGTGGGCTCGCGGCCCGGGCCGATCAGCCGCCCGATCGCCAGCGTCAGCGCCAGCACCACGAACGGCAGGATCAGCACGGCGTAGAACAAGAAGATCGGCCGGTCGTCGTAGAGCAGCCACGGCAGCCAGGTGGAGGCGGCCCCCGCGACGACGACGCCGTAGCGCCAGTCGCGGGCCCCGACCCACATCAGCACCGCGAAGGCGAGCGCCACGATGCCGGCCCACCAGATCATCGGCGTCCCGATCAGGAGCACCTGGCGCAGGCAGTCGCTGCCGGCCGGCGCCGTGCAGCCACGCGTCCCGGGCTCGATGCCGGTGTCGGCGGCCACGCCGACGGGCCGGTTGAGCAGCAGCCAGCCCGAGGGCTGGGACTGGTAGGTGTGCGTGGAGCAGTTCAGGAAGTGGGTGTGGAAGGTGTAGACGTCGCGGTGGTAGTACCACAGCGAGCGCAGCGACTGGGTCACCTCGCCCAGCCCGCTCGCGTCCGGCTCGGTCGCGGTGGGCCACCGGGCGTCCCGGTCGGGGGCGTCGTCGACGAAGGACTCGCCGTCGCAGTGCCCCGAGCCGCTGAACTGGGTGTACTGCGTGCTGGAGAGGTGCTGCTCGTACTCCTCGGCGTGCACCAACCAGCCCGTCCAGGTCAGCAGGTACGTCGCCGCGGCCACCACCACCAGGTGCACGAACGCCGTCGGGGCGTCGGCGACCAGCGAGCGCAGCCAGGCCCGGCGTACGCCGAAGGACCGGCGTGCTCCCGCGCTCCACGCCCAGGCCAGCAGCCCGAAGGCGGCCAGCGGGTAGAGCGCGGTCCACTTCGTGCCGATGGCCAGGCCGAAGCTGATGCCGCCCAGCAGCAGCCAGGGGCGCACCAGCAGCCCGCGCACCGGCCCCCACGAGGACGCCGGGGGCGGCGAGGGGAGCAGACGCGCCAGCCGGCGGCGGTACCAGTCGCGGTCGTTGACGACGCAGGCCACGCCGCACAGCAGGAAGAACGCCACGAAGATGTCGAGCAGCGCCAGCCGGGAGAGCACGAAGTGCAACCCGTCGAGCATCAGCAGCAGGCCGGCGACCAGGCCGAGCATCGTCGAGCCGGTGAGTCGGCGCGCCAGGCGGACCATCACCACGACCATCAGCGACCCGACCACGGCCGAGGCGACCCGCCAGCCGAAGGGGTCGAGGCCGAAGAGCGTCTCCCCGAGACCGATGAGGTACTTGCCCACCTCGGGGTGGACGATCATCGACGGACCCTCGGTCCACAGGTCCGTGGTCGTGCCCGACAGGATCTGGTCGTTGGCGTCGTCGACGTAGCCGCGCACGAAGCCGTTCTGCAGCAGCGCCCAGGCGTCCTTGGCGTAGTAGGTCTCGTCGAACTGGAACTCCCGCGGAGTCCCCAGCCGCCACAGTCGCAGGAACAGCGCGAGCAGGCCGAGCGCGAGCGCCGCGCTCCACCCGATGAAGGGGTCCTCCTGCGGCAGCCGGCCCCTCGCGCGCGCCCAGGCGCTGGGCACCCGGCGCCCGTCGGCGGTGGAGGAGAGGCCGACGCTCGCCTCCTGCTGCTCCTCGCGCTGGAGCGCCTCGCTCGTCACGGCCGCCACCCTACGGGGGCACCCGGGGCGGGTGACGGAGGATGGAAGGATGCCCGGCGTGAACCGACCTGGAGGCGAGCCCGGGGCCAGCGGTGGCCGCAGCGAGGGCGTGCTGGTGCTGGCCGCGACGCCCATCGGCCGGCCCGAGGACGCCCCGCCCCGGTTGGCCACCGAGCTCGCCGGTGCCGACGTCGTCGCGGCCGAGGACACCCGTCGGCTCAAGCGGCTCACGACCGACCTGGGGGTCCAGGTCGGCGGCCGGGTCGTGTCCTACTTCGAGGGCAACGAGTCCGCGCGCACCCCGGTGCTGCTCGAGGCGCTGCTGGCCGGCGAGCGCGTCCTGCTCGTGACCGACGCGGGGATGCCGAGCGTCAGCGACCCCGGCTACCGGCTGGTGGTCGCGGCGGTCGAGGCCGACGTGCACGTCACCGCGGTCCCCGGGCCCAGCGCCGTGCTCACCGCGCTCGCGGTCAGCGGGCTGCCGGTCGACCGGTTCTGCTTCGAGGGCTTCCTGCCCCGCAAGGCCGGCGAGCGCGCCCGCCGGCTGGCCGGGCTGGCGACCGAGGAGCGCACGATGGTCTTCTTCGAGGCCCCGCACCGCACCGAGGCCGCGCTGGCCGCGCTGGCCGAGGCCTTCGGGCCCGACCGCCCGGCCGCGGTCTGCCGCGAGCTCACCAAGACCCACGAGGAGGTACGCCGCGGCCCGCTGGCCGAGCTGGTCTCGTGGGCGGCCGACGGGGTCCGCGGCGAGGTGACGCTGGTGGTGTCGGGGGCGACCCCCGGGGCAGCGGTGGGGGACACCCCCGCCGAGCTGCGCGCCGCCGTCGCCGACCACGAGGCGGCCGGGTCGACCCGCAAGGAGGCGATCCTCGAGGTCGCCCGGCTCGCCGGCGTACCCAAGCGAGTCGTGTACGACGCCGTCCACAAGCCCCAGGAGGACCGATGACCGACCGCCTCACCGAGGTCACCCGCGACGAGCTGACCCTCGACCTGCTCGACGAGGGCCCCCTCGACGGCGCCCCCGTCGTGCTGCTGCACGGCTTCCCCGAGCGGGCCACGTCGTGGCGGCTGGTCGCCCCGCTGCTGCACGCGCAGGGGCTGCGCACGCTCGCCGTCGACCAGCGGGGCCACTCGCCCCGGGCCCGGCCCCGTGGCCGGCGCGCCTACGCCGTGCAGGAGTTCGCCCGCGACGCGCTGGCCGTGGTGGACGCGGTCGGTGGGCGCGCCCACCTGGTCGGCCACGACTGGGGCGCGGCGACCGCCTGGGTCGCGGCCACCCTGGAGCCGCAGAAGGTGGCCACCCTGACGGCGCTCTCGGTGCCCCAGCCGGAGGCCTTCATGCGCTCCTGGTTCACCTCCCGCCAGGGCCTGAAGTCGTGGTACATGGCCGCCTTCAACATCCCTCGGCTGCCCGAGCGGCTCGCCCGTGACGAGGGCGGCGCCATGGAGCGGCTGCTCGGCGGTGGCTTCGGGATGACGCCCGAGGAGGTCGCCCGCTTCCGCCGCGAGGTGGTCGAGGACGGTGCCCTGCCCGGCGGGCTCGGGTGGTACCGCGGCATCCCCTTCATGGACCGCAGCCTGCTCGGCCGCCGGGTCACCGTCCCCACGACGCTGGTGTGGAGCGACCGGGACGCCGCCATCACCCGCGCCGCCGTGGACGCCACGCCCCGCTACGTCGACGCCCCCTACGAGCTGGTCGTCCTGCAGGGCGTCTCCCACTGGATCCCCACCCAGGCGCCGGAGGCGGCGGCCGAGGCGATCATCGAGCGGGTGCTCGGCTCGTGAGCGGGGCGGACAGCGGCCCCACCCGCAGCCGGGCGGCCACCGAGGAGCGCTCCGGCGCGCGGCGCGACCGCGAGCGCCCACCCGCGCCCGAGCCGCTGCCGCACCCCGTGGTCGACAACCACTGCCACCTCGACATCGCCGACTCCGAGGGGGAGTGGTTCAGCACCGAGCAGGCGCTGGCGGCCTCCGCCGCCGTCGGGGTGCCGCGCATCGTGCAGATCGGCTGCGACCTCCCCGGCGCGCGCTGGGCGGTCGAGGCGGCGGCCACCCACGACCTGCTCGTCGCCGGGGTCGCGCTGCACCCCAACGAGGCGCCCCGGCTGGCGGCCGCGGGGCAGCTCGAGGCGGCGTACGCCGAGATCGAGGCGCTGGCCGGGGCGCACGCAGGCGTCCGCGCGGTCGGCGAGACCGGGCTCGACCACTTCCGCACCGGCGACGAGGGCCGCGCCGCGCAGGAGGAGTCCTTCCGTTGGCACATCGACCTGGCCAAGCGCCTGGACAAGACCTTGGTCATCCACGACCGCGACGCCCACGAGGACGTGCTGCGGGTGCTGGACTCCGAAGGGGCGCCCGAGCGCTGGGTGATGCACTGCTTCTCCGGCGACGCGCTGTTCGCGCGGGCCTGCCTGGACCGGGGTGCGCACCTGTCCTTCGCGGGCACCGTCACCTTCAAGAACGCCGACCCGCTGCGTGAGGCGCTGGCCATGACTCCGCAGGACCGGATCCTGGTCGAGACCGACGCGCCGTACCTCACGCCCACGCCGTACCGCGGCCGCCCCAACGCCTCCTACCTCGTGCCGCTCACCGTCCGTGCGATGGCGCAGGTGCGCGGTGCGGACCTCGGTGAGCTGTGCGCGGCCATCGACGTCAACACCGACACGGCCTTCGGTGGCCGCTGGTGACCCGCTGAGCCGGCTCCGGGTCGCCACACCCGTCACAAACCGCAGGTCAGGAGCATGAGAGGGCTGTTCAGGAACCGTGCCGAGGTGGTCTGGAACTGGACGAGAGCCTCGACACGTTTGCCCCCGTTGACTTGGCGCGCCCGGTGGATCCTTGTTTTGCTGGGGGCTCGACAGCCGGGATCGAGAGGTTCCGTCGGCGCTCCCAGCCGGCCCACCAGGCCGACTGACATCCCCCGCGCCCGCCGTCTGGTGGCCACCGCCCCCGGTCTGCGACGCGGGTGCGCGCCGGCACTCGAGGACCGGACAGCACGACGTTCGGAGAAGTGTGCGCAGCACCATCACCACCCTCGCCCGCAGCCGCGCGGTCATGGTCGGACTCATCGCCACGGTGGTCCTGGCCGTCGCCGGCACCACCTTGGGGTACGCCGCCCTGGCCGGGACCGTGTCCCTGACCGTCGACGGCGAGACCCGCGAGGTCAGCGCCTCCGGTGACACCGTCGCCGACGTGCTGGCCGAGGAGGGCATCGAGCTGGGTGAGCGCGACCTCGTCGCGCCCCAGCCCGACGAGGCGGTCGAGGACGGCAGCGCCATCACCGTCCAGTACGCCAAGGAGCTGACCCTCGAGGTCGACGGCGAGGAGCAGACCCACTGGGTCTACGCCACCGACATCGACTCCGCGCTCGCCGAGATCGGCCGCGGCTTCCGCGACGCCGACCTCTCGCTCTCCCGCGGCGGCGACCTCGACCGCTCCGGCGCGACGCTGGAGGTCATCACCCCGAAGAAGCTGACCCTGGTCATCGCCGGCGGCAAGGCCAAGAAGCGCACGCTCACCGTCGCCACCGTGGCCGACGCCCTGGAGGCCGTCGGGGTGACGATCCACGAGCGCGACGAGATCAACCTGCGCGCCGGCAAGCGCCTCAAGGGCGGCGAGAAGATCGTCTTCACCGACGTCCGGGTCGAGAAGAAGAAGGTCGACGGCGAGTCGATCGCCTTCGACACGATCGAGCGCAAGGACTCCTCGATGCCCGCCGGTCAGAGCGAGGTCGTCCAGGAGGGCCGTCCCGGCCTGCGTGACGTCGTCTACAAGGTCTTCATCCGCAACGGTGAGGTCTCGGTGCGCAAGGTCCACAAGGCCGAGGTGCTTCGCGAGCCCGTCGACCGCATCGTGAAGGTCGGCACCCAGGTCGCCGCCCCCAACTTCGCCGGCGGCAGCACCGTCTGGGACCGCCTCGCCCAGTGCGAGTCCGGCGGCAACTGGGCCATCAACACCGGCAACGGCTACTACGGCGGCCTGCAGTTCAACCTGCAGACCTGGCGCGCCTACGGCGGCCCGGGCTACCCGCACACCGCCTCGCGCACCACCCAGATCGCCATCGCGACCAAGCTGCGCAACGCCCGCGGCGGGTACGGCGCGTGGCCGGGCTGCGCCGCCAAGCTGGGCCTGCCCCGCTGACGAGACCCGGCCGGTCGAGCAGCGAGCGCCAGCGAGCGCGCGTCGAGACCCCTCGTCGCGGTCTCGACGCCCGCTCGTCGCTTGCGCTCCTCGCTGCTCGACCGGCGAGGGGCACCAGATAGCGTGACGCTCATGTCAGACACCTCCGCCGGTCCGAGGCTGCTCGGGCCGGCGGAGGTGCGTCAGCTCGCCGCCGAGCTCGACCTGCGCCCCACCAAGCAGCGCGGGCAGAACTTCGTCATCGACCCCAACACGGTGCGCCGCATCGTGCGGGAGTCCGGGGTGGGGCCCGACGACGTCGTCGTCGAGGTGGGCCCGGGGCTGGGGTCGCTGACCCTGGCGCTGCTCGAGGTGGTCGACCGCGTGGTGGCCGTCGAGCTCGACGAGCTGCTGGCCGCCCGGCTGCCGCGCACCCTCGCCGAGCACGCGCCGGCCGCGGCCGAGCGCTGCGAGGTCGTCCTCAGCGACGCCCTGCGGGTCACCGAGCTGCCCGGCCCGCCGCCCACGGCGCTGGTCGCCAACCTGCCCTACAACGTCTCGGTGCCGGTGCTGCTGCACCTGCTGGCCCTGCTGCCCTCGCTGGAGCGCGGGCTGGTCATGGTCCAGGCCGAGGTGGCCGACCGGCTCGCCGCCCGGCCCGGCTCGAAGGTCTACGGGGTGCCCTCGGTCAAGGCCGCGTGGTACGCCGACGTCCGCCGCGCGGGGGCGATCGGCCGCAACGTCTTCTGGCCGGCCCCCAACGTCGACTCCGGCCTGGTGGCCTGGACCCGCCGCGAGCCGCCGAGCACGACCGTGCCCCGTGAGCGCGTCTTCGAGGTCGTCGACGCGGCGTTCGCCCAGCGCCGCAAGGCCCTGCGCGGGGTGCTGCGCTCGGTGGCTCCCGCCGAGGCCGTGGACGCCGCCCTGGCCGCGGCCGGCGTGGACCCGCTGGCGCGCGGGGAGTCCCTCACCGTCGAGGACTTCGTGCGGATCGCCGAGGCCCTGCCCCCGACGTCCGGCCAGCCCTCCCGCCAGTCGTCCGACCGGCCGTCCCGCCAGCAGTCGGGCCCCGTACCCGAGGAGCGCGCATGAGCCAGGCGATGACCCACGACCCGCGCCGGGTGACGGTGCGGGCGCCGGCCAAGATCAACCTCCACCTCGAGGTGGGGGCGCCCCGCGAGGACGGCTTCCACCCGCTGGCGACGGTCTACCAGGCCGTCGGGCTCTACGACGACGTGACGGTCTCGACCTGGCACGAGTGGAGCGTCCAGGTGCGCTACGAGGGGCTGCTCGCCGACCCCGACGTCTCCGGGGCGTCCGCCGACCCCGGTCGGGTGGTGCCGCTGGACGCCGAGAACGTCGCGGTCCGGGCCGGCCGGGCCCTGGTCGACCACCACGGGGTCGACCTGGCAGCCGCGATCACGATCCACAAGTCGATCCCGGTCGCCGGCGGGATGGCCGGGGGGTCCGCCGACGCGGCGGCCACCTTGGTGGCGCTCGACCGGCTGTGGGAGCTCGAGACCAGCGACGAGGACCTGTTGGCGATCGCGGCGACGCTGGGCTCCGACGTACCCTTCGCGCTGCTGGGCGGCACCGCCGGCGGGACCGGTCGTGGCGAGGTCGTCGAGCCGCTGCCCGACACCGGGTCGTGGTGGTGGGTGGTCGTCGGCAGCGACACCGGTCTGTCGACCCCGCTGGTCTACCGCACCTTCGACGAGCTGAACGACCTCGCCGACCTCGACGAGCCGTCGCTGCCGCCGGACCTGTTGATGAGCCTGGCCGAGGGCAGCCTGATCGCCCTCCCGGCCCAGCTGCAGAACGACTTGCAGGAGGCGGCGCTGTCGTTGCGCCCCGACCTCGTGGAGACCTTCGACGACGGCTACGAGGCGGGCGCCCTGGAGTGCCTGCTCTCGGGCTCGGGGCCCACGGTGCTGCTGCTGTGCAGCGACGCCGACCACGCACGGGAGGTCACCGCGGCCATGCACGCCGCCGGGCACCCGCGCACCGTCGCCGTCCCCGCGCCCGTGTCGGGCGTGCACGTGGTCTCCTACGACGGCGGGCCGGTGGGCTGACCCCGTGTCGAACCTGCTGAACCTCGAGCTGGTCTCGAAGTCCTACGGAGTGCGCCCGCTGCTCTCGGAGGTCTCCCTCGGTGTCGGTGAGGGCGACCGGATCGGGATCGTCGGGCGCAACGGCGACGGCAAGACGACGCTGCTGGAGGTCATGACCGGCCTCGAGGAGCCCGACACCGGGCGGGTCTCGCGTCGCCGCGGGCTGCTGGTCGGCTACCTCCACCAGGGCGACGAGCTCGTCGACTCCCACAGCGTCCGCGAGGCGGTGCTCGGTGGGATGGCCGACCACGAGTGGGCGGCGCAGAGCCGCACCCGCGAGGTCGTCGAGGAGCTGCTCGCCGGCATCCCCCTGGACCGGGCGGTCGTCGGCCTCTCGGGCGGGGAGCGGCGCCGCTGCTCGCTGGCCGCGCTGCTGCTCGGCGACCACGACCTGATGGTCCTCGACGAGCCCACCAACCACCTCGACGTCGAGGCCGTGGCGTGGCTGGCCGACCACCTGCGCACCCGCGACCAGGCGCTCGTCGTCGTGACCCACGACCGGTGGTTCCTCGACGAGGTGTGCCAGTGGACCTGGGAGGTCCACGACGGCCAGGTCGACGTCTACGAGGGCGGGTACGCCGCGTTCATGCTCGCCAAGGCCGAGCGCCAGCGGCAGGCGTCGGCCTCGGAGATCCGGCGGCAGAACCTCGTGCGCAAGGAGCTGGCCTGGCTGCGGCGCGGCCCGCCGGCGCGCACCTCGAAGCCGAAGTTCCGCATCGACGCCGCCAACGCCCTCATCGCCGACGTCCCGCCACCGCGCGACCGGCTCGAGCTGGAGCGCTTCGCCACCCAACGGCTGGGCAAGGACGTCATCGACCTCGAGGACGTCGACCTCGTGCGGGGGGAGCGACGGCTGCTCTCGCACGCCACCTGGCGGCTCGGACCCGGTGACCGGGTCGGGATCGTGGGTGTGAACGGCGCCGGCAAGACCTCCGTGCTCAACCTCGTCTCCGGAGCCGTCCTGCCGCACGCCGGACGGGTGAAGCAGGGCCGTACGGTCCGCCTGGCGCACCTGACCCAGGCCATCGACGAGGTCGACCCCGAGGCCCGGGTGCTGGCCACGGTCGAGCAGATCCGTCGGGTCTCCAAGACCCTCGACGGCAAGGAGCTGACGGCGACGTCGCTGCTGGAGCGCTTCGGCTTCACCGGCGACCGCCTCACCGCCCGCCTCGGCGACCTCTCCGGCGGCGAGCGGCGCCGCTTCCAGCTGCTCAAGCTGCTGCTCGACGAGCCCAACGTGCTGCTGCTCGACGAGCCGACCAACGACCTGGACATCGAGACCCTCAACGTCCTGGAGGACTTCCTCGACGGCTGGCCCGGCACGCTCGTCGTGGTCTCCCACGACCGCTACTTCCTCGAGCGGGTCACCGACTCCACCTGGGCGCTGCTGGGCGACGGGAAGATCTCGATGCTCCCCGGGGGCATCGAGGAGTACCTCCGACGTCGTGCGGCCCTCCTGGCCGAGGCCGAGCCGGCGCATCCTTCCGCCGGCTCGACGCCCGCCGAGCCGGCGCAAGGACACGCCGGCTCGGCACCTGCGGCGGCGCCGAAGGCGAAGGCCGGCTCCGCCGAGGAGCGGGCGGCGCGCAAGACCCTGGCCCGGCTCGACAAGCGCCTGGAGCGGATCGCCGAGCGCGAGGCCGAGCTCAACGCGCTGGTCCTGGAGCACGCCACCGACCACGAGCGGCTGGCCGGGATCTCCGCCGAGCTCGGGGAGCTCGCGGCGGAGAAGGACGAGGTCGAGATGGAGTGGCTCGAGGCCGCGGAGGGCCTGGAGTAGCCCTCGGCGCGGCGATAGCCCGAACGGGCCATGGCGCCGTCCTGCTGGCCAGACCTGCCCACCCGTCCCCCTCAGGGGTCAGGTGAGAGAGGTCCCTGCCGATCGGAGAGGGGCAGACGGACACGGAGGTCCGTCCCGGCCGAGGAGGCGCGATGCAGGAGCTCATGGGTACGAGGGACGTGCTGGTCCTCAGCGGAGGTGCCTCCCGGGGCGCGGTCCAGGTCGGGATGATGAGGGCCCTGGTCGAGGCCGGCGTCCGCCCCGCGGCGTACGTCGGCACCTCGGTGGGTGCGCTGAACGCGGCGTTCCTCGCCGGCTCCGAGCCCGACGACCTGCCCGCGCGCGTCGAGGAGCTGGGGCGGCACTGGGCCGGCATCACCACCCGTGACGTCTTCCCGGGCAGCCACTGGACCCGGATCGGCCACGTGGTGCGGCACCCGGCCTCGCTGTACTCCTCCTCCGGCCTGCAGACCCTGGTGCGGACCTGGGCCCAGCACGAGCGCCTGGAGGACCTCCCCACGCCGCTGCGGGTGGTGACGACCCGGCTCGAGACCAGTGAGGCGGTCTACCACGACGCCGGCGACCTGCACACGCTGCTGATGGCCTCCACCGCGCTGCCGAGCATCTTCGACCCGATCCGGCTCACCGGGCCCGACGGTCCCGAGACCCACGTGGACGGCGGCATCGCCGACCTGGTGCCGGTGGCCGGCGCCCCCTCCCTGGCCCCGACCCGGGTGTTCGTCCTCGACGCGAGCGTGCCCGCCCGGCTGCGCCGGGTGCGCACCCCCATCGACGTGCTGCTGGCCAGCCTGGCGGTCTCGATGCGGGTCCGGCCGGGCGTGGACCTGCCCGGCGTCGAGGTGGTCCACCTGACCGCTCCCGACCTCGGCATCCGCATGCACGACTTCTCCCGCACCGCCGCGCACGTCGCCATGGGCCACGAGGCGGCCACCGCGGCGCTCTCGGCCCGCGCGGCGACCCCCGCGGCTGCCTGAGGGGGTCTCGGCGCCCGCTCGTCGCCGGCGCTCCTGGCGGGAGAGACCACCGGGGTGCCGCTCGACGGTGGGCGGGCTCAGTCGGAGAACGGCGCGAGCAGGGTGCGCAGCAGGTCGGCGAGCCGGGCGCGGTCGCGCTCGGGCAGGTCGGCCAGGAAGATCTGCTCGGCCTCCAGCAGCGCGTCGAAGGCGCTGTCGACGGCGCTCTTGCCCTCGGGCGTGAGCCGGACCAGGACGCCGCGTCGGTCGTCGGGATCGGGGTTGCGCTCGACGTAGCCGCGCGCCACCAGCCGGTCGACCCGGTTGGTCATCGTCCCGCTGGTCACGAGGGTCTCGCGCAGCAACCGCCCGGGCGAGAGCTCGTAGGGCGCCCCGGCCCGTCTCAGCGCGGCCAGGACGTCGAACTCCCACGACTCGATGCCCTGCGCGGCGAAGGCCGCCCGGCGGGCGAGGTCGAGGTGGCGGGAGAGCCGGCTGATCCGGCTGAAGACGGCGACGGGGCCCAGGTCGAGGTCGGTGCGTTCGCGCGCCCACGCCTCCACCAGCTCGTCCACCTCGTCCCGCATCGCGCCAGGATACATCGAGATTCTCGACGTCAAGAGATCCCGGGTTCGGTCGATGGTCCTAGGCTCGGCCCGTGCCCCCGCCGCAGACGCCCGCACCCGGAACCCTGAGCCTCGACCTGCCCCACGGCCTGCACGTGGAGGCGCTGACCTGGGGGCCCGACGACGGTCCGCTGGCGGTGCTGCTGCACGGCTTCCCCGACACCGCCCACACCTGGCGCCACCTCGGGCCCGCCCTGGCGCAGGACGGCTGGCGGGTGGTCGCGCCGTTCCTGCGCGGCTACGCCCCGAGCGGGCCGGCCCCCGACGGCAGCTACCACGTGGCAGCGCTGTGCCACGACGCGATCACGCTGCACACCGCCCTTGGCGGCGACGAGCGCGCGGTGCTCGTGGGGCACGACTGGGGCGCGATCACGGCCAACGGCGTAGGGGCGGCCGAGGCGTCGCCGTACGCCGCCGTCGTGAGCATGGCCGTGCCGCCGGTGCCGGCGCTGGTGCCCCGCGGCGTGGGGGACGCCGGGCTGGCCGTGCAGCAGCTGCTGATGAGCTGGTACACCCTGTTCCACCAGCTGCCGGCGCTGCCGGAGCGGGTCTTCACCCGGCACGTCACGCGGCTGTGGCACCACTGGTCCCCGGGCTACGACCCGGGGGAGGACCTCGCGCTCCTCGCCGCGGCGCTGCCGGACCGGGCGCACCGACGTGCCGCGATCGACTACTACCGCGCCGCCCCGCGGCAGGGGCGCGTGCCCTACACCTACGCCCACCTCGCCGACGCGTGGCTGGGCATGCCGAGCGTGCCGATGCTGCACCTGCACGGCGCGCGCGACGGGTGCCTGAGCTCCCGCTTCGCCACCCGGCTGGCCGAGCTCGCGCCGCCCACGTGCCGGGTCGAGGTGGTCCCGAGCGCCGGGCACTTCCTCCAGCTCGAGCGTCCCAACCGGGTCGGTGCGCTGGTCAGGGAGTTCCTCGCCGAGGTCTCTTGACATCAAGACATCGTCGGCGCACCCTGGAAGTATCTTGACGTCAAGATACTTGGAGGCGCCGTGCACGTCTGGGACCCCACCCACTACCTCTCGTACGCCGACGAGCGCACGCGACCGTTCGTCGAGCTGCTCGCCCGGGTGCCCGACCCCACCGGTCGGCCGGTGGCGAGCGTCGTCGACCTCGGCTGCGGTCCGGGCCACCTGACCGCCCTGCTCGCCCGGCGCTGGCCCGAGGCCCGTCTGCACGGGGTCGACGCGAGCGCGGAGATGATCGCCGCCGCGCGCGACCGGGTCGGTGAGCCGGGGGAGGGGGCGACCTACGAGGTCGCCGACCTCCGCGACTGGCTGGCCGCGCCGCCGGCCGGGGAGGAGGCGGACGTCCTGGTCAGCAACGCCACGCTCCAGTGGCTCCCCGACCCGCTGTCGCTGCTGCCCCGGATGGTCGCGCGGGTGGCCCCGGGCGGGACGCTGGCGATCGGCGTCCCGGCGAACTTCGACGAGCCCAGCCACGTGCTGCGCCGCGAGCTGGCCGCCGAGGAGCCGTTCGCCGCCCACACCCGCGAGGTCGCCTCCCCGTGGTCGCCGGGTGCGGCGGACTACCTGGAGGCGCTGACCGGCCTGGGCTGCGAGGTCGACGCCTGGGAGACCACCTACCTGCACGTGCTGGAGGGTCCCGACGCGGTCTTCGAGTGGATCTCCGGCACCGGCGCTCGCCCGACGCTGCAGGCCCTGCCGGCCGGGCTGCGCGAGGAGTTCGCCGACGAGCTGCGCAGGCGGTTGCGGGCGGCGTACCCACCCCGCGGGGGGCGGGTGGTCCTGCCCTTCCGCCGCGCCTTCGTCGTCGCCCGGGTGCCGGCGTGATGCGCCTGCACCACGTCCAGCTCTCCTGCCCGGAGGGCGGCGAGGACGCGGCGCGGAGGTTCTGGGTCGAGGGGCTCGGCCTGGCCGAGGTCGCCAAGCCGAGCGCCCTGGTGGGGCGCGGTGGGGCGTGGTTCCGCGGGGAGGCGGTCGAGGTGCACGTGGGGGTCGAGGAGCCGTTCGTGCCGGCCCGCCGGGCGCACCCCGCGCTCGCCCTCGACGACCCCGAGGCGCTGCGTCGCGCGGCCGGCCGGCTGCAGGCGCTGGGCTTCGAGGTGGACTGGACCGAGCGGACCACCTTCCCCGGCCACGAGCGCTGCCACGCCCGGGACGGGCACGGGAACCGGGTCGAGCTGCTGGCGCCGACCGTGGGGCCGTAACCCCCTGGGGTGTTGGCCGTTCTACCGGTGTCGACCTGCCACGGCGCGACCGCGTCGATGGCCACACTCGGAGGCCCGGCGGGTCGACACGCCTGACCCCCACGGCGACCCACGAGGTCGTCAGGACCCACGGACAGATCGGCCTCCGAGCATGGACCACGCCCGCGACCTCGCCCCCGTCGTCAACCGCATCAAGCGCGCCCAGGGCCAGCTGGCCGGCGTGCTGCGGATGATCGAGGAGGGCCGCGAGCTCGACGACGTGCTCAACCAGCTCAAGGCCGTCTCCAAGGCGCTGGACCGTGCCGGGTTCGCGCTGGTCACCCAGGACCTGCGCCAGGCGCTGGTCAGCGGGGGCGCGGTCAGCGAGGCCGACCTCGACGCCTACGAGAAGCACTTCCTCTCCCTGTCCTGAGCGGCGCTCCGGCGTACGCCGGCGGCCGGGTCGTGAGGCCCGAGACACCCTGGCGCACATGGTTACCCGCCGGTAGCATCCTGGTCATGAGCCAGGTCCTCTCCCTGTGGCGCACCGCCAGCACCCTCCCCGTGGTCGGCGGCAGCGTCGGCACCCGTGTCTTCAGCGTCGTCTTCGGCCAGAAGGCCCCCTACTTCGCCTCGATCCGCCCGCGGTTCACCGTGCTCGAGCCGAACCACGCCGAGCTGGTCATCCCCAAGCGCCGCGCGGTCCAGAACCACATCGGCACCGTCCACGCCATCGCGCTGTGCAACGGCCTCGAGGCCGCCATGGGCGCGCTGGCCGAGGCCACCATCCCCGCGGACCGGCGCTGGATCCCCAAGGGCATGGACGTCAGCTACACCGCCAAGGCCACCAGCGACATCACCTGCGTCGCCGAGACCGACCCCGAGCAGTGGACCGCCGACCTCGGCGCCGGCTACGACCTCGCCGTGCGCGTGAAGGGCGTGCGCGACGACGGCACCACCGTCATCGAGGGCAGCATCAACCTCTGGATCAGCCCCAAGAAGGGCTAGCCCGACTTCTTGGCGCAGCCGGTGCCGATGCGGGTCCGCGCCGTGCCGGTGGCACCGTTGCGAAACTCCACCGTCGCGATCACCGGCCGGCACCCACCGTAGACACCGATCTCGACGGGGAAGTGCCACAGCTCGTCACTGCCGTCGTCGGAGGTGAAGACGTGGTACTCGCCGTAGCTCGCGCCGTTCGGGGGCGCGGCGAACTCGACCCGCACGGCCTGCGGTGAGGTCCCGAACGTGTCGAGCTCGACGCAGTAGATGCCCGAGCCCGAGCCGCGCCCCGGCTCCCGGTCGACCTCGTGGGTGCGGAGGAACCCTCCACGGGGCGGGTCCAGGGGGACCTCCTCCACCGGACCGGACTCGGGGCAGAACACGTCGCGGACCCCCAGGTACGGCGTGGCCGGCTCGACCTCGGCCGGCTCCTCCGCCCCGGTCACCCGGGCGGTGACCGCCGCGGTCCCCGCGACCAGGACCAGCGCTGCCAGGCCAAGGGCGGCCGGGCTGCGCGAGGTCAGTCGATCCACGCCGCTCAGACCCCGCCCGCGCCGCCGTGGGCCTGGGCCCCCAGGGTGACCTCGCCGACCTCGGGGGAGGGGTCGGAGTACGACGACGTGCTCATCCGGCGCTCGACGTACACGGCGAGGCGGGACAGGCCGTAGTTGATGACCACGAAGATCGCGCCGACGATGAACAGCGACTGGATCGGGTTGTCGAGCACCTGGGAGATCTGGTTGCCGCGGCGCAGCAGCTCGAAGTAGCCCAGACCGATGACGGCGGCCAGCGAGGTGTCCTTGAGGACCACCACGAGCTGGCTGATCAGCGCCGGGAGCATGGTGCGGAAGGCCTGGGGCAGCAGGATCGAGCGCATCACCTGGCCCTCGGTCATGCCGATCGCGCGCCCGGCCTCGCCCTGTCCGCGCGGCAGCGAGGCGACGCCGGCACGCAGGATCTCCGCGACGATCACGGAGTTGTAGAGCGTGAGGCCGATGACGAGGTACCACAGGGCGGGCTCGCCCGGCAGCACGTCGATCGGGACGTCGAGCTCGGCCATCGCGCGCCACACGAACACGATGGTGATGACGACCGGCAGGCCGCGGAAGAGCTCGATGAAGCCGACGACGGGGATGCGACCCATCCGGCCGCTCATCATCCGCGCGACGCCGAGGACCACGCCCACGAGGAGCGACAGGGTGATCGCCATGGCAGCGGCCAGGATGGTGTTCAGGGCACCCCGACCGACCAGCTCCCAGACCTGCGCGAAGCTGTCGTCGCTCGGGTTGACCCAGGGCGACCAGAGGTCCGAGTCGAACTGACCGCGGCTGGCCAGGCGCTGGATCGCGACGGCGACGAGCCCCGCGATGAGGACGAGGGCGGCGGCGGTGCCGATGCGCTGGCGGCGTACGGCGCGGGGGCCGGGGACGTCGTAGAGGACGCTCTGGTCGCTCATCGGGCGATCGCCACCTTCCGCTCGAGGAGACCGAGGGCCAGGCCCGCGCTCAGGGTGATGATGAGGTAGCCGATCGCGACGCCGGTGAGGACGGGGATGTACTCGAAGCCGCGGGCGCTGGTGAGGGTCTTGCCCACGCTGTAAAGGTCGCCGCCGATGCCGAAGGCGCCGGCGACCGCGGAGTTCTTGAACATCGCGATCTGCACGCTGCCCAGGGGCGGGATCGCGGAGCGGAAGGCCTGCGGGAGCACGACCTCGCGCATGGTCTGGGTGAAGGTCAGCCCGATCGCACGGGCGGCCTCGGCCTGCCCGGCGGAGACCGAGTTGATGCCCGAGCGCAGCGCCTCGCACACGAACGCCGAGGTGTAGATGACCAGCCCGGCGATGCCGAAGAAGAAGTAGCTGCGGTTGATGCCGAGCTCAGGGAGGCCGAAGGCCATGAAGAACAGCACGATCGTCAAGGGGCAGTTGCGCACCACGGTGACGTAGGCCGACCCGAAGCTGCGCAGGGCGGCGATGGGCGAGACCCGGAAGGCCGCGATGACGGTGCCGAGGATCATCGAGCCGATGAGGCTGTAGACGATGAACTCCAGCGACGTGAGGAACCCCGACCAGTAGAGGTCGAGGTTGTCGATCACCGGTGACACGTGCTGCTCCTACTCGCTGCCGACTGGGAGGTGGGCCCCGGTGCGGGGGCGGGGGCGCCTGTCGACGCCCCCGCCCCCCTCACGCGGGGTGTCGCGCTCACGCGCAGGCGTCTGCCTCGGGGAGCTCGGGCTTCTCGGTGCCCTCGACCTCACCGGCGGTGCGGTCCCAGGCGGCGAGGTAGGCGTCCTCGTTCTCCGCGAGCGTCTCGTTGATGAACTCGCAGAACTCGACGTCGCCCTTGGTGATGCCGATGCCGTAGGGCTCCTCGGTGAACTGCTCGCCCACCAGCTTGAACTCGCCCTCGGACTTCGACACGAAGCCGAGCAGGATGACGTTGTCGGTGGTGACGATGTCGACCTGGCCGTTGCTCAGGGCGTCGGCGCACTTGTCGTAGATGTCGAAGAGCACCAGCTGGTCGTCGTCGGCGAGGTACTCGCGGATCTGCTCCGAGGGCGTCGACCCGGTGACCGAGCAGACCTTCATGTCGGGGTTGTCCGCGATGTCCTCGGGGCCCTCGATGCTGTCGTTGTCCGAGGCGACCATCAGCTGCTGGCCGGCCTCGTAGTAGGGCCCGGCGAAGGTGATGCGCTGCTTGCGCTCGTCGTTGATGGTGTACGTCGCGACCACGAAGTCGACGTCGCCGTCCTCGACGACCTGCTCACGGATGTCGGAGGTGGCCTGGACCCACTCGATGTCCTCCTCGGCGATGCCCATGGCGCCGGCGATGATCTTGGCGACCTCGACGTCGAAGCCCTCGGGGACGTCCTCGAGCCCGAGGAGGCCGAAGCCGGGCTGGTCGAACTTGGTGCCGACGGTGACGGTGCCCCGGTCGGCGATCTCGGCCATGGTGGTGCCGGCCTCGAAGTCGGTCTCGGAAGCGACCTCGACCTCGTCGTCCCCGCCGCCACAGGCGGCCAGGCTCCCGGCCAGGACGAGGGCCGCCGCGGCGGCCCCGAGCTTCTTGATGCGCATCCTTCTCTCCCTTTCGTTCTCCGAGTCGACGAGGTGTCGAGCCAGGTGGTGCGTGTCGTGCCCACCGGTGGTGCCGGCGGTCCTGCTGTTCAGACGGAGGGTCAGTGCTTGAGGATCTTGCCGAGGAAGTCCTTGGCGCGGTCGGACTGCGGGTTGGTGAAGAACTCCTCGGGGGTGTTCTCCTCGACGATCGCGCCGTCGGCCATGAAGACCACCCGGTCGGCGGCGGTGCGGGCGAAGCCCATCTCGTGGGTGACCACGACCATCGTCATGCCCTGCTTGGCGAGGTCGACCATCACGTCGAGGACCTCCTTGATCATCTCGGGGTCCAGCGCGGAGGTCGGCTCGTCGAAGAGCATCACCTTCGGGTCCATCGCGAGCGCCCGGGCGATGGCGACGCGCTGCTGCTGGCCGCCGGAGAGCTGGGCGGGGTACTTCTGCGCCTGGTGGGCGATGCCGACCCGGTCCAGCAGCTCCATGCCGCGCTTCTCGGCGTCGGCCTTCTTCACCCCGCGCACCTTCATGGGGCCGAGCGTGACGTTCTCGAGGATCGTCTTGTGGGCGAAGAGGTTGAAGCTCTGGAAGACCATGCCGACCTCGGCACGCAGCTTCGCCAGCTCCTTGCCCTCCGCCGGGAGCGGCTGGCCGTCGAGGCTGATCGAGCCCTTGTCGATGGTCTCGAGCCGGTTGATCGCACGGCACAGCGTGGACTTGCCCGACCCCGAGGGCCCGATCACGACGACGACCTCGCCGCGCGCGATCGAGAGCTCGATGTCCTGCAGGACGTGGAGGTCGCCGAACCACTTGTCCACGTGGTCGAGGACGACGAGGGGCTCACCGGCGGCCGCGGTGCCCGCCGAATCGGACTGCGTCATGGTCCAGCACCCTAGCCACACCTCCGCCCGGGCTGCCACGCCCAGGAGCGTGGGACGGGGTCCCGATCAGGTCACGATCCTGGGGCGGAGCCCAGGAAGACCGGGTTGGTCATCGCGACCATCGCCAGCCCCGGCACGCCCTCGAGCGGGTTGAGGACGGGCGCGCCGTCGAGGCGTCGTACCTCGGCGCGGACGAAGGGCGCCAGTGCCGCCGGCACCTGCACGGAGACCTCGGCGGCACCGTCGGAGTCGGTCGTCGCGCCCGCCAGCGGGGCCACCGGACCGAGCACCTGGGCCAGGCAGCCGGGGGCGCCGGTGACGGTCAGTCGTACGTCGACGAGGTCGGTCGGAGCCGCGTCCAGCGCGTCCCCGCAGCCGGCGGTCCGGTCGCCGAGTCTGGCCTCGAGCGTGAGGTCGACCGCGCTGGACTCGGCGATCCAGGAGTGGCCGCCGCGCAGCCCCCGCAGGACCGCCGGCGTCGACAGGGACGACGCGCGCACGACCGTCTGGGGCAGGCCGACGGCCTGGCCCTCGTGGTGGGAGTCGCTGTTGCCCATGACCGGCACGTAGCCCCCGGCGACCAGCAGGGCGTGCCAGGCCGCGACCGCCACCTGGTCGTCGAGGGTCCAGGGCCCGTTCCAGATCTCGACGGCGTCCATCGCGGCGTACGTCGGGTCGAAGCCCCACGTGGAGCCCGGGCCGGGGGCGAAGGGGTGCGCCGTGACCGCCATCCCGCCGACCCCGCGGACCCGCTCGGTGAAGGTGGTGAGGGCGTCGTCCTCGGGGCGGTAGCGCCAGTCGATCCAGGTGCCGGCCGGGAGCCCGAGCGCCAGCCAGTGGCCCGCCCGGGTGGTGACCTCCTCACCGGGGATGACCAGGAAGTCGTCGGGGACGTGCCGCCCCCAGGTCAGCTGGGCCGAGGAGGTGTTGTGCTCGGTGGAGCCGAGGAAGTCCAGGCCGGCCTCGCGGGCCAGGGCGAGCAGCGAGCGCTGGGTGTGCCGGCCGTCGGAGTGGACGGTGTGCAGGTGGCAGTCGCCGCGGTACCAGCCGGGTCCGGTGCCCCTGACGCGTCGCGGTGCCGGCTTCGGGACGAAGCGCCCGCGGTCCCGGCCGAAGTGCAGCGTCACGCTCACCTCGTAGTCCACGCCCGGCGGCACCACCGCGAACGGGCCGAGGGCCACGTGCCAGGTGCCCGGGGTGATCGGGCCGGGCAGGTAGCCGGGGGTCGCGCGGCGGCGACTGATCCGGAACCGGTCCCGTGCGCCGCCCGACCAGCCGCGGAACCCGCTCGCGTCACCGAGGTCGTGCCCGCTCGGGTCGAAGATGCCGATGTCGATCACGTTGGCGCTGAAGCCGAGGCCGGTGTCGGTCTTCTCGTAGGCGTAGGACACCTCGATCTCGCGCACCCCGCGGGGCACCTCGACCGGCAGGTAGTGCCAGTCCGGGGTGTCGACCCCGGTGAAGGTGCCGGTGAAGGTCTCGGTGCGGCTCTGCCCGGCCGCCGCCGGCTCGAAGCGCGCCACGGCGGCGGTGGTCACCACGCCGGTGGTGCCGGCCAGGAGACCTCGACGGGTCAGGTGACAGGTGCACACGCGGGTCCAACGAGGCAGAGCGGGATTCGGGACGCCCGGGCCACCCGCCGTACCCTTGGGGACTGTCATGAGCACCGTCGCGCAGCCCCGCACCTACGAGGTCAAGACCTACGGGTGCCAGATGAACGTCCACGACTCCGAGCGCCTCTCCGGGCTGCTGGAGGACGCGGGCTACGCACGCGTCCCCGCCGGCGAGCAGGCCGACGTCGTCGTGTTCAACACCTGCGCGGTCCGCGAGAACGCCGACAACAAGCTCTACGGCAACCTCGGCCACCTCGCGCCGGTCAAGGCCGAGCACCCCGGCATGCAGATCGCCGTCGGCGGCTGCCTGGCCCAGAAGGACCGCGACACGATCACCCGCAAGGCGCCGTACGTGGACGTCGTCTTCGGCACCCACAACATCGGCTCGCTGCCGGTGCTGCTGGAGCGTGCCCGGGTGCAGCAGGAGGCCCAGGTCGAGATCCTGGAGAGCCTCGACGTCTTCCCCTCGACGCTGCCGACCAAGCGCGAGTCGGCCTACGCCGCGTGGGTCTCCGTGTCGGTGGGCTGCAACAACACCTGCACCTTCTGCATCGTCCCGGCCTTGCGCGGCAAGGAGAAGGACCGCCGCCCCGGCGAGATCCTCGCCGAGATCGAGGCGCTGGTCGCCGAGGGCGTCTCCGAGATCACGCTGCTGGGCCAGAACGTCAACGCCTACGGCGTGGAGTTCGGCGACCGGCAGGCCTTCTCCAAGCTGCTGCGCGCCTGCGGGGAGATCGAGGGGCTCGAGCGGGTCCGCTTCACCAGCCCGCACCCGGCCGAGTTCACCGACGACGTCATCGACGCGATGGCCGAGACGCCCAACGTGATGCCGAGCCTGCACATGCCGTTGCAGTCCGGTTCGGACAAGGTGCTCAAGGACATGCGCCGCTCCTACCGCTCGGCGAAGTACCTCGGCATCCTCGAGCGCGTGCGCGAGCAGATCCCGCACGCCGCGATCACCACCGACATCATCGTCGGCTTCCCCGGCGAGACCGAGGAGGACTTCCTCGAGACGTTGCGGGTGGTGCGGGAGTCGCGGTTCGCCAGCGCCTTCACCTTCCAGTACTCCAAGCGTCCCGGCACCCCCGCCGCCGAGCTCCCCGACCAGGTCTCGCCCGAGGTCGTCAAGGACCGGTACGGCCGCCTCGTCGACCTCGTCAACGAGATCGCCTGGGAGGAGAACAAGCAGCTCGTCGGCCGGACCGTCGAGCTGATGGTCGCCGAGGGCGAGGGCCGCAAGGACACCGAGACCCAGCGACTGTCCGGGCGCGCGCCCGACAACCGGCTGGTCCACTTCGCCGCGCCCGACGAGCCGGTGCGTCCCGGTGACATGGTCACGGTCGAGATCACCTACGCCGCGCCGCACCACCTGGTGGCCGACCGGGTGCTGTCGGTGCGTCGTACCCGCTCCGGCGACGCCTGGGAGGCCCGGGTCAACGGCCCCCAGCAGACCGGCGTCGGCCTCGGCATGCCGTCGGTCGGCGTCCCGGCGCCGCTCCCGGACGCACCCGCCTGCCGCTGAGCGGTCTGCGTACGTAGAGTCCCCGGCGTGCCCGCCGATCAGCCCACCATCCTGGCCACCTCCGGTGGCGTCGTCGCCGCCGACCGGATCAGCTGGGGCGTCGGCCCGCTGACCGACCTCGCGGTCGACCTGTCCGGTGTGGAAGGACGCGCACCGAAGGTGTGCTTCGTCGGCACCGCCTGCGGCGACTCGCCCACCCTGGTGCGCGACTTCTACGCCGCCGCCCAGGCCCGCGGCTTCCAGGGCAGCCACCTGCAGCTGTTCACCATGCCCAACGTCGAGGACATCACCGCCCACCTGCTCGAGCAGGACGTCGTGTGGGTCTGGGGAGGCTCGGTCGCCGGGCTGCTGGCCATGTGGCGGCTGCACGGCGTCGACGAGGCGATGCGCGCCGCGTGGGAGGCAGGCGTGGTGCTGACCGGGGTCTCGGCGGGCTCCATCTGCTGGCACGTCGGCGGCACCACCGACTCCTTCGGCCCGACGCTGCGCCCGATCACGAACGGTCTGGGCCTGCTGCCCTACTCCAACGGTGTCCACTACGACTCCGAGGAGCAGCGCCGCCCGCTCTTCCAGTCGCTCGTGGCCGACGGCACCCTGCCCACCGGCTACGCCACCGACGACGGCGCCGGACTGCTCTACCGCGGCACCGAGATGGTCGGCGCCTATACCGAGCGTGCCCGCGCCGGCGCCTACCTCGTCGAGCGCGACGGCGACCGGGTCGTCGAGACCGAGCTGGACGTCATCCGCCTCTGAGCGGTCGTACGAGAACAGGCACAACGACGAGGCGGCCAGGTCCGTCAGGCTGAGCAGCAGGGCAAACGCGCCCCTTGTGCCTGTTTCCGTACGGCCTGTGGAGAGCGAGGGCCGCCCTCGGCCGATCTGCGCCACCCTTGCCGGATGGATCAGGCCTCGGTGAGCGAGGCGCTTGCCGAGCTCGGCGGCGTCGCGAGACGCGCTGCACTGATCCGCGCCTGTGGGCGCCGAGCAGTGGATGCGGCGCTCGCGTCGGAGGAGCTCGTGGTGGTCGGCCGGCACTACACCTCACCTGAGGTCGATGCTGCGCGCGCGGAGGCGGCCTCGGTGTCCGGTGTCCTCTGCCTGCGCTCCGCGGCACTCGCTCGCGGGTGGGCCGTCCTGACGAGCCCACCGCGCGTGGAGGTCTGCGTCCCGCGCAAGCGCAAGGTGGCTGCGGCCGCTCAGCGACGCTTGGCGCTGCGCTGGGTGGACCTCGGGCCGGACGACGTCGACGGTGACCGCACCAGCCCCGACCGCACGCTGGCCGACTGCCTGCGCACACTCCCTTTCCCCGAGGCGCTCGCCGTGGCCGACTCGGCCCTGCGTGAGGGCTTTCCTCCCGCCCGGCTGCTGGCGCTCGCGCGTGATGCGCGGGGACCGGGAGCGGCACGCGCGCGGCGGGTGGCGGCCGCCGCCGACGGGCGGGCGGCCAACCCGTTCGAGTCCGCCCTCCGGGTGATCTGCCTGGAGGTCGAGGGACTGGAGGTGGAGCCGCAGGTCACCATCCGGGACCCGCACCTGCTGGGCCGGCCCGACCTCACCGATGCTCGGCTCAAGGTGGTCCTGGAGGCCGACTCCTTCGCGTGGCACGGCGACCGCGCGGCGCTGCACCGCGACGCCAACCGCTACAACGCCCTGGTGGCCGCGGGCTGGGTGGTGCTGAGGTTCTCGTGGGAGGAGGTCATGTTCCACCCCGAGCGGGTCAGGGCCGTCCTGGAGGCGGTCGTCGCCGCACGGACCGACCAGCTCTGCGTGGGCTGCCGCGCCGCGTGAGGCACCCCGCGCCGGCCCGTTGGGTCCGTCCGGCTACGCAGCGGCCGTCAGTGACCGGGCTCGTAGCGCTTCTCGTCCGAGCGCGGGTGCTGGCTGGGGAAGCCCGACTTCGGCGGACGGTCGTCGTCGGGGTTGGTCTCCTCGCCGCCGGCCGACTGCTCGGGCGGGGCGTCGCCGGGTGTGTCGGTGGGCCCGGTGTAGCGCACCCCGTCGGTGCCGTGCTGGCCCGGGCCGGTGGGGCCCTCGCGCTCGCTGCTGACACCCATGTCGCCGGCGAGCTCGTCGTTGGAGTGCCGCGGGTCGTCGGGCTCGCGGCCGGTGGCGGGGTCGATGCGTCGCTCGTCGCTCATGCCGGCGACTCCTCGGGGTGGTTGCCGTCGCCGGCGTCCTCCTCGTTGCGGGTCGCCTTGGTGCTGGTGTCCTCGCCCTCGCGGGTCTCGGTGGGGCTGGCCTCGGTGGCCGGGTTGTCCTCGGCGGCGAGGTCGGGCACCTGGGGGTCCTCGACCCGGTCGAGGAGCGCGTCGGTGCCGCCCGGGTGGAGCTGGGGCGTCTCGGCCTCCGGCTCGGGCATGGGACCGAGGTCGTCCTCGGTCTCCGCGTTCTCCTGCTCGCTCATGTCGTCCCTCCTGCGTCGTCGGACCGTAGGCGTCGACCGGTCCCTGGGATCAGTCGAAGCCGTGCGTCGAGTACGCCCCCAGGCTGCCCGTCCTGAGGCCGTCCAGCACCACCCGCTCGTGGGGAACCACCGGTCCGGGCAGCGAGTCGAGGTCGTCCAGGCGCACCCAGCGGATGCCGCCGGACTTCTCCGGCTCGGTCACCCGCGGTTCGCCGGTCCAGCTGCGCGAGCTGAAGAAGAAGTCGACGCGCTCGTCGATCGGCTCGCCGCCGGCGGTGCGCTGCATCGTGGTGAGGAACTCCAGCTCCAGCCCCCCGATGCCGAGCTCCTCGCGCGCCTCCCGCCTCGCCGCGTCGTACGCCGTCTCGCCACGTTCCACGTGCCCGGCTGCGCCGGAGGCCCAGTGGCCGTCCATGAAGTCGACCCCCTGCCGGAGCTGGAGCAGGACCTCGGTCCCGGGCCCCTCACCTCGTAGCAGCAGCACGTAGGCGGCCGGCACGACGACGAACCTGTCCTCGATGCCGGTCACTGGCTGGGCTGGTCCTCGGTGGTCTTGGCGTTGCGCTCCTGCTCCTCCTCCACGGGGGAGTCCGGGGCGGGCGAGCCGTCGGGCAGGTCGGAGTCGTGCTCGCCGGGCGGGGTGCCCTGCGTGGGCAGCGGCTCGCCGTCGCGCTCCTCGGGGATCGGCGCGGTCACTTGTCGTCCGGGATGTCGTCGTTGCGGCCGTCGAGCTTGTCGAGGCCGTCCTTGGCCTTGGCGACGCCCTTCTCGATCTTGTCGGTGTGCTTGCCGCCGGTGCGCTTGTCGGCCTCGGCGGCGACCTTGTCGAGGCCGTCGCCGATCTTGTCGCCGTGCTGGTCGACCGCGTCGCTCAGCTGCTTCTTCGCCTTGTCCAGGAAGCCCATGGCCACCTCCGGTGCTCGGGATCGGAACGGGTTGCCACACTAGCCACATGAGCCCTCTCCCTCCGGTGGTCGCGGTGGTCGGGGCCACCGCCGCCGGCAAGACCGGGCTCTCCCTGGACCTCGCCGAGGCACTCGGTGGGGAGGTGGTGAACACCGATGCGATGCAGCTGTACCGGGGCATGGACGTCGGGACCGCCAAGTTGCCGCCCCACGAGCGCCGCGGCATCCCGCACCACCTGCTGGACACCCTGGAGGTGACCGAGCCGGCGACGGTGGCGGAGTTCCAGGGGCAGGCGCGTGCAGTGATCACCGAGCTCCGCGGCCGTGGCGTCACGCCGGTGCTGGTGGGCGGCTCGGCGCTCTACACGCGAGCGGTGCTCGACGAGTTCGAGTTCCCCGGCACCGACCCGGCGGTGCGGGCGCGGCTCGAGGCGGAGCTCGCGGAGGTGGGGTCCGCAACGATGCACGCCCGGCTCGCCGAGGTCGACCCCGAGTCGGCCTCGCGCATCCTGGTCGAGAACGGCCGCCGCGTCGTCCGGGCCCTGGAGGTCGTCGAGATCACCGGCCGACCGTTCAGCGCCACGCTGCCCCGCCTGGAGTACGTCGACCCGCGCACCGTCCAGGTGGGCGTCGACATCGACCGGCCCACCCTGGACACGCGGATCGAGCAGCGGGTCGGGGAGATGTTCGCGGCCGGCTTCGTGACGGAGGTGGAGCGGCTTCTGGCGCGCGGGCTCGCGCAGGGGCGTACCGCCTCCCGGGCCATCGGCTACCCCGAGGTCGCCGCCCACCTGGCCGGCGAGCTGTCGCTGGACGAGGCGCGCGAGCGCACGGTGGTCGCCACCCGCCGCTTCGCGCGTCGCCAGGACGCGTGGTTCCGCAAGGACCCGCGCATCCACTGGGTGCGCTTCGACGACCCCGACCGGGTCGCTGGCGCACTGTCGGCGGTCTCCGCTGTCATGGAGCCATGACGCGCACGCACTTCTACACCGCCACCACCCTCGACGGGTACATCGCCGACGAGCACGACTCGCTGGAGTGGCTGATGTCCCAGGAGCACGAGGAGGGCGGCCCGCTCGACTACGCCACCTTCATCGCGGGCATCGGGGCCCTGGCCATGGGCGCCACGACCTACGAGTGGGTGCGCGCGCACCTGGAGTCCGGTGGGGCGGGGGAGCCCGACGGCGGGGAGCCCGGCGCCTGGCCGTACGCCCAGCCCACCTGGGTCTTCACCCACCGGGACCTGCCGGTCATCGAGGGCGCCGACGTGCGCTTCGTGCAGGGTGACGTCGAGCCGGTGTGGCAGGAGATGGCGGCGGCCGCCGGTGACAAGGACGTCTGGATCGTCGGCGGGGGCGGGCTGGCGGCCGACTTCGCCGAGGCCGGTCACCTCGACCGGCTGCTGCTCTCCATCGCGCCCGTGACCCTGGGGGCGGGTCGGCCGTTGTTCCCGCGACCGTTCGACCTGAGGCTGGTCGAGCTGGCACAGCACGGAGCGTTCGCCTGCGCGATCTACGACGTGGTGGGCCCGCGAGGCGCCTAGGGTCGGCCGCACGCCGCCCGCCCGAAAGGCTCCCCATGCGCATCCTGCGTCGCGCCCCGCTGGCCCTCGTCCCCGCTCTCGCCGCGCTGGCCCTGGCGCCCGTGGCCCCCCAGGCGGTGGCCGACCCGACCACACCGGCTCCGGTCACCGAGCCGGCCCCGCGGGCCGTGACCAGGCTCGCGACCGACGAGGGCACCGGCGGTGCCGTGACCTCGGTCGACCCCGAGGCCACCCGGATCGGGCTGAAGGTCCTGGAGAGCGGGGGCAACGCCGTCGACGCAGCCGTCGCCACCGCCGCCGCCCTGGGCGTCACCGAGCCGTTCAGCGCCGGCATCGGCGGGGGCGGCTACCTCATGCGGCTCGACGGCAGGACCGGCAAGGTCCTGACCATCGACGGTCGCGAGTCGGCGCCGTCGAGGTCGCCCAAGCGCACCATGTTCCTCGACCCGGCCACCGGCGACCCCTACCCCTTCTACCCCGACCTGGTCACCAGCGGCCTGGCCGTGGGCACCCCCGGCACCGTGGCCACCTGGGAGGAGGCGCTGGAGCGCTGGGGGAGCCGGTCGATGCGGACCCTGCTGCGCCCGGCCGCCGAGCTGGCCCGCGACGGCTTCGAGGTCGATCGGACCTTCGCCGAGCAGGTCGAGGCCAACGCCGACCGGTTCGCCCAGATCGGCTCCACCGCCGCGCTCTTCCTGCCCGACGGCCAGACGCCGGCCGTGGGCTCCACCTTCCGCAACCCCGGCCTGGCGAAGACCTACGACCAGATCGGCCGGCAGGGGGCGAAGGCGTTCTACCGCGGCCGGATCGCCCGCAACATCGTCCGGACCGTCAAGGCGCCGCCGGTGCTCGACGGCGACCTGCCGGTGCCGCCGGGCCACCTGCGCGAGAAGGACCTCAAGACCTACGACGTCCGGGTGCGCAAGCCGCTGACCCTGGACTACCGCGGCTTCGAGGTGCACGGCATGGGCTCCTCCTCCAGCGGGGGCAGCACCGTCGGCCAGGCGCTGGCCATCCTCGAGCGGATGCCGCTGTCGAGCTGGACCGACGAGCGGGTCCAGCACGCCGTCCTCGAGGCGAGCGCGCTCGCCTTCGCCGACCGGGCCGCCTACGTCGGCGACCGCGACTTCGTGAAGGTCCCCGACGAGGCGCTGCTGGACCCGGAGTACGCCGACGAGCGGCTCTGCGCGGTGTCGATGGCCCAGGCCACGCCCAAGCCGCTCGACGCCGGCGACGTGCGCCGCTATGACGGCCGGTGCGAGCCGGGCGCCGAGCGCGAGGGCACCTCGGTCGAGGCCGAGGACCACGAGAACACCGAGACCACGCACCTGGTCGTCACCGACCGCTGGGGCACCGTCGTGTCCTACACGCTGACCATCGAGCAGACCGGTGGCGCCGGCATCGTGGTGCCCGGTCGCGGCTTCCTGCTCAACAACGAGCTCACCGACTTCAGCCTCACCTGGAAGCGCCGCGACCCCAACCGCGTCGAGCCCGGCAAGCGCCCGCGCAGCTCGATGGCGCCCACCATCGTCACCGAGAAGGGCAAGCCGCTGGTGGCGCTGGGCTCGCCCGGTGGCTCCACCATCATCACCACGGTGCTCGGGCTGCTGGTCGACTTCATCGACCGCGGCCAGACGCTCGAGGACGCCGTCGCCGCCCCGCGCGCCACCCAGCGCAACACGGTGTGGGTCGACGCCGAGCCGGCCTGGCTCGAGGCGTGGGGCGGTGACCTGGAGCCCTTCGGGCACCTGCTGCGGGAGACCACGCTGCCCGGCGGGGAGATCGGCGCTGCCACCGGCATCGAGTTCCTGCGCGGCAAGCAGGTGATCGCCGTCGCCGAGCCGGTACGCCGCGGGGGCGGTGACGCGCGGGTCGTCGACCGACGCTGAGCCGGGCCGGCCGCCCAGCCCATGGGTCGGCTCGGGTGCCGGCCGCGCGGGCCCAGCGGCGTACCGTGGGCGGGTGAGCAGCACCCTCCCCGCCCCTGACCGCACCGGCGCCGACTGGCCGAGCGTGGACTCCGTCGACGCGCTCGTCGCGCTGCTGGGCGAGCCGACCGCACGTGCCCGCGACAAGGGTCGCGACCGGCTGCTGGAGGTGGACCGGGACTGGCTGGCGGCGGCGCCGTTCTGCGTGCTCTCGACCGCCGACGCGACCGGTCGCTGCGACGCCTCACCGAAGGGCGATCCCGCCGGGATGCTGACCCACGTGCTCGACGACCAGACGATCGCGATCGCCGAACGGCCGGGCAACCGGCGGGCCGACGGGTACCGCAACATCCTGCAGAACCCCCACGTCGGGCTGCTGTTCCTCATCCCGGGCCGGGGCGACACGCTGCGGGTGAACGGGCGCGCCCGACTGGTCACCGACGCCCCCTTCTTCGACGAGATGGCCGTGCGCGGCGCCCGGCCGGTGCTGGCCGTCGTCGTGGAGGTGGAGGAGGTCTTCTTCCACTGCGCGAAGGCGTTCCTGCGCTCGGGGCTGTGGCAGCCGGAGACCTGGGAGCCGGAGGCGGTCGTGCCGCGCCGCGCCGTCATCGCCTCGACGGTCGAGGGTGCCGGCCCGGTGGAGGAGCTCGACCGCTACTACGGGCCGTCCTACGCGGAGGGGCTCTACTGATGTACCCCTTCCTCAAGGGGCACGGCACCGAGAACGACTTCGTGCTGCTGCCCGACCACGACGGCACCGTCCACGGTGGCCTGTCGCCCGAGGCCTGGTCGGCGCGGGTGCGCGCGGTGTGCGATCGGCGCGCCGGCATCGGGGGCGACGGTGTGCTGCGGGTGGTGCGCGGCGAGGACGGCCACTGGTTCATGGACTACTGGAACGCCGACGGGTCGGTCTCGGAGATGTGCGGCAACGGCATCCGGGTCTTCGCGCGGCACCTGGTCGCCGAGGGACTGGTCCCCGGCGACGAGCCGATCCCCGTCCAGACCCGCGACGGTCTGAAGACGATCGTCGTGGACGGCGAGGACATCACCGTCGACATGGGTGAGCCGCAGGTGCTGGGGCAGACCGCGGTGTCGATCGGTCGCTCGACCTGGGCGGCCACGCACGTCGACATGGGCAACCCCCACGCGGTGGCCTTCGTGGAGTCCCTCGACCCGACCGGGCCGGTGGGCTCGTTGCTGACCTCGCCGGAGTTCGACCCCGCGGTGTACCCGCACGGGGTCAACGTCGAGCTCGTCGTGCCGCTGGCGCCCGGGCACGTCGCCATGCGGGTGCACGAGCGGGGCTCCGGGGAGACCCGCTCCTGCGGCACCGGCGCCTGCGCGGTCGCGGTCGCCGCCGCCCTGCGCGACGGGGTCGGCCGGGACGGGACCGGTCTGGGCTCGGCGTACACCGTCGACCTGCCCGGCGGCACCCTGCGCATCGAGTGGACCGAGGCCGGACGGATCCTCATGACCGGCCCGGGCGTGATCGTGGCGCGCGGGGAGACCGGTCTGTAGGGGAAGGTCTGACTGATGTCAGTCCAACCTTGCGCTGCGCGGTCGAACCTTCGACCGCCATCGCGAAGGTCTGACTGACATCAGTCGAACCTTCCCCCACCCGACCGTGACAGTGGAACTGTCCCGATCATCGACCCGCGGGTGACGCAGGTCTCCCCACCCGCTAGGTTCCGGGCCATGGACATCACCGGATCCACCGCCATCGTCACCGGCGGCGCCTCGGGCATCGGCGCGGCCGCCGCCCGCCAGCTGGCCGCCAAGGGTGCCACCGTCGTCATCGCCGACCTCCAGGCCGACAAGGGCGAGGCCCTGGCCGAGGAGATCAAGGGCGTCTTCGCCCAGGTCGACGTGACCAACACCGACCAGATCAAGGCCGCCGTCGACGCCGCCACCGCCATCGCGCCGCTGCGCGCGGTCGTGAACTCCGCCGGCATCGGCTGGGCCCAGCGCACCATCGGCCGCGACGGCGAGTTCGACTCCGCCCACGACCTCGAGGCCTACCGCAAGGTGATCGCGATCAACCTGATCGGCACCTTCGACATGACCCGCCTCGCGGCGACCGCGATGAGCCGCAACGAGCCCGACGCCGACGGCTGCCGCGGCGCCATCGCCAACCTGACGAGCGTCGCCGCCTTCGACGGCCAGATCGGCCAGGCGGCGTACTCCTCCTCCAAGGGTGGCGTCGTCGGCATGACCCTGCCGGTCGCGCGCGACCTGTCCTCGGCGGGCATCCGCCTCAACACCATCGCCCCCGGGCTCATCGACACCCCGATCTACGGCGAGGGCGAGGCGTCGGAGGCGTTCAAGGCCAAGCTGGGCGAGAGCGTGCTCTTCCCCAAGCGCCTGGGGCGCCCGGACGAGCTGGCGAGCATGGTCGTGGAGACCATCACCAACTCCTACATGAACGCCGAGGTCATCCGCGTCGACGGCGGCATCCGGATGCCTCCGAAGTGAGCTCCTGATCCTCGAGTCGTGCCCCTCAGCGCGCGCCATGGCGCCCGCTGAGGGGCACGACCCATGTCCGGGCTCCTAGGCTGGGGGCGTGAGCCACGACGAGGACTTCTTCGAGCCCGCCAGCTGGGACGAGCGCTACTCCGCGGAGGAGAAGATGTGGAGCGGCAGGGCCAACCCGCAGCTGGTCGCGGAGGCCGGTCGGCTGACCCCCGGCACCGCCCTGGATCTCGGCTGCGGGGAGGGCGGTGACGTCATCTGGCTGGCCCAGCAGGGCTGGCGCGTGACCGGCGCCGACTTCTCCGCCAAGGGCCTCGAGCGCGCCGCCGCCCACGCGGCCGAGTCGGGCGTCGCCGACCGGTGCGACTGGTGGCAGGTCGACGCCCGGACCTTCGAGGCCGGCGGGCGCGAGTTCGACCTGGTCACCACCCACTTCCTGCACCCGCCGGAGGGCAGCATCGTCGACGTCGTACGCCGCCTCGCGCCGGCCGTCGCACCCGGTGGCCACCTGCTCGTGGTCGGCCACGCCCCCTCCGAGACCTTCCACCGCCACGACGAGAAGCGGCTGCGGGCGATGTGGCACAGCACCGACCTGCTGCCCGCGCTGCCCGAGGGGTTCGAGGTCGTCGTCGCCGAGGAGCGCCCACGCACCGTCACCCGCGACGGCCGCGAGATGGAGATCGAGGACGCCACGCTGCTGGCCCGCCGCGCCTGAGCCGGCTGCGGGGACGTCATACGGACGGGACGTCCGCTGCCGCGGGGCGTATGACGTCCCACGGTGGGCCGGGCACCCTCAGAGATCGATGACCAGGTCGGCCCGCTCGGCGGCGGCCTCGACCAGCGCGGCGTTCGGGTCGTCGACGGCACGCACCCACGCCTCGGCCTCGGCGGCCGTCTTGCCGAACGTCACGTGCCGGGCCAGCAGCCGCTCGCGGCGCAGGGCGGGGTCGACCCGCAGGTGCCAGACCGCGTCCAGCTGCGCGCGCACCGCCGCCCACCGGGGCTCGTCGAGCAGCAGGTAGTTGCCCTCGGTCACCACGAGGCCGGCCGACCCCGGGACCGGCAGTGCCCCCGCCAGCGGCTGCTCGAGGTCGCGCTCGAACGCCGGGGCCATCACCAGCGGCTCGCGGCCGCGGACCCGGGCCAGCAGGGCGGCGTACCCCTCGGCGTCGAAGGTCTCCGGTGCGCCCTTGCGCCCGAGCAGTCCGCGCCGCGAGAGCTCGACGTCGGCGAGGTGGAAGCCGTCCATCGGCACGACCACCGCACCCCACGAGCGCGCCAACGCGGCGGCGAGCGTCGACTTCCCGACCCCGGGGGCACCGGTGAGTCCGAGCAGGCGTCCGGGCACGCGGGAGCGCAGGTCGTCGAGGTCGAGGTCCATGCGTGGGAGTAAACCCGTTCGCCGCGGCGTTGAAGGAGACCTACGCTGGAGGTATATGAGCAACGCACACGACTTCTCCCTCGACACCGAGCTGGACGAGACCGAGGACTGGGACGAGCCCGAGGACTTCGAGTCCGGGTACGCCGACGAGCCCGACCCCGAGGAGCCGACGGTCGGCGCGATGGAGCTGGCCGAGCGGCACCAGCTGCGCCGGGTCGCCGGGCTGCGCACCGAGCTCGAGGACATCACCGAGGTCGAGTACCGCCAGCTCCGGCTCGAGCGGGTCGTGCTGGTCGGGGTGTGGACCTCGGGCACCACGCAGGACGCCGAGAACTCGATGGCCGAGCTCGCCCTGCTCGCCGAGACCGCCGGCTCGGAGGTGCTCGAGGCGATCTACCAGCGCCGGCAGAGCCCCGACCCCGCGACGTACGTCGGGCGCGGCAAGGTCGAGGCGATCGGCGAGATCGTCCGCGCGACCGGGGCCGACACCGTCATCTGCGACGGCGAGCTCGCCCCCAGCCAGCTGAGGAACCTCGAGGACAAGCTCAAGGTCAAGGTCGTCGACCGGACCGCGCTGATCCTCGACATCTTCGCCCAGCACGCGAAGTCCAAGGAGGGCCAGGCGCAGGTCGAGCTGGCCCAGCTGCAGTACATGAAGCAGCGCCTGCGCGGCTGGGGTGGCAACCTCTCGCGCCAGGCCGGCGGCCGGGCGGCCGGCGGTGAGGGCATCGGTGGTCGAGGCCCCGGTGAGACCAAGATCGAGACCGACCGGCGCCGGATCAACGACCGGATCGCCAAGCTGCGCCGCGAGCTCAAGCACATGAAGGTCACCCGTGACGCCAAGCGCAGCCAGCGCCAGGCCAACCAGGTGCCGAGCGTCGCGATCGCCGGCTACACCAACGCCGGCAAGTCCAGCCTGCTCAACCAGCTCACCAGCGCGGGCGTGCTGGTCGAGGACGCGCTGTTCGCGACCCTGGACCCGACCACCCGGCGCACCACCACCGCCGACGGGCGCGTCTACACCATGAGCGACACGGTCGGCTTCGTGCGGCACCTGCCGCACCAGCTGGTCGAGGCGTTCCGCTCGACCCTGGAGGAGGTCGCCGACGCCGACCTGCTGCTGCACGTCGTCGACGGGTCCCACCCGGACCCGGAGGGCCAGATCGCGGCGGTGCGCGAGGTGCTCGCCGACATCGACGCCACCGACGTGCCCGAGCTGATCGTCATCAACAAGGCCGACGCCGCCGACCCGATGGTCATCGCGCGGCTGCAGGCGCGCGAGCCGCACACGGTCGTGGTCTCGGCGAGGACCGGCCAGGGCATCGCCGAGGCGCTGGCCCGCGTGGAGTCCGAGCTGCCCCGCCCGGCGGTCGAGTTCGAGGTGCTGCTGCCCTACAGCCGCGGCGACCTGGTCGACAAGATCCACCGCGTCGGCGAGATCGAGTCGATGGAGCACACCGGCGACGGGACGCTCGTGCGCGGACGCGCGAGCGAGTCCCTGGCCGGCGAGCTGGCGGCGTACGCCGTCACGCCGCAGGCCTGAGGCCCGCCGGGGCCGTGGCCGGAGCACGATCCGGTCACGGTTCGGCGCGCAAGCGCGGCTTCGGCTGCGTGCGGGGGCCATCGGGCCGCACCATGGACCCATGGCCTTCCGGGGGGTGCGGGACCGGCGTGCGCCGGAGCCCCGCCACAGCGTGCAGCGCCCGCCGCGTCGGCTCGCGGTGGTGGCGCTCGCGGCGGTGCTCGTGGCCCTCTCCGTGGTCGTCGTGACCGGCCGCGCGACCGGCTCGGGGCCGACCCGGTGCGAGACGTTCAGCGCCGACTCCGTCGCCCGGTCGGGCTCGGTGTCCGGCGCGGGCGAGGACGTCCTGGTCATCGGTGACTCCTGGACCGCCGGACTCGGCCTCGAGGACCCCACCGGCTCCTGGCCGACCCGGCTGCCCGGTCGCGTCCACGTGGCCGGCTTCTCCGGCTCCGGGTTCAGCGCCGGCGCCTCGGGCTGCGGCCCGCAGGTCTCGTTCGCCGCCCGGGCACGGGCGGCGCTGCGCCCCCTCCCGCCCGGTACGCCGGTGGTCGTGGCGGGCGGCCTCAACGACTGGGACATGTCCGCGGCCGACATCCGGGCCGGCTTCGAACGCCTCCTCGGCCAGCTCGACGGGCACCCGCTGACCGTCGTCGGGCCCGCGGACGCGCCGGCCCGGTCGGCGTACGTCCCGAGGGTCGAGGGGCTGCTCGAGCGGCTGTGCGCCGAGCACGGGGTGCGGTTCGTGGCGGTGAGCGACCTGGCGCTGGACTACCTGCCCGACCTGCTGCACCTCACCCCGGCCGGTCACGCCCGCTTCGGCGACGCGGTCGCCGCGCGGCTGTCCACAGCCGGCTGACCGCGGGGAGTGGACCGTCCCCGGCCGCGACTAGGGTGCTCGGCGTGAGTGAGCCGAGGACCAGCGTGAGCGCGATGCTGGAGACGGCGGTGACCGCGCTCGGCGGGGCGACCCGCGACGGGCAGGTGCAGATGGCCGAGGAGGTCGGGCGCGCCCTGGCCGACGACCAGCACCTGCTCGTGCAGGCCGGCACCGGCACCGGCAAGTCGCTGGCCTACCTCGTGCCCTCGCTGCTGCACGACAAGCGCGTCGTGGTGGCAACAGCGACGCTGGCGCTGCAGCACCAGCTCGTCGAGCGCGACGTGCCGCGGCTGATGGAGGCGATGAAGGGCCAGGAGGGCGTCGACACCTCCTACGCCGTGCTCAAGGGCCGCTCCAACTACGCCTGCCTCCACCGCGTCCGCGAGGGCGTGCCGGACGACCAGGGCGCCCTGGTGCAGCTGCCCGAGGGCTCGATGGGGCAGAAGGTCCTCGAGCTGCGGGCCTGGGCGGAGGAGGAGGCCGAGCAGGGCGGCTCCGGCGAGCGCGACAACGCCCCGCGCCACACCGAGCGCGAGTGGCGCCAGGTCTCGGTCGGTCACCGCGACTGCCTCGGCGCCCAGCGCTGCCCGTTCGGTCAGGAGTGCTTCGCCGAGCTCGCGCGGGAGAAGGCGCACCGCTCGCACCTGGTCATCACCAACCACTCGCTGCTGGCCATCGACGCCATCGAGGGCGTCCCGATGATCCCCGAGTACGACGCCGTCGTGATCGACGAGGCGCACGAGCTCGTCGCCCGGGTGACCCAGGCGGCCACCGACGAGCTCACGGCTCCCGACGTGGAGCGCGCCGCGCGCCGCGCCCGCAAGTACGTCTCCACGGAGGGCGCGAGCAACCCCGCCGACGACCTCGCGGACGCGGGCGAGGCGCTGCGCGACGCGGTCACCACCGCCTCCCCGGGCCGCTTCGACGTGCTGCCCGAGCACCTGGGCGATGCGCTGCAGCTGGTGCGCGACGCCGCTCGCGCGTGCGTCTCGGGGTTCCCCAAGGAGAAGCCGGGGGAGGGCGACGGCGACCCGGGCCGCCAGCAGGCCAAGGGCTCGGTGCAGGACGTCTTCGCCGTCGCCGAGCGGATGGCCGCCGACCTGGAGTCCGACGTGCTGTGGCTCTCGGAGGGCTCCGAGCGCTCCGCGCCACGGCTGTGCGTGGCGCCGCTGCAGGTGTGGGGGCAGATGCGCGACAAGCTGCTCACCGACAAGACCGTCGTGATGACCTCGGCGACGCTGATGCTGGGGGGCGACTTCGCGTCGGTGGCGACCTCGGTGGGCCTCAAGCCGTCGGAGCGGGTCGTCGACGGCGGGTCGGTGCCCGAGGGCGAGGGCGTCCTCCCGTGGCGCGGCGTCGACGTCGGGTCGCCGTTCGACTACGGCCGCCAGGGCATCCTCTACGTCGCCCGGCACCTCCCGCCGCCCGGTCGCGACGGGCTGGTGAAGGCCCAGCTCGACGAGATCGCCGAGCTGGTCGACGCCGCCGACGGCCGCACCCTGGGGCTGTTCTCCTCGCGCCGGGCCGCCGAGGCGGCGGCCGAGGCCGTCCGCGAGCGCCTGCCGCACCTGACGACCCTGGCCCAGGGCGACGCGCAGCTGCCCGAGCTGGCCAAGCAGTTCGTCGAGGACCACCACACCGTCCTGTTCGGGACGCTCTCGCTGTGGCAGGGCCTCGACGTCCCCGGCGACACCTGCCAGCTGGTCCTCATCGACCGCATCCCCTTCCCCCGTCCCGACGACCCGCTGATGAGCGCGCGGCAGAAGGCCGCCGACAAGGCCGGCGGCAACGGCTTCATGCAGGTCGCGGCCACCCACGCGGCGCTGCTGATGGCCCAGGGCGCCGGGCGGCTGATCCGCACCACCACCGACCGCGGCGTCGTCGCCGTGCTCGACCCGCGGCTGGCCACCGCCCGCTACGGCTCCTTCCTCAAGGCGAGCCTGCCGCCGATGTGGACGACCACCGACCCTGCCGTCGTACGCCAGGCCCTGACGCGGCTGGCCGCCTCTGCCGGCTGAGGCGACGGTCCCGGGACGTCATACGGACGGGACGAGCGGACGTCCCGTCCGTATGACGTCCGCCGGCCTTCAGCCCACCGGGGCGTCGACCTCGCGCACCGACCCGGCGCCGGAGTCGGTGGCGAAGGAGCGGGTCCAGGTGATGGGGGTGTCGGGGTCGGTGCGCGAGCCGATGACGAACCAGTCGCACTGCGCCCGCTGCGCGTCGAGGTCGAGCACGCAGAAGCCGTGGTCGTCGAAGTTGAGGTACTTGATGTGCGGGTTGGCGGCCAGGATCGCCTGCTCCGCCGCCTGGTTGATGGGCGACCTGGCGGGCGTGCCGAGCTGGTCCTTGAGGTTGTTCGACGTCACCGACGTGCACACGAACTCCACGCCCGCCGTCGGCGTGAGCGGGTAGGCCCCCACGTCGGTCGGCACGTCGATCGCCCACGCGGAGTGGATGTCGCCGGTGATGAAGACGGTGTCCTGGACGCCGTTCGCCGTCAGGTGGTCCACGACCGTGCGCCGGTCGGCGGTGTAGCCGTCCCACTGGTCGGGGTTGGCGTAGACGCCGTCCTGCGGGATCAGCGGGGCCAGGGTGTTCACCGCGTCGGTGACGTCGCGCGGCAGCGCGGCGACCTTGAGCGGGCTGAACATCACCGACGTCCCGACCACCTTCCACTGCGCGCGCTCCTGCCGCAGCCCCGTGAGCAGCCACTCCATCTGCGGCTCACCGGTGATGGTGCGCTCGGGGTCGTCGACGCCCGTGTCGTAGCCGGGGTCGGCGACCTGCTGGTCGCGGTAGGTGCGCAGGTCCAGCATCGACAGCTCGGCCAGCGTGCCGAAGCGCAGCCGCCGGTAGAGCCGCGTCCCGTCCCCGAGCCGGGCGGTCCCGTCGAGGCGGGCCGGCATCCACTCGTCGTACGCGCGGTGGGCGCGGGCGCGCCGCTTGGCGTAGCTGCCCTCGGTCTCCGGGTCGTGGTTCTCGGCGCCCGTCGCGTAGGAGTCGTTGGTGACCTCGTGGTCGTCCCACGTCACGATCCAGGGGGCGTGGGCGTGCGCGGCCTGCAGGTCGGGGTCGGTCTTGTACTGCCCGTGCCGCACCCGGTAGTCGGCCAGGGTGACGATCTCGTGGGCCGGCTCGTGCGCCCGGACGTTGGCCGAGCCGGACTCGTAGAGGTAGTCGCCGAGGTGGACGACGGCATGCAGGTCGTCGCGCTCGGCGAGGCCGCGGTACGCCGCGAACAGTCCGGCCGGCCAGTTGCTGCACGAGGTGAAGCCGATCCGCAGGTTCTCCGGGGTGGCGTCGGGCGCCGGCGCGGTGCGGGTGCGGCCGACGCGGCTGGTCTGCCCGAGGGCGTGGAAGCGGTAGAAGTACCAGCGCTCCGGCCGCAGACCCCGGGCGTCGAGCTTCACGGTGTGGTCGCGGCTGCTGCTGGTGACGAAGCGGCCCTTGGTCACCACGCGGCGGAACCGCCTGTCGGTGGCCACCTCCCAGCGCACCGTCACCCTGCCGCCGCGCCCCGAGCCTGGCGTGGCCTCCGGGGTCGGCGTCACCCGGGTCCACAGCACGACGGCGTCGGGCAGCGGGTCACCGGAGGCCACACCGTGCTGGAAGACCGGGTGCGTCGCCCGCGGCCCGCCCCCGCCCCCCTTCTTCCCGCGCCCCGCCTCGGCGGGTCCCGCGGCGAGCACCCCGAGGGTGGTGCCGGCGGCCCCGGTGGCCAGCACGGTGCGGCGGGGGATGGCGGGGGTGGAGGACTGGGTCTGGTTCACATCGGCTCAACGTCGCCCGGGCGCGCGGGTGACGTCGCGTTCCGAGCGTTCACCGGGCGTTCTGGCGGCGGTCCCGAACCGGGCCCGAGCGGACGCGGACAGGGGTGCCGCGTCAGATCCGGGGCTTGCCGTCGTACCGCTTCTTGGGGGTGGGCAGCCCGAAGAACCTCGCCACGGTGGGCGCCACGTCGATGGTGCGGGCGTGGGCGGAGAAGACCTTGCCGGCCTTGACCGCCGGGTGCCCGCCACCGATGAAGAAGGGGATCGACCGGGTCGCGGGGTGGCCGTGGTTGCCGGGGATCGGGTTGCTGGTGACCGGGTCGGGGTCGGAGAAGCGCCAGCCGGCCTGGCAGAACACCACGACGTCGCCTGACTCCGGGCCCAGCCGCAGCCACGGCGTACGCCGGTCCCAGGCCTTGAGGACGCCGGGCGTGGCCTCGGCGATCTGCTGGATCCGCTTCACCGCCTTGTCGAGCTTGCTGCTCGGGCCGGTCCAGTAGACGAGGTCGGCACCGCCGTTGTCGGCGATCACGACGTTGCCGCCGAGCAGCGGGTCCTCGTCCATGGCCCCCTGCAGGGTGATCACGTTGGTGGGGATCGACCAGTCCATCGAGTGGTCGGCGAGCACGATGACCATCGAGTGCTCCCACGCGCCGCTGGACTTCAGGCCGTCGATGAACCGGCCGACGAGGGTGTCGGTGTCGAGCAGCGCTGCCTGGCGCAGCAGGCGCAGGTTGGTGCCGGTGAGGTCGGTGTGGCCGACCCGGTCGATGTCGCCGAGGTTGACGAAGACCAGGTGCGGGTCGAACTCGTCGACCATCGAGGTCAGCGCGTTGTAGGTCAGCAGGTCGGGGGCGTGCCCGGAGACGGGGATGTAGAGCTCGGGCTCCCAGCGGTGCGTGGCCCGCTCGCCGAAGATGCCGACGAGGTACTCCTTGCTCAGCACCGTGCCGGTGGTGAAGCCGCGCTTGCCGAGGCGCTCGATGATCGTCTTGACGCGGATGTCGCTGGGCTGGTCCATGTCGCGGATCTCGCCGAGCTCGCGGTCGTAGAAGGAGTTCGCCGGCACGCCCGACCGGTCGGGGCGTACCCCGGTCATCATCATCACGTGGTTGGGGATCGTCTCCATGACCGGCATGGAGGTCGCCCGCGGCCACCACATCCCGCCCTCGCGCAGCGCGTGGAGGTTGGGGGTGAGGGTCGGCTCGATCTCGTCGGGGCGGCAGCCGTCGGTGACGAGCACGTAGCAGCGCTTCTTGGTCCTCGCGCTGGCGGCGCCCGCGGGCGCCGCCGCGCCGACGGCGCTGGAGAAGGCCAGGCCGGAGGCAGCCGCGGTCAGCACGGTGCGGCGGCTGGCCCGGATCTCCGCGAGCCGGCGGGCGGCGCGCTCAGGGGAGCCGGCGAGGGGGGTGTCCTGGCACATCAGGCCTCCAGCGGAGCGTCGACGGGGGTGATCCGGCCGGTCCCGGCCAGCGTGGCGTACGACGTCGACCACTCGATCGGGGTGGCCGCGTCGTCCCGGGCGCCGATGACGTACCAGTCCATCTGGGCGCGCTCGGGGGTGATGTCGAGGACGGAGTACCCGTGGTTGTCGAAGTCGAGGTACTTGATGTGCCGGTTGTTGGCGAGGATCGCGGTCTCCACGAGCGGCGTGAGCTGCGGCGCGCCGGTGATGTCCTTGAGGTTGTTCGAGGTGACCGAGGAGCACACGAACTCCACCCCGTAGGAGTCGCCGTAGAGCGGCTGCGTGGAGGTGTCCAGCGGCAGCTCGCAGGCCCACCCGGAGTGGATGTCGCCGGTGATGAACAAGACGTCCTTGACCTGGTGGTCGCGGATGTGGCCGAGGACCTCGCGGCGGTCGGCGGTGTAGCCGTCCCACTGGTCGACGTTGTAGGGCGCGCCGTCGCCGGGGAGGATGCCGGTCACGTCGTTGATGGGGTCGATCAGGTCGTTGGGCAGGTCGCCGAAGGTGACCGGCGCGATCATCACCGGGTTACCGATGACCTTCCACTGCGGCGCGTGGTCGCCGCGGGTGAGTGACTCCTTGAGCCAGGCCATCTGCTTCTTGCCGGTGATGGAGCGGGACGGGTCGCTCACCTCGGCCTCGAGCGCCGGCACGGGTGTCGGCGCGAGCGTGGAGACCTGCTCGTCGCGATAGGTGCGCAGGTCGAGCATCGAGACCTCGGCGAGGTTGCCGAAGCGCAGCCGACGGTAGAGGCGGGTGCCGTCGCCCAGGGCAGCGGTCCCGTCCATCCGCACCGGCATCCACTCGTCGTACGCGCGGTGGGCGCGGGCACGGCGGACCTTGTAGTCACCCTCGGACTCGTCGTGGTTCTCCGCGCCGTTCTTCCACTGGTCGTTGGTGACCTCGTGGTCGTCCCAGGTGAGGATCCACGAGTAGCGCGCGTGCAGGGCCTGCAGGTCGGGGTCGGCCTTGTAGTTGGCGTGCCGGCGGCGGTAGTCCTCGAGGCTGACCATCTCGTGCGGCGGGTCGTGCGGGCGGACGACGACGTTGTCCTGGCCCATGCCGTACTCGCCGGTGGGGTACTCGTAGAGGTAGTCGCCGAGGTGGAGGACGGCGTGGAGGTCCTCGCGCGCCGCGAGGCCGCGGTAGGAGCTGAAGAAGCCGGCCTCGAGGTTGGCGCAGGACACGACCCCGAAGCGCAGGTTGTCCAGGGCGGCGCGCTTGCGCGGCGCCGTGCGCAGGCGGCCGACGGGGCTCTTCTGGCCGAGGGCGCGGAAGCGGTAGAAGTACTCGGTGTCCGGCTTGAGGCCCCTGGCGTCGAGCTTGACCGTGTGGTCGCGCCCGGCGCTGGTGCGGAACCGGCCCTTGCTGACGACCTTGCGGAACCGCTTGTCCTTGGCCACCTGCCAGGTGACGGTGACCGGCCCGCCCTTGCCCGAGCCGGCCGTGGCCGCAGGGGTGGGGGTGACGCGGGTCCAGATGACGACCCGGCGCGGCAACGGGTCACCCGAGGCGACCCCGTGCTGGAAGACCTCGTGCGTCGCCTTCCCGCGCTCGGCCCCGTCGGCCGCACCGGGCTGCCCCGTCGGGTCGGCCTGCGCAGGGCGTACGCCGCTGCCGAGCACCCCGGCCGCGGCGGCTCCCGCGGCGCCGGTCGCGAGGACGGTGCGGCGGGGCAACGCGGAGGGGGAGGAGGACGAGGTGGGGGGCGTCGTCGGCGGCTTCGTCGAGGTCACGACTCATCCAACGACGCCGCCCCCTGTTTCGTGACGGTTTCGCCGGAGTGAGCACCGTCCGTTCACCCGGTGCTCACCAGGCGACCGCCCGCGACCCGGTGGACGAGCGGGCGTCGAGACCCCGCGCCTACCGGTGGTCGAGCAGTGAGGAGCGCCAGCGACGAGCGGGCGTCGAGACCACCCGCCGCCGGCGTACCCCTCAGACCTTGCGCAGCACGGCGGTGACGATGCCGAGGATGGTGGCGTGGGTGCCGTCGATCGGCTCGAAGGCGTCGTTGTGCGGCAGCAGCCACACCTGCCCGCTCTTGCGGGAGAAGGTCTTCACGGTGGCCTCGCCGTCGATCATCGCGGCGACCATCTGACCGTTCTCGGCGGTGTTGGCCTGGCGGATCACGACGTAGTCGCCGTCGCAGATGGCGGCGTCGATCATCGACTCACCACGCACCTCGAGCAGGAAGAGCTGGCCGTCGCCGACGAGCTGCTTGGGCAGCGGGAAGACGTCCTCGACCTGCTCCTCGGCGAGGATCGGCGCGCCCGCGGCGATCCGGCCGAGCATCGGCACGTAGGAGGCGGCGGGCAGGGTGTCGCCGACCCCGGTCTCGTCGAAGGAGCTCTCGTCGGCCGAGGAGATCGCGCGCCGTGCGGCCATCGACTCGGGCAGGAAGACCTCGAGGGCGCGGGGCCGGCTGCCGTCGCGCTTGATGAAGCCCTTCTCCTCCAGCACCTTCAGCTGGTGGGCCACCGAGGAGGTGCTGGTCAGGCCGACGGCCTGGCCGATCTCGCGCATGCTGGGCGGGTAGCCGCGTTGGGCGACCGCGTCGCGGATGGTCTCCAGCACCTTGGTCTGGCGCGGGGTGAGCCCGCTGGCGTCGGGCGGGCCGTCGGGGAGCGCGCTCACGCCGGGGGCGGCGTCGTCGTGGCTGGTCGCCATGGGGGTCCTCCTGGTTCGACCACCGGCCCGCAGGGTGCGCCCGCGGACGCGGCGGCACGGGTGTGGCACGGCCTGCGTCGTGGTGCTCACACGCTATGACTCATCCGGTCCGCGATCAAACATGTGTTCGAATCGGCGTGTCGAGCACACTCGGGCCATGACGCCCCGCCCGGTCCCCGCCGCCCCCATCCAGCGCAGTGCCGTGGTCACCGGTGCTGCTCGCGGCATCGGCCGCGGGATCGCCGAGCTGCTGGTGGCCCAGGGGTACGCCGTGGTCGTCACCGATGTTGACGGGGAGGCCGTGCAGGCGACCGCGCGGGAGATCGGCGCCGTCGCCGGACTGGCCCATGACGTGCGCGACCCGGAGGCGCACCGCACGGTCGCCGAGGTGGCGGCCGGGCACGGTCGTCTGGTCGCCTGGTTCAACAACGCCGGGGTCGGCGACGACGGGCGACTCTCGGAGCTCTCCGAGGAGCAGGTGCGCCGGCTGGTGGAGGTGAACCTCCTGGGTGTCCTGTGGGGCATGCGCGCTGCGCTGGAGGCCTTCGGCGACGGCTCCGGCGACATCGTCAACACCGCCTCCCTCTCGGGGCTGGGGCCGGTCCCCGGCTACAGCGTGTACGCCGCGACCAAGGCCGCGACCGTGTCGGCCACCATGTCCGTGGCCGCCGAGACGGCGCGTCGGGTGCGGGTGCACGCGATCTGCCCCGACGGGGTCCGGACGGCCATGCTGGACGAGCAGGACCCCGAAGGCCTGGGAGCGGCCCTGGTTCACTCGGGTGGTCGGATCCTGTCGGTGGAGGAGATCGCCGAGGCGGCCGTCGGGCTGGTCGGGACCGGCCGCGTGATCCGGACGGTGCCGGTGTGGCGCGGGGCCCTGATGCGCACCATCTCCCTGGCTCCCGGCGTCGCCGCCAAGGGGACCGCGCTCTTCGCCGCCCAGGGTCGTCGGGCGCTCCGCCGCGGCTGACGGGGTGGGTGGGCTCGCGGCCCACGCAGGGGCAGTCGAACATTTGTTCGCAGAAACCCTTGATCTCGTTCGAACACCTGATCTACTCTCGTACACGTGTTCGATCGAACTGGTGGTCGAGCCGTCGGCCCCAGGCCCGCCCGGTCCTCCCTGACCGGGACTGTCGGTGGTCGTCGGTAGACATCGGTTCGCAGACCCACTCCGCCTTCCCCAGGAGATCCCGATGAGCACCATGGTCCTTCCCGCAGTCCACCTCCCGGCCCGCACCTCCGCCCGTCCGGTTCCGCGCTCGGCACCGCGTTCGGCTGCTGGCACCGACGGCCGTCTGCGCCTGACCCGGCGCGGTCGCCTGGTGGTCTTCGTGGTCGGCCTGCTGGTGGCCGTGGCGATCGCGGTGGCCTTCGCTGGCGGCTCGGTCGCGACCTCGGAGAAGGGGCAGCCGGTGCCCACCGACACGATCGTGGTCGGCACCGGGGTGACCCTGTGGGACATCGCCTCGGCCCGGGCCGAGGGCGGCGACGTCCGCGACATGATGTCGACCATCCAGCAGCTCAACCACCTCGAGAGCGGCATGCTCGTCGCCGGTCAGCGGCTGCGGGTCCCCGCCGACAGCTGAGCGCGACGCGACGGGAGCACCGCCCCGGAAGGGGCGCACAGACTTCGCCGGTCGATTCGACCCCGGCCGGCGAAACCACGGGGAAGACGAGGGGCGGGCCCACGGCGGGACCGCCCCTCGGTGGTGCTGGGCGGGCCGCAAGGTCTGACTGATGTCAGTCAGACCTTGCGGTGCGCGGTCGAACCTTCGACCGCGAACCCGCAGGTTCGACCGATATCAGTCAGACCTTCGCGCACCGGCCGTCCTGGGCGGGGCCAGGCTCAGCGCGCGGCGCGCTTGCCGCCCTTGGGTCGCGGAGCGGGGGGCTCGGTGCCGGGTGCTGGGTCCGGGGCGACGACGCCGAGCTCGCGCAGCAGCCGCAGCCCGACCAACAGGCCGGCGAAGAGGCAGGCCACCGCGCCGAGGGAGGCCAGGGCGAGGAACCACCAGGCGGCGGTCCTGCCCTCGCGTGCGGTCGTGCCGAAGTCGATGGCCGCCCAGACCAGGTAGCCCCAGGCGACGACCAGGCCGGTGACCCCGGCGGTGAGGGCCAGCAGGCGACGGGTCCGGTGGGGTGCCGGGGGGCGCGGGCCGCTGTGCGATCCGTGCTTCCCTCCGCTCCCAGCCACCGCGCCATTGTCCCCGATCGCCCCACGCGTCACGGGGCGAACCGCCGAGCGGTGCGGTCGCGCCCGGTGGCCCACCACGGGCCGAAGGGCCCGAGGAAGGGGCAGGAGGACCCTGATGGGGGATGGGCCGCGGGGTTAGCCTGGCTGGGTGGCCCAGGGACGAGGGGACGAGCCGGACGTCGCGGGCCGCGGTGCCCAGCGGACCGCGGCCGCCGACGCGCCGTCACCTGCGGGCCCACCTGCGGGCCCGCCTGCGGAGCCGCCCGCGGTGCCCATGACCCACCTCGAGGCCGAGGTCGAGCGGGCGGTCCTGGTCGACGACGTCGTACGGGCCGTGGTCGCGGACCTGCTGACGTTGCCGGACGTCGCACGCGTCGCCGTGGCGCTGACCGAGGGAGGGGGGCGTCGGCTGCGCTTCACCTCCGCCACCCGCGGCGGCGACCAGGCGAGCGACCTGGACTGGTGCCACATCGACGCCTACGACGACGTGCCGCTCAACGACGTGGTCCGCACCGGTCGCCCGATCCTGGCGGCGCTCAGCACCCTGGAGGAGCGCTGGCCGTGGCTGGCCCAGAGGGAGGGCGAGGCCGGCCACGTCGCCGCCGCCGTCGTCCCGATGCTGGGCACGAGCATGCGCCTGGGTGGGCTGTTCCTGCTCTACGACCGGCCGCAGACCTTCGGGCCCGAGCAGCGCGAGCTGCTGGAGGGGCTGGCCCGGCGTACGGTCGCGGCGCTGCACGAGGTCAGTGCCCGCCGCGCGGGGCCGGTCGACGACTCCCTGGAGGAGGTGCTCGACGCGAGCCCGGCCGTGGAGACCACGGGGCGCACGGCCACGCTGCGGCTGCTGCCCGAGCCCACCGCGCCGCGGGAGGCGCGGGCGTTCCTGGCTGCCGAGCTGCGCACCTGGGGCGTGGCCGACGACGTGGTCGACACCGCGCAGCTGTGCCTGTCGGAGATCGTGACCAACGCGGTCCACCACGCCCGCACCGTGGCCGATTTGAGGGTCTCGGTGGAGGAGGGCGTGCTCACGGTCGTCGTGCGCGACTTCGGCGCCGGGGGACAGGTCGTGGCGCCCGTGGGCGGGGAGGACCCGCTGGTGGTCTTCGGGCGCGGGCTGATGCTGGTCGAGGCGATGACCGACCGCTGGGGCTCCGAGCACGACCCCGGCGGCACGACCGTGTGGTTCTCCATCGACCTGGCACCGCACGACGCCGGCTGACCCGGCGCGCCCGGCCGCGCGTCGCGGGCGGAGGTCGCCCCTGCGCGCCCGAGCACGTGCTTCACTGTGGCGCCAGTCACAGGTGCGGAGGGTGCGATGAACGACTCGGTGCTGATCAGCGTGGGCCTCCCGGTCGCGCTGGCGATCATCATGTTCGGCCTGGGGCTGTCCCTGCAGGTCGCCGACTTCCGACGGGTGGCCCGTACGCCGCGTGCCGTGGTCGTCGCACTCGGCCTGCAGGTGCTCGTGCTGCCCGTCATCGCCTTCGGCCTGGTGGTCGCCTTCGACCTCGACCCCCTCCTGGCGGTGGGCGTCATGCTCCTGGCCGCCTCGCCCGGCGGCACGACCGCCAACCTGTTCAGCCACCTCTTCCACGGCGACGTCGCGCTGAACATCACCCTCACCGCCATCAACTCGGTGCTCGCGGCCGTGACGATCCCGCTGGTCACGAACCTGGCGATCGGCTACTTCGACACCGACGGCGACCTCGGGCTGCAGTGGGCCAAGGTCGTGCAGGTCATCGCGATCGTCCTGGTCCCGGTGGCGATCGGCATGCTGGTGCGCCGCTGGTCCAGCGCGTTCGCCGCCCGCGCGGACAAGCCGGTGCGGGTCTTCTCGATCGTCGTCCTGGTCGCCGTCGCGGTGGGCGCGCTGCTCGGCGAGCGGGAGAACCTCGGGGGCTACCTGCAGCAGGTGGGCATCGTGACCGGGTTGCTGTGCGTGCTCAGCCTCGGCCTCGGGTACGCCGGCGCGCGGCTCGTCCGCCTCGACCAGCCGCAGGCCGTGGCCAGCTCGATGGAGGTCGGCATCCACAACACCACCGTGGCGCTGACCATCGCCCTCTCGGTGCTCGACAGCACCGAGGTGGCGATCCCCGCGGCGGTCTACTCGATCCTGATGTACGTCCTGGCCACGGCGTTCGGGTTCCTCATCACCCGAGGCGCGGGCAGGGTCACTGCGGCTCGATGACGGTGTACTGCAGCATCGTGCCGCCCTCGCCGTCGTCGGTGGCGCCCACCGTGACCTCCCAGGGGCCGGTGAGCATCTCGATCAGCAGCCCGCCCATCGACATCGAGTTCTCGGTACGGCTGTAGCCGGCGTCCTCGAGCGCGGAGATCGCCTCGGCCATCGCCTCCTGGGCCGGGGCCTGGACCATGACCGTCACGAGGTAGGCCGTCGTGCCGTCCTGCTGGCTGCTCGCGCCGTTGAGGATCTCGCCCGCGACCACTGGCACGTCCTCGGGGAACCCGGCGGGCAGGGAGCCGAGGCCGGAGGTGAAGGACCCGTCGTCGGTCTCGACCGAGATCCCGCCGTCCCCGGCGTCGAGGTCGATCTCCACACCCTCGGCCGCGGCGTCCTCCAGGGCCTTCTCCGCGGCCTTCTCGGTGGCGCGCTCGGCGAGCGCGTCGGCGCCGCAGCCGTTGGTCGTGACCGCGAGGGCCACCAGGAGCGGAACGGCGAGGAGTCGGTGCGGAGGTCGGGGTCCGTGCGGAGGGCGGAGGGAGCGCATGGGGGGAGTGTGGTGCGTGCCCCTCGGGGAGGGAATGAGTACCTGTTGCTCAGGGTCCGACACGCCCGTGGCGGCAGCCCAGCGGGCCTCCGGCACGCCGCTGACCTGCGGCTTTGTCGGGAGTGTGATCCAGATGACGTCAATCTGGTCGGTCCACTTGCGTGCCTAGTGATCCAGGCGTACGGTTCCCACTACATCTAGTACTTACACGGATGTAGTTATCCACATCTAGTTCACAGAGCAAGGGTGGATGACTCACAGCTCCCTCGTGGTTCTCCACAGGGAGAGCCCCGATCTCCACATCGTCTGCACACCCCACAGCCAGGGGTGTCGTAGCCGCGCCCGCGACCCGTCCGACCATCCTCACCCATGAAGGAGCCTCGCTGTGCACTGCCCGTACTGCCGAGCCACCGACACCCGGGTGCTGGACTCGCGGGTCGCCGAGGACGGGGGATCGATCCGCCGCCGGCGTACCTGCTCCACGTGCGAGCGACGCTTCACCACCGTCGAGCTGATGCAGCTGACCGTGGTCAAGCGCTCGGGCGCCACCGAGCCGTTCGTCCGCGAGAAGGCCGTCTCCGGCGTCCGCAAGGCCTGCAAGGGCCGACCGGTCAGCGAGGACCAGCTCGCCTGCCTGGGCCAGGAGGTCGAGGACGCGCTGCGCACCGCCGGCGCCGCCGAGATCCCCGCCCACGAGGTCGGGCTGGCCATCCTGGGCCCGCTGCGCCGCCTCGACGAGGTCGCCTACCTCCGCTTCGCCTCCGTCTACCGGGCCTTCAGCTCCGCGGCGGACTTCGAGGCCGAGATCGCGATGCTGCGTGCCGAGGCGGTCGAGCAGCGAGGAGCGCCAGCGACGAGCGAGCGTCGAGACCTCGAGAGCGACGACCTCACCCCTCAGCCCACGGGCTGACACAGACCGCCCGGCAGGTAGTGGGGAAGCTGCCTGCCGGGCGCACCAACCCCTCTCCCCACCGCATCAGCACGCACAGGCAGCACTGTCGGTGGCCACCCCGAGACTGGCCACTGACGACCACCCACCCCACCCCTCACACCGGGAACAGAGGAGCATCACCATGACCGAGACGGTGAGCGGCGCAGGATCGCAGGCGAAGGCCGGAGCGGGCCTCGCCATCGAGCGCGTCTTCAGCACCGAGGGCACCCACCCCTACGACGAGCTGACCTGGGAGCGCCGCGACGTCGTCCAGACCAACTGGAAGACCGGCGAGACCGTCTTCGAGCAGAAGGGCGTGGAGTTCCCCTCGACCTGGTCGGTCAACGCCTCGACCATCGTCACGACCAAGTACTTCCGCGGAGCGGTGGGCAGCGAGGCGCGGGAGTGGAGCCTCAAGCAGCTCATCGACCGCGTGGTGAAGACCTACACCAAGGCCGGCATCGACCACGGCTACTTCGCCACCGAGACCGACGCCGAGGTCTTCGAGCACGAGCTGACCTGGCTGCTGGTCAACCAGTACTTCTCCTTCAACTCCCCGGTCTGGTTCAACGTGGGCACCCCGAGCCCGCAGCAGGTCTCGGCCTGCTTCATCCTCTCCGTCGACGACTCGATGGACTCGATCCTGAACTGGTACAAGGAGGAGGGCTTCATCTTCAAGGGCGGCTCCGGTGCCGGTCTGAACCTCTCCCGCATCCGCTCCTCCAAGGAGCTCCTCTCCTCCGGTGGCACCGCCTCGGGCCCGGTCTCCTTCATGCGCGGCGCCGACGCCTCCGCGGGCACCATCAAGTCCGGTGGCGCCACCCGCCGTGCGGCCAAGATGGTCGTCCTCGACGTCGACCACCCCGACATCGAGGAGTTCGTGCAGACCAAGGCGCGCGAGGAGGACAAGATCCGCGTCCTGCGTGACGCCGGCTTCGACATGGAACTCGGCGGCAACGACATCACGTCGGTGCAGTACCAGAACGCCAACAACTCCGTGCGCGTCAGCGACGAGTTCATGCGCGCGGTCGAGGAGGGCACCGACTTCGGTCTGCGCGCCCGCAAGACCGGCGAGGTCATCGAGACCGTCGACGCCCGCGACCTGTGGCGCAAGATCGCCACCGCCGCGTGGGAGTGCGCCGACCCGGGCCTGCAGTACGACGACACGATCAACGACTGGCACACCAACCCCGAGACCGGGCGCATCACCGCGTCCAACCCGTGCTCGGAGTACATGTCGCTGGACAACTCCTCCTGCAACCTCGCCTCCCTGAACCTGCTGAAGTTCCTCAAGGACGACGACACCTTCGACGCCGAGCTGTTCGCGAAGGCGGTGGAGTTCATCATCACCGCGATGGACATCTCCATCTGCTTCGCCGACTTCCCGACCGAGTCGATCGGCCAGACCACCGTCGACTACCGCCAGCTCGGCATCGGCTACGCCAACCTCGGCGCGCTGCTGATGGCGATGGGGCTGGGCTACGACTCCGACGGTGGCCGTGCGATGGCCGCCACCATCACCTCGCTGATGACCGGTGTCTCCTACAAGCGCTCGGCCGAGCTGGCCGGCGTGGTGGGCCCCTACAACGGCTACGCCCGCAACGCCGAGGCCCACAAGCGGGTCATGCGCAAGCACCAGGCCGCCAACGACTCGGTGCGCACCCTGCACGTCAACGACTCCGCGACCCACAAGCTGGCCAGCGCCGCGTGGGCCGAGGTCGTCGCCCTGGGCGAGAAGAACGGCTTCCGCAACGCGCAGGCCTCGGTGCTCGCACCGACCGGCACCATCGGCTTCATGATGGACTGCGACACCACCGGCATCGAGCCCGACTTCTCCCTGGTGAAGTTCAAGAAGCTCGTCGGCGGCGGCTCGATGCAGATCGTCAACCAGACGATCCCGCGGGCGCTGAAGAAGATCGGCTACCAGCCCGAGCAGATCGAGGCGATCGTCGACTACATCGCCGAGCACGGCCACGTCATCGACGCCCCGGGCCTGAAGACCGAGCACTACGAGATCTTCGACACCGCCATGGGTGCCCGCTCGCTCAAGCCGATGGGCCACGTGCGGATGATGGCGGCCTGCCAGCCGTTCCTGTCCGGCGCCATCTCCAAGACTGTCAACCTCCCCGAGAGCGCGACGATCGAGGAGATCGAGGACGTCTACTTCCAGTCCTGGAAGCTCGGCCTGAAGGCCACGGCGATCTACCGCGACAACTGCAAGGTCGGCCAGCCGCTCTCCGACGGTGGCGGCAAGGCCAAGAAGGACGCGGCCGACGCTGCGGACGCCGCGGCTGCCGCCGAGGTCGTGGAGAAGGTCGTGGAGAAGGTCGTCTACGCCCCGACCCGCAAGCGCCTGCCGAAGTCGCGCGTCTCGCGCACCACCTCCTTCACCGTGGGTGGCGCCGAGGGCTACATGACCTCCGGTGCCCATGACGACGGCGAGCTGGGCGAGATCTTCCTCAAGCTCGGCAAGCAGGGCTCGACCCTGGCCGGCGTGATGGACGCGTTCTCGATCGCGGTCAGCATCGGCCTGCAGTACGGCGTGCCGCTGGAGACCTACGTCTCGAAGTTCACCAACCTGCGCTTCGAGCCGGCCGGTCTCACCGACGACGCCGACGTGCGGATGGCCCAGTCGCTGATGGACTACGTGTTCCGTCGCCTCGCGCTGGACTACCTGCCCTTCGAGTCGCGCCAGGCCCTGGGCATCTACTCGGCCGAGGAGCGCCAGCGCTACCTCGAGACCGGCTCGTACGAGCCCACCGAGGAGACCGGCTCCGCGGCCGAGCTGATGGAGTCGGCCCCGACCGACAAGGGCGCCCCGGTAGACATCACCATCGAGGAGCGTCAGGTGGTCGAGCAGCCGACGAGCGCCAGCGAGGAGGCGGGCGTCGAGACCACCAAGCAGGCCCACACCTCCGCCGAGCTCATGGAGAAGATCACCGGCTCCGCGATCGACTCCCCGCTCTGCTTCACCTGCGGCACCAAGATGCGCCCGGCCGGCTCCTGCTACGTCTGCGAGGGCTGCGGCAGCACCTCTGGCTGCAGCTGACGCAAACCACGTGGCGCGGGGTCCAGCCGAGTTCCTTCGGCTCGGCCCCGCGCCCAGTGGTCAATAGCCGAAGACGTTGACGCTGATGACGTCAACCTCGCGTCTTGGATCGCCGAAGAAGGCGCCCATCCGACGGGCGACCAGCGGGAAGGGCTTCTCGCGAGGAGTGCCATCCTCGCGCCAGTTGTGATTGGGCACGATGAGGAACAGGTGTTGGGCGTCGACCGAGATGTGGGCTTTCCACAGGTCCTTGAGATCATGATTGTTCGTGGTGGTTCCGCCGCGCTCCACCTCTGCCAAGATGCCCCGACGGCTGTCGAAACGGTAGAAGAAGTCCGGCCTGGCCCTCGTGACGAGGCCATCTTGGGGTGTCAGCACGACTTCCTCCTCGAAGCCCAGCCGGTCCCGGAGAAGTGTCGCGAAGTGATCCTGCAGCCGCTTGCTACTGGCGTTGTGGACATGCAATGACGCGATCTCGTCCGATGCCGCACCGATATGGCGAACCAGCTCACCCGCGAGTTCGTCCACGAGCGTCAGTTCGGCTGCGTCCTCGGGGTCCATGGGAGTCTTTGCCCAACGTTGGTGGGATGTCATACGCGCAGCTTGGCCGACGCTGCCTCGTGCTGAGGGGTGTGGCCGGATCAGGGCGGATCGCGGCGTTCACGACCTACTCAGCCGAGCAGCCCCCGGTAGGTCTGGACGATGAGATCGGCTCCCTGATCCGGTGGGGTGTGCTCCCAGATGCGGAGCGAGGTCAGATGCATCGATCGAAGTGCGGCATCGGTGGACCGGTCACGCGCCCAGTTCCCCCGGATCTTCTCGTGCCAGAAGTCCGCTCTTGTCTTGGGTGGCACGAAGTGGTCAGGGCACCCGTGCCAGAAGCATCCGTCGATAAACACGTACAACCCCGCTCTCGTGAAGGTGAGGTCGGCCCGCCGCCTTCTATCGAACGGAAGTGGCTGGTCCACGCGAAAGCGAAAGCCACGACCATGGACGAGTCGGCGGATCGCGAGCTCCGGTCCTGTGTCTCGACGTCGATTGGCACGCATCGTCGCGCGGGTTGCGGGGCTTACAGGTTCCTCGGCCGTCGGTGGCAACACATATCTTGCGAGAGACACACCGTGGCGGTTCCCTCTCGGGTCGTTCTCGCCTGGCATGCTTCAACCCTAGGAGGAACGCTCCGATGACTTTGGAAAAGACGATCGAGATCGCGCCGTCGGCTGCTCGCCTGACTGGGTCTCTGCGGGACATCGGGTACGACTTCCCCACTGCGGTCGCCGACCTCGTTGATAATTCGATCACCGCTGGTGCGTCGAGGATCAACGTCTACACCCACTTCGAGCCGCACGGGTCATACGTATTGATCAGTGACGATGGCTCGGGCATGACCGAGCGGGGACTGATCGAGGCTCTCAGGTTCGGCACCCGTAGAAGCTATGCGACCAATGAGCTCGGACGCTTCGGACTAGGGCTCAAGACCGGCACGTTTTCGCAGTGCCGACGGCTCAGTGTTGCGACTAGGACTTCGCCGAAGCGGCCGCAGGTCCGAGTCATGACCCTTGACCTCAACCGGATCTCGCGGACCGACAGCTGGGACATCACGGCGGAGGAGAGCTCTCCTGCAATCGACCGCGCTCGTGACCTACTGCGCGAGTCCCCCGGCACGGTCGTGGTCTGGGAGGACTTGGACCGGGTTCTTCCCGAGCGGTACGCAGAGAGCGGATGGGGGAGACGTCGTCTCCGATCGCTGGCATCGAAGACCGCAGGTCACTTGGCCATGGTGTTCCACCGGTTCATAGCCGGGGATGTCCGCGGCAGGGGCGAGGTGGTGATCTCAGTCGACGGCGAGAAGTTGGTTCCCTGGGATCCGTTCGCTCCAAGAGAGCAAGCTCGCCGCGTGCTTGCCGAGCATTCGTTCGAGATCGAGACCCAGTCAGGATCGTCGGAAGTGCGGTTCCGCGGCTACGTTCTGCCGTCGAGGGACCGATTCTCATCGATGGAGGAGTTCGAGCGCCTCTCCGGTCCGCTCAAGTGGAATCGACAGCAGGGCCTCTACATCTATCGAGCCGACAGGTTGGTGCAGCACGGCGGGTGGTCGGGCATCCGTGGGATAGATGAGCACATGAAGCTGGCCCGCGCGTCGGTGGACTTCGACACAGATCTGGACGAGTCCTTCCAGATCAACGTTGCCAAGATGAGCGTCGACCTTCCGCCCACCCTGCGTCAGATGCTGGAGCGGCCGGTCCACGAGCTCTGCGTTCTGGCCGACGACGCCTATCGGAGGTCGGCGAATTCCGCCGGCCGGAACGGGCAGCAGTCCAAGATGCCGAAGGGCTCAGAGGTGGCGCTGAAGAGCGTCGGCGTGGTGCTGAAGAAGGCGATGCTGGACGACTCGACCCTCCCGGAGTTCCGGCGGGCCATCGAACGCGTCCGGGCCGAGCACCCGCAGTTGGCGGCCCAGCTGGAGCTCTGAGCACTTCCTCAGCGCTGTGCGTACTTGCACCAAGCCCTCAGGGGGCACTCCTCGCATCCGGGAGCTTTGGGGGTACACAACTTCGCACCCAGCTCGACCAAGGCGGTCTGCGCTAGACGACTCTCCTCGTCGAAACCGATCAAGCGGCTGACCGCTATCCGTCCGTCGGAGTTGCGGTTCTTGAGCCAACGCTCTGTGCCCTGGAAGAATCGGCCGGCCACTCGCAGTGCGGGAGTATTCGCGATGACGGGCTCCTCGCCCTCTGGGTCCGCGATCATGGCCAGCTCGGCGGCAGACCTGCGCACGAGGCCGTCCGTCACCTGGGCGGCCAACTGATCGTCGGTGAGCGAGTACCCGTGGTCCACCATTGTTGCGGCGAGGTCGAGCATCGTGTGCACCTGTTCAACACCCTCGATCCACGACGCGATCTCCAGCGCCACCTCGCGATTTTCCAGGAACCTCTCGGGGCTACTCCACGCAGACAACGACGGCCACAACGCGTCGATCACGACCTGAGGCTGATTGCTGAGCAAGGAATCGCCCAGCATCACGAGCCAGCGAGAGCCAGAGCGCAGCCACGGACTGACGAGACCGGATGTGCGACCCCACGCGACCAACGCCGTCTTGGTCATTTCGGTGGTCACTGCAACGTCCCTCGCACCCTCTCGGAGGATGCCCGCCACCGCTGACCCGATCGCCATCGCGACCTTCGGTGGCACAGCATTGCCGATCTGCCTGAATGCGGCGGTCGGTGGTCCCGCGAACCGGAAGTGGTCCGGAAACGTCTGGATCCGAGCCGCTTCGCGGATAGTGATCGTCCGGTTCTGCTCGGGATGGATGTACCAGTAGCCGTCTTTGGCTATGTGCGCCGTGATCGTGCGGGACAGATCGTCCGCGTCCAAGCGCTTGTACTTATCGTCGAAGATGTCGTCGCGATAGCGCTTGAGTTCCTCGGGGAGCTCGGAGTACTTGGTCTTCGTGTCGAGGTGCTCGAAGGCTTCGGCATCATCGTCACGGACGCGTCTGGTGACGTGGTCGTATACGCGGTTGGAGTGCGAGGCTCGCACTCCTGCGCGCATCTCGCGCTGGAATGCCGTCTTCGGTCCGGCGTACTCGCGCCACGAGTGGCGTGTCTCGTCGAACAACCAGCCTTCCTTGGGTCCTACGGGAGGCAGATCTCGAATGGCGTTCCCGAGCGTGACCTTGCGATTCGACTCCTCCGGCCAGTCGAACTGAAGACCTTCGGCGATCGCCACCAGGATCAGACGTTGGCGAAACTGCGGGACACCGTACTTGTAGGTATCGACGACCCTCTCTTGGACCGAGTATCCCCAGTCCTCGAGTCGTCGCACGATTGAGCGGAGGATGAACATCTCTCGGTCCAGCGCCATGTCGGGAACGTTCTCCATGATCACAGCTCGGGGCTTCGCCAGCCGCACGATCTCCAAGTAGGACTCCCACAGATCGCGTCGACGGTCGTGAGCCTCCCTGAGCCCGTGCTGGACCAAGTAGCGCATGCCCGATCGTCCAGCCTTCGAGAACGGCTGGCAGGGCGGCCCACCGGCGATGACGTCGATGTTCACGGCGCGAAGGATGCTGCCGACCTCTGCGATGCGATCCGGGTCGCCCAAGTCCCAGCCGACGGACATGCCGCCGAAGTGGTGGGCATGGGTCTGTAGGGCATCGGTGTCGAAATCTGCGCCGAAGACGACACGCATGCCGGCGTCCTCCAACCCGAGACTCATGCCACCAGCGCCAGAGAAGAGGTCCGCTGCCAAAAGGGGACGGTCGGGGGAGCGACGCAACCTGCGCGCCAACGCGACGGTCTGCTCGACGTCCGCGCAGTGGTCCGGGTGCGGTGGCAGTCGCAGGGCTTGCCCTCGGTCCAGTCGCTGCCGATCCGCCGCACCCGCTCCACTCACACGGTGATGCTATGTGTCTGCACCGACAGGAGCATCACCAAGTGCCCGGGGATCCGTGAGGATGCTCAGGATCTGCAGATGAAACGCCACCAGAGTCCTGAGAAGACGGCTGCCCATCCAGTACCGTCCCCGCGGAGGTAAAGCTTTGAACGACGATCAGAACGTGGCCAGGATTCGGGAACTGCTCATTTCGCAGATGGTCCGACTGGGAGCGGACCTTGAGGATGCGCTCGACTTCCTGCAGGGCGTGGGGGTGTCCTCGGAGGTTCTCCTCACCGCAGCCGAGGGGATCAGACGCGACATCGCGGAGAACGATCTCCTCGATTCCCCTACTGGCGTCGTCGATCGGTCGTTGATGGCCAACGTTCAGATGCAGCAGTGGTACTCCGGACCCGAGCCCGGCGACGAGCATTGGCGAGGATTGCGACACCGTCTGCTGACCGGACGGATGGCCGCAGCTGTTCCCGACATCGATCGGGCGTCTACGAAGGTTGTGGCGCAGCTCGCGAAACCGAATGTGCACGGGTTGAAGAAGAAGGGTCTCGTTCTCGGGTACGTCCAGTCCGGGAAGACTGCCAACTTCACGGCCGTCATGGCCAAGGCCGCCGATCGAGGCTACGGGCTCTTCATCGTTCTCTCAGGGATCCACAACAACCTTCGTGAACAGACTCAGGTACGTATCGAGAAAGATCTGGACTTCGCGTCGGGAGGTTGGATCGGTCTCACGACTGGCGACGCTGATTTCGTCAACAGCAGGACCCACCGAGGCGCTTCCCTGCTCGGGTCGGCGGGCAAACCAGTCGTGGTCGTCATCAAGAAGAATGCTTCCCGCTTGGCGAGTCTGCGGGACTGGCTGAAGGAGACCCCCGAAGACCTGCGCAGACGCACGCCCACCCTGATTTTGGATGACGAAGCCGATCAGGCCACACCTAATAGTGCCACCGGCCGAGCGGAACGCACCGCGGTCAATGCCCTCGTTAACGAGATCTGGGCACTGACGCTTAGTGGCACCTACGTGGGTTACACGGCGACGCCGTTCGCGAACATCTTCATGGACCCTGGGGGACAGGACCTCTATCCCTCGAATTTCATCATCAATCTGCCACGTCCCCCGGAGTACTTCGGGGCCGAGCGCCTGTTTGGCCGCGAGCCCCTCTCCGATGATGATGAGCCGGACCCGGGCCTCGACATGGTGAGGAAGATAACCGAGGAGGAGGCGTCCCTCCTGAGGCCGCCGAGTGATGCCGAGGATCGGCGAGCTTTTCGACCGAGCGTCCCCGCGTCTCTCCGGCAGGCGGTCGAATGGTTCGTCGTGGCGAGTTCGATCCGAAGGGCTAGGGGACACGCCGACCACTGCTCGATGCTCGTCCACACCACCCATTACTCCGATCCACACTTCGCGATGCGGGACAGCATCGATGGTCTGTGCGGGGAGCTCTTGGAGGCGTGGACTGGATCGGACAGTCGGGCTCTCCGAGAGTCCTACGATCGCGAGGCAGCGAGGGTCGCCGAGGCAGCCACCGAGCCCATGCCTGCCTGGGAAGTAGTGGCGGAGCATGTCTCCGACACGCTGGACTCCCTTCGCGTCATCGTCGACAACGGCATGTCTGACGACAGGCTCGACTACAACCGAGTCGACGCAGACGGCATCCCCGTACGCGAGGTCGTGATTGCCGTCGGTGGGGGCACTCTCTCTCGAGGGCTCACGCTCGAGGGGCTGATGGTTTCCTACTTCACACGTACGTCGAACACCTACGACACGCTCCTCCAGATGGGTAGGTGGTTCGGCTACCGGCCCGGCTACGAGGATCTGCCCCGGATTTGGATGCAGGACTCCTTGGCGGACGAGTATCGCTTCCTTGCCCTCGTGGAGGCAGAGATCCGTGACGAGATCCGCGATCTTGAGATTCAACAACTGACCCCGAGTGATGTGGGTGTCCGCGTGAGGCAGCATCCCGGGCGGCTCGCGATCGTTGCCCGCAACAAGATGGGAGCCGCGCGACACCTACGTGTGACCTACGCGGGCGAACGCATGCAGACCTTCATCTTCGACCGGGACCGAGGCGTCGCGCTGCGCAATCAAGAGGCGACTAGGCGCTTCGTCACCCGCTGCCTCGCGGAGAGCTCGCTGGAGTCGACCGAGCGCCCTCCGCGTTGGCGATTTGCAGATGTTTCGTCTGAGTCGATCTGTGCCCTCATCGAGGAGTACGAGTTCCATCCCGATCAGGCTTCGATGCGGTCGGATCTGATGACCCAGTGGATCCGTGAGGCCGCGCCCGCAGCCAAGTGGAACGTCACAGTCATCAGCACTTCGAAGACCGCCCACACTTCCGATGGGCGGACGCTGGACCTCGGAGGCCTCGACCTCGGATTCGGCATCGTGCCAGCCGTCAATCGTGCCCCGCTGGACAGCTCAGCGCCGGGGACAGCGAACATCAAGTCTCTTCTGAATCATGCCGACTGGTTCGCGGACCTTGACACGGAGTTGGTTCGACGCCTCACCCCCGACGAGGTGAACCAGCCGCGGGACGTCCGGCGTCGCCACGCCGATGGACGGGGCCAACTCATCGTTTACGTGGTGAGCAAGGACTCCTGCCCGCAGCGGAAGGGATCCAAGCGTGCCAGGGAGGCCATGGATCTCTCGGAGCACCTCATCGGACTCGGCATCATCTTCCCGAGTGGTGGCGCCGATCCGAGGATCGATGCCACATACATCGGGGTAACGCCAGACTGGCAGCCTGAGCTGGACCCGTCAGCCGATGAGATCCCGGACGATCGTGAGGGAGACGCTGAGCCTGTTGTCGGTGGTGCCCAGTGACGGAGCGATCTGCCGATCAGTTCGCCCTGCTCCTCGCGGATCGCCGGCCGTCCGGAGCCACCGGGCTGCTCACCCGCCGTTCGGGCCTGGCCATGTCGTTGGGGCCGATCCTCCTTGGGGTGGATAGGGAGTCCCGGCTTCACCTGTTGGTTCCCATTCCTGCTTCGGTGGTCGCCGACGATCGGGTGAGCAACGGCATCGATCTCGCGGAACGCGAGTTGCTCGTGGGTGGGGACGCAGTTCGATTCGCCGACCTGCAGTGCCGGCTCCCTCGCCTGTCCAAGCCCTTCGAGCAACTGGTGGACGACATCCTGGGACGCCTCGCCGCCGAACCCGAGTCCGGCATCAGAGCCGTGCTCGCGGCTTTGGAGGATTGGCGGGCGCTCCTGCGTCGGGCGGTCGACGGTCTGTCACGCGAGGAAGTCCTCGGCCTTGTCGGCGAGCTCGAAGTGATGACCAGACTGGCCGCACACAATCCGACCGCGGCAGTCGAGGGCTGGACCGGACCCGACAGGCAGAGCCGCGATTTTCGGCGTGGGGGGAAGGACATCGAGGTCAAAGCGAGCTCCGCCGTCAGTCCTACTTCCGTGCGCATCTCGAATCTGGATCAACTCGATCCAGGGCTCTCATCCTCGCTCTGTCTGGTTCTGGCGCATCTGTCACTGGAGTCGGATGCACCCGACATCGAGGAGCGGATCGAGATCCTATTGGATCTCGGGGTTCCCATCGATGCGTTGACGATGAAGCTCCGTGAGCTTGGGTACCTCAGGGGTATGGAGCTCACCGTTCCTTCCCGTTATCGCCTCCGTCAGCTGCATTGGTGGATGGTGGATGCAAACTTCCCGGGGCTGCGAGCGAGTGACATAGAGAGCAGCCGCTTGGCAGCTGTTGATCAACTCTCCTACGACCTGATACTCGCGGCGCTACCGCCCAGTTTGTCCGAGTCTGCAGTGGAGAAGTTCGTCGAGGACTGGTCGCAGTGAGGCAGATGAGCGCTGAGGAGCTGATGGCCGCGGTCGAGCCTGTCCGGCGCCATCATCGGCCGGGGGAGGTGACGGTGAACACCGTCTTGGCGGCCTACCTCCGCGCAGCGGACCTGCGACCTCAGGGCAGAACCTGGGAGGTCGCCGTCGAGGCATTCCGAGCACGCGGTGACTTTGCCTGGGCAGTAGAGGCAGCGCTCAAGACTGGAGACGAGGGACACCTCAGGCCGCCGAAGAGCTGGCCCGACTCTATGTTGTCGAGACCGACGCTCACCCAGGCGACGCCCCTGGTCGGTGAGCGGCTCTCAGCAGGACCTCTCGACTGGCATCCGCAGAGGTTCGAGCCCGGTGCGATCCAGGGCGCTGGGGCAAAGAAACTCCTTGGGACTCCGCATGTCTCCATGGAGGAACTGCTGGTCAGGGAGACCGCGCAGAACAGCTGGGACGCCCGGACTGGTGACAGGCCCGTGGAGTTCGTCCTGAACCTTCGGAATCTCGCCCCCGAAGTCGTGAGCGTCCTGCGGAGGTCGGTGTTCACCGGATCGGCCTCTGGAACTCGGATCGGTGAAGCTCTGGCGGCCCCCCAGCCCCGGGCCATCGAGATCTCTGACCGAGGAACAGTCGGTTTGGGCGGTCCCGTCCGGAACGATCAGGCTATTCCTCCTGGGTCCGTCACCCACTTCATCGATCTGATCTTTAACATCGGTGCCACGAAGAGTGACATGACGTCTGGGGGCACCTACGGGTTCGGTAAGTCCGTGGCGTACATGGTCAGCGAGGTGGGGGCGATCATCGTATGGTCACGATGTCGCACCGATCGGGGCCCCGAAGACCGGCTCATTGCTTCGGCAATCGGAGATGTGTTCGAGATGTCCGGCTCGAGATACACAGGCCGTCATTGGTGGGGAAGAGACGTGGGTGGGCGTCCCGAGCCGCTGGTAGGCCCGGTGGCCGCTCAGATGGGGAGAAACATCTTTGCGAAGCCATTCGTTGGCGATGAGCTCGGAACAAGCATCCTCATCCTCGCCCCCGAGCTGGGTGCGCCGGGCCCGGATGATGACGCGGCCGTCCTCACAGAGGCGGTCCTCGCGAATCTCTGGCCCAAGCTTCTCGCAGACGACACCGGAATGGTTCCTATGGACATCAGGATCCAGATCGATGGGGTGGACCGTCCGATCCCGGACCCAGCCGAACACCCAGTGCTATCCGGAGCGGTTGGGTGTCTGCGCGCCGTGAGGAGCGTGCAGGCTGGCGCGGAGCCTTTCCCCACCCTGTTCCCCGTGGAGGTGCGGGAGATCAGGAGATACAACGAGGTTCTGGGCCACTTGGCGCTCACCAAGTACCCGGTAGATCCGAAGGCGGCCGAAGAGGAGCACGGTCGTGACGTCACGCTCATGAGGAGTGGGGCCGAACTGGTGGTGCGCAGGCTGAGACGCGCGGCACTGGGGGAACCCGGATTCCAATGGGCCGGTGTGTTCAAGCCGGTGCCTGCGCTCGACCCTGTGTTCGCGCGCTCCGAGCCACCCGCTCACGACGACTGGTCGCCCGCCTCGTTGCAGGACAAGAAACAGCGCAGCCAGGTGAAGTTGGCGCTACAGCGTGTCCAAGAGGAGGCCGACAGATTCTTGGAACCGCATCTGTCTGCCCGGTCAGCGAACGCGAGTGCTTCCGCGGCCGGTGTGGGAGACCGGCTGGCTGGCCTGATGGCCGGCTCCTCTGGGTCTGCTCCGACCAAGGCTCGGTCGCCCGGTCCGACGGGTGGAAGCAGGAGTGCGCGTGCGACCGCGCAGCTGGTCGGATCGGCTTGGGCCGAGATCGGGCGTCCGGGTTGGACTCGAACGTTGGTGACGGTACGGCTGGTGGGAGGCCCCCCGGCTGGATCGAGCGTGGACCTCCAGATCGGTATCGGGACCGATGGGGGCACCGAGCGGAGCCTGGACCCTCACTACGTCCAGGACGGCGGGTGGGTCGGGCTCGACACGAACGGTCCGATCCACATGGCGCCGGGGGAGCGGCGTGACTACTTCTTCGACTCCAGCGATGACGTTGCGGTTGACGTCCATGCACGAGTCGTTGGTGGGAACGGTGCGTCATGAGTAGAACTCGACTGCTTCCGTACAGAGCTTTGGACGACCACGATGTCGCGTGGGGTGGCTGGTGGTTCGAACGTGAGGGCGTGCGAGCGCCGCTACCGGATCTCATGCCCGCGTGGGACTACTCCGTGCGCGATCGCATCGGACTCAACGTGGACATCGACGCCATGACTGTTCGTGAGAAGACGGGGATCGAGAACATCTCCGACTTGGAGGTTGTGGCTCTGGTGGACTGCCCCTCGACGCTCAAGCGGTTCGTGCACCGATCGCGACTCGCGCCGCATGCTTCGCAAGAGGTCGAGGTCGTAATCGATCTTCCACCGGGCGAGGTAGCCCATCGGTTGGATGTCGCTGCATTCCTGTTGCTCGCAACGGACTTACCACCCAAGTCCCGGACGGCTAGCCGGTCGGGATCGAGGCTCGCCACTGGGCCGAGTCGCCGTGTGCTGCTTGAGGGCGACGCCTCACGCTTCCCTACAGAAGCTGTGTCGTTCGCCAGTCTGAACTGGGCAGATGTGCCGTGGACGCTCAACGCGGTCTTCTTCGACCTGAGTGACTCCTTCATGGGTTCCGTGCGCCTCTTGGTGAATGAGGACCACCCGCTGGGTCGGGCGGTGCTTTCGGCCGAGGTCGACCCCGCGACGGACAGCAGGCTCAAGTTGGAGGTCCTCAGGACGTTGGTCGGTGTGGTCGCCGCGCAGGAGAACCTCGACCACGATGACTATCCACCGGAGTCAATCGGAGAGGTTGTTGCTTCCATGTGCAGCGTGTTCCTGAACCGAACGCTGGCGGAGGCGGTGCACATCTACCAGCGGGACCCGATCAAGTTTGATCGCCTCCTCTACGCGGGGGTGGCCTCCCAATGATCTGCTACCCGCGTCTGGGAAGATCCACCGCGATGTCGCTGCTCGATGAGTTGCGAGACACATACGCGCAAGAGGGCCCGGCAGCGCTCAGGCGGATGGTCGGGTTTGATCATGAGCGCAAGGCACCCGTCGCCACCGGCCGGATTGCTCGTCCCGACGAGATCCAAGCTCTCAGGACGTCCGTGGAGGCCGACATGGCGCGTTGGCTCGCCGTCGAGAAGATCTCGGACTCCGAAAAATCCGCGTTTGACGCCGACCTTGGCCGAGCGCTTCACCTGGCGCTGCGCATAGTGCCGGCTGACGCAGCGCATGAGGGGACATGGAGTTTTCTGACCTTGGTGGTGTTCCCGGACATCGCCGCCCTGCGGTTCCCTGACCTCCACGAGGACCGCTTCATCGGGTCGCCACGCAACGCCCTACGAAGGACGTGGCAACGCTTTGACGTCCTCGGTGACCTATCTGCAGACTCGGCCAGATCCCTCGGTGAGGATGAGCTTGTGGGGCTGTTCGAGAGGTCAGCCCTGGTTCGCAACCGACCACTGGCTGTCGCGCTGGCCAGAAGGGTGCTCTCCTACGATGGGCCGAACAGATCCCAGTGGGCGAGAAATCTCTACAAGGTGGCGACCTTCCAGAGTGGCGTGCGGTTGCTTGACGCACTCGATGCAACAGGTATCGAGGCCTTCGTCGACGGGTTGGGTAGGTCGGTGACGAAGGATCGCATGGAGGTCTGAGTCGGCAGACGGACCGCTGAAGGCACCCGGACTGCGCCTACATTCAGACGATGACGTCACGAGCGCCATCCCCCGTTCGCGCCGGGCCGCCATCCCAGCAAAGACACGGATGAGTCCACCGGGAACGCCGTGGCGCCCATCGACACGGATGGACGCCACGGCTCACCCCGGCCGGGTCGGGAGATCCCGGCGTCAGGCACCCACTGCCTGGGGGGAGGGTGGGGCGGTGACCGTGACGTCGCGGGTCACCGCGGTGGCCTTGCCCCAGCCGTCGGTGACGGTCAGCGTCACCGTGTAGGTCCCGGCGGCGGGGAAGGCGTGCGTGGTCGCGGAGGTGGTCGTGTCGGGCAGGCCGTCGCCCCACGTCCAGCGGTAGCTGATCGAGTCCCCGGTGTCGGGGTCGCTGGACCCGACGGCGGAGAAGTTGCACGAGAGGTTGGTGCAGGCCGGCGGGTTGAGCACCGCGTTCGGCGGACGGTTGCCCGTCGGCTCGGTGATCGTCACCGTCTGCGTGGACGTCGCGGTCAGGCCCCACTCGTCGCGTGCGGTCAGGGTGACGGTGTAGGTGTTGGCTGCCGTGTAGGTGCGGGTCACCACCGCTCCCGAGCCGGAACCGTTGCCGAAGTTCCACGCGTAGGTCAGGGCCGTCGGGTTCTCGTCGGTGGAGCCGCGGGCGTCGTACGTGCAGACGTTCTGGTTGCACGTCACCGTGAAGCTCGGCACCGGCGGCTGGTTGCCGTCGGGGACCGTGACGGTCACGGTGCGCTCGGTCGGCGTGGGCGTCACCTGGTCGTGCTGGTCGACGGCCCGCGCGAGCACGCGGTAGGTCCCCGCGGGGATGACCGGCGTGGTGTAGGAGAAGTTCGACCCCGGTGTGCCCGGGCTGTTGAGGAACGCCGCGCGCCAGCTCGGGGTGGTGCTGGTGAAGCCGCCCGTGGAGCTCATGTACTGCCCGGCGGCGTTGACCACCGCCACCTCCACCCGCTGCATCGCCTGGTCGTCCTCCGCGCGGCCGCTGATGAAGATCTTGCCGTCGGGGAACGTCGCCCCCTCCACGGGAGCGAACAGGTTGTCGGTCAACGTCGGCGGCTGGTCGCCCGGGTAGATCCGGTAGCGCGCCGTCGCGCCCGTGGTCGACGTGTCCTGCTGGCCGGCGGTGTCGAAGGCGTACGCCGTCACCGCCCAGTCGCCCTGGGTCGGCAGCGTCACCGGCAGCGACCAGGTCGTGCTGGTGGCTCCCGGGCTGGCGAGCGTGGCCGGCAGGGTGGCGAACGCTGCGGCCATCGACCCGTTGGGCTGCAGGTAGCGGTTGGTGTCCTGGTCGCGCAGGGCCACCCGCAGCTCCGCGACCCCGAGGTCGTCGGTGGCCGTGCCGGTCAGCGCCAGCTGCAGCGACTGGCCGCCGGTGATCGTGCCCGTCACGTCGAGCCGGCCGTCCGGGGGAGCGTCACCCGGGATCTGCGCGGCCAGGCTCAGCCTCCCCTGGTTCGCGCTGGACGTGCTCAGCCCCAGGTCGTCCTGCGCCGCCACCGAGAAGGTGTAGGAGCCCGGCTTGAGGTCGAACGGTGTCGTCCACGACCACGAGTAGGAGGCCCCCGAGATGTTCACCGGGGAGATTCGGTGCCGCCCGGCGATCGAGTCGACGCCCCACGTGCCGTCCGCCGCGAGGTTCTCCCGGGTGGTGGTGTTGCGCAGCGTGATCTCGACGAAGGCCAGGTTCTCGTCGTCGGTGGCCGTCCCGGAGAACGTCACCGGCCGCCCCGGGGTCACCTGGACGGTGCCCACGGCCGTCGGCGGGGTCATCGCGACCGGTGCGGTGATGGTCACCGACGGCGCCACCGCGTTGGTGGCCACCCGCCAGGTCCGGTCCGCTGTGTCGAGGTCACCCTGGCCGGCGGTGTCCGTGGCGCGCACCTGCACCATCCAGGAGTCCTCGTAGGGCACCGTCACCTCGTAGGACCACGTCGTCGACAGCCCGCCGACCACGTCGGGGGTGACCCGGAAGGAGTTGTACGTCGACGAGGCCGTCCCGTTGGCCTGCAGGTAGCGGTTCTGGGAGTCCTTGAGGGCCAGCGAGAGCGAGTTGACCCCCACGTCGTCGGTGGCGGTCCCGGTGATGGTGAAGGTCCGGGTGTTGATGAGGCTGCCGGTCGGCCCGGTGACGTTGGTGTTGGGCGGCTGGTCGCTGGTCCCGAACGTCTCGAACTTCTTCGTCGCCTTCGACGGGTCCTGGCTGCCGGTGCCGGAGACCGCGCGGGCCCGGATCGTCAGCTCCCGGTTGTTCGGGAACGTCAGCGGCAGGGACCAGGTGGTCGAGGCGGCACCCGGCTGCGCGAGGACTGCGTCGATGGTGTTGGCGGTGGTGCTTCCCCAGGTGGTGAGGTCGTCGTTGAGGTAGCGGCGCGACTGGCGGTCCATGATCTCCACCCGCACGCTGCGTACGCCGGCAGCGGCTGTCGCCGTGCCGGAGACGGTGAACTCCTCGGCGACCGGCTTGATCCGACCCTCGATCGGGTCGACGATCACCGTCTCCACGCCGTTGCCGTTGGGGATCGCGTTGAAGTCGAAGAACGCCAGCCGGCCCACGTTGTACTCGCCCTGGGTGGTGGCGTCACCTCCGGTCCACAACCCGCGCGGGGTGAGCTCGATGTGCTTGTTGCCCTCGAAGGAGTTCGACGTGGGGTTCCACTCCAGCGCGGTGCCGTCCTCCGGGTCCAGCGCCCCCAGGTGCTGGCGCTTGACCACCGCGTCCCCGAGCCCGTAGCCCGACAGGCCCTGCCCGGTGCCGTAGCCCTGGTCGGTCAGGCCCGGCCACGGCTGCGGCGAGGTCGGCGACTCGTTCCAGGCGAAGTGCCCGCCGATGAAGACCGCCTGCTCGGAGATCGCCACCGCGTAGATGCTGTCGAAGGCACGCGAGATCCACAGCGGCTGCACGTCGTCGCCGCCGCTGATCGGGAAGGCGATGACCGTGTCGTTGATCGGGGGCCGGTCACCCCCCGAACCGCTGGTCACGGCGAACCAGCTGCCGTCGGGGGAGATGTCGCCGCCGTAGATCCGCTGGATGCCGCCGACGTACTGCAGGTTCTCCTCCCACAGCCGGCTGCGCCACGGGGTCAGCTGCTGGGTGCGGGTGTTGATGATCGCGATGCCGTAGCGGTCCTGACCGTTGACCTGGCGGCCGGTGTGCACCACCAGCAGCCGCCCCTCGTCGCGGGTCAGCTTGAGCCGCTGCACGGTCAGGTCGCCGTTGGTGCCGATGCCGCCGGAGAGGTTGTTGACGAAGTCGCTGCGCACCTCGCCGGTGGTCGCGTCGAGGGCCGCCAGGGCGCCGCGGGGCACGTTGTTGACGAGGCTGAACCGGCCGCCGGCGTATACCGTGGTGTTGGTGACCGCGAGCTCCTGGACCTTGCCGTTGCCGTTGGCGGTGAACGACTCGATCGGGGCCCCGGTGGCGGGGTCGATCCGCGCGATCGCCTTGTGGGTCAGGCCGTTGACGGTGCCGAAGCTGCCGCCGATGAAGAGCTTGGTGCCGTCGGGGGAGGCCTCCACCGCCTCGACCCCGCCGTTGGTGAACACCGGGCGGAAAGCCGGGTCGACCACCCCGGTGGTGGCGTTGAAGGCGGCGAGCCCCGCCTGCTGGTACGTCGTGCGGTTGGTGCCCGCGCGGTTGGCGATCGTGGTGAACGTGCCCGCGACGTACGCGCGGTTGCCGACGATCTCGATGTCCCAGATCTCGCCGTCACCGATGTAGGGCATGGAGGTGTTGGGGGTGTCGGGAGGCAGCCGGGTGTGGCCGGGTGCCGGGGCGATGGGGGAGGTGGCGACCGAGCGGGTCGCGGTGTCCTCGAGCTCGCCGTCACTGACGGTGAGCGTCACCGTCCGCGGGCCGTCGCTGGCGTAGGTGTGCGAGGGGTCGACGCCGTCGCCGGTGGAGCCGTCGCCGAAGGTCCAGGTGTAGGTCAGCTGGTCCTCGTCGGGGTCGAAGGAGCCGCGCGCGTCGAACTCGCAGGTGCGGCCCGAGCAGCCGGCCGTGAACGCCGCCGTCGGGGCCTCGTTGGTCTCCGAGGCGTCGGTGCCGGGGTCGATCACCACCGAGAGCAGCATCGAGCGGGAGGCGGCGTTGCTGGTGGTCGCCGTCCGTCCCGCGGCCGTGCCCACGGGCACCTCGCCGGCGGAGTCGCCCAGCACGGTGCTGACCTTGCCGGAGCCGGTCGCGGCCGCGGTCGTGCGCTCGGTGGTGCCGCCCGGCAGCGACCAGGTCGTGCCGGTCGTCGACGACTTCTCGCTCCACGCGCTCACCAGCCACGACCGCGCGTGCTCGACCGGCAGGCTCGGGGTGGTGTGGCTGCTCGAGGAGCTGTTGCTGCCCCCGAGCGCGTACGCCGAGACCAGCGCCGGTCCGGTGCTGCGGTACGCCGCGACGACCGCCGAGGACTTGATCCACGCCGAGGTGGTGACCCCGACGTCGGCGCCCACGTCGGCCGGCGTGGCGCTGCGGGTCCAGACCCGGCCCCGGATGCCGTTGCCGTCCCGGCTGGTCAGCAGCGTCCAGCCGGGGATGTCGGTCGGCAGCGCCACGTCGGTGGAGTTCGCGGTCACGAAGAGGACCAGCCGGTCCAGCGGCTTGACCGTCGCCGGCACCCGCACCGTGTGGGAGGCCCGGTTGCCCGCGGTGCTCGCCGCGCCCACGAACGAGATCTCGCCCTGGGCGACCCCGCTGGTTGCGGTGACCTGCTGGGTCAGGCTGTCGGTGGCGGTGCCGTCGCTCACGGTGAGCGTGACCGCCCGGGTGCCGTCGGCGGCGTAGGTGTGCGACGGCGTGGGGCCGGTCGCCGTGCCGCCGTCGCCGAAGGCCCAGGCGTAGGTCAGGTCGTCACCGTCGGGGTCGCTGGACCCCAGGGCGTTGAAGGAGCAGGCGAGGCGGTCGCAGCTGCTGGTGAAGTCGGCGACCGGCGGGTGGGCGACCGCCACCCCGGGGCTGAGGACGACCGAGGTCATCACCGTCCGGCTGGCCGCCGGGTCGGTGGTGGCCTCGCGGGCGGCGTGGGTGCCCACCGCCGCGGCCCCGCCGGTGTCGGCGAGCACGGCGCTGATCTTCCCCGAGCCGCCGGCCGCGGCGGTGGTGCGCTCCACGGCGCCGGTCGGCAGGGTCCACGCGGTGGCGGACGAGGACTTCTCCGCCCACGACTCCACGACCCACGACCCGGGGTCGGCCACGTCGACCGGCGCGGTCGCGTGCGTCGTACCCGCCGAGTTCACGACGCGGCTCGAGGAGGCGGTGACCGACGCGGAGCCCAGCGAGCTGCGGTAGGCCGCCACCGCGAGGACCGACTTGGTCGCCGCGGCGGTCGTCACCGTCACGTTGACGCCGGCGTCGGCGGCGGTGGCCGCACGGGTCCAGGTCCGGCCGCGGATGCCGTTGCCGTCGCGCGACTCCAGCAGCGTCCACCCCGCCGGGTCCGAGATGGCCACGGTCGAGTCGTTGGTGGTGAGGGTCAGCAGCAGCTGGTCGCCGGCCTGCACGTCGGCCGGGATCCGGACGACGTGCGCGGTGCGGTTGCCGGCGCTGCTGGCGGCGCCGACGTGGATCAGGGCGGGGTCGGCGCCCGCGGCCGGGCCGACACCCAGCAGCGCGGGCAGGACGGCGGCCACGAGGGCCAGGAGCAGGGCCGCGATGATCGGTCGCCTGGGGGTGGTGGTGGGCTCGTGCACGGCGGCGGTCCGATCCATCCGGTGGGTCCTCGACAGAGGCTGGATGGAGCGTGGCAGCGGCGGCCGTGCAGGACATGCCCCAAATGCGGGAAAACAGGGGGGCAAACGCCGGCTCGGAGGTCGTCCACGGATCCTCGGGGCCACCCCCACAGGGGTGTGGGTATCGCATCCGGTCCCACGGACCCCTACGGTGACGCAGGTGAGCATGTCCGATCGCCTGCACGTCAGGCACCACGGGTCGCCGGGGGCGACGCCGCTGGTGCTGGTGCACGGCTTCGGGTGCGACCAGTCGATGTGGCACCACGTGGTGCCCCGGCTCGCCGACGACTTCCACGTCGTGACCCTGGACCTGGTGGGCGCAGGCGGCTCCGACCGCTCGGCGTGGGACCCCCGGCGCTACGCCACGCTCGAGGGGTACGCCGAGGACCTCGTCGACCTGCTGCGCGAGCTCGACCTCGACCAGCCGGTGCTCGTCGGGCACTCGGTCTCGGCGATGATCACGGCGTACGCGCAGGTCATGGCCCCCGAGCTCGTCTCCCGGCTGGTGATGATCGGCCCCTCCCCGCGCTACGTCGACGAGGACGACTACGTGGGCGGCTTCTCGGCGGAGGCCATCGAGGACCTGCTGTCCGCGCTCTCGGCCAACTACGTGTCGTGGGCCCGCACCATGGCGCCCGTCATCGCGGGCAACCCGGACCGGCCGGAGGTGCACGGCGAGCTGGCCGAGGCCTTCTGCCGCATGGACCCGGAGGTGGCGGAGGTGTTCGCCCGGACGACGTTCCTCAGCGACGCCCGCGAGATCCTGCCGCGGGTCACGGCCCCGACGCTGGTGATGCAGTGCTCCGAGGACGTCATCGCACCCCGCGCGGTGGGGGAGTACGTCGCCAGCCGGCTCCCCGACGCCGAGCTGGTCGTCCTGCGCGCGACCGGCCACTGCCCCCAGCTCAGCGACCCCGAGGAGACCGTGGCCGTGCTCCGGGAGCACCTGACGTCCGCGAACGTGCTGCGATGAGCAAGAGCCGCGTGCTCGAGGCGTTCACCGCGGCGCTCCTCGACGACGACCCGCGTGCCCTCTACGACCAGGCGCCCTGCGGCTACCTCACCCTGGCTCCCGACGGCACCGTGGTGAAGACCAACACCACGCTGCGCACGATGCTCCGGTGCACCGACGACCTCGCCGGCACCACGCTGCACGAGCTGCTCGTCCCCTCCGCCCGGGTCCTGGTCGAGACCCACGTGATGCCGATGCTGCGCCTGCAGGGCGCGGTCAACGAGGTGGCCCTGGAGCTGCAGTGCCTCGACGGCACCCGGCTCCCCGCGCTCGTGAACGCCACCGCCGAGCGGGACGGCGGCGGCCGCACCACCGTGGTGCGGATGGCGGTCTTCGACGCGACCGAGCGGCGACGCTACGAGCAGGAGCTGGTCGGCCGGGCCGAGGAGGCCAGGGCGGCGCAGCGGGCGGCCGAGGACGCCCAGCAGCGCCTGCGGACCCTGGTCGACACCCTGCAGGGCTCGCTGGTGCCGCGCAGCCTGCCGGACGTGCCGGGACTGTCCGTGGCCGGCGCCTACCGACCGGCGTGGGACGGGGACCAGGTCGGCGGCGACTTCTTCGACGTCTTCCCCACCGACGGTGAGTGGTGGGTGGTCCTCGGGGACGTCAGCGGCAAGGGCGTCGACGCGGCCGTGGTCACCGCCCTCGTCCGCAACGGGGCCCGCGCACTGGCCACCTCCCTGCCGGCCCAGGAGCGCACCCCCGCCCACGTCCTGACCCAGCTGGACGTCCTGGTGGACAGCCACGAGACCGAGCGCTTCTGCACCGTGGCCCTGCTGAGGATGCGTCGCGACGGGGACCGGTGGGCGCTCAGCTACGTCTCCGCCGGGCACCCGCCCCTCTTGCTGCGGCCCCCCGCCGGACCGGTGCGGTCGGTCGAGTCGCAGAACCCACCCCTCGGGCTCGGGCTGCGCCACGAGCCGGGCCTGCTCGCCGACGACGGGCCCGAGCAGGTCGAGCTCGAGCTGCGCTCCGGCGACATGGTGGTCCTGCACACCGACGGCATCTCGGAGGCGCCCACCGCCGACGGACTCTGGGGCGACTGCGGGCTCGTCGAGACGCTCGAGTCGATCGCCGCCGCGTCGGCGCCCGCCGGCGAGGTAGCTGGCGAGGTGGCCGACGGGCTCGTCGCCCGCGCCGTGCAGCTCCAGGGCGGGCGACCGCGCGACGACATCGCCTGCCTCGTCCTCGTCGCCGACTGAGGGCACGACACCCGACCCGGAGACCCCCACCCGGCCCGGCGGTCCAGACAGCCGCGCGGGAGTGTCGGTGGAGGTCTTTACTTTCCTCCTCGGTGGCCGTCGGGCCGCGGATCGGAGGTGCGGCATGGATGAGCGGGGCATGGGTGGGCGGGCGCTCGAGGTCGACGAGGCGTGGCGCGAGCTGAGGCGTCGGCTGGCCGACCGGGTCGCCGGGCTCGGCCCGGAGGAGTCCCTCGTGCTGGCCGTGCAGGTCGCCGGGCTCGGTGACGGTCCGGGCCCCTACGTCACCGTCGGCGGTCGGGCCGGGGGTGGCTGGCGGGTGGAGGCCGCGAGCAACGCCTACCTCGACGCTGCCCACCAGCTCGACGAGGGCGGGCACGAGCGGCTGCTCGCGCTGGGCTGGGGCGCTCCGACGTACCTCCCCGGCCAGGGTGGCCACGGCTCCGCCAACTGGTGGGTCGACCTCGAGACGGGGGAGGAGGAGCGCGCCGCGTGGCTGCTCGTGCAGGCGCTGCGCGAGGCGTACGCCGTGCCGCACCCGGCCTTCCTGGAGTCCTCCGGCCTGGACCTCGCCGGACTCCAGGGCCCCGACTCGCCGCCCGCCCCCGAGCCGCCGGACCGGGTGGAGCTCATCGAGCAGCTGCCGGTCGTGCGCCCGCGCGACGTCGAGCACCTGCGTGAGCTCGTCGTGGAGACGCTCACCGTGATGACCGGGGCCGAGGTGTTCGTCGACGAGGAGGGCGACGTCGTCGTGCCTTGCGGCGAGCAGAGCCTCGTCTGGGTCGGCCCCGACCTCGACCGCCCCGTCGTCTCCATCACCGCCGTGCTCGTCGACCGGGTGACCCGTCCCCAGGCCGGCCTGGCGGCGCTCAACCTGGTGGGCGGTCGACTGCCCCACGTCTCCGCACGCATGCTCGGGAGCCGGTTGACCATCACCCACGAACTGCACGCGATGCCGTTCGTCCCCGAGCACCTCGCGGGCTGGGTCGCCCGCTGCCAGGTCGAGATCGACGAGGTCGCGGCCGAGGCGGCGCTGCTGCTGGGCGGCGAGCGCTACCTCGAGAACCTCGACGCGCCCCGCCCCGCGCCGGTGCTCGACGAGGAGGTCGCCACGATCGCCGAGCTGCTGGCTGTCGGGCCGGTGTCGCCGCGCGTGGTGGCTGAGGTCTTCAACCACTCCCGCGGTGCCGTCGTACGCCGCCTGGTCGGCCTGCGCCAGGGCCACCTGATCGCCCACACCGAGGACGTGGACGGCCTGCTGGACGCCCTGCGGGCCGGCCTGCGGTGGATCGTCGACGAGCCCGACCGCCAGGCCGACGCACGTCGCCGGGCCCGGCGCCGGGTCGACCCGCGCCCCAGCATCCAGTCGGTGCTGCTGGACGACCAGCCGGACCTCTTCGAGAGCGAGTCCGGGCCGACCGGCTGAGGCCTACTCCTCGCCGGGTGTCTGCGTGCTCTCGTTGCGGGTGCCCGACGGGTCCTCGAGGCGCTCGTCGGAGTCCGCGAGGACCGCCTCGGCCTGACGTCGGGGGTCGTCGGCTCCGGCCTCGGTCTCCTCGGGGACGGAGTCGGCGCGGCTGGCCGCGCGTTCCTCGTCGCGGTCGGCGGGGTCGGTCGGCGGCGGTGGTGTGCTCATGCCCCCTGCCTACCCGCGATCGGGCTCGACCCAGTCACCCGACAGGGCGAAGAGCGAGGGAGCCGCCTGCGGCGCAGGCAGTGCGGTGACGGGTGCGTCCACACGGAACTTGTCGAGCGACCCGACCTCGGTGAGCTCCCTGCGGGCCCCGGGGTGCGCGGCGTAGTAGGTGATCACCGCGCCGAGGGCGGAGGGGGTCCAGCGGTGGCGGAAGCCCTCCATCGCCACCCTGCGTCCGCTGCGCAGCCGGATGTAGAGGCCCGGCCACACCGTGAGCCGGGCCTCGACCCCCGCGACCTCGGACCACCGGACGACGACCTCGTGGTTGCCGTCGTGGAAGCGCAGTCCCTCCGGGTCGAGCCTGATCCGCATCTCGGTCGTGGCCCGACGGGGGAGGACGTAGAACACCATCGTCGCAGCCCCCGCCAGCGCCGCGCCGGCGACGGCCCCGGGCGTGAAACCCGGCTGGGCCACGACCAGCAGCACGAAGGCAGCCATGAGGAAACCGCCGATGAAGCTGACCGCGTGCCGGGTCTCTCGGATCGGGAGCAGGACCCCGCCGTCGACCGGGACGGGAGCGCCCACGGCTCCTCTGTGCCGCGGTGCGCTCACGAGGACGACACCGGCGAGGAAGAGCAGCACCCCCGTGGCGTGCGCCAACACCCTCGACGGTGTCACCGACTCGTCCTCGCCCAGGTCGAGGTAGGACATCGTCACCATGACCGCGTAGGCGAGCGCACCGAAGAGCGGCAGCGCCTGACCGAAGCGACGCTTGCCGGTCGACCACGTCCGCTCGAGGCCGAGCGGGTCGCGATCCTGGTCGTTCACGACACCCATGACCAGACCTTCCCGGCCACGTCACCGGTGGCGTCCTTGAGGTCGTCCCAGCCCTCGCCGATGGATTCGTCGAGCGTGTCGGTCCAGTCGTCGGGCAGCTGGCCCCAGACGCGGTCCACTCCCTCGACCGCCGCCATGGTGACGATGACGGTCACGGCGCCTGAGATGACCACGCTGCTGATCGGGAGGGTGAGCACCAGCCCGGCTGCGATGACCCCGCCGCTGACCGTGGCCATCCCCAGGCCCGGCTCGTCGCTCTCCAGGGCGGACACGGTGTCGTAGGCCACGGTGATCGGCCCGAGGGCGTCGCCCGCCGTCGAGAGCCGGTCGGCCGCGTCCGCCAGCCGGTCCAGCTCGCGGGCGGTGAGCCGCACGCCGCCGCGATCGATGTCGCCGACCCGGCTCAGGTGGGACTTCTTCAGCGCCGTCCCCAGCACCCCGGAGGCCAGCGTGGAGTGGTGGGTGGCGAAGAACTTCCCGACCCACTCGAAGGTCTCCTCGTCGACGAGCCCGTCGACGGCGGCCTGCAGGTGGGTCGCGACCCACTCGCGCAGCGCCTGCCGCTCGGCGGCGACGCCCGCGGCCATCGCGGTCCACTCGGCGGAGCCGGACGGCCCGTCGGGTGCGCCGACCAGGTCGCCGGTGACGGAGAAGCCGGAGGCCACGGCCTGCGCGCGTACGCCGGAGAGCAGCCTCTCGTGGGCGACCAGCCGCTCGGCGTACGACTCGAAGAGCGCGGCCGCCCGCGTCAGCCCGTCGGCCAGCACCCCCAGGTGCCGCAGCATGATCGAGGCGTGGAAGGCGTAGGCGGTGCCGCTGATGCCCTGGAAGGAATCCGCGGCGCGGTCGAGCGCCTGCTGCACCTGCTCGCTGGCGCGCACCGTCGCCGGCAGTGCGGTGCCGCGCACCCAGGTCACGGCCAGTCGCGGCACCGCGGGGGAGCCGTCGGAGGCGATCGAGAACGCGGCAGGTCCACTCGCGGTGCACATGGCCCCCGGCGCGGAGGGCGGCGGGGCGGACAGCGTCGACGCCGACGGTGCGGTGCGCAGGTCGACGCTCACGGTCCCACCGCCCGGAACTCCTGCTCGACCCGGGCGTCGGTCGAGCGGATGACGTGGGCGACGTCGCGCACCGCGTCGGCGGTCAGGTCGTTGGCCTGCGCGAGCTGGTGGGACGTCTCCAGCAGCACCGCGAGCATCTGCAGCATCGCCCCCGTGCCCGGACCGGGGCCGAGCGCGGGGAGCGACAAGAGCTCGTCGAGCCCCGCGGCTGCCTGGTGGTGTCGTGCGGCGACCTGGTGCTCGAGGTCTGCCCCGACGCGTAGCTCTGACATGGAACGCACCTCCCGAGATGTTGGTGTGCGAGCAGTCTGCGCCGCGTCGCAGACGAGCGCTACCGCCTCGTCGGCGCCCTGTGGACAACCTCGTCGGCAGGCTCAGCCGGCGGCGATGTTGACCACCCAGATCACGCCGAAGCGGTCCTGCAGCTGCCCGAACTCATCGCCCCACGGCTTCACGGAGAGCGGCTCGTGCACCTCGCCGCCGTCGGCCAGGGCTTCCCACCAGCCGCGCAGCAGGTCGGAGTCGTCACCCGACAGCGACAGCATCCCGTTGGCCAGCAGCGAGTCCGCGCCCATGCCGGGCAGGTAGTCCGAGGCCATCACCTGCACGCCGAGGTCGCGACGGTCGAGCTGGGAGTGCATGACCTTGCCGGCGTCGGGGCCCTCCATGCCCATGTCGCCGTAGGTCATCACGCTCGGCTCGCCGCCGAAGACCGAGGCGTAGAAGGTGATCGCGTCGCACGCGACACCCTCGAAGTGCAGGTAGGGGTTGAGGAACGTGGCCATGGATGACTCCTGGGTCGGCGGGTGGGTCGGTGCTCACTGTGACCTGCCCCACCGACAGGACTCATCGCTGCTTGGCGCTCACACCTTCCGCGACGCCGATCAGCGCGAACGCCGCGATGACGGCCACGACGAACCCGAGCACGTTGAGCTCCCAGATGTTGCCGGTGCCGAGCAGGCTGGCCACCACACCGCCGATCAGGGCGCCGGCGACGCCCAGACCGAGCGTGCCGAGGAGTCCGAGGCGCTGACGACCGGGCTTGAAGAGCCGCGCGAGCGCACCGATGATCAGGCCGACGACGAGGAGTCCGATGAGCTGCATGTCCTCGACGCTACGTCCCGGTCCGGGGATGCCACCTCACCCGAGGGATGATGTGTGCGTGAGGTGCGGCTACTTCGAGGCGGGCGTGTGCCGGTCGTGCACCCAGCTCCCCGTCCCGTACGCCGAGCAGCTGGTCGCCAAGGAGGCAGCCACCCGCGCGGCCCTGGCCGACGTGCTCGCGGACCCGACCGCCCCCGGGTGGGAGGACGCGGCGGCCAGCCGCGAGGAGGGGTTCCGGAACAAGGCCAAGATGGTGGTCGGCGGGACCCTCGAGGGGCCGACGCTGGGCATCCTCGATCCCCGAGGACACGGCGTGGACCTGCGCCACTGCGGGCTGCACGAGCCCGGCCTCCACGCGGCGCTGCCGGTGCTGGCCGACCACGTGCGCCGGGCCGGGCTGACGCCGTACGACGTGCCGGGCAGGAGGGGCGAGCTCAAGCACCTGCTGGTGACCGTCTCGCCCGACGGTGGGCTGATGGTGCGCTGGGTGCTGCGCTCCACCGAGTCGTTGCCGCGGCTGCGCAAGCACCTGCGGTGGCTGCTGGAGCAGCTGCCGGTGTCGGTGGCCTCGGCCAACATCCAGCCCGAGCACAAGGCCGTGCTCGAGGGGCCCGAGGAGGTGCTGCTCACCGAGCAGGCGACCCTGCCGATGCGCCTCGACGTCCCCGGACACCCGGTCGTGCTGCAGCTGCGGCCGCAGTCGTTCTTCCAGACCAACACCGCGGTGGCGACCGAGCTCTACGCCACCGCCCGCCGCTGGGTCGGCGACCTCGCGCCGAGCCGGGTCTGGGACCTCTACAGCGGCGTCGGCGGCTTCGCCCTGCACCTCGCCACCGACGCCGGGGACCAGCGCCGGGTGACCGGCGTCGAGATCAGCGCGGAGGCGGTGGAGGGCGCCCGACGCGCGGCGCGGCTGGCGGACCTGCGCGCCGACTTCGTCGCCGCCGACGCCGTCGCGTGGGCCACGACCACCCAGGAGCCGCGGCCCGACCTGCTCGTGGTGAACCCGCCCCGGCGCGGGCTGGGCGGCGACCTCGCCGGGTGGGTCGAGGCCTCCGGGGTGCCGTGGGTGCTCTACTCCAGCTGCCACAGCGGCTCGCTGGCCCGCGACCTCGCGGCCATGCCGTCCTACACCCTTCAGCGCGGGCGGGTGCTGGACATGTTCCCCCAGACCACCCACCACGAGGTGCTGGTGCTGCTGCGCCGTGGGTAGCGTCGTCGACATGGACCAGCGCACTCTCGGACGCACCGACCGCACCGTCTCCGCCATCGGCCTCGGCACCTGGCAGCTGGGGGCCGACTGGGGCGAGGTGAGCGAGGAGCAGGCCCTCGAGGTCCTGGCCGCGGCCGTCGACGCCGGCGTCACCCTCCTCGACACCGCCGACGTCTACGGCGACGGCCGCAGCGAGCGGATCCTCGGCCGGTTCCTGCGCGAGCACGACGGGCTGACGGTCGCCACCAAGATGGGCCGCCGCGTCGAGCAGGTCCCGGAGAACTACCGCCTCGACCACTTCCGCGAGTGGACCGACCGCTCGCGACGCAACCTCGGCGTCGAGGTCCTCGACCTCGTCCAGCTGCACTGCCCGCCCAGCGCGACCATCGCCGACGACGCCACCTGGGACGCGCTCGACACCCTGGTCGCCGAGGGCGCCGTCGCCGCCTACGGGGTCTCGGTCGAGACCTGCGACCAGGCGCTGGCGGCCATCGCACGGCCCGGGTGCGCGAGCGTCCAGATCATCCTCAACGCCTTCCGGCTCAAGCCGCTCGACGAGGTCCTGCCCGCGGCCCGGGAGGCCGGCGTCGGCATCCTCGCGCGGGTGCCGCTGGCCTCCGGCCTGCTCTCGGGGAAGTACGACGAGTCCACCACCTTCGCCGAGGACGACCACCGCCACTACAACCGCGACGGCAGTGCCTTCGACGTCGGCGAGACCTTCGCCGGCGTCGACTACGCGACCGGTGTGGAGGCGGCGCGCGAGTTCACCGCGCTGGTGCGCGAGCACGGCCCCGAGGGTGCGACGCCCGCCCAGGTGGCGCTGGCGTGGTGCGCGCAGCAGGAGGGCGTGAGCACCGTGATCCCCGGCGCCCGCAGCGCCGAGCAGGCGCGCGCCAACGCGGCTGCGGGCGAGCTGCCCGCGCTGTCGCCCGCGCTGTTCGACGGCGTGCGGGCGCTCTACGACGCCCGGCTGCGTGAGCAGGTCCACACCCGCTGGTGACCGTGGCGCCGCCCCGGTCGCGTGCCCAACCAGCACGCCGTAGTGTCGGGCCCGTGGCCGAGGACTACTGCGAGCACTGCGACCTGCCGCTGTCGACCTGCGTGCACGGCAACCCGCCGGCACCCGAGCCGGTCAAGGCCCCACCCAAGGCCTCGCCCGTGACCCGCAAGCGGGTCGCGACCCCGCGAGCGGCCAAGGAGGCGGCCGCGGTCCGCACGGCGCCCCGCCGGCGTACCGACAAGGCGGAGTTCAAGCCCGTCATCGTCCAGGTGCTGCAGGAGCACGGCGGCGAGCGCGAGGCCGACCTGGTGCTCGCCGAGCTCGAGGAGCGGCTGGCCGAGGTGCTCAAGCCGGGCGACCACGAGACCGGCCCCACCGGCGAGGTCCGGTGGCGCACCGCCGCCCGCTGGGCCCGCAAGGAGCTCGCCGACGACGGTCTGCTGCTCGCCCCCCAGCCCGGTGTCTGGGCGCTCACCGACGAGGGCATGACCTCCCTCTGACCGTGCCCTGGTGACCTCTCGGTGGGTCAAAGGCTCCACCGCGATCTCGGCACCCAGGCGCACACCGTCGGGCAGGGGCAGGGCGTCGCCGGACCAGAACATCCCCGGGTCGTAGTAGTTGGTCGGCAGCGTCTCGGGCAGCAGCCCCATCGCGGTGTACGTCGCCGCGACCACCTCCGCGCAGTAGGTCAGCTCTGCGGGCGCCTGGCGCCGCACCCGACCGCGCGCCCAGCGCCCCACGAGCTTGGCGGTGCTGGGGAACGGCGTGCCGTCCAGCCGCGCGACCGTGCGCAGCACGGCGTCCTCCATCTGCGCGGTGACCCCGTCGGGGCCGGCGTCGAGCTGGCGCAGCCACGCCTGCTGGTCGTAGCGGTCGTGCCACTGCCGCACCGCCGCCCGCAGGTCGTGCAGCTGCACCCCGCGCTGGTGCTGGCCGGTCCACACGTCGACCAGGCCCTTGCCGAGCTCGGCGTGCCACATCAGCGGCGGCAGGTCGTCGAGGACGACCGCCATGCCGACGTGGTTGACCGGGGCGTTGGTGAGGACCCGGATAGCGTGGTCGGCGGTCGAGCGGCCGCGGAAGAGCCACAGGTCGCCGGTGCGGGTCAGGTCCACGGCCCGGTCGAGGGAGATCCGGCTGCTCGGGTCGCGCATGAGAGGAAGTGTGGTCCATGGCGGACGGCGGTGCGGGGAGGTCGTGGCTGCGGGCCGGCCTGTCGTCGGGGCGGGTGTGGAAGGTGCTCGGCGTCGCGGGCGTCGCCGGGGTCGCCGCGACCGGGGTCGTCGTCGCGCGCGAGCACCGCCGGCGTACCCAGATGTCGCCGGAGGAGGTCCGCGACCGGCTGCACCGGCGCCTCGCCGAGGCCGACCGCGGCAGCGGGTCGGGTGGGCAGGACGGACCGGGCAGGACTGTCGGCGACGACGCCTAGCCTGCGCCGCATGGACCTCACCGCCGCGCACCAGCTGGCCACCGGGCTGCTGGTCGAGCACGGCCTGAGCGACTGGCGGGTGGAGTACGACGCCGCCAAGCGTCGCGCGGGCGTGTGCCGCTTCGCCACCCGCACCATCGGGTTGAGCGCGCCGCTGACGATGCTGCACGACGAGGCGATGGTGCGCGACACCGTCCTGCACGAGATCGCCCACGCCCTCGTCGGCCCCGCCCACGGTCACGACGCCACCTGGGCTCGCACGGCGCGGGCCATCGGCTGCTCCGCGGAGCGCTGCGTGCCCGCCGACGCCCCTCGGGTGGCCGCACCGTGGCTCGGCGTGTGCCCGGCGGGGCACACCGTCGACCGGCACCGACGCCCCGAGCGGGTGCTGGTCTGCCGGCGCTGCAGCGGTGGCACCTTCGACCTGCGCCACCTCTTCACCTGGACCCACCACGGTCGACCGGCGGCACACCACCCCAACTACGTGGCCGAGCTGGCGGCGCTGCGCGAGGGCCGCCGGGTCAGTCGGCTCGGGGTGGGCAGCCGGGCGCGGATCATCGTGCCGGGGGAGTACCACCACGCCGCCGGCACCGTCCTCAAGCGCGGGCGCACCTGCTACCACCTGCGGGTGGGCAGGGTCGTGCTGCGAGTGCCGTTCGCCGGCGTGGAGCCGGTCTGAGCCGTCCCGGCGGGGTCAGGCGCCGACCATCGCGCCGACCCGCTCCGGGCTGAAGTGCGGGAACACGGTGGCCGTCGAGACCGGGGTCCGGGTGCGGACCACCTCGCTGAGCACCGAGCGGTAGTCGGTGGTGACGGTGAGGTCGGCGTCGTTGCCGGCCTCCAGGCCGGCCCACGTGCCGTGGTAGCCGCCGCGCACGCCCGCGCCGACCAGGAACATCACGTTGCCCCAGCCGTGGTCGAGGCCGTAGTTGTTGTTCTCCACGACCCGGCGGCCGAACTCCGAGACCGTCACCAGCGTGACCCGGTCCGCGGCGGGCCCCAGGTCCTCGAAGAACGCGGCGATCGAGCGGGCGAGGTCGTCGGCGTTGTGCTGCATCCGGCCCCACTGCAGGGTCCCGAGGTCGGAGTGCATGTCCCAGTCGCCCTGGTCCACGGTGATGACCGAGGCGCCCACGTCACCCCGGATGGTCCGCGACACCGAGGACAGCGCCTTGCCGAGGTCGCTCTTCGGGAAGGCCGAGGAGCGCTGCTGCTGCGCCTGGGCCGGGCCGATCTCGTCGACGGCGGCCATCGCCGAGCGCAGTGCCGGGGCCAGGGGGCTGCGCGAGCGCTGCCACATCTTGCCCAGCGAGCGGAGCCGGTCGTCGGTGGGATCCCACTTGTCGTCACCCGCCACGCCGACCTCGTCGAGGCGGTCGAAGCCCATCCACGGCTGCGGGCCGTACAACGCCGGCGGGGCGCTGCCGACGGCGACCGCCTGCAGCGGCGAGGTGCCGGGCAGGTCCCCGATGAGGCGGTTGAGCCAGCCGACCCGCTCGCTGGAGCCGGGGGTCGCGTCCTCGACGGCCTCCATGGCGGCGAAGTGCGAGCGGTTGGGCACCGCGAGACCGGTGGCGTGCACGGCCGCGACCTTGCCCTGCTGCCACAGGGGCAGCAGCGGCGAGAGCGCCGGGTGCAGGCCGAAGAAGCCGTCCTTGGCCACGAGCCGCTCGGCGGCCACGGCGATCCGGGGCCGGGCGTCGTAGTAGACGGGGTCACCGTGCGGGACGACCAGCGAGAGCCCGTCAGCGGCACCGCGCATCGAGAGCACCACGAGCACCGACGAGGCGTCCGCGGCGGCGGCCGGCGCGCTCGGGCCCACGGTCACGACCGCAGAGCCGATGGTCATGGTGGCGCCGGCGAGGCCGAGGCCGCGCAGGAAGCCGCGGCGGCTCAGGTCGGCGCCTCGGAACTCCGGGCACGCGCAGTCGCCGGTGGTGCGGGGCAGGGGGGTGGTGGTCACGAGCTCACCGTCCGTAGTGCAGCGGGTTGTCGAGGAAGGAGCCGAGCAGCCGGTTGAAGTGCCAGCGCATCAGCGGGTGGTCGGCGGTGATCTGCTCGGTGGGCTTGACGCTCACCGCCGTGCAGGCGGCCTTGAGGATGCCGCGGGTGGAGGGTCGACCCAGGATGTGCCGGCTGAGGTGGTCGACCAGCGGGGCGAACTGCATTGGCAGCTCCGGCACCCAGTCGGTCGGCTGCTGGTAGTCCACGCCGGTCTTGGGCCACCAGCCCCCGGCCAACGACCAGTGGATGTCCATCGAGGCCAGGGCACGGGCCGGGGTCGCCCACGGCTGGTTGTCCAGCGGCTGACCGTCGGGCCGCGGCCAGGTCATGGGGGCCAGCCCGATGACGGTCGATTGCCACAGCATCGCGTTGGCGGCGTCCTCGATCCGTTGGGGCGCCTTCAGGGTCGTGCCGAGCGCCCGGTAGGTCGCCACCAGGTCCTCGGAGGGGTCGCGCAGCTTGACCCCGCGCGAGCCCTTGAACTCCACCGACCGGACCAGCTCGCGCAGCACCGGGACGATCGCGGTGTCGTGCTGGAGGTAGGTGCGGGCCAGCCGGTCGACCAGCGCCTGCGGCGGGTCGTCGCGGACGAACTTCACCGCCAGCTTGCGGGCCAGCCGCTGTGCGGTCTCGGGCCGGTGGGCCAGGTGCACCAGGTAGCGCCGCACCAGGTCCCGGCCGTCGGGGTCGGTGTTGGGGTCGGAGAAGTCCCCGACCTGCACGGGTCCGGTCCAGTGGTCCTCGGACCGGTACGTCGCAGCCCAGCTGCGCCACACGTCGACCCGGTAGCCGGTGAGGATCCGGGCCGAGGCCTTCACGTCGCCCTCGGTGTGGTTCCCGACGCCCACGGTGTGCAGCTCGAGCAGCTCGCGCCCGAGGTTCTCGTTCGGGGCCTTCTTCGTCGAGACCGCCTGGTCGAGGAAGAGCAGCATCGAGGGGTGCGTGATGGCCTCGACCAGCATCTCGTCGAAGCGGCCCAGCGCGTGGCGGCGGATGACGTCGCCGTACGACGCGCGCCAGATGCCCTGCTTGTCGCCGTTGACCGGCACGTGCAGGTGCGCCTCGAAGAACTCCGTCATCCGCTCCAGCACCTGGTGGGGCGAGATGGTGCGGCGCACCAGCAGTCGGCGCGAGTAGTCGGCCATCACCTCCCACACGGCACGGACCTCGTCCTCCTGGCGCTTCCACAAGGTGGGCGCGTCCAGGTGCAGGTCGGGCCACCAGTCGCCGATGCGGGCGTCGGCCGCCGGGTCGGCGTACGCCGTGGTCAGCTGCTCCTCGAACCACGCGACGCCACCGCCGGCCGCCTGCACCTCCCGGACCAGCTCGGGGGTCGTGCCGTAGCTGAACCGGCTCACGACGTGCCGGTCGGCCGCGCCCAGCACAGGAGTGGGTGCGTACCGGGCGGGACGGTACTTCTTGTTCTGCTTCTTCTTGCGTCGACGCACAGAGGCTCCGCGGCGGGGGTCCGAGGTGGCGGGAGCCCTGGGGGGAGGCGCTCCCATGGGGGTGAACCGGGGGGATCGGGTGGTGCTGGTGGTGCTCCCGGGCGACGGAAAGCGTCCGGGAACCCCCTGATCGTCTGCAGTGAGGGGAGTCTGAGGTGTCGAACCGCCATTCCTTTACACCCCTGCCAGGGTTCGACCCGACGGTCGAGCAGGCATAGCCCGAACGGACTAGGTCGCACCGTCCGCACGACCCCCCGCGTGGTGCCTGGCGCGGGTCCGGCGCGATCACTAGCGTCGCCAGGGTCAGAGCCCCCTCAGCACCGACCTCCCGGAGGACCCGTGTCCGACCAGTACCCGCCGCCCCCGTCCAGCGACCCCACCGGTCCGGCCGGGTCCGCGCCGCCGCCCCCGCAGTGGGGTGAGACCCCCGGGGCGCCGCCGGCTCCGGCGTACGCCTCGGCCCCGCCGGTCGCCCCCGGCCAGATGGGCGGACAGATGGGTGCCGGGCCGATCGGCGAGGTGCGCAGCACCGGTGTCGCGGTCCTGCTGTTCATCGTCACCTTCGGCATCTACGGCTGGTACTACTGGTACAAGGTGCACGAGGAGATGAAGCAGCACTCCGGCCAGGGCATCGGCGGCGCCGTCGCGCTGATCCTCGCCATCTTCGTGGGCATCGTGATGCCCTACCTCACCTCCGCCGAGGTGGGCGGTCTCTACAAGCGCCGCGGGCAGAAGGAGCCGGTCAGCGGCATCACCGGCCTGTGGTACTTCCCCGGCATCTTCATCCTGGTCGGCCCGATCATCTGGTTCGTGAAGACCAACGGCGCGCTCAACGACTACTGGAAGTCGCTCGGCGCCCAGGGCTGAGCCCCGCGGAAGCCTGAAGCAGAGTCGTGCCCCTCAGCGGGCGCCATGGCGCCCGCTGAGGGGCACGACTGCGTCCGGGGGCTAGAGGTCCCAGAGGTGGCGGCTGCCGGGGACCAGGTCGAGGTCGCGGTCGGCGCCGATCCGGCTGACGCTGGCCATCAGCTCGGTCATCCGGCGCGAGAGCTCGGCGTCGTCGCCGCCGCTGCCGTAGAACGCGTGCACGTCGTGCATGCCGGCGGAGGGGAAGAGCTCCTCCACGATGGCGTCGACGTGCGGCGGGTCGGGGTGGTTGCCCGGCAGCGGTGCCAGGCAGCGGTGCTGGAGGTACGCCGTGGTCGCCTGGGTCCGGATCGCGATCGGCGTGTGCTCGACCAGCCAGCGGTGCAGCCAGGTCTCCTCGTCCAGCTCGGCCGGCCGGCGCAGCACCGCGGTGTTGGCCAGGACGTCGGCCCGCTCGCCGTCGTAGGTCTCGGCCGGGTCGACCCGGCGCCGCTCCTCGACCAGCCAGCCGGCGGTGGTGGCGCCGGGTGCGGTCGATCCGAGGTGGTCGGCCAGGGCGCGGGCGGCCTGCTCCGGGGCCGGGCCCCACACGCTGACCACGGCGCCGATCGGCTCACCGGTCCCGAAACGCAGGGCCTCGGCGACGTGCTCGTCGTCGAGGTTGACCTGCAGGCGCAGTGCGCCGGTGGCGGCGAGCACCTCGCGCAGCGCGGGGGAGGACAGCGATGGGCCGAGCCCGTCGCCCCACACGAGGAACATCGCCTTGGGAGTGCCCGCGGGCAGCCAGATGGTCACCCGCGCAGCGTAGTAGAACGTGTTCTCGTGTGGCGCGACTCGGTGTGCCCGGCCGGTGGTAGAGGCCGTCAGGCGGTGGCAGGCAGGTCGTCCGGCGGCATCGGCACCACCCGGTCCGCGGTCGCGAGGTGCACCAGGTCGGCGGGGAGACCGCCGCGCCGGCAGGCCGCCAACAGGGCGCCGACGAAGCGGCGGTCCTCGGCGTCGACGGGGTGGGTGCCCGGGCGGGAGCGCAGCAGGGCCACCCGCCCGTCGGGTGCCACGTCGTCGAGCAGGTCGCGCAGCATCGCGACCATCGAGTCGAGCTGGTCGGGCTCGGGGAGGTCCACCCAGTGCTCGATCTCGAGCACGCCGGCCATCGGGTGGTCGTGCTCGTCGATGAGCATCAGCCACACGCTGTGGCCGCGGTGCGCGTCGTGCGGCCCGACGAGGTGGCGCCAGGCCCGAAGCAGGGAGACCTGGTCGTCGAGGACGAGCCGGTCGGGGTCGGCGGCGGGGTCGCAGTCGGGGTGGTCAGGGAGGTCCGAGATGTCCATAACCCCAGGCTGCCCCGATCCGAGACCGGCCGTCGGTGCTCCTCCACAGGCGCCGCTCGTCCGGTCATCTGTGGACGATGGGCGGGCTGGGGTGACCTGGACGACTCACCCCACCGAGCGGTAGACCTCGACGGTGCGCTCGGCGATCGCCGGCCAGCCGAAGGACTCGATGGCGCGCTCACGACCCGCGCGGCCCATCGCGGCGGCCGCGTCGGGGTCGGAGACGACACGGAGCATGGCCTCGGCGAAGTCCGCGACGTACTGCTCGGGGTCCAGCGGGGTGCCGGTGCCGTCGGTGGCCTGCTCGATGGGGACCAGCACACCGGTCGACCCGGGCACCACGACCTCGGGGATGCCGCCGGTGGCCGTGGCGACGACGGCGGTCTCGCAGGCCATCGCCTCGAGGTTGACGATGCCGAGCGGCTCGTAGACCGAGGGGCAGGCGAAGACCGTCGCCTGGGTCAGCAGTGCGATCACCTCCGCACGCGGCAGCATCTCGGGGATCCACACGACCCCGCCCGCGTCGCCGCGGGACTCACGCAGCCCGGCGACCAGTCCCTCCACCTCGGCGAGGATCTCCGGGGTGTCCGGGGCGCCGGCGCACAGCACCACCTGCACCTCCGGCGGCAGCGCCGCGCACGCGCGCAGGAAGAGCGGCAGCCCCTTCTGCCGGGTGATCCGCCCGACGAACACCACCGACGGTCGGTCCGGGTCGACGCCCAGACGGCGGCAGGCGTCCTCGTCGGGGCGCGGCGCCCACAGTGAGGTGTCGATGCCGTTGTGCACCGTGTGCACCCGCGCCGGGTCGACCGCGGGGTAGGAGCGCAGCACGTCCTCGCGCATCGCCGCCGACACCGCGATCACCGCGGCGGCCGACTCGTAGGCGGTGCGCTCCACCCACGAGGAGAGCCGATATCCGCCGCCGAGCTGCTCGGCCTTCCACGGTCGCAGCGGCTCGAGGCTGTGCGCGGTCACCACGTGCGGCACGTCGTGCAGCAGCCCCGCGAGGTGGCCGGCGTGGTTGGCGTACCAGGTGTGGCTGTGCACCAGGTCGGTCCCCGCGCACGCGTCGGCCATCGCCAGGTCGACCCCCATCGTGCGCAGCGCCGGGTTGGCCGCGGACAGCTCCGCGAGGTCGGCGTACGACGACGTCAGCTGCTCCGAGCGCTCCGCGCCGAACGCGTGCACGTGGGTCTCGAGGTCGTCGCGGTCGCGCAGCGCGCGGACCAGCTCGGCCACGTGGACCCCGGCCCCTCCGTAGATCTCCGGCGGGTACTCCTTGCTCAGCACGTCGACTCGCACACCGCGAACCTACTCGCCACCTCCCGACCCTGGGGAGATGTGGTTACCGTGAGCCTCATGAGTGCCAGCGCCGGCCGCAAGAAGGTCCTCGCCATCGTCCTGGCGGGCGGTGAGGGCAAGCGGTTGATGCCGCTGACCGCGGACCGGGCCAAACCCGCGGTGCCGTTCGCGGGGATCTACCGCCTCATCGACTTCGCGCTGTCCAACGTCGTGAACTCCGGCTACCTCAAGGTGGTCGTGCTGACGCAGTACAAGTCGCACAGCCTGGACCGCCACGTCACCCAGACCTGGCGGATGTCGAACCTGCTGGGCAACTACGTCGCCCCGGTGCCGGCCCAGCAGCGCGTCGGCAAGCACTGGTACCTCGGGTCCGCCGACGCGATCTACCAGTCGCTGAACCTCATCCGCGACGAGAAGCCCGACATCGTGGTGGTGGTCGGTGCCGACCACGTCTACCGGATGGACTTCGCGCAGATGGTCGACCAGCACGTGGAGTCCGGCGCGGCCTGCACGGTCGCGGCGATCCGCCAGCCGATCGGGCTCGCCGACCAGTTCGGCGTCATCGACGTCCAGCCCGACGAGCCGTCGCGGATCCGGGAGTTCCTCGAGAAGCCCACCGACCCGGTCGGGCTGCCCGACAGCCCCGGGGAGGTGCTGGCCTCGATGGGCAACTACGTCTTCGACGCCGACGCCCTGGTCGAGGCGGTCACCCGCGACTCCTCCACGACCGGCTCCAAGCACGACATGGGCGGTGACATCGTCCCGGCGTTCGTGCGCCGCTCGCAGGCCGGCGTCTACGACTACAAGGACAACGTCGTGCCCGGTGCCACCGCACGCGACGCCGGCTACTGGCGCGACGTCGGGACGCTCGGCTCCTACTACGCCGCCCACATGGACGTCGTGTCGCCGATGCCGATCTTCAACCTCTACAACACCGAGTGGCCGGTCTACACCTCCTACGGCCCGCAGCCGCCGGTGAAGCTGGTGCAGGGCGCGCGCGGCTCGGCCGCGGTCACCGACGAGGCCGTGCTCTCCCCGGGGGTGGTGGTCTCGGGCGGGTCGGTCACCCGCTCGGTGCTCTCCCCGGACGTCCGGGTCGAGGACGGTGCCGACGTCACGGGCTCGGTGCTGCTCAACGGCGTCACCGTCGGTGCCGGCGCGGTCGTGCGCAACACCATCCTGGACAAGAACGTCGTCGTCCCGCCGGGCGCCAGCATCGGCGTGGACCCCCAGGCCGACCGCGCCCGTGGCTTCCTGGTCACCGACGGCCTGACGGTGCTCGGCAAGGACCAGCCCTTCCCCGCCGACGCGTGAGCCGCTCCTTCAGCCGGGCCGAGCTGGAGTCCTTCCGCGACGCGGAGGTGCCCGACCTGCTCGGCGGCCCCGAGGACCCGCCGGTGCGGCTGCTCTTCGTCGGGATCAACCCCGGCCTGTGGACCGCCGCCACGCAGACCCACTTCGCCCACCCGGGCAACCGGTTCTACCCCGCGCTGCTGCGCGGAGGCGTGATCACCGAGCCGGTCGACGCCGCTGCCGGCATGAGCGAGGAGGACCGGGGCCGCTTCCGCGCCCGCGGCATCGGCATCACCAACCTCGTGCGCCGGGCCACCGCCAAGGCCTCCGAGCTCTCCACCGACGAGCTGCGTGCCGGGGGAGCCGAGCTGGTGGCGCTGGTCGAGCGGGTGCGCCCCCGCGTGGTGGCGGTCGCCGGCATCACCGCCTACCGCCAGGCCTTCGCGCTGCCGAAGGCCGTGCCCGGGAGGCAGCCGGAGCCGATCGGACCCGCCGAGCTGTGGGTCGTGCCGAACCCCAGCGGCCTCAACGCCCACGAGACGGTGGAGAGCCTCGCGTCGGCGTACGCCGAGGTCGGCCGCGCCGCCGGTCTGCTCTGACCCCCTCTGGGGCCGGGCGCTCAGTCCCGTCGCACGACCAGCGCGTTGGCGACGTTGCGCAGCACGGAGTCGGAGGGGTCGTTGAGGACCCTGAGCACGCCGCGCTTCCCGCCGACCATCGTGGTGGAGCCGCCGCCGTCGAGGTTGAGCGCCTCGTCGGCGCCGAGGTCCTGCATCATCCGGGCCAGCTCGACCATGGTGTGGCCGCGGCTGTCGTCGGAGCGGCCGTCCACGGTCAGCAGGAGGACCTCGTGGGTGTCGCGGTCGATGCCCACCGCGGTGCGCGGGTGCATCTCGGAGTCGTCGACGACCTGCACCACGCCGTCGTCGATGAGCAGCTTGGAGCCGGTGAGGACCAGCCGCGGGCGACCGCGCAGCCACCACGTCACGTCGGCCTCGCCGCGCCCCAGCTTGCGCAGCTGCTTGGCGCCCTCGCCGCGGCCGATGAGCACCAGGCCGCGGATCTTGCGGCCGGGCTTGAGCTTGCCGCGGTTGGCGACGACCTTGCCGCCGCTGACCTCGACCATGCGGACGTCCTGCTGCTGGCCCTGGGTGACCTCGTAGCCGGGGGTGCGGCCCCAGCGCGAGGTGTAGATCCCGATCCCGCCCGGCAGCACGAAGTGGCTGTTGATGTTGGTGACGTCCGCGCTCGGGCGCTGCTTGATGCGTCCCTCGAAGTCGATCTCGCCGAACTGCGGACGCCCCTTCCTCGTCAGGTAGAACGCCTGGTTCCACCCGGTCTCGCGGGCGTTGAGCAGGCCGCGGCGCGGTGAGGCCGTCACGCCCAGGGGCGCCCCCGTGCGACCGATGTCGTAGAAGTCGCCGTTGACCGCGGCCACCGCCCCCGCGTCGCGGGCCATCGTGAGGACGTCCTCCACCGCGGCCACCTTGCCGGGGTTGACCACGTCGAGGCGCAGGTCGTCGCGGTCGAGGTCGACCGCGAGCAGGTGGGCCACGACGGGTCCGCGGGCGTCGGTCTCGGTCCAGGTCGTGTAGACCACGCCGGGCCCGAGCCGCCGCTGGGTCGTCGAGGAGCGCTGGGCCGGCAGGGCCCGCCGCGCTGCGACGTACGGCGCCGGCTGACCGACCACGCCGTCGGAGCTGTGCCAGGTCGGCTCGGCGGGACCGAGGTCGACGACCTGGTCGGCGGGGCTCTCGGCGCGCCGCTCGGGGGTGCGGTCCGCGCTCGAGGTCTCGGACAGGGCGGGAGCCGCGGCCGCGGGCGCGACGACGGCGCCGCTCAGCACGAGGGCAGCGAGGAGGGACCGAGAGCGCACCGCTCGATGTTAAAGGAGTGACTGGTGTGACGGAAGGGCTGGCGGACGGGGTGTGAGGTCCATCGGGTGGCCGATGAGGCTCACGGCTCCCCCGACGCAGGTGCATCGGCGGGCCGTGAGGTTCATCGGGGCGCCGATGAACCTCACGCAGCCGGCCGACTCAGCGCAGGCGGCCCGCGGTGTGCAGCACGGTGTCCTCGAGCAGGACGACGCCGGGGGTGCGGCTGCCCATGCCGACGAAGGTGTCGCTGATCGGGCTGGCCAGCAGGAACAGCGACTGACCCTCCGGCACCTCGACCCCGACGGCCGGCAGCTCGATGCGGACCTCCTCGCCGACCAGCGGGAGCGCGGCGCGGAAGGGCAGCACGTTGTTCTGCACGAGCACCGCGTCGGCCGGTGACGTGCCGATCGCCAGGCCGTAGAAGGCCCGGGCGTCCGCGCCCACGGTGGTGGCCAGGGCGGTCAGGTGCGAGCCGCCGGCCACGGTGAGCGGTCCCTCGGCGACCTCGTGGGCGAACGGCCCGCCCGCCGCCGCGGTCGAGGCGACCGTCCCGACGGGGAGGTCGAGACGCCGCGCCACGCTGCGGGTGCTCACGCACTGCGAGTCCGGGGTCGCGAGGTGGAGGCGGCCGTAGCCGCGCAACGTCTTCCTCCCACCCCTGAGCGCACGGTCGAGGAAGGCGAGGGTCAGGTCGGTGAAGTCGCCGCCGGAGAGCTTCTCCGCGCACGGGTCGGAGTCGACGGTGACACCGGCCGGCAGCACCGAGGGGAGCACGTGACCGCCGTTGTAGGCGGTGAAGATGCTGCGCTTGCGGGCCTTCTTCGTCAGCGCGACCTCCCAGTTGGTCAGCGCCTGCTCGAGCGGGAACAAGGTGTCGGTGGTGCCCTGGCCGAAGAGCACCGGGACGTCGATCCTCGCCCCCTGCCCGACCTGCCACTTCGGCCCGTTCTTCTCCATGAAGGCGACCATGTCCTCGGTGCCCGGCACCGAGCCGTCGGGCCAGGTGCCGGTGGCAGCGCCCTCGACCAGCGCCTTGTAGACGTTCCACGGCAGGGCGTCGCTGGGCAGCGACCCGGCCGAGAGCGCCAGCGCCCACTCGGTGCGCACCACGCCCTCGGGTGCGAGGCTCTCCTCGAGGTCGTGCCAGGTGATCTCCGGGACCAGCGCGTCGACGACCTGGCGGCCGGTCGCCCGGATCTCCTCGAAGGCCATCAGGAACTGGTACCCACCGCCGTACGAGCCGCCGATCGCACCCATGCGCGGGTCGCCCTTGCGGTCCTGCTGCACCCAGGGCAGGTCGGCGGCCATCGCCACCAGGGCCTGGACGTCGGCGCCCTCGAGATCGGGGTCCTCGACGTGCGCGTGCCCACCGGACTCGCCGAACCCGCGCTGGTCGAAGGAGAGCACGCCGTAGCCGCGGTCGGTGAAGCGCTGGGCCTGGTCGGCGTCGGTCCAGCGCGAGCCGCCCCACCCGTGGGACTGCACGACCAGCGGCACCGGGCGCTTGCGGCTGGCGCCCGCCGGCGCGAAGAGCGTCCAGCAGATGTCCACCGGCGCGGTCTCGCCCGGCTCCGGGACGCTCTGCAGGCAGCCGTCGGTCACGGTGGCCCCGGCGGCACGGGCGGCCGCGGCCGGCGCGCTGCCGGCGGGGGCCAGGGACGTCAGGCCGAGCATGCTCAGGCCGACGGTGCTGCTCAGGGCGGCGGCCAGGACGGCCCGGCCGATGGGGGTGCGACGCACGGTGCTGCTCCTCGACGTTCGGTTGCCGGGGACAACGAGCGACGGTCGTCACAGGTCACGCGCTCCCGCCGGTGCGGGGCCCGGCGGCGTACCGTCCTCGCGTGGGCACCTGGAACACCCTCGCCGTCGGCGACAACCTCGCGGTGCTCGCCGACCTCGCGGCGGAGGGTGCGCGCTTCGACCTGGCCTACCTCGACCCGCCCTACAACACCGGCAGCGCGCTGACCTACCGCGACCGCACGCCCTCGCACGAGGAGTGGGTCGCGGTGCTGCGTCCGCGGCTCGAGGCGGTGCGGGCCCTGCTCGTGGACAGCGGCGCGGTCCTGGTCAGCATCGACGACCACGAGGTCGCCCGGCTGCGGCTGCTGCTGGACGAGGTGCTGGGCGAGGAGCAGTTCCTCGCCCAGGTGGTGGTCAACCTCAACCCCAAGGGCCGCCAGCTCGGGCCGGGGTTCGCCACCAGCCACGAGTACCTCCTGGTGTACGCCGTCGACCGGGCGGCGTGCGCGCTCGACGCCTCCACGCCCGACACGGTCGACCCGGCCGACTTCCCACTCCTGGACGAGGCGACCGGTCGGCGCTACCGGCTGCTGCCGCTGCGCAACACCAACAAGAAGTTCAACCCCAGCACCGCGCGGACGCTGCACTACCCGCTGTGGGGCGACCCGGCCAGCGGGCGGGTCGCGACGTCGCCCTTCGACGGCGGCCAGGAGATCGAGCCGGTCTTCGGCGACGGCAGCCCCGCGGTGTGGCGGTGGAGCGCGCCGCGCGTGGACGAGCGGCCCGACGACCTGGTGTGCCGGGTGGTGAAGGGACGCGGCGGCGACCGGGTCGACGTCTACCAGCGCGACTGGCTGCACGACGGTCGCCGCAAGAAGCTGCGCACCGTGTGGCTGGCCGAGGAGGTCGGCTCCACCGACACCGCCGTCGCCGAGCTCAAGGCGCTGGTGGGGCCGGTCTTCGCCTCGCCCAAGCCGACGGGGCTGCTGCGCCGCATCCTCGGCACCTACCCCGACGACGTCCGCGTGCTCGACCCCTTCGCCGGCAGCGGCACGACCGGCCACGCGGTCGCGATGCTCAACGCCGAGGACGGCGGGCGACGCACCTGCTTCTCGATCAACCACGCCGAGCCGGTGCCCGCCGGCTCGCCCGCGGCCGCGGCCGGTCTCGCCACGGTCGCCGACATCACCCGCGCGCGCCTCACCGCCGTGGCCGAGGCGTACGGCGGTGGGCTGGCCCTGCGCTGAGCCCGGCTGGCCAGCAGGCTGCTGCTCGGGGTCGGCTCAGCCGACGCCGACCGCCTTCTCGAGGTTGGCGACCTCGTCGTCGAGGTGGGTCAGCAGCCGCTGCAGGTGGGGGACCGTGCGGCGGCAGCCGGTGAGTCCGAAGCCCATCTGCCCGTCGTAGGAGGTGCAGGTGATGTTCAGCGCCATCCCGTTGATGGGGATGGACAGCGGGTAGGTCCCGGTGAGCTTGGCGCCGTTCCAGTAGTGGGTGGTCCGCGGCCCGGGGACGTTGCTGATGATGAGGTTGTACGGCGGTCGCACGATGCCCTGCATCCGCAGCAGCGGCGCGAGGATCGCCGGCGCCTGGCCCAGCGCGCTCATGGCGAGGATCTGGGTCTGGGTCATCGAGGACAGCGCCTCCTTGCCGTCGCGCATCGAGAGGTGGATGCGGTCCAGCCGCTCGGCGGGGTCACCGAGGTCCGTGGCCAGCTGCACCATCACCGACCCGATGGCGTTGCCGCCCTCGGCGGAGGCGACCTGCGACTGCTTGGCGTTGAGCCCCACCGGCACCATCGCGACCATCGGGTCGTCGGGCAGCGCGCCGAGCTCGAGGAGGTAGGTGCGCATCGCGCCCGCGCACATCGCCAGCACCACGTCGTTGATGGTGGTGCCCGAGGCCTTGGCGATCGCCTTGAGCCGCTCGATCGGCCAGTCGTCGGCCGCGAAGCGCCGGGCGCCGGAGATCGACTGGTTGAAGATCGTGCGCGGCGCGTAGAAGGAGACCGCCGAGGTCTGGTTGCGCACGCCCTTGGAGAGGGTGCGCACCAGGGCACCGGGCATGCCGGCCGCCTCGGAGGCCACGCCCAGCGCCGTACGCAGGGCGGCGACCGGAACCTCGGGCAGGGACGACGCCGCGGGGTCGACCGGCTTGCGCTGCGGTCGCGAGTGCAGGGCCCACGGGGCGAGCATGCCGCGCTCCTCGGCGTCGGTGCTGAGGACGCTCTGCATCAGCCGCATCGCCGAGACGCCGTCGACCAGGGCGTGGTGGATCTTGGTGTACATCGCGACCTTGCCGTCGGCCAGGCCCTCGATGACGTGCGCCTCCCACAGGGGGCGCTCCCACGCCAGCCGGGTGGAGTGCAGTCGCGAGCAGAGCTCGAAGAGCTCGCGGTAGCGGCCGGGTGCGGGCAGCGCGCTGTGCCGGACGTGGTGCTCCATGTCGAACTGCTCGTCGGGGCGCCAGACCAGCTGGGCGCCGGTCTTGACCGAGCGGTGCGGGTGCTTGAGGAAGAGCGGGGCCACCTCGTCGGTGCCGCGCATCGACTCGTACATCTCGCGGATGTAGTCGGGCCCGGCCCCCTCGGGCTTCTCGAACAGCTGCAGCCCACCGACGTGCATCGGCATCGAGCGGTTCTCCGTGAGGAGGAACGCTGCGGAGGGAGGATCGATGACGGAGACCACGAGGGAGCCTTTCGCTGCTGCTGGATCTAGCGGGTCCGTGCCCGCTGAGGCCGTCAGGTGATCCTGTCGTGCGCGTGATGCACGCCACAAGGCCCGACGGGGAGGAAAACGCCCCACCCTCTCGGAGGTGACGCGCGGCCCGCCGGGTGTCCACAGGCCGGACCCGGCCACTGCTCCTCCCCAGCACCCGAGCAGACCGGCCCGGCGCGGCAGGAACGTCCCTAGGTTCGACCCGTCCGCGCCGGAGCCGCCGGCGCCGCCTCTCGGGAGACACCGATGCCCCTGCCCAGCCCCACCTCCGTCGACCACCCGCTCGCCCGGCTGCTCGTCGTGCTCGCCGCGACGCTCGTCGCCCTCTTGGTCACCGCCGCGTCCGTCGGTGCCGCGCCGGATGCGAAGGCACCGGCGCCCGACACCATCGTCAAGGTCACCGGCAACGCCGCCGAGGGCTTCGGGATCGAGCACTACGACGGCAGCTCGACCTTCCCGCCGACCCACTCCGAGGCCCTGGCCGAGTGCCAGGAGTACTCCGCCAAGGTCGGCCGCGTCCGGTGTCGGGTCGAGGTCAAGACCTGGTACCGCGACCTGGTCGCCACCAAGCGCGCGCTGAAGTACGCGCACCGCTCCTGACCCGCCGCTCCTGACCCGGTGGGGCGACCCCGGGGGCGTACGACGCTGGCAGGATCGACGCGTGGACCTCGCCTCGCTCGACCGGCTGCGGTCCCGGCGTCTGTCCCGGGGCCTGACCGTCGGCCGCCGCTCCTACCGCGCCCGGGTGGCCCGCTTCCGCGCCAAGCGGTGGCAGGTCGCCCAGTGCGCGGTGGCTGCCGCGGTCGCCTGGCTGGTGGCCCGGCACGCGCTGGGGCACGAGGTGCCGGTCTTCGCGCCGATCGCGGCGGTGCTGGCGCTCGGCACGTCCTACGGGCAGCGGCTGCGACGCGTCGCGGAGATCACCGTCGGGGTGGCGATCGGGGTCCTGCTGGCCGACCTGCTGGTGGCGCTGCTCGGCACCGGCGCCTGGCAGCTCGGGCTGATCGTCGCGCTGGCGATGACGGTCGGGATCCTGCTCGACGGCGGGACGATGCTGGTCAACCAGGCGGCGATCCAGTCGATCTTCGTCGTCGCGCTGCTGCCGGGCACCGGTGGCTCGCTGACCCGGTGGACCGACGCGCTGGTCGGCGGAGCCGTGGCGCTGGTCGCGGCCACGATCGTGCCGGCGGCCGCGCTGCGGCGCCCGCGGGAGCAGGCCTCGGTGGTGCTGCGCAAGCAGGCGCGGCTGCTGCGTGGGGTCGCCCAGGTGCTGCGTGAGGGCGATGCCGACCTCGGGGCCGAGCTGCTGGCCGAGGCCCGGTCCACCGAGCCGCTGATCCGCGAGCTCGAGGACGCCGCGGCCGAGGGGATGGCGGTGGTCACCTCCTCGCCGTTCCGCGTACGCCACAAGCCCACGGTGCGCCGGATGAGCGACCTGGTGGTCCCGCTGGACCGGTCGATGCGCTCGTGCCGGGTGCTGGTGCGCCAGGCCGCGGTCGCGGCGCACCGGCGTCGACCGGTGCCGCCGGCGTACGCCGCGCTGGCCGAGGACCTCGCGTTCGCGGTCGAGGTGATGGTCGCCGAGCTCGCCGAGGAGCGGATGCCGGTCGCTGCGCGACCGGCCCTGCTCACGGTGGGCAAGGGCACCGGGGAGGTGGTCCGCAGCGACGAGATGACCGCCGACATGGTGCTCGGCCTGCTGCGGGCCGTGGTGGCGGACCTGCTGATGATCACCGGCATGGACGCCATGCAGGCCTCCGACGCGTTGCCGCCGCCGCCGCGCTGAGCGCGGGGCGCTCGGCTCACAGCGAGTCGCGGAGCTCGCGGACGACGGAGTCGACGACGGCGACGAGGTCACCACCGGTGGTGGCGGCGACCGCCCGCTGGCGCTGGTAGGAGGCGCCGCGCTGGACGATGTCGTGCACCGAGGCCAGCTCGTCGGTGCAGCCCAGGCGCTCGGCGACCGGCGCGAGGCGCTCCAGCAGGTCGGCCAGGTCGTCGGTGACCAGGCGCTCGGTGGAGTCGGCGTCGAGGATGACGATGGCGTCGAGGCCGTAGCGGGCGGCGCGCCACTTGTTCTCCTGCACGTGCCACGGCGGCAGCACCGGCAGCCGCTCACCCCGGGCGACCCGCTCGTCGAGGTCGACGACCAGGCAGTGGCACAGCGCCGTGAGCGCCGCCAGCTCGGGGATCGTGGAGACGCCGTCGCACACGCGGTTCTCCAGCGTGCCCAGGTGCGGGGCCGGCCGCAGGTCCCAGCGGATCTCGCCCAGCTCGTCGATGACACCGGTGGTGAGCTGGTCGGTCACGAAGGACTCGTACTCCGCCCAGGTGTCGAAGCAGAACGGCAGCCCGGCGGTCGGCAGCTGCTGGAACATCAGTGCCCGGTTCGAGGCGTAGCCGGTGTCCAGGCCGGCCCAGATCGGCGAGGAGGCCGAGAGTGCCTGCAGGTGGGGGAAGTAGGTCAGCAGCGCGGAGAGCACCGGCATCACCCGGCTGCGCTCGGGCAGACCCACGTGGACGTGCACGCCCCAGATGAGCATCTGGCGGCCCCACCACTGGGTGCGGTTGATGAGCTCGGCGTACCGATGCCCCTCGGTCAGCTCCTGGGTGGTCCACGACGCGAAGGGGTGGGTGCCGGCGCCGTAGAGGTCCAGGTCGAGCTCGTCCGCGGCGGGCACCACCACCTCCAGGGTGGAGCGCAGGTCGGTCATCGCCTCGTCCACCGTGCGGCAGACCCCGCTCACCGCCTCGACGGTGTTGCGCAGCAGCTCCTGGTGGAGCCGGCGCGGGTCGGTCATCCGCGGGTGGGCGGCGGAGAAGAGCCGCGCCGCGTCGTTGCGCAGGTCGCGGGTGTGCCGGTCCACGAGGGCCAGTTCCCACTCCACCCCGAGCGTGGGCTCGGGCGAGCCACGGAAGTCGATCCGCACGTCGCACAGCGTTCCACACCGTCGGCCCCTCCCGGGCCCTCCCCGGGGTGTCGAGACTCACGTCCCGGGGCCCGGGTGCGGGCTTGGGTCGCCGGCGTGGCTCCTGTCACGATCCGGTCATGGTGGACGCGCGCGAGGTGAACCTGGGGTTGGACCTGTGCCTGCGCGTCGGCGAGCTGCTGCTCTCCAGCGGGGCGGGCGCGGCCGACGTGACGGCCACGATGCAGTCGCTGTCCTACGCCCTCGGTCTGCGCGAGGCCTCGGTCGACATCACCTTCACCTCGTTGGCGATGACCTACCAGGACACCCCCGACGACATCCCGATCGTCTCGACGCGCCAGGTCAAGCAGCGCGCCATCGACTACGAGCACCTCACCCGCGTCGACCACCTCGTCCGCGACGTCCTGCGCGGCGACCTGGACCTGCGCGGCGCACGCACCGAGCTGGGCCGGATCACCTCGACCGGCCACCCGCGCGCCCGCTGGGCGGTCACGCTCGGGTGGGGCGTGATGTGCGCCGGCGTCGGTGTGCAGCTGGGCGGTGACTGGGCCGTGATCGGGCTGGCGCTCGTCGCGGCGATCACCATCGACCGCATCCAGCTGCGGATGGCCCGTCGCCGGATGCCGAGCTTCTACCAGCAGGTCGTCGGCGGAGGGGTGGCGACACTGATCGCGCTGGGCGTGAGCGCTACCCCGATCAGCATCAACGTCTCCCAGGTCGTGACCGCCAACATCATCATGCTGCTGGCCGGCATCGGCTTCATGGGTGCGCTGCAGGACGCCCTCACCGGCTTCTACGTGACCGCCACCGCGCGGCTCACCGAGGCCTTCCTCGCCACCGCCGGCATCATCGCCGGCGTCTCGGGCGGGCTCTCGATCGGTGCCGTGCTGGGCCTGGAGATCCCGCGGCTGCAGCCGGGGGAGTACTCCCTGCAGACCGTCGGCATGCTCGCCCTGGGCTCGGCACTGGCTGCGGCGGCGTTCGCCTACTCCTGCTACGCCCCCAAGCGGATCCTGCTGCCCATCGCCCTGGTCGCCGGCACGGCGATCAGCATCTCCGGCACCCTGCAGAACGCCGGCATCGGCCGGGCGTGGGGCGTGGCCATCGCCGCGCTCTTCGTCGGTCTGGTCAGCTTCTCGGTCTCCGGCTGGATGCGGGTCCCGCCCCTGGTCGTGGTGGTGTCCGCGGTGGTGCCGATGCTGCCCGGCCTGTCGATCTACCGCGGTCTCACGCTCCTGGGGGAGGGCGGCTCCTCGATCCCCGAGGGGCTGCTGGCGATGACGGCGGCGATCTCGGTCGCGATCGCGCTGTCCTCCGGCGTGATCCTCGGTGAGTACGTCGCCCAGCCGCTCAAGCGCGAGGCGCAACGGCTCGAGACCCGGCTCACCGGCCCGCGGCTGGTCGGCCCCGTGGACCACGTGGTGCGCCGCGACCGCTGGCGCCGCCGTCGTACCGCGCCGGACGGGTCACAGACCGACGAGGTCGCCTAGCCGGCCGAGCCACGCGGCGCTGCGCCCGTCGAAGGCCCCGGTGCCGGCCGTCGCATCTGCCCACACCTCGTGACGGGCCGCGTCCGCGGCCGCGACCACCTCGGCGGGGTAGCCGTAGCGCACCCGGTGCTCCTCGAACTCGTCCTCGTCGTCGACGAACCACTCGCCGCTCTCCCGGCGGATCACGTCGAGATCCAGGTCGACCGCCCGCACCACCGGGCCGTCGAGGACGGCCGGGGTGGCCATGTCGACGTAGGCCGTGCACCAGATGCCGGGGGCGTGGAACGTCGCCGCCCACCACCGCTCGCGCGGGAAGAGCGTCACGGTGTCGACCTCGGAGACGAACTCCAGGCCGGGGCGGTGGTGCCGCACGCCGGCCGGGGTGCCGACCCACAGGCCCAGGTCGTCGGTGCCGAGCCAGACCCCGTCGTACTCCCAGTGCGGGCGGTCGCCCCACTTGGTCATCGCCACGTGCAGCGGATCCCCGACCTCCATGCCCCCAGCAAACGCCGAACCGGCGCATCCTTCCGGAAGGACGCGCCGGTTCGGCACGGAGAACGGTGGCTGCAAGGAGCCTCGAGACCCGCTCAGACGACCTGGGTCTTGGGGGGCAGGACCTTCTTGGAGACCTTGGCGACGACGTCCTGGTAGCGCGAGCCGGAGAGCTTGGCGAACCAGTGCAGCGCGTGGGCGTCCATGCCGACCAGGACGCGGGCCTGGTCCTTCTCGATGCCGCGGACGATGATCTCGGCCGCCTTCTCCGGGGTCATCTTGGCCAGCTTCTCGTCGAAGAGCTTGGCGGTCTTGGCCTTGTCCTCCTTGGCCGAGACGCGGGAGTTCCGGGCGATGGCGGTCTTGATGCCGCCGGGGTGCACGACGGTCACGCCGACGGGGTGGCCGGCGATCAGCATCTCCTCGCGCAGCGCCTCAGACATGCCGCGCACGGCGTACTTGGTGGCGTTGTAGATCGACTGGCCGGGCATCGAGACCAGGCCGAAGAGCGAGGAGAGGTTGACCACGTGGCCCTCGCCGGAGGCGATGAGGTGGGGAAGGAACGCCTTGGTGCCGTGCAGGACGCCGTCGAGGTTGATGCCGAGGATCCACTCGATGTCGTCCCAGTCCAGGTCGACGAGGTCGCCGGCCAGCGCGACGCCGGCGTTGTTGACGACCACGTTGACCCGGCCGAACTGCGCCACGACGGCCTCGGCGTAGGCCTCGAAGGCCGCGCGGTCGGCGACGTCGAGCCGGTCCGAGCGGACCTCCCGGGCGCCGGCGCCCTTGACGAGGTCGACGGTCTCGGCCAGGCCGGCCTCGTCGACGTCGGAGAGCGCGAGCAGGGAGCCCTTGCGGGCGAGGTTCAGGGCGAGGGCGCGGCCGATGCCGGAGCCGGCCCCGGTGATGACGACGACCTTGTCGGACAGGTTCTTCATGCGTGCGCAGCCTCTCGGGAGGGGGTGGTCTCGTCCGCGGCGGTCTCGCCGGTGACGGTGTAGGCGGACAGGTCGAAGCGCGACAGCAGCCGCCGGAAGGTGAAGGTGGCGTGCGGCCACAGGGTGGTGTTGCGGCCCTCGGCGTCGAGGTACCACGACGCGCAGCCGCCGGTGGTCCACACCGTGCGCTTCATCCGCTTCTGCAGGCCGGCGTTGAAGTCGGCCGTCGGGGCCTCCTTGACCTCGACGGTGGCCAGCCGGTTGGTGCGCATCTGGCGGATCGCGTCACGGATGTAGGCGACCTGGGACTCGATGATGAAGACCATCGAGGAGTGGCCGAGCCCGGTGTTGGGGCCGACCATCATGAACAGGTTGGGGAACTCCGGGATCGTCGTGCCCTTGTACGCCGACATGCCGTGCTCGGCGAACCGCTCGGCCAGCGTGCGACCGGTGCGGCCGGTGATGGCGTGCGCGATCGGGATGTCGGTGGTGTGGAAGCCGGTGGCCACGACCAGCGCGTCGATCTCGCGCTCGGTGCCGTCGGCGGTGACGATCCCGCTGCCGGTGATCTTGGCGATCGGGTCGGTCACCAGCTCGACGTTGTCGGAGGCGACGGCGGGGTAGTAGGCGTTGGAGATCAGGATCCGCTTGCAGCCGATCTCGAAGGTCGGCGTGAGCTTCTCGCGCAGCACCGGGTCCTTCACGTGCTTCTTGAGGTTGTCCAGCGCCATCTTCTTGGCCGGCGCGGCGATCTTCGGCTGGAGGGTGAAGGCGGGGACGTAGGTCTCGCGGCCCCAGTAGATCGCGGTGCGGTAGAGCTTCTGCAGGCCCGGGACGTACCGCAGCGCGGCCTTCTCCAGCGCGGAGTAGCGACGGTCGTGGCGGGGCAGCACGTAGGGGGCGGTGCGCTGGTAGAGGTCGACGTGGCCGGCGACCTTCTGCAGCTCGGGCACGAGCTGGATCGCGCTGGCACCGGTGCCGATGACGGCCACCCGCTTGCCGGTCAGGTCGACGTCGTGGTCCCACTGCGCGGAGTGGAAGACGTCGCCCTGGAAGGTCTCGATGCCCTCGATCTCGGGCAGCTTGGGCTCGGAGAGCCCGCCGGCGCCCGACAGCAGCGTGCGGGCGGCGTACGTCGCGGGGCCGGTGGGACCGGTGACCTCGACCAGCCACCGCTGCTGGTCGTCGTCCCAGCGGGCCGACTCGACCCGGGTGTCGAAGACGAAGCGGTCCAGCACGCCGGCCTCGCGGGCCACGCGCTGGAGGTAGGCGTGGATCTCCGGCTGGGGTGAGAAGGACATCGACCAGTCGGGGTTGGGGGCGAAGGAGAAGGAGTAGAGCTGGCTCGGGACGTCGCAGGCGGCGCCGGGGTAGGTGTTGTCGCGCCAGGTGCCGCCGACGTCGGAGCCCTTCTCGATGACGACGAGGTCGCGCTCGCCGTCCTCGTCGAGCTTGATGGCAGCAGCGAGGCCGGCGAAGCCGGAACCGATGACCAGGTGGTCGACGGGGAGGGGAGTGCTCATGTGCAGGACGGTACTGGCGTTATTGAAAAAGTGTCAATAGACTGGTGGACGTGACCACCCGCACAGCCACCTCCCGCACCCGGTTGAGCAAGGAGGAGCGCCGCTCCCAGCTGCTCGACCTCGGCGTGCGGCTGCTCTCGACCCGCTCTCTCGACGAGCTGAGCATCGACCTGCTGGCCGAGGAGGCCGGGATCTCGCGCGGGCTGCTCTACCACTACTTCGGCAACAAGCACGACTTCCACGAAGCGGTCGTGCGCCGTGCCGCCGACGACCTGATCGCCCAGACGGCGCCGCCGGTCGAGGGCGAGCCGCTGCACCGGCTGCTGGTCTCGATGACGGCCTACCTCGACTACGTCGACGCCAACGAGCCGGGCTACCGCTCGCTGGTCAAGGCGGCCTCCGGCGGCAACGACACGCTGCGCGAGATCTACGACGAGGCCCGCGCCGCACTGACCGACCGGATCTTCCGCGAGGACGCCCAGGGCACCCTGATCTCCGAGACGCCGCACACCCGCCTGCTCGTGCGCGGCTGGGCGGCGATGGCCGAGGAGCTGGTGCTGGGCTGGAAGGCCGACCCGCAGGGCGTCACCCGCGACGAGGTGCTGGAGATGCTGGTGGTCTCGTTGCCGGCGCTGGTGGCGGCGCTGCCCTCGGACTGACCTGCCGAGCGAGCGCCGACGACGACGTACGACGCGGGGGCGCCGCCCGGTGACCGGACGACGCCCCCGCGCGCGAGGAGCAGGGCTCAGCCGCGGACGACCTCCGCGAGCTGGTCCAGGCCCCAGGCGAGGTCGTCTGCCCCGATGACCAGCGGCGGCGCCAGCCGGATCGTCGAGCCGTGGGTGTCCTTGGCCAGCACGCCGCGGGCCATCAGCGCCTCGCAGACCTCCCGGCCGGTGCCGACGGCGGGGTCGATGTCGACGCCGGCCCACAGGCCGCGGACGCGGACGGCGAGCACGCCGTGGCCGACGAGGGCCTCGAGCCGCTCGCGCAGCAGGGCGCCGAGCTCGGTGGCACGTGCCTGGTGCTCGCCGGTGGCGAGCATGGTGACCACCTCGTGGCCGACCGCGCAGGCCAGCGCGTTGCCGCCGAAGGTCGAGCCGTGCTGTCCGGGGCGCAGCACGCCGAGCACGTCGCGGTCGGCGACGACCGCCGAGACCGGGACGATGCCGGCGCCCAGGGCCTTGCCCAGGACGTAGAGGTCGGGAACGACGTCCTCGTGGTCGCTGGCGAAGGTCTTGCCGGTGCGGCCCAGGCCGGCCTGGATCTCGTCGGCGGCCATCAGGACGTTCTCGCGGGCGGTGAGCTCGCGCAGGCCCTTCCAGAAGCCGTCGGGCGGCAGCACGACGCCGCCCTCGCCCTGGATCGGCTCCATCAGGACGCCGACGGTGTTCTCGTCGATGGCGGCCTCGACCGCGGCGAGGTCGCCGTAGGGGACCATCGTGAAGCCGGGCGCGAAGGGGCCGAAGCCGTCGCGGGCGTCGGGGTCGTCGGAGAAGCCGACGATGGTGGTGGTGCGGCCGTGGAAGTTGCCGGAGGCGACGATGATGTTGGCCTGGCCGGGCGTGACGCCCTTGACCTCGTAGCCCCACTTGCGCATGACCTTGATGGCGGTCTCGACGGCCTCGGCGCCGGTGTTCATCGGCAGCACGAGCTCCTTGCCGCACAGGTCGCCCAGCGCGGCGCAGAAGTCGGCGAACTGGTCGTGCACGAACGCCCGGCTGGTCAGCGTCAGCTTGTCGAGCTGCTCGTGGGCGACGCGCAGCAGGCCGGGGTGGCCGTGGCCGAAGTTCAGTGCGGAGTAGCCGGCCAGCAGGTCGAGGTAGCGGGTGCCGTCGACGTCGGTCATCCAGGCGCCCTCGGCGTGCTCGATCACCACCGGCAGCGGCTTGTAGTTGTGGGCCGTGCGGGCCTCCGCGCGCTGGAACAGCTCGGCGGACCGGGGCGCAGTGCCCGTCGCGGTCCCTGCGGTGGTGGTCATGCGCGCCTCCTCGGCTCGGTGCTGGTCTGGTCTGCGGACCCCACCAGAGCAGAGTCGGGCCCGGAAACCAAGGTTGACACCAGTTCGTCCGGTCGACGAATCGTCAGGGCGGATCTTTGCCGGTCTCAGGTCGTGGACACCGGAAGGCGTACCTCGATGGTGGTGTCCCCGGGGCGCGAGGAGAGCGTCACCGACCCGCCGTGCGCCGCCACGATCGCCTGCACCAGCGAGAGCCCCAGCCCGGCACCTCCCGGGTCCTGGCCGCCCCGGGCGCGGGAGGCATCGCCGCGCACGAACCGCTCGAAGGCACGGTCGGCGAGGTCGGGGTCGAAGCCGGGTCCGTCGTCGTGCACGCTGAGGCCGGTGGCGGTCGCCGCGACGGTGATCGTGGAGCCCTCGGGGGTGTGCTTGCGGGCGTTGGTGAGCAGGTTGGTCACCACCTGGTGCAGCCGCGGGGTGTCCCCGACGACCTCCACCACGTCCTCCGGCAGCTCCAGGCGCCAGCGGTGCGAGGGGGCCAGCACCCGGGCGTCGGAGACCGCCTCGAGCAGCAGCCGCGTGAGGTCGACGGGCTCGCGCTCCAGAGGGCGCCCGGAGTCCAGCCGGGCGAGCAGCAGCAGGTCCTCCACCAGTCCCGTCATGCGCACGGACTCCTCCGCGACCTTGCTCAGCGCCGTGCGCTGGGTGCCGGTGTCGTCGGGGCGCCGCTGGGCCAGCTCGGTGTAGCCGGCGATGGTCGCCAGGGGCGTGCGCAGCTCGTGGCTGGCGTCGGCCACGAACTGGCGCACCTGCTGCTCGCTGCGGTGCCGTGCGGTCAGCGACGACTCCACGTGGGCGAGCAGCGTGTTGAGGGCGGCACCGACCTGCCCGACCTCGGTGCGCTCGTCGGTCAGCCGCTCCGGTACCCGCTCGGCCAGGTCGATCTCCCCGGAGTCCAGCGGGAGCGCGGAGACGCGGTGCGCGGTGGCGGCGACCTGGGTGAGGGGCCGCAGCTGACGGCGTACCAGCAGCAGGCCGACGAGCGCGGCCAGTCCGGCCCCGCCGAGCACCAGCACCGCCTCGACCCGCAGCAGGGTCGCCACGGCGTCGTCGACGTCGTCGGTGGGCAGCCCGGCGACGACCACGCCGTAGGCCGTCTCGGTCGCCGCCACGCGGTAGGAGCCCAGCTCGGGCAGGTCCACCGTCCGCGGACGGGCGTCGGTCCCGACCCCGGCCAGGACGTCGAGGTCCTCCTCGGGCACGGCGTCGAACCGGCCGCCGCGGTCGACGACCGTGCCGTTCGGCTCGGCGTCGTAGTCGGCGAAGTCGCCGAAGTACGCCGTCAGCGTGGACTCGCCCTGGCCGAAGCGCGGGTCCGGTCGGGTGCGCCCGTCGCCCGAGATCTCCGGCGGCTGGAGGGACGCGCTGTCGACGTAGGCCCAGGCAGGGGCGTTCCGGGCGCGGTCCAGGGCCCCCTGCACGTCGTCGTCGAGACGACCGTCGAGGTAGGTGCGGACGGCGAGGCTCGCGACGACGCCGATCACGACCGAGACCGTGAGGACGAGTGCCACGGCCGTGAGCACCAGACGTGAGGTCAAGGACCGGAACGGCTCACGCACCCGCTGCCGCAGGGGCTGCACGACGGCCCGTGTCATGGCGGCGGCTTCAGGACGTAGCCGGCTCCGCGCATGGTGTGGATCATCGGCTGCCGGCCGGCGTCGATCTTCTTGCGCAGGTAGGAGACGTAGAGCTCGACCACGTTGGCCTGGCCGCCGAAGTCGTAGTTCCAGACCCGGTCGAGGATCTGCGCCTTCGACAGCACCCGGCGCGGGTTGCGCATCAAGAAGCGCAGCAGCTCGAACTCCGTGGCGGTCAGGGTGATCTCGTCCCCGCCGCGGTGCACCTCGTGGCTGTCCTCGTCCAGGGTCAGGTCGCCGACCGTGAGCACGGTCGACTCCGCCGCCGCCTGCGCGCCCGCGCGGCGCAGCAGCCCGCGCAGCCGGGCGACGAGCTCCTCGAGGGAGAACGGCTTGGTGACGTAGTCGTCGCCGCCGGCGGTGAGTCCGGCGATGCGGTCCTCCACGGCGTCGCGGGCGGTGAGGAAGACGACCGGCAGGTGCGGGTCGGTCGTCCGCATCCGGCGCAGCACCTCGAGCCCGTCGATGTCGGGCAGCATGATGTCGAGCACGACCGCGTCGGGCGCCATCTCCTTGGCCGCCGCCACCGCCTTCGTGCCGGTGTGCGCCGCCTGCACGTCGAAGCCCTCGTAGCGCAGCGCCATCGTGATGAGCTCGGCGATGTTGACCTCGTCGTCGACGACGAGGACGCGCAGGGGGCTGCCGTCAGCGCGGGTGAGGTCCATGGCAGCACCATGCCCGCTCACGCTGTGGGTTTGCTGTGAGCCGGATGTGCGGGACCGGTGCCCGGGATCGGGGTCGTGTGTGGGGAGTGGGGGCGATTTCCGCGACGCTGGGCGATCGGGGAGGATCCCGGTGCGGACGCAGGGGGCGTCCCCTGAGTCTCTGGGAAGTCTGATGTCGACGCTGCGCACCCGTGTGCCCGCTGCCCTGTCCGTGCTGCTCGCCGCCTCGCTCTGCGTCGCGCCGCTCTCGGCCTCCGCCGACGAGCCGACCGCTGAGCCGACCGCCGAGCCGACCGCCGAGCCGACCGCCGAGCCGACCGCGGGCCCGATGACGCTGGAGGTGGGCCTCGGGTTCACCCACAACCCCCAGCGCGACCAGCGCTTCTCGGCGCTCAAGCCGATCAAGGTGCAGGTCCGAGCCGACCCCCGCCCCCTCGGCGAGCAGGTGCTGTCGGTGGACTACCAGCTGCTCGACGACGCGGACGTCGTGGTCGCCGACGGCGCGGGGACCTGGCTCGAGTCCCCGTACGGCGGGTACCCCGACGAGGTCGTCGCCGACGTCCCCGAGGGCCTGGCCTCGGGCCGCTACACGGTGGTCGTGACCGTGCGGGCCGACGTGCCCGAGCACGGTCTGGTCGAGGGCACCGGCCGTGTCGAGAACGTCGTGGTGGACCACGAGGCCCCCGCCCCGAGGGTGCGCCTGATGTCCCCCGCGGTCTTCCCCGTCGTGGACAAGTACGAGGACCGGATCGAGGTCCGGGTGCTCGACCAGGGTCGGGACGTCAAGCGCCTGCAGCTCGACCTGGTCGACGACGACGGCACGGAGTTCCTGGTGCAGCACGGCAACCCCCAGGTCTTCGCCCACGTCGACGTGTGGGGTCGCCTGGGCAACCGGCGCAACGGCGAGCTGCTGCCCGCCGGGGTGTACGCCCTGCGGCTGACCTCCGAGGACTACTCCGGCAACGTCGGCCAGGTCTCGGTGCCGTTGACGATCGACCACCGACGTCTCCACAAGCGCACGGTCACCCGCACGGTGAGCGCGCGCAAGAGCCTCCACCGCACCGACGTGGGCGACTGCTCCTCGCTCGCGCGGACGGTGCGCGGCCGGGCGAAGGGCACGCTGGGCTACTACTCCCGCACCCGCTGCCAGCGGCCGGCCGACTCCCCGGTCATCGCGCTGCACCGGGTGAAGGTGCCCGTGGCCGACACCGGTCTCTACCGTCGCGTCCGTCTCTCGCTGCGCGGCGGCGCGGCCAGGGGCGCCCGCTTCGCCTACTTCAAGACCTGGTTCCCCTCTCCCGACGACGGCGTGGTCGGCGTCAGCCAGCACTCCGCGACCTGGGGCACCCACACGGCGACGCAGCCCGACGTCCCCGTGGTCTGGCGGCCGTCGGAGCGCAAGGCGTTCGTCTACTGGTACGCCGGGTTGTCGGAGGGTGCGCGCTACGACGTGTCGTCCTACACCCTGCGCATCGAGGTCTGGGACCTGCGCTGAGACGGCTCGTGTGGCTCAGCGCGGTCCATGGGCCGCGCTGAGCCACACGAGGCGTGTCGCGGTCAGCCGACCAGGTCGGCCACCGCGAGGCTGGCGAAGACCATCGCGGTGCCCAGCGGCGCGCCCGGGCCCGGGTAGTAGGGGCCGGTCATCGGCGCGGCGGTGTTGCCGACGGCGTACAGGCCCGGGACGGCGGTGCCGTCGGGTCGCAGCGCCCGGCCGTGCTCGTCGGTGACGACGCCGCCCTTGGTGCCGAGGTCCGACAGCACGAAGCGCGCCGCGAAGAAGGGCCCCTGGTCGACCGGGGTGAGCGCCTTGTTGGGGCCCTCGCCGTAGGTGAAGAACGTGTCGTACTCGTCCGCGCCGCGGCCGAAGTCCTCGTCGACGCCGGTGGCGCAGAAGCCGTTCCAGCGCTCGACGGTCGCCTCCAGTTCCTCCGCCGGTACGCCGATGGCCGCGGCGATCCCCTCGACCGACTCGGCCCGCACCCAGGTCCCGGCCGCCAGGTGGTCGGCGGGGTCGCCCTCGGGCATCGCGATGCCGGGCAGCCGGCCGCCCTCCCGTGAGTCGAAGACGAACCACGACGGCACGCGTGCGGGGTCCTTGGCCATCTCCCGGCCGAACCGGTCGTAGGGGAGCGACTCGTTGGCGTAGCGGCGGCCGTGGGCGTCGACCATCACGCCGCTGCGGAAGCCGAGGGTGAAGGAGCCGGCGCCGTCGGGGTGCTCCAGGCCGGGGCAGAACCATCCGAGGCCGGTCCAGTCGACGGCCGCCCCGGCGTTGATGGCCGCCGAGATCGGCTCGCCGGTGTTGGTGCCGCGCGGGGCCATCGTCCAGGCCGCCCTCCCGGGCGTGCCGTGGGCGTGCCGGCGCGACTCGCTGCCCTCGAAGCCGCCGCTGCCGAGCAGCACGCCGCGGCGTGCGCGGACCTCCACGGGACCCGTCTCGGTGGTGGCCCACACCCCGACCACGTGGTCACCGGTCGCGTCGGTCTGGGTCATCAGGTCCCGCACGCAGTGCCCGGTGCGGATCGTCCCGCCGGCCCCGACGAAGGTCGCGGCCAGCCGGGCGATGAGCGCCTGTCCGCCGCTCAGCGTGCCGCGGCCCTCGCCACCGACGCGGTCCCGCTCGACCGGCGGTCGCACCAGCGCGGCGACCTCGGGCGGCAGCTGGTCGCGCTTGATGCTGGTGGGCTGGATGGAGCGGCCCATGGGGCAGCGACCGGGTGCGTCGTAGTACTCCGGGAACGGCAGCCACTCGAAGTCGATGCCGGCCTCCTCGAGCGCGGCCACGACCCGTGGGGACTGCGCCAGGAACGTCTCCACCTTCACCGGGTCAGGGCTCCAGCCGTCGACCGGCGCCAGGACCGCGTCGAGGTAGGTGCGGGCGGACTCGGTGGAGTCGGCGATGCCGGCGCGCTGCTGGACCGCGCTGCCGGGCAGCCAGCAGGCGCCACCGGAGTAGGCCGAGGTGCCGCCGATCCGGTCGGTCCTCTCCAGCACCACCGTGCGCAGCCCCGCCCGCTGGGCGAGCAGCGCCCCGGTCAGCGCACCGCCACCGGACCCGACCACCACGACGTCGTACTCGTTGCTCATGCCCGCGATCCTCATCGGTAGAACGTGTTCTAGGCAAGGGGTGTGTGGGAGGGCGACCGGCAATGGGTTCGTCGGGGTGAGGGCCGGCTTGCCACAATGGGCCGGTCATGGAGACAGGGACGTCGGTGGAGCGCGAGCCGCTCGAGATCACCTACCCCGCCGACCTCCCGGTCAGCCAGCGCCGCGATGACATCGCCGAGGCGATCCGCGACCACCAGGTCGTCGTCGTGGCCGGCGAGACCGGCTCGGGCAAGACCACCCAGCTGCCCAAGATCTGCCTGGAGCTGGGGCGCGGTCGCACGACGTACCGCAAGGGCCGCGACGGGAGGAAGCGGCCGCGCGGCGGGCTGATCGGCCACACCCAGCCGCGGCGGATCGCCGCCCGCTCGGTGGCCGAGCGCATCGCCGACGAGCTCGGGCAGCCGCTGGGGCAGCAGTCGGTCGTCGGCTACCAGGTGCGCTTCACCGACCGCACCACCGCGGAGACCCGCGTGAAGCTGATGACCGACGGCATCCTGCTCGCCGAGCTCCAGCGCGACCGGATGCTGTGGCGCTACGACACGATCATCATCGACGAGGCCCACGAGCGCTCGCTCAACATCGACTTCCTGCTCGGCTACCTCAAGCGGCTGCTGCCGCGGCGGCCGGACCTGAAGCTGGTCATCACCTCCGCGACCATCGACGTCCAGCGCTTCTCCGAGCACTTCGCCGACCGCGACGGCACGCCCGCGCCGATCATCGAGGTCTCCGGCCGCACCTACCCCGTCGAGGTCCGCTACCGCCCGCTCCTGGAGCTCGCCCAAGATCCGCAGAGCGTCGACGATGAGGGCGAGGTGGTCGTGCGCGACCAGACCGAGGCGATCGTGGAGGCCGTCCGTGAGCTCGCGGCCGAGGGGCCCGGCGACGTCCTGGTCTTCCTGCCCGGTGAGCGGGAGATCCGCGACACCGCCGACGCCCTGGAGGAGGCCGCGGGCTCGCTGCGCGGCGCGGGCGGCGGCGTCGAGGTCGTGCCGCTGTACTCTCGGCTCTCGGCCGCCGAGCAGCACCGCGTCTTCGCACCGCACACCGGGCGCCGGGTCGTGCTGGCCACCAACGTCGCGGAGACCTCGCTGACCGTCCCGGGCATCCGGTACGTCGTCGACACCGGTGTCGCCCGGGTCAGTCGCTACTCCCTGCGCACCAAGGTCCAGCGGCTGCCCGTCGAGGCCGTCAGCCAGGCCTCGGCCAACCAGCGCGCTGGCCGGTGCGGCCGCGTGGGGCCCGGCATCTGCATCCGGCTCTACTCCGAGGAGGACTTCCTCGGCCGCCCGGAGTTCACCGACCCCGAGATCCTGCGCACCAACCTGGCCAGCGTCATCCTGCAGATGCGCGCGCTCGGGCTGGGCGACATCGCCCGCTTCCCGTTCGTCGAGCCGCCGGACCGACGCAACGTCGCCTCCGGCCTGCAGCTGCTCGAGGAGCTCGGCGCGCTGCGCCCCGGTGGCGACGGCAAGGACTCCCTGACCGACACCGGCCGCCGTCTGGCTCGGCTGCCGATCGACCCGCGCCTGGGCCGGATGATCCTCGAGGCCGACCGCCTCGGCTGCGTCCGCGAGGTCCTGGTCATCGTCGCGGCGATGTCGCTGCAGGACCCGCGCGAGCGGCCCGCCGAGCAGCGCGCCCAGGCCGACCAGCTGCACGCCCGGTTCAAGGCCGAGGGCTCGGACCTGCTCACCTGGCTCCACCTGTGGCGCTACGTCCGCGAGCAGCAGCGCGAGCTGTCCTCGAGCGCGTTCCGGCGCATGTGCAAGCGCGAGCACCTCAACTACCTGCGCATCCGCGAGTGGCAGGACTTCGAGTCCCAGCTGCGCCAGGTGGTCAAGGAGATGAAGATCGAGGTCTCGACAGGCTCGACCGACGGAGGGAGCTCGACCAGCGGCGGGGCGGCGTACGACGCCGACGGCATCCACCAGGCGCTGCTCTCCGGCCTGCTCTCCCACATCGGGGTGCTGGAGGAGCGCGAGAAGGAGAAGGGCAAGGGCAAGCGGCCCGGCCCGCGGGAGTACCTCGGCGCCCGGGGCGCGCGGTTCACGATCTTCCCGGGCTCGGGGCTGAAGGGGAAGTCCCCGGCGTTCGTCATGGCGGGTGAGCTCGTGGAGACGTCGCGGCTGTGGGCGCGCCAGGTCGCGGCGATCCAGCCCGAGTGGGCCGAGAAGCTGGCCGGCGACCTGGTGAAGCGGCAGTACTCCGAGCCGCACTGGTCGACCAAGCGTGCGGCGGTCATGGCCCGCGAGCGGGTGACGCTGTACGGCGTGCCGCTGGTCGCCGACCGGCTGGTCAACTACGGCACGGTCGACCGGGCGCTCGCGCGCGAGCTGTTCATCCGGCACGCGCTGGTCCAGGGGGAGTGGGCGGCGCTGGAGTCGGGGCGGCAGAAGTTCTACGAGCACAACCGGGCGCTGCTCGAGGAGGCCGCCGAGCTCGAGCACCGCTCGCGCCGGCGCGACATCGTGGTCTCCGAGGACATCCTCTTCGACTTCTACGACGCCCGGGTCGGGCCCGAGGTCGTCTCCGGTGTGCACTTCGAGCAGTGGTGGAAGCGCGAGCGCCAGAAGCGCCCGGGGCTGCTCGACTTCGACCTCTCGATGCTCACCCACGACACCGCCGAGGAGGTCACCGAGTCCGACTTCCCGCAGGCCTGGCAGGGGGAGGGGCTGACCTTCAACCTGGCCTACCACTTCGAGCCGGGCGCCGACGACGACGGCCTCACGATCGAGGTGCCGGTCGCGACGCTCAACCGGGTCGGCGCCGACGACTTCTCCTGGAACGTCCCCGGCCTGCGCGAGGAGCTGGTCACCGCGCTGATCCGGTCGCTGCCGAAGAACCTGCGCGTCTCGTTCGTGCCCGCCCCCGACAAGGCGCGGGAGTTCCTGCGGAGCGTCCCGGCGGGGGAGGAGCCGCTGCTCGACGCGCTCGAGCGGTGGTGCCGCGCGACCACCGGCGTCGTGGTCCCGCGCGAGGCGTGGGACTGGTCGAAGGTGCCCGAGCACCTGCGGCCGACCTACCGCGTGGTCGACGAGCAGGGCCGCGAGCAGGCCCGGGGCAAGGACCTCGAGGCGCTCAAGCAGCCGTTGCGCGGGCAGTTCCAGCAGGCGATGGACGAGGTCGCCACCGACTCCGGGCTCGCGCGCACCGGCGAGACCTCCTGGGTCTTCGGCGACCTGCCGGCGTCGATCACCCAGACGCGGGCGGGCCACGAGGTCACCGCCTACCCCGGGCTCGTCGACGAGGCCCTCACGATCGGGCGCAGCAGCGTGGGCCTGGAGGTCGTCGGCTCCGCGGAGGAGCGCGACGCGCGGCACCGACTCGGTGTGCGCCGACTGGTGCTGCTGGGTCTCGACGCGGCCGGTGACCACACCGTCAAGCGGGTGCTCGACGGGCTCGACAACGCCCAGAAGCTCGGCCTGGCCGGCTCGCCCTACCCCACGGTCGCCGAGCTGCTCGAGGACTGCCGCGCCGCCGTGGTCGGCGAGGCCGTCGACGCGCGACCCCCGGTGCGGTCGCAGGCGGCGTACGACGCCCTCCTGACAGCGGTCCGCGGGGACCTCGAGGCGCGGGTGCGGGGTGTGCTCGCCGACGTCGTGCGGGTCCTGACGGCATGGCGCGGTGTCGAGAAGGACCTCTCGGGTCGCGCGGACATGGCGATGCTGCCCGCGTTGACCGACATGCGTGCCCAGCTGGCGCGCCTGGTCGACCGGGGGTTCGTCGGTGAGGCCGGCCCCACGCAGCTTCGTCGCTTCCCGGTCTACCTCGCTGCGCTCTCGCAGCGTCGCGAGAAGCTGCTCGAGGGCGGCGGGTCGGTGGGCCGGGACCGGCAGCTGATGGACCGCATCGCCGACCTGCAGGACGCCTGGCTGCACCAGGTCGATGCCCTGCCCGACGGCCGCCCGCTGCCCGAGCGACTGCGCGAGGCGCGCTGGATGCTCGAGGAGTACCGCATCTCGCTGTGGGCCCAGCAGCTCGGCACCGCCCACCCCGTCTCCGACCAGCGGATCCGCAAGGTCCTCGGCTGAGCCGGTGCCCGTTCGGGCCCGTCAGGACAGGCGGCCGGCGAGCTCGAGGTGCCCGGCGGCCTCGAGCTGCTCGGCGGTGGCCAGCAGCCTGCTGACCTCCTCGTGGCTGGCCTCGCCCGTCGCGCTGCCGGCGGCGACGACCCGGGCGAAGGCCGAGGCGCGGAAGAGCAGGTCGGCGAAGTCCCCGGTGGTGATGCCGCGCAGCACCTCGTCGACCATCGCGCGCAGCTGGTCGGGCCCGGGCGGGTCGGCGACCCCCGCCACCACGCGGGCGACCTGGGCACGGCCGCGTCCCTCCTCGAAGGCACGCGCGACGTGGACCGGGTCGGCGTGCACCCACTGGCGCAGCAGGTAGAGCCGCCACAGGCAGCCGGCCAGGGTCTCGGCGGGCGCGCCCGACCAGACCTCGGCGATCGCCTCGATGCCCTCGGTGTCGGCGAGGTGGAGCAACCGGTCGGCCACCGCGTCGTCCTCGGTCTCGCGCGCCCCGCGCACCAGCAGGGCGGCGGCCCGCTCGGCCGCCTCGGACACGACCGCCGGGTCGGTCCCGCCCTCGACGGCCTCGAAGAACGCGGCCGTCTTCTGCGTGGGTCGGTGGTGCGATCTGCTCACCGGACCACGGTACGCCGCGGCGTACCCCCTCCCGTTCCGACCGTCCCCTCCACGCCGAGCCGGCGTATCAATACGCCGGTTCGATCCACTGGGTCCGCCGAGCCGGCGTATCAATACGCCGGTTCGGCGGAAGCGTTGGGTGAGTGGGGGTTGGCGTCTACACTTCTGGGGTGCGCCGGGCCGCGGCAGCCCCGGGTCCCAACATCAGCCGCTACGAGCGGCCACGCGCCGTGAGGCGCTCCCGGTCCGGCGCACATCACTCCTCCGGCCGGCACCGCTCCGGCCCGCGCTCCTGCGGCTCGGCCGCGGGCACCGGCCCACTAGGCTCGTGGCCATGGCTGCCTCTCCCCGGTCCATGCGCGCGGCGCTGCACCGCGCCCGGCTGCGGGTCACGCGCGGACTGCGCGTCACCTACAACCCCCGCACCGACGGGAAGCCGGACCCGGGCGAGGTCGTGTGGGCCTGGGTGCCCTACGAGGAGGACGCCAGCCAGGGCAAGGACCGTCCGGTCCTGCTCATCGCCCGGGACCGCAAGCGGCTCTACGGCCTGATGCTCACCAGCCAGGACCACGACCGCGACGCCGCGGACGAGGCACGCCACGGGCGCTACTGGATGGACGTCGGTGCCGGCGGCTGGGACCGCGAGCGCCGCCCCAGCGAGGTCCGATTGGACCGGCTGCTCACCCTGGCCACCGGCGACGTCCGGCGCGAGGGCGCGGCGCTGGACCGGCCGATGTTCGAGCGCGTGATCGCGGCCGCCGACCGCTTCCACAGCTTCGGCTGAGGTCGACCCGCCCCGCGGGGCGTGACGATCGGCACGTCCGGGCCGGCGCTCGCGTGCGGTGGCAGTGAGTAGGGTGACCGGCGCGGGTCGCGTGGCCCGGGATCGGGAGGCGACGTGAGGCTCATCGGGCGCGCCGGCGTACGACGTACGACGGCGGCACTGCTGTCGACCGTCGTGCTCGCGGGGCTGGCGGCGTGCTCGGACGAGCCGTCCTCGAGCAGGCCGCCGCTGGACCCCGACCCGGTGGCCAGCCCCGTCGCCGAGGACCGCCTGACGCTGGCCGTGTGGGGCAGCCGCGCCGAGATCGACACCTACGAGCGGTTGATGGCGGAGTACTCCGTGCTCTCGGAGACCTCCGACGTCGAGATCGTCGCCTTCTCCGACCGCGAGGAGGCCATGACGGCGCTGGCCGCGGGCGAGGTCGACCCCGACGTCTTCATGGCCTCGCGACGCGACCTGGCGTGGCTGCGCGAGGAGGACCGCACCAGCCCGGTCGACGAGCTGCTCGACGAGCGCTTCGTGGAGTTCGGCGACGTCTACTCCCGTGACGCGCTGCTGGCCTTCTCCGCCGACCGGCGACTGCAGTGCATGCCCTTCGAGATCTCCCCGACGGTGGTCTTCTACAACACCGACCTGATCGACTTCGAGCGGATGCAGGCCCGCGGGCTCGAGGTCCCCACGAGCTCGAGCCGCTGGAGCTTCGAGGAGTTCCAGGCGGCGGCGGAGTTCGCCACCCGGCCACGCAAGGGCACCAAGGGCGTCTACGTCGACCCCTCGCTGGTCGGCCTGGCCCCCTTCATCTACGCCGGGGGCGGCAAGCTGTTCGACGACGACGACGACCCCACCTCGCTGGCCTTCTCCGACGGCTCCACCCGCGACGCGCTGGAGACCACGCTCGGGCTGCTGCGCAACGGTCCGCTCACGCTGTCCGGCAAGCAGCTGACGCAGGCGACCCCGCTGCAGTGGTTCCGTCGCGGCAAGCTCGGGATGATCACCGGCGACCGGTCCTGGGTGCCCCAGCTGCGCCTGACCCAGGGCCTGTCCTTCGACGTGATGCCGATCCCGGCGATCGAGACCTCCGCCACGACCGGTGAGCTGACCGGTTTCTGCCTGGCCCGCCGACCGGTCTCGCTGTCCGGGGCCGCCGACCTGCTGGTGCACCTGATCAGCGACGACGTGGTGCGCCCGCTGGCCCGGACCGGCTTCCTGGTGCCGGCCAACCAGCAGGTCGCGCTCTCCGAGGACTTCCTGCAACCGGGCCGTCAGCCCGCCGAGGCCTCGGTCTTCACCGACTCCGCCGACGACATGGTCATCCCGCCGCTGCTGGACACCTGGGGCCAGCTGCAGCGCGCCGTCGACGACCAGGTGGCCCAGCTGGTCACCTCACCGGGCGTGCTGGACCTCGACAGCGCCAGCTCCACCATCGACTTCGCCTCGCAGGTGGTGCTGGCTCCCGAGCTGGTGCTCGACACCGGCGAGGAGGGCTCGGAGGAGGCCGGCGAGGCGCAGTAGCGCTCAGGCCTCGGCGTCGGGCTGCGGGGCCTCGGGCTCGGGCACCGGCTCGTCGCCGTGCAGGATCGCGGCCACCAGCAGCGGGGTGGTGAGTTCGACCTGCCACGGGCGGGCGCCGTAACCGCGCAGCTGCTCGGCCACGGCGGCGGCGAGGGCCTCCGGGTCGCGGGTGCGCGGCGGCGTCCAGAGGGTACGACGCATGGAGTCGGGCGTCAGCAGCTGCTCGGCCGGCATGGAGTGCTCCTCGGCCAGCGCCGCCATCGCCTCCCTCGCGTGCTGGAGGCGGCGGGCGGCCACGGGGTCGCGGTCGGCCCAGGCCCGGGCGGTGGGGGGCCCGTCGGAGCGCGGTGCCCGCGTGGGCAGCTCCTCCTCGGGGAGCTCGGCGACCTCGCGCAGCGTGGCCACCCACCGGCTGGAGTAACGCTCGGCGCCGCGGCCGTGGAAGCCCTTCAGGCCCAGCAGCGAGCCCTTGTCGGTGGGCAGGTGGGTCGCGGCGACGGTGATCGCGGAGTCGGGCAGGATGCGGCCGGGGGTGACATCACGCTGCTCGGCGAGGGCGTCGCGCAGCTCCCACAGCGCCTTGACGGCCCCGAGCGAGCGCCGGCCGCGGACCTTGTGCAGGCCCGAGGTGCGCCGCCACGCGTCGACCCGCGGGGTCGGCTCGAAGCTGCGCAGTGCGTCGAACTCCTGGCGGGCCCACTCCGCCTTGCCGGTCTCCTCGAGCTCGGCGGCCAGCAGGTCGCGCAGCTCCACGAGGACCTCGACGTCGAGGGCGGCGTACTCGAGCCAGGGCTTGGGCAGCGGACGGGTGGACCAGTCGACCGCCGAGTGCTCCTTCTTCATCCGCCGGCCCAGCAGCGTCTCGACCAGGGTGGCCAGGCCGACGCGGGGGTAGCCCAGCAGTCGGCCCGCGAGCTCGGTGTCGAAGAGGGCGGAGGGGGAGAGCCCCTCCTCGCGCAGGCAGGGGAGGTCCTGGGTGGCGGCGTGCAGGATCCACTCGGTCTCGCCGATGGCCTCCTGCAGCGGAGCCAGGTCGTCGAAGGCGATCGGGTCGACCAGGTGGGTGCCGGAGCCCTCGCGGCGCAGCTGGATCAGGTAGGCGCGGCTGGAGTAGCGGTAGCCGGAGGCGCGCTCGGCGTCGATGGCGACCGGTCCGGTGCCACCCGCGACGGCCTCGCACACGGCCCGCAGCGCCTCGGGGGTCTCCACGACGTCGGGCATCGGCTCGCGCAGGGTCAGCAGCGGCGCGGGGTCGGCCTCGGCGGCTGCGGGGGTGTCGGGCTGCTCGGGGTCGTGGGGGACGCTCTGCTCGCTCATCGGGTCAGCGGCCACGCTGTCCACGTCGGCTCGGCATCACCGCGACGCCCTCGGGGACCGGCGGCAGCCCGGCAGCGGTGCACATCAGCTCGCCCCACGCCTCGACGTGCGGGGTGGTGTCGGGCGTGAGCTCCACGCCCTCGGGGTGGACCGGGGTCCACGAGGCCCGGATCTCGATCTGCGCGGTGCCGCTCTCCTCGCTCATCCCACCGAAGCTCTCGGTGGCCACCCGGGTCACGGTGCCGGAGGCGGCGACGTGCTCGGCGCCGTGGGCGGCCAGGGCCTCGGTGAGCCACGACCAGCCGACGGCCGAGAGCATGGCGTCGGTGACCAGCTCGACCTCGATCTCGGCCCGCACGTAGGCCACGCAGCGGAAGGTGCCCTCCCAGGCGTCGTTGCCCGCCGGGTCGTGCAGCAGGATGATGCGGCCGGTGGCGACGTCCACGTCGTCGACGGTCACGTCGGCGGAGACGGCGGCGGCGTACGGCGCGATCCGCTGCGGTGCCGGCATCGGCTCCAGCAGCACCTCGGGACGCATCCGGGCCCGTCGCAGGCCGGCGACCGCCTCGCGGAAGGCGGGCGGCTCGGCGGGCGCACCCGCGGCGGGGTGCGTCTCCTGACGGACGACCATGCCCCCACAGTAGGTCGCGGTCCGCCGGTCTGATGTGCGAACACGCCGGGACCCTGCCACCCTTGAGCGGTGACGAGCCCCACCTCCGCCCCTGCGGCCGACCTCTCCGGCAGCGCGTTCCTCCAGGCCCTGCGCGGCGAGCCCGTGCCGCACACCCCGGTGTGGTTCATGCGGCAGGCCGGGCGCTCGCTCCCGGAGTACCTCAAGGTCCGTGAGGGCGTGGGCATGCTGGAGTCCTGCATGGAGCCCGACCTCACCATCGAGATCACCATGCAGCCGGTGCGCCGCTACGGCGTGGACGCCGCGATCTTCTTCTCCGACATCGTCCTGCCGCTCAAGGCGGTCGGGGTGGACCTGGACATCAAGCCCGGCGTGGGCCCCGTCGTGGCCGAGCCGGTGCGCACCCTCGAGGACGTCGCCGCGATCCCCGACCTGACCCCCGAGCACGTCCCGTTCATCACCCAGGCCGTCCAGGGCCTCGTGGGGGAGCTCGGCAGCACCCCGCTGATCGGGTTCGCGGGCGCGCCGTTCACGGTGGCGTCGTACCTCGTCGAGGGCGGGCCGTCCAAGGAGCACGCGAAGACCAAGGCGATGATGTTCGGCGCCCCCGAGGTCTGGTCGGCGTTGATGGAGAAGATCGCGGGCATCGCCGCGGCCTACCTCGAGGTCCAGGTCGCCGCCGGCGCCTCGGCCGTGCAGCTCTTCGACTCCTGGGCCGGCGCACTGACCCCGCAGGACTACGCCGCCCACGTCCAGCCCTGGTCGGCCTCGGTGCTGGCCCGCGCCGGGGAGCTCGGGGTGCCGCGCATCCACTTCGGCGTCGGCACCTCCAACCTGCTCGACCTGATGGGGGAGGCCGGCGCCGACGTGGTCGGCGTCGACTGGCGCACCCCGCTGGAGCGGGCGATCCCGATGGTCGGCGACCGCGGCGTCCAGGGCAACCTCGACCCGACCCTGGTCTTCGCCCCCACCGAGGTGATGACCGCCCGCGCCGCCGAGATCATCGAGGCCGGACGCGCCGCGAAGGGGCACGTGTTCAACCTCGGGCACGGGGTGCTGCCCTCCACCGATCCCGACCAGCTGGCCCGGCTGACCGACTTCGTGCACGCCTACCCGTTGGACTGACCGGCTCCTCGGCCACGGCCGCGCGAGGAGGACTTCTTCGCCGGCGCCTTGGCCGCAGCCGTCTTCTTGGCGGTCGTCGCCTTGGTGGCCTTCGCGGCGGGGCCCTTCCCGCCGGTGAGCCGCACCCGGGTGGCGTTGTCGTCGGTCTGCTCGACCTCGACGTAGTCCTGGGCGCGGGCCAGCGAGATGAGCTTGGCGAAGCCGTAGTTGCGCGGGTCGAACGAGGCGTGCCGGGTGCCGAGGTAGCTGCCCACGGAGCCCAGGTGCGCCCAGCCGTCCTCGGCCGAGGTCGCGTCGATGGCCGAGGTCAGCAGCTTGTGCAGGTCCGGCAGCGGCGCGCTGCCCTCGCCCGACTCGTCCTCGCTCGCGCTGTCCTGCGCGCCGTCGGCGTCCTGCTGGCCGAGGACCTCGAGGTAGATGAACTTGTCGCACGCCGCGACCAGCGAGGGCGGCGTGCGCCGGCGACCGAGGCCGTAGACGGTCTTCCCGGACTCCCGCAGCCGGGTGGCGAGCCGGGTGAAGTCGGAGTCGCTGGAGACCAGCGCGAACGCGTCGAGGTTGCCCGAGTAGAGCAGGTCCATCGCGTCGATGATCAGCGCGGAGTCGGTGGAGTTCTTGCCCTGCGTGTAGGCGAACTGCTGCACCGGCTGGATGGCGTTCTCGTTGAGCGCCTTCTTCCACCCCACGAGCTGCTGGGTGGTCCAGTCGCCGTAGGCGCGCTTGACGGTCGGCACGCCGTAGCGGGCGACCTCCTCGAGCAGCGCCCCGGCGTGGGAGGCGGAGGTGTTGTCGGCGTCGATGAGGACGGCCAACCGGGCGACGGCGGGGTCGGGCACCCGTGCCTCCTTCGGATCGGGAACCGCCATCCTGCCCCATCCGAGCGGCGGGACGCTGCGGCTCAGCCCTCCGCGGGCGCGGCGGGCTGCGCCGCGACCGAGCCGGGGGTACGCCGGCGGCGGACCGCCCCGCGCAGCAGCAGCCACCCGGGCAGGCCCAGCACCAGGGCGAGGACGGCGAAGGGGAGCACGGCGCCGGCCACGGTGGCCAGCCCGACCGCGACGGTGCCGAGCGCCTCCCAGCCCGCGGACAGCCCGGCCAGGAACCCGTCGTCGCCGTCCTCCTCCTCGGGCTCCTCGGAGGGGTGGCGCTGCAGGTGGACGGTGATGGTCGACATCGACGTCTGGTCGGCGAGGTAGGCCTGCTGGCGCAGCAGCGAGTTCAGCCGCGCCTCGCGGTCGGTGAGCTGGCGCTCGACGGCGACGATGTCGCGGATGGAGCCGGCCCGGTCCAGCAGCTGCTCGATGCGGGCGATGCTCTGGCGCTGGACCCGGATCCGCACGTCGGTGTCGACGACCTGGCTGGTGACGTCCTCCGAGGTCGTGGAGGACGCCTCGAGGTCGGCGACCTTCTCCAGGGCGTCGATGGTCTCGGTGAACTCCGCGGACGGCACCCGCAGCACCAGCCGGGCCGTGCGCACCTCGCCGTCGTCGTCGGTGCGGGTCTCGGAGTCGGTCACCTGGCCGCCGACCCGGTCCACGACCTTCTGCACCTCGAACCGGGCGTCGCCCACGTCGTCGGCGCGCAGGCTCACGGTGCCGGTGGAGATGATCGCGGCCTCGCGGGCGCCCTCCGCGCCCTCCTCGGTGGCGGACTCGGCCACGTCCGCGGCGTCGACGGACATGTCGCCGTCCCCCATGGAGGCGGAGGTGGAGTCCATGGCGCCGCCGGCCACCTCCTCGGCCAGGCCGCGCATCGTGGCGTCGTCCATCATCGGCTCGGCCATGGACTCACCGCCCATGGCGTCGTCGGAGGAGCCGGTGCCGCAGCCGGCGAGGACGAGCAGGGCCAGCAGCGCAGCGAGCGCGCCGGCGACGGCGGCGACGGGGGTGCGGGGTCGGGTCATGCCGGTGGGACGCGGCGTCGGCGGGGACGGTTCCGCGTGGCAGGCTGGAGGTCGTGGGTCAGGACGGGCGGGACGGGCAGCCGGGCGAGCACCGGGAGGTCGTGGTCGTCGGTGCCGGGATCGGCGGGCTGTCGGCGGCGTACCAGCTCCAGCAGCAGGGCCGCGACGTGCTCGTCCTCGAGGGCTCGCCCCAGGTGGGGGGCGTGCTGCGCAGGCGCAGCGTCGCCGGGGTGCCGGTCGACGTGGGCGCCGAGGCGATGCTCAACCGTCGCCCCGAGGGGGTCGACCTGGCCGCCGCCCTGGGGCTGGAGGTCTGCCACCCCACCGTCGCCTCCAGCCGGATCTGGACGCGCGACGCGCTGCGCCCGCTGCCGCGTTCGCTCATGGGTGTCCCGCTCGACCTCGACGACCTGTCCGCCAGCGGCGTGCTCACCGACGCCGAGCTGGCCCGCGTCCGTGAGGAGTCCGGGCACGCGGCCACGCCGGTCGGCGACGACGTGACGGTCGGCGACCTGGTCGACGACCGGCTCGGCCGCGCGGTCACCGACCGGCTCGTCGAGCCGCTGCTCGGCGGGGTGTACGCCGGTCACGCCCGCCGGATCTCGGCGCGGGCCGCGGTGCCGCAGCTGGTCGCCCTCGCGGAGCGGGGCTCGCTGCTGGACCAGGCGCCGGGGCTCACCGGCCCCTCGACCTACTCCGCGCCCGTCTTCGCCGGGCTGCCCGGCGGCATGGGCGGCCTGCCGTCGACGTTGGCCGAGCGGCTCGAGGTCCGCACCCGGGCCACGGTCCGCCGGCTGGGCCGCGTCCCCGTGCACGGCGGCCACCGCTTCGCGCTGACCGTCGGGCCGACCACCGACGAGCGCACGATCACCGCCGACGCCGTGGTGCTCGCGGTCCCGGCGGCCGCCGCCTCCCGGCTGCTCGCCGAGCTGGCCCCCGAGGCCGGCCGCCTGGTCGGCGGCATCGAGGCCGCCTCCGTCGCCGTGGTCACCCTCGCGCTGCGCGTCGCCGACGCCGGCGCCCTGGCCGAGACCGATGCGTCGGGCTTCCTCGTGCCCCCGGTCGAGCAGCGCGCCATCAAGGCCGCCACCTTCTCCTTCGCCAAGTGGGGCTGGGTGCGCGAGGCCGGCGCCGCGGACGGGCTCATCCACCTGCGCACCTCGCTGGGCCGGCACGGCGAGGAGGCCGCGCTGCAGGCGAGCGACGACGAGCTGGTCGCGGTGTCCCTGCGCGACCTGCACGACGCGACCGGTCTCCACGCCACGCCCGTCGACACCCACGTCCAGCGCTGGGGCGGCGGGCTCCCGCAGTACGCCCTGGGCCACCTCGACCGGGTCGCCCGCGTCCGGGCCGCGCTGGAGGCGGTGCCCGGGCTCGCGGTCTGCGGGGCGGCGTACGACGGTGTGGGCATCCCCGCCGTCATCGGCTCCGCCCAGCGCGCCGTCGCCGACGTCACGGCCTGACGGGCACCACCCGGGACACCCTCTGCCCCGATGTCCCTGGTCGCCGGGACATCGGGCCCCGCACTCTCCTCTCCGCCGGCACCGTCGCCGGCCGTAGGAGAACGAGAGAGAGACATGACCGTCCTGACCCCCACCCCGGCTCGCACCGACACCCGCGTCGCGAGCGTCCCCACCTCCCGCACCTGGGCCCTGGCCGGCGTCGTCGCCGGTGTCACGGGCGCCATCGGCATCGTCGCCTCCGGCTTCGTCGGCGCGGTGTACGACGAGTCGCTGGCCGGCGACCCGGACGCGATCGCCCGCGCCGTGCTCGACGACGTGCCCGCGCTGCTGGTCTTCCACACTGCGGCGCTGGTCAGCGCCGTCGCGATGGTCGTCTTCGGCGTCGGGCTGTTCCGCCGCCTGGCGGCCCGCACCGGCCCCGGCTCGCTCGCCCCGGCCGTGGCGGCTGCCGGGCTGCTCGGCACCGCCGTCGTCGCCGTCCTCGGCACCGGCCTGGACACCGAGTTCATCTTCGCCGGAGCCGGCCACGAGGACGTGGTCGACCCGCACGCGGTGATCCTGTTCAACCACTGGATCGGCACCGTGCCGTGGTGCTGGGTGCTCGCCGGGCTGTCCGGCACGGCCGTCTGGGTCGCGTCCCGGGCCGGTGCGGCGCCGCGGTGGATCGGCCGCGTGGGACTCGTCCTCGGTGGGCTGACGCTGCTGCTGGGCGTCACCCCGCTGCAGTACATGGCCGGCATGACCGGTCCGCTGTGGCTGCTGGTCACCTCGCTCGGCTTCGTGCTCGGGGACCGGGCGTTCCGGGCCGGCCGCTGATCGTGGCCAGGGTCGTCGCCCTGGGCGTGGCCAGGCTCGTGGCCGAGCCGCCCGCGGGGCCGGCGCCGGGATATCGGTTCCCGGTGCCGGCCCCTGCGCCGCATGATGTGCCGGTGCCCCCGTCCGCCCCCGCACCCGTGACCACCCGTGTCGCGGTGCTGAGCGTCCCCGCCGCCTGCCTGGTGGCGCTGCTGCTCAGCATCTGGCTGGACCTCCGGCCGGCCGCGGACGGGCTCGGGGACCGGCTCGTCGACGGCCCGGGCTGGCCGTGGACGCTCAACGGCGTCCTGCTCTCGGCCCTAGCCTGCGTCGTGCTGGTCCGTCAGCCGCGCAGCGGCACGGCGTGGGCGCTGGCGGGCCTGGGTGCCTTCTGGGGCCTCGACGGCCTCGCCCAGTCCTACCTGCGGGCGGGGGTCTCCGCCGAGGCGGTCTGGCCTGCCGCCACGGCCGTGATGTGGTTCTGGGCGCGCGTCGGGTCCCTGCTGCCCGTCGTGGTGGCCGTGCTGCTCCTGGTCTTCCCCACCGGTCGCCTGCTCGAGGGCGCCTGGGGGTGGGCCTCCCGCGGGGCGCTGGGGCTGATGGCGGTGGGCTTCCTGGTCTTCCTCACCGCGCCCGCCCCCGACCCCGAGGAGCCGCTGCCCCCGGGCCTGGACCTCGACCCGACGACGATCGCCGCGCTGGGCGGTGCGGCCGGCCCGGCCGCCCGCACCCTCACCCTGGCCGCGTTCGTGGTGCCCGTCCTCGTCGTGGTGGTGCGTCACCACCGAGCCCGGGGGACCGAGCGCGACCAGGTCCGCTGGCTGCTGTGGTCGGTGCTGGCGATGGCGCTGACCCTCGCGGCCGCCCAGCTCTACGACGGCCCCGGCGTCGACCTCGCGCTCACCTTCGTGGTCATGGTGCTGCCCGGGGCCGCCATCACCGTCGCCCTCGTGGCGCCGGGCCTCGTCCCGATCGGGGACCTGCTCGCCCGCACGCTGGCGTGGGGCGGGGTGGCCGGTGTGCTGCTGGCCGTCGACCTCGCCGTCGTCGCGCTCCTGGACCGTGTGCTGGCCGAGTCCCTCACCCGCACCCAGGTGGTGGCGGTGGTGCTGCTGCTCTCGGCGCTGGTCTACGCCCCGGTCCGGGCCCGGGCCTGGGCGCTGGCCCGGCGGCTGACGCGCGGGCGCCGGGACGCGCCGTACGACGTCGTGGCCGGTCTGGCTGAGCGGCTCGACCGCGCCGAGGGCGTCGAGGACCGGCTGCAGGAGGTGGCGCACGCGGTGGCCGACGCCCTCGGCGTCGGGTACGTCGGGCTCGAGGTCGAGCGCATCGGCGGCGGGACCTGGCGCAGTGCCGTGGGGGCGCGACCGGCGCAGGTGCGCACCCTCCCGGTCCACGAGCGCGGGGCGGAGGTCGGCTCCATCGCGCTGCCCGCCCGTGGCGTGCGCGCCCGCCTCTCGGCCCGCGACGAGCGACTCGTCGGGGACCTGGTCCGCCAGGGGGTCGCCGCGGTCCGGGCCGCCCAGCTCGCGGAGGAGCTGCAGCGCAGCCGGCACCAGCTGGTCACCGCGCGCGAGGAGGAGCGCCGCCGGATCCGGCGCGACCTCCACGACGGGCTCGGCCCGGCGTTGTCGGGGGTGGTCTTCTCGCTGGAGTCCGCCAGGCTCCTGCTCGAGCGCGACCCGGTGTCGGCGGCCGAGCAGGTGGGGGCCACCTCCCGGCACCTGCAGGAGGTCGTGGCCGACGTACGCCGCCTGGTGCACGACCTGCGCCCGCCCGCGCTCGACGACCGCGGCCTGGTCGGCGCGCTCGAGCAGCTCGCCGAGGGCTGCCCGCTCCCGGTGCGGGTCCGCGCGGGGCAGCTGCCCGCCCTGCCCGCCGCGGTCGAGGTGGCGGCGTACCGCATCGCCGCCGAGGCCGTCACCAACGTCGTGCGGCACGCCGGGGCGACTCGCTGCTCGGTGCGCCTGGAGGTGGTGGCGGGCGTGCTCGAGGTCGAGGTGGTCGACGACGGCGTCGGCGTCGACCCGGCGCGGCCCGCCGGGGTCGGGCTGCTGTCGCTGCGCGAGCGCGCCGAGGAGCTCGGCGGCTCGACCACGCTCACCTGCCCGGCGGCCGACGGCCACGGCACGCGGGTGCTGGCCCGGCTGCCGATGCGGGCCGCTGGGTCCGGGGCGCCCGCCGTCACCGCGACCCCCGTGGGTGCCCCGTGACCGCCGGGGAGGGAGCCGTGCGGGTCCTGGTGGTCGACGACCACCGGATCGTCCGGGACGGGCTGGTCGCCCTGCTCGGGGCCCTGGAGGGCATGGAGGTCGTCGGCACCGCGTGCGACGGCCGGGAGGCGCTGCACGCGGTCGCCGAGACCACCCCCGACGTGGTGGTCATGGACATCGCCATGCCCGGTCTCGACGGCATCGAGACCACCCGCTTCCTCAGCGGCCGGCACCCGGACGTGCGGGTGCTGATGCTGACCATGAACGAGGACGACGACACCGTGCTCAGCGCCATCCGTGCGGGTGCCTCCGGCTACCTGCTGAAGGGGGCGGGTGCGGAGGAGGTGCAGCACGCGGTGCGCACCACCGCCGCCGGCGGGATGGTCTTCGGCGCCTCGGTGGCCGCGCGGGTGGCCGCGCTGTTCGCCGGTGCCGCCCGGCCCGAGCCGGCGGTGGTCTTCCCCGAGCTCACCGACCGCGAGCGCGAGGTGCTCGACCTGCTGGCGGCCGGACGCAGCAACGACCAGATCGCGGCCGCGCTGTTCGTCTCCGGCAAGACGGTGCGCAACATCGTGTCCTCGGTCTACGCCAAGCTGCACGCCCCCGACCGGGCCGCGGCCATCATCCGGGCCCGCGAGGCCGGCCTCGGGCGGGGCTGACCGACGCGGCACAATGGGAGCCATGAGCGAGACCAAGTCCAACGCCGCCCGGGTGCGCGAGATCAACGACTCGATCCGCTACACCATGTGGTCGGTCTTCCGGCTGCGTGACGTGCTGGGCCCGGACGCCGACCGGGCCGCCGAGGGCGCCGAGGTCGAGAAGCTGTTCGCCGAGCTCGACGAGTCCGACACGGTCGTGCGCGGCGTCTACGACGTCAGCGGCCTGCGCGCCGACGCCGACGTGATGGTGTGGACCCACGCGACCACCAGCGAGGAGCTGCAGTCGGCGTACCACCGCTTCCGCCGCACGGCCTTCGGTGCCCGCCTCGACCCGGTCTGGTCGCAGATGGCGCTGCACCGTCCGGCGGAGTTCAACAAGTCGCACGTGCCGGCCTTCCTCGCCGACGAGGACGCCAAGAAGCACGTGTGCGTCTACCCGTTCGTCCGCTCCTACGAGTGGTACCTCCTCGAGGACGAGGAGCGCCGCGCGATGCTCGCCGAGCACGGCAAGATGGCCCGCGACTACAAGGACGTCCGCGCCAACACCGTCGCCTCGTTCGCGCTCGGCGACTACGAGTGGCTGCTGGCCTTCGAGGCCGACGAGCTCTACCGCATCGTCGACCTGATGCGGCACCTGCGCGGCTCCACCGCCCGTCGCCACGTGCGCGAGGAGATCCCGTTCTACACCGGTGCGCTCACGCCGATCGCCGAGCTGGTCGACCGGCTGCCCTGACCGTGGGGAACCACGGGTGCGCCCCAGGCGTCGGAGCGGCATGACCCTCCGGACCTCCGTGCCCACGCCCCTGCGGCTCGCCGCGCTGGCCGCCGCCGTCCTGCTCACCGCGACCGCCTGCAGCGGTGGTGACGAGGGTGCGGTGGCCCGCGACCCCGCCCCCGACGCGCCGACCGGCGCACCGGCCCTGGACCTGCCCGCCGACGTCCGGACCCGCGGCCTGGTGATGGTGATGGACACCGGCGACGGCCCCGAGGTCTGCCTCGGCGCGATCGCGGAGTCCTGGCCCCCGCAGTGCGGCGGCCCCGAGGTGCTCGGCTGGGACTGGTCCGAGCACTCCATGCACGAGAAGCAGGGCAGGGTCCGTTGGGGCTCCTTCGCGCTCTCCGGCTCGTGGGACGGCACGGCCCTCACGGTCTCCGACGCCGTCCCGGCCGCGCTGTACGACGTCATGGTCGAGGAGCCCTCGCCGGACCCGCTGCCCACCGACCCGCCGAGCCCCGCGGACCTGAAGGTCATCGCCGAGGAGGTCGCCGCCGAGCTGCCCGGCGTCTCGGGGGCGCAGGGCGCCTACCCGACCGAGCAGCAGGTCTACGTCGACGTCCCCTTCGACGACGGCTCCCTGCAGGAGTGGGCCGACGCCACCTACGGCGAGCACGTCGTCGTGGTGGTGCCGGCCCTGCTCCCGCGCAGGGGCTGAGCCGCGGGCTCAGCCGACCTCGACCGAGGCCTGCATGACCCCGCCGGGGTCGACGGAGCGACGCACCTCGGCGACCCGGGCCCAGGCACCCGCCCCGAACGCGTCCGCGCACGCCCCGGGCTGCGGTCCCGGCTCGTCGGTGAAGGTCAGCGACCGACCGGCGACCCCCCAGGGCCGCATCGCGGCGAGCACGGCCGCCGAGTCGCGCTGGACCGCCGCGAACGCCTCCGGGGTCGGGGCGACCCCGACGCAGTGCAGCACCAGGTCACCGGCCAGCGACCCGAGCGCCCCGGCCGACTCCGGCGCGCGGCCGAACGCTCCGCCGACGTGGCGCAGCTCGGTGAACATCAACCCCGACGGCTCGAGCGAGGCCCGGGCGAAGGCGGCCGCACCGGCCACGTCGAGGTGCCGGAGCACCGCGTGCGCGGTGCCGGCCGGCGTCGGGGCCGGCGGGTCCATGTGCACGTCGAGCAGCGCGGGTGCAGGCACCCGGCCGAAGGTGTCCAGCTCGGGTGCGAGGTCGCGCAGCGGCGACAGCAGCCGGGAGGCCTCGGCGTCGCCCTCCAGCACGGCCCCGTCGATGACGACGACGTCGCGCCCGGACAGGAACGGCGGCAGCTCCGGGATCGGCGGGAAGTGCATCACCCGCAGCGAGGTCGTCACCGACTCGGGCAGGCCCTGGACCCAGCGGGCCCAGCCCGAGACCACGCGGTCGGTGGCCGACGCGTCCCACAGCAGCATCCCGGCGTGCACGTCGGGGTGGGGGAGCAGGTCGATCTCCAGCGCGACGACGACACCGAGGTTGCCCCCGGCGCCGCGCACGGCCCAGAACAGCTCGGTCTCCTCGGTCGCCGAGCACCGCACCAGCCGGCCGTCGGGGGTGACCAGCTCGACGGCGCGGACGTGGTTGACGGCCAGGCCGTGCTGGCGGCCGTAGAACGACATCCCGCCCGAGAGCGTGTAGCCGACGACGCCCACGTCGGGCGCGCTGCCGTGGGCCGCGGTGAGGCCGTGCTCGGCGGCGGCCCGCACCACCGGCGCCCAGGTGGTGCCGCCGACGACGCGGGCGGTGCGCGCCGCGCCGTCGACCTGTACGCCGGTGAGCTCGTGCATCCGCAGCAGCAGCGAGCCCGCGAGCCGGCCCTGGAGCGGCGCCGCGCCGTGGCCGGTGCTCTGCGGGGCCACCCGCAGGCCGAGCCGGCGGGCGGTGCGGACGAGGGCGACGACCTCCTCGACCGTGTGCGGTGTCGCCACGGCGGCGGGTCGCTGGTCGACGGCGAGGTTCCAGGGCACCCGGGCGGCGTCGTACTCGGGGGTGCCGGGCAGGTGCACCCGGCCCGGCGCGGCCCCGAGCAGGGCGGTGTGGTCGGGCGCGGTGTGGTCGGGCTCGGTGCGGTGGGTGGTGGTGGTCATGGGGTTCTCTCTCGTGAGGGGTCCCGGGGTCCCCGGGGTGGTGGGTGCCGGCCCGGTCGGGCGGCAGGCGGTGCCGTCGAGGCGCACCAGCAGCCCCGGCGGGGTCAGCTGCTCGACCTGCTCGACGGTGAGGAGCGGCCTCGCGCCGGTCTGGGCGAAGCGCTCGGTGAGCACGTCGAGGACCGGCCCGATCCGGTCGTGGTCGACGGTGGTGACCCGCAGGCTGGCCAGGTCGTCCGGGCCGAGCCCGGCAGCGGCCAGGCAGCCCTCGATCCCCGCCAGGCTCAGGGCGAGCTGGGCGGCCGGGTCGTCCTCGTGCAGCAGCCGGCCGTGCCCGTCCAGGGAGGCCTGGGGCGGGAGCGGGATCGGGCTGCCGGTCGGGGTGGGCGTGCTGGTCACGTCTCCACCGTCGGGCCCGTGGGGTGCGGTGGACCATCCCGCAGATGCGGGGTCTTTCCGGGTGGGGACCCTGGGTGGGCTGGACCACCCAGATTTGTGGGATGCCGGGTGCGCCGGGTGCTCCGCACAATCGATGCGTGCCCCCCACGACCCTGACGCCGCTCGCCGTCGAGCGGGTGACCCGCGACGTCGACTGCCTGTCGCGGGCCGGCCTGTGCGTCGATGAGTTCTTCGCGGAGGTGCTGGACTCCCTGGGCCGGGTGCTGCCCACCGAGGGGGCCTGCGTGGCCACCGCGGACCCGGCGACCGGACTGGTCACCAGCTCGCGGAAGTACGGCGACCTCGTGCACCGCAACACCCACGACCACGAGTGGGGGCTGCGGGAGTTCGGCGACGTCGAGGAGACGACGTTCGTACGGATGACCGAGACGGGCCGGGTCGCCGCCTCGGTCCACCAGGTGACCGGCGGCGACGTGGCCGCCTCACGCCGGATGGCGGAGTTCATGCGGCCCTACTTCGGCTTCGACGACGAGCTGCGCGGGCTCTTCCTCGAGGACGGCCGCTGCTGGGGCGCGGTCGCGATGTTCCGCGGCGACGGCGACCACTTCACGCCGGGCGAGGTCGACCTGCTCGCCGGGCTGTCCCCGTTCCTCGCCCGCGGGGTGCGGTCGGGGCTGCTGGCCTCGGCGGCGGAGGTCCTCCCCGGTGAGCGGCCGCACGGTCCCGGGGTCGTGATCGTGGGTCGCGACGGCGAGGTGCTGCAGATGAGCCTCGGCGCCGAGGCGTGGATCGAGGAGCTCGTGACCGGCGCCCACAGCGGTGCCGCGATCAGTGCGGTGGCCGCCCTGGTCGGGGCCGCGCGCCGCTACGCCGCGGGGGAGACGACCACGCCGCCGCGCTCACGGCTGCGGGCGCGCAACGGCATGTGGCTGGTGCTCAACGCGACGCCCCTCACCGGGCCCGACGGGCTCACCGACCAGGTCGTGGTGACGATCGAGGAGGCCCGCCCACCGGAGATCGTGCCGCTCGTGGTGGCGGCCTTCGACCTCACCGCGCGGGAGCGCGACGTCACCCAGCTGGTCCTCCAGGGGGTGGACACCAAGGAGATCGCGGCGACGCTGCACCTGTCGACGTACACGGTGCAGGACCACCTCAAGGCGGTCTTCACCAAGGCCGACGTGCGCAGCCGCCGGGAGCTGGTCTCCCGGGTCTTCTTCGACCAGTACCAGCCCCGCTTCGGCGAGGAGGTCGGCGTGGACGGGTGGTACGTCTCCTAGCCCCCCCCGCCGGGGGCCTCAGCCCGCCACCGGCCCCGACCCGTCGGCCGGCTCGAGGGTCAGGCTGACGGAGTTGATGCAGTAGCGGTCGCCGGTGGGGGTGCCGTAGCCGTCGGGGAAGACGTGTCCGAGGTGGGAGCCGCACGCCCGGCACAGCACCTCGACGCGGCGCATGCCGTGCGAGGTGTCCTCGCGCTCCTCCACCGTGTCGGGGACGGCCTGGTAGAACGACGGCCAGCCGCAGCCGGAGTGGAACTTGGTCTCGGACTCGAAGAGCTTCGCGTCGCACGCCTTGCACCGGTAAACCCCGACGGTCTCGGTGTCGGTCAGTCGGCCCACGAAGGCCCGCTCGGTGCCGGCCTCGCGCAGCACGGCGTACTCGGTCGGCGAGAGCTCGGCCCGCCACTGCTCGTCGGTCTTCTCCACGTCGTACCCCATGGCCACCACGGTAGTCCGCCGCCCCAGCCCGCCCCCGCGCCCGAGGTGACGAACCCGTGACGGCTCCCCCCTTGGGGCCCTCGACGCCGCCTCGGCGCTCCTCACCCGGATGGGGGCGTTGACCAAGTAAAGAGAACAGTTGTTCACTGGGTCGGGTCACGGGCGGGTCCACGGCGAGACGACGGAGGTCAGATGACGAGCACGATCCCCTGGGAGCGGGTGCGGCAGGCCGGCTCGAAGCTGACCACGCCGCTGCACCCCGACGACTACCTGAGGTTCATCAACCCGCTGTGGAGCCAGCGCGAGCTGCGCGGGCGCATCGAGAAGGTGGTCGAGGAGACCGAGGACGCCGCCACGCTCGTGATCCGTCCCGGCTGGGGCTGGCGCTTCGACCACCGCCCCGGCCAGTACGTCGGGATCGGCGTCCAGGTCGACGGCCGGTTCCAGTGGCGCTCCTACTCCATCTCCTCGGCGCCCCGGCGCTCCGGGCGCCACATCGCGATCACGATCCGCGCCATGCCCGAGGGCAAGCTGTCGGGCCACCTGGTGAGCCTGACGCCGGGCACCATCGTCCGGCTGGCGGCCCCCGAGGGCGACTTCGTCCTGCCGGACCCGCCTCCGGCGCGGATGCTGTTCCTGGTGGGGGGCAGCGGGGTCACCCCGGTGATGGCGATGCTGCGCACCATGGACCGCCGCGGCCACCTCGGACCTGAGGGGACCGAGGTGGTCATGCACTACTCCAGCCCCACCGAGGAGCGGATGATCTTCCGCGACGAGCTGCTGGCGCTGGAGGAGAAGCACGACTCCTTCCACCTGCACCGCCTGCACACCGACACCGAGGGGATGCTCGAGCTCGCCCACGCCGAGCGTGGTCTCGACGCCTTCTGCCCCGACTGGCGCGAGCGCGAGACCTACGCCTGCGGGCCGGCGCCGATGCTCGACGCGATCACCGAGCACTTCGAGCGAGAGGGGCTCGAGGAGCAGCTGCACCTCGAGCGCTTCACCCTGCAGCTCGGCGGCGAGGGCGGGGAGGGCGGCACGCTGACCTTCCGCAACAGCAACAAGACGATCGAGGCCGACGGCGCCACCACCGTCCTCGAGGCGGGCGAGCAGGCCGGCGTCGGCATGCCCTACGGCTGCCGGATGGGCATCTGCCACACCTGCACCCTCACCCTCGTCTCGGGCCGGGTCCGCGACCTGCGCAACGGCGATGAGTTCGACCAGACCAACGAGCAGGTGCAGACCTGCGTGACCGCCGCCGTCGGCGACTGCACCTTCGACATCTGACCGGAAGGACCACCATGGCCATCAGTGACGTCACCGAGTACATGCACCTCACCGACGAGCAGGTCGAGGAGCTCGGCCGTGAGCTCGACAGGATCCGCGAGGAGGTGGAGGCCTCCCGGGGCGCCGACGACGCGGCGTACATCCACCGGATGATCAAGGTGCAGCGCGGGCTGGCCGCCGCCGGGCGGCTCACGCTCATGCTCACCCCGCACTCCAGGAAGACCCGCGTCCCCGGTGCGGTCGCCGGGGCCGCGCTGCTCGGCCTGGCCAAGATCCTCGAGAACATGGAGATCGGCCACAACGTCATGCACGGGCAGTGGGACTGGATGAACGACCCGGAGATCCACTCCTCCAACTGGGAGTGGGACACCGCTCAGCCGGCCGAGCAGTGGAAGCACTCCCACAACTACGTGCACCACCAGTTCACCAACGTGCTCGGCTACGACAACGACATCGGCTACGGCATCCTGCGGATGGCCCGCGAGCAGCGCTGGAACCCCGCCAACCTGGGGCAGCCGGTCTACAACGCGGCGCTGGCCACGCTGTTCCAGTGGGGCGTCGCCCTGCACGACCTCGACATCGAGCGCATCCGCAAGGGCGAGAAGGACCCCGCGGAGATGAAGCGGCAGCTGGGCCAGATCCTGCGCAAGGGACGCAACCAGATCCTCAAGGACTACGTCGTCTACCCGGCGCTGTCCGGGCCGCGGTGGCGCACCACGCTCACCGCCAACGCGACCGCCAACCTCACCCGCAACCTGTGGTCCTACGTCATCATCTTCTGCGGTCACTTCCCCGACGGGGCGATGCACTTCACCGAGGAGGAGATCGAGGACGAGACCCGCGCCGAGTGGTACCTCCGGCAGATCCTCGGCGCCGCCAACTTCGAGGGCGGTCCGCTGCTGCACATCCTCTCGGGCAACCTCGGCTTCCAGATCGAGCACCACCTCTTCCCCGACCTGCCGAGCAACCGGTACGCCGAGATCGCCGAGCGCGTGAAGGAGCTCTGCGCCCAGTACGACATCCCCTACACCATCGGACCGCTGCACAAGCAGTACGGCCAGGCGCTGCGCACGATCATGAAGCTCTCGTTGCCCAACCGGTTCACCAGCTCCGACAAGCCGCCGCAGCCGCCGACCCGACCCGACTCGGTGGAGGCGCCGCCGGTCGACAAGGGCCGCAAGTCCGACGCCGAGCGGCCGCCGCGGCGCAGCGAGCTCGGCGGGTGGTCCCGCCAGCAGCGGGCGTCGTAGATGCTGCGCGGTCTCAGTCGTGCCGTCGACCCGGTCTCCGCGCCGTTCGCGTGGGAGGCCGGGGCCGACGGCCGTCGCGAGCTGGTCGGCGTCCGCGTGACCCAGTGCGCTCTCTCCCGCATCTGCGGGGCGTGCGCGGAGTCGCTCGGGCGGCCGATCGCCTTCGTCGGGGACGACCTCGAGGTGGCCCGCAACGCCTTCCACGCCCCGCCGCTGCACGAGGCGTGCGCGGAGGGCCTGGCCGCGGCCGAGCCGTCGTGGCGGGTGGTCCGCACGGCCGCCTTCGAGTTCGTCCGCCCCACCAAGGACGACCTGGACCGGCGACCCACCTTCCAGCCCAGCGCGCTCCTCGCTGACTGACTCCGATCATCGACCGGGTCTCGACAGGCTGGCGCCGGAGCGATCAGAACCCCGTGCGGCAGTACGGCGCGGGGCCGGCGTGGTCGGCCATCGCGGCGAACGTCTCCACGTCCGGCCCGGTGACCCGGCCGGCGGCCGCCATGGTCGGCACCAGCCGGTCGCCGAGGTAGAGCGTGGCCAGGGTCTCGGCGGACAGCGCGACGCCGGGGGAGTCCTCGGTGCGCTCGACCCGGGCGCGCCCCTTGTCGGTGCTGATCCGCCAGCGCCCGGCGATGTGTCCCAGGTCGTCGGCGACCTCCAGCACCACCGAGGCGTCCTCGCGCCACGGCCGGGCCTCGAGCGCGGTCGGGAGGTCCAGGATGCGCAGCCAGAGCATGTCGCGCTGCTCCTTGGTCTCGACCGTGCGCGGGTCGACCACCGCGTGGTCGAGCGGGTCGTCGAGGAGCACCCGGGCCCGGACGTGGGAGATCAGGTCCACGTCGGCGAGGAACTGCCACAGCCGCAGGTGCGCAGCAGGTGTCAGCGCGACCATGTCGGCGACGCGGATGTGGTGCTGGTCGTGGGTCTCGCCCTCCTTGACCCGGTAGGTGCAGTAGCCGTCCGCACGTCCGTCGGCGTCGAGGTGCAGCACCGTGGACAGCACCCGGTCCGGCCCGCCGGTCTCCCAGTTGAAGTCGCCGCTGAAGACCTGCTCGTAGAACGCGGGCCGCGCGACCTCGCCGCGGGTGCGGGCCAGGTGCTCGGCGTACACCTCGCGCGTGAGCGGGTAGGCGTCCTTGGGCTCGACCAGCTGCAGCGAGCCCGGCTCGTCGGTGGCGTCGTGGCGCAGCCGGAACCGACCGGGCCGCACGTCCACCTCGACCGAGCGCAGCCGGGTGGCCGGGCCGAACCCGAACCGTCCGTAGATCGACCCCTCCGAGACGGTGAGCGCGGCCAGCGGGACGCCCTTCGCGGCGGCGTCGGCGAGGTCCTCGCTCATCAACCTCCTGAGCAGTCCACGACGGCGGTGCGTCGGTGCGACCGTCACGTCGGTGATCATCCGCAGCGGCAGCAGCTCGGGGCCGCCGACGTTCATCTCCTGGTCCCAGGAGGAGAAGGTCGCCACCGGCCGCGACGGGCCGGCCACGGTCGAGCGCGGCCGCGCGAAGCGGAACGTGACGTCGTCGGCGCGGCTGTGGGTCAGCCACCGCTTGCGCTTCTCCTCGTCGAGACGACCCTCGAGAAACGCGGTGCTCCACGCGTCGCCGTAGGCGTGCAGCGCGGCGAGGGTCTCCTCGTCGGTGGCGTGCACGTCGAGGGTGCCGAGGATCAGGTCCGGATGGGCGTCGTTGCTCACGGGCCCCACCGTAGGAGCGCCGCGGCTGCCGGTGCCAGGCAATTGCCGCCGGATGGTGCCCCGGCGTCGGCGTCAGCGCCTAGGGTCGCGCCATGGCGGCGAAGGCGGCAGAGGTCGAGGCGGGCGGTCGTGCGGTGCGGGTCAGCAGCCCCGACCGGGTGATCTACGAGGCGACCGACCGGACGCCCGAGGTCACCAAGCTGATGGTCGCCGAGTACGTCGCGTCGGTCGGGGACGGCCTGATGCGCGCGCTGCGCGACCGGCCGACGGCCCTGGAGCGCTGGCCCTCCGGCGTACGCGAGGGGATGCGGCTGGCGACCGGTCCGCAGGACTCCAAGGCCGACGCGTTCTACCAGAAGCGGGTCCCCAAGGGCGCTCCTGACTACCTCGAGACCGCCACCGTCACGTTCCCCTCGGGGCGGACCGCCGACGAGATCTGCCCGACCGAGATCGCGGTGCCGGTGTGGTGCGCCCACATGGGCACGATCACCTTCCACCCCTGGCCGGTACGCCGCACCGAGGACCCCGCCAGCCTCGACCGCCCCGACGAGCTGCGCATCGACCTCGACCCGCAGCCGGGCACCACCTTCTCCGACGCGGTGCGCGTCGCCGACGTGGCCCGCGAGCTGCTCGAGGAGCTCGGGCTGCGCGGCTACCCGAAGACCTCGGGCAACCGGGGTGTGCACGTCTACGTCCGCATCGAGCCGCGGTGGGAGTTCACCGACCTGCGGCACGCCGCCATCGGCTTCGGCCGGGCGCTCGAGCAGCGCGACGACCAGGTGACCACCGCGTGGTGGAAGGAGGAGCGGGGGGAGCGGATCTTCGTCGACTACAACCAGAACAACCGCGACCGCACCATCGCCTCGGCCTACTCCCTGCGGCCCAAGCCCGGTGCCCCCGTCAGCACCCCGCTCACCTGGGCGGAGCTGGCCGAGGTGAGGGACCCGCGCGACCTCAACCTGGTGACCGTGCCGGAGCGGCTGGCCTCCGAGGGCGACGCCTGGGCCACCATCGACGACGAGGCCTTCTCCCTCGAGCCGCTCCTGGAGCTGTGGGAGACGCTGCCCGGCGGGGAGCTGAACTTCCCCCCGGACTACCCCAAGATGCCCGGAGAGCCGCCCCGCGTTCAGCCCAGCAAGAAGGTCGCCGAGCACTGGGACGACGACGGCAACCGCATCGGCTGAGCCCGAGGCCAGGGCTGCGGCCGGAGCGGCCGAGAACTGCCGGAGAAGGCGGCGGCCCGCCCGAGCTGAGCTCGGGCGGGCCGTCTGCGTGTATCTCGGCTCCCCCCGGAGCCACCCTGGTCCCACCGACGCGATCCGCGTGCCCCCCAGCCTCGCGGGGCGTCGATCCTGGTCCAGGTCCGAGGCCGCCCCCCGGCGGACCTCGTGAGAAATACGGTAGGGAGGTCGAGGTAGCGCCCGGCCCTCACCAGATCCACAAATGGGTAACAAAAACCCGGGTGGGGGTCGGCCGTCGAGGCGAGGGTGAGTCGGACGCGGACCGGGCCGGGTCAGGGGCGGGGAGGAGCGTGGGCTCGCACCGGGCCACCGGTAGTGTGCGCCGCATGATGGTGTCCCACGAGCGACGCGTGCTCTTCGTGCACGTGCAGAAGACCGGTGGGTCGACCATCGACCGGATGCTCGAGGAGGCGATCCCCGACGTCACCTACCTGCAGGGCCTGCGCGGCGGGCGGCACGCCCGGCTGGCGCCGGCGCTGAAGGCGCACCCGGAGCTGAAGGAGTACTTCATCTTCGGTTTCGTCCGGAACCCCTGGGCGCGGATGTACTCCTGGTACGCCATGATGCGCCGCGCCGAGACGCAGGCCGCCGAGGGCAACGCCAAGGCCGCCAAGCAGCTGGCCAAGAACCGGCTGTGGAAGCGGGTGCTGCCCAACTACCCCGACTTCGAGAGCTTCGTGCTGCGCGGCCCCGACGAGCAGCGCGAGCTGCGCCGGGCCCAGATCACCTACCTGCGCGGCCAGGGCCGGCGCGCCGACTTCATCGGTCGCCAGGAGAACTTCGACGCCGACCTGCAGAAGGTCTGGGACCGCATCGGCCTCGAGTGGCCGGGTGAGTCGCTGAAGGTCAACACCGGCCCCAGTGCGGACTACCGTCAGCACTACACCGACGAGATGCGCGACAAGGTCGCCGAGGTCTTCGCCAAGGACCTCAAGAGGTTCAAGTACGAGTTCTGAGGTCTCGACGCCGGCTCGACCACCGAGTCCGGCTCAGAAGCCGGTCGCGCCCTCGCCGCCGCCGGCGGACTGCTCCTCGATCGACTCGTGCTCGAGCAGGTGCAGCACGGGCACGCCCAGCTTGCGTCGGGCCTGCGAGGTCCAGTCGAGGTGGAAGAACTCCGCCACGACGTGCGGCCTGGTCAAGATGATCGCCTCACGGCCGTCGATGGAGGCGACCTCGGCGATCAGCGCGTCGATCGGCGGCTCGGTGATGACCCGGCCGGTGGCGACGGCCCCGACCTCGGCCAGGTGGGACAGCGTGCGCTGCAGCTCCTCCTCCGAGGCGTGGCGGCACTCCTCGCGCACGGAGTCCAGGTCGACCTCCGACATGGTCACGGCCGGGCTGGTGAGCAGCTCGCCACCGGCCAGCGAGCCCATGGCGGCCTCGATCCGGGCGGCGGCGTCGTGGATCGGCACCAGCACGTGGTAGCTGACCTGCTGACCCTCCTCGACCAGCTCCTCGTGCAGGGAGCGGACCTGCGCCGCGTCGGCGGCCGAGAGGGCCTGCTCGACGAGGAGGACGACGGGATAGGTCTCCATGCTCTCGACGATAGCCCGCTCGGGCGCCCCGGTCAGCCGTCCGCGAGGATGTCGGCCAGGTCGTAGCGGGCGACCTCGTCGAGCTGCTCGTAGCCGCACGAGCGCGGATCGCGGTCGGGACGCCACCGCTTGAAGTGCGCGGTGTGCCTGAACCGCCGGCCCTCCATGTTGTCGTACTTCACCTCCAGGACCCGCTCGGGTCGCAGCGGGGTGAAGGAGAGGTCCTTGCCCTGGCTCCACCGGCTCTGCGTCCCGGGCGCCCGGTCGGGGTTCGCGATCGCCCAGTCGCTGCCGGAGCCACCCGCCCACGCCGACCAGGGGTGCTCCTCGATCGGGCAGACCAGCTCCTGCAGCTCGCCCCACAGCTCGGCGCGACGGGCCGCGGTGAAGCTGGCGCTGACCCCGACGTGCTGCAGGCGGTCGCCGTCGTAGAGGCCGAGCAGCATGCTCCCGAGCAGCGGCTGCTCGGGCGTGGAGGTCTTGTGCTCGCGGTAGCCGCACAGCACCACGTCGGCGGTGCGCTCGTGCTTGATCTTCAGCATCGTGCGGGCGTTCTCGGCGTACGGCGCGCCCAGCGGCTTGGCGATCACCCCGTCGAGCCCGGCGCCCTCGAACTGCTCGAACCACCGCTGGGCCTCCACCGGGTCGGTGGTGGTGCGGGTGAGGTGGCAGCGGCCGGACGGTACGCCGGTCCATGCCTGCTCCAGGGCCGTGCGCCGCTCGGCGAAGGGCCGGTCGACCCACGACTCGTCGCCGAGCGCGAGGAGGTCGAACGCGACGTACTCGGCGGGGGTCCGCTCGCTGAGCGTGGTGATCCGCGAGGCCGCGGGGTGGATGCGCTCCTGGAGCACCTCGAACTCCAGCTCCCGGCCGCCGCTCTCGCGGGGGAGTGCCACGAACACCTCCCCGTCGAGCACGCACCGCTCGGGCAGCTGGGCGCGCGCGGCCTCGACGAGCTCGGGGAAGTAGCGGGTCAGGGGCTTGGTGTTGCGGCTGGTCAGCTCGACCTCGTCGCCGTCCTTGAACAGCAGGCAGCGGAAGCCGTCCCACTTGGGCTCGAAGGAGAGCCCGCCGTGCTTGTCGGGGTCGGGCACCCCCTTGACGGACTTCGCGAGCATCGGTCGCACCGGCGGCATGACGGGCAGGTCCACGTCCGCGACACTAGTCGCGTGCGCCGACTGCTGACCCTCCTCGCCGTCCTCGGGCTCGCGGCCGCGGGGGTGGTCGTGGCGGTCGTGCTGACCACCGGCACCGAGGACGGCGCGCCCACGGGTGACCCGGGGGCCGGGGCGGTGCCGGTCGCGGTGCCCGAGGACGCCATCGAGGTCGTCGTGCTCGTCGACGAGTCCACCGACAGCGGCGACGCCGAGCGGGCGGTGGGGCTGGTGACCGAGGGGGCGCGGATGTGGCAGGGCGGCCTGGCCGGCCTGGTGGAGGACGACGCGGGCGAGGAGCCGAAGGAGCTCGTCGTGCGCACCGAGCGGGTCGCTCCCGACGGCCTGGTCGACGTGGCCGGGGCGGAGATCGTCGTGGTGGTCGCGACCGAGGCCGCGCAGTCCGGTGGTGCCCGTCTCGACACCGGCTGCGCGACGTACGACGACGTGTTCGCGTTCGGTGCGTGGCGCCAGCGCGAGGGGTTCGACAGCCACCACCGGTTGCCCGAGGGCACCTTCGACGCGGTCTGCGACGGCGAGCCGGTCTGCGTCGCCGTCAACGCGACCTTCACGGCCGGGGGAGTGACCCCGATGGAGGCCTTCGGCCTGGTCGGCGACGAGCTCGGGCACTGCCTGGGCCGCACCGGCGCCTGAGCCCCCGGGGGGTGACCCGGAGGGTGACCCGGGCCACATCGGCCCGTGTTCGTCCGATCCGTGGATAGCCTCTTGCGCGTTGGATCGTTGGCCGTGGCATGCCCAGCAGAAGTCTCAAGCGCTCGCTCGTCGTGCTCGCCGCCGGGGCCGTCGCGCTCATGGGCGTCGGCGCGCCGGCGTCCTCCAGCCCCTCCGACAGCTTCGTCCGGCCGGCCTTCGGCGACGGCACCCTGCCCGCGGGGTGCATCGTCGACCGGGACCCGATCAACCCGGACAACATCTGCTACCACATGAAGGTCGGGCTGAACGCGCTCGACAGCCCCAGGATCGACGTCGCCGTGCTCGTCCCGGTCTCCCCGGTGGCCGAGCGCGACATGCGCGTGGCCGAGCAGGCGGTGCAGATGTGGGGCGAGGGCGTGGACTACCTCGCCGACGAGATGGGCATGGAGTGGCTCTCCGAGGGCGTCGACATGAACGTCACGACCTATGAGCTGAAGGTCGACCCGACCGGCGTGCTGACCAAGCCGATCCAGCTGGTCGACCCCGAGATCGTCGTGATCATGAGCAACCCCGCCGGTGGCATCGGGATCGGCATCGACCCGGTCTCCTTCGCCGGTGAGCTCGGCATCGTCGACGGCGAGGGCACGCCCTGCGTCGTCGAGGACGACCCCTTCGACTTCGCCTCCTGGCAGGACAAGGACGGCTTCGACCAGCACGGCATGGAGAACGGCGGCACCTACGTCGAGGACTGCGGCGGTGTCGGCGGCAACGTCTGCTTCGCCGTCAACGGCGCGGTCGACCCGGTGCCGGGCGCCTCGGACTTCTTCCCGCTCTACGAGCTGGTGGCCCACGAGTTCGGCCACTGCCTGACCGTCGGTCACGTCGGCGACGGCGCCGACGGCCCCTGGGGCCCGACGGCCACCAACGACATCATGGCCTACAGCACCGACCCGCCGGGGCTCGCCAAGTGCGTCTCCACCCTCGACGTCGAGGGCTTCGCGCTGCGGATGAGCAAGTACCTCGACGTGAACGGCGACGGCAAGGTCACCGACAAGGACGTGCTGGTCCCCAACGACCTGTCCGGCGACGGCTTCAGCTCCTTCCAGGTCCAGCACCCCGCCGACCACGCGTACGCCTCCTCCACCGGCGCGGCCGCCGACTGCCCGCAGCCCGACCAGAGCGCGGTCCCGCTGGCCTACGGCGCCTTCACCCCGACCCCCGAGGCGACCACCCGCCCGGTGCTGCGCACCGGCAGGGTGTCGCTGTCCGGAGGGAAGCTCAAGGTCAAGGGCAAGGCCACCAACGTCGCCCTCGGCAAGGCGCCGACGAAGCGCTCGGCCTCGGCCGAGGACGCCACCGGCGACGGCGGCACGCCGATCACCGACCTGGAGTCGATGAGCGTGCGGACCGACAAGAAGTGGGTCCGCGCCACCATGACCGTCGGCCAGGTCTCCCCGGCTGCACTCCCGACCTCGGTGGCCGCCTACAGCCTGCTCATCGACGGGCGCCGGTTCGACTCCTTCATCGGCACCGGCGACACCTCCGGGACGCCGGTCGTGATGGACAACGGCACCGGCTACTACCTGCCGGAGGGCACCGCGGTCTGGAACGACGACAACACCGTCGACTTCAAGATCCGCCGCGACTACCTCGCCGATCAGCAGATCACCGCGCCGTACACCGTCAACGCCATCACCGGCTACCACCTGCGCAGCAACGACTGGGTCGCCACGGCCGACTCGGTGCCGGACGCGCTCGGCGTCCAGGTCGCCGCCCCGAAGATGCCCGCCCGTGACCTCCGGGACGCGCCGAGGGCGAAGAAGGTCACCCGCACGACCACCACCATCACCCCCGACGGGGGCGTCTCCAAGCTGCCTGCCGAGAGCACCTTCGGCCTCGGTGGCCTGGTCAGCGCCGTGGACACCTTCGAGTACTTCACCGTCCCGGTGAAGCAGCAGGCCACCGTCGAGGTCACCCTCGAGTGGACCGGGGCCAACTTCTTCAACATGTCGGTCGACGGCGGCTCCAGCCAGATCCGCAAGGAGGGCGACAACTCGCTCACCATCACCGTCCCCTGGGCACGGCGCGACCTGTCGGTCACCGTCGACCCGGAGCAGGTCCTGGAGCCGACCACCTTCACGGTGACGGCGAAGTCGACCACCGTCGTGAAGGACACCGACAAGGACGGCGTCCCGGACGTCGCCGACGCGTGCCGCACCGCCAAGGGCCCCAGCACCGGTGCCGGCTGCCCCGACTCCGACGGCGACGGCCTCTTCGACCGCGACGACCGGTGCCCGACCAAGGCGTCGGTCAGCGCGAACGGCTGCCCCACCAAGGCCGACGAGCGGGTCGAGCTGTACGTCGACGAGCGCTTGCTGGCCTCGCGCACGGTCGTGACCAAGCACGGCTCGGCCGCCTTCACGCTGGCCTCCGCGGTCGGCTCCCTGGGCCGCGGCCAGCACACCGTCGAGGTCCGCTGGATCCGTGACGGCAAGCTCGTCTCGCGCTCGAAGCGGACGCTCGGCTGAGCGCGGGGCGCACGTCACACCTGCAGGACGGGGCGAACCCCGGATGAGCGAGCACGGGACGCGACCGCATAGGTTGCGTCCCGTGCTCCGTCGTACCCGCCCCGCCCTCGCCCTCGTGGCGCTCCTCCTGCCCGCCCTCGTGGCGTGCGGCTCCTCCGACCCCGAGTCGGGGACCGACGAGGCCGCCTCGACGACCGCGGCCGGGCTGGAGGGCATCACCTTCACCGGCGAGGTGGGGGAGTCGCTGAGCCTGGAGTGGGACGAGGACGCCGAGCTCGAGAAGCCCGAGGAGTCCGAGGTCAGCACCCTGGTCGAGGGCGACGGCGAGGAGATCGAGGACGGCGACGTCGTCATGGCCTACCTCTACGTCGCCAACGGCACCACCGAGGCCGAGGTCTACAGCGACTACACCAACGGCGCCGCCCAGACGCTGCCCAACGACGAGCGCGTGGGCGAGCTGCTCCTCGAGGTCCTCGACGGGGCGACGTACGGCTCCCGCGTGGTGGCGCTGACCTCCGCCGACGGCCTCTTCGACGGCCAGACGGCCGACAACCCGCTCGGCCTGGGCGACGACGACCCGGTCGTGCTCGTGGCCGACCTCGTCGAGGAACAGCAGGTCTCCCCGACGCCCACCTCCGACGAGGCCGAGGACACCACCGCCGACTCCCAGCCCTCGCTCGTCGTCGAGGGCGGCGACCCGGTCGCCCTGGACTTCGACGGCATCGACGAGCCCGCGCTCGACACCCCCGTGCAGCGCCTGGTCATCGAGGAGGGCGACGGCCGCGAGGTCAAGACCTCCGACACCGTCACCGTCGACTACCTCGGCTCCACCTACGACGCCGACGCCCCCTTCGACGGCAGCTTCTCGCGCGGCGAGCCGCTGGTCTCCCCGCTCTCGGGCCTGATCCAGGGCTGGGCCATCGGCCTGGAGGGCGTGCCGGTCGGCAGCCGGGTGCTGCTGCAGATCCCGCCGGCCTTCGGGTACGGCTCGCAGGGCAGCGGCGAGTCGATCCCGCCGAACTCCACCCTGTGGTTCCTCATCGACGTCATCGACGCCGAGTAGCCGCCGGCCCCCGGGCGCTCCGTGGGACGTCATACGGAGGGGAGGTCCCCTCAGCCGGTTCGTATGACGTCCTGGGGTGGCTCTAGGGTTGGCGTCGTCCGCTGCCCGTCAGGGGACGTTCCCCGGTTGGTCTGCCGGCAGGGCCCGCCTGACTTTGAATCAGGACTAGCGACGTAGGTTCGACTCCTACCCGGGGAGCCATCGGTCCGTACGACGGTGACGGACCGGGCCACGGGGTGCAGGATCACCCCATGCCGGGTCGCCGTCCCTCGAGGTGCCGCGCCGTGCTGCCCGTGGCAGCCATGGGGCTGGCGCTCCTGCTCCCCGGCTGCGCCGGGCCGACCGTGGACCCGGTTGCGCCGACCGCGCCGTCGGCGACGGCCGCCCCGGCGGACCTGGTGGCCTCGATCGACCAGTCCCGCATCCACCGCGTGGGCCGTACCGTCGACGTCCACCTCGAGGCGGCCGCCACCGAGGGGGTGCGGGTGACCCGGGTGGAGATCGTGTCCTCCCGGGTCGAGGGCGCCGTGTGGACCGGCGAGGAGGACCTCGACCCGGTGGCGCAGCTGACGCTGGAGCTGCCACCCGGGGGCTGCGGCGGTGACCCGGGCTTCGAGCTCGCGCTGACCTACACCGTGGCGGGAGGGCCGGCGTGGGTCTCCACCGTCCCGGCCACCGACCTGTACGGCGCCGTCGGCCGTCTCCTGGACCGCGACTGTGCCGCGTCGGTGCTCGCCGAGGCCGCCACGCTCGTCACCGGCGAGCTGAGGGTCGTCGGAGGTGAGGGGCCGGACTCCGTGCTCGAGCTCCCCGTCACGCTCACCCCCACCGGCCGGCGCGACGACGTCGTCGTGAGGGGCTTCGAGGACACCGTGCTCCTCGCGCAGGCCGACGGGTCGGCGTCGGCCGCGGACGGTCGCACCCGGGTCCGGCTCGGCCGGGGCCGGGGACCGGTCACCCTGGTGCTGCGCGTGGTACCGGCCCGGTGCGACCCGCACGTGCTGGCCGAGGACAAGGTCGGCACGCTGTTCCCGATCGTGGTCGAGGCGCCCGGGATCGCCGCGGACGTGCGCCCGTACCTCCCGCTGTCCGATGCCGACCGGGCGGCACTGCGGCGGTTCGTCCCCCGCTACTGCGAGTGGTGAACCGCCGCCGCACCGATCCCGGTCGTCTGGTCAGCGGGCGTAGCGCGCGGTGTAGCCGCCGACCACGGCAGCCTCGAGCGTGGAGAACCGCAGCGCGGCCAAGCCGACGTCGGGGCTCATCAGGCTCAGCACGTTGGGACGACTCGCCAGCAGGCCCTCGGGGCTCGCGTACTGGTGGTGCGCCCCCAGCAGGTGGCCGATCTCGTGCCCCATCGTCGAGCCGGTGATCTCGTTGGCCTCGTCGTCGGAGACCTCACCGACCGCGAACGCCCGGTCGTCGTACCGCACGCCGCCGATGCAGTCGGCCAGCCCGGCCAGGGCGCTGCTGTAGGCGCCTCCGGTGACGTCCTCGGAGGTGAGGACGTAGACGACCTCGATGCCGTCGGGCCGGACGCCGCCGTAGTGCGCCTTGGCCTGCTCGATGAGGCTCTCGGCCTGGCTCCCGGTGAACGACACCGTCTCGTAGGAGGGTCGCACGGTGATCCCGATCGGCTCGTAGGCCTTGCGCATGGAGGTCACGGCGGCCGCCGCGGTCTCCTGGGTCGCCCCGTCGAGCAGGATCCGCACGTCGAGGTCGACGGGGTCGTTGGTCAGCTGCAGGTGCCCGGGCACGAGGGCCAGGCAGCTGCCGAGCGAGTCGTCCAGCAGGGTCGCCCCCGGGACGTCGATCGGCTCAGCGGTGGCGGTGGGGGCGGCGGCGGTGGCGAGGCCGGCGGTGACGAGCACGGCGGCGCAGGCAGCGAGACGAGTCCTCATGCCGCGACAACGACGACGTGCCCCCGGGGGTACGCCCGGTTTCCGGGCGTCTCGCACCCTGGGATCAGCGGCGCTTCTTGGCCGCCTTGGCCTCGGCGCGCAGCCGCCGCTCCTCCTTGTACGCCGCCGCGGCCTCCTCGATCGTGGGGGCCGACCCGCCGTACTGCTGGGGGAGCCACCAGGCGCCGGCGGGGCGCTCGGACTCGGGCGCGGCGAGGATGCAGCGCTCGAGCATCTGCTCCATCCGGGTCTTCAGCTCGGCCGTCTCCGCGGCCGGGTCCTCCCCGGTCGGGCGCATGGGCTCGCCCACCTCGATGTCGATGCGGTGATGGCGGGACAGGTCGATCTTGCGGCCCTTGGCGAGGATCCGCTGGGTGCCCCAGACGACGATCGGGATCAGCGGCACGTCGGCCTCGGCGGCGATGCGCACCGCGCCGGACTTCAGCTCCTTGATGAGGAAGCTCTGGGAGATGGTGGCCTCGGGGAAGATCCCGACGATCTCACCCCCGCGCAGCGCGTCCACCGCGGTGCGCATCGAGGCGGCGCCGGCCTCGCGGTCGACCTCGAGGTGCCCGAAGGAGCGCATGAAGGGGCCGCCGACGGGGACGTCGAAGATCTCCTTCTTCGCCATGAAGCGCGTGTAGCGACCCCGCTGCGCCGCGGGGTAACCGCCCATCAGGTAGTCGACGTACGACACGTGGTTGACCGCGACCAGGGCCCCGCCCGAGGTCGGGATGTGCTCGGTCCCGCTCATGTGGATGTCCATGGCAGAGAGGCGGAACCAGGTCTTGGCAGCCGCGACGATGACGGGGTAGGTGAGATCCACCGGCTCACCTCACCACCTCGGGGGCGCGCGGTCCAGCGGACGGGCCGGTCAGCCGCCGAGGATCACGGCGTGCGTGCCGGTGGCACGGGCGATGACCCGGCCGCCCTGGGTGATCTCGCCCTGCGTGGTGCAGATGCGCCGCCCGAGGCTGGTGCAGGTGGCGGTGGCCTGCAGGGGTTCGCCGGCCGTGCCGGCGCGGAGGAACTGCGTGGTCAAGGTGACGTGGGGTGCCACCATGCCCTCGGGTCCGGCGCCGTGGACGGCCCAGCCCGTCGCGCTGTCCAGCAGGGCGCTGAGGTAGCCCCCGTGCAGGATGCCGCCGCCGTTGAGGTGCTCGGGCTGCGGGTCCGCCTCGACGACCGCCCCCTCGGCGTCGGCGCGCAGCACCCGGAAGCCGAGGTGCGCCGAGAACGGTCCGGGGTCTCCGACTGGGGTCATGGCGCCACCGTAGGGCCTGGCGCTCCGGCCCACGGCGGCCGTCCCTGCCGCTAGGTTCACGCCATGGTGCAGGACTTCAGCGGCAGGGTCGCGATCGTGACGGGGGCGTCGAGCGGGCTGGGTGCGGCGACGGTACGCCGACTCGCCGCGGGTGGTGCCCGGGTGTGGGCGGCCGCGCGCAGCCAGGACCTGCTGGCCGAGCTGGCCGACGGGTGCGCCGACCTCCCGGGCGAGGTGCGGGCCGGCCACCTCGACCAGACCGACCCCGCGTCCTGCCGGGCGATGGTGGCCGAGGCCGTGGAGGCCTACGGCCGCCTCGACGTGCTGGTCAACAACGCGGGGCGCCACGACTTCCGGCGTACGACGGAGGTGACCGAGCAGGAGTGGGAGCACGACCTCGCGCTCAACCTCAGCGGCCCGTTCTACTGCGCCCAGGCGGCGATCCCGCACCTGCTCGAGGCCCCGGACGGGGGCGGCACGATCGTCAACGTCGCCTCGGTGGCGGGCGTGATGGGGGAGGCCTACTCGGCGGCGTACACCGCCGCCAAGCACGGGGTCGTCGGCCTCACCAGGGCGCTGGCGGTGGAGTACCTCAAGCACCCGCTGCGCGTGAACTGCGTGTGCCCCGGCGGGATGGACACCCCGCAGGTGCAGACCATCGGGGTGCCCGAGGACGCCGACTGGGACCTCATCATGCGCGTCGCCGCCACCCGGGGGCTGATGGACGCGGACAGCGTCGCGGCCACGATCTGCTTCCTCGCATCGACCGACGCCGCCTCGGTCAACGGCAGCATCCAGGTCGTCGACGCCGGCCGCACCGCCGGCTGAGCTACTCCAGGTCCGCGAGGACCGCCGCGACCTCCGGCGACTCCCAGAACGGCGCGAGCCGCGCACGCACCAGCTCCTCCAGCTCCCCGGCCTGCCGGGCGGCGGCCACGGCCCGGGAGACCAGCGGCGTGACGTGCCGGGTGATCGACTCGGCGTCGACCCCGAGGTCGGCCACCAGCTCGCTGACCGGGTGCTCGGCGTACGTCGCGACGAAGCCCTCGGCCACCGCCCGCACCAGCGCCAGCACCGGCTCGGAGGGCGCGGCGTCGATCACGACGTCCTGCACCAGCCCGGCCAGGTGCTGGGCCTGCTCGAGGCTCATCGCACCCTGCAGCCCGGCCATCGGCTGGTCGGCGTAGAGCCCGTAGACCTCCAGCACCGCCGCGCGGGTGCCGGGGTCGCGCAGGGTGTCGACGACGATCGCGTTGAGCCGGCGGACGGCGAAGCCCGCGCCCTGACCGGCGGCGGCGCCGACGAGCGCGTCGACCTGGGTCGCGCCGATGACCCTGCCGGCGGCCCCCGCGCCGAAGGAGACCAGGGAGCCGAGTCCGGGCACCTTCTCGGCCATCGCGCGGTTGGTCTGCACGACCTCCGAGACCACCCGGGCCATGAACCGGCCGGCCATCGCGGCGACCGCGGGGCTGCGGGTGAGGTCGTCGAGCGCGGCCCTGAGGGTGTCGGTGCCGGCGAGGGCGGCGTCGGTCAGCGCCTCGACGTGCTCGCGGGAGACCACGTCCCCGAGCGTGTGCTGCTCGTCCCCGGGGGGCCCGGCGTGCAGCACCTCGGCCAGCACGGCCGTGAACGTGCTGGCCGCCGTGCTGGGCGGCACGCGCGTCAGGACGTCGGCGATGAGCGCCGCGACGTCGTCGGCGTCGACGAGCGCCCCGACCGTGAGCCGCTCCCCGACGGTGAGCAGCGAGGTCACCTCCTCGGCCACCAGCGAGGGCAGGTCGTCCTCCAGGCGGGCCAGCACCCAGGCCACCTGCGCGTCGAGGAGCCGGGCGGCTGTCGGTGAGGTCACCTCCGCAGGCTATCTGCGCCGGTACGGGGAGCGGTCGGGGCTGGCGGGTTCGCTCGGGACCTCTATTGTGTGGCGGTCAGCCGGGAGATCCGGACGGACGTCGAGGGAGACCTGTGGCCGAGCCCGTGCTCAACGACCTGACCGTCGTCGTCCTCGCCGCCGGCGGGGGCACGCGGATGCGGTCGAAGACCCCCAAGGTGCTGCACGAGATCGGCGGGCGCAGCCTGGTCGGGCACGTGCTCGCCGCGGTGCGCGAGACCAGTCCGCGCGCCGTCGTGACCGTCGTCGGCCACCAGCGCGAGCTCGTCGGGCCGCACGTGACCGGCCTGATGCCCGAGTCGCTGCTGGCGGTCCAGGAGGAGCAGAAGGGCACCGGCCACGCGGTGCGCGTCGCGGTCGAGGCCGCGGGCACCACCACCGGCACGGTCCTCGTGGCGTACGGCGACACCCCCCTGCTGACGGGGCAGAGCCTGCGCGACTTCGTGGCCGAGCACGAGGCCGCGCAGCGTGCGGTCAGCCTGCTGTCGGGCGACGTGGCCGACCCGACCGGCTACGGCCGCGTCGTGCGCGACGCCGACGGCGAGGTGCTCGCGATCGTCGAGCACAAGGACGCCAGCCGCGCGCAGCTGGAGATCACCGAGATCAACTCCGGGATCATGGCCTTCGAGGCGGGCTTCCTGGTCGAGGCGCTGCCGCGGCTGGGCAACGACAACGCCAAGGGCGAGTACTACCTCACCGACCTGGTCGGCCTGGCCCGCGAGGGCGGGATGATGGTCGGCGCGCACCTGCTCGAGGACGTCGTCCAGACCGAGGGCGCCAACGACCGGGCCCAGCTCGCCGGCCTGGGCCGGCTGCTCAACGACCGGGTCGTCGAGCGCTGGATGCGCGAGGGCGTCACGGTCGTCGACCCCGCCACCACCTGGATCGACGTGGGGGTCGAGCTCGACCGCGACGTCACGATCCTCCCGGGCACCCAGCTGCTCGGCTCCACGTCGGTGGGGGAGGACAGCGTGGTCGGCCCCGACTCCACGCTGCGCGACTGCCGGGTCGGCCGCGGTGCGACCCTGACCCGGGTGCACGGCGAGTCCGCCGAGATCGGCGACGGCGCCACGGTCGGCCCCTACTCCTACCTGCGGCCCGGCACGCGGCTCGGCGCCGCGGGCAAGATCGGCGGCTTCGTCGAGACCAAGAACGCCGTCATCGGCGACGGGGCCAAGGTGCCGCACCTGTCCTACATCGGCGACGCCGAGATCGGCGAGGGCACCAACATCGGCGCCGGCACGATCACCGCCAACTACGACGGGGTGGCCAAGCACCGCACCGTCGTGGGCCGCCACGCCCGCACCGGCTCCCACAACACCTTCATCGCCCCCGTCACCATCGGCGACGGGGCCAGCACCGGCGGCGGCACGGTCGTGCGCGGCGAGGTCCCGCCCGGGGCGCTGGCCGTCAGCGCCGGTCGCATGCGGGTCATCGAGGGCTGGGCCGAGGACCGGCGGGCCGGCACCGCCCAGGCCGAGGCCGCTGCCGCGGCCCGGTCCGCGACCGGCCCGGCGACCACTGCACGAACCTCCGGTGACGGCGACGTGACCGATCCCTCGTCCCAGCCACCGGCCCGGGACTTGGGCTGAGCGATCCCCCCGGGCAGAATCCTGTCCGCCCACCCCACCTCCGTCCTGCAGGAGCGGCGCCACGTGACCGGATACAAGAAGACCACCGAGAAGAACCTGATGGTCTTCAGCGGCCGGGCCCATCCAGCGCTGGCCGAGGAGGTGGCCGGCATCCTCGGCACCGACCTGGTGCCGACCTCGGCGTACGAGTTCGCCAACTCCGAGATCTACGTCCGCTACGAGGAGTCGGTCCGCGGGTGCGACGCCTTCGTGATCCAGAGCCACACGGCTCCGATCAACGAGTGGATCATGGAGCACCTGATCATGGTCGACGCGCTCAAGCGCGCCAGCGCCAAGCGGATCACCGTGGTCATGCCGTTCTACGGCTACGCCCGGCAGGACAAGAAGCACCGCGGCCGTGAGCCGATCTCGGCCCGGCTGATGGCCGACCTGTTCAAGACCGCGGGTGCCGACCGGCTGATCGCCATCGACCTGCACGCCGACCAGATCCAGGGCTACTTCGACGGTCCCGTCGACCACCTGATGGCGCTGCCGATCCTCACCGACTACGTCAAGGAGAAGTACGGCCACCAGCAGCTGTGCGTCGTCTCTCCCGACGCCGGGCGGATCAAGGTCGCCGAGCGCTGGTCGGCCAAGCTCGGTGGCGTCCCGCTGGCCTTCATCCACAAGACCCGCCGCACCGACCGGCCCAACGAGACCGTCGCCAACCGCGTCGTCGGTGAGGTCGCCGGCAAGATCTGCGTGCTGACCGACGACATGATCGACACCGGCGGCACGATCGTGAAGGCCGCCGAGGCCCTGATGGAGGACGGCGCCGCCGGCGTGATCATCGCCGCGACCCACGCGATCCTCTCCGACCCCGCGGTCGACCGCCTCAAGAACTGCTCGGCCGTCGAGGTCATCGTGACCAACACCCTCCCGATCGCCGAGGACCGGCTCTTCGACAAGCTGACGATCCTCTCGATCGCCCCGCTGGTGGCCCGCGCCATCCGCGAGGTCTTCGAGGACGGCTCGGTCACCTCGATGTTCGACGGGCACGCCTGAGGGTCGCCCTGCACGCCCGCGGGTCCACCGCGGACTGGTCGACCGAAACTGCCGCTCGTCTCACGGAGTTCCGGTAGGCAAGCGCCTGTTTCACCACCCGGGTGGTGAAACTGCCGCCCTCAGCCCAGGTCGTCCAGCGCGTCGTTCCACTGCCGCGCCAGCACGGTGGGGACGTCGCCGGCCAGCACCTCGGCGAGCCGCGAGCGCTGGGCGGGGCTGAGGGCCAGTGCGGGGAAGGCGTTGCGACCCAGGACCAGGCTGAACCCCTGGCCCCGGCGACGGGCGATGTCGGGGCCCTGGGTGAGGTAGGCGTCGACGTACGGCGCGCAGAGGTCGGGCCGCGAGGCGTCCCAGAGGCCGGCGGCCAGCGACTCGAAGAGCCGGTTGGAGACGTCGGGCTCGGTCATCGCGGCCCAGGCCTCGGCCTTGGCCTCGGAGGTGGGGCGGGCGGCGAGCGCCCGGGCGGCGCCGAGCTCGCCGGCGAAGGAGCCGTCGGCGACGCGTTCGGCGTCGATCCGCTCGGCGTCGAGCGCGCCCAGGGCGGCGAGCCGCGCGAGGGCCGACCAGTGCAGCGAGGGGTCGAGCCCGACGCCGTCGTCGGTGCGGCCGTCGCGCACCCAGCGCTCCAGCAGGTCGGCGTCGCGGGTCGTGGCGACGACCCCGCGGGTCAGCGCGAACGCCACCTCGGGGTCGGGGGAGAGCGCCAGCCCGGCCAGACAGGCGCCGGCCACCCCCGAGGTGACCTCGCCGACCTGCTCGGGGGCCGCGGTGCGGCTGCGGACGGAGCCCAGGGTGCGGTCGAGCACCGCGGCGACAAGCGTCGCGGAGGCCTCGGTCGCCAGGTGCGCGCGCACCACGTCGACGTACGCCGGCACCGGCATCGCCCCGCTGCGCACCTCGTCGAAGCAGTGCGCCCACAGCACCGTGCGGACCAGGTCGTCGGTGACGTCGCCGAGGTGGAAGCGGACGAACGTCTCGCCGTGCTCGTCCAGGCGCAGTCGCACGAAGGACTCGCCGCGGCTGTTGGGCACGACCACCAGCCCGGCCCACTCCGGCAGCGGGACCGGCTCGTCGTCGAGGTCGACCAGCCGCTCACCGGCGATCGCGCCGTCGGCGGCGAAGGCGGTCACCGTGAAGCGGTGCGGGCGGGTGCCCTCGCGGTGCAGCACCGGCACCGCGTCCCCGTCGCGGGAGACCGCCACGGTGTCGAAGCCGGGGGTGCGCAACCAGGCGTCCGCCCACGCGCGCACGTCGCGGGGCGAGGCCTCGTCGAGGGCGGAGACCAGGTCGTCGAGCGTGGCGTTGCCGAAGGCGTGCCGGCCCAGGTGTGCGTTGACGCCGGCGAGGAAGTCCTCGTCTCCGAGCCAGGTGACCAGCTGGCGCAGGCAGGAGTTGCCCTTGGAGTAGGAGATCGCGTCGAAGTTGGAGAACGCGCTGTCCACGTCGGGCACGTCCTCGGGTGCCGGCGCCACCGGGTGGGTCGAGCGCCGCTCGTCGGCGACGTGGGCGCCGGGCTTGCGGGTCGCCTCGTGCAGCACCAGCGTCCCCGCGAAGCCGGCGCCGGCCTCGGCCACGCGGTAGCCCATGTAGTCGGCGAAGCTCTCGTTGAGCCAGGTGTCCTCCCACCAGCGCATCGTCACGAGGTTCCCGAACCACATGTGCGCCATCTCGTGGGCGATGACCGCCGCCCGCCGCGCCCGGTGGTCGTCGGTGACCCGGCCGCGCGGGAGCAGCTCGTCGCGGTAGGTCACGCAGCCCGGGGTCTCCATCGCGCCCCAGTTGTGCCCGGGCCCGAAGAGCTGGTCGTAGGAGTCGAAGGGGTAGGGCTCCTCGAAGAGGGTCGCGTAGTGGTCGAAGCAGTCGGTCGTCGTCTGCTTCAGCTCCGCGGCGTCGCGGTCGAGCTCGGCGGCCAGCGAGGCCCGCGCGTGCCAGCCGAACGGCAGCCCGGCGTACTCCCAGGTCACCGAGTGCCACGGTCCGGCGCAGACGACGAACAGCGAGGGGCACAGTCGGGGCGTGGTCGCGAAGACCCAGCGCCCGGCCCGCTCGTCGTGCTCGACCACCCGGCCGTTGCCCAGGACCGTCCACCGCGGGTCGGCGGTGACCGACACCGAGAAGGTCGCCTTGAGGTCCGGCTGGTCGAAGCAGGCGAAGACCCGCTGGGCCACGTCGAGGGACAGGTAGGCCGAGACGTAGGTCTCGCCGTCCTCGGGGTCGGTCATCAGGTGCATGCCGTCGCCGTCGGTCACGTAGGGGACCTGCGCGGCCACGACCACCTCGACCGGCCGCCCGGTCGGGAGGCCCTCGAGCATGAGGCGGCGTCCGTCGTACTCCCAGGTGAGGGCGTCGACGTCGGACTCCAGGGACACGTCCTCGGCAGCGGTCAGCTCCAGGAAGGTCCGGGGCTGCGTGGCGGTGAAGCGGACCGTGGTCGTGCAGGCGAAGCGGCCCCGCTCCCAGCCGGTGAGGTCCAGGTCGATCCGGTAGGCGTCCACCTCGACGGTCTCGGTGCGGTGGCGGGCCTCAGCGAGGGTGAGCGACATGGCCCCACCGTAGGGGCGGCGCCGGCAGGTGCAGGGATTCGCCTTCGGTGACGGGCTGCCCCTACACTGCTGCGGTTGCCTCGGCGAGGGAGCGCGCGACCAGACCAGCAGTGGCCGGGTCGCGGGGCTCCGTGATCGACAGGGCGGACCCCGCGCCGCGCTGCCTGTCCACCTCCGGGAGCGCGGCGCTGTTGCGTCCGCACCCACCCGCCGGCACCCCGAGCCCAGCAGCACCACACACGCCAGCACCACGAGCAGCAGGTACGAGGAGAGTCATGTCCAGCGAGAAGATCGTCGCCGAGGTCCGCACCGAGTTCGGCAAGGGCGCCGCCCGCCGCATCCGCCGCGCGGACAAGGTCCCCGCCGTCGTCTACACCCACGGCGAGCAGCCCCGCCACCTGACCCTGCCGGGCCACGACACGATGATGGCCCTCAAGCACGGCGGCGCCAACGCGCTCGTCGAGCTCGACATCGAGGGCGAGCTGCAGCTCGCGCTGACCAAGCAGGTCCAGGTCGACCCGATCAAGCGCTTCCTCGAGCACGTCGACTTCATCGCGGTCAAGCGCGGCGAGAAGGTCACCGTCGACGTCCCGGTCCACCTCAACGGCGAGGCCGCCAAGGAGACGCTGGTCGTCACCGAGAACGCCACCGTCTCCCTCGAGGCCGAGGCCACCCACATCCCCGAGTGGATCGAGGTCTCGATCGAGGGCGCCGAGGCCGGCACCCTGATCTACGCCTCCGACCTGGTCCTGCCCAAGGGCTCGGAGCTGCTCACCGACCCCGAGACGCTGATCGTCAACGTGACCCAGCAGCAGAGCGAGGAGGCCCTCGAGGCCGACCTCGAGTCCGCCGAGGACGAGGCCGGCATCGAGCGCGAGGAGTCCGACGAGGCCGCTGCCGAGGGCGACGACGCGGGCGAGTGACCCTCCCCTGCGACTGCTGACGAGACGGGCCCGGGTTCCCTCCATGAGCGACGCCGCCACCGACGTGTGGCTGGTCGTCGGCCTGGGGAACCCGGGCCCCTCGTACGCCGGGCACCGGCACAACATCGGCTACATGGTCACCGACGAGCTGGCCCGCCGGATGGGGTCGGGCTTCCGTGCCCACAAGTCCGGTCGCGCCGACGTCGTCGAGGGCCGGCTGAGCGCTCCGGGCACGCCCGGGCCGCGGGTCGTGCTGGCCCGCCCCCGCTGCTACATGAACGAGGTCGGCGGGCCGGTCAAGGCCCTCGCCACCTTCTACAAGGTGCCGCCCGCGCAGGTCGTCGCCATCCACGACGAGCTCGACATCCCCTTCGACACGATGCGGGTCAAGCTCGGCGGCGGCGACAACGGGCACAACGGGCTGAAGTCGATGCGCTCGTCCTTCGGCACCGGCGACTTCCACCGGGTGCGGGTCGGCATCGGCCGCCCCCCGGGTCGCCAGGAGGTCGCCGACTTCGTCCTGTCCGACTACTCCTCGACCGAGCGCAAGGTGCTGCCCTTCGTGGTCGACACCGCGGCCGACGCCGTCGAGTGCCTGGTCTCCGACGGCCTGGAGAAGACCCAGCAGCGCTTCAACAGCTGATCGGCCGATAGCCTGCGTCCCGTGACCTTCGAGCCTGGAACGCCCCCCGCCTCCGCCATCGGACAGAGTGCAGACGACCACGTCCTCGCCACCTGGCTGGCCGAGGTGGCCGGACGCCGCCTCCTGGAGGTCCGCGCCGAGGGCCTCGAGGGCAAGGAGCTCAAGGACGCCGGGGACGCCGCGGCCCACGAGCTGCTGATGCGCCTGGTCGCCGAGCACCGCCCCGACGACGCCGTGCTGTCGGAGGAGGGCAAGGACGACAAGGCCCGGCTCTCGGCCGACCGGGTCTGGATCATCGACCCGCTCGACGGCACCCGCGAGTTCTCCGAGCCGCCGCGCGACGACTGGGCCGTCCACGTCGCGCTCTGGCAGGGCGGCACCCTGGTCGCCGGCGCCGTCGCGCAGCCGGCGCTGGGCGAGACCTTCAACACCGGCGACGCCCCGGTGGTCCCGCCGCGCACCTCGCAGCGCCCCCGGATCGCCGTCTCGCGCAGCCGCCCGCCCGCCTTCGTCCAGGCCCTGGCCGAGGAGATGGGCGCCGAGCTGGTCCCGATGGGGTCCGCCGGCGTGAAGATGATGTCGGTCGTGCGCGACGTCGCCGACGCCTACGTCCACGCCGGTGGCCAGTACGAGTGGGACTCCGCCGCCCCGGTGGCCGTCGCCCGTGCCGCCGGTCTGTTCACCAGCCGGGTCAACGGTGACGAGCTGGTCTACAACCAGGACGACGTCTACCTGCCCGACCTCATCGTGTGCCGCCCCGAGCTGTCCGAGCAGATCCTGGCGTTCATCGCCGAGCACGGCACCGACTGACAGCCCTCCCCGGGTCACCGACATGAGCGTGCGCCACGTGCTGCTCGACGCCGACGGCGTCGTGCAGCACGGCGTGCGTGACCCGTTCGGTCTGCTGCGCCGCTGGGCCGGCGACCGGGCCGAGGACCTCGGGCGCGCCCTGTGGGCGGCCGAGCGCGGGCCGCTGCGCGGCGAGGGGGACTTCCTCGAGGCCGTGCACCGGGTCGTCCCGTCGTACGCCGACGTCGACCCGCGCGAGCTCTACGCCTCGCTCTGGGGTGACATCACCCTCTCCGAGGCGACCCTCGCGCTCATCGACCGCCTCCGGGCGGCCGGGCTGGGCGTGCACCTCGGCACCAACCAGCACCGCCAGCGCGGCGAGCACATGCGCACCACCCTGGGCTTCGACCGGCTCTTCGACGTCTCCTGCTACTCCTGGGAGCTGGGCACCAAGAAGCCCGAGACCGACTACTTCGAGATCGCCCTCGAGCGCATCGGCGCCCCGGGCCACGAAGTGCTCTTCGTCGACGACATGGAGGCCAACGTCGAGGCCGCCCGCGCCGCCGGTCTCCGCGCCGAGCACTGGCACCTCGACCGCGGCCACGACCTCCTCCGTGAGCTGTTGGCCGGCCACGGCGTCGAGGTCGACTGACCCGTCGATCGTGGCGCCGCACCGCTCGTTCCGGAGCCGTTCACCTGCGCTCAACCCCGCTCGGGCTACCCGGCCCGAGGCGGGGTAGCCCCTTGTGACTACCCCCGCGCGGATCGGGTGACCCGTTCGGTCAAAGCGGTCCCAGCGTTCGGCAGCCGTTCACCCATCACGCCCTGTCCCGTCCCCCGAGCCACTCCACGATTCTGCTGCTACGGCACCAGCCGGAAGCCGAGCAGAGCAGTTTCCGGGGGAGGAACGCGTGACCACGCTGCCGTCGTACGACGCCGCGGCCGGCCGGGACATCCGTCCGCGCCGCGTCTCCCGCAGGGCCAGCGGCGTCGACGCCGTCTTCGAGCACTCCGCCCGCGCGGTCGGTGCCTCGGTGCTGGTGATCACAGGCGGGGTCGGGCTCTTCCTCGGCTGGCAGGCCTACCCGACGCTGAGCCGCTACGGCCTCGGCTTCTTCACCGAGTCGGCCTGGAACCCCGAGAGCGACGTCGTCGGCATCGCGGCCGTCCTGACCGGCACGGTCTCGATCGCGTTCGTCGCGATGCTCTTCGCATTCCCGCTCTCGCTGCTCACCGCCCTGTTCATCAGCGAGTACGCCCCCGAGCGGGCCAAGCCGACCCTGGTCGCGATGGTCGACCTGATGGCCGCGGTCCCGTCGATCGTCTACGGCCTGTGGGGCTACCTGCTGGTGATGCCGCACGCCGGCGACCTGGCGGTGTGGCTGCAGCGCCACCTCGGGTGGCTGCCGTTCTTCGACGTGCGGGGGGCCGACCCCGACGCCGCGGTCGTCGACGCGAGCCGCTACGTCTCGAGCAGCTTCTGCGCCGGCATCGCGGTGGCCATGATGGTGCTGCCGATGGCCTGCGCCGTCATGCGGCAGGTCTTCTCCCAGACCCCGCAGGGCGAGAAGGAGGCCGCCCTCGCCCTGGGTGCCACGAGGTGGGGGATGATCTCCGCCGTCGTGCTGCCCTTCGGCCGCGGCGGCATCATCGGCGGCACGATGCTGGGCCTGGGCCGGGCGCTGGGCGAGACCATCGCGGTGGTCCTCATCATCAGCCCGACCTTCGAGGTGAAGCCGAACCTCACCGAGATCGGCAGCAACTCGGTCTCCGCGCTGATCGCCGGCCGCTTCGGGGAGGCCAACGCCGCCCAGCTCTCCGCGCTGCTGGCCGCCGGCTTCGTGCTCTTCCTCATCACCCTCGTCGTCAACACCCTGGCTGCGGTGGTCGTCAACCGCAGCCGCTCGGGCGCCGGGACGGACGCCTGATGACGACCACGCCCGAGGCGCCCGAGGTCGTCCCCGCGCCGACCCCGCTCACGACGTACCTGCCCGGCCACGACGACGACGCGCCGCCGCCGGTCCCGCGCCGCTCGCTGGGCCGCCCGAGCCCCGATGAGCAGCTGACCCGCTGGGGTCCCTGGCTCTCCTCGGCGGCACTGGCCTGGCTGGTGACCCAGCAGCTGCTGCCGCTGGCGGGCGTGCCGTGGTTCGTCGTCAGCTGGTTCCTGCTCGGGCTGCTCGTCACCGCGGTCGCCGCGGCGATGCACGGCGGCTGGATCGAGGTGGTGGACCGCGTCGCCGCGGCCGTCGTCACCGGGGGTGCGCTCAGCGTCGGCGTCGCGCTGGTCTCGACGGTCGGGTTCGTCCTCCTGCGCGGGTGGGAGCCGCTGACCCACCTGAACTTCCTGCTCGACGACATGTCCGGCGTCGGCCCCAAGGACGCCTTCGACCGCGGCGGCATCGCCCACGCCATCGTCGGCTCGCTCGTCCAGCTCGGCATCGGGCTGGCGATCACGCTCCCGCTGGGCATCGGTACGGCGGTGTTCATGACCGAGGTCGGTGGCCGGTTCGCCCGCCTCGTGCGCACCATCGTCGAGGCGATGACCGCGCTCCCGTCCATCGTCGCGGGCCTGTTCGTCTACACCGTCTTCATCATCATGCTGGGCCAGCCGCGCTCGGGCCTGGCCGCGGGCCTGGCCATCGCGGTGATGATGCTGCCCATCATCGCCCGCGCGGCCGACGTGGTGCTCAGGGTGGTGCCCGGCGGCCTGCGCGAGGCCAGCCTGGCGCTGGGCGCCTCCCGGTGGCGGACCGTGTGGCACGTGGTCCTCCCCACGGCCCGCCCGGGCCTGGCCACGGCGGTCATCCTCGGCTCGGCGCGCGGTGTCGGCGAGACCAGCCCGGTGCTCATCACCTCCGGCGCGGCGGCGTTCTTCGTCACCGACCCGGTCGGCGGGGCGATGAACTCGCTGCCGCTGTTCATCTACTCCAACGTCCGATCCGGCGAGGAGCAGGCCATCGACCGGGCCTTCGGCGCCTCCAGCGTGCTGCTGATCCTCGTCCTGCTGCTCTTCGTCGTCGCCCGGCTCCTGGCCCGCCCACCCCGCGCCAGGACCCGCCGCCGGCTCCTCCTCCCACGGCGCCGGCCGCCACAGCCCGCGGCCCAGGCCTCCCGCCAGCCCTCAGCCCAGCCCTCAGCCCAGCCCTCCGACCAGCCCTCCGACCAGCCCGAAAGCCAGGACCCCCGGTGAACCGCCTGCTCTCCGTGCTCGCGCGCTGCGCGACCGCCACCGCCCTCGCCGTCGCCGGCGTGGCCTCCGTCCCGGCGGCGGCCCAGGCCGCGACGTACGCCCAGATCGAGGGGACCGGGTCGACCTGGTCCGAGGTGATCGTCCAGCAGTGGATCGCCGACGTGGACGCCTCGGGCATGAAGGTCGTCTACACCGGCGGCGGCTCCACCAAGGGCCGCAAGGACTTCGCCCAGGACACCAACGACTTCGCGATCTCCGAGATCCCGTTCCAGGGCACCGACGAGCAGGGCAACGCCGACACCTCGAACGGCCGCGACTTCGCCTACCTGCCGATCGTCGCCGGCGGCACGGCGTTCACCTACCAGCTCAAGGTCGGCGACGAGCTGGTGCGCAACCTGCGGCTCTCCGGCGAGACGATCACGAAGATCTTCACCAACCAGATCACCAACTGGAACGACCCCGCGATCACCAAGGACAACAACGGTCGCGCGTTCCCCAACCTGCCGATCACGCCCGTCGTCCGCTCGGACGGGTCCGGCACGACGGCTCAGCTGACCACGTGGATGGACAAGGAGTACCCGTCGATCTGGCGGCCCTACTTCGGGAGGTCCGGCCTGACGTCGTACTTCCCGAAGAAGTCGGGCTCGCGCACCGTGAGCCAGGCCGGGTCCGACCAGGTGATGAACTTCATCTCCTCGACCTACGGCAACGGCACCATCGGGTACGTCGAGTACTCCTACCCGGTCAACAAGAACTACCCGGTCGTGAAGGTGCTCAACAAGGGCGGCTACTACGTCGAGCCGACGCAGTACAACGTCGCGGTGGCGCTGACGAAGGCGCGCATCAACACCTCGAACCCGGGCGACCCGAGCACCTACCTCACCCAGATCCTCGACGACGTCTACCGGAACCCGGACCCGCGGGCCTACCCGATCTCGTCCTACTCCTACATGGTCATCCCGACCGCAGCCGACGACCCGCGGATGACCACCGCCAAGCGCCAGACGCTGGCCGACTTCATGTACTACTCGCTGTGCGCCGGGCAGACCAAGGCCGGCCCCTACGGCTACTCGCCGCTGCCGCTGAACCTCGTGCAGGCCGGCTTCGACCAGATCGCCAAGCTCGGCAGGGCCGACAAGGGCGTCGACCTCACCAACCGTGACGTGCGGTCGTGCAACAACCCCACCTTCGACGGCAAGAACCTCAGCAACAACAAGCTGGCCCAGATCGCGCCGCAGCCGGCCGCCTGCGACAAGGCCGGCGCCGGCCCGTGCGGCACCTCCACGGGCACCGGTGACCCCTCGACCGACGAGGACGACGGCGGCACCACCGACGAGGGCGCGGGCGGCGCGGGCGGCGGCGGGAAGACCGACGTCGACACCGGGGGAGAGGTCACCACCGATGCGCCCGGCACCGTCGACCCCGTGACCGGCGAGGTCGTCGGTGGGGGCACCGGCACGGTGAGCGACGGCGCCGCGGTGTACGCCGACCCCAGCACCGTCCTGGTCGCCGACCGCGCCGGGGACACCCGGGCGTTCGCCTGGCTCTCCGGGCTGCTGCTGGTCACCCTCGTGGTGCTGCCCGGCCTCTACGTCTCGGCCCTGCGTCGCCGCGGCCCGGCAGGGGCACGCCCGTGAGGGGCGGCACGAGGCGCGCCACCGCCGTCGCGCTGGTGCTGGGCCTCGGCTCCGTGCTGGTGCTGGCGGGGTCGAGCAGCACGGGCTCCGCGGTCGAGCCCGACGCCCGCGCGAGCGCCAGCGCGCCGGCGTACTCCGAGACGAAGACACTGCAGCGCGTCGTCACGAAGGCCGACGGCAGCCAGCAGGAGTTCCCCGCGTACACCGTGACGGTCACCGCCGACCAGACCACCGACCTGCGCGGTCGTCAGCGGATCCGGATCGCCTGGAAGGGCGCCCAGCCCAGCGGCGGGCGCGCCAGCAACCCCTTCGGCGAGAGCGGCCTGGCCCAGGAGTACCCGGTCGTGATCATGCAGTGCCGCGGCGTCGACGACCCACGGGCGGGCGAGGAGCAGCTGCGCCCCGAGACCTGCTGGACCGCGTCGTTCGCCCAGCGCTCGCAGATCACCCGCAGCGACGGCGAGGCCGCCTGGCGCCACGACCTCGACGCCGACGAGACCGCCAAGGGGCGGGTCTCGGGCCTGGACCCGCTGCCCGGCGCGGACGTGTGCCCGACCGCCGACATCGCCGGCTACAGCACCCGGCTCACGCCGTTCGTCGCCGCCTCGGGCAGGGTCTTCCCAGCCTGCCAGGCCGACCAGATGCCTCCCGAGGCCGCGGTGGGCGCGGCCTTCCCGGCCGCCGAGCTGGCGGCCTTCACCGACCTCGACGGTCGCGGCGAGGTCCAGTTCGAGGTCCGCTCGGACGTGGAGAACGAGTCGCTGGGCTGCAACCACGAGACCGCGTGCTCGATCGTCGTCATCCCGATCGTCGGGCTCTCCTGCGACCAGCCGTCCTCGCCGCCGACGGCGTCGGACAACGCCTGCCGGCGCACCGGCCGCTTCGTGCCCGGCAGCGGCAACTTCGCCTCCGAGGGCGTCGACCAGGCCGTCTCGCCGACCGTGTGGTGGTCGGCCTCGCAGTGGAGGAACCGCTTCACCATCCCGATCACCTTCGGCCTGCCGCCGGACGCCTGCGACATCCTCGACCCGCGTGCCCCGACCGGCTTCTACGGCACCGAGCTGCTCGCCCAGGCGGCGCTGCAGTGGTCGCCGGCGTACTGCCTGCGCAAGGACCGGTTCAAGTTCCAGCACAACCAGATGTCCGACGAGGCCGGCTTCACGCTGATGGAGAACGGCGGGGGTGCCGCGGCGCTGGTCAGCTCCGAGCAGACCCGCGTCGGCACCGACCCCGTCGGCTACGCGCCGACGGCGGTGACCGGCTTCGCCATCGGGTACGTCGTCGACAAGCCCGACAACGCCGGCGAGCTCTCGACCCTGCGGATCACCCCGCGGCTGGTGGCCAAGCTGCTGACCCAGTCCTACCTCGGCTCCGACCTCGGTCGCGGTCACCCGGGGATGGCCGACAACCCGCTCTCGATCATGCAGGACCCGGAGTTCGTGCGGCTCAACCCGGGGCTGAGCCGGATCAACCAGGAGGTCGGGGCCACCCTGCTCTCGCTGTCGAACCAGTCCGACGTCATCCGCCAGCTGACCGACTGGGTCACCCACGACCCGGCCGCCCGGAAGTTCATCGCCGGCGAGCCGGACCAGTGGGGGATGGTCGTCAACCCCAACTACGAGGGCCTCGCGCTCCCGGCGGCCGAGATCCCGCTCCTCGACGACTTCGTCCCGGAGACCGGCAACACCTGCCGCCAGGAGAACCCGGCGGTCTACTTCAACCAGATCGCGGCCCCGGTCACCACGCTGCGCAGGATCAGCGAGGCGCTCCTCGACGCCCACCCCAACGTGCAGACCCGCTGCGAGCTCGACGCCGACACGGGGCTCTACAAGGTCGGCCGCATCGGCCGGCAGTCCTACGGCTCGCGGTTCATGCTCGGGCTCGTCAGCCTCGGCGACGTCGAGCGCTACGGGCTGAAGGCCGCTGCGCTCCAGGCGGCACCCGGGAAGTTCGTCGTACCGTCGGAGTCCTCGCTGGCGGCGGCGGTCTCGCTCATGGAGCCCGGGGAGCAGACGCTGCCGTTCACCCTCGACCAGGCCGCGGTGCGCACCAGCTCGAAGGCCTACCCCGGGACGATGGTCGTCTACACCGCGGCGCGGATGCAGAACCTCGACCCGGCCGACGCGGCCAAGGTCGCCCAGTTCATCCGGGTCGCCACGTCCGAGGGACAGCGACCGGGCCCGGGCAACGGCCAGCTGCCCGCGGGCTACCTCCCTCTGCGTCGTACGGGAGTGACCGCGGGGTTGTACGCCGCCGCGCAGGACGTCGCGACCGCCGTCGGCACCCAGACCCCACCGGCCTCCACGCTCCCCGACCCGGTCCAGCCGACCACCGGGCCCGGCACCTCCCCTGAGGTGCCGACGACCGTCCCGGACGCGCCCGCCGTCGAGGAGCCGCCGGTCGCCGAGGAGCCCACCGAGGCTCCGGCACCGGTCGAGGAGGACACCGCGCCCGTCGCCATGCCGGCGACCACGGCGATCTCCTCGCGCACCGCGGGGCTGCTGCTGCCGCTGCTGTTCCTCGGCGGACTGCTCGGCAGCCTGGCCGTGGCCGGCACCCGCTTCCTCGTCCGACCGCCCCGGCAGGGCTGACCCGTGACCATGACGCTCCCCGGCCGCACCGCACCGACGCGGCGCGCCCCGAAGCAGGCCAGGGTCGCCGGGCCCGCCAGACCGCCCAAGCCTCCGCGCGCCCCGCGGCCACCGCTGACCGGCACCCCGGCCGTCACCTCGTCGGCGGCGACGATGCTGGCCGTCGTCTGCCTGTGGGTCTTCGTGCAGCTGCTGCTGCTCGGCGACCTCGAGCACGAGCGCGCGCAGGACCTGCTCTACGGGCAGTTCCGCACCGAGGTCGCCTCGGCGACCGCACCGGTCGGGCCGGTCGTGCCCGTCGGCGACCCGGTGGCCCTGGTCCGCATCCCGGCGCTCGACCTCGAGGAGGTCGTCGTCGAGGGCACCGCCTCGGGCGACCTGAGGGTGGGCCCCGGGCACCAGCGCAACACCGTGCTGCCCGGCCAGGAGGGCACCTCGGTGCTGATGGGTCGCGCGGCGACGTACGGCCGCCCCTTCGCCGGCCTCACCGGCCTCGAGCCCGGCGACACCATCGAGGTCGTCGTCGCCCAGGGAACCCGCACCTTCACGGTGCTGGGTGTCCGGCGCACCGGCGACCCGCTGCCGCAGCCGCGCGAGGCGGGCGTGGCCCGGCTCGTCCTGGCCACGGCCGAGGGGCAGGGCCGACTGGCCGGGCTCACCCCCGGCGAGGCGGTGTACTTCGACGCGGAGGCCGACGACGCCTTCCCGGCGCCGGCCGGACGGCCCGCGGCCATCCCGGAGAGCGAGCAGCTGATGGCCTCGGAGGCCAGCGTGCTGCCGCTGCTGGCGACCTGCCTGGCTGCGTTGGTGCTGGCGACGCTGCTGGTCATCTCGGCGCGCCAGCGCTGGTCCGCGGTGCTCGTGTGGCTGCTCGCCAGCCCCGTCGTCATCGCCCTGGCGTGGGTCACCACCGACGTGCTCGTCCGACTCCTCCCCAACGTGATGTGACCGGCCCGTGAACCGTTCCGCAACGTCACCGCAAGCACCTGACCGGGCGCCCTCCGGCGTCTGACGATCCAACCGCGTCGAGGGTCACCCGGACCCGCGACGCCGGCTCCACCCCCATCAAGAGAGAGCGAAACCATGAAGGCAAGCAAGACCCTCAGCGGCCCCGTCGTCGCGGTCGTCGCGGCCGTCGTCGCGTCGTCCGTCGCGTTCGGCGCCACGCCCGCCTCGGCGGCCCAGGAGGCCTACGACCCGACCTTCACCCCGGTCGCGGCCGACCTCATCGGTGTCGGCTCGGACACCACCGAGATCTCCATGCACTACGTCGCCGAGGGCTTCGACGGCTTCCCCGGCTTCAACGACGGCGACGCCGGCTTCCGCATCGCCTCCTTCCAGGCTGGCGGCGGCGGGCAGCTCACCTTCCCGCAGGGCACCACCATCGACCGCCCCAACGGGTCGGGTGCCGGCAAGAGCCGCCTGTACGGCGACAACAACGTGGCCGAGGTCGACTTCGCCCGGTCGTCCTCCGCGCTGAACACCAACGAGGTCAACGCCGGCCTGCAGGCCTTCCCGTTCGCCGTGGACGGCCTCAAGCTCGCCGTGTCCAACACCGTGCCCTCGCACGCCCCCGCCACCATCTCCGCCGCGGACATGGTCAAGATCTACGACGGCACCGTCACCGACTGGAGCCAGCTCGGCGGCACCGCCGGGACCATCAAGCCGCTGATCCCGCAGGCCGGCTCGGGCACCCGCTCGTTCTTCGTCGCGCAGCTCAAGACCGCCAACAACGGCGTCGACGTGGCGCTGGCCGGCTCGGTCACCGAGGTCCAGGAGCACGACCCCGCCCCGATCCAGGGTGACGCCAACGCGGTCGCGCCGTTCTCGACTGGTCGCGCCAAGGCCGCCGGCAGCGCCATCAAGCTGACCGAGGGCTTCGCGGCCAACCGCGCCCTGTACAACGTCGTCCGCGGCGCCGACCTGGCGCGCGCCGACATCCAGGCCGTCTTCGGCCCCGACGGGTTCATCTGCTCCGACGCCGCCGCCCCGCTGATCGAGGGCTCGGGCTTCCTGCAGCTGGCCCGTGAGGCCAACGGCGGCGCCTGCGGCGTCGCCACCCAGGCCGCGACCAGCAACTTCAAGACCAACGAGGTCTCGGAGACGACCACCGACCTGACCGCCACCAGCCCGTCGGCCGGCAAGGTCACGCTGACCGCCACCGTCGGCTCGACCGCCGGTGCGCCCACCGGCACCGTCACCTTCACCGAGGGTGAGGACGTCGTCGCCGACGAGGTCCCGATCGTCGCCGGCCAGGCCAGGGTCACGCTGTCCGCTGTCGAGGCCGGCTCGCACACCTACACCGCGACGCTGAACCCCGGCGAGGGCTTCCTCGCCTCCAGCGACGACGCCACCGTCGTCGTGTCCGACGAGGTGGTCATCAAGGCCAAGGCCAAGACCGTCAAGAAGGGCAAGAACGCCAAGGTCAAGGTCACCATCGCCGGGGCCGAGGGCGAGGTCTCGCTGCTCAAGGGCACGAAGGAGATCGACTCCTCGATGCTGAAGAGCGGCAAGGCCACGCTGGTGGCCAAGAAGGTCAAGAAGACCACGAAGTACACCGTGGCGTTCGGTGACCAGACCACCAAGGTCACCGTCAAGGTCAAGAAGAAGTAGCACCCAGCAGGACCCGCAGCACCCAGCAGCACCGGTGCGGGTGGTCGCTCCCGGGCGATCACCCGCACCCACCCCACCGAGCACCGCGCACGCCCCCGGGCGGGAGCCAGACCGAGAGCACGATGATGAACAGCACCGACGCGACGACCGTCATCCCCGCCGTACCCGAGCAGGCCGACCCGCTCCTCGCCTCGCTCGACGCGCGGGAGATCACCGCATGGTTCGGCGAGCGCAAGGTGCTCGATCGCGTCTCGCTCACGATGCCCGCAGGCGCGATCACCGCGCTCATCGGCCCGTCCGGCTGTGGCAAGTCGACCTTCCTGCGCATCCTCAACCGGATGCACGAGCTGGTGCCCTCCGCGCAGCTGGCCGGCGAGGTCTGGCTGGACGGCGAGGACATCTACCACCCCGAGAAGTTGCTCATCGAGGCCCGCCGGGCGATCGGGATGGTCTTCCAGAAGCCCAACCCGTTCCCCGCGATGTCGATCCGGGAGAACGTCCTGGCCGGGCTCAAGCTCACCGGGACCAAGGCCTCTCGCTCGGAGAAGGACGACCTCGTGGAGTCCTGCCTGGTCAAGGGCGGGCTCTGGAACGAGGTGAAGGACCGTCTCGACGCCCCCGGCGGCGGCCTGTCCGGCGGTCAGCAGCAGCGGCTGTGCATCGCCCGCTCGCTGGCGGTCAAGCCGCGGGTGCTGCTGATGGACGAGCCCTGCTCGGCGCTCGACCCGACCTCCACCCGCGTCATCGAGGAGACGATGGTCGAGCTGGCCCGCGAGGTCACGATCGTGATCGTCACCCACAACATGCAGCAGGCGGCTCGCGTCTCCTCCCAGTGCGCGTTCTTCCTCGCCGCCCACGGCACGCCCGGCGTGATCGTCGAGCACGGCGACACCCGTGCCATGTTCGAGAACCCGCGCGACGAGCGCACCAGCGACTACGTCCACGGCCGGTTCGGCTGATCCGGCCGGGATGCCCCACACTCTCCTCGTGATCTCCGGCCCGCGCGCGATCGTGCTGTTCGCGACGCTCCTGGTGCTCGCGACCGCCGCCGCGTTCGGTCTGTCGCGCCTCTACGCGACGCCGCGCACGCTCGACCTCACCCCACCCCCGGAGTACGTCGCCGCGCCGGTGCCCGTCACCGCCGACCTGCCCGCCGCGACCCCGGTCTCCGGCCAGCTGGTCGACCAGGACTGGCTGGAGCGGACGGCCCGGCGTACCGGCATCCCGACCCCGGCGCTGCGGGCCTACGCCGACGCGCAGATCTCCCGCGTCGGCGGCTGCGACATCGGCTGGACGACGCTGGCCGGGATCGGCTGGGTCGAGTCCCACCACGGCACCATCGACGGCCGGTCGCTCACCGTCGACGGCCGCTCCGAGCCGCCCATCATCGGTGTCGCGCTGGACGGCGTCGGGCCGGTGGCCGCGATCCGCGCGACCCCCGAGTCGACCGCCTGGCACGGTGACCCGACGTGGGAGCACGCCGTCGGCCCGATGCAGTTCCTGCGCTCCTCGTGGGAGCCGTGGGCCGCCGACGGCGACCGCGACGGCGTCATGGACCCCCACGACCTCGACGACGCCGCGGCGACGGCCGCGCGCTACCTGTGCGCCTCGGGCCACGACCTCGACTCCGGCACCACGTGGGCCTCGGCGATCCACAGCTACAACCACGCCCAGGAGTACGTCGACGCCGTGCACGCCGCCGCCACCGCCTACGCCCAGCGGGCCGCCCGCTAACCTCGCTGGCGTGCTGCTCACCCTCGACACCGCGACCCCGCTCGTCACCGTCGCCCTCCACGACGGCAGCGACGTCGTGGCCGAGCACGTCGCCGAGCGGGCGATGAAGCACGGCGAGCAGCTCGCCCCGCTCATCGAGCGCTGCCTGCTCGACGTGGGCGCTGTCCGCCAGGACCTCACCGCCATCGGGGTCGGCGTCGGCCCCGGCCCGTTCACCGGTCTGCGGGTCGGCCTGGTCACCGCCCGGACCCTCGCGTTCGTGCTGGAGGTCCCCGTCTACGGCGTGTGCTCGCTCGACGTGCTCGCGGTCGAGGCCGTCGACACCGGCACGGTGACCTCCGACTTCGTCGTGGCGACCGATGCGCGCCGCAAGGAGGTCTACCTCGCGACGTACGACGCCGACGGCGCGCGTCTGGAGGGCCCGGCCGTCCTCAAGCCCGCGGACGCCGCCACCTCCGCGCCTGTCGTGGGGGAGGGGGCCGCGCTCTACCCCGAGGCGTTCCCGACGGCCGCCGGTCCGACCCGGCCCTCGGCCGGCTGGCTGGCGCGCGTGATCACCGAGGAGCGCGCCGAGCTGCTCGACCCCGAGCCGCTCTACCTGCGCCGCCCCGACGCGGTCGAGCCGAGCGCGCGCAAGCAGGTCTCGTGACCCTCGTGGTCCGCCCCGCCACCGAGGCGGACCTCGACGCCGTCGTCGCCTCCGAGGCCGACAACCTCGGTGCCGACGCCTGGCCGCCCGCTCTCGTCGTGCCCGGAGTCCGCGGCGAGGTCCCGCACGCGCACTACCTGGTCGCCGAGCTCTCCGGCGTGGTGGTCGGACACGCGGTGGTGTCGGTCGTGGTCGACGTCGCCGAGCTCCAGCGCATCGCCGTCTCCGCCTCCGCCCGCCGCTCCGGCGTCGCCTCCGCGCTGCTGGAGGAGTGCATCGAGCTCGCCCGCGCCGGCCGCGCGGACCGGATGCTGCTGGAGGTCCGCGAGGACAACGCCTCCGCCCTCGCCTTCTACGCCGCCCGCGGCTTCACCGAGGTCGACCGACGCCCGCGCTACTACCGCGACGGCACCAGCGCCGTCGTCATGCGCCTAGGCCTCGGCCCCCGCTGCTCGTTCGCTGGTTGAGGTGCGAGGAGCGCCAGCGACGAGCCTCGAAACCCCGTGCCCCGACAAGCAACCTGCTTCACGAGGCGACCGGAGGTTTCCTCGTGACCCCCTTTCACGGCACGCCCTCCAATCCACGTGGTGCTCCGTGGTCGGGGTCGGTGGGCGCCTGGACGTTCGCGCTGCAGCAGGTCCTTCATTTCTCGAAGGCGTGCTTGCGGTGGGCCTTCGCTTCGGTACTTGGTTGCGGCTCGCTCCGCCCCTTGCGCGCCGTTGGGGTGCTCGCTGGGGTTGCGGCTGGATCGTCCTCCACAGATTCGATCTGGAGCCCCGATCAAGGGTTCTATTCGAACACATGTTCTAGTAGAATCTGGTCATGGCACTCGGGCACCAGGATCACTCGGCACAGGGGTCTTCTCCTGTGCCGACCGGTGACCTGCTGACTGCCATTCGCGACCTCGACCAGGCTGCTGACCAGGCTGACCGGGACCGGTTCATCGCGATCGCCGAGTGGGCCGACCGGCACACCACCGGCCAACTGCTGCCCGACCTGTACGGCACCTTCGGGCTGCCCGACGACGACGCCCACAACGAGGCCGAGAACGCGTGGGTGTCCCGGTTCGGGATGCCCGGCGCCGACACGATGCTCGAGCTCGCCGGCCCCGGTGCACCCGAGGTCAGCGAGTTCGCGGTCATCGAGCTCGCCGCCGCACTGGGCCGTTCCACCGACTCGGGGCGGATGCTGCTGTCTGATGCCGTGGAGGCCCGCTACCGGCTGCCGAAGATCTGGGCCCGCCTCGAAGCGGGCCAGGTGCAGGTGTGGCGGGTACGCCGCGTCACCGACCTCACCCGCGGCCTGACCGCCGAGGCCGCTGCGTTCGTCGACGCCCATCTCGCCCACGTGGTGCACACCGCCTCCTTCGCCACCGTCAAGAGGTTGGCCGCGGAGGCGGCAGCACGCTTCGACCCCGAGACGGCTGAGATGGAAGAGGTCGACACCCGCGCCAGCCTCCACGTCCACCTCGACCTGGCGACGGCTTGGTCGATCGGGACCGCCAACGGTGTCCACCTGTCCGGGCTGCTGGACCGTGCCGATGCCGAGGAGCTCGAGGCAGCGATCCGCACCATCGCCGACCAGCTGCTGGCCGCCGGCTCCACCGATACCCTCGACGTCCGCCGTGCCAAGGCCCTGGGCTACCTCAGCCGCGGCGACCTCACCCTCGACCTCGACACCTCACCGGCCGAGCCAGGTGGTCGAGCAGCGACCGACGGCACCGACGCAGGTGGTCGAGCAGCGACCGACGACACCGACGCAGGTGGTCGAGCAGCGACGAGCGCCAGCGAGGAGCGGGCGTCGAGACCACCCCGCAACCCCCGCCAGGTCGTCCTCCACCTCCACCTCTCAGAAGCCGCGCTCCGCGGAAACGAAGGACCCGGCACCCCCGAGGTCGACCCCGACACCGGGATGCTCGGCCTCCACCTCGCCCGCCTCGAGAACCACCACCAGACCCTCACCGCCGACACCGTCCGCGAATGGCTCGCCGTTCCCGGCACCCAGGTGGTCGTGAAGCCGGTCATCAACCTGGCCGACCAGATCGCCGTCGACTGCTACGAGATCCCCGACCGCATCTCCACCCGGGTCAAGCTCAAGCGCACGACCTGCGTCTTCCCGCACTGCACCCGCACCTCAGCCAGGGTCGACCTCGACCACATCGAGGAGTACGTCCCACCCGACCAGGGCGGACCACCCGGCCAGACATCAACAGACAAACTCGCCCCCCTGTGCAGACGCCACCACCGGGCCAAGACCCACCCCTCCCCGGCCTCGACGAACTCGACCACCGTGGCCTGGGACTACCACCAGCTCACCCCCACCACCTGGCTCTGGACCAGCCCCCACGACATCCGGTTCCTCGTCCACCCCGACGGCACCACCGAGCTCTGAGACGAGCCCCGGCGTCACAAACCCCTGGACGCTGAGCCGTCCCGTCGCCAGGGTCGTCCCATGACCCTGCGCATCCAGTGCCTGACCATCGACTGCCACGACCTCGACCTCGTGGCGACCTTCTGGGCAGAGGCGCTCGGCTGGCGCCGCACCTTCGCCGACGACGAGGAGGCCTGCCTCGAGCCGCCGCAGGGCGAGCTGGGCGACGGGCTGCTCCCGGACCTGCTGTTCATCAAGGTGCCCGACGACAAGACGGTGAAGAACCGTCTGCACCTCGACCTGCGCCCCGGCGTGGTAGACACCCAGGAGGCCGAGGTGGCGCGCCTGGAGGCCCTGGGGGCGACGCGGGCCGACATCGGTCAGGGCGAGACGCGGTGGACGGTCATGGCCGACCCGGAGGGCAACGAGTTCTGCGTGCTGCAGCCGCTCGAGCCCGAGCAGCAGGCCGAGGTCGACGCCAGCATCAGCGCCTGGCGGACCTGAACGTCACGTGCGTGCGGAACCCCAGCCGGTCGTAGACCGCGAGCGCGGGCCCGTTGTCGACGTACACCCCGAGGGTCGCCGTGCCCGAGACGGCCAGCGCGCGACGGGTGAGCGCGGCCGACACGGCGGTGCCGAGGCCGCGGCCGGCGGCCGAGCCGTGCGTGCTGACCGAGCGCAGGTGCCCGGCCCCCGAGGGGTCGCGGTAGAGCGCTCCGACCGCGAGCAGACCGTCGTCCCCCGGGATACCCAGCCAGCACTCGACGCCGCGGGAGCCCGGCCGCGCGAACGACCCCGGGTTCGCGACGTCCAGCAGCCCGTCGATGAGCGCCGCGTCGGTGACCTCCACGACCGAGGGCTCCAGCGGGTGCGGGGGAGGGGCGTCGTGGGTGAGCATCCAGTGCCAGTGGCCCGAGACGGGCAGCCTCCAGGCCCCCGGCAGCACGTCGTACGCCGCCGCCTCGACGCTGACGCGCCCCGGCTCCTCCATCAGGTCGGTCGCGAGGCCGGCGAGCCGGGCCAGGTCGGCGGTGGGGCCCAGGCACCACAGCGAGGGCGACCCGTCCGAGGGGCCGGTGCGGTTCCGGTTGCCGTCGATCACCAGGGCGTCACCGAGCGCGAGCACGAGGGGAGTGTCGGCGGGGTCGACCTGGTGGCGAACGAACGGGTGCTCGGACCGAGCGACCAGCTCGTACGGATCGATCTCGTGCAGGCCCTCCACGGACACATCCTCACCGGTGGCACGATGGCCCCGTGAGTGAGCCCCTCGTCCTCGGCATCGAGACCTCCTGCGACGAGACCGGCGTCGGCATCGTCCGCGGCCACACGCTGCTGGCCGACGCCGTCGCGAGCAGCGTCGACGAGCACGCCCGCTTCGGCGGCGTTGTGCCCGAGGTCGCCAGCCGTGCACACCTCGAGGCGATGGTCCCGACCATCGAGCGGGCCTGTGAGACCGCCGGCATCACGCTCCACGACGTCGACGCCGTCGCCGTCACCAACGGCCCCGGCCTCGCCGGCGCCCTGCTCGTCGGTGTCGCAGCGGCCAAGGCGCTCGCGCTGGGCCTGGGCAAGCCGATCTACGGCGTCAACCACCTCGCCTCCCACGTCGCGGTCGACCAGCTCGAGCACGGCCCGCTGCCCGAGCCGTGCGTGGCGATGCTCGTCTCCGGGGGCCACTCCAGCCTGCTGCGCGTCACCGACGTGACCGGTCAGGACGGCGGGGTCGACCCGATGGGGCAGACCATCGACGACGCCGCCGGCGAGGCCTTCGACAAGGTGGCCCGGCTGCTCGGCCTGCCGTTCCCCGGCGGCCCGCACATCGACCGCTCCGCCCGCGAGGGGAGCACCGTCGCCATCGACTTCCCCCGCGGCCTGACCAGCCGTCGCGACCTCGAACGGCACCGCTTCGACTTCTCCTTCTCCGGCCTCAAGACCGCCGTCGCCCGGTGGGTCGAGGCCAAGGAGCGCGCCGGTGAGCCGGTGCCGGTCGCCGACGTCGCCGCGTCCTTCCAGGAGGCCGTCTGCGACGTGCTGGTCCGCAAGGCCCTCGACGCCGCCTCCAGCGAGGGGATCGAGGACCTGCTCATCGGCGGCGGCGTCGCCGCCAACTCCCGCCTGCGCCACCTCGCCGAGGAGCGCGCCGAGAAGCTCGGCATCCGCGTCCGCGTCCCGCGCCCGGGCCTGTGCACCGACAACGGCGCCATGGTCGCCGCGCTGGGCGCGGAGATGGTCGCGCGCGGGCGTACGCCGTCCTCGCTCGACCTCCCCGCCGACTCCAGCCTCCCGGTCACCGAGGTGCTCGCGGTCTGAGGGCCGCCGTCAGCGACCGAGCCGGAACGCCGTGCCGGGCTCGATCTCGGTGTCGGTCTCGACCGGCCCGTCCAGGACCTGCGGGGTGAGGCGCGAGCCGTCCCAGGTGTAGCGGATCACCGAGGACGTGCTGCTCCCGCCCTCCACGGACAGCCACGAGTCCGCACCGGCCCACGCCTCGTCGTAGATGACCGTCTCGTGTCGGGCCAGCTCGCGGCCGGTCCGCGCGTCGAAAAGGGCCTGCAGTCCGTGGCTGGGGCCGTCGCGGTAGGCATCGAGGCCGAGCACGAGCCGTCCGTCGGGGGAGAAGCGGAACGAGCCGCTCTCGCAGGTGCGCCACAGCTCCTCGCCGGTCGCGAAGAGCACCACGCCGCTGCAGTACTCCTGGCCGAACTCGTCCACGCTCACGTGCCCCGAGACCAGCGCGCCGTCGGGCGAGACGTCGGTGATCGACAGCAGCCCCAGTCGGTCCAGCGAGTCCACCGACCCGTCCAGGGAGACTGTCTGCTGGGTCGAGCCGTCCCGGTCGTAGACCTCCACGATCACGACGCACTCCTGCGCGGTGCACCCGGGCAGGACCTCCAGGGGCATCGGCGCCGAGAGCCGCCCGTCCAGCTCGGTGGGTACGACGGTGGGCTGGTCGTCCCCGGGGAGCAGCACCCGCAGCCGCCCGTCGGTGCCCATCCAGCTGGCCGCGGCACCCTCGTCGTCCACGGCCAGTCCGCTGTCGGCGGCCTCGAAGGTCTCCAGCACCGATCCGGTGCCGTCGGTCACCGCGATCACGTAGTCCCCGCCCTCGGGGTAGTTCGTGAAGACCCAGCGGCCGTCGGCGAGCGCGACGAAGGATGACACCTCGCCGGTGAGGTCCGGTGTGAAGGGGGTGCCGCCGACGGGCCGGACCTCGCCGTCGAGCATCCAGGCCCCGGCCCGCTCGCCGCCCGTCCGCGGAGGGTCGGAGGGGGAGACCGGCGGCACCGGGTTGGCGGTGTCGCTGACGGTGGGGGTGTCGACGGGGGGCAGGGTGTCTGGCGAGGAGCCGCCGCCGACCAGCAACGCGATCGGGACGACCGCGGCGGCGACGACGCCGGCACCGGCCGCGGCGGCGAGGGCCGCGCGGCGGCGTCGGATGCCGCGGGCCCGGCCGCGGACGTCGTCGAGGGTCAGCGTCGGCGTACCTGCTCCGACGGCCTGGATGCGCAGGGCCTCGGTGAAGGCCTGCTCGTCGTGCTCGTTCATCGCTCCTCCTCCCGGGAGCCGGGGGCCAGGTGGCCCGGGGTGCGGTCGCGCAGCAGGCCCATCGCCCGGCTGCCCTGGGACTTCACGGTGCCGACGCTCACCCCGAGGACGTCGGCGGTCTCGGACTCGGTGAGCCCCTCGTAGTAGCGCAGCACCACGACGGCGCGCGCCTTCGGCGGCAGCGTCGAGACGACCTCCCACACGGCCGCGCGCTGCCCCTCGTCGTAGCGCTCCTCGACGCCGGCGGTGTCCGGCAGCGCGTCGGTCGCCCGCTCGCGCCGCTTCCACGGCCGGCGCCACAGCGAGGTGGTCTCGTTGACCAGGATCCGTCGGACGTAGCCGTCCAGCGCCTCGCGGTCGCGCACCTTGTCCCACGACAGGTACAGCTTCGCGAGCGCGGTCTGCAGCACGTCCTCGGCCTGGTGCCGGTCGCCGGTCAGCAGGTAGGCGGTGCGCAGCAGCGCACCCTGCCGGGCCTCGAGGTACGCCGTGAACTCGGCGTCCACGCGCTCACGCCGCGTGTCCGTGCCACCCACGTCCGCCCTCACCTCCGTCGCCGACCTCATCGTGGTCCCCAGGTGTTCATGTCCGTGGGACGCGCGCCCCGGAGGGATGGTTGGAACCGTCGGTGGAATCGGGTTGGCTGAGCCCATGCAGCAGGTGAAGGCCGTCGTGGCCATGAGCAAGGGCGCCCCCGTCGAGGTCGTCACCATCAACGTCCCCGACCCCGGGCCGGGCGAGGCGGTCGTGCAGGTGCAGTCCTGCGGGGTCTGCCACACCGACCTCCACTACCGGGAGGGCGGCATCAACGACGAGTTCCCGTTCCTCCTCGGTCACGAGGCGGCGGGTGTCGTCGAGGCCGTCGGGGAGGGCGTCACCGACGTCGCGCCCGGTGACTTCGTGATCCTCAACTGGCGCGCGGTGTGCGGGGAGTGCCGGGCCTGCAAGCGCGGCGACCTGCAGTACTGCTTCGCCACCCACAACGCCACCCAGAAGATGACGCTCGCCGAGGGGGAGATGGCCGGCACCGAGCTGAGCCCCGCCCTGGGCATCGGCGCGTTCGCCGAGAAGACCCTCGTCGCCGCGGGTCAGTGCACCAAGGTCGACCCCGAGGCCCGGCCGGCCGCCGTCGGCCTGCTCGGCTGCGGCGTGATGGCCGGCATCGGTGCGGCGATCAACACCGGCGGTGCGACCCGTGGCCGCAGCGTGGCCGTCATCGGCTGCGGCGGCGTCGGCGTGGCCGCCGTCGCGGGTGCGGCGCTGGCCGGCGCCAGCCCGATCATCGCCATCGACATCGACGCGAAGAAGCTCGAGAAGGCCACCGAGCTCGGCGCCACCCACACCATCGACTCCAGCACGACCGACGTGGTCGAGGCGGTCAAGGAGATCTGCGGCGGCGTCTACGAGGGCGCCGAGGGCGCCGACATCGTCGTCGAGGCGGTCGGCCGCCCCGAGACCTGGCAGCAGGCGTTCTACGCCCGCGACCTCGCCGGCACCGTCGTCCTGGTGGGCGTCCCGACCCCGGACATGAAGGTCCCCGACCTGCCGCTCATCGACGTGTTCGGGCGCGGCGGCTCGCTGAAGTCGAGCTGGTACGGCGACTGCCTGCCCTCGCGCGACTTCCCGATGCTCGTCGACCTCTACCAGCAGGGCCGCCTCGACCTCGACGCGTTCGTCTCCGAGGAGATCGGCATCGACGACGTCGAGGCCGCCTTCGAGAAGATGCACCACGGCGGCGTGCTGCGCTCGGTGGTGGTGCTCTGATGTCGGGCATCGGTTCCAGCGTCCGCATCGACCACGCGGTCGTCAGCGGGACGTTCTCCCTCGACGGGGAGACTCATCGTGTCGACAACAACATCTGGGTGGTCGGCGACGACACCGAGTGCGTCGTCATCGACGCTCCCCACGACGTCGACGCGATCATGGAGGTCGTGGGGGAGCGGCAGGTCCGCGCGATCCTGCTGACCCACGCCCACGACGACCACTGCCGGGTCGCGCCCGCGCTGCGCGAGCGCGTCGTCGCCCCGATCATGTTGCACCCCGACGAGAAGCCGCTGTGGGAGCTCACCCACGTGCAGGACGGCGAGGGCCACCTCTGGGACGTCGACCTCGCCGACGGCTTCGAGGTCCAGGTCGCCGGTACGACGCTGCGCGCCCTGCACACGCCCGGCCACGCGCCCGGTGCGGTCTGCTTCCACGCGCCGGCGCTCGGCTGCGTCTTCACCGGCGACACGCTCTTCCACGGCGGGCCCGGCGCCACCGGTCGCTCCTTCAGCGACCGGCCGACCCTCGAGGCCTCGATCCGCGCCAGCCTGTGGCAGCTGCCCGACGACACCGTCGTGCACACCGGCCACGGGGACGACACCACGATCGGTGCGGAGAAGGCAGCGCTCGGCTGACCCGACCGGGCACAAGGTCCCTGGGCCGAGGTCCCACGACCTCGGGACCATGGGCCTCCGGCTGGGTGCCCGCGGACCCTCTCCCCGCCCCGGCGACGACCCATAGCGTCGTACTTGTCGAGGCGGGGAGGTCCTGCCCGAGGAGGGAACAAGACGATGCGTGCGATGCTCGACAAGCTGACCTCGTGGGTGGGCCTGGCGCTCGCCGCGGTGCTCCTGGTGGCCGGCGGCCTGCTCACCTGGGCCAACGCCTTCGTGGCCGACCAGGTCGACTACCAGCTGGGGATGCAGGCGATCACGATGCCGACCGAGGAGGCGATCGCGGGGCTGTCCGACACCGACCGCGAGGCGCTCGAGCCGTTCGTCGGCTCGCCCCTCGACACCGGTGCCGAGGCCAAGGCCTACGCCGACCACTACATCCTCGCCCACATGAACGCCTCCAGCGACGGCCGGACCTACCAGGAGGTGAGCGGTGAGTTCATCGCCCTCTCCGACGCGGAGAAGGCCAGTGCCGAGGGCCAGGCGCTCGGGGGCCTGCGTCAGTCGCTGTTCATGGGCAACACCCTGCGCGGGCTGCTGCTCTACGGATACGCCTTCGCGACCATCGGCATGATCGCCGGGTACGCCGCGATCGCCGCCTTCGCCGGCGCCGCCGTCCTCCTGGTCCTCGCGCTGCTGGGCCTGCGCCACGGCCACCGCGAGGAGGTCAAGGCCCGCGCCGTCACCCCGGCCGCGGTGCCTGCCACCGCCTGACGCACCTACAGCGGCTGCACGAGCAGCGCGGTGCCGCTCCCGGCGACCCTGGTCATCACCAGGGTCGCCTCGGCGTCCCCGGAGAGGGAGAGCCGCTTGCGCAGCTCCTCGGGGACGACGTCGACGCCCCGCTTCTTGATGGTCAGCCGGCCCACGCCGCGCTCGCGCAGCGCGGCCCGCAGCTGCTTCTCCCGGAAGGGCAGCTCCTCGACCACCCGGTAGCCACGGGCGAAGGGGGAGCGGAAGGCCTGGTCGCTGGTGACGTAGGCGATGTGCGGGTCGACCAGGCCGCCGCCGACGCCGGCGGCGACCGCGGTCACCAGCCCGGCGCGGATGACGGCCCCGTCGGGCTCGTAGAGGAAGTCGCCGACCGCGCGCACCTCGCCGGCGACCGGATCCTCGTCGGTGAGGGTGGCCAGCCCGCCGCGGCCGATGACGGTGGCCCGACGCGCGGTGGTGGCCAGCGAGCCCGACCACAGGGCGGCCTCCTTGACCTCACCGCCGTCGCTGACCCACTCGGCCTCGACACCCTGGGGCACCAGGTCGTGGGGGATGCCGGGGGCGACCTTGACGCACGAGTCGCGGCGCAGCAGCCGCTCGACGAAGGACCACGGTGGCGTCCAGTCGTCGACGGAGAAGGAGCGCCCGCGCGCGGAGCGGCGGGCGGGGTCGGCGAAGGCCACCTCGAACGGCGTCGTGTCGACGTCCACGGCGTCGGCGACCATCACCGCGCCGGGCAGGCCGAGCGCGGCGAGGTTGGCCTCGGCCACGGCCACCCGGACCGGGTCGAGGTCCACCCCGGCGCACACGACTCCCACCTCGGCGGCCGCCACCAGGTCGCCGCCGATGCCGCAGCCGAGGTCGACCAGGGTCTCGGCCTCGAAGGCGCGCAGCCGGGCGGCGCGGTGCCGGGCGACCGCGGGGCGGGTGGCCTGCTCGAGGCCGTCGGGGGTGAAGTACATCCGGGCGGCCAGCTCGCCGAACTTGGCCTCGGCCCGCCGACGCAGCGTCGCCTGGGTCAGCGCGGCCGCGGCCCGCGCGGGCTCGGCCAGCGACCGGAGGCGGGTCTGTGCGGCCAGCGGGTCGTCGCCGGCGTACTCCTCGGCGCGGGCGAGCAGGGCCTGCCCGTCGTCGGTCAGCAGCCACCGGAACGCCTCGAGATCCACGTCGCGATCCTTCCAGTGCCGACCGGCTCTGGCACTCCCTAGGGGTGAGTGCTAGTTTCTGTGCTGGCACTCTCACCTTGAGTGTGCCAGCGCTTGCCACCGGTGCGGCCCCCGCGACGGCGTACCTGGGAAGCAGGCACCACGTTCCTGAACCCATCCGTGCAGAAAGTGGAGGTCGACAACAGTGTCGGTCAACATCAAGCCCCTCGAGGACCGGATCGTCGTCAAGCCGCTCGACGCCGAGCAGACCACGGCCTCCGGCCTGGTCATCCCGGACACCGCCAAGGAGAAGCCCCAGGAGGGCGAGGTCGTGGCCGTGGGCCCGGGCCGTTTCAACGAGGACGGCGACGAGCGCATCCCCATGGACGTCTCCGTGGGCGACAAGGTCATCTACAGCAAGTACGGCGGCACCGAGGTCAAGTACGGCGGGGACGAGTTCCTCATCCTCTCCGCGCGCGACGTCCTCGCGATCGTCGGCTGACGCATCCTCAGCTCCGGGTCGTGCGCCTGTGTCCTCGCGGGCGCCGGCGCACGACCCGCACTGTTTCCTGACTCTCTGTAAGGAGTAGTAGTGCCCAAGATCCTGGAGTTCGACGAGAATGCCCGGCGCGCGCTCGAGCGCGGCGTGGACGCGCTCGCCAACACCGTGAAGGTGACCCTCGGCCCGAAGGGCCGCTACGTCGTGCTCGACAAGAAGTGGGGCGCCCCGACCATCACCAACGACGGCGTGACCGTCGCGCGTGAGGTCGAGCTGGACGACCCGTTCGAGAACCTCGGCGCCCAGCTGTGCAAGGAGGTCGCCACCAAGACCAACGACGTCGCCGGTGACGGCACCACCACCGCCACCGTACTGGCCCAGGCGATGGTCCACGAGGGCCTGCGCGCCGTGGCCGCCGGCGCGAACCCGATGGGTCTCAAGCGCGGCATGGACAAGGCGACCGAGGCCGTCGGCGAGGCGCTGAAGGCTGCTGCCCGCGACGTCGACTCGGTGGAGGACATGGCCTCGGTGGCCACCATCTCCAGCCGCGACAAGCACATCGGCGACCTGCTCAGCCAGGCCTTCGACAAGGTCGGCAAGGACGGTGTCATCACCGTGGAGGAGTCCTCCACGATGGGCACCGAGCTCGACTTCACCGAGGGCATGCAGTTCGACAAGGGCTACCTGTCGCAGTACTTCGTCACCGACCCCGAGCGCATGGAGGCCGTCCTCGAGGACGCCTACATCCTCCTGCACCAGGGCAAGATCTCGGCCGTCGCCGAGATGCTGCCGCTGCTGGAGAAGGTCATGCAGACCGGCAAGCCGCTCTTCATCCTCGCCGAGGACGTCGAGGGCGAGGCGCTCTCCACGCTGGTCGTCAACAAGATCCGTGGCACCTTCAACGCCGTCGCGGTGAAGAGCCCCGCCTTCGGTGACCGCCGCAAGGCGATGATGCAGGACATCGCGGTCCTGACCGGTGGCCAGGTCATCGCCCCCGAGGTCGGCCTCAAGCTCGACCAGGCGGGCCTCGAGGTCCTCGGCCAGGCCCGTCGCGTCGTGGTCACCAAGGACCACACCACGATCGTCGAGGGTGCCGGCGACGCCGCCGCCGTCGAGGGCCGCGTCTCCCAGATCAAGGCCGAGATCGAGAACACCGACTCCGACTGGGACCGCGAGAAGCTCCAGGAGCGCCTCGCGAAGCTGGCCGGTGGCGTGTGCGTGATCAAGGTCGGCGCCGCCACCGAGGTGGAGCTGAAGGAGAAGAAGCACCGCATCGAGGACGCCGTCTCCGCGACCCGCGCGGCCATCGAGGAGGGCATCGTCGCCGGCGGTGGCTCCGCGCTGGTCCACGCCGTCTCGGTGCTCGACGACAACCTCGGCCTCGAGGGCGACGAGGCGCTCGGTGTCCGCATCGTGCGCAAGTCCGCCGACGAGCCGCTGCGCTGGATCGCCGAGAACGGTGGCGAGAACGGCTACGTCATCACCACCAAGGTCCGCGAGCTCGGTGTGGGCAACGGCTACAACGCCGCCACCGGCGAGTACGGCGACCTGGTCGCCCAGGGCGTCCTGGACCCGGTCAAGGTCACCCGCTCCGCGCTGGTCAACGCCACCTCGATCGCCGGCATGCTGCTGACGACCGAGACGCTGGTCGTCGACAAGCCCGAGGAGGAGGACGAGTCCGGGGCCGCAGGCCACGGGCACGGCCACGGCCACTGAGCCCCTCCGGGTACTCCCTGGCAGGCAGCACCTGCTGATCGACCCCCGTCGGACCCCGGTCCGGCGGGGGTCGTGCACGTCACAGGGGTGCAGCACGGGGCGTCGGCCCAGGTCACGCAGACGCAACATCCGCGCAACACCGGTGGGATGCACTGGTGCCATGACGATGCTGTGGAGGGTCCGCGCGAGCCTGCCCGACCGGCCCGGTGGGCTGGCGGCGCTCGCGCAGCAGTGTGCGGAACGGGGCGTGGACATCCGGGGGCTGCAGATCTTCCCGGGCGTGCGGGCGGTGACCGACGAGGTCGTGATGGAGACCCCCGACGGCTGGAGCGAGCACGAGGTCGCGCTGCTGGTGGAGTCCTCCGGCTGGACGCACCTGGCGGCCCAGGAGGTCACCGCGGCCGCGCTCACCGACCAGCCCACGCGCTACGTGCAGGCGGCCCGCACGATCCTGGCCCGACCGACCAGCTTCCCCGAGGTCGTCGCCCAGCTCTTCGACGCCGAGTCCGAGCCGCGCGACGGCGACGCCGGACCGGTCCAGGACGGGATGGAGATGACGGTGGGGGACGTGCAGGTACAGGTACGCCGCACCGCACCCTTCACCGACATCGAGCGGGCCCGCGGGGCGGCCATGGCCGACCTGGTGAGCGACGTCCTGCAGCGCACCAAGGAGTCCGCCGCGATCGGCATCTCCACGGGCGGCCGTCGGCTGGGCGGCGGTGCCGTGCCGTCGTACGTCGTGGAGGGCGAGACGGTCTCCGCCATCGTCGACGGCGTCGTGGTGGGCCTGGCCACGGTCCAGTCACCTCTCGAGGACGACCCCGACGTCCGGCCGGTGACCCTGCGCGTCGACCCGGCGTGGCAGCGCCGCGGGATCGGGACCCGGCTGCTCATCGACTCCTCGCGACTGGCCCACATGCTCGGCGCCGCCGAGATCGTGCTGCGCACCCGCGCGGACAACCAGGCGGTGCTGCCGATGGTGATGGCCGCCGGCATGCGCGGGCGCATCAGGATGGCCCAGGACATGCTGACCGTGCGCGTCCCGGTGCGTGACCTCAAGCCGCTGTCCACCTAGAGGCCGCAACTTCTCCCGCTCGGGAGGCGTCGGAGGAGCATGCGCGTCCTCCTGCTGCTCGCCGCCCTGCTCGCCCTCGTGGGCTGCTCCGAAGACCCCGCGGATCCGGTCGGGGCGGCGTCGACCGTCACGCCGACCTCCGCCACGCAGCCTCCCCGTGACCGGGAGCCGCTCCTGGGGGACCCGCCTCGACTCGCCTACGTCGACGGGCACGTCCTGCGGCGTCCCGACGGTGCGACCCTCGCCCTGCCCCGCCGGTGGGGCGTCACCTCGATCGAGACGTACGCCGGTGGGTTCCTCGTCACCGACGACCGCTCCTTCGAGGGCACCGTCGGGATGCACCGGCTCGACCGGGACGGCCGGGTGCTCGGGAGCTGGGCGAGCACCGGCCCCGCACTGGTGGGCCGGGGTGGCCGCATCGTCTGGGTCAGCCTGGTGCCCTCCGAGGGTGGTCGCACCGGCCCGACGCTGCTGGTGGTGGACGCGGTGGCCGGTGGGCATCAGCGTCACGTCCGGCTCGACCGGACGCGCGTGCCGTTCCTCACCCGCTGGTTCCGCGGCGAGGTGGTCTACCGGACGTGGGGCGAGGAGTCGTCGTACCGCACCGACGGCCTGGCCGCGCCACGACCGGTGCCGCTGGCCGCCGAGCTGGGGGTGCCGAGCCCGGACGGGCAGCAGTGGGCGGCTCTGACCGGCGAGGGCCTGGAGCTGCGGCAGCCCGACGGTCAGCTGCTGGGCGTGGTGCGCGAGCGCGGTCTCCGACGCACCGTGCAGCCCGGTGTCGCCTGGGGGGACGACGACCACGTGCTCGCGACGCTGGTGCGCGGGCGCCGGATGTGTCTGGCCCGGATCGACACCCGGCTCAGCGGCGATCGGGCACTGTCCTGCACCACCTCGTGGGAACGCGCGACGTCCGCCGGCATCGCGGTGCTCCCGGCTCGGTGAGCGCCCGCCGCGGCCCGTAGACTCGGCGCGTGGAGATCCCGGAGAAGTTCGCCGCCATCGGCCTCACCTACGACGACGTCCTGCTCCTGCCGGGCCACTCCGACCTGGCACCCGCGGACATCGACACCTCCTCGCGGCTGACCCGCGAGATCACGCTCAACGTCCCGCTGCTCTCGGCGGCGATGGACACCGTGACCGAGTCGCGGATGGCGATCGCGATGGCGCGTCAGGGCGGCATCGGCGTGCTCCACCGCAACCTCTCCATCGAGGACCAGGCCTACCAGGTCGACCTGGTCAAGCGGACGCAGACCGGCATCATCTCCAACCCGGTCACGATCGGCCCCGACGCGACGCTGGAGGAGCTCGACCGCATCTGCGGCGAGTACCGCGTCTCCGGCCTGCCGGTCGTCGACCCCGACATGCGGCTGCTCGGCATCATCACCAACCGCGACCTGCGCTTCACCCCGGTCGCGGAGTGGGCCACCACCAAGGTCGACGAGATGATGACGCCGATGCCGCTGATCACCGGCCACGCCGGCATCTCCCGCGAGGAGGCCACGCTGCTGCTGCGCAAGCACAAGCGCGAGCGGCTCCCGCTGGTGGACGACGAGGGCCGCCTGGTCGGGCTCATCACCGTCAAGGACTTCGTCAAGGGCGAGCAGTTCCCCAAGGCGTCGTACGACGCCGACGGCCGCCTCCTGGTGGGCGCGGCGATCGGCTACTTCGGCGACGCCTGGGAGCGCGCGACGACCCTGGTGGAGGCGGGTGTCGACGTCCTCGTGGCCGACACCGCCCACGGCAACGTCCGGATGCTCCTGGAGATGGTCCAGCGCCTCAAGACCGACCCGGCCACCAAGCACGTGCAGGTCATCGGCGGCAACGTCGCCACCCGCGAGGGCGCCCAGGCCTTCGTCGACGCCGGCGCGGACGCGGTCAAGGTCGGCGTCGGCCCGGGCTCGATCTGCACCACCCGCGTCGTCACCGGCGTCGGCGTCCCGCAGGTCACCGCGGTCTACGAGGCGTCCCTGGCCACCAAGCCGGCCGGCGTCCCGCTGATCGCCGACGGCGGCATGAAGCACTCCGGCGAGATCGGCAAGGCCCTGGTGGCCGGTGCCGACTGCGTGATGCTCGGCTCTTTGCTCGCCGGCTGCGAGGAGTCGCCCGGCGACCTGGTGTTCGTCAACGGCAAGCAGTTCAAGGCCTACCGGGGCATGGGCTCGCTGGGCGCGATGTCCTCGCGCGGCAAGAAGTCCTACTCCAAGGACCGCTACTTCCAGGCCGAGGTCACCTCCGACGACCAGATCGTTCCCGAGGGCATCGAGGGCCAGGTGGCCTACCGCGGCCCGCTCGCGGCGGTCGCCCACCAGCTCGTCGGCGGCCTCAACCAGACGATGTTCTACGTCGGTGCCCGCACCGTCCCCGAGCTGCAGGAGAAGGGTCGCTTCGTGCGGATCACCCAGGCCTCGCTGAGCGAGTCCCACCCGCACGGGGTGCAGATGACCGTCGAGGCGCCCAACTACACCGGTCGCTGATCCGGCGACTAACCTGCTCGGGTGACCGAGATCCAGATCGGCCAGGCCAAGCGCGCCCGGCGTGCCTACTCCTTCGACGACATCGCGATCGTGCCCTCGCGGCGCACGCGTGACCCCGAGGAGGTCAGCACCCACTGGCAGATCGACGCCTACCGCTTCGACCTGCCGGTGATCGCCGCGCCCATGGACTCGGTGATGTCGCCGACCACCGCGATCGCGATGGGCCGCTTCGGCGGCCTCGGCGTGCTCAACCTCGAGGGCCTGTGGACCCGCTACGAGGACCCCGAGCCGCTGCTGGAGGAGGTCGCGGGCCTCACCGGCACCGAGGCGACCCGGCGGATGCAGGAGATCTACACCGAGTCGATCAAGCCCGAGCTGATCACCGAGCGGCTGCGCCAGATGCGCGAGGCCGCGGTGACCGTGGCCGGCTCGCTGTCCCCGCAGCGCACCAAGGAGTTCGCCAAGGCCGTCGTCGACGCCGGGGTCGACATGTTCGTCATCCGCGGCACCACCGTCTCGGCCGAGCACGTCTCCAGCCAGGCCGAGCCGCTGAACCTCAAGGAGTTCATCTACGAGCTCGACGTGCCCGTCATCGTGGGCGGCTGTGCGACCCACACCGCGGCGCTGCACCTGATGCGCACCGGTGCGGCCGGCGTTCTCGTCGGCTTCGGTGGCGGCGCCGCCCACACCACCCGCACCGTCCTCGGCGTCGCGGTCCCGATGGCCTCCGCGGTCGCCGACGTCGCCGCGGCCCGCCGCGACTACCTCGACGAGTCGGGCGGTCGCTACGTCCACGTCATCGCCGACGGCTCGATCGGCACCTCCGGCGACATCTCGAAGGCGATCGCCTGCGGCGCCGATGCGGTGATGGTCGGCTCACCGTTCGCCCGCGCCACCGACGCCCCCGGCCGTGGCTTCCACTGGGGCACCGAGGCCCACCACGCCGAGCTGCCGCGCGGCCAGCGGGTCCAGTTCGACACCGTCGGCACCATCGAGGAGATCCTCTTCGGTCCCTCCCGGGTCGCGGACGGCACGATGAACCTCATCGGTGCCCTCAAGCGGTCGATGGCCACCACCGGCTACACCGACGTCAAGGAGTTCCAGCGCGTCGAGGTCGTCGTCGAGTAGCAGCTCACGCCTGCTCGGCCGCCAGACGCGCGGCCAGGCCCTCGATCACGAGGTCCAGACCGACGTCGAACTCGTCCCCGAAGTCGTAGCCGGGCTGGAGCGCGTGCTCGAGGGTGAAACGGCGGAAGTAGGGCAGCGTCCCCTCGGGCAGGGCGGCCATGATCCCGGCCGCCACCTCCTCGAGCTCCGCCCCGCCGCCGTCGAAGGGCAGCGCCACCTCCTGCACCAGGAAGCCGTAGAGGTGCGCGTCCAGCAGGGCGAAGGCGTGCCCGGTCAGCTCCAGGGAGAAGCCGGCCTCCAGCAGGCAGCCGAGCACCGCGTCGTGGTGGGCCATGCTGGCCCACCCCGGCGTACGCCGTGAGTCCATCATCCCGACGGCCCACGGGTGCCGCTTGAGCGCCTGGCGCGCCGTCCGGGAGCGCAGCCGGACCTGCTCGGTCCAGTCCTGACCGGGGACGGGGGAGTGGAACTCCTCGTGCACCGCGTCGACCATCCCGTCGAGCAGGTCGTCCTTGTTCGAGACGTGGTGGTAGAGCGACATCGCCTCCACCCCCAGGCGCCGCGCCACCGCGCGCATGGAGAGCTTGGTGACGCCCTCCTCGTCGGCCACGGCGAGCGCAGCGGCCACCACCGAGGCCCGCGTGAGCGCGGGGCGGTCCTTCCGTGCGGGCACGGGCACCTCCTGTCGGGCTGTCCAGACAGCCGTTTGACTGAACTTACGGCGTAAGGCTACCGTCCTTCCATCAGACTTACAACGTAAGGCAACGAACGGAGCGAAGACCATGCGTGCAGTCGTCCAGCGCGGGTTCGGCGGGACCGAGCAGCTGTCGGTGCAGGAGCTGCCCGACCCGACGCCGGGAGAGGGGGAGGTCCTGGTCCGCGTCACCGCGGCCGGCATCGACCGCGGGACCGTGCACCTGCTCTCGGGCCTGCCGCTGGCGGGCCGCCCGTACTTCGGCCTCCGCACCCCGCGCTTCCCCGTGGTGGGGCGCGACGTCTCGGGCACCGTCGCCGCACTCGGCCCGGGCGTCGAGGGCATCAAGGTGGGGCAGCGGGTCATCGGCACCGCCGACGGCTCCGTGGCCGAGCTGGCCGTCGTCCCCGTCTCGCGCCTGGCTGTCGTGCCCGCCGACCTCCCCGGCGACCTCGGCCCGGTCGAGCTGGCCGCCCTGCCCGTCTCCGGGCTCACCGCCCTGCAGGGGCTGGCCAAGGCCCACCGCGGCGAGGGCGTGCGCACCGGGGACCGGGTGCTGGTCATCGGCGCCTCAGGCGGCGTCGGCTCGTACGCCGTCCAGCTGGCCGCCGCCGCGGGCGCCGAGGTCACCGGCGTGGCCAGCGCCGCGAAGGCCGACCTGGTCCGCGACCTCGGCGCCACCCGGGTGCTCGACTACGCGGCCGGAACGCTCGACGACGGCACCCGCTACGACCTGCTCCTCGTCGCCGGCGGCACGCACCGGCTGCGCGACCTGCGCCGGCTGCTGGTCCGCGAGGGCACGCTGGTCCTGGCCGGCGGGGAGAGTGACAACCGGCTGACCGCCGGCGCGCACCGCCAGCTGCTGGCGATGCTCTGGTCGCCTTTCGTCTCCCAGCAGCTGCTCGGGCTGATGTCCCGCGAGAGCGGTGAGGACCTCGCCGCGCTGGTCGAGCACGTCGCCGAGGGGCGGCTCCGCCCTGCCGTGGACCGCACCTTCAGCCTCCCGCAGACGCCTGAGGCGCTCGAGGAGCTGATCGCCGGCCGCGTCCGCGGCAAGGCCGTCATCACCGTCTGACACCCCACCCGACCGACGTCCCCCCTGGAGGACCCATGACCACGCTCACCGCCCCCGCACCGCCCACCGCACCCGACCAGCCCTCGACGCTGCGCTCGGCCGCCCGCACCGCCGCGATCGGGTACGCCGCGATCTTCGTGCTCGCGATCTTCGCCAACTTCCTGGCCGTCGGCTCCGTGCTCCACCCGGGCGACGCCGCCGCGACCGCGGACGCCCTCGTCGACGCCGAGCGGACGTTCCGGCTGGGCACGGCTGCGTTCCTCGTCATCTTTGTCGTCGACGTCGTGCTCGCCTGGGCGCTGCACGTGCTGTTCCGCGGCGTCCACCACGACCTGTCCTTGCTCGCGGCGTGGTGCCGCCTGACCTACACCGTCTTCCTCGGGGTGTCGCTGGTCTTCCTCGACGCCGCGCTGCGGCTGGTCGACCCCGCTTCTGGTCAGGACGACGAGCTGGTGCTGCTGGCGCTGCAGGCCTTCGACACGACCTGGGTGGTCGGGCTGGCGGCCTTCGGCGTCCACCTCGCGCTGCTGGGTCGGCTGCTGTGGCTGGGAGGCGGGCCGCGCTGGCTGGCCATCGGACTGCCCGTCGCCGGTGCGGCGTACGTCGCCGACACCCTCGCCCGGCTGCTGCTCACCGACTACCAGGCCGTCGCCGACCTGATGCTCGCCGTGGTCGCCGCCCCGTCGGTCGTCTTCGAGATGTCGCTGGCGATCTGGCTGGTCCTGGTCTGGCGGGGGCGTGCCACGATCAGGGCGTGACCTCCCTGCTCGTCGCCGCCGGCCAGGCCGTGCCCGTGAACGGCGACCCGACAGCCAACGTCGCCCTCGCCGCCGACCTGACCCGTCAGGCCGGCGAGCGGGGCGTGCGGCTGCTGGTGCTGCCGGAGGCGTTCCTCACCGGCTACGACTGGGCGGCCTTCGACCGGGTCCGTGAGACCGGGGAGCCCCGGGTCGGGGCGCTGGAGGCGCTGACCGCGCCGCTGCGTGCGGCGGCGGTCGAGGCCGGGTGCACCGTGCTGGTCTGCACGCCGCTGCTGCGCGGCGAGGAGATGCGGCTGACCACGCTGGTGGTGCGGCCCGACGGCACGGTCGAGGCGGCGTACGACAAGCAGCACGTCGACCGGCTCGAGCTGCCGTGGTTCACCCCCGGCCCGCGCGGGCCCGTCGTGCTCGACGTCGAGGGCGTCAAGGTCGCGCCGGCCATCTGCTACGACAGCCGGTTCCCCGAGCACGCCGCGGCTGCCGCGGCCGCCGGCGCGCAGGTGTACGCCGTGTCGACGGCCTACCTGGAGGGCTCGACGCGCGGCCGGGCGGTCTCGCTGCCCGCGCGGGCGCTCGACAACGGGATGTTCGTCGTCGCCGGGGCCGCCCTCGGCACGTGTGGGGACCGGCCGATCACGGGCGGCTCGTGCGTGCTCGACCCGGAGGGCCACGAGCTCGCGGTGCTCGGCACCGAGCCCGGGCTGGCGGTGGCCGAGCTCGACCTCGACCTGCTCGCCGAGGTCCGGGCGCGCCAGACGATGCACGCCGACCGGCTCGGGTGAGAATCTCTCGGTGAGCGAGCAGTCCCCCGACAGTGCAGAGCCCTCCGAGAGCACCGAGACCGTCACCATCCACACCGACGGCGCGTGCGTGCCCAACCCCGGCCCCGGCGGCTGGGGCGCGCTGCTGCGCATCGGAAGTCACGAGCTCGAGCTGTGCGGGGGAGAGGCCGGCCAGACCACCAACAACCGGATGGAGCTGACCGCGCCGATCAAGGCGCTCGAGGCGCTGACCCGGCCGGTGCGGGTGGAGCTCTACACCGACTCCACCTACGTCCGCTCCGGCATCACCTCGTGGGTCAACGGCTGGAAGCGCAACGGGTGGAAGACCTCGGCGAAGCAGCCGGTCAAGAACGTCGACCTGTGGCAGGAGCTCGACGCCGCCTGCCAGCGTCACGAGGTGCACTGGCACTGGGTCAAGGGCCACGCCGGCGACGAGGGCAACGAGCGCGCGGACCGGCTGGCTGCCAGGGGGCTCACCGAGGCGGTCGAGGCAGCGGAGGCCTCCTGACCCATCCGTGCCGAGCGATCGCTCGGTCCCTGGGCTACCGTGCCCGACGTGAACCGTGTGCAGCAGCTGCTCGGGGTCGAGATCCCCATCGTCCAGGCCCCGATGACCTTCATCGCCCGCGCGCGGCTGGCCGCCGCGGTCTCCGAGGCCGGGGGCATGGGCATCATCGAGACCCTCACCGCCGAGGGGCGCGAGGACCTGGTGAAGGTCCGCGAGCTCACCGACAAGCCCGTGGGCGCCAACCTGCTCGTCGCCGGCTGGAAGCACGACCCCTCGATCGTCGACACCCTGGTCGAGGCGGGCGTCTCCTACGTCGCCACCTCGGCTGGCGACCCGGCGCTGTTCACCGACCGCCTCAAGGACGCCGGCATCACCGTCTTCCACGTGGTCGGGTCGCTGCGCGCGGCGCAGAAGGCCGAGGCAGCGGGGGTCGACGGCCTGGTGGTGGAGGGTGTCGAGGGCGGTGGCTTCAAGGGCGCCAGCGGTGCCTCGACGATGGTCCTGCTGCCGCTCGTCGCCTCGCACACCTCGCTGCCGTTGATCGCCGCCGGCGGCATCTGCGACGCCACGTCCATGGCGGCGGCGTTCGTCCTCGGCGCCGAGGGCGTTCAGATGGGCACCCGGGTGCTGGCCACCCACGAGTCGGGCGTGCACAGCGCCTTCACCGACGCGATCGTCGCCGCCCCCGAGACCGGCACCATGCTGGTCAGCGTCCCCGGCAACCCCACCATGCGGGTCATCGCCACCGATCGCGCCCACGCCTGGGCCGCCGAGCCCCCGACCGAGAAGCTGATGGACCGCGTGCAGCAGCTCTACTTCGACGGCGACCTCGACGCCAGCCTGGCCAACACCGGCCAGGTCGCCGGCCGCATCGACTCCGTCCGCCCCGTCGCCGAGGTCATCGACGAGATGTGGAGCGGCTGCCGCGACGCCCTCGACGCGGGGCGCACGCGGCTGGGCTGAGCACCCCTCGCCGGTCGAGTTGCGAGGAGCGCTAGCGACGAGCCGCGAGACCCACGGTCCTGGCGCGGATCACGGTCTGGTCACGATGCCCGGATGCCCTGTGGAGAAGGGGTCTGGGCGTCTCGGAATGTCGGTGGTGCCTGGTTGAGTCAGGTCATGGAAGGGCTCGGGCAGCACCAGGTGGACCGTGGTGTCGCGGTCATCGCCGGTGCGCTCACCGAGCTCGTCGAGGTCTCCCTGCTGGGTCTCGACCAGGCGGCAACTGCGGCCTCGTTGGTGGAGATCGCTGCGGCCGAGGCACGCCTGGGTGAGCTCAAGCACCGGGTGCTCGCGCATGCCTCGTCCGTGCGGGTCGAGGAGGCCACCGGCGCCGTCACCACCGCGACCTGGCTGGCCCGCGCCACCCGCACCACCGTCCGGTCGTCCCGCCGGGCCGTGCATCTCGCCACCGCGCTGGAGACCTACGCCCGGCTGCGGGAGGGGTACGCCGCCGGGACGGTGAACACCGAGCAGGCCGAGGTCATCGCCCGTGCCCTCGACGCCGTACCGGTCGACATCCCCGCCACCGTGCGGGCTGCTGCCGAGCAGCGGCTGGTCGACCTCGCTGCGCACCACGACGCCTGCGACCTGCGCGTGCTGGGTGACCGGGTCCTCGACGTCGTCGCCCCCGCCGTCGCTGACGCGCACGAGGCAGCCCGCCTGGAGGCGGAGGAACGCGCAGCCGCGCGGAAGACGATGCTGACCATGACCCCCGATGGGCAGGGCAGCGTGCATGGCCGCTTCACCGTCCCCGAGCTGCACGCCGGGATGCTGCGCAAGCAGCTGCTGGCCCTGGTCGTCCACGACAAACCCGCCCTGGCGTCGACCCCGGTCGAAGGTGAGCGGCCGGAACCGGTCAAGGCCGCCTCCGCCGTCGAGCTCGGCGCCGCCTTCTGCGAGCTGCTGGAGAGACTGGACGGCTCTCACGTCCCGGAGATGTCGACCGGCGCGACGGTGGTGGTCACCATGACCCTCGAGACGCTCGCCGGTGGCCTGTCGGCCGCCACCCTGGACACCGGTGACCGGATCGCCGCCCACACCGCCCGCCGCCTGGCCTGCGAGGCCGCGATCATCCCTGTCGTCCTGGGTGGCAAGCGCGAGGTCCTCGACGTCGGCCGCAGGAAGCGGCTCTTCACCCGCGCCCAACGCATCGCGCTCGCCACCCGCGACAAGGGCTGCACCGCGGCCGGCTGCCGCACCGCCGCATGGTTCTGCCACGCCCACCACGACCAACCCTGGACCACCGGCGGCACCACCGACCTGACCAACGGCCGCCTGCTGTGCCCCACCCACCACCGCACCGCCCACGACCCCCGCTACGAGGCACGGGTCCTGGCCGACCACCAGATCGAGTTCACCCGCAGATGCTGACCCGTCGAGACCCCTACGACATCCGCTTCTACCGATGAGCGGACGCCCTACGTCAGGCGAAGACGCGTCTCGGGACCCATCCGCTCCACTGCCTGCGGATAGTCGGCAAGAGCCTCCACGAACTCTGTGACCAGTTCATGGCCCAGCGGGTAGTCGCCTACAGCGACGTCCTCAACGACCCGGAAGCCTCGACGGACGTCTGCCGCTTCGGGCGACTCCGTCAGTCGGTTTGCTAGCCAGGCAGCGAAGACGCTTACGGCCTGGAACGCGCCCAGTTCGTTCTCTTCCTCGACGAGGTGGACCTGGAACGTCGCTTCGAAAGCGGGCACCTGAGTTCGCAGCATGGCCACCACCGGCGAGCCGACCGCCGAGGTGACGTCCGAGTTTTCTGCCATGAGGCGGAGCGTGTCCTGCCCGTCGTGACGACCGCATCTGCCGCGCACAGTGCGCACGACGCAGTGCGCGCCATTGACTGACGCGTCGACGCCTCGATCACGACGTTCTGCTGGAAAGCCGACTCCCTGGTCTGCAGAACGTCGTGAGCGGCGCACTCCGGGAGCCAAATGTCGTAACTGACATCATGTGACCGTCGTTACACCGCCGTGCCCCGGAGACTCCCCGTCGCCCTGCTGTCCCTCGTGCTGCTCCCGCTGGCGGCGCTGCTGCCGACCAGCCCGAGCGGAGCGGCGGGCACGAAGCCGCCCGCCGACCGGGTGCCCCTGCCGGTGCTGAGCGAGCCGCCCGCGGGGCTGCAGGGGCACCCGTTGTGGGACTCCTGGCACGAGCTGGAGCCGTTCGGCTACACCGAGCAGGAGTGGTTCGTCTCCGGCACGGCCACGGCCGCCGACGGCAGCACCGCGCCGTACACGACCCGCGTCATCGTCACCCGCCCGCAGAAGCGCAAGGACTTCAACGGCTCGGTGATGCTGGACTGGGTCAACGTCACCGCCCAGTTCGAGAACGCCGTCGACAGCCTCGAGGGGCGCGAGGAGCTGCTGCGCAGCGGCTGGGCCTTCGTGCACGTCAGCGCCCAGGCAGCCGGCGTCTGCTGCATCCCCCTGACGCCCAAGGTCTGGGACCCGGTGCGCTACGCCGCGCTCGACCACCCCGGCGACGCGTACGCCGACGACATGTACCTCCAGATCGCCCGGGCCCTGCGCACCAGGAGGGTCGGCGACGTCCGGCCGATGGGGCCGCTCAAGGTACGCCGCGTCGTGGCCGCCGGGCAGTCGCAGTCGGCCGGCCGTCTCGCCGGCATCGTCCGGGCGCACCCCGACGGCGCCGGTGTCATCGACGGCTTCCTGGTCCACGGCGGCCTCGCCGGGCTCGACTACGAGCCCCGCCTCGAGGTACCGGTGATGCAGCTCAACAGCGACTGGGCCGAGTCCACCGGCGAGGCCGACGACGACCCGCTCTACCGGCTGTGGGACGTCGCCGGTTCCGCGCACGCCGGCCTGTTCATCGGCTACCAGCAGGTCTTCGGCTCCGGCCCCCGCGTCGCCGGCCTGCCCGCCATGGACGAGCAGGGCTACCGCGACACCATCGAGGCCGCCGGCGACTACGGCCAGATGCAGGTCAACCCGCTGTACGCCGTGTGCACCGCCGCGGGCGCCTCCTTCCCCATGCGGTACGCCGTCAACACCGCGCTCCGCGAGCTCGACGAGTGGATCCGCACGGGCCAGGCACCGCGCCCCGCGCCCCGCTTCGAGTTCGAGGCCGACGGCGAGACGCCCGCGCGCGACGCGGACGGCAACGTGCTGGGCGGGCTGCGGCTCCCGCCGATCGAGGTGCCCGTAGCGACGTACCGCTCCACCGACTGCCAGCTCGGCGGCATCACCGTGCCCTTCGACCCGATCACGCTGCAGCAGCGCTACCCGACGTTCGCCGACTACGAGCGCCAGCTGCGCAAGGCCACGGACCGCGCGGTCCGCAGGGGCTGGCTGCTGCCGGTCGACGCGCGCGACCAGATGCGCCGCGCCTGCGCGGTCGAGGACCGCTACCCCGGCTCGAGTGACGAGTGCCGCTCCTACCGCCCCCCGCGCTTCGGGGGCTGAACCCGGCGCCCCGGACCTGACACACTGGAGCGCATGACTCCCACGCCCGGAGCCCTCGGTCCCGACGCGCGCGACGCCGCCCTGGCGGCGATGACCGGCCAGGCCGGCGAGCACGAGCTCGACGTCCTCGTGGTCGGGGGAGGGATCACGGGCACCGGCGTCGCCCTCGACGCGGTCACCCGCGGCCTCAGCGTCGGCCTGCTCGAGCAGCGCGACCTCGCCAGCGGCACCTCCAGCCGCAGCAGCAAGCTCATCCACGGCGGCCTGCGCTACCTGGAGATGATGGACTTCGGCCTGGTCCGCGAGGCCCTGCAGGAGCGCGGCCTGCTGCTCACGCGGCTCGCGCCGCACCTGGTCAGCCCGGTGCCGTTCCTCTACCCGCTGACCAAGCCGGTGTGGGAGCGCGCCTACGTCGGCGCCGGCCTCGCGCTGTACGACGGCATGGCCAAGGCCGGCAAGTACGACATGGGCGTGCCGATGCACCGGCACCTCACCCGCCGCCAGGTCGCCCGGATGGCGCCGGACTTCAAGGCCGAGTCGATCGCGGGCGCGATCAAGTACTACGACTGCCAGGTCGACGACGCCCGGATGGTCGTGGCCGTCGCCCGCACCGCCGCCAAGCACGGCGCGCACGTCGCGACCCGGGTGAAGGTGACCGGGTTCCTGCGTGAGGGGGAGCGGGTCGTCGGCGTGACCGCCCGCGACCTGGAGCACGACCGGGACCTCGAGGTCCGCGCCCGCGTGGTCGTCAACGCCGCCGGCGTGTGGACCGACGAGATCCAGGAGATGGTCGGCGGCCGCGGCGCCCTGCACGTGCAGGCCTCCAAGGGCGTGCACATCGTCGTCCCGCGCGACCGCATCCGCTCCGAGGCCGGCTTCATCGTCCGCACCGAGACCTCGGTGCTCTTCGTCATCCCGTGGGGCCGGCACTGGATCATCGGCACCACCGACACCCCCTGGGACCTCGACAAGGCCCATCCGGCGGCCAGCCGCCGCGACCTCGACTACATCCTCGAGCACGTCAACCAGATCCTGCGCGAGCCGCTGGACCACGAGGACGTCGTCGGCGTGTACGCCGGCCTGCGACCGCTGCTCTCCGGCGAGTCCGAGCCCACCTCGAAGATCTCCCGCGAGCACACCGTCGTCACCCCGGTGCCGGGGCTGGTGATGATCGCGGGCGGGAAGTACACGACGTACCGCGTGATGGCGCGCGACGCCATCGACGCCGCCGCCCACAGCCTGCGCACCACCGGGCACGGCGCCGTGCGCGACTCCATCACCGACCGGGTGCCGCTGGTCGGGGCGGAGTCCTACGAGACCCGCTCCAACCAGCGGGTGCTGCTGGCGCGCCGGTCCGGCCTGCACGTCGCCCGGATCGACCACCTGCTGGCCCGCTACGGCGGCCTGGTCGACGACCTGCTGGCCCTCGTCCGCACCCGGCGTGCGTTGGCGGAGCCGCTGACCGGGGCCGAGGACTACCTCGCGGCCGAGGTCGTCTACGCCGTGACCCACGAGGGCGCGCGGCACCTCGACGACGTGCTCACCCGGCGCACCCGCATCTCCATCGAGACCTTCGACCGCGGCGTCGCCGCGGCCCCGCACGCGGCGAGGCTGATGGCGGAGATCCTCGACTGGGACGACGCCCGGGTCGCCGAGGAGGTCGACCACTACCTGCGTCGGGTCGAGGCGGAGCGGCAGTCCCAGCGGATGCTCACCGACCAGGAGGCCGACGAGGCGCGGGTGCAGGTCACCGACCTGGTCTGACACCCGAGATGCCGCGGGACTGCTTGACCCGGTTGGTCCGGCCCGGGCGCTCGGGGTCGCGCTTGAGCACGTAGGTGCCGACGACCCGCGAAGGCTTGCGGTAGACCACGCGTCGCGGCCCGTTGCCGCCCTCGGTCGACCACAGCTTGGTGCCGCTCCACTGCGGGTCACCCTGGAGGTAGCGCGTCTCGAGCATCAGCTTGGTCTCGGTCACCTGCCCGAGCACGTAGGACGACTCGCCCCGGTAGAACAGCCCGCCGTGGCACATCTGCACGACCCCCTGGCGGCGGATCACGGTGTGGTCGTGCACCTCGCCGCACAGGTAGGCATCCACGTCGTGCCTGCGCAGCAGCGCCCACAGGTCGCTGCCCTCGTAGGTGAGGCCGGAGGAGAAGCGGGTGCGCACCGGCCCGAGGACCGGCACGTGCCCCTGCACGACGACCCACGGGACCTGCTGCTTCTTCGCCCGGCGCAGCACGGTCGAGAGCCAGGCACGCTGGTCGGGGTCCAGGCTGACCGAGACGCCGTTGGAGGTCGGCCGGAACACGTCGACGGTGACCAGCAGCAGGTTCCGGTCCAGCCGGACGGCGTACGCCGTGTCGCCGGCCTGGCCGCGCTCCGGGCTCGAGACCCCGCCGACCCGGCGCAGGTCGTCGCCGGGTGCGCGCCGCACGGCGTCGTAGGTGTGCTTGACCAGCTGCCGCTTCCACAGCCAGGTGTGGTGGGCCTTGAACCGGATCCACGCCCGCTCCTGCGCGTCACCGCGCGGCTTCCACGGGTCGTCGCCGATCTCGTGGTCGCCGACGGCGGGGTAGGCCCGCAGCCCGTGGTCGGTGACGCGACGCAGCCAGTCGCCGTAGTAGATCCGCGCTGCTTCCTTGAGGGCCTGCTTGCGCTGCGGGGTGGTGCGGTGCGGCCCGAACGGGTCGGCACCGGTCTCGTCCTTGCCCCACTCGCCCTCGACCAGGTCGCCGGCGACGAGGAACGCCTCGGGTCGTTGCGAGGCGACGTCGTCGAGGACGTGGTCGAGGGACTTCTCGTAGGCGGCGTTGGTGCCCGTCGGGTCGCCCTTGCGCCAGTGGGACGCGCGGGTCACGTCGCCGACGTCCTGGTTGAGGAAGTCCGGGAAGGACACGAAGCGGTAGGCGCCGTCGGGCCGGGGGAGCCCGCGCACGGTCGGGCGGTCGTCGGGGTCGGCCGCGACCGCGCTCCGGGCGGCGGACGGGGCCGCGGGCGCCGGCGGGGCTGCGGGTCCGCCCAGGGTGCTCAGGGCGGCGCCGACCACAAGCGCGGCGACGGCGGTCGAGCGGGTCGAGCGGAGGGAGGGACCGAGCACCCAGCCAGGTTAAAGAAGGGACGGGTGGTGCGCTGAATCCCCGACGGATCGGTCCCGATGGCGGCTTGCGGACGCCTGAGAGACCTCTTTCACACCTGTCTGGCACGCGTTGACAAAGTAGAACAGGTTCTAGGAGTCTGGGTGGGCATGACCCACGTCACACCGTCCGGACGAAGGAGTCGACCGTCGTGACCCAGGCGCCACCGCCCGCAGACCTGAAGATGCAGCGCAGCAGCCGTGACGCGGCGCGTGTGCCCGAGGTGCTGGAGGGCTGGCTGAGCCGTCTGCTCCCTGCCGGCGCCGAGCCGGAGGTGGTGCTGCACAGCGGCATCGACAGCAACGGCATGTCCTCCGAGACCCTCGTCCTGGACGCGACCTGGACCGAGGACGGCTCGCGCGACACGGTGCCACTGGTCGCCCGCGTCGCGCCCGCGCCGCAGGACTTCCCGGTCTTCCCGCGCTACGAGCTCGGCCACCAGTACGAGGTCATCCGCCAGGTCGGCGAGCTCACCGACGTCCCGGTCCCCGGCGTGCGCTGGCTGGAGGAGTCCGGTGAGGTGCTCGGCACCCCGTGCTTCCTCATGGACCGCGTGGACGGCGTCGTGCCGCCCGACGTCCTGCCCTACCCCTTCGGCGACAACTGGCTCTACGACGCCGACCGCGCCGACCAGCGCCGCCTGCAGGACTCCACCGTCGACGTGCTGGCCCGGCTGCACGCCATTGACGAGCCCCTCGAGCGCTTCGGCTACCTCGCCCCCGAGCAGGACGGCGAGACGCTGCTGCACCGCAACCTCGCCAAGGTCCGCGCGTGGTACCACTTCGCGGTCCGCGACCTCGCGCCGTCCCCGATCGTCGAGCGGGCCCTGACCTGGCTCGAGGCGAACGTCCCGACCGCCGAGGAGCAGGGTGACCCGGTGCTGTGCTGGGGAGACGCCCGCATCGGCAACGTCATCTACCGCGACTTCGAGCCGGTGGCCGTCCTGGACTGGGAGATGGTCACCCTCGGGCCGCGCGCGCTCGACGTCAGCTGGCTGCTCTTCGCCCACCAGGTCTTCGAGTCGATCGTCGGCATGCTCGAGCTGCCCGGCATGCCGCACTTCCTGCGCGAGGAGGACGTGGTGACGACGTACGCCGAGCGCACCGGCGTCGAGCTCGGCGACCTCGACTGGTACCACGTCTACAACGGGCTGCAGTGGTGCATCGTCTTCATGCGCACCGGCGCCCGCCAAGTCCACTTCGGGGAGATCGAGATGCCTGCGGACATCGAGTCGCTGTTCCACTGCAAGCCGCTGCTGGAGTCGATCCTGGCGAAGGTGGGTGCCTGATGACTCCACCGAGCAGTGCGCGCGGCGGGTTGGGCCCGCTCGACGAGTACCCCCTCCACCAGGTCCCGCAGCCCATCGGCTGGCCGGGGCCCAGCGACCGGCACTTCTACGACCGCTGCTACTTCAACGCCCACGACCGCACCGGCGACATCTTCGTGATCTCGGGCATGGGCTACTACCCCAACCTGCGCACGAAGGACGCCTTCTTCCTCGTCACCCGCGGCGACCAGCAGACCGCGGTCCACCTCGGCGGCGAGATCGACGACGACCGGCTGGACCAGCGCGTCGGCGGCTACCGGCTCGAGGTGATCGAGCCGCTGCAGAAGATCCGCATGGTGCTGGAGGAGACCGAGGGCCTGGCCGCCGACCTGACCTGGGAGGGCTCGTTCGAGGTCGTGCAGGAGCAGCGCCACGTCATGCGGCAGGGCACCCGCGTCGTCCTCGACGCCCAGCGCTTCGCGCAGGTCGGCACCTGGTCCGGCTCGCTGTCGGTCGACGGCGAGGAGATCAGCGTCAGCCCCGACACCTGGGTCGGGACGCGTGACCGCTCCTGGGGCATCCGGCCCGTGGGCGAGGCCGAGCCCGCCGGCCGCCCCGCCGACTTCGACGGCATGTGGTGGCTCTACGTCCCCATGCGCTTCGAGGACTACGCCATCGTCGTGATCATGCAGGAGGACGGCGACGGCATCCGTACCCTCAACGACTGCACCCGGATCTGGAAGGACGGGCGCGTCGAGCAGCTCGGCTGGCCCCAGGTCACCATCCACTACACCCCCGGCGGCCGCAGGCCGACCGGCGCGACGCTCGAGTGCGCGACCCGCCAGGGCCCGCTGCGCATCGAGGTCGAGTCCCGCCTCGCCGTGCCGCTGCACTTCGGCGGCGGGTACGGCGGCGACCAGGACTGGCTGCACGGCCAGTGGCACGGCGAGTCCTTCACCGAGCGCCGCACCTACGACCTGACCTCCGACGCGGTGAAGAGCATGTTCATGTTCGGCTGCGTCGACCACGTCGGCCGCGCCGTGGTGCACGAGAAGGGCACCGAGACCGAGGGCTTCGGCCTCTTCGAGCACTTCTCCGTCGGCCGCCACGAGCCCTCCGGCTTCACCGACTTCTTCTCCGTCGCCCCCTGACCGGCCTGTGACCGGCACCGACACCTCCAGGAGCACCGCATGAGCCTCGACCGCGACGCCTTCTACATCGACGGCGGCTGGCGCGCCCCCGCCACCGACGCCACCCTGCAGGTGGTCTCCCCGCACAGCGAGGAGGTGATCGCGACCGTGCCGGAGGCGGCGCCGGCCGACGTCGACGCCGCGGTGGCGGCCGCTCGACAGGCCTTCGACCACGGCCCCTGGCCGCGGATGACGCCCCAGGAGCGGATCGCGGTCATCGAGGCCTTCTCGGGGCTCTACGCCGCCAAGCTCACCGAGATGGCCGAGCTGATCAGCCTCGAGATGGGCTCGCCCACCTCCTTCTCCCAGCTCGCCCAGTCGCCGGCGCCGTGGATGCAGATCGAGTCGTTCCTGGCGATCGCGCGGGAGTTCCCGTGGGAGGCCGCCCGACCCGGCGCCCTGGGCTCCGACGTCGTGGTGCGTCACGAGCCCGTGGGTGTCGTGGCGGCCATCCCGCCGTGGAACGTCCCGCAGTTCACCGTGATGTCCAAGGTCGTCCCGGCCCTGCTCGCCGGGTGCACCGTCGTGGTCAAGCCGGCCCCCGAGTCGCCGCTGGACTGCTACCTGATGGCCGAGCTGCTCCACGAGGCCGGCGTGCCGGCCGGCGCGGTCAACATCGTGGCCGGCGGCCGCGAGGTCGGCCAGCACCTGGTCGCCCACCCCGGCGTCGACAAGGTCGCCTTCACCGGCTCCACCGCCGCGGGGCGGGCGATCGGTGCCGTCTGCGGTGAGCAGCTCAAGCGGGTCTCCCTCGAGCTGGGCGGCAAGTCGGCCGCGATCGTGCTCGAGGACGCCGACCTCGCCGCCACCGTCGAGGGGCTGAAGTTCCTCTCGGTGATGAACTCCGGCCAGGCCTGCGTCGCCCAGACCCGGGTCCTCGCGCCCCGCTCGCGCTACGAGGAGGTCGTCGAGGCGCTCGCGGCCGGCATCGGCGGCATGCAGGTCGGCGACCCGATGGACCCCGCCACCGAGATCGGCCCGATGGTCGCCCAGCGCCAGCAGGAGCGGGTCGCCAAGTACATCGCCCTGGGTCAGGAGGAGGGTGCCCGCCTGGTCACCGGAGGCGTCGGGATGCCCGACGGCCTGGACCGCGGCTGGTACGTCCGCCCCACGGTGTTCGCCGACGTGGACAACCGGATGCGGATCGCGCAGGAGGAGATCTTCGGCCCCGTGGTCTCGGTGATCGCCTACGACGGGGTCGAGGACGCCGTACGCATCGCCAACGACTCCGATTACGGCCTGGCCGGCACCGTGTGGACCACCGACGTCGACGCGGGGCTCGAGGTCGCCCGCGGGGTGCGCACCGGCACCTACGGCATCAACACCTACACGATGGACTTCGCCGCTCCGTTCGGCGGCTTCAAGGCCTCCGGCCTGGGCCGGGAGTTCGGCCCCGAGGGCCTGGGGCAGTACACCGAGGTGAAGTCGATCTACACCCCGCCGCCGGCCGGCTGAGTCCGGCGGTCGATCGGCGGGGTGGAGGCACACGCGGCTTGACATCGCAAAAGAATGTGTCAAGTGCCACGAACTGCTACTGAAGGGTAGTTCCGGAGACGCCGGTCACATACTCTCGGTACATGAGCGCCTCCACCCCCGATCCCACCGGCCGCCCGCTCGCCGACGGCCCGCACGACCCCGAGCACGACCCCACCGCTTCCTACGCCCTAGAGCCGGAGTACGTCGAGGCGCTCACGCGGCGCATCCTGGCGACCTCGGGGGAGACCGCGGAGGTCCGCTCGCCGATCAACGGCGCGCCCCTGGCCCACATCCCTCAGTCCACCGAGGACGACGTCGTGGAGGCCTTCGCGCGCGCCCGGCGCGCCCAGGAGGCCTGGGCGCGCACCAGCCTGGAGCACCGCTCGGCGATCATGATGCGGCTGCACGACCTGGTGCTCGACCGCCAGGACGAGATCCTCGACCTGATCGTGTGGGAGTCGGGCAAGGCCCGCAAGCACGCGTTCGACGAGCCGATGCACATCGCGCTCACCGCGCGCTACTACGGCCGCACCGCCTCAGAGCACCTCGGCACCAAGCGCAAGCTCGGCGTGGTCCCCGGCCTGACCCGGGTCGAGGTCAACCGGGTGCCGAAGGGCGTCGTCGGCATCATCTCGCCGTGGAACTACCCCTTCACCATGGCGCTGTGCGACGGCCTCCCGGCCCTGCTGGCCGGCAACGCCGTCGTGGCCAAGCCCGACGCCCAGACCATGCTCTCCGCCCTGCTCGGCGCCCAGCTGCTCGAGGAGGCGGGCTTCCCGAAGGACCTGTGGCAGGTCGTCGCCGGGCCCGGCTCGCGGGTGGGCACGTCGGTGATCGGCAAGGCCGACTACATCTGCTTCACCGGCTCGACCGCCACCGGCAAGAAGGTCGCGGCCGGGTGCGCCGAGCGGCTCATCGGCTGCTCGCTGGAGCTCGGCGGCAAGAACCCCATGCTGGTGCTGCGTGACGCCGACGTCGAGCGCGCGGCCGAGGGCGCCGTCCGCGCCTCGTTCTCCAACGCCGGTCAGCTGTGCGTCTCCATGGAGCGCCTCTTCGTCGCCGACCAGGTCTACGACCGGTTCCGGGAGCGCTTCGTGGCCCGCACCCAGGCCATGACCCTGGGCGCCACCCTGGACTGGGGCAACGACATGGGCTCGTTGATCAGCCAGGACCAGCTCGACACCGTCACCCGCCACGTCGAGGACGCGGTGGCCAAGGGCGCCCAGGTGCTCTGCGGCGGCAGGGCCCGGCCCGACCTCGGCCCGTTCTACTTCGAGCCGACGATCCTCGAGGGCGTCACCCCCGACATGACCTGCTTCGGCGAGGAGACCTTCGGACCGGTCATCTCCCTCTACCGCTTCCACGACGAGGCCGACGCCGTGGCCCGCGCCAACGACGGCGAGTACGGCCTCAACGCCTCGATCTACAGCCGTGACGGCGCCCGCGCCCGTGACCTGGCCCGTCAGGTCAAGTGCGGCACCGTCAACATCAACGAGGCCTTCGGTGCCACCTTCGCCAGCATCGACTCCCCGATGGGCGGCATGCGCGAGTCCGGCATGGGCCGCCGCCAGGGCAGCGAGGGCATCCACCGCTACACCGAGTCCCAGTCGGTGGGCCAGCAGAAGCTGATCCGCTTCGCCCCGATGCTGGGCATGTCCGACGAGCAGTACGCCGGTGTGATGACCGCGAACCTGCGCCTGATGAAGAAGCTGGGAAGGGCCTGACATGGGCAAGCACGCGACCTTCGACTACGACGTCCTGGTCATCGGGTCCGGCTTCGGCGGCTCGGTCTCCGCGCTGCGGCTGACGGAGAAGGGCTACAAGGTCGGCGTCATCGAGGCCGGCGCCCGGTTCGAGGACTCCGACTTCTCCTCCGGCACCCTCGACATCACCAGCTACCTGTGGGCGCCCGCCCTGGGGTGCTACGGCATCCAGCGCATCGACGCGGTCCGCGACACGCTGATCGTGGCCGGCGCGGGTGTCGGCGGCGGCTCCCTGGTCTACGCCAACACCCTCTACGAGCCGCTGCCGGCGTTCTACAACGACGCCCAGTGGAGCCACATCACCGACTGGCGCGACGAGCTCGCGCCGTACTACGACCAGGCCAAGCGGATGCTCGGTGTCGTCGAGAACCCCGTGCGGACCCCGGCCGACGACGTGATGGAGAAGGTCGCGACCGACATGGGCGTGGCCGACACCTTCCACCCGACGCCGGTGGGCGTCTTCTTCGGCGGTCCCGGTGCCGACCCGGACGAGAAGGTCGCCGACCCGTTCTTCGGCGGCGCCGGCCCCGACCGCAACCCGTGCCGCAACTGCGGTGAGTGCATGTCGGGCTGCCGCCACAACGCCAAGAACACCCTGGTCAAGAACTACCTCTACCTCGCGGAGAAGAACGGCGCGAAGGTGATGCCGCTGACCACGGTCACCCGGGTCAGCCCCCGTGACGGCGGCGGGTACGACGTCGCGGTGAAGTTCACCAAGGCCCGGCGGGCCACCGCGCGGACCACCCGCACGCTCACCGCCGAGCACGTCGTGTTCGCCGCGGCCTCGCTGGGGACGCAGAAGCTGCTGCACCGGATGAAGGACGAGGGCCACCTGCCCGGGCTGTCGGACCGCCTGGGCTACCTCTCCCGCACCAACTCCGAGTCGATCCTCGGCGCGATCGCGCCGAGCAGCGACACCACGGACTACTCCTACGGCGTCGCGATCACCTCGAGCTTCCACCCCGACGCCGACACCCACATCGAGCCGGTGCGCTACGGCAAGGGCTTCAACACCATGGCGCTGATGCAGACGGTGCTGACCGACGGTGACGGCGACGAGCCGCGCTGGCGCAGCTGGCTGAAGGAGATGTGGAACCAGCGCAGAAACATCAAGGAGCTCTACGACCTCAAGCACTGGTCGGAGCGGACCGTGATCGCGCTGGTCATGCAGTCGCTGGACAACTCCATCCAGACCTACGGGAAGAAGGGCCCCCTGGGCTGGCGGATGACCTCCCGTCAGGGCCACGGTGCCCCCAACCCGACGTGGATCCCGGTCGCCAACGAGGCCGTACGCCGGATGGCCCGCCTGCTCGGCGGCACGCCCGGCGGCAACATCGGCGAGCCGTTCAACATGCCGCTGACCGCCCACTTCATCGGCGGCTGCGCGATCGGCGACTCGATCGAGAACGGCGTGATCGACCCCTACCAGCGCATCTACGGCCACCCCGGCCTGCACGTCGCCGACGGCTCGGCGATCAGCGCCAACCTGGGCGTCAACCCGTCGCTGACGATCACCGCCCAGGCCGAGCGGATGATGGCGCTGTGGCCCAACAAGGGCGAGGCCGACGCGCGCCCGCCGCTGGGTGCCGACTACGAGCGCATCGCCCCCGTGGCCCCGGCCTCCCCGGCCGTCCCGGCCGCGGCTCCCGGCGCGCTGCGACTCCCGATCGTGGGGGTCTCCTGAGGACGCCTCTCAGGTCGGTGGTCTGGACCGGGAAAGTATTTCTGATCCGGACGTGACCTGGACGTAACCCCCGACCCGGGTCGTCGTTGAGGTGGGCAGACCCGGCAGTCATGCTCCCTCCCAAAGGCCGGGTCGCGGTCCAGGCGCTGTCCAGCAGAGCGTGGACGATCAGGGCCCGGCCACCCTCCCTCCCCGGCCGGGCCCTGGTGCATTTCCTGGGGTTTCTCGTCGATAGGATTCGCCGCATGACGGATGCGCCCGAGCACGACCTGGTCCTCGTCGTCGACTTCGGCGCCCAGTACGCCCAGCTGATCGCGCGCCGCGTGCGCGAGGCTCGGGTCTACTCCGAGATCGTGCCCCACGACATGCCGGTCGCCGAGATGCTGGCCAAGGGCCCGAAGGCGATCATCCTCTCCGGCGGCCCGTCCTCGGTGTACGCCGACGGCGCCCCGTCGATCGACCGGGCCATGTTCACCAGCGGGACCCCGGTCTTCGGCATGTGCTACGGCTTCCAGCTGATGGCGCTCGGGCTGGGCGGCACCGTCGACAACAACGGGGCGCGGGAGTACGGCCGGACCCCGGTCACCATCGGCGAGCACGGCGTGCTCCTCGAGGGTATCCCCGCCCAGCACAACGTCTGGATGTCGCACGGCGACTCGGTCTCCCAGGCTCCCGAGGGCTTCTCGGTGCTCGCCAGCACCGAGGGCACCCCTGTGGCGGCGTTCGAGAACGTCGAGGCCGGGTTCGCCGGGGTGCAGTGGCACCCGGAGGTGATGCACTCCGAGCACGGCCAGCGCATCCTCGAGCACTTCCTCTGGAACATCGCCAAGTGCGCCCCCACCTGGACCATCGGCAACATCGCCGAGGAGCAGGTCGAGCGGGTCCGCGCGCAGATCGGGGAGACCGGCCGCGCGATCTGCGGCCTCTCCGGCGGTGTTGACTCCGCGGTGGCCGGCGCGATCGTCGCGAAGGCGATCGGGGAGCGGCTCACCTGCGTCTACGTCGACCACGGGCTGATGCGCAAGGGCGAGTCCGAGCAGGTCGAGCGCGACTTCGTCGCGGCCACCGGCGCGAAGCTGGTCGTCGTCGATGCGGAGAAGCAGTTCCTCGACGCGCTGGCCGGCGTCAGCGACCCCGAGACCAAGCGCAAGATCATCGGCCGGGAGTTCATCCGCACCTTCGAGGCCGCCCAGTCCGACATCATCGAGGCTGCCCCCGAGGGCACCACCGTCGGCTTCCTGGTGCAGGGCACGCTCTACCCCGACGTGGTCGAGTCCGGCCACGGTGCCGGCGCGGCCACCATCAAGAGCCACCACAACGTGGGCGGCCTGCCCGAGGACATCGAGTTCGAGCTCGTCGAGCCGCTGCGCACCCTGTTCAAGGACGAGGTCCGCGCGGTGGGTGCCCAGCTCGGCCTGCCCGACGTCATCGTCCAGCGCCAGCCCTTCCCCGGCCCGGGCCTGGGCATCCGCATCATCGGCGAGGTGACCCGCGAGCGGCTCGACATCCTGCGCGAGGCCGACGCCATCGCCCGCGAGGAGATGACCCGCGCCGGCCTCGACCACGACATCTGGCAGATGCCGGTCGTGCTGCTCGCCGACGTCCGCAGCGTCGGCGTCCAGGGCGACGGCCGCACCTACGGCCACCCGGTGGTCCTGCGGCCGGTCACCTCCGAGGACGCCATGACCGCCGACTGGGCGCGCCTGCCCTACGAGGTGCTGGAGCGGATCTCGACCCGCATCACCAACGAGGTGCCCGAGGTCAACCGGGTCACCGTCGACATCACCAGCAAGCCGCCGGGCACCATCGAGTGGGAGTGACTCCTACCAGGGCGCCTTGACGTAGTCCTTGAGGAAGCAGCCGAAGAGGTCCTCGCCGGCCTCGCCGCGCACGATCGGGTCGTAGACCCGGGCGGCGCCGTCGACGAGGTCGAGCGGGGCGTGCCAGCCCTCGGCGGCGATGCGCAGCTTCTCCTGGTGCGGGCGCTCGTCGGTGATCCAGCCGGTGTCCACGGCGGTCATCAGGATCCGGTCGGTCTCGAACATCTCCTCGGCCGAGGTCCGGGTGAGCATGTTGAGCGAGGCCTTGGCCATGTTGGTGTGCGGGTGTCCGGCGCCCTTGTAGCGCCGCCCGCCGAACTGGCCCTCCATCGCGCTGACGTTGACGACGTACGCGCGGCGCGCACCGCGGGCGACCGCCGCGCGCATCGCCGGGCGCAGCCGGGAGACCAGCAGGAACGGCGCGATCGCGTTGCAGAACTGCACCTCGAGCAGCTCCAAGGGGTCGACCTCGTCGACGACCTGGGTCCAGGAGTTGGTGGTCTGCAGGTCGGGGAGCAGGCCGCCGGCGTCGACGGCGGTGCCGGCCAGGTGTGCGTCGAGGGAGGCGTGACCGGCCTTGAGCGCCAGGGCGGTGAGGCTGGCGGCGTTGTGGACCGCCGCGGCGTGCTCCGCGGACTCGCCCTCGTGGTGGGCGACCGCGTGCTCGCGCAGCGCGCCGGTGATGGCGGCGGGGTGCGCCTCGGAGATCCGGTCGAAGGAGACCATCTCCGGCAGCACGGGCAGGTCCGGCAGCGGGGCGGACTCCATCTCGACGAGCTGGGAGTAGGCGCCCGGGCTGCGGCGGACGGTCTGGCAGGCGTTGTTGATCAGGATGTCCAGCGGACCCCCGGCGGCGACGTCGTCGGTCAGCGCGACCACCTGGGTGGGGTCGCGCAGGTCGATACCGACCACGGTCAGCCGGTGCAGCCAGTCCGCGGAGTCCTCCATGGCCGCGAACCGGCGTACGGCGTCCTTGGGGAACCGGGTGGTGATCGTCAGGTCCGCCCCGTCGCGCAGCAGTCGCAGGGCGATGTACATGCCGATCTTGGCGCGGCCGCCCGTGAGCAGGGCCCGCTTCCCGGTGAGGTCGGTGCGCTGGTCGCGCTTGGCGTGGGAGAAGGCAGCGCAGTCGGGGCACAGCCCGTGGTAGAAGGCGTCGACCAGGGTGTAGTCGCTCTTGCAGATGTAGCAGCCGCGGGCGGTGATGAGCTCGCCGGCGTAGGCGCCCTGGGCGGTGGAGACCAGCGGGAGGCCGGCGGTCTCGTCGTCGATGCGCAGGGCCGAGCCGGTCGCGGTCCGCTCCACGACGGCGCGGTCGTGGGCGGCACGCTCCGCCCGGAGGGCCGCCCTGCGGGTCTTCTTGATCAGCTTCCACATGTGCCCGGTGGCGTGCTTGACCGTGCGGACGTCGGGGTGGTCGGGCGCGAGCAGGTGCAGTTCGGAGAGCACCTTGAGCGTCGTGGCCAGCTCGTCGGGATCGACCCGCTCGAGGTACGTCGCGTCGGTGGCCGTGGGCTCGGGCGGCTGGGTCACCGGGTGACCATACGCGGGTCCGCGCGTTCGGACATGTTCGGACTTGTTCGGGACGGTGGTGCAGAAAACCTTAACCGTGTCGGTGGTCACCTCTATCCTTGCGCCCGTGATGCTCGGATGACGACGTTTGACCAGATCGCGGGGGACCTGCAGGCCCGCCGCGCGGCCGCGGGGGCGCCGTCGTACGCCGAGATCGCGCTGCGCATCGCCAAGCTCCGCGAGCTCCGCGGAGGGCCCGACGCCCAGTCGCGTCCGGCCCGCACGACCGTCTACGACGCCTTCCGCGAGGGCCGTCGCCGGATGGACACCGCGCTCGTGCTCGACATCGTGCGCGCCCTCGGCGCGACGGAGGCCGAGGTGGACGAGTGGGCCGAGCGCTGCCGCACCGCCCACGCCGGGGCCGCACCGACGCCGGTGAGGGAGCCGGCGCCCGCCCCGGAGCCCGAGCCCGAGCCGGCGCCAGAGCCCCCGCCGCCGCCCCCGGCACCGCCCACCGTCAACGCCGCCCTGCTGCTGTGCCTGGGCTGCCTGGCGATCAACCTCTTCGGCCGATGGATGGTCAACGTCCTGGAGATCCCGCTCTACCTCGACATGGTGGGCACCGCCGTGGCCGCGATCATCCTCGGCCCGTGGTGGGGCGCGGGTGTCGGCGTCTCGACCAACTTCCTCGGCGTCGGGCTCTCGGGCTACGACTCGATCCCGTTCGCGGTCGTCAACGTCGCCGGCGCCCTCGTGTGGGGCTACGGGGTGCGCCGGTTCAAGATGGGCTCGACGATCCCGCGGTTCTTCGGGCTCAGCGCCCTCTCGGCGCTGTGCTGCACGCTGTTGGCCGTGCCGATCATCCTGGCGCTCGGGGGCCAGACCGGCAACGGCGCCGACGACGTGCGGCTGATCATCCAGGACGTCGTGAACTCCCTGTGGCTGGCCGTGGCCAGCTCCAACATCATCACCTCGTTGGCCGACAAGACGATCTCCGGCGCGGTGGCGCTGCTCGCGGTGGACGTGCTGCCCTGGACGCTCGTGGCCTCGATGCGGCCGCTGATGCCGCTGGCGGGTTCGCGCCCCGAGCCGCCGGTACGCTCCTCGGCATGAGCAGCCCCCAGGCGCACCTCGTCCTGACCGTCATCGGCGCCGACCGCCCCGGTCTGGTCTCGGCGGTCTCGGGCCCGGTCGAGCGGCACGGCGGCAGCTGGCAGCGTTCGCAGATGGCCCGCCTGGCCGGGGAGTTCGCCGGCATCGTGCTGGTGACGGTCCCCGAGGCGGCCGTCGGGGCCCTCGAGGGCGACCTGGCCGGGCTCGCGGCCGACGGCCTGCGTGTCGACGTACGCCGCACGGACGCTCCGTCCGAGGCGGCACCGGCCAGCGTGCAGCTGCACCTGCTCGGGACCGACCGCCCCGGCATCGTCGCGGAGATCTCGCGCACGATCGCCGCTCACGGGGTCGGCATCGAGAGCCTCACCACCGACCTGCGTGAGGCGCCGATGGCCGGCGGCCTGCTCTTCGAGGTCGAGGCCGAGCTGAGCGTGCCGGGGGAGTCCGGGCTCGACGAGCTGCGCGCGGCGCTGGAGCAGATCGCCGACGAGCTGATGGTCGAGCTCAGCCTCGAGTGACCTTGCGGGTGCGTCGGCGCAGCTGGAGGATCCGCAGCGAGCCCGCGGTGGCGGTGAGCAGGATGCCGGCCGCGGTGGCGATGAGCAGTGCCACGGCGACCGGGGCCTCGCCCTGGAAGGAGAGGAACCGCACCGTCGTGGTGTCGGTGTTCTGGGCGATGAAGACGACCAGCAGCACCAGCAGCAGCCCCAGCCCCACGGTGCCCACCCACACCCCGCTGGTGCGGGAGCCGCGCAGCGGGTTGTCCGGCGTCCGGCTCTTCTCCGGCTCCGGTGTGGTGGACTGGTCAGGGGTCTCGGGCTGCTCGCTCGCGGTGCTCACACCCTCAATCTAGTCCGTCGGTGGGCTGGACCACTTCGCCCGGATGACGGGACGGCGGGCCGGTTCGCCTGACAGGCGCCGGATCGGCGCTTATCGTTCCTGATGAACCGCTGGCGACCCGAGACGCCAGCGGTTCTCTACTTTCCCGGCGCCAGCGGGCGCAGCACGTCCTCCGCGAAGCGCTCCAGGCCGTCGAGCTTCTGCTCCAGCCCCACGTCGAGCCCGTGGTAGTAGGCCCACGGCATCGTCATCACGTCCGTGACGCCGAGCTCCTCGGCCCGTGCGAACTGCTCGGGGGTGAAGGCGTCGGTCAGGGCGGTGATGACCGAGAAGTCGCGCTCGTTGCCGGCCTCCTCGCGCATCCGGGCCAGCGTCGTCGCGTGCTCGGCGGCCTCGTCGACGGTGTAGAGGTCGCCGACCCACCCGTCGTGCCGGGCGGCGCGTCGGAACGCGACCTCGGACAGCCCGCCGACGTACACCGGGATCGGGGCGGTCGGCGTGGGCTCCATGACCATCCTCGGCGCCGAGTAGAAGTCCCCCTCGAACTCGGTCCACCCGGCCTGCCAGAGGGCCTGCATGAGACGCAGGGCCTCGTCGGTGCGTCGGCCGCGGGTCCCGAAGTCCTGCTCCAGCAGCTCGAACTCCTCGCGGCACCAACCGATGCCGACCCCCAGGGCGACCCGGTCACCGGACAGGACGGCGGCGGTGCCGACCGACTTGGCGACCTGGAACGGGTTGCGGATCGCCGGGACGTAGACGGAGGTGAAGAAGCGCAGCCGCGTCGTCACCGCCGCCAGCGCGCCGATGAGCACCCACGGGTCCGGCCAGGCCGCGTCGCGGCCCCACCGGCGCTCGCCGTCGGAGGTGTAGGGGTAGGGGGTCTGCAGGGTCTCCAGGTCCACGACGTGGTCCGGGACGGCCATCGCGTGGTAGCCGAGCCGGTCGGCGGCCTGCGCCAGGACGGGGAGCTCGGTGACCGGGAGGTAGGCGGTGCTGAGGGAGAAGCGCACCCCGGCACCCTACTGATGGACTAGAACGCGTTCTAGTCCTCCGGGACGACGTGGACGGCCGCCTCCTCGGGGGAGGCCGCGGCGCCGTCGATGCCGACGTCGTCGCCGACGAGGTCCTTCTCGGTGTCCTCGCCCAGCCCCTGGTCGGGGTCCACGAGCCGACCGGCGCGCTGGTCGCCCACCTCGCCGTCGTCGAGGTCCTCGGTCGGAACGTCGGTGTACGGATCCGGCTCCGGGACCTCCTGGGCGATCCGCTGGTCGAGGGACTCGCCGGTGGCCTCCTCGTAGGGGGTGTTGCCGTAGCCCTGGCCGGGGGAATACTTCTCCGGCGGGGAGTAGCCGCGGTCCAGCTCGTCCTCGACGTCGCCCTCGACGTCGGTGAGGTTGTCCAGCCCCACGGGCTGGTCCTCGTCGTCGACGCTGTAGTCGCCGTAGGTCTCCGCGGCGGTGGTGGCGTCCAGGTCGGTCTCGGTCGGCTCGCTCTGGCTCATGGCCCCAACGTAGGCACGCACACGCGCCGACCGTCCCACCCGGTCGGGCCCCTGCGTTGACATTAGTTCGACACTCGTACTTAATGGGGGTGTGACGTACGTCATCGGCCTCGACTCCAGCACCCAGTCCTGCACCGGCGTGCTCGCGGACGCCGCCACGGGAGAGGTGGTCGGGGAGGCCCGGGTGCCGCACCCGACCGGGACGCGGGTGGATCCGCGGGCCTGGCTGCAGGCGGTCGACGAGGTGCTGGCCCGTCTCGCGCGCGTCGGCAGGGCGGAGGCCGTGGCCGTGGGCGGACAGCAGCACGGCATGGTCGCCCTGGGCGACGCAGGGGAGCCGGTCCACGACGCGCTGCTGTGGCACGACACCCGCTCGGCCGCTGCGGCCCGGGCCCTGATCGAGGAGATGGGCGGGGCGCAGGCCTGCGCGGCCGAGGTGGGCAGCGTCCTCGTCGCGTCCTTCACGGTGACCAAGCTCCGGTGGCTGCGCGACCACGATCCCGCCGCGGCCTCGAGGGTGCGCAGCGTCCTGCTGCCCCACGACTACGTCTCCTGGCACCTCTCCGGTCGCCGGGCCGCGCCCTGGACCGACCGCGGCGACGCCTCGGGCACGGGGTACTACGCCACGGGTCGCGGCGAGTGGCGTCCCGACCTGGCGGCCGCCGCCCTCGGGCACGAGGTCGAGCTGCCGCGCGTCGTCGCTCCCGGCGAGGTCGCCGCGACCACGCCGGACGGGCAGGCGCTGGCGGCCGGCACCGGGGACAACATGGCCGCCGCCCTCGGCACGGGCCTGCGCCCGGGCGACGTGCTGCTCTCCATCGGCACCTCCGGCGTCGCCTCCACCGTGAGCCCGCACCCCGTCGCCGACGGCACCGGCACCGTCACCGGCTTCGCCGCCGCCGACGGCGGCTTCCTGCCCATGGTCACGACGATGAACGCCGCCCGGATCCTCGACCTCCAGGCCGCCTGGTTGGGCACCGACCACGCCGGCCTCGCCGCCCTCGCCCTGGAGTCCTCCCCGGGCGCCGGTGGCGCGGTGCTGCTGCCCTACTACGCCGGGGAGCGCACGCCGAACCGTCCGGACGCCGTGGGCACCTGGACCGGCCTCACCACGACCACCACCCGCGCCGACCTCGCGCGGGCGGCCGTCGAGGCGCTCTCGTGCAGCCTCGCCGACGCCGTGGACCACCTGCGGGCCCACACCGGCGAGTCCGGTGGCCGCGTCCTGCTGGTCGGCGGTGCCGCGCGCAGCCCCGCCGTGCAGCGAGTGCTGCCCGGCGTCCTGGGAGCCAGCGTCGAGCTGCCGCCCCCGGCGGAGTACGTCGCCCTCGGGGCCGCGCGCCAGGCTGCGTGGGCGCTGTCCGGGGCCCCGACCCCACCTGCCTGGGAGCTGCCCGGCACGCAGCTGCTCGAGGCACCCGCCACCCCCGAGGTCCGCGAGCGCTACGCGACGCTGCGCGACCGGACCTCGGACTGGACCTGAGCAGGACTCCGACGAGGGCCTGACCGGCCCACGCCCCGCCGCCACCACCATCACCGCCACCCTCACCGACACGACCACGAGACGAGGAACCATGCCACTCCAGATCCCCGCACCCACGCCCGAGGACAAGTTCTCCTTCGGCCTGTGGACCATCGGCTACGTCGGCCGCGACCCCTTCGGTGAGGCCACCCGCCCGGCCATGGACCCGGTCCACGCCCTCGAGCGCCTGGCCGAGCTCGGCGCCTACGGCGTGAACTTCCACGACGACGACCTGATCCCGTTCGGCGCCGACGACGCCACGCGCGGGCAGATCCTCGACCGGTTCCGCCAGGGGCTGGCCCAGACCGGCCTGGTCGTCACCACCGCCACCACCAACCTGTTCAGCCACCCCGTCTTCAAGGACGGCGCCTTCACCTCCAACAACCGCGAGGTGCGCCGCTTCGCCCTGCGCAAGGTGATGCGCAACCTCGACCTGGCCGCCGAGCTCGGTGCTCAGACCTACGTCTGCTGGGGCGGCCGCGAGGGTGCCGAGCACGGCGCGTCCAAGGACGTCGCCTCCGCCCTGGACCGCTACCGGGAGGCCTTCGACGTCCTCGGCGAGTACGTCGTCGACCAGGGCTACGACCTGCGCTTCGCCATCGAGCCCAAGCCCAACGAGCCCCGCGGCGACATCCTGCTGCCCACCGTCGGCCACGCGCTGGCCTTCATCGAGACCCTCGAGCGACCCGAACTGGTCGGGCTCAACCCCGAGGTCGGGCACGAGGAGATGGCCGGCCTCAACGCCGCGCACGGCTACGCCCAGGCGATGTGGCAGGGCAAGCTGTTCCACATCGACCTCAACGGCCAGCACGGTCCCCGCTTCGACCAGGACCTGCGCTTCGGCGCCGGCAACGTCCGCGGAGCTTTCTGGGTCGTGGACACCCTGCTCTCGGGCGGGTACGACGGTCCCGTGCACTTCGACTACAAGCCCTCGCGCACCGAGGACGAGCACGGCGTGTGGGCGACCGCGCAGGCGTGCATGACCAACTACCTCGTGCTGCGCGAGAAGGCCCGAGCCTTCCGTGCCGACCCCGAGGTGCAGGCGGCGCTGGAGAAGGCCGAGCTGCCCGAGCTGGCGCGGCCGACGCTCGCCGAGGGCGAGACCTGGCGCTCGCTGGCCGGCGACCCGGCCCCGGACGTCGAGGCGCTCGGCGCCCGCGACACCGGCCTGGAGGTGCTCGACCAGCTCGCGCTGGAGCACCTGTACGGCGTGCGCTGACGGCGTGAGGCAGGCCCCCCGCCCCGTGACGGGCACCGAGTGGCTGCGCCGGGCCAACACGGCCGCGGTGCTGCGCTCGCTGCGCCACGACGGCCCGGCGTCCCGCAGCGAGCTCGCCGAGCGGACCGGCCTGGCCAAGGCCACGGTCGGGGCGATCGCCGCAGAGCTGGAGGATCGTGGCGCGGTGGCGGAGACCACCGAGCCCCCCGCCTCCGCGACGGTGAGGGGCCGGCCCCGCCGGCCGTTGTCCCTCACCGGGCACGGCCTGGTCGGCCTGGGCTTCGAGGTCAACGTCGACTACGTCAGCGCCGTAGCGGTCGACCTGGCCGGCGACGTCGTCCTCTCGCGGAGCCGTGGTCTCGACGGGGCCGGTGCGTCGGACGCGCTGAGCGGCCTGGTCGCCGAGACCGCGCGCGCGCTGTCCGGGCGACGGCTGGCCGGCGTGACGGTGGGCGTGCCCGGGCTCGTGCAGGCCGACGACCGGACGGTGGCGTGGGCGCCGAACCTGCGGCTGGACGACCCGCGGCTGTCCGAGCTGGTCGGCGGGGTGCTGGCCCGGGAGCACGACGGGGCCGTGCCGTCGGTCCGGGTGCTCAACGACGCCAACTGCGCGGCGTACGCCGAGACCCGGCGTGGTGCCGCGGCCGGTGTGGCGCACGCGCTCTACCTGACCGGCACGATCGGGATCGGCGCCGGCGTGGTCATCGACGGGCGGCTGCTCCGGGGAGCGGCCGGGTTCGCCGGCGAGGTCGGCCACCTGCCGCTGGGGCGCCCCGAGGACCGGTGCGGCTGTGGTCGGGCCGGGTGTCTGGAGGCCAGCGTGGGCCTCATGGCGCTGTGCCGGGCAGCCGGGCTGCCGCCCGGAGGGACACCGACGGCGGTGGCCCGCGAGGTCGCCGCGAGGGCGGCGGGCGACGCCGCGGTGCGAGGCGCGGTGGGGGACCTGGGCCGCCTGCTGGGGTCGGGGCTGGCCGCGCTGGCCACGGTCCTGGACCCCTCGGTCATCGTGCTTGGCGGGTACTTCAGCGAGCTCGGCGACCTCGTCCTCGAGCCGGCACGTGCCGAGCTCGACGCGAGACTGCCCTCGCCCGCCCAGCCCCGGCCGCAGCTGCGTGCCTCGGAGCTCGGGCTGGTGGCCGCGGCCACGGGAGCGGCCGAGCGGTCCTGGGACGACGTGATGGACGGGTCGGCGGCGCTGCCCTGAGGCCGCGTCAGCCGCGTCAGCCGCGTCAGCCGGCCAGCCGGGCCGGTACGTCGCGCACGGCCTGGGCCATGGTGGCGACCGGGTCCACGAGCAGCGGCTCGAGCGCCACCTCCGCGGCGCCGACCAGCACCGAGTCGGCGCCGAGACCCGGCGTGGTGAGGCTGACCGACTCCATGGGGGCCGGCAGGGCGCGGGCCGCCAGCGCTCGGCGCACCTCGTCGCCGACGAGCGCGAAGAGCGGGCGGAAGTAGCCCCCGAGCACCAGCCGCTCGGGATTGAAGACGTTCACCAGGCTGGCCAGACCACCGCCGAGCTGCTCGCCGATCTCCCGCAGGCCCTCCAGCGGGCCGGTGTAGGTGTCCAGGAAGCCGTCGAGCGAGGCCACCTGCTGCGCCGGGCAACCGACCGCTTCTGCGATGGCCAACCCGCCGACCTCGGTCTCCCAGCAGCCGACGTTGCCGCAGTGGCAGGCCCGGCCCTCGGTGCCCAGCCGCAGGTGACCGACCTCGCCGACGTACCCCGCGGCTCCGCGCAGCGGGTGACCGCCCAGGATGACGCCGGCGCCGACGCCGACGTTGCCGGAGATGTAGACCAGGTCGTCGATGCCGAGACCGGCACCGCGACGCTGCTCGGCCAGCGCCCCCAGGTCGGCGTCGTTGGCGGTGGTGACGGGCACGTCGAGGCCCAGCGCGGCCAGGACGATGGAGCCGAACGAGACGTCGTGCCACTCCAGGTTCGGTGCCAGCCGCACGAGGCCGTCGCTGCGGCGGACCAGGCCGGGGACGCTGACCCCCATGCCCACCAGCGGAGCGGCCGGTGGCGCGCCCGAGACCACCTCGCGGACCAGGTCCGCCACCGTCGACCCCACCTGCCAGGCCTCTCGGGCGGAGGAGGGGATGGCCGCGCGGGCCCGCTGCTCGACCGCGCCGCCGAGCGCGACCCTGGCGACCACCACGCGGTCGACCCCGAGGTCGACGGCGATCACGAACGGGCCGTCGTGCGCCGTCGTGACCCCGGCCGAGGGGCGGCCGGCGCCACGGCTCGGCGAGGGCTGGGTCTGACGGGCCAGCCCCAGCCCCTCGAGCTCGGTGACCAGTCCGCCGATCGTGCTGCGGTTGAGCTGCATGCGGGTCGTCAGGTGGGCGCGGGAGACCTCCCCGCCCAGGTGCACGTGACGCAGCAGGGTGCCGAGGTTGTGGCGGCGGACGGCCTCGTGGTTGGTGCCGGTGCCCGTGGCGGGCCGCGCCGGCGTCACGGTCACACCCCTGCCGTGGAGCGGCGTCGGCGCGAGAGGGCGTCCACGCTGGCGGCGACGAGGAGCACCCCGCCGGTCACCAGGTAGTTGGCGTAGCTCTCGTTGACCAGCAGCGGCAGGCCGTTGGCGATCGTGGCGATGGTGAGTCCGCCGATGACGGCGTGGACCGCACGACCACGGCCGCCGAAGAGGCTGACCCCGCCGATCACGGCCGCGCCGACGGCGTACAGCAGGACGTTCCCGCCGCCGGAGGAGGCCGAGACCTTCCCGGTGTAGGAGGCCTGCACGATGCCGCTGGCTGCGGCCATCATCGAGCAGAAGACGAAGGCCGAGACCTTGATGCGTACGACGTTGACGCCCGCTCGCCGCGCAGCCTCGGCGTTGCCGCCGACGGCGTAGAGGTAGCGGCCGAACGTCGTGCGGGTCAGGACGAAGGTCCACACGAGCAGCAGCACGACCACCACGGGCAGCACCCACGGGATCCCCTGGATCGGGAACGTCGGCCGGCCGCGGTTCTGGTTCAGCAGGAACGGCACGGCGAGGATGACCAGGCTGATGGCCACGACGCGGACCACCACGACGGGGAAGGGAGGGTGCTGCAGCCCCTTGGCGACGCGCTGACGGTGCTGCCAGAGCGTCCCCCCGGCGAAGACCGCCGCCACCAGGACGGCCACGACCCAGCCCGCGGTGACGCCGACGTTGTTGATCGTGAGTCCGCGCAGGACCTCGTCGGCCACTCGGATCGAGCCGCCCTCGCCGATGAGCCACAGCAGGACGCCCTGCAGGCCCAGGAAGAAGGCGAGGGAGACCACGAAGGACGGGATGCCGAGGATAGCCACCAGGGCGCCGACGGCCAGGCCGATCAAGGCGCCAACCAGCAGCCCGACGGCCACCGCCACGGTCCAGTGCTGGCCGTGGTCGACGATCGCCAGCGCGGTGAACCCGGCCGACGTGCCGCCGGCGACGCCGGCGGACAGGTCGATCTCGCCGAGCAGCAGCACCGGCACCAGGCCCATGGCCAGCAGGCAGATCGGCCCCGCCTGCACGATGAGGTTGGAGATGTTGAGCAGGGAGAAGAATCGCTCGGTGGTGACCGAGAAGACGATGCCGAGGACGACGAGGCCCAGGACGGCGGGCAGGGCGCCCATGTCACCGCCGCGTACGCGGCCGAGGTAGGCGCGCAGGTACTCCGGGACGGTGCTCGTGCGGGTGTCGATGGCGAAGTCGCTGTCGGCGAGCTCGGGCTTGGTGCTGGTCATGTCGTGGCTCCGGGGTCGGGGGCGGTCACAGAGCGGTCAGAGTGCGTTCTCGGCGAGGCCGAGTGCGCCCGAGCGGCCCGCGGTGATCAGCTCGACCACCTGCGCGTGGTTCACGTCGGTGGCCGGGACGTCGGCGGCCACCCGCCCCAGGTAGAGCGCGGTGATCCGGTCGGCGACCTCGAAGACGTCGGTCATGTTGTGGGAGATGAGGACCACGCCGAGCCCGCGGTCGGCCAGCCGGCGGACGAGGTCGAGGACCTGCCGGGTCTGGGCGACGCCGAGGGCGGCGGTGGGCTCGTCGAGCAGGACGATGCGGGAGTTCCAGAGGACGGCCTTGGCGATGGCCACGGTCTGGCGCTGCCCGCCGGAGAGGCTGTTGACGCTCTGGCGCACCGACTTCACGGTGCGCACGGAGAGAGAAGCAAGGGTCTCGCGGGCCCGGGTCTCCATGTCGACCTCGTCGAGCATGCCCCAGCGTCGGGTCTCGCGACCCAGGAACATGTTCTGGACGATGTCGAGGTTGTCGCACAGTGCGAGGTCCTGGTAGACGACCTCGACGCCCAGGTCGGCGACGTCGCGGGGTCCGTGGACGTCGACGGGGCGGCCCTCGAAGAGGTACTGGCCGGAGTCGCGGCCGTAGATCCCGGCGATGACCTTGACCAGGGTCGACTTGCCGGCGCCGTTGTCACCCACGAGGGCGGTCACCTGGCCGGGGTGGACGTCGAAGTCGACGTCGTGCAGGACGTGCACGTGTCCGAAGCTCTTGTTCACGCCGCGCAGCGCCAGCAGCGGTTCGGTCATCGGTGGTCTCTCTCTCGGTGCGGTCGTGCCTGCAGGGGTGGTGGTGCCGGGTGGGCGTCGGTCCGGGACGCCCACCCGGCTCAGTCTCGCGGAGGTGGATCAGGAGATCCCGGCCTTGTCGCAGAACTTCGCGAAGCTGCCGGTGCACACGTCGGAGGCCGACGCCCCACCGTCGTCGATGACGCTCTTGACGGAGTCCGCGGTGATCGGCTGGGGGTCCAGCAGGATCGACGGGACGTCACGGCCGCCCTCGGAGTCCTCGGTGGTGCCGTTGGTCTCGGCCTCCTCGCCGGTGGCGAGGGCGATGGCGACGTCGGCGAGCGCGCCTGCCTCCTCCTTGGCGGACTTGTAGATCGTCATGCACTGGGTGCCGGCGAGGATGTTCTGCAGGCCCTCGACGGTGGCGTCCTGCCCGGTGACCGGGACCTGGCCCGCACGGCCGTTCTTCTCCAGGATCGAGATGACCGCACCCGCGAGGCCGTCGTTGGCGGCGTAGACGCCGTCCACGTCACCGTCGACCTTGGTGTAGAGCTGCTCGAAGATGGTGACCGCCTGGTCGGGGTCCCAGTCGGGGACGGCCTGCTCGCCGACGGTGGTGTAGGAGGAGACCTCGTCGAGCACCGAGTGGGCGCCAGCGGAGAACAGGGTCGCGTTGTTGTCGGTGGGGGAGCCGTTGAGGTAGATCAGGTTGGCCTCCTCCTCGCCCAGGCACTCGGCCAGGCCCTCGCCCTGGAGCGCGCCGACGCGGTTGTTGTCGAAGGAGACGTAGTAGTCGGCGGCCCCACCCAGCGTGAGGCGGTCGTAGTCGATGGTCGCGACACCCTGGCTGGCGGCCTTCTCCTGCAGCGCAGCGCCGGACTCGGAGTCGAGGTTGACGATGGCCAGGACGGTGACGCCGTCGGCGATCATGCTGTCGGCGATCTGCGCCATGCGGTCGGCGTCGCCCTCGGCGTTCTGGATGTCGTAGTCGACGCCGGCGGCGTCGAAGGCGTCCTCGAGCGCCGGACGGTCGGCGTTCTCCCAGCGGACCGAGGACTTGGTGTCGGGGAGGATCACGCCGATCTTGCCGGCGTCGGACCCGGCGTCGGTACCGGTGTCCTCGGAGTCGCTGCCGCAGGCGCTGATGGCCAGTGCGGAGCACAGGACCCCGGCCAGCACGAGCTTGTTGGTGTGCTTCACGGAAAACACCCTCCTGATGGTGTTCGGGCCTGCCGGGCAGAACGTCCGGCTTTGTTGTGACTCGCAACATATCGAGTGACGGGAGTCACGTCTAGAGGGTGCTGTCAACGACATTTCACGGCAGGATGGGCGTGTGGAGTCGCGAAGCTGGGGCCGGGTGGGCGCGCAGACCGTCACGCAATACGTTGTGGAGAACAACGTATTGCGCCTGGAGGTGCTGTCCACCGGCGCGGCACTGCACCGGCTGCTGGTCCCGGGGCCGACGGGTCCCGAGGACGTCGTCCTGGGCCACCGAGACGCCGCGGCCCAGGCCCGGGACGAGCACTTCGTGGGCGTGGTCGTGGGTCGTTACGCCAACCGCCTCCGCGACGGACTGCTCCGCCTCGACGGGCGCGAGCACCGCCTGCTGCGCAACGAGGGGCCCCACACCCTGCACGGGGGCCCGGACGGCTTCGGCCGCCGGCAGTGGTCGGGCCGGGCGCCGACCGGGGACGAGGCCGACGATGCCGACGACGCCGTGACGCTGGAGCTGGTGAGCCCCGACGGTGACCAGGGCTTCCCCGGGTGCTTGCGGGCGCAGGTCACCTACGCCGTGCGCGGGGACGAGGTGGAGGTCGCGCTGCGGGCGACCGCCGACGCGACCACCGTGGTCAACCTGACCCAGCACAGCTACTTCGACCTCGGCGCGGGCGTGGGGGACCTCGAGGACCACCGCCTGCGGGTGCCGGCCGTCCTGCGGGTGGCGGTCGACGACGAGCTGCTCCCGGTGGACGAGCGACCCGTCCCGGTGGTGGGGACGCGATGGGACCTGCGCCACCCGCGACCACTGGAGGAGCGGTGGGACGACTGCTGGGTCCTCGGCGCGCCGGGGATCCGCCGCCTGGCTGCGGTCCTGGAGCACCCGCCGACCGGCCGCCGGCTGGAGGTCTCCACCGACGCCCCGGGTCTGCAGGTCTACACCGGCGACGCCCTGCCTGGCCTGCCCGGGAAGGACGGGCGTCCCCTCGTGCCGCGGGCGGGGGTGGCTCTGGAGGCGCAGGACCTGCCGGACGCTCCCGGTCGACCGGCGTTCTGGCCGCCGGTGCTGCGGCCTGGCGAGGTGTACGCCCGGACCACCTGGTGGCGCTTCGGCTGAGCCGCCTCAGCGGGTGCCGTAGAGGGTGGTGCGCTCGCGCACCGGCCGGTCGATGCCGGCGCCGATCTCGACGAGCTCGGCGACGGTCTTGGCCGAGCCGTGCTCGGAGCCGGCCATCCGCGAGATCGTCTCCTCCATCAGCGTGCCGCCGAGGTCGTTGGCACCGGCGCGCAGCATCGCGCGGGTGCCCTCGACGCCGAGCTTGACCCACGAGGTCTGGATGTTGTCGATGCGCCCGTGCAGCAGGATCCGGGCCATCGCGTGGACCGCGAGGTTGTCGCGCATCGTCGGGCCGGGGCGGGCGACGCCGGCGAGGTAGATCGGCGCGGAGGTGTGCACGAAGGGCAGTGGCACGAACTCGGTGAACCGGGCCGCACCGTGCTCCAGCGCGGCGTCCTGCATCCGGGAGAGCACCCGCAGGTGCCCCACCCAGTGCCGCGGGTTGTCGACGTGGCCGTACATCATCGTCGAGGTCGTCGGCAGCCCGATGCGGTGCGCGGTGGAGACGATGTCCATCCAGGTCCGGGCGGGCAGCTTGCCCTTGGTCAGCACCCAGCGGACCTCGTCGTCGAGGATCTCCGCGGCGGTGCCGGGCAGCGACCCCAGGCCGGACTCGCGGGCCTTGATGAGGAAGTCCTCCACGGACAGGCCGGTGCGGGCCGTGCCGTTGACGACCTCCATCGGGGAGAAGGCGTGCACGTGCATCTCCGGCACGCGCTGCTTGACCGCGGTCGCGAGGTCGAAGTACGCCGAGGCCGGCAGGTCGGGGTCGATCCCGCCCTGCATGCACACCTCGGTCGCGCCCAGGTCCCACGCCTCCGCGGCCCGGTCGGCCACCTCGTCCATCGAGAGCGTGTAGGCGTCGGCGTCGCTCTTGCGCTGCGCGAAGGCGCAGAAGCGGCAGCCGACGTAGCAGACGTTGGTGAAGTTGATGTTCCGGTTGACCACGTAGGTCACGTCGTCGCCCACGACCTCGCGGCGCAGGTCGTCGGCCAGCCGGCACACCTGCTCCAGCAGTGGGCCCTCGGCGGTCATCAGCGTCAGTGCGTGCTCGTCGGAGAGGTTGCCGGGGTCGGCCTCGGCGGCGGCCAGCGCCTCGCGGCCCTCGGTGTGCAGGACGGCCGGGGCTCCGGTGCGACTCGCCGCCTCGCCGACGGAGTCCCAGTCGCCGTACACGTCGGCGAAGTCCGAGCGCCGGTCCTCGGTGCGGCCCCCTCCTGGCCCCTCTGCGTCGATGGCGGCGAAGAGGTCGGTGCGACCGGTGGACTCCAGCCCGCCGTCGGGCTCCTGCCACGCCAGCCCCTCGGGGCGTACGCCGGGTCGCGCGAGCCCCTCGGGAGTGGCCAGGGCAGCCACGTGCGACCGCACCCGGGGGTCGATCCAGGCCGCGTCACCGCCGAGCGAGGCGCGGACGTACTCCGGGTGGACCGTGAGCCGCGCGGCCAGCTCGAAGCCGGCCTCGGCGCTGATCTCGCGCAGCCGCTCCAGCGAGGGCCAGGGCCGCTCGGGGTTCACGTGGTCCGGCGTCAGCGGGGACACCCCGCCCCAGTCGTCGACACCGGCGCCGAGCAGGGCGTGGCACTCGGAGAGGTCGGTGAGGTTCGGCGGGGCCTGGACCCGCGCCCTGGGGCCCAGCACCAGCCGGGTGACGGCGATCGTGGCGAGGTACTCGTCCAGGCCGAGGTCGTCGGTGTGCCGCATCGCGGTGTCGGGCTTGGCCCGGAAGTTCTGGACGATCACCTCCTGGATCGCCCCGTAGGCCGTTGCCGAGGCGCGCAGCGCGAAGATCGTCTCGGCCCGCTCGGCCAGGGTCTCGCCGATGCCGACCAGCAGCCCCGTGGTGAACGGGATCGAGAGCCGGCCGGCATCCTCCAGCACCCGCAGCCGCACGGCCGGGTCCTTGTCGGGCGAGCCGTAGTGGGCCTCGCCCTTGGTCTCGAAGAGCCGCCGCGAGGTCGTCTCGAGCATCATCCCCATCGACGGGGAGACCGGCTTGAGGCGGTTCATCTCCTCCCACGACATCACGCCGGGGTTGAGGTGGGGCAGCAGTCCGGTCTCCTCCAGCACCCGCACCGCCATCGCGCGGACGTAGGCCAGGGTGGAGTCGTAGCCCTGCTCGTCGAGCCAGGCCTGCGCCTCGGGCCAGCGGTCCTCGGGCCGGTCGCCCAGGGTGAACAGTGCCTCCAGGCACCCCATCGCCGCGCCCTGGGAGGCGATCGCCAGGATCTCGTCGGGGGAGAGGTAGGGCGCCCGACCCTCTCGGGCCGCCTGACCCGGGGTCTCCACGAACGTGCAGTAGTGGCACCGGTCACGGCACAGTCGCGTGACCGGGATGAACACCTTCGGCGAGTAGGTCACCACCCCCGGGCGACCGGCCGCCTCCAGGCCCGCGTCGCGCACCCGCGCCGCGGCGGTGCACAACCGGTCGAGGTCCTCACCGGTCGCGGCCAGCAGCACCGTCGCCTCGGCCGGATCGAGCCGAGCGCCACGCTCGACGCGGGCCAGCGCCCGGCGTACCTGCTGCGGGGTCGGCTGCTCGTCCATCGACTCAGGCTAACGAGCGCGCCGGCGGCGCCGTGACCTGGCCCACCCGACAAGACAGGTGCTTGACGCGATCGCCGCGTGGCGACCCCGACTGGTCTGGAGGGATCGTCCGGACTTGTTCGGTCATCGGGCCGTGCCTTTCCCTGGGAGTCGTTCGTTTGGTTGTCTGGAGGCCAGCGGCACATGGGGAGAGTTGAGCGAGACATGAGCAAGGACGACGGACGAGGTCGAGGAGCCCGGATCGGGCGGCTGGGCCTGCTGGTCGGCGGCGCGGCGCTGGTGCTGGTGCCGATCGTGGCTGGCCTGGTGCTGACCTGGCAGCTGCACCCGTTGCTGGTCGTGCCGGCCTACCTGCTGGGCATCCCGGTGTGGCTGAGCGTGCTCAGCGGGCTCTGGAGCCTGATGTCCCGGTTCCGGCGCTCGCGCGAGACCGCCCCGATGCCGGTGGTGCGCTCCGAGCTGCGGCTGCCGCTTCCGCGCGGCGAGCGGACCGAGGTCCGCACGCTGCACGCGGAGGCGGCGCCGCGAGGGCTCAGGACACCCACTCCTTGATGGCCGCGATGGTGCCGGCCGGGTCGTCGCTGGCCGGCGTCACCGACAGGTTCGTCACGCCGGACTCCCGGAAGGCCGCGATCCGCTCCTTGACGTAGGACTCGGGACCGACCAGGTTGCCGGCCTCCAGCCACTCCAGCGGGACCAGTGCCTCGGCCTCCTTCTTCTTGCCCGAGAGGTAGAGGTCCTGGATCTCCTTGGCCTCCTTCTCGAAGCCGTACTCGCATGCCAGCTGGTTGTAGAAGTTCTTGTCCCGCGCTCCCATGCCGCCGACGTACAGCGCGTACATCGGGCGCATGAAGTCCAGCAGCGCCTTGGTCTCCGGACCCTCGCCGATCGCGACCATGCCGCCCGCGCAGATCTCCAGCGGGGCCAGGTCGGCCGAGCGCTTCGCGGCTCCCCGGGCCAGCGGCTCGCCCCAGACCTGCTGGGCCTTCTCGGGGTAGTAGAGGAACGGCAGCCAGCCGTCGGCCACCTCGGCGGTCATCGCGACGTTCTTGTCGCCCAGCGCCGCGACCCACAGCGGCACCTGGGGGCGCTCGGGGCGGTTGAGCAGCTTCAGCGGCTTGCCCAGCCCGAGGCCCTGCCCCTCGGGCAGCGGCACCGAGAACGTCCTGCCCTGGTAGTCCAGCTTCTCGTGGCGCAGCCCCATCCGCAGCACGTCGATGACCTCGCGGGTGCGGGTGAGCGGTCGGTCGTAGGGCATCCCGTGGAAGCCCTCGATCACCTGCGGGCCCGAGGCGCCCAGGCCGATGACGGCGCGCCCCCCGGAGACGTTGTCCAGGCCGGCGGCGGTCTGCAGCAGCGCGCCCGGCGTGCGGGAGTAGACGTTGAGGATGCCCGCGCCGATCTGGACGGTCTCGGTCTTGGCGGCGAGGTAGCCCATCAGGGTCGGGGCGTCGAAGCCGTACGGCTCGGCGACCCAGATCAGGTCCAGGCCCGCCTTCTCCAGGCCGGCGACCTGGTCGGCGGTCTCGCGCGGGTTGCCGGCGTAGACGAGCGGCATCGACAGCTTCATGGGGACCTCCACGGCTCCGGGGTGGTGTACGTCGATCGTGACAGTAGCAGTGTCACGATCGCTCGTGGAGGGAGACGTGGCTCACCCCTCGGTGAGCCCCAGGGCCCGCCCGAGGGCCCCGGCCAGCGCGGCGGCGTACTCGGTCGTGAGGTGGTCGGTGTCGCGGTAGGACAGCGTGCCGCCGATGACCACGGGGCACATGTCCTGCCAGCACAGCCAGGGGGTGGGGTCGACGACGTCGGCGTCGTGGAGCAGCGCCACCTTGACCGCCACGTCGCCGAGCAGGGTGGAGCGCTCCACGGGGGTGAACATGCAGTCCAGCAGGCTCGGGCGCGAGCTGGTGAGGCAGTCGCCGGGGTCGTGCCCGGCCTTCGGGACGTCGCGGATGAGGACGGTGCGCTCCGCGGCGGTGTCCAGCTCGTCGAAGAGCGAGTCGTAGCCGTCCTCCAGGACGTCGGCGACCTCGTCGAGCTGCTCGCGACGCTCACCGTCGACCCAGACCCCGTTGACCGGGGGCGAGGAGGCCACGATCGCGAGGTCGGGGGAGAGCGCGGCGACCGTGGTCATGCTCCACTCCTGGAACTCCTCGCACGCCTCGAAGACCACCGCCTCGCGCACCGGCGCCACGGTGACGTGAGCGGCCGGGCACTGCGGCTTGACGAGGTAGTAGGCGCGCCACCCGTGCTCGGAGGCGATCTGCTCCAGCGCCGGGATCCAGGCGCGGGCGTGGGAGTCGCCGAGCAGCACCAGGGTGCGGTCGCCGGTGGAGTCCCCGCGCGGGCACAGGGCCCGCACGTCGTCGTCCTCGTAGTCGCAGGCGCCCACGTCGGCGATCGAGCTGCGCAGGTTGAGCAGGTCCGGGGTGAGGTCGGAGGGGATGTCGACCTCGTTGCGGGCCGCCTCCACCGAGGCACGGACCAGGGCGACGGTGCGCTCGTGCTCCGCGAGCCGGGCGGCCTCGTCGAGGGTGATCGCGGGGTTGTCGCCGGACTCGCCCCCCTGGACGCCGGTCCACCACCAGCCGCCGGCCACCGTGGCGGCGACGAGCACCAGGCTGGCCGGGTAGAGCAGCAGGCTGCGCGGGGCGGGCAGCCTGCGCGCCGGGACGCCGGTGCGGAACGGCTGCTCGACGAAGCGGTAGGTCAGCGCGGCCAGGTTGACCACGACGAGCACGACGGCGGCGGTCTCGACCGTCGTGAGGTCGCGCCCGGCGTTGCGCTCGGTCAGCACCAGCGCGGGCCAGTGCCACAGGTACAGCGAGAACGACCAGTCGCCCACGCGGCGCATCACCGGGTTGTCCAGCAGCCACCGCACCGGCACGAACAGCAGCCCGGGGGCCGACCCGGCCAGCAGCAGGGCAGCCGTGCCGAGGACCGGCAGGGCGGCGGCGTACCCGGGGAAGGGGGTGGTCTCGTCGATGACCACCACGGCCGCGGCGACCGCGGCGAGGCCACCCAGGGAGAGCAGCCAGCCGACCGGGCGGGGGATCCGGGGCGCGAGTCGCGGTGCGAGCAGCGCGACGACGGCCCCGATCGCCAGCTCCCACACCCGCGCCGGGGTCGAGAAGTACGCCGACGTGGGCGAGGTCGTCGTGACGTGGACCGACCAGGCGAAGGACGCGGCCGTCACCGCCAGCAGCACGGCCAGCACGGAGCCGCGGGCCAGGCGCTGCTGCTTCCCGCGGCGGCTGAGGACGCGCGCCGCGACCGTGACCGCGATCAGCAGCAGCGGCCAGACGACGTAGAACTGCTCCTCGACGGCCAGCGACCAGTAGTGCTGGAGCGGGGAGGGGCCGGTCTCGGCGGCGAAGTAGTAGACGCCCTGCTGGGCGAAGTGGACGTTGGCCAGGAAGGCGGCCGACCAAGCCGCGTCGTCGAGGACGTCACGCGCGTCGATGACGGTCGTCCAGAACAACGACATCACCACGGTCGCGACCAGCACCACGGTCGCCGCGGGCAGGATGCGGCGCGCCCGGCGGGCCCAGAAGCCGCTCAGCGACAGCGTCCCGCCCCGCTCGAGCTCGGCGAAGAGCAGCCCGGAGATCAAGAAGCCGGAGATGACGAAGAAGACGTCGACGCCGACGAAGCCGCCGGGCAGGTGCGGGACCCCCGCGTGGGCGGCGACGACCGTGAGGACTGCGACGGCGCGCAGCCCCTGGACATCACCGCGGAACGCGCCGGACACGCTGAGGACGGTATCAAGGGGTGACGCGGCACGAGCCCGATGCGCGCCGGGTGCGAGGATCCGGTCCGACCCGTCCGCGTCCCCGGAGAGGACCACTCGTGAGCGAGACCCCCACCACCTACCGCGTCGCCGTCATGGGAGGCACCGGTCCCCAGGGCAAGGGACTGGGCTACCGCTTCGCCCGCGCCGGCCACGACGTCGTGCTGGGCTCGCGGGCCGCCGAGAAGGCCGTGCCGGTCGCCGCCGAGGTCACCGAGCGCCTCGCAGGGGTCGAGGGGGCGGGCACCGTGACCGGTGCCGCCAACGCCGACGCCTGCGAGCAGGCCGACGTCGTGCTGCTGGCCGTCCCCTACGACGGCCACGACGAGCTGGTCGCCTCGCTGCCGCTGGCCGGGAAGACCGTCATCTCCTGCGTGAACCCGCTGGCCTTCGACAAGCGCGGCGCCCACGGCCGCGTCGTCGACGGCGGCGAGGGCTCGGCCGCCGAGGAGGCCCAGCGGCTGCAGCCCGAGGCCACCGTCGTCGGTGCCTTCCACAACGTCTCGGCCGTCCTGCTCTGGGGCGAGGACGACTTCCTCGACGAGGACGTCCTGGTCGTCGGCGACGTGCTCGAGGCCAAGGAGGTCGCCATGGACCTCGCCGCCTCGGTCACCGGCCGCCGCGGCATCGACGGCGGCAAGCTGCGCCTGGCGCGCCAGCTGGAGCCGTTCACCGCGGTGCTGATCTCGATCAACCGCAAGTACAAGACCCACGCCGGACTGCGGATCACCGGCCTCGAGGGCCACTGATCACCTGACGTTCACCCGACCGTTCACCTCGGTGTCGCCGGGCTGAGGGCCGGGCCTCGCACCGTGGTGGGGTGACGACGACCCCACAGCCCCGTCCGGCCGTCCGCCGGACCTCCTCGCTGGTGGTCACCCCGGCGGTCGCCGGCCACCGCGGCGCCAGCGGGCACCGGCCCGAGCACACCCTCGAGGCCTACCGGCACGCCGTCGCCCTGGGCGCCGACGAGATCGAGCTGGACCTGGTCAGCACCGCCGACGGCGTGCTCGTCGCCCGGCACGAGAGCGAGCTCTCGGTGACCACCGACGTCGCGGACCGCCCCGAGCTGGCGCACCGGCGGCGCACGCGGGTGGTCGAGGGCCGCCCCGTGGAGGGCTGGTTCGTCGAGGACCTGACGCTGGCGGAGGTGCGGCTGCTCCGGGCACGCGAGCGCTGGCCGGCGCTGCGCCCCGGCTCCGCGGCGTACGACGGGGCGCTGGGCGTCCCCACCTTCGACGAGGTGCTCACGATGCTGGCCGAGGAGTCCGCGCGGCACGGGCGCAGCGTCGGCGTGCTGGTGGAGCTGAAGGACCCCGCCCAGTCGGCCTCCCTCGGCCTGGACCTCGCCGAACCGCTGCTGGACGACCTGCGCCGGCACGAGCGCGACCACGCGCGGTCGCGGGTCAGCGTGATGAGCTTCGAGCCCACCGTCCTGCGCTCGCTGGCCGGCCGCACCCGGGTGCCGCTGATCCAGCTGGTCGAGCGGCTCGACGAGCGACCGGCGGACTGGGCGATGGCCGGTGACCCGCGGACCTTCGCCGACCTGGTGACCCCGGCCGGGCTGGCGCTGGTCGAGCAGTACGCCGACGGGATCGGTGCCCGGCACACGCTGGTGGCCCGCGACCTGGGCGACCGGGTGGTGCCCACCGCGCTGGTGCGTGACGCCCACCGTGAGTGGCTCTCGGTGCACGTGTGGACCCTGCGCGCCGAGGACCGCTTCCTGCCCGCCGGCTTCCGGGGCGGCGAGGGCCCCGCCGGTCACGGGGACCTGCGGGGCTACGCCGGGCTGCTGCTGGAGATGGGGGTGGACGGGCTGATCACCGACCAGCCCGAGCTGTGCCTGGCCGCGCGGGACGGGGTCGCGCTGCCGGCCTGAGCCCTAGCTCCAGTGGTCGCGGCGCGCGGCACCGGAGATCGTGCTGGCCACCAGGCCGGCGGCTCCGGCCAGCACGAACGGCAGCGGCAGCAGCCACCGCACGTCGCCACCCTCGACCACGTCCGTGGTCCACAGCGCCCAGACCGCGACCAGGCCCAGGAACGCCAGGCCCATCACCAGCTGGCCGGTGTTGACCGGGTGCCGTCCGGCCGCCCAGATGCTCGGCTGCTGCTCCGGCACGTGCTGCTCGTCGGTGCCCGGCTCGTCCATGTCCAGCGTCTCGGTGTGCTCGTGCTCGTTCATCGGGTCCTCACCACGATCTCTCCCAGGTTGGTCTCGGCGTCCAGCTGCAGCACGGGGCTGCCGGGGCCGCCGTCGTGCGTCTCGCTGGCCTGCGTGTCGATGCCGCCGCGCTGCTCGCCGAACAGCCGGATCTCGCCGGGACCGTGCACGGTGGCGGTCGCCTCGACGGTGAGGCCGCGGGGGACCAGCACCTCGATCCGCCCGACCTGGACGGTGATGTCGAGGACCTGCCCGTCGAGCTCGTCGAGGTCCTCGATGCCGGTGAGGTCCAGCACCAGCTCCCCGACGCCCATCCGGTACGACGGGTCCAGCGACGCCGCGCTCGTGGGGGTCTCCCGCATTGGCTCGGTGTCGATCCGGTCGGCCGCGGTCGCCCCGACCAGGACGGGGACGGTGAGCAGCCCGACCAGGATCAGGCCCCCCGCCCGGCCGAAGAACGCACCCAGCACCAGCATCGTGCCGATCACACCCAGCGCCAGCGCGGGGTAGGCGCCGTCGGCGACCGGTGCGCCGGCCAGGTCCAGCGTCCCGAGCGTCCCGAGGGCCAGGGCGACCAGCGCCACGGTGAACCAGAACAGGCGGGGTCCGCGGCGTCGAGGGTCACGCACCACCGGCGGTGGCGGGGGCGGCGGGGCCACCCAGGCCGGGGGCGAGGCCGAGGGCGGCTGGGGCGGGTCGCCGACCCAGCCCTGCACGGACTGGCCGTAGGGCTGGCCGTACTGCTGGGCGTACGGCTGGGCGTCCGGCTGGGCGGGCGGCGCCACCGGGGCCGAGCGGCGTCGCTCGCGCCGGTTGACCAGCACCGCGACGATCACCGCGACGGCGGCCAGCTGCCAGGGGAACCAGAACGGGCCCCAGGCGTCCCCGGCCAGCTCGGCCACGATCGCCAGCCCCGCCACGATCGCGACGATGGTGAGCACGACCGCGCGGTTGCGGTCCTCCATGGCGATGACGCCCTCGGACCCGTCGTCGGTCGGCAGCAGCAGCCAGCCGGCGGCGTAGGCGATCAGGCCCGCGCCGCCGAAGAAGGTCAGCACCACGAACGCGACCCGCAGGATCACCGGGTCCACGTCCAGGTGGCGGGCCAGCCCGCCGGCGACCCCGGCGACCTTGCGGTCGGTGCTGGAGCGGCGGATCCGGCCCAGGTCGCGGACCTCCTCGGCGGAGGTGCGGGGGCCGTCGTCGTCTCCCGACGGTGCCGACGGCGGTGGCGGCGGTGGCGGCGGGGTGGGTGTCTCGGTCATGGCTCCAGCCTGGCCCGGGGACGGCCCCGGCACCATCGGGGACAACCCTGGTCCTGAGCCCCCGACCCCCGGGGGTCGACCGGGGGTCGGGCAGGGGTCGAACCCCGTGGTGGGTCCCCTGGGGCTGTGTGACGATGGTCCGGCCATGACCTCCACCCATGCCCCGGCCGCCGACCGTGCGCCGCGCAAGGCCTTCCGCGACACCCGTGACCCCGTGGTCGGCGGCGTGTGCGCGGGGCTGGCGCGCCACCTGGCCGTGCCGGTGCTGTGGGTCCGCGTCGCGATGCTGCTGGCAGCCGTCCTCGGCGGCATGGGCATCGCGATGTACGCCGGGCTGTGGCTCGTGCTGCCCGCCGACTCGCGCTTCGAGGAGGAGCCCCCCGGCCTGGCCAGCGCCACCCGGGGCGGGCGCCGGCCGGGGCGGGCCCGCCGGCTGCAGGACCTCGGCCCCGCGGTGGCGCTCGCGGCGCTGGCGCTCGGCGCGGTGCTGCTGCTCGAGGCCACGCTGGGGCGCGGGGCGGTGTTCTGGCCGATCGCGATCGGGCTGACCGGGGTGGCGCTGCTGTGGCGCCAGGCCGACGAGGCCCAGCGCGAGCGCTGGTTGGACACCACCGGCCGGGTCGACCCGGTACGGGTCGTGCTGGGGTCCGGTGGCTGGGCGTCGTACGCGCGGATCGCGACGGGTGGCCTGCTGCTGGTCGCGGCCGTGTTCATCGTCGGCTTCGACAACGGCGGCCAGGCGCAGGGCGTGCTCGTCGCGACCCTGCTGGGCGTGGCCGCGCTGGCGGTGGTCGTCGGTCCGTGGGTCTACCGGCTGGCCTCCGACCTCAGCGCCGAGCGGGAGGAACGGGTCCGCTCCCAGGAGCGTGCCGACGTGGCGGCGCACCTGCACGACTCGGTGCTCCAGACCCTGGCGCTGATCCAGAAGTCCGCCCACGACGGCCCGACGGTGGCCCGCCTGGCCCGCGCCCAGGAGCGCGACCTGCGCTCCTGGCTCTTCGCCGGCGACACCACCGACGCCGCGACCCTGGCCGGGGCGCTGCGCGCGGTCACCGCCGAGGTCGAGGACGCCCACGGGGTCAGCGTCGACGTCGTCGTCGTGGGGGAGTGCCCGATGGCGGAGCCGCTGCGGGCGCTCGTGGGGGCCACCCGCGAGGCGGTCACCAACGCTGCCAAGCACGCCGGCACCGGCCGCGTCGACGTCTACGCCGAGGTGGGGCCCGAGGTCGTGGAGGTCTTCGTCCGCGACCGGGGCGCCGGGTTCGAGCTCGCCGCCGTGCCCGAGGACCGCCACGGCGTGCGCGGCAGCATCGTGGACCGGATGACCCGCCACGGTGGTCGCGCCGAGATCCGCACGGCCCCCGGCGAGGGCACCGAGGTGCGCCTGGCCATGCCCCGTGACCCCGCCCCGCAGCCCCCTGAGCAGGAGACCCCGTGACCCAGTCGACCAGTCCCGTCCGTGTCGTGGTCGTCGACGACCACGCGATGTTCCGGGCCGGGGTGCGTGCCGAGCTCGCCGCCGCCGGCGCCGGGCGGGTCGAGGTGCTCGCGGAGGCCGCCGACGTCGACGAGGCCGTCGCCGCCATCGCGACGCACCGCCCCGAGGTCGTCCTCCTCGACGTGCACCTGCCCGGTGGAGGGGGCGTCGAGGTCATGAGGCGGCGCCCGCACCCCGACACCCGTTACCTCGCCCTCAGCGTGTCCGACGCCGCCGAGGACGTCATCGGGACGATCCGTGGTGGCGCCCGCGGCTACGTCACCAAGACCATCACCGGCCCCGAGCTGGTCGCCGCCGTCGGCCGGGTCGCCGACGGCGACGCCGTGTTCAGCCCCCGGCTGGCCGGGTTCGTCCTCGACGCGTTCGCCGGGTCGATCGAGGTGGCGGCCGTCGACGAGGACCTCGACCGGCTCACCGAGCGGGAGCGGGAGGTGATGCGGCTGATCGCCCGGGGCTACGCCTACAAGGAGGTCGCCAAGGAGCTGTTCATCTCCATCAAGACCGTGGAGACCCACATGTCCTCGGTGCTGCGCAAGCTGCAGCTCTCCTCGCGCCACGAGCTCACGCGTTGGGCCTCGGACCGGCGACTGCTCTAGTCCCTCGGTCCCGGGCAGTCAGCGGGGGCGGACCTCCGCGCCCTGCAGGGTCGGGTCGATGAGGATCTTGGCGTGCCGGTCGGCCGCCTCGAGGGCGTCGAAGGCCGCGACGACGCCCTCCAGCCCCACGGTCCCGGTGAGCAGCGGCGACGGGTCGATGCTGCCCTTGGCGAGCAGCTGCAGCGTGTCGTGGAACTCCAGCGGCGTGTAGCCGAGCACGAAGCGCAGGTCGAGTTCCTTGTTGACCGCCATCGACGGCCGGATCGTGTCGGGGCTCATGCACACGCCGACCACCACGACGCGCGACGCCAGCGGCGCCTGGGTCAGCACGGACTCGAGCATCCCGGGGACTCCGACGCACTCGAAGACCACCGGTGCGGGCTGGTCTGCCGCCCCGGCGAGCTCGGCGGCCCGGTTGACGTGCTGCCACCCGGGCACCTTGCGCAGCCGCTCCATGGTGCTGACGGCGAAGTCGAGCAGCTCCGGCGCCGTCGTACGCCACCCGCGGCCGGGGGCAGTCGTCCACGGTGACTCGCTGCTCGGGTCCACGACCACGTCGGCTCCGCAGTCGCGCGCGAGCCGGCGACGTGCCGCCGACGGGTCGCTGGCCACGACGCTGCGCACCCCGCGCGCCTTGAGCAGCAGGATCACCGCCAGGCCCACCGGGCCGCAGCCCAGCACGATCGCTGTGTCGCGCTTCCCGACCTCGCCGCGGCGCACCGCGTGCAGCGCGACCGCCATCGGCTCGGTCAGGGCGGCCAGGTCGTCGTCGAGCTTGTCGGGCACCACGTGGGCCATCGACGCCTCGACCAGCACCTGCTCGGCGTACCCGCCCGGTGCCAGCGGCGACAGCCCGATCGGGTGGACGCCCTCCGTGCCGCGGACGAGGGGGAACGCCACGACGCGTGAGCCGAGCGGGAAGGCGCGGGCGGTCCCGCGTCCCTGCGCGACGACCTCACCGCACAGCTCGTGCCCCAGGACGGTCGGCTCGGTGGAGCGGATGCTGTGGGCGTAGTCCAGCTCGTCCATCACCGCCGCCAGCTCGTCGGCGTGCCGCCGGGCGTGCAGGTCGGAGCCGCAGATACCGGTACGCCGCACGCGCAGCACCAGCTGGCCGGGACCCGGCTCGGGGTCGGGCAGGTCGACCAGGGACAGCTCTCCGCCTTCGCAGCTCACCGCACGCACGCGCATCATGCTGCCGCATGGAGCCGTCGGTCAGTCGCTGCCCAGCCAGACGGCCGCGCCGGGGCACTCCTCATCGACGTCGATGCCACCGGCCATCCGGGACGACGACTCGCCGCCGCCCACCTGGAGCTGGTCGCCGAGCTGGTGCTCCTCGCCGTCCGGCAGGGCGAGGGTCAACGGGTTGTCACGCACGACCTCGGTCCCGTGGGGCCAGACGACGACGTAGGGCACTGCGCCGTCCTCGAAGTCCAGCCCGAGGCATCCGTCGACGACGGCGAGGCGCCCCGGGAGCAGGGCATCCATCCCCGAGCTGCTGCGCGCGCCGATCAGGACGGTGACGTCATCGACCACCGTGACCTCTGCGCCGCCGCAGCCGCTCAGCGGTCCGGCCAGCAGCGCCGTGGCCAGCAGGGTGGAGGAGAGGCGCTGACCGCGGCGGGTGCTCCGAGACATGACGAGAGTCTGAGGGTTCACGACCGCGACTGCCAGGGGCATGGCCTCCGCGCGCTCAGAGCGCGCCGTCAGGTCTCGCCCGTCAGAGCTCGGTGGTGCCGTCGGGGTGGACGAGCAGGCGGATGCCGTGGGGGCTGGTCCAGAGCCAGGTGGTGGGGGTGAGCTGGGCGTAGTCCCAGGCCACGGTGGTCGAGCCTGCTTGGCTGCTGGGGACCGGGGATGGGTGGGTCTTGGCTCGGTGGTGGCGTCTGCACAAGGGGGCGAGTCGGTCGGTGGCTGTCTGGCCGGGTGGTCCGCCCTGGTCGGGTGGGACGTACTCCTCGATGTGGTCGAGGTCGACCCTGGCTGAGGTACGGGTGCAGTGCGGGAAGACGCAGGTCGTCCGCTTGAGCTTGACCCGGGTGGAGATGCGGTCGGGGATCTCGTAGGAGTCGACGGCGATCTGGTCGGCCAGGTCGATGACCGGCTTCAGCACGATGTTGGCGCCGGGCACGGCGAGCCACTCACGGACGGTGTCGGCGGTGAGGGTCTGGTGGTGGTTCTCGAGGCGGGCGAGGTGGAGGCCGAGCCGTCCGGTGTCGGGGTCGATCTCGGGGGTGCCGGGTCCTTCGTTTCCGCGGAGGGCGGCTTCTGAGAGGTGGAGGTGGAGGACGACCTGGCGGGGACGGCTCGAGCGGGGTGGTCTCGACGCCCGCTCCTCGCTGGCGCTCGTCGCTGCTCGACCACCTTCATCAGCGAGGTCGAGGGTGAGGTCGCCGCGGCTGAGGTAGCCCAGGGCCTTGGCGCGGCGGACGTCGAGGGTGTCGGTGGAGCCGGCGGCGAGCAGTTGGTCGGCGATGGTGCGGATGGCGTGCTCGAGCTCTTCGGCGTCGGCGCGGTCCAGCAGGCCGGTCAGGGGGACGCCGTTGGCGGTGCCGATGGTCCACGCGGTCGAGAGGTCGAGGGTGACGTGCAGAGACGCGGCGGTGTCGACCTCCTCCATCTCACATCCCTCGGGGTCGAACCGTGCTGCCGCCTCGGCCGCGAGCCGCTTGACCGTGGCGAACGAGGCGGTGTGCACGACGTGGGCCAGGTGCGCATCGACGAACGCAGCGGCCTCGGCGGTGAGCTGACGGGTGACCTCGGTGACCCGCCGGATGCGCCACACCTGCACCTGGCCGTCGAGGAGTCGCTGCCAGATCTTCGGCAGTCGGTAGCGGGCTTCGACCGCATCCGAGACCAGTACCCGGCCGGAGTCGGTGGAGCGGCCCAGCGCCGCGGCGAGCTCGATGACCGCGAACTCCGACACCTCGGGGGCGCCGGGGCCGGCGAGCTCGAGCATGGTGTCGGCGCCGGGCATCCCGAACCGGGAGACCCACGCGTTCTCAGCCTCAGCGTGGGCGTCCTCGTCGGCCAGCCCGTAGGTGCCGTAGAGGTCGGGCATCAGCTGGCCGGTGGTGTGCCGGTCGGCCCACTCAGCGATCGCGATGAACCGATCCCGGTCGGCCTGATCGGCAGCCTTGTCGAGGTCGCGGATGGAGGTCAGCAGGTCACCGGTCGGGACAGGAGCGGTGTCCTGTGCCGAGTGATCCTGGTGCCCGAGTGCCATGTCCAGATTCTACTCGAACATCTGTTCGAAGAGAAGGGCGAAGGGGTCCTCGGAGTGAATCTGTGGAGGACGATCCGGCCGCAACCGAAGCGAGCACCTCAGCGATGCCGGACTGTTCGATCGGACCGCAACCAGGTACCGAAATCAATGCCCACCGCAAGCACGGCTTCGAAAAATGAAGGACCTGCCGCCGCGCGAACGTCCAGGCGCCCGCCCACGCCCACCACGGAGTCGAAGCAGACCGGAGGGTGTGCCGTGAAAGGGGGTCACGACAGACCCTCCAGACGCCCCGTGGGGACGGCTACTTGTCGGCGTACGGGGTCTCGACGACGGCTCGCTGGCGCTCGCCTGCTCGACCAGCAGCGCGTGGGCCGTACGATCCACGCGTGGAGACCCTGCGCCTGATCCTGCTGTTCGTGCACATCCTCGGCTTCGCCGCGCTCATCGGCGGGCTCATCGCCCAGGCCGGGCCGGGGGAGAAGAAGGTCAACGCGGCGATGCGCGACGGCGCCGGCACCGCGTTCCTCGCCGGCCTCGCGCTGGTCGGGGTGCTCTCGGCCGGTGACCAGGAGCCCGACAACACCAAGGTGGGCGTCAAGCTGCTCATCGGCCTGGTGGTCCTGGTGCTGGTGATGGTCAACGTGCGCAAGCCGAGCATCCCGCAGGGCCTGTGGGCCGGGCTGCTGGCGCTGTCGGTGCTCAACGTCGCGATCGCGGTCTTCTGGTCGCCCGCGCACGCCTGGGCCTGACCGCGCGCCCCGCGTGGGGGTAAAGAATCCTCTGGTGTGAGCCAGGGGACGTTTCAGCCTCTTCTCAGGTTGGCAGGCTGCTGTCACTGGGGTGAGGCGGCCACCAGCTCGACGTCGCCGTCGGGCCATCGCGGTCGTGCCGCCATCACCGCCACGTGGACGCCGGGTGCGGCGGTGACAGCAGCGTGCCCTCCAACGCCCCGGTGTCGGACGCAGACCCCGACCCGAGGAGCCGTGCACCCCCATGTCCGACCCCAGCCTGTTCATCGACGGCGAGTGGCGCCTGGCCGCCGACGGCGCGACGCGCGAGATCCGCTGCCCCGCTGACGGTACGCCGGTGCGCACCGTGTCCGAGGGTGGCGCCGACGACGCGCTGGCCGCCGTCCTCGCGGCGCGACGCGCCTTCGACAACGGGCCGTGGCCGCGGACCACCGGGCCCGAGCGCGCCGCGCTGCTGCACCGCCTGGCCGACCGGCTGGAGGCCGACAAGGACGAGGTGGCCCGTCGGGAGTCCCTCGACACCGGCAAGCGCTTCGTGGAGAGCCAGATCGACGTCGACGACATCGTCGGCGTCTTCCGGCACTTCGCCTCCCTCGCCCAGGCCGAGGCGGGCCGGGTCGTCGACCCGGGGATGCCCGACGTGCGCAGCAGGGTCGTCCACGAGCCGGTCGGCGTCTGCAGCCTGATCACGCCCTGGAACTACCCGCTGCTGCAGACGGCCTGGAAGGTCGCCCCGGCGCTGGCCGCCGGCAACACCTTCGTGCTCAAGCCCAGCGAGCTGACCCCCTCCACGGCGATGTGGCTGGTGGACGCGCTGACCGAGGTGGGCCTGCCCACCGGCGTCGCCAACCTCGTCACGGGCGCGGGCGACCGGGTGGGCCCGATGCTGACCGAGGCCCCCGAGGTCGACCTTGTCTCCTTCACCGGCGGCATCGTGACCGGCCGCCGGATCATGGCGGCGGCCGCGCCGACGGTGAAGCGGGTCGCCCTGGAACTCGGCGGCAAGAACCCCAACATCGTCTTCGCTGACGCCGACCTCGACGCTGCCATCGACAACGCCCTCACCGCGGTGTTCCTCGACTCGGGCCAGGTCTGCTCGGCCGGTGCCCGGCTCATCGTCGAGGACACCGTCCACGACGAGGTCGTCGACGAGCTGGTGCGCCGGGCGAAGGAGATCCGCCTCGGCGGCCCCTTCGACGACGACGCCGAGACCGGGCCGCTGGTCTCGGCCGCCCACCGGGAGAAGGTCGAGGCCTACGTCGCGGCCGGGCTCGAGGAGGGCGCGACCCTGCGGTGCGGGGGTGCCCGCCCCGAGGGCGCGGCCTACGAGCAGGGCTTCTACTACCTGCCCACCATCCTCGACGACTGCGCCGCCGACATGTCGTGCGTGCAGGAGGAGAGCTTCGGCCCGGTGCTCACCGTCGAGCGCTTCACCGGCGCGGACCGCGAGGCGCGCGAGGAGGCGGCCGTGTCGATCGCCAACGACACGATCTACGGCCTGGCCGGCGCGGTGTGGACCGAGAACGCCGGTCGCGCCGAGCGGGTCGCGGCCCGGCTGCGCCACGGGACGATCTGGATCAACGACTACCACCCCTACGTGCCGCAGGCCGAGTGGGGCGGGATGAAGCAGAGCGGCATCGGCCGCGAGCTCGGGCTCGCCGGTCTCGAGGAGTACCGCGAGACCAAGCACATCTGGCACAACACCCGACCCGCCCGCGCGGGCTGGTTCAGCGACAGCTCCGCGCAGAAGAGCACCGAGCAGAAGGAGACCGAGCAGTGAGCACCCAGCGCTACGACTACGTCATCGTCGGCGGGGGCTCCGCCGGCTCCGCCCTGGCCAACCGGCTCTCGGCCGACCCGTCGGTCAGCGTGCTGGTCCTCGAGGCCGGCCGCAGCGACACCAAGCTCGACCCGTTCATCCACATGCCGGCGGCGCTGCCCTACCCGATCGGCAACAGGCTCTACGACTGGAAGTACGAGTCGGAGCCCGAGCCGCACATGAACGGCCGGCGGATCTACCACGCGCGCGGCAAGGTGCTCGGCGGCTCGTCGTCGATCAACGGGATGATCTTCCAGCGCGGCAACCCGATGGACTACGAGCGCTGGGCCGCCGACCCGGGCATGGAGACCTGGGACTACGCCCACGTGCTGCCGTACTTCAAGCGCATGGAGACCCGCATGCTGGCCGACGGCACCGTCGCCGCCGACGCCTGGCGGGGCGGCTCCGGCCCGCTCGTCCTCGAGCAGGGGCCCGCGACCTCGCCGTTGTTCAACGCCTTCTTCGAGGCCGCCCAGCAGGCCGGGCACCCGTTGACCGACGACGTCAACGGCTACCGCCAGGAGGGCTTCGCGCGCTTCGACCGCAACGTCCACCGCGGCCGCCGGCTCTCGGCGTCGCAGGCCTACCTGCACCCGGTCCGCAAGCGGAAGAACCTCACCGTCCACACGCTCTCGATGGTCACCGGGCTGCGCACCAGCGGCAACCGGGTCACCGGCGTCGACTACCTGCGCGGCTACAAGCTGCACCGCAGCGTCGAGGCCGGTGAGGTCGTCCTGTGCGGCGGCGCGATCAACTCCCCGCAGCTGCTGCAGCTCTCCGGCATCGGCCCGGCCGACCACCTGCGCAGCCTCGGCATCGACGTCGTCGCCGACCTCCCGGGCGTCGGGGCCAACCTGCAGGACCACCTCGAGGTCTACATCCAGCACGCCGCCACCCAGCCGGTCTCGATCGCGCCGTGGCTCAAGCACCGCCACAAGCCGCGGATCGGCGCCGAGTGGCTGTTCGGGCGCAAGGGCGTCGGGGCGTCGAACCACTTCGAGGCCGGCGGCTTCATCCGCTCCAACGACGACGTGTCCTACCCCAACCTGATGTTCCACTTCCTGCCCATCGCCATCCGGTACGACGGCTCCCAGCCGGCGGCCGAGCACGGCTACCAGGTCCACATCGGGCCGATGTACTCCGACGTCCGCGGCTGGCTGAAGATCAAGAGCCGCGACCCGCTGGAGCACCCGGCGATGCAGTTCAACTACCTCTCCACCGAGAATGACCGCCGCGAGTGGATCGAGATGGTCCGCAAGGCCCGCGAGATCCTCGAGGCACCGGCGTTCAAGCCGTTCTCCGGCGGCGAGATCTCACCGGGACCCTCGGTGCGGACCGACCAGGAGATCCTCGACTGGGTCGCCCAGGACGCCGAGACCGCCCTGCATCCCTCGTGCACGGCCAAGATGGGCACCGGCGAGGACGCCGTCGTCGACCCGACCTCGATGAAGGTCCACGGCGTCGAGGGCCTCCGTGTCGTCGACGCCTCGGTGATGCCCTACGTCACCAACGGCAACATCTACGCCCCCGTGATGATGCTGGCCGAGAAGGCCGCCGACCTCATCGCCGGCAACGAGCCGCTGGAGGCGCTGGACGTCCCGTTCTACAAGCACGGCGCGGGCATGCCGCTCTACCCCGAGGGCGACCCGCGCAACGACGCCGTCCCCGGCACCGTCCGGGCGGGCTGAGCAGGCAGCGAGCGAGGAGCAGACGATGACGACGACGCAGGAACAGCCCGTGGCAGCGGGCACTCCCGACGACCAGCCGGACTGGACGCTCAACCGCCCGGTCTTCTTCACCGCCGCCGCGGTCACCCTGGCCGTGACGGTCTGGTGCGTGGCGCTGCCCGACCAGGCCTACTCCACCCTCGAGACGGTGGTGGGCTGGGTGTCCACCAGCCTGGGTTGGTACTACATCGCCCTCACCACCTCCGTGCTGGTGTTCGTGCTCTTCCTGGGGGTGTCCCGCTACGGCCGGGTGCGCCTGGGGCCCGAGCACTCACGACCGGAGTTCTCCACCGGCGCCTGGGCGGCGATGCTGTTCGCGGCCGGCATCGGGACCGACCTGGTCTTCTACGCCGTCTACGAGCCGGCGTACCAGTACCTCAACCCGCCGGTCATCGAGGGCGGCACCGTGCAGGCGGCCCGCGAGGGCACCGTGTGGACGCTGTTCCACTACGGGATCTCCGGGTGGGGGATGTACTCCCTGATGGGCATGGCGCTGGCCTACTTCGCCTACCGGATGGGCCTGCCGCTGGCGGTGCGCTCGGCGCTCTACCCGATCATCGGCAAGCGGATCAACGGCCCCATCGGCACCGCTGCTGACACCGCGGCCATCCTCGGCACGATCTTCGGCGTCGCGACCTCGCTGGGCATCGGCGTGGTCAGCCTCAACGTCGGTCTCGACGTGGTCTTCGGCCTCTCCGTCGGGCTGCCGGTCCAGATCGCCCTGGTGGTGCTGGCGATCGGCATCGCCACGCTCTCGGCGGTCACGGGCGTCGAGAAGGGCATCAAGCTGATCTCGCAGTTCAACGTGCTGCTGGCGATCGGCCTCGCGGCGTACGTCCTGCTGACCGGCCGCACCGCCTTCCTGCTCAACTCGATGGTCGTCAACGTCGGCGACTACGTGCGGATGCTGCCGGGCCTGACCAACGAGACCTTCGCCTACGAGGACACCGGCGACTGGATGAGCTTCTGGACGCTGTTCTTCTGGGCCTGGTGGATCGCCTGGGCCGCCTTCGTCGGGCTCTTCCTGGCGCGGATCTCGCGCGGTCGCACGATCCGCCAGTTCGTCGCCGGCACGATGATCATCCCGTTCAGCTACATCGTCATGTGGATCACGATCTTCGGCAACGCCGCCATCAGCGAGATCCGCAACGGCAACACCGACCTGCGCGAGGTCGTCAACGCCGCCAGCGGCCCCGACACCGCCCTGTGGTCGTTGCTGCAGGAGTACCCCGGCTTCACCTTCGTCGCCGGTGCCTTCATCCTCATCGGGCTGCTGTTCTACGTCACCTCCGCCGACTCCGGCGCGCTGGTGATGGCCAACCTGTCCAGCACCTTGAAGTCGCCGCACCACGACGCCGGCGCGCCGCTGCGCATCTTCTGGGCGGTGGCGACCGGTGCGCTGACCCTGGCCATCGTCGCCGCGGGCAACATCTACGCCCTGCAGTACGCCACGGTCATCATCGGGCTGCCCTTCGCCGTCGTGATGGTCGGTGTGATGTGGGGCCTGTGGAAGGCGCTGTCGGCGGAGGGGCACCTCGCCGACAGCCGACGAGCCGTCACCGGCGCCCTGTCGGGCCGTACGACGCTCGCCGAGCGGGACCGGCGCGGCCGCGCCCCCTGGCAGGCGCGGTTGCACCGCGCGATGGACTTCCCCGACCGGCAGCGTGCTGACGACTACCTCGCCGAGGACGCCACCCCGGCGCTGCAGGAGGTCGCCCGCGAGCTCGAGGGCCAGGGCGTCGACGTGCTGGTCGAGTCGGTGCTCGACGAGGACGGCGAGCCGGCCGCGGAGCTGCGGGCCGGCGTGGGGGAGCAGCCCTTCGTCTACCGCGTGCAGCGCTCCGCGGCCGCGCGACCGTCGTACGGCGGGCGGGTGCCGCGTGGCGGTGACCGCTACTACCGCCTCGAGGTGCACCTGCGCGACGGGGGCCAGGGCTACGACGTCATGGGCTACACCCGGGCCCAGCTGATCGACGACGTGCTCGACCAGTACGAGCGGCACCTGGAGTTCCTGCGCCTCAGCGCCGCCGGCAGCTGACCGACACCCGTGCTGTCCCCGGCCGGACGTAGGCTGGGGACAGCATGAGTGAGCTGACCGAGACGCTGTTCGAGACCCCGCGACCCACCCCGAGCGGCCCGTCGGCCGACGCCCTGCTCGAGGGCCTCAACGAGCCGCAGCGGGCCGCGGTCGTGCACGCCGGTGCGCCGCTGCTCGTCGTCGCCGGCGCGGGCTCGGGCAAGACCCGGGTGCTCACCCGTCGCATCGCCTGGACGATCTCCGAGCGCAAGGCGCACCCCGGCTCGATCCTGGCCATCACCTTCACCAACAAGGCCGCGGCCGAGATGAAGGAGCGCGTCGAGGAGCTGGTGGGTCGCCGCGCCCGGATCATGTGGGTCTCGACGTTCCACTCCGCCTGCGTGCGCATCCTGCGCAAGGAGATCGGCGCCCTCGAGCGCGAGGGCGGCACCTGGAAGTCCAACTTCTCCATCTACGACGCCCAGGACCAGAAGCGGCTGATGACCCTGGTCGTCCAGGACCTCGACCTGGACCCCAAGCGCTACCAGCCCGGCGCGCTGCTGCACTGGGTGAGCAACCACAAGAACGAGCTGCGCGACGCCGAGCAGGCCACCGCCGAGGCGCGCAACAAGCTCGAGGAGACCTACGCGGCGGCGTACACGCTCTACCAGCGGCGCCTGCGCGAGGCCAACGCCCTCGACTTCGACGACCTGATCATGACCACGGTCCACCTCTTCGATGCCTTCCCGGAGATCAAGGAGACCTACCGCCGACGCTTCCGGCACGTGCTGGTCGACGAGTACCAGGACACCAACCACGCCCAGTACGCCCTGATCCACAGCCTCTGCGCCGACCCGCTGGAGCAGGAGGCCACCCGGCCCGAGGGTGAGCGGGTGCCGCCGGCCGAGCTGATGGTCGTCGGTGACGCCGACCAGTCGATCTACGCCTTCCGCGGCGCCAACATCCGCAACATCCTCGACTTCGAGGAGGACTTCCCCGACGCCACGACGATCCTGCTGGAGCAGAACTACCGCTCGACCCAGACCATCCTCACCGCGGCCAACGGGATCATCGGGCACAACAAGGGCCGCAAGCCCAAGCGGCTGTGGTCCGACGCCGGTGACGGTGAGCGGATCGTCGGCTACGTCGCCGACGACGAGCACGACGAGGCCCGCTTCGTCTCCGGCGAGATCGACACCCTGGTCGACGGCGGCGCCAAGCCCGGCGACGTGGCGGTCTTCTACCGCACCAACGCCCAGTCGCGGGTCTTCGAGGAGATCTTCATCCGCACCGGGCAGCCCTACAAGGTCGTGGGCGGGGTCCGCTTCTACGAGCGCCGCGAGGTCCGCGACGCCCTGGCCTACCTGCGGATGCTGGCCAACCCCGAGGACCAGGTCTCCCTGCGACGCATCCTCAACACCCCCAAGCGCGGCATCGGCGACCGTGCGGTGGCCTGCGTGGCGGCGTACGCCGAGCGCGAGCGGATCTCCTTCTGGGCCGCCCTCCAGCGGGCCGAGGAGGCCCCGGGGCTCGCGACCCGCTCGCTGAGCTGCATCCGCGGCTTCGTGGACCTCGTCCAGGAGCTGCAGTCGATGGTCGATGCGGGGGAGCGGGCCGACGTCGTGCTCGAGACCACGCTCGAGCGATCCGGCTACCTCGCCTCCCTGGAGGAGTCCGACGACCCCCAGGACGCCACCCGCCTGGAGAACCTCGCCGAGCTCGTCGCCGTGGCCCGTGAGTTCGCCGAGGACCCCCAGGCCGGGCCGTCGGCCGACCCCGCCGACGTCGACGCGGGCCTGGTCGAGCCGGGGCTCACCGACTTCCTGGAGCGGGTGGCGCTGGTCGCCGACACCGACCAGATCCCCGACGACCCGGACGGTGAGGACGTCGGGGTCGTGACCCTGATGACGCTGCACACCGCCAAGGGCCTGGAGTTCCCGATCGTGTTCCTCACCGGGCTCGAGGACGGCGTCTTCCCGCACTCCCGGGCGCTGGGCGACCAGACCGAGCTGGAGGAGGAGCGCCGACTGGCCTACGTCGGGGTCACCCGGTCCCGCGAGCGCCTCTACCTCTCCCGGGCGGTGGTCCGCTCCGCCTGGGGCGCCCCGTCGCACAACCCTGCCTCACGCTTCCTCGACGAGATGCCGGTCGACCTGGTCGACTGGCGCCGCACCGAGGCCGCACAGACCCGCTGGTCCCGCCCGGACCTCTCCGGCTCGCTGGGGGCTCCCGGCGGCGGGCTGGGCAGCCCCACCGCCTCGGGGCGTCGCAACTTCTCCGCCGCTGCCGCGCGCGCCGACGCGGCCAGCAAGTCACGCAAGCCCGCCCGGGCGATCCCGTCGCTGACCGCCGGGGACCGGGTGACCCATGACTCCTTCGGCCTGGGGACCGTCGTCTCCGTGGAGGGCGAGGCGGACCGCGCGGTGGCCTCCATCGACTTCGGCAGCGACGGGGTCAAGCGGTTGCTGCTGCGCTACGCGCCGGTGGAGAAGCTGTGACGCGATGGCGGACGGTGAACACCGTCAGGGAGTGACACCGTTCGCGATCAGTGCGGCGCGCGGGTCGACCGGGTCGCCACCGCCGGGCCGGACCTCGAGGTGCAGGTGCGGGCCGGTGACGTTGCCGGTGGAGCCCACCGAGCCGATGACGTCGCCGGGGGCGACGGTCTCCCCGGCCGAGACGTAGATCGAGGTCTGGTGCGCGTACCAGATCTCGGTGCCGTCCTCGAGCGTGAGGACGGTCTTGTTGCCGTAGGCGCCGTCGTAGCCGGTGGAGGTCACCACGCCGCGGGCCAGGGCCACGATCGGCGTGCCGGAGTCGGCGGCGAAGTCCAGGCCGGTGTGGTAGCTCGACCACAGGCCGTACTCGCCGAACGTGGCGGTGAGGCGGTAGCCGGCCAGGGGGAGGACCCAGCGGTTCTCGGCGAGCACGCTGGCGCGCTGCTCGGCCTTCTTGGCCAGCTGGCCCAGGGCCTCGTTGCGCTGCGCGGCCTGCTCCTCGACCTGGGCCTCGAGGTCGTCGGTCGCGCCCGCGGTGCGGTCGGCGTCGCGGCTGACGACGCCGGGGCGGACGGCACCGACGGCGTCGGAGCCGCTGAGGGCGCCGACGGAGCCGAGGCGGACCTGGCCGGCCGAGGCCAGGTCGGGGGACGTGGTGGTCACGACGCCACCGACGGAGATCGCCATCGCGGCCAGGCCGACCAGGACGGGCGCCGAGGGCACCTTGCCGAGCACGCCGGTGCGGGTCGCGCGGCGAGCGGCCCGCCGGCGGCCGGCAGCCGCCTCGCGGGTGATGCCGAGCGGGAGGATCACGGTGTCCTCGCCGGCGAAGGAGGTCGAGGCGTCGACCGGCTCGAGGTCGGCCAGGACCCGCTCGATGGTGGCGGTGTCGACATCGGCGCGGCGGCGGCCCGCGGCGGGGGCCGGCTGCTCGATGCGGGCGGTCGGCACGCTGGTCGGCGCAGGCGCGACCTGGATCGTCGCGGGCAGCTCGAGGGTCGGGGTGGCGGCGCGGCGGCGGCCGACGTACGGCGTGGCGGGCGTGCCGGACTCGGGCGCGCTGATGCTCGCACGGCGGCGACCGACGTAGGCGGTCGACGGGTCCGAGGTGCCGAGGCCGGGGGCCTGGCGGTCGTCTCGGGTGTGACCCATGAAGTGCGATCTCCGTGGATGGGGGGCGTGCTGCGTGCCAGGACGATAACCGAAGGGGTGGGTCCTGGACGAAGTGGGGGGCTCGGTCGGGCAACGCCCGACGATGCAGAACCGTTACGCACGGACGGCGTCGTCCGCACGGTGGTCCAGACCGCTCATGTTACCGCCAGGTCACATGACGTGCGTCACGAAGTCGCCCCCGCCCCTCGTCCGCAGCCCGGGGGCGGGTCTAAGGTGCCCGGGGCGCCGCGTGCGATCACTGCCGCGCGCCGCCAGCGCCGAGAGCCGCGAGAAGTCGGCCCAACGACAACAGAGAAGAACTGGTGGACCAGTGGACCTGATGGAGTACCAGGCGAAGGAGCTCTTCGCCAAGCACGGTGTGGCCACGACGCTCGGCGTCGTCGTCGAGACCCCCGAGGCCGCCAAGGCCGCCGCGGAGGAGATCGGCGGCGTCACTGTGGTCAAGGCGCAGGTCAAGGCCGGCGGTCGCGGCAAGGCCGGCGGCGTGAAGCTGGCCAAGACCGCGGACGAGGCGTTCGAGTACGCCTCCAACATCCTCGGCATGGAGATCAAGGGCCTCACGGTCAACCGCGTGCTGGTCACCCCGGCGACCCCGCCGCAGGAGGAGTACTACTTCTCCTTCCTGCTCGACCGGGCCAACCGGCAGTACCTCTGCATCGCCTCGGTCGAGGGTGGTGTGGAGATCGAGGAGGTCGCCAAGACCAACCCCGACGCGGTGAAGCAGATCGCGATCGACCCCGGCACCGGTGTCGACGAGGCCAAGGCCCGTGCGATCGCCACCGAGGCGAAGTTCCCCGAGGCCGTCTTCGAGCAGGCCGTCGCGATGATCCAGTCGCTGTACCAGGTCTTCGTCGAGGAGGACGCCACCCTCGTCGAGGTCAACCCGCTCGCGCGGCTCGAGGGCGACAAGCTCGAGGCCCTCGACGGCAAGGTGTCCCTCGACGAGAACGCCTCCGAGGTGCGCCACCCGCACCACGAGGAGTTCGAGATCCGCGAGGAGGCCGACCCGCTGGAGGCCAAGGCCAAGGACAAGGGCCTGAACTACGTCAAGCTCGACGGCGAGGTCGGCATCATCGGCAACGGCGCGGGCCTGGTCATGAGCACCCTCGACGTCGTCGCGTACGCCGGTGAGGCCCACGGCGGGGTCAAGCCCGCCAACTTCCTCGACATCGGTGGCGGCGCCAACGCCCAGGTCATGGCCGACGGCCTCGACGTCATCCTCAACGACCCCCAGGTCAAGAGCGTGTTCGTCAACGTCTTCGGTGGCATCACCGCCTGCGACGAGGTCGCCAACGGCATCAAGGGCGCCCTGGAGATCCTCGGCGACGCCGCGACCAAGCCCCTCGTGGTGCGCCTGGACGGCAACAACGTCGACAAGGGCCGCGCGATCCTGGCCGAGCTGAACCACCCGCTCGTGACCACGGTCGACACCATGGACGGCGCGGCCGACAAGGCCGCCGAGCTGGCGAACGCCTGAGATAGAGAGCAGAGACAGATGAGCATCTACCTCAACAAGGACTCCAAGATCATCGTCCAGGGCATCACCGGTGGGATGGGCTCCAAGCACACCACCTTGATGATCGAGGCGGGGTCGAACATCGTCGGCGGCGTCAACGCCCGCAAGGCCGGCACCACCGTCGAGCTGGCCGGCACCACCCAGCCGGTCTTCGGCTCGGTGGAGGAGGCCATGAAGGAGACCGGCGCCGACGTGTCGGTCGTCTTCGTGCCGCCCGCCTTCACCAAGGACGCCTGCATCGAGGCCATCGACGCCGGCATCGGCCTGCTGGTGGTCATCACCGAGGGCGTGCCGGTCCAGGACACCGCCGAGGTGTGGTCCTACCTGCAGTCGGAGAAGAACCACCACGGCACCCGGATGATCGGTCCGAACTGCCCGGGCATCATCACGCCCGAGGAGTCGCTGGCCGGCATCACCCCGCACACCATCGCGGGCAAGGGCCCCATCGGCCTGGTCTCGAAGTCGGGCACGCTGACCTACCAGATGATGTTCGAGCTGAAGGACTTCGGCTTCTCGACCGCCATCGGCATCGGTGGCGACCCGATCGTGGGCACCACCCACATCGACGCCCTCGAGGCGTTCGAGGCCGACCCCGACACGAAGGCGATCGTGATGATCGGCGAGATCGGCGGCGACGCCGAGGAGCGGGCCGCGGCGTACATCAAGGAGAACGTGACCAAGCCGGTCGTCGGCTACGTCGCGGGCTTCACCGCCCCCGAGGGCAAGACCATGGGCCACGCCGGCGCCATCGTCTCGGGCTCGGCGGGCACCGCGCAGGCCAAGAAGGAGGCCCTCGAGGCCGCCGGCGTGAAGGTCGGCAAGACGCCGTCCGAGACCGCCGAGCTGATGCGGGAGATCATGAACAACCTCTGATCCGCACCCCGGATCGCCACAGCGCCCTCGACCTCCGGGTCGGGGGCGCTCGTGCGTGCGGAGGGCTCGGCGTGAGGTCAGGTGAGCTGGGGCGCCAGGACCGACCACAGGGTGGCGTGGGTACGGGCGAGGTCGGCGGCCATGGGGCGCAGGCTCTCCTCGGAGGCCTCACCGCTGTCGGCGAGCACCAGGAGCACGTCGCCGTGACGGGTCACCCGCCACACCGTCCCGCCGAGCCCGTCGACGAAGTGCATCCCGAAGGTCAGCGTCGTCGCGTCGTTGACGCCCACCGTGGCGTAGCGCTGGGTGCCGGACTCGGGGCAGGAGTCGACCTGCGTGCGCAGCCCGTCGAGGACGTCCTGGGCGGTCGCCTCGTCGGCGTAGAGCAGCACCTCGTGGAGCTCGAGGTACTCCGGCCCGGTCTCCACCGCGGCCAGCCGGTCGCCGGACGCTCCGGGCCACGTCGTGGGGTCGGGGTCGCAGAGGTCGGGGAACGACGTGCCCGGCACCGTGCGGGACGGGCCCTCCACGGTGGCGTCGGCATCGCTGCGGTCGAGCCCGTGGTCCAGCGACAGGTCGTCGGGGAGCCGCTGCTCGGGCGACGCGGCGTCCGAGGTGGTCGGCCCGTCCAGGGCGACCGAGTCCTGCGCCGCCCCGGAGCAGGCACTCAGGACCAGCGGCAGGACGGCCAGGGGGAGGAGCAGGGGCAGCGGGTGCGGGCGTCGAGGAGTCATGCTCCTTCGACGCCCGCACCGGCGCGTTGGTTGTCGGCGCCCCGATGTCGCTCAGCAGGGGTCGGCGGAGAACACGCACATCGCGCTGACGGCCTGCGACGAGCGCTGCTGCTCCAGCTCACGGGTCTGCTCCACGACGGCGGGGTCGCCGGCGCCGTTGAAGTACGCCGTGGAGTAGAGCACCGCGTTGCCGACCCGCACCGCCTGGTGCAGGAAGCCCCCGCCGGTGTCGTAGCCGTTCACGAACACCACCGACTGCTCGCCGAGGTCGGAGACCAGCAGCTCGGCCGAGACCCGGGGCTGCCCCTGCGGGCGGCAGGACTCCACCTCGGTGCGCAGGCCCTCCATCGCCGCGACGGCCGCGAGGTCGTCCTCGTAGACCGACACCGTGCGGTCCAGGCCGCCCTCGCTCGGGTCGGTGTAGACCGCCTGGAGCGAGTCCAGGGCACCCGACACGTCCCAGGCCGGCGCGGTGGCGCAGGGGCCGACGGTCTGGGCCTGGGGGTCCTCGAGGACCTGGGTGCGGCTCTGGTCCGCGGGGAAGCCGGCGGTGAGCGGGAAGTCCTCGGGGACCTCCGTGCGCCACTGGGCGGCGTCGGGGCTGGGTCCGTCGGTCGCGATCGGCACCGAGTCGCGATCGGCGTCGCCGCCCTGCGTGAGCGCCAGGGGCACACCGACCGCGGTCATCGCCGCGACCGTGCCGCCGGCCACGGCGAGCGCGGTGTTGCGGCGCCGGAGGCGGTCACCGCGGCGGCGTACCTCGGTGGCGGGCAGGGGGTGCAGGTCGCTCCTCGGGGTGGTCATGGTGGCCTTCAGGCTGTCGAAGGGGTCGTGCTCAGGCATGGGTCGCTCCTCCCGGCAGCGTCGTGGGCGGGGTGTCGGTGAGCAGCGCGGCGAGCGCCGCGCGGCCGCGGGAGAGGCGGGCCTTGACGGTGCCCTCCGGCACGCCGGTCTCCCGGGCGACCTCGTGGACCGGCAGGTCGGCGAGGTGGTGCAGGACCAGCGCGCGGCGCTGGGCCTCCGGGAGCTGCTTGAGCGCCGCCACCAGGGCCACGTGGGCCTCCGTGGGCGCCGCGGTGGTCGTGGGGGAGGACAGCGCCCGGTCCGCCGGGCGTCGTCCCTTCACGACCCGTCGCCAGCGGCTGACCGCCAGCCGGTACGCCGTCGTGCGCACCCACGCCTCGGGGTGGCCCGCCCGGTCCAACGACCGGCGGTGGGCCCACGCCCGCACGAACGCCTCCTGCACGCACTCCTCTGCCTCGTCGCGGCTGCCGATCATGGCGTACACCTGGCCGACCACGCGGGCGTAGGAGGTCGTGTAGAAGTCGTCGAACTCGACCTCGTCCATCGTCCTGCTCTCGTCTCCGGGGACGGCCACTCGCCGTCCTCGCAGTGTGTACGCCGCAGGGCCCGGGGCGGTTGCACCCCGCCGGGAGGGAGTTCGAGCCGGGGGCGGGTCAGTCGGCCGAGCGCAGCCGCTCGAGGCCCCGCTCGGCCAGCGCCAGGAAGGCGCCGCGGTCCATCTCGACACCGGGGGCGGGGATGAACCCGAGCTGCAGGAGGTGACCGCCGGTGCGGGCCACGGCCATGAAGTACTTCACCGAGCGGTTCTCGGTGAGCTCCACGGTCACGTGCCACACGGCCAGCTCCTCCTTCGACGAGGTGCGCGAGGCCGCGATCAGCACGTCGGTGCCGAGCTCGCGGTCGGAGCAGGAGCCCATCTTGCGGCGGATCGTGGAGACGAAGGAGCGGGCCTGCTTCTCCGGGAGCCGGCCGACGGTCTCGGTGAGACCGAACTCGACGGGCAGCTCGGCCTCGGGGATCAAGAAGGTGCGGGTCCACGGGCCGCGCATCCGCTCCCCGCCGGTGCTGCCGGAGAACGAGGTCTTGTCGCATCGGGTCGCGGCGGCGTTCTGGCCGCGTGCCTTCTCCGGGCGGGTGCCCACCCACGGGGCGTCGACGCCGCTGACGGGCGGCAGGTCGGACTCCACCAGCATCGACGCGGGGTCACCGGCCGGCAGGGCGTCGCGGCGCTCGGTCGCCGGCGTACCGCTGGGACAGGCGGAGCCGCCCGGGAGGTCGCAGACCCCCGCGACGGCCTCGGCGAGCAGCCGGGTCTGGGCCTGGGGGGACTCCACCCGGGCAGCGCGCACCGAGGAGCTGGTCGACACCACGAAGCGCCCGCTGCGGGCGAGGCCGACGACGGTGGTGGTGACCGGGTCGTCCCAGTCGCGCAGCACCAGCTGCAGTGCCTCGTCGCCCACGCCGGTGACGGTGCTGGTCGACAGCAGCTGGCTGCGCTCGTCCTGGCAGCGGGCGAACCAGCCCCGGAGGCGGTTCATCGCCCGGGTGGCGGCCATCTCGTTGCGCGAGGCCTCGGTGCTCGCCACGACGCTGCGGCGCGGCTCGGACCCGCGCGGGGTCTTGATCTCGCGGACCAGGGCGTCGACGAGTCGCGGGTCGGCGTACCTGGCCTGCTGGCAGGGCATCACCAGGCCGTCGCCGTGGGTGTTGTCGTGCGTGGTGAGCTCCTCCCACCCCTTGCCGGGCAGCAGGGAGGAGACCCGGTCGACGCCGAGCATCGCCGTGCTGGGCAGGACGTCGGAGTCCTCCGGCGTCGGTGACACCGAGGCGGTGGGCGGGGCGAGGGCGGCGACGGGCTCGCGGTCGAGGGTCGGCCGGACACCGGTGGGGTCGGAGACCAGGCCTCCGGCGACCGCGACCGCGGCGACCACGGCGACGGCGCCGACCGTGGTGTGGGTACGCCGTCGCGTGGCCCCGGCCCGCCGGATGATCGAGGCGCGCGGCCAGCGGCCGTCCAGCGTCGTGTCGAACAGGCTGCGCAGCAGGCTCGGCACCGCGGTCGTGGCCACGTCACGGTGCATCGCGAACTGGGAGGTGGCGGTCTGCAGCTCGCGGGTGGTGTCCTCGACGGTCTGGGAGATCTCGCGCGCCATCTGCTCGAGGCTGACGGTGGCCAGGTGGGTCAGCAGCAGGACCCGGCGCTGGGTGTGGGTGAGCCGCCCCAGGGCCTCGATGGTCGCGGCGACCTCGGGCTCGAGGCCCTTCTCCTTGTGCCAGCGCCGCGCGGTGTGCCGCCGGTGGGCGTGCGCCCAGGCGTGCGGGCGGGCCCACGCCTCCGCACCGCCGTCGCGGGAGACCTTGCGCCAGTGGTGCCAGGCGACCACGAAGGTGTCGCGGACCGCGCTGCGCGAGGCGCGGACGTCACCGGTCAGGGCGAACGTCTGCACCAGCAGCCGGTCCCGGGCGTCCTTGTAGAACGCGTCGAACTCCTCTGGGTCCCTCATGGCGCGTCCAACCTTAGTGAGGGGGTCCTGGCGGCGATGATGGGCAGGTCATGACCTCCCTGATCTCGCGGCCCACCGGCCCCGCACGACCGCGGGGCACCGACTCCCGACCCCGGCACCGGCTGCCCCTGGCCGTGGTCGCCTCCGCCGGCGGGGTGCTGGCCGCGCTCGGACCCCTGGCGGTGTGCCTGGTGCTCGGCGTGGTCGGCTGGTTCCTCGCGGACGCGGGCTCGCACGGCCAGCCCTCCGACGGCCTGCGGGTCGGGGCCACGGCCTGGCTGATGGGGCACGGGTCCGGTGTCTCGGTCGAGGGCGTCCGGCTCACCGTCGTACCCCTCGGGGTGACGCTGCTGGCTGCCTGGAGCACCTGGCGCGCCGGTCTGCGGGTGGGGCACCTGGTCTCCGGGCACGGCCCCGACGCCGACGGCATCGAGGACGGCGAGCGGGACTGGACGGTCCCGGTCGCGGTCGCGCTGCTCACCGCCGGGTACGCCGTCACCGGCATCGTGACCGCGTCGCTGGCCGCGACCCGGGCCAGCTCGCCCGGCACCGGGGGTGTCGTCACCTGGTCGCTGCTGCTCGGCGTGCTGGTGGCCCTCCCCGCCCTCGCGATCGGCTCCGGCCGCGCGGCCATCTGGGTGGCCGGCGCCCCGCCGAGCCTGGTGGAGTCGGTGCGGACCGCCCGCCGGGTGCTGCGCACCTGGCTGGTCGTCGCGCTGGCGGCGTTCCTGCTCTCCTTCGCCCTCGACCTCGGCACCGCGGCGAACGTGATGTCCCAGCTGCACTCCGGTGCCGGCGACGTGGTGATCGTCGTGCTGGTCTCGCTCGTGCTGCTGCCCAACGCGGTGGCGTTCTCGGGTGCCTACCTCGCCGGGCCGGGCTTCACGGTGGGGGCGGGCACCCTGGTGAGCCCCTCGGTGGTCGTGCTGGGGCCGCTGCCGATGTTCCCGATGCTCGCCGCCCTCCCCGACGCCGGCGAGCCGCCGGCGTGGACCGTCGCGCTGGTCGCGCTGCCGGTGCTGGTGGCGGCGCTGGCCGCGGCCCGGGCGCAGCAGGTGGCCCCGACGCTGCGCTGGGAGGAGGGCGCGCTGCGCGGTTGTGTCGGCGGTGCGCTCGCCGCGGTGGCGTTCGCGATCCTCTCCGGCCTGGCCGGGGGAGCGGTCGGTCCCGGCCGGATGCGCGAGGTCGCCCCGCTGGCCGGGGACGTGCTGGTGCAGTGCCTGACCACCTTCGGCCTCGGTGGGCTCCTCGGTGGGCTCGTCATGACCGCCTGGCAGCGCCGGGCGGCCCGCGCGGGCGACGCGCACTAGAGTCCCGGGCGTGACCGCCCGTCTCGTCGTCCTCGTCTCCGGCTCCGGCACCAACCTGCAGGCGCTGCTGGACGCCTGCGCGGACCCGGCGTACGGCGCCACCGTGGTCGCGGTGGGCGCCGACCGTGAGGGCATCGAGGGGCTGGCCCGCGCCGAGCGCGCGGGCGTGCCGACGTTCGTCACGCGGGTCGGCGACTTCGGGTCCCGCGAGGAGTGGGACGCGGCCCTGGCCGAGCAGGTGGCGGCGTACGAGCCCGACCTGGTGGTGCTGGCCGGTTTCATGAAGCTGGTCGGTGGCGCGTTCCTGGCCTCCTTCGGCGGCCGGACGGTCAACACCCACCCCGCGCTGTCGCCGTCCTTCCCGGGGATGCACGGCCCCCGCGACGCGCTGGAGTACGGCGTGAAGGTCACCGGCTGCACGCTGTTCGTCGTCGACGAGGGCGTCGACACCGGCGTGATCCTCGCCCAGAGCGCGGTGCCGGTCGAGGACGCCGACGACGTCGACGCGCTGCACGAGCGGATCAAGGTCGCCGAGCGGACCATGCTCGTCGAGACGGTGGGCCGGATGGCGCGCGAGGGCTTCCGGGTCGAGGGGCGCCGGGGGATCCTCGGTGCCTGAGAGCCGGTAGGCTGCGGCCCACACGACTGGCGCAGGTGGGTGACCACCGGGGAGTGACCGAGTCGGGGCATCGTCCGCCTGGGTGCCCCGGGACCGTGACCGCGTCGACGCAGCGATCCTGCAGGAGAGTCCGTGAGCGAGAACCGCATCCCGATCAGGCGAGCCCTGGTCTCCGTCTACGACAAGACCGGGTTGGAGGAGCTGGTCCGCGGCCTCCACGACGCGGGCGTCACGCTCGTCTCGACCGGTGGCTCGGCCAAGCTGATCGAGGGCCTGGGCCTGCCGGTCACCAAGGTCGAGGACCTGACCGGCTTCCCCGAGTGCCTCGACGGCCGCGTGAAGACCCTGCACCCGCGGGTCCACGCCGGCATCCTGGCCGACCGCCGCCTGGACTCCCACGTCCAGCAGCTGGCCGACCTCGAGGTCGAGCCGTTCGACCTGGTGGTCTCCAACCTCTACCCGTTCACCCAGACCGTCGCCTCGGGCGCCTCGCCCGACGAGTGCGTCGAGCAGATCGACATCGGCGGCCCGTCGATGGTGCGCGCCGCCGCCAAGAACCACCCCTCGGTCGCCATCGTCACCAGCCCCGAGCGGTACGCAGACGTGCTGGCCGCCACGACGGCCGGCGGCTTCACCCTCGAGCAGCGCAAGCAGCTCGCGGCCGAGGCGTTCGTGCACACCGCGTCGTACGACGTGGCCGTGGCCTCCTGGATGGGCAACGTCCTGACCGACTCCTCCGAGGGCACCGGCTTCCCCGCGTGGGCCGGTGCGACGTGGGAGCGCTCGGCGGTGCTGCGCTACGGCGAGAACCCGCACCAGGGCGCCGCGCTCTACCGCTCCGGCCACGGACCGGCGGGGCTCGCAGGGGCCGAGCAGCTGCACGGCAAGGAGATGTCCTACAACAACTACGTCGACACCGACGCGGCCCGGCGGGCGGCGTACGACTTCGACGAGCCGGCCGTGGCGATCATCAAGCACGCCAACCCCTGCGGTGTGGCCGTCGGCGGCGACGTCGCCGAGGCGCACGCCCGTGCCCACGCCTGCGACCCGGTCTCCGCGTTCGGTGGCGTGATCGCGGCCAACCGCCCGGTGTCGGTCGAGATGGCCCGCCAGGTGGCCGAGGTCTTCACCGAGGTCATCGTGGCCCCGGGCTACGAGGACGGCGCCGTCGAGGTGCTCCAGGGCAAGAAGAACATCCGCATCCTCGTCTGCGAGGACCTCGAGCGCGGCGGCGTCGAGACCCGCCCGGTCTCCGGCGGCCTGCTCATGCAGCAGCGCGACTCCTTCCAGGCCGAGGGCGACGACCCGTCCGCCTGGACGCTGGCCACCGGCGAGGCCGCCTCGCCGGAGGTGCTCGCCGACCTCGCCTTCGCCTGGCGCGCCTGCCGCTCGGCGAAGTCCAACGCGATCCTGCTCGCCAAGGACGGTGCCTCGGTCGGCATCGGCATGGGCCAGGTCAACCGCGTCGACTCCTGCAAGCTCGCCGTCGAGCGCGCCAACAGCCTCGCCGAGGGCACCGAGCGCGCCCGCGGCGCCGTGGCCGCCTCCGATGCGTTCTTCCCGTTCGAGGACGGCCCGCAGGTGCTCATCGACGCGGGCGTCACCGCCATCGTGCAGCCCGGCGGCTCGGTCCGCGACGAGCTCACGATCGAGGCCTGCAAGGCCGCGGGCGTGACGATGTACTTCACCGGCACCCGGCACTTTTTCCACTAGAGGCCGAGCTTGCTCGGACTCGTAGGTGGGAAGGTCGAGCGAGCGCCGCGGCTGAGGAACGAAGCCGCGACGCGCGTGTCGAGACACCGGTGAGACGAGCGCAGACAGCAACCCAGCGACGTACGAGGAAGACATGACCGCACAGAAGCTCGACGGCAGCGCCACCCTCAAGGCGATCAAGGAGGAGCTGAAGGTCCGGGTCGCCGCGCTCAAGGAGCGCGGCGTGGTCCCGGGCCTGGGCACCGTGCTGGTGGGCGACGACCCCGGCAGCCACTGGTACGTCGGCGCCAAGCACAAGGACTGCGCGGAGATCGGCATCGAGTCGATCCGCGTCGACCTGCCGGCGACCGCCTCCCAGGCCGAGGTGGAGGCCGAGATCGACCGGCTCAACGCCGACCCGACCTGCACCGGCTTCCTCATCCAGCAGCCGACGGGCCTCGACGAGTTCGCCCTGCTCTCGCGGGTCGACCCTGACAAGGACGTCGACGGCCTGCACCCGGTGTCGCTCGGCCGGCTGGCGCTCAACGTGCCCGGCTCGCTGCCCTGCACCCCGGTCGGCTGCATCGAGCTGCTGCGCCGCCACGACATCGAGCTCAAGGGCGCCGAGGTGGTCGTGGTCGGCCGCGGCCTCACCGTGGGACGCCCGATGGGGCTGCTGCTCACGCGGCGCAGCGAGAACGCCACCACCACCCTGTGCCACACCGGCACCCGCGACCTGGCCAAGCACGTGCGCGAGGCCGACGTCGTCGTGGCGGCCGCGGGCGTGCCCGGCATCATCACCGCGGACATGGTCAAGCCCGGTGCGGCGGTGCTCGACGTGGGCGTCTCGCGGGTGGACGGCAAGATCGCCGGGGACGTGGACCCGGCTGTCTGGGACGTCGCTGGCTGGGTCTCCCCGAACCCCGGCGGGGTGGGCCCGATGACCCGCGCGATGCTGCTCTCCAACATCGTCGACATGGCCGAGCGGGCCGCCGGGAGCGCCCGGTAGCGTGTCGCGGGTGACCGAGGAGCACGCGCCCGACGGCGTACCCGACGACGCGGTGCCGGACACCTCGGAGATCGCCGACGAGATCGCCGAGGTGGAGGGGCGGCGCTACCCCTCGACCCTCGGCGGGTTCTTCTACCTCTGGGTGCTCGCCGCCGCCGCCGTCGGCGTGGCGATCGCCTGGCTCGGGCACGACTGGCGGCTCGGCGTCACCTGGATCTCCGGCGCCCTGATCGCGGCCTCGGCGCTGCGGCTGCTGATGCCGGCCAAGGACGCCGGCATGCTCGCCGTGCGGCACCGCATCCTCGACGTGGTGCTGCTCGGCACCCTCGGCGGCCTGCTGCTCTTCCTGGCCCGCACGGTCCCCAACCAGCCCGGCACCTGAACGCACGAAGCCCCCGCCTCACCGGCGGGGGCTTCGTGGTGGTAGCTCAGATGAGGCCGAGCTCGGTCACCGCGTCGCGCTCCTCGGCGAGCTCGGCGGTGGAGGCGTCGATCTTGCCGCGGGAGAAGTCGTCGATCTCGAGGCCCTCGACGATCTTCCAGTCGCCACCGGAGGTGGTGACGGGGAAGGAGGAGATGAGGCCCTCGGGGACGCCGTACTCACCGTTCGAGGCGACGGCCATGGAGACCCAGTCGTTCTCGGCGGAGCCGTAGAGCCAGTCGCGGGCGGCGTCGATGGTCGCGGAGGCGGCCGACGCGGCCGAGGAGGAGCCCCGGGCCTCGATGATGGCGGCGCCGCGCTTGGCGACGGTCGGGATGAAGGTGTTCTCCAGCCACTCCTGGTCGTTCACCGTCTCGGCGGCGTTCTTGCCGGCGACCTCGGCGTGGAACAGGTCGGGGTACTGCGTGGCGGAGTGGTTGCCCCAGATCGTCATCTTGGTGATGTCGGTGACGGCGGCACCGGTCTTCGCGGCCAGCTGCGAGATGGCGCGGTTGTGGTCGAGGCGGGTCAGCGCGGAGAACCGCTCGGCCGGGATGTCCGGGGCGTTCTTCATCGCGATGAGCGCGTTGGTGTTGGCGGGGTTGCCGGTGACACCGATGCGGACGTCGTCGGCGGCCACCGAGTTCAGCGCCTTGCCCTGGGCGGTGAAGATCGCGCCGTTGGCCTCGAGCAGGTCACCGCGCTCCATGCCGGGGCCGCGCGGGCGGGCGCCGACGAGCAGGGCGAGGTTGACCCCGTCGAAGATCTTCTCCGGGTCGTCCCCGATCTCGACGCCGGCCAGGCCGGGGAACGCGCAGTCGTCGAGCTCCATGACGACACCCTCGAGCGCCTTGAGCGCGGGGGTGATCTCGAGCAGGCGCAGCTCGATCGGGCGCTCGGAGGTGAGCGCACCGCTGGCGAGGCGGAAGAGCAGGCTGTAGCCGATCTGGCCGGCGGCGCCGGTCACGGCCACCTTCAGCGGGGTGGTGGTCACGCAGGTCTCCTTGGAAGAGGGTCCGAGACGATCACGAACGGATCACGAACATTGGCTCCGAGTGACGCTAGCAGCGGCCCGGACCCTCCTGTCAGGCTGGCCCTGTACGCGTCAGGTATCTTGACGTCAAGAAACACTGCCAGCATCGAGCCGACGATCGTCCAGGAGCCGCCGGAAACCATGGCCACCATCATCTACACCCACACCGACGAGGCGCCGCTGCTCGCGACGTACTCCTTCCTGCCGATCATCCAGGCGTACGCCGCCAAGGCCGGCGTCGAGGTCGAGACCCGCGACATCTCCCTCTCCGGCCGCATCCTGGCCGCCTTCGACCTGGCCGACGACGCGCTGGCCGAGCTCGGTGAGCTCGCGACCAAGCCCGAGGCCAACATCATCAAGCTGCCCAACATCTCCGCCTCCGTGCCGCAGCTCAAGGCCGCGATCAAGGAGCTGCAGGAGAAGGGCTTCGAGCTCCCCGCCTACCCCGAGTCGCCCTCCACCCCCGAGGAGGAGGAGATCCGGGCCAAGTACGACAAGGTCAAGGGCTCCGCGGTGAACCCGGTCCTGCGTGAGGGCAACTCCGACCGTCGTGCCCCGGCCGCGGTCAAGGGCTACGCGAAGAAGTACCCCCACCGCATGGGCGCCTGGAGCAAGGACTCCAAGACCGCGGTCGCGACCATGGGCAAGGACGACTTCCGCGCCAACGAGCAGTCGGTCGTCATGCCGGCCGCCGACACCCTCTCGATCGTCCTCAAGGGCGCCGACGGCACCGAGACGGTCCTCAAGGACGGCCTGGCCGTCGAGGCCGGCGAGGTCGTGGACTCGACGTTCATGAACGTCGCCGCGCTGCGCCGCTTCCTCACCGAGCAGATCGCCCGCGCCAAGGCCGACGACGTGCTCTTCTCGCTGCACATGAAGGCCACGATGATGAAGGTCTCCGACCCGATCATCTTCGGCCACGCCGTGCAGGCGTTCTTCCCGACCCTCTTCGAGCAGTACGGCGAGCAGCTCGCCGCGGCGGGCGTCTCGCCCAACGACGGCCTCGGCGGCCTGCTCTCCGCGGTCAAGGACCTCCCCGAGGGCGAGGCAATCGAGGCCGCCGTCAAGCAGGGCCTGGCCGACGGCCCGCGGATGGCGATGGTCGACGACCGCAAGGGCATCACCAACCTGCACGTCCCCTCCGACGTCATCATCGACGCCTCGATGCCGGCGATGATCCGCATCGGCGGCCACATGTGGGGCCCCGACGGCAACGAGGACGACTGCCTCGCGGTCATCCCCGACTCCTCCTACGCCGGCGTCTACGCCGCCGTCATCGAGGACTGCAAGAAGAACGGCGCCTACGACCCGGCCACGATGGGCTCGGTGCCCAACGTCGGCCTGATGGCCCGCAAGGCCGAGGAGTACGGCTCGCACGACAAGACCTTCGAGATCCCGGCCGCCGGGACCGTCGAGATCCGCAACTCCGCCGGTGAGGTCCTCACCTCCCACGACGTGGAGCCGGGCGACATCTGGCGCGCCTGCCAGACCAAGGACGAGCCGATCCGCGACTGGGTCAAGCTGGCCGTCACCCGCGCCCGCGCCTCGCAGACGCCGGCCGTGTTCTGGCTCGACGAGACCCGCGCGCACGACGCCAACCTCATCGAGAAGGTCAAGGCCTACCTGCCCGAGCACGACACCGACGGCCTGACCATCGAGATCATGGCGCCGGCCGAGGCGACGACGTACTCCGTGGAGCGCATCCGCAAGGGCGAGGACACCATCTCGGTCACCGGCAACGTGCTGCGCGACTACAACACCGACCTGTTCCCGATCCTCGAGGTCGGCACGTCGGCGAAGATGCTCTCGATCGTCCCGCTGATGAACGGCGGCGGCCTCTTCGAGACCGGCGCGGGCGGCTCGGCCCCCAAGCACGTCCAGCAGCTGCTGGAGGAGAACTACCTGCGCTGGGACTCCCTGGGTGAGTTCTTCGCGCTGGCGGCCTCCTTCGAGCACCTCGCCGGGTACGCCGACAACGCCGGCGCCCAGGTGCTGGCCGACACCCTCGACGCGGCGACCGCGACGTTCCTGGAGAACGACAAGTCCCCGACGCGCAAGATCGGTGGTATCGACAACCGCGGCTCGCACTTCTACCTGGCGATGTACTGGGCCCAGGAGCTCGCGAAGCAGACGGCCGACCCCGCGCTGGCCGACGCCTTCAAGCCGCTCGCGGAGAAGCTCACCGCAGCGGAGGAGGCCATCGTCGCCGAGCTCAACGGCGTGCAGGGCAGCCCGGCCGACGTGGGCGGCTACTTCCGCCCGGTCGACGAGAAGGCCGACGCCGTGATGCGGCCCTCGGCCACGCTGAACGAGGCGCTCGCCGCCTTCTGATCCACCGCTGGCCCGCGAGGGTCTGACGACGAAGCCCCGGGAACAACTCCCGGGGCTTTGTCGTTCCTGCCCAGGACCCCCATGCTTGACCGGTAAACCCCACGCGTCCCCCCAGGAGCACGATGACCAGCCTCGCCGAGCCCGACCTCGGGCCCTCGCGTCCCGCCGCCACCCCAGGCGTCGCCGCGCACCCGGTCTCGCGGCTGCGGTTCGCGGTGGCCGTGACCGCTCTGGCGACTGGCGGCTTCGCGATCGGCACGACCGAGTTCGTGACGATGGGGCTGCTGCCGCAGATCGCGGAGGGCGTGGACGTGACGATCCCGCAGGCGGGGCACCTGATCTCGGCGTACGCGCTCGGCGTCGTCGTCGGCGCGCCGCTGCTGGCCGCGCTCGGCGCCAAGCTGCCGCGTCGCGGGCTGCTGGTCGGGCTGATCGCCAGCTTCGGGCTGCTCAACCTGCTCAGCGCCAGCATGTCCCACTACGGGCTGCTGGCCTTCGTCCGCTTCCTCGACGGGCTGCCGCACGGTGCCTACTTCGGCGTCGCGGCGCTCACGGCGGCCGGCATGGTCGCCCCGGAGCGTCGGGGGAGGGCGCTGGCCCTGGTGATGATGGGCATCCCCGTCGCCAACGTGCTGGGCGTCCCGGCGGCCACCCTGCTCGGTCAGCAGCTCGGCTGGCGCTCGGCGTTCGTGGCGGTGGGTGTCATCAGCGCGGTGACCGTCGTGCTGATCCTCGCGTTCGTGCCCAGCACCCCCGGTGACCGCACCGCCTCCACCCGGCGCGAGCTGTCCGCACTGCGCCACCCCCAGCTCTGGTACGCCGTCGGCGCCTCGGGCATCGGCTTCGGCGGCCTCTTCGCGCTGGTCTCCTACATCGCCCCCATCACCACCGACGTCGGCGGGCTGGCCGAGTCCACCGTCGCCGTCTTCCTCCTCGTCATCGGGCTGGGCATGGTCGTGGGCAACGTGCTCGCGGGACGGATGGTCGACTGGTCGGTGCAGCGCAGCCTGCAGATCGGGTCGGTGGGCCTGGCCGCCGCGCTGCTGGGCTACTGGGTGCTGGCGCCGCACGGCTGGTGGGCGCTGGTCGCCGGCTTCGCCGTGACCGTCGTCGGCTCGGTGCTGGCCCTGGGCTTCCAGGTGCGCCTGATCGACGCCGCCGAGCACGCCCAGACCCTGGGGGCGGCGCTGAGCCACGCCAGCCTCAACATCGGCAACAGCCTGGGCGCCTTCCTGGGCGGCACCGTGATCGCCGCCGGGTGGGGCCTGCGGGCCCCGCTGCTGGTCGGTGTGGGCCTGGCGCTCGCGGGTCTGGTGGTCCTGGCTCTGGCCCGGCGAGCGGAGCTGGGCGCGCGTCAGGGAGAATGACGGGCATGTCAGCGACGACCGAGCCCGAGGTGGCCGTGCCCAGCGCACCCACCGGCGGAGCCCGTCCCCGTGTCCTGTCCGGCATCCAGCCGACCGCCGACTCGTTCCACTTCGGGAACTACCTCGGCGCGCTGCGCCAGTGGGTGGACCTGCAGCGGGACCACCAGCCCTTCTTCTTCATCGCCGACCAGCACGCGATCACCGTCGAGCACGACCCCAAGGTCCTGCGCGAGCGGACGCTGCGCGCGGCGGCGCAGCTGCTGGCGATGGGCATCGACCCGGCGCGCAGCGCGATCTTCGTGCAGAGCCAGGTGCCCGAGCACTCGCAGCTCTCGTGGGTGCTGCAGTGCCTGACCGGCTTCGGTGAGGCGCGCCGGATGACCCAGTTCAAGGACAAGTCGGCCAAGCAGGGGGAGGGGGCCGCGAGCGTCGGCCTGTTCACCTACCCGATCCTGCAGGCCGCCGACATCCTGCTCTACCGGCCGCACTACGTGCCGGTCGGCGAGGACCAGCGCCAGCACCTCGAGCTGACCCGCGACCTCGCGCAGCGGTTCAACCACCGCTACAAGAAGACCTTCCGGCTGCCGGAGCCCTACATCCTCAAGGCGACCGCCAAGATCGCCGACCTGCAGGACCCGACCTCGAAGATGTCGAAGTCGGCCTCCTCGCCGGGCGGCATCATCGAGATGCTCGACGAGCCCTCGCGCAGCGCGAAGAAGATCCGCTCGGCGGTCACCGACTCCGACGGCGAGATCCGCTTCGACCCCGAGGCCAAGCCGGGCATCTCCAACCTGCTGACGATCTACAGCGCGCTCACGGCCCGCTCGGTCTCCGACCTGGCCGAGGAGTACTCCGGCCGCGGCTACGGCGACCTGAAGAAGGACCTCGCCGACGTGGTGGTCTCCTTCGTCACGCCGTTCCGCGAGCGGACCCTGGAGCTCCTCGACGACCAGACCCACCTCTCCCAGGTCCTGCAGCAGGGGGCCGACCAGGCGCGGTCGGTCGCGGAGGCGACCCTGCGCGACGTCTACCAGAGGGTGGGATTCGTCGCCCGGAGCTCCGGCTAGGGTCGGGGGCGTGCCCACGATCGGAGTCGCCGTCGCGATCCCGGACCCCTGGGGGCAGCAGCTCCAGGCCTACCGGGAGTCGCTCGGGGACCCCTCGGCCTCGCTGATCCCCACCCACATCACCCTGGTGCCGCCGACGGAGCTGGCCGAGGACGGGCTGGCCGAGGTCGAGTCGCACCTGGCCGACGTGGCGGGGGAGCGGTCGGCCTTCCGGGTCCACCTGCGGGGCACCGGCACCTTCCGGCCGGTCTCCCCGGTGGTCTTCGTGACCCTCGCGGAGGGGGCCGACCACTGCGCGCAGCTGGCCGACGCCGTACGCCGTGGGCCGCTGGACGTGGACCTCGACTTCCCCTACCACCCGCACGTGACGGTGGCCCACGACGTGCAGGACCAGTCGCTGGACCGCGCGCAGAGCGAGCTCGAGGGCTTCGAGTGCGCCTTCGAGGTGGAGGAGTTCCACCTCTACGTGCACGACACGGTCGCCGGCTGGCGGCCCTACCGCGACTACGCCCTGGAGGGGGCCCTGGAGGGGGAGCGCTGACATGGCCTCGATCAAGGAGCGGATCGGCGCCCTGCGCGAGCGCTACGGCTGGATCGACCACGTGGTGCGGATGCAGGAGCACTTCGGGTCGGTGAAGGCCGGTCAGCAGGCCGGTGCGATCACGTACTTCGCCTTCCTGTCGTTCTTCCCGATCCTGGCGCTGGCCTTCTTCACCGTCGGCGTGGTGTCGACGGTGGTCGACGGCGCCGACGACGCGCTGCGCTCGGCGATCGAGTCGCTCTTCCCGGGGATGATCGGGCCCGGGGAGGGACAGCTCCAGCTCTCGGACTTCCGCACCTTCACCGGCCTGGCCGGTCTCGCGGGTCTGGCCGGCGTCCTCTACTCCGGGCTCGGCTGGGTCTCGGCGCTGCGCCAGGCGCTGGTGACGGTCTTCGAGCTGCCCGAGGACGAGCTGCTCGGGTTCGTGGCCGGCAAGCTGCGCGACCTGGTGGTGCTGGCGACGATCGGCGTCACGCTGCTGGTGGCGGTCGGCGTGAGCGGGCTGGTCTCCGGCTTCTCGGCCGACCTGCTGGGCTGGGTGGGCCTCGACGAGGAGCTGTCGTGGCTGGTGCAGCTGCTGACGGTCGTCCTCGGCCTGGCGGCCAACGCGGTGCTGTTCTTCACGATCTTCCGGCTGCTCGGCCGTGCCGAGGTCCCGAACCGGTCGCTGTGGTCCGGCGCCGTGCTGGGTGCCGTGCTCTTCGAGCTGCTCAAGCGGCTGGCGGGGCTGATCATCGCCCAGACGCAGGGGCAGCCGGCCTTCCAGGCCTTCGGGATCGCCCTGGTGATGCTGGTGTGGATCAACTACTTCTCGCGCCTGGTCCTGTACTCCGCCGCCTGGGCCTACACGGCACCCGACGCCCGCGCCGCTCGTGAGGCGGCCGCCGCGGAGACCGAGTCGGACCCGGTCCAGGGGCCGCCGCTGCCGTCGGGAGAGGACACCCCGCTGACTGCCCCCGCGGGCAGTCGCTCATCGGCCAAGCCGTTCCTGGCCGGGGTCGCCGCCGGCGCCGGGGTCCTCCTCGCCGCCCGCCGACGCAAGGACGACGACTGATGCGCGCCAACCGCCCCCTCGCCTGGCTGCTCGCCGCCGTCGCCGGCTGGAACCTGCTCACCTGGACGATGTTCGCCCGCAACCTCGCCGAGGCCCACGCCGCCGGCGAGGACCGGCCTCAGGGCTACTGGATCGCGCACACGGGGTTGATCGTGGTGAACCTTGTCATCACTGCTGTGCTGGCGGGGGTCTCCTGGCGGTCGTTGCGCGCGAAGGGCTGACGGAGGCGCCGCGGCAGAAGGCGTCAGCCCGATCGCGGCGGGATGTGGCAGGTCAAAACGGTCAGTGAGTGGTGCAGGCGCCCCTCTCGCGCTGCCGTGAATTGACGGCCCTTCGGGCTTGAGCGCGCGGCACGCCACCTCGTTTGCCCATGCTGCGGGACGCGGCGCCCCTATGCTCTCGACCATGGTTGACCTGCACGATTCTGACGAACTCGCACTGTTCGAAGAGCGTGCGGAGTACCTCACCGACAGCCAATTCGATGCATGGACCGCGCCGTCGCCCCACGAGGCTCAGGTGCTGCGTCAGTTGACGTCGACGGGTCCAAAACTGCTCAGCGGTCCTCGAGGCTGCGGCAAGACGACCTTGATGAAACGGGCACAGCGCAACATGCGTATCGCTGGTCGATCGCTGCCCATATACGTGAACTATGGGCGATCCATGTTTATTGAGCCCGCCTTCACTCGTCGCGCAGACGCAGACGGTTTCTTCCTGGATTGGCTGGTGGCGAAGGTCATCGTGGGTCTGGTGAGCGAACTTGACGAGCAAGGGCTAACTGACGTCGCTTCTGAGTACGCGGACGAAGCGCGGGAGTTTGTGAACGCGGCGGAATCAGACCCTTCAATTCAGCGGGTGAAGCTTCCAGGACCAAATCGCTTGGCCGCGCACCTGGACGAGCTCGCACTTGAAGCGGGATTCAGTCAGACGGTATTGCTGCTTGACGACGCAGCGCACGCCTTCGTGCCCGAGCAGCAGCGGATCTTCTTCGAGTTCGTGCGCAACCTGAAGACTCAACGCGTCACCTACAAAGCGGCCATCTATCCCGGTGTGACGGAGTTCAGCCCCAACTTCCACGTCGGTCACGACGCGAAGATGATTCGGGCTTGGATCCCCGTTGAGGGGCATGAATACCTCGAGTTCATGCGTTCGGCGTATGAGCGGCGCCTTCCCGACGCCCAACGATCGACAGTCCCGAACGAGGTCGTCGACTTTTTCGCTGGCGCAAGTTTTGGCATCCCCCGCACCTTCTTCTCAATGCTGGAGATGTACCTCGACCAGCGAACAGAAAGCAGCGGGAAGAAGCCGCGGTTACCGCTCCAAGTGGTTGAGACGCATGCCGATCAACTGCGGGCCGTCCATAGAGGGCTCAAGAGCAAACTGCCGCGCTATGAACGTTACGTCGAGGCCGGCGAGACCGTTCTTGGCAACGGGCTGCGCGCCATCAAGGATCTCAACGAGGGTCGCCGAGACGGTGCTCCGACGGCTTTAGACCTGGCGATCGAGACCCCGTCCTCCAGCCAGCTTGGAACGGTTATCGGCTTGCTTGAGTACGTCGGGCTAGTGCGAAGCACCGCGGAGAACGTGAGCGTCGGCGAACATACCTACAGCAAGTACGCCATACATGGCGCCCTCCTCGTTTCTGCCGCTGCACTCAAATTCGGCCAGAACCCAACCCTTGCCGACCGCGGAAGAGCCCTCGTCCGCTCAGCGCGGACGGGTAGCTTTGCCCGCGTCGTCGAAAGCAAGCTGCTGCCGCCGGCCGAAGCAAGTCAATGCCAACTGCAGGTCGGGCGTTGCCCTCAGTGCGGCGCGGAACGCCTCCACGAGTCGGCACGGTTCTGCCACAGCTGCGGTTCTGAACTCGTCGAGGTGAGCCGCCTGACGGAGTTATTAGCGGCCTCGATCGAGGAACTGCCCCTCACCGAGAACAAACTCGCAGCGCTACGAGATGTCGACATCCTGACGGTCGAGGCGATCGTCCGCGACCGTGGGCTGATCGAGATCAGCAAGGCGTCCCGAGTCGGGCCGACCTGGGCCCGGCGCATCTACTCGGTAGCCGAGGAGTACGTCGGTGTCTAAGCAGAACCGACACCAGGAGATCAATGGGCTTCACTGCTGCGCGCCGGCGCGAACTGACCCTGTTGACTGGTCCGGATTTCTAGGCCCGATCGGTGCTGAGGGGAAGTCATCTCCGATCGACAGCTTCTATGACAGCCAAACATTGCTGATCCGAGCGGCCGCGGCTATTGATCAGGCCGACTTCGACGCCGACATCAAGGGTCTTGTCGCCGGTCAATTGTTCCTCGGCTATGTCAGCGCCACCGAGCTCTACCTCCGTCAAACCGTAGCTACGCTTGTAGCAATCTGTCCCGTAATTCGACGCTTGAATAGCGACCAGACGCTCGCGTTCGGGGCCGTGGACTTCTACTCCCGCGACGACCTCGCGATGGCATTAACTGAGCAGGTTTCGTTCACAGAGGTTGGCAAGATCCGCAGCCAACTGAAAACCCGACTCGGGATTGATGTTCAAGGGAAGGACTCGCTAGAGCGAGCCATCGATGACTTCGAGACTGTGTGTCATCTTCGCCATGCGCTCGTACATTCGCATGGGCGAATGAACTCTCGTAACGCGTCACAGTTTCTCGCGACGACCACCGCCAGAGACAGTCAAGCCCGCTTCGACATCGCTGGATTGGATGACGCGGCGTCCGTGTCTGTGAACTTGGTTCGTGAAGTGAACCTCGAGGTGCTTCGGCACGTTGTGTGGACATGGATCCAGTCCGGAGAGCTAAACGGCGACCGTCGCAGTACACGTCGACGGTTGTCTCGGCTTCTGAGCGCTGTCGCAAGCGACCGAGATGCTGCACAGGGGCTGGTCGCGATCGACGAGGGTGCGGTGACGGACACGGTGATGGCGGTCATCGGCGCGACGCGCAAGTAGCGTCAGGTCCGGAGGCGCCCACACGCGGAGCATCAGCCGCCGACGCAGACTGCCGCAGCATTGCCACAGATCTGACCCGCCCATTCTGGGCGGAGTGACGCGCCTTTTCCACTGAGCCACCAAGCCGATCGAGACTGTCGGTGGTCGCGGCTTCAATGGACTCATGACCACCAGCCCCTTGGTCGCGACGACCGACCTGAGCGAGGAGCAGATCCTGGCGCGGGCGACGGTGTGTGCGCGGGGGATGCGGCGGGCGGGGGCTGAGCTGTTGGTGCTGGCCTACGAGTGGGCGGTGGCCCACCCGGTCGACCGGCTCGACCCTGTGGAGGCGGGGAAGCCGGGGCGGGAGCGGGCCACGGTCCTGGGTGGGCCGGGGACGCCGGAGGTGACCGAGTTCGCTGCGGCGGAGTTCGGGGCGCGCATTGAGCGGACCTCCCACCACGGCCGCAAGCTGATGGCCGCCGCCCTCGACCTTCGTCTGCGGTTGCCGCTGCTGTGGGGGCGGGTGCAGGCCCTGGAGGTGCGTGACTCCTACGCGATCCACGTCGCCGAGCGCACCCGCGACCTCAGCGCTGATGAGGCGGCCTGGGTCGACCAGGAGGTCGCCGAGGCCGCCGACGGCCGGATCCCGTGGACCCACTTCGAGACCCTCGTGGCCGGCAAGGTCGCCGCCGCCGCGCCTGAGCTGGCGAAGGAGAAGGAGGAGCGGGCCGCGGCCGCCACCTACGCCCGCGCGCTCCGCCCTCGTGCCGGGGACGAGACCCACGGGATGGGGACCTTCGTGGTCCGTGGCCCGTTGCCGGTCATCGAGGCCCTCGACGCCGCGGTCACGACGCTGGCGCACCGGCTGCAGGAGCACCTGCCCGAGCCGACCGGCCCCGATGACGACAGCCCGTCCATCGACCAGCTGAGGGTGCAGGCGATCGCGTTGCTCGCGTCCCCGACGGTCATCGACCAGGCACCGGCCGACGGTGAGGTCGACCTGCGTGACCTGCTGCCCGCCGTGGAGCTGACCGTGCACCTCTACGGCGGAGCGCGGGAGGTCTCACCCGAGCACGGGGAGGTCGACCGGGTCGCCCGCGTCGACGGCTGGGGCCCGGTCACGGAGTCCTGGCTGCGCGACGTGCTGGGTCGCTACGCCCGCTTCGTGGTGCGCCCCGTGCTCGATCTGGAGGGCCTGGCGCCCGTGGAGGCCTACGAGATCCCCCAGCGACACCGCCGCGCGGTCCAGCAGATCTCCCCGACCGAGGCGTTCCCCTGGGGCACCACCCGCAGCACCGGGCCGACCATCCAGCTCGACCACGTCGTGCCCTGGGACCCGCACGGGCCACCCGACCAGACCGGCACCCACAACCTCAGCCCACTCTCCACGCTCCACCACCGACTCAAGACCCACGGCGCGTGGCAGAGCGCGATGCCCTGGCCCGGCGTCCACCTGTGGCGCGACCCCCACGGCCAGGTCTACCTCCACGACACCAGCGGCACGAGGGGTCTCGACAAGCTCGACCAACATGGAGCGCTCGACAACCGCGACAACCGCCGGGCCGACAGCCCCTACACCGCTGTCGTCCAGTGGTACGAGACCGGCCCGATCATCTACGACGCCGCCTAGGACCGACGCCGCAACCAACAGAGAGCCGGGCCGCCCCCGAAGGGACGACCCGGCTCTGCGGTTGAGCAGAGGCTCAGAGACCCATGCGCATGGCGTCGCGCAGGTCCTTGTTGAGCTGGGAGATCACGTCGAGCGGGATCTCCTTGGGGCAGGCGCTGGTGCACTCGCCGATGTTGGTGCAGCCACCGAAGCCCTCGTGGTCGTGCTGGGCGACCATGTCGACCACGCGCGAGTAGCGCTCGGGTTGGCCCTGGGGGAGCTCGCCGAGGTGGGTGATCTTCGCACCCATGAACAGCGAGGCAGAGCCGTTGGGGCAGGCGGCGACGCAGGCGCCGCAGCCGATGCAGGTGGCGACGTTGAAGGCGCGCATGGCCTTGTCACGCGGCGCGGGCACCGAGTTGGCCTCGGGGGCCGAGCCGGTGTTGGCCGAGATGAAGCCGCCGGACTGGATGATCCGGTCGAAGGCCGAGCGGTCCACGATCAGGTCACGCACCACCGGGAAGGCGTCCGAGCGCCACGGCTCGATGGTGATGGTGTCGCCGTCGTTGAACGAGCGCATGTGCAGCTGGCAGGTCGTGGTGACCTCCGGGCCGTGCGCCTCGCCGTTGATCATCAGCGAGCAGGCGCCGCAGATGCCCTCACGGCAGTCGTGGTCGAAGGCGACCGGCTCCTGGCCCTCGCCCTGCAGCTTCTCGTTGAGGACGTCGAGCATCTCCAGGAAGCTCATGTCGGCCGAGACGCCGTCGAGGTCGTAGGTCTGCAGGGCGCCCGGGGCGCTCGCGTTCTCCTGGCGCCAGATCTTGAGGGTGAGTCTCACTTGTAGCTCCGCTGCTTCATCTCGATGGCCGTGTAGACGAGGTCTTCCTTGTGCAGGACGGGCTGACCGCCCTCGCCGCCGAACTCCCAGGCCGCGACGTAGGCGAACTCCTCGTCGTGACGCAGCGCCTCACCGTCCTCGGTCTGGGACTCGGCCCGGAAGTGACCGCCGCAGGACTCGCGGCGGTTGAGGGCGTCGATGCACATGAGCTCGCCCAGCTCGAGGAAGTCGGCCACGCGGCCGGCCTTCTCCAGGCTCTGGTTGAGCGAGTCGGCGGTGCCGAGCACCTTGACGTTGCTCCAGAAGTCGGCCTTGAGCTCGCGGATCATGTCGATCGCCTTGCGCAGGCCGTCCTCGGTGCGCTCCATCCCGCAGTACTCCCACATGATGTTGCCCAGCTCCTTGTGGTAGCTGTCCACCGTGCGGGTGCCGTTGATCGAGAGGAACTTCTGGATCCGGTCCTCGACCTCGGTCCGGGCCGCGACGACGTCGGGGTGCGACTCGTCGATGGCGTCGAACGGGCCGTCGGCGAGGTACTCGCGGATGGTGTTCGGCAGCACGAAGTAGCCGTCGGCCAGGCCCTGCATCAGCGCCGAGGCGCCGAGGCGGTTCGCGCCGTGGTCGGAGAAGTTGGCCTCACCGGTGACGAAGAGGCCCTCGATGTTGGACTGCAGGTCGTAGTCGACCCACAGGCCACCCATGACGTAGTGCACGGCGGGGTAGATGCGCATCGGCACCTCGTAGGGGTTCTCACCCGTGATCCGCTCGTACATGTCGAAGAGGTTGTCGTACTTCTCGCGGACCGCGTCCTCACCGAGACGCTCGATGGCGTCGGCGAAGTCGAGGTACACACCGCGGCGGAAGTCGCCGACCATCGGGCCCACGCCGCGACCCTCGTCGCAGACGTTCTTGGCCTGGCGGGAGGCGATGTCGCGGGGGACCAGGTTGCCGAAGGAGGGGTAGATCCGCTCCAGGTAGTAGTCGCGGTCCTCCTCGGGGATGTCGCGCGGGTCCTTGGTGCAGTCCTCGGCCTTCTTCGGCACCCAGATGCGACCGTCGTTGCGCAGCGACTCCGACATCAGGGTCAGCTTCGACTGGTGGTCGCCGGAGACCGGGATGCAGGTCGGGTGGATCTGCGTGTAGCAGGGGTTGGCCATGTAGGCGCCCTTGCGGTGCGCACGCCACGCGGCGGTGACGTTGGAGCCCATCGCGTTGGTCGAGAGGTAGAAGACGTTGCCGTAGCCGCCCGAGGCCAGCACCACGACGTCGGCGAGGTGGGTCTCGATCGCGCCGGTGACCATGTCGCGGGCGATGATCCCGCGGGCCTTGCCGTCGACGATGATCAGCTCGAGCATCTCGTGGCGGGTGTACTGCGTGACCGTGCCGGCCGCGACCTGTCGCTCCATCGCCTGGTAGGCGCCGATCAGCAGCTGCTGACCGGTCTGCCCACGGGCGTAGAACGTGCGGGAGACCTGCACGCCGCCGAAGGAGCGGTTGTCCAGCAGGCCGCCGTACTCACGGGCGAAGGGCACGCCCTGCGCGACGCACTGGTCGATGATGTTCGCCGAGACCTCGGCGAGGCGGTAGACGTTCGACTCGCGCGAGCGGTAGTCGCCGCCCTTCACGGTGTCGTAGAAGAGGCGGTACGTCGAGTCGCCGTCCTCCTTGTAGTTCTTCGCCGCGTTGATGCCGCCCTGCGCGGCGATCGAGTGCGCCCGACGCGGGGAGTCCTGGTAGCAGAAGGACTTCACGTTGTAGCCGGCCTCGCCCATGGTGGCGGCGGCCGCGCCGCCGGCCAGACCGGTGCCGACGATGATCACGTCGAGCTTGCGGCGGTTGGCCGGGTTGACCAGCCGGTTGTTCATCTTATGGGTGGTCCAGCGGTCCTTGATAGCACCGGCAGGTGCCTTCGTGTCCGCGATCTTCTCGCCGAGGGTGTAGTACCCGTGGGCGTCGTCGGACTGCTGGTTCGGCGGCGTGGTCAGGACGGTGTTGCCGCTGACGTCGACGGTGGATGCCATGTGTCGGTCTCTCCGGTTCGGTGCTGTCGTGGGGCCGCGGTCAGTCGATGACGCCGAGGAGCGTGAAGATCGGGACCAGCGAGAAGCCGCCGGCGATCACGACCGCCAGCACCCACCCGGCGGTGCGGGCCCGCTGCCGGGCCGCGGCCGTGCCGGTCCAGCCGAGGGTCTGCATCGCGCTGAAGGTGCCGTGGTGCAGGTGCAGCGCCAGGGCGGCCATCGCGGCCAGGTAGATCAGCGTCATCCACCACAGGCCGAAGGTGTCGACCATCAGCTGGTAGGGGTTGTTGGTCTCGCCGCCGGCGGGGTTGACCTTGCCGATGGTGAAGTTCAGCAGGTGCCAGACCAGGAAGACCAGGATCGTCAGCCCGCCCCAGCGCATGGTGCGCGAGGAGACCGAGGAGTGCTTGTTCTTCTTCACCGCGTACTTCACGGTGCGGGCCGCGCCGGCACGGCGGGCGAGCACGACCGCGCTGGTCACGTGCACGACCAGGGAGACGATGAGCACGAGGCGGATCACCCAGAGGGCGCCCTCCTCGGGCAGCATCGGCTCGCCGAGGATCCGCAGGTGGTGGGCGTACTCGTTGAACGCCTCCTCACCCGCGAAGGCCTTCAGGTTGCCGTACATGTGGAGCAGCACGAAGCCGATGAACACCAGCCCGCTGCCGGCCATCAGGAGCTTGAGCGTGATCGTCGAGCGCGACGCGCGCGCTCCTCGGACGAGAGTCGGGGTTGCCACAAGGGAGCACGGTAGCGCGCAGATCGCCCGGCTTTGCCCCCCGGAGGTGTGACATATCCCCCTTCGACGCCTACCGAGAGGTAAGTGAGGGTACCCTCACCTGCTGCTCCAACCGCCCGATCAGCTCGTCGACGGCCAGCGTCCAGGACCGCTCCTCGGCCAGCTGCCGCCCGCGAGCCCCGAGCAGGGCCCGGTGCCGGTCGGCCACCAGGGCCCCGACCGCGCGCACCAGGTCGCGCTCGCTGCCGGGGGAGTGCAGCAGCCCCGTCTCCAGGTGGCGCACCACCTCGGCCGCGGCACCGGCGCGCGGCGCCACGACCGGTACGCCGGAGGCGGCCGCCTCCCGCAGCGCGTGGGCGCACGTCTGCTGCTCGTCGGGGTGGACGAGGACGTCGAGGGTCGCCATGGCGACGGCCAGGTCGCCGGTGCCGAGCGCCCCGGTCAGCTTGACGTCGCGCGCGTGCTGGGCCAGCCAGTCGCGCTGCGCCCCGTCGCCGATCGCCACCAGGCGCACGCCCGGGATGCGGGAGACGGCGGCCAGCCGGCGTACCCCGTGCCGCTTGCGCAGCGCCCCGACGTACCCCACGACCACCAGCGGCTGGGCCCGCGACGAGGCGCGGGACCAGTGCCGGTGCAGCCACTCGTCGCGCAGGGCGGGGGTGAAGGCCAGGGTGTCGACGCCCGGCGCCCACACCCCGACCTCGCGCCCGAGGGCGGACAGGCGCCCCGCGAGGTGCCGCGAGGTCGCGAGCAGCAGGTCGGCCCGCTCGGCCACGGTGGTGCGCCAGTAGTCACCGAGGACCTCGGGCACCGCGGAGGCCTGCACCACGGTCGTCGGCACCCCGGTCGCCTGCGCGTGCTTGAGCGCCTTGCGCCCCAGGCTGCCCGGGCCGGTGCCGGGGTCCAGGGCGAGGACCACGTCCGGCCGGGCGGCGTCGACGGCGGCGCGGACCTGGGCGCCGGGCTTGGCCAGCGGGCTGATCCGCACGACCGTGCAGCCGCGGTAGTCGGCGAGGCCGGGAGCCGGCGCCACCAGTCGGACCTCGTGGCCGGTGTCGACGAGGCGGTCCAGGACGGCCTTCACCGTCGGGCCGCCGGCGGGGAAGCAGGACTCGGTCACGACGAGCACGCGCATGGGGGGCACCCTCGCCGGCCGTGTCGACCCGGCCGTGACCTCGGGGTGGCTGCGCGGTGAACGGTGCGGACCAAGCAGGCGCTCGGTCGGAAACATCACATCCTGTAGCCGACGTCACTCGACACTCCTATGGTTCGCACCATGACTGGACCCGAGGGCGCGCTCGAGCTCGCCCACGCCGACGACGCCTGGACCCGGGCGGACTGGGAGAAGGCCACCGCCGCCGTGCTGCGCAAGTCGCGCCGGATGAGCGAGGAGGACGCCGACTCCCTGGTGTGGGACAAGCTGACCCGCCGGACGCTGGACGGCCTCGACATCACCCCGCTCGGCACCCCGGGCTCGCTGGAGGGCCTGGCGACCGCCGGGCGCCCGGCGCGCGCGGGCGACTGGGACGTGCGCGCCCTGGTCGAGGCCGGGCCCGAGAAGCAGCTCAACGAGGCGGCGCTGGTCGACCTCGACGGCGGGGTCACCTCGCTGTGGCTGCAGGTCGACGCCGGCGCCGACCTGTCCACCCTGCTCGAGGGCGTGCTGCTCGACCTGGCACCGGTCGCGCTCGACGCCGCCGACCCCCTCGCGGCGGCGCAGGCGTTCCTGGCCCACGCCGGCGACACCGACCTCGCGACCGGCACCAACCTCGGCGCCCCGGCCACCGCCGACGCCGAGACGCTGGCCGCGGTCGCCCGCCTGGCCCGCGAGCGGGGCCTGCTGGGCGTCGTGGTCGACGGCACGAAGGTCCACGACCGCGGTGCCTCCGACGTCACCGAGCTCGGCTGGGTCCTGGCGGCCGGCGCCCGCGTGCTGCGCGTCCTGGAGGCCGCCGGCATCGGCGCCGCCGACGCCGCGGGGCTCATCGAGCTGCGGCTGGCCGTCACCGACGAGCAGTTCGCCTCGATCGCCAAGCTCCGCGCCGTACGCCGGCTGTGGGCGCGGGTCCTGGAGCTCTCCGGGGTCTCGACGGGCTCGACCGGCGCCGTGAGCGTCCACGCCGTGACGAGCCGTCCGATGATGAGCACCTACGACCCGTACGTGAACATGCTGCGCACCACCGTCGCCGCGTTCGCCGCCGGTGTCGGCGGCGCCGACAGCGTCACGGTGCTGCCCTTCGACGCCCCGCTGGGACGTCCCGACGCCTTCGGTCGCCGGATCGCGCGCAACACCCACCACCTGCTCATCGACGAGTCCCACGTGGCGCACGTCGCCGACCCCGCCGGTGGCGCGTACGCCGTCGAGGAGCTCACCGACGCGATGGCCCGCGCCGCCTGGGAGGCGCTGGGTCGCCTCGACGGCGCCGACGGCGCCGACGGTCCCGACGCCGCGGTGCTCGAGGAGATGGTGGCCGCGACCGTCGAGCAGCGCGACCGCGAGGTCGCCACCCGCCAGCGCCCGCTCACCGGCCTGACCGAGTTCCCCAACCTCGGCGAGGAGCTGCCCGCCCGGGAGCCGTACGCCGGCTGGGAGGGCGTGCGCTCCTACGGCGCGGCCTTCGAGGCGATGCGCGCCGAGGCCCCCGCGGGCCGCGTCTTCCTCGCCACGATGGGCCCGATCGCCCAGCACACCGCCCGGGCCACCTTCGCCACCAACCTGCTCGCCGCCGGCGGTGTCGCCGTCGACGTGGCCGGAGCCACCGACGGCCCCGAGGCGCTCGTGGCGGCGTACGACGGCCAGTCGGTCGTGTGCCTGGCCGGTGCCGACCCGACCTACGCCGAGTGGGGCGAGGCCGCGGCGTCCGCGCTGCGCGAGGCCGGCGCGACCCGCGTGATCATCGCGGGGGTCTCGACAAGCTCGACCAGCGGTGTCTTCGACGTGATCGACGACTCCTGCGCGATGGGCGTGGACGCCCTCGCCTTCCTCACCCGCACCAGGGAGGCCCTCCGATGAGTGTCCCGTCCAGCTTCGCCGGCCTGCCCCTCGTGGGGGAGGGCGCGGCGCCGTCCACCGGCACCCCGGCCCACGACCTGTGGACCGCCCCGGAGGGCATCGCGATCAAGACGTCCTACGGCCCCGAGGACCTCGAGGGCCTCGACGCCCTCGACACCTACCCGGGCCTGAGCCCGTTCCTGCGCGGCCCCTACCCGACGATGTACACCACGCAGCCGTGGACCATCCGTCAGTACGCCGGGTTCTCGACCGCCGAGGAGTCCAACGCCTTCTACCGCCGCAACCTCGCGGCCGGCCAGAAGGGCCTCTCGGTCGCCTTCGACCTCGCCACCCACCGCGGCTACGACTCCGACCACCCGCGGGTGCGCGGCGACGTCGGCATGGCCGGTGTCGCGATCGACTCGATCTACGACGCCCGCACCCTCTTCGAGGGCATCCCGCTGGACCAGATGTCGGTCTCGATGACCATGAACGGCGCCGTGCTGCCGGTGATGGCGCTCTACATCGCCGCGGCCGAGGAGCAGGGCGTCAAGCCCGAGCAGCTCGCCGGGACCATCCAGAACGACATCCTCAAGGAGTTCATGGTCCGCAACACCTACATCTACCCGCCGGTGCCGTCGATGCGGATCATCTCCGACATCTTCGCCTTCACCGCCGAGCGGATGCCGCGGTTCAACTCGATCTCCATCTCCGGCTACCACATGCAGGAGGCCGGGGCGACCAACGACCTCGAGCTGGCCTACACCCTCGCCGACGGCGTCGAGTACATCCGCGCCGGCCTCGAGGCCGGCCTCGACATCGACGCCTTCGCGCCGCGGCTGAGCTTCTTCTGGGCCATCGGCATGAACTTCTTCATGGAGGTCGCCAAGATGCGCGCCGCTCGCGCGCTGTGGTCGCGCCTGGTGCGCGAGTTCGACCCGAAGAACCCCAAGTCGCTCTCCCTGCGCACCCACTCCCAGACCTCCGGCTGGTCGCTGACCGCCCAGGACGTCTTCAACAACGTCGGCCGCACCTGCATCGAGGCGATGGCCGCGACCCAGGGTCACACCCAGTCGCTGCACACCAACGCCCTCGACGAGGCGATCGCGCTGCCGACCGACTTCTCGGCCCGCATCGCGCGCAACACCCAGCTGATGCTGCAGCAGGAGTCCGGCACGACCCGCACCATCGACCCGTGGGCCGGCTCCTACTACGTCGAGCGGCTGACCCACGACCTCGCCGAGCGCGCGTGGGCCCACATCCAGGAGGCCGAGCGCGCCGGCGGCATGGCCAAGGCCATCGAGCAGGGCATCCCGAAGATGCGCATCGAGGAGGCCGCCGCCCGCACCCAGGCCCGGCTGGACTCCGGCGCGCAGAAGCTCATCGGCGTCAACACCTACCGGCTCGCCGCCGAGGACAAGCTCGACGTCCTGCGCGTCGACAACGACGACGTCTACCGACGCCAGCTGGCCAAGCTCGAGCGGCTGCGCGCCGAGCGTGACGACGACGCCGTACGCCGCTCGCTGGAGGCGCTGACCGCCTCCGCCGAGCGGGGCGGCTCGGGCATGGAGGGCAACCTGCTCGCCCTGGCCGTCGACGCCGCGCGGAACAAGGCGACCGTGGGCGAGATCTCCGAGGCGCTGGAGAAGGTCTACGGCCGCCACCAGGCCGTCATCCGTACGATCAGCGGCGTGTTCCGCGACGAGTCCGGCGACGGCGAGGGTGCCACCCAGGTCAAGCAGGTGCTGGCCGAGACCGCGGAGTTCGAGGAGGCCGAGGGGCGTCGCCCCCGCATCCTGGTCGCCAAGATGGGCCAGGACGGCCACGACCGCGGCCAGAAGGTCATCGTCTCCGCGTTCGCCGACATGGGCTTCGACGTCGACGTGGGGCCGCTGTTCTCCACGCCCGAGGAGGTCGCTCAGCAGGCGGTCGACAACGACGTGCACATCGTCGGCGTCAGCTCGCTCGCCGCGGGCCACCTCACCCTGCTCCCGGCGCTGCGCACCGCGCTGGCCGAGCAGGGCCGTGACGACATCATGGTCGTCATCGGTGGCGTGATCCCGCCCGACGACGTGCCGACCCTGCTGGAGATGGGTGCCGCCGAGGTGTTCCTGCCCGGCACGGTCATCGCCCAGTCGGCGCTGTCGCTGCTGGCCACCCTGCGCGACCAGCTCGGGCACTGATGCCGGCTCCCGACCGGGACAGGGACCAGGAGAAGGTCGACCGGCTCGTCGAGGGCATCCGGGCGCAGCGGCGCGCGGCGGTCTCGCAGGCGATCACGCTGGTGGAGTCCTCGCGCCCGCAGCACCGCGCCCAGGCGCGGGCGCTGCTGACCGAGCTGGCCGAGGAGTCCGGCGGGTCCGACGTGGTCCGGGTCGGGATCTCCGGCGTACCCGGGGTCGGGAAGTCGACGTTCATCGAGGCTCTCGGCACCCGCCTGGTCGCCGAGGGGCACAAGGTGGGCGTGCTGGCCGTCGACCCCTCCAGCGTGCGCACCGGCGGCTCGGTGCTGGGCGACAAGACCCGGATGGGACGGCTCTCGGTGGAGCCGGACGCGTTCATCCGCCCCTCCCCGTCGGCGGGCACCCTCGGCGGCGTCGCCCGGGCCACCGTCCAGGCGATGGCCGTCCTCGAGGCGGCCGGCTACGACGTGATCCTGGTCGAGACCGTCGGCGTCGGGCAGTCGGAGGTGACGGTGGCCGGGATGGTCGACACCTTCCTGTTCCTCACCCTGGCCCGCACCGGCGACCAGCTCCAGGGCATCAAGAAGGGCATCCTCGAGATCGCCGACGTCATCGCGGTCAACAAGGCAGACGGCGACCGGGAGCAGGAGGCCCGCGCCGCGGCCCGCGACCTCGCCGGCGCCCTGCGGCTGGTGCGCGGGAAGTCCGAGTGGGCACCCCCGGTGGTCACCTGCTCGGGCCTGCACGACGTCGACGTCGACGACGTCTGGTCGCGCGTGCTCGCCCACCGCGAGCACCTCGGCACCGACGGGCTGGGCACCAAGCGCGCCGAGCAGCAGCTGGAGTTCACCTGGGCGATGGTCCGCGACGAGCTCGACCAGCGGCTGCGGCTCTCCACGGGCGTCCGCGCCGTGCGCGACGAGATCCGCGACGCCGTGCTGGCCGGCGAGCTGCCCGCCACCGTGGCGGCCGACCGGATCCTCGCGGCCTACGACGGGGACCCGACTATCCTCGAACGACCATGACGACCCCGGCCACGCCCTCCGCCCTCATCGCCCAGGTCGTGGCCGACCACGAGGCCGACCTGGTCGCCCTGCGCCGCGACCTGCACGCCCACCCCGAGCTGTCGTGGGCCGAGCACCGCACCACCGACGTCGTCGCCGCCGGGCTGGAGGCCAGCGGGTGGCGCATCCAGCGGCTCAGCCCCGCGGGCCTGGTGGCCGATCTCGGCACGGGGGAGCGGACGGTCGGCCTGCGCGCCGACCTCGACGCGCTGCCGGTCCAGGAGGTCTCCGAGGACCCGTGGCGCTCCACGCTGCCCGGCGTGGCGCACGCCTGCGGCCACGACGTGCACACCTCCGCCCTCGTGGGCGCCGCCCACGCGCTGGCCCGCGTGCACGCGGTGGGGGAGCTCGGGGGCCGGGTGCGGCTGTTCTTCCAGCCCGCCGAGGAGGTCATGCCCGGCGGGGCCGTGCACCTGATGGGCCTCGGCGTCCTCGACGGCGTGGAGCGGGTCTTCGCCCTGCACTGCGACCCCGGGGTCGACGTCGGCCAGGTGGGCCTGCGGCTGGGCCCGCTCACCAGCGCCGCCGACCGCATCGAGATCCGGCTCGAGGGCACCGGTGGGCACACCTCGCGCCCGCACCTCACCGGGGACCTCACCTTCGCGCTGGCCAAGGTGACCACCGAGCTGCCGGCCATCCTCTCCCGTCGACTCGACCCCCGCTCGGGGGTCAGCGTGGTGTGGGGGATGGTCGCTGCCGGCTCGGCGCCCAACGTCATCCCCGACCACGGGGTCCTGGCCGGCACCGTCCGGATCCTCGACGCGGTCGCGTGGGCGGAGTGCGAGAAGCTCGTGCGCGAGCTGGTGCACGAGATCGTGCGGCCCTACGGCGTCACGGCGCACCTGGACTACCAGCGCGGCGTCCCGCCGGTGGTCAACGAGTCCCTGTCCAACCGGATCCTCGCCGAGGCCGTGACGGAGGTCCTCGGCCCGGACGGCCAGGTGACCGCCCCGCAGAGCCTCGGTGGCGAGGACTTCGGGTGGTACCTCGACCAGGTCCCCGGCGCGATGATGCGCCTGGGCACCCGCACTCCCGGCGGGCCCACCTACGACCTGCACCAGGGCAACCTGCACATCGACGAGCGGGCGATCACCATCGGTGCCCGCCTGATGGCGGAGGCGGCCTGGAGGGCGCTGCGCGCCTGAGGCGACGCTCGCGCGGACCGCGGAGGTCACCGACAGGTAACAACCGGGGGAATTTCGGCCTGGGACCCCGTCGTGGGCCCGGTGCGGCCCTAGGGTGACCCGGTGTGTCCCGCACCACGGGACGCAACCGATCATCAGGAGGGTTGCCGTGAGGAAGACGGCTCGATTTGCAGCGGTGGCCATGGCCGCCGCGCTCACCCTGTCGGCGTGTGGCTCCGACGAGGGCACCGACGAGGGCACCGACAACGGGGACGCCCCCACCAGCGACGTCAAGGTCGGCATGGCCTACGACGTGGGCGGTCGCGGTGACCAGTCCTTCAACGACTCCGCTGCCGCGGGCCTCGACCAGGCGATGGACGAGTTCGGCATGGAGTCCCAGGAGTCCGAGGCCGAGGACGGCGAGGCCGAGTCGGCCCGCGAGGAGCGCCTGCGCACCTTCGCCGACGCCGGCTACGACCCGATCATCGCGGTCGGCTTCGCCTACGCCGCCTCGATCGGCAAGGTCGCCGAGGAGTACCCCGACGTCCACTTCGCGATCATCGACGACTCCAGCGTGGAGTCCGACAACGTCGCCAGCCTGGTCTTCGCCGAGGAGCAGGGCTCGTTCCTGGTCGGTGCCGCTGCGGCGCTGAAGACCGAGAACGACCACATCGGCTTCGTCGGCGGCGTCGAGACCCCGCTGATCCAGAAGTTCGAGGCGGGCTACATCGCCGGTGCCGAGTCGGTGAACCCCGACATCGAGATCGACGTCACCTACCTCACCCAGGTGCCGGACTTCTCCGGCTTCGGTGACCCGGCCAAGGGCAAGACCGCGGCCGAGGGCATGTACGACAACGGTGCGGACATCGTCTACCACGCCGCGGGCGGCTCCGGCGGCGGTGTCTTCGAGGCTGCCTCGGAGTCCGGCAACTGGGCCATCGGTGTCGACTCCGACCAGTACAACACCGCCGACCCGTCGGTGCAGGACTCGATCCTGACCTCGATGCTCAAGAACGTGAACGTCGCGGTCTACGAGTACCTCACCCAGGTCAACGACGGCGAGTTCCCCTCCGGTGTGACCACCTACGACCTCGCGGTCGACGGCGTGGGCTACTCCACCAGCGGCGGCTTCGTCGACGACATCGTCGAGCAGCTCGACGAGCTGAAGCAGCAGATCATCGACGGCGAGATCTCGGTGCCCACCGCTCCGTGATCTAGCGCGTCTGGTTCCACGTCGCAGGCCACGTCCGCTCCGGCGGGCGTGGCCTGCGGCTTCCCGTGCACCGGTCCTCGTCGGATAGCGTGCTCGTCGGCGCGCAGCCTCTGCGTGCCACCCAGTGAGATTGATGCAGTGAGATTTTCGGGACCGGAAGGGGTTCTCGTGTCCGACGTCGCACCAGCGGTGCGCCTGCGGGGGATCGGCAAGCGGTTCCCGGGCGTGATCGCGAACGACGACATCAACATCGACGTCGCTCGTGGCACCATCCACGCGATCGTGGGTGAGAACGGCGCCGGCAAGTCGACGCTGATGAAGATCCTGTACGGCGTGCAGGCACCCGACTCCGGGACCATCGAGATCGGCGGGACCCAGGTGAGCCTCGGCTCGCCCGCGGACGCGATCCGGCACGGAGTCGGCATGGTCTTCCAGCACTTCCAGCTCGCCGACAACTTCACCGTCCTCGAGAACGTCGTCCTCGGCGCCGAGAAGCTGCACGGCATCGGTGCCGCCGCGCGCGCCGAGATCGTGCGGATCTCGGATGCCTACGGCCTCGGCGTGGAGCCCGACCAGATGGTCGAGGACCTCGGTGTCGGCGCCCGTCAGCGGGTGGAGATCCTCAAGGTCCTCTACCGCGGCGCGCGGGTCATCATCCTCGACGAGCCGACGGCGGTCCTGGTGCCCCAGGAGGTCGAGGAGCTCTTCGCCAACCTGCGCGAGCTCAAGGCCGAGGGGCTCTCGGTCATCTTCATCTCCCACAAGCTCGACGAGGTCCTCTCCGTCGCCGACGAGATCACCGTCATCCGCCGCGGTACGACGGTGGCCACCGTCGACCCCTCCGGCACCACCTCGCGCGAGCTCGCCGAGCTGATGGTCGGCTCGGAGCTGCCCAGCCCGTCGACGGAGGCCTCCACGGTCACCGACCGGGTCACCCTGCACGTCGCCGACCTCGGGCTGCCCGGCGAGAACCGGCCGCTGCTGGACGCCATCTCCTTCGACATCCACGCCGGGGAGGTCCTCGGCATCGCCGGGGTCGAGGGCAACGGCCAGGCCGAGCTGGTCGAAGCGATCATGGGCATGCGGCCCGGTGCCACCGGCACCGTCCGGCTCGCCGGCCAGGACCTCACCGAGCTCTCCACCCGCCGGCGTCGTGAGGCCGGCATCGGCTACATCCCCGAGGACCGGCACCGCCACGGGCTGCTCCTCGACGCGCCGCTGTGGGAGAACCGCGTGCTCGGCCACCAGACCCGCAAGCCGTGGGCGCGCCGGGGCCTGATCGACCGGGGCGCCTCGCGCACCGACACCCAGCGCATCGTCGAGGACTACGACGTGCGCACCCCGGGCGTGGACACCCTCGCCCGCGCGCTGTCCGGCGGCAACCAGCAGAAGCTGATCGTGGGCCGGGAGATGAGCGGTGACCCGATCCTGCTGATCGCCGCCCACCCGACCCGCGGGGTCGACGTGGGCGCCCAGGCCGCGATCTGGGGGCACATCAAGGAGGCCCGCCGGCTCGGCCTCGCGGTGCTGCTGATCTCCGCCGACCTCGACGAGCTCATCGGTCTCTCCGACCGGATCGAGGTGATCCTGCGGGGTCGTCTCGTCGGCTCCTTCGACCCGGGTCAGGTGACCCCCGAGCAGCTCGGCTCGGCCATGACCGGTGCGGGAGGTGCCGCGTGACGAACCTCGACCCACGACTGCAGAAGCTGGGCCTGGGGCTGCTCGCCCCGGTGCTCGCGCTGGTGCTGGCGTTCCTGATCACCAGCCTGGTGCTGGTGCTGGCCGGCGACCCCGTCGGCGAGGTCTGGTCGACCCTGCTCGGCGTCCCCGCCGAGCGCAACGTCGCCAACATCCTCAACAACGCCACCGTGCTCTACCTCTCCGGCCTCGCCGTCGCGGTGGGCTTCCGGATGAACCTGTTCAACATCGGCGTCGACGGCCAGTACCGCGTCGCCGCGTTCGTGGCCGCCGTGGTCGCGGGCGAGGCCTGGCTACCGGGCGCGGCCAACACCGTCCTGGCGATCCTGGCCGCGATGCTCGCGGGCGCCGCCTGGGCCGGCATCGCCGGTGTGCTGCGGGCCAAGCGGGGCGTCAGCGAGGTGATCTCCACGATCATGCTCAACTTCATCGCCACCGGCCTGGTCGCCTACTTCCTGCGCCGGGTCGCGGTGCGCGAGGAGGGCAGCAACGACATCGGCACCAAGGAGATCCCGGAGGGCTCGCGGATCCCCGGCTTCCAGATCGGTGACGGGTCGACCACCGAGGTCTACGGCTTCATCTTCCTCGCCGCGCTGGCCGGGTTCACCTACTGGTTCCTGCTCAACCGCACCCGCTTCGGCTTCGACCTCCGGGCGACCGGCAAGTCGACGACCGCAGCGGTGGCCAGCGGCATCTCGGTGACCCGGATGACGATCGTGGCGATGCTCCTCTCCGGTGCCGTCGCCGGGCTCGTGGGCCTCCCGCTGCTCTTCGGCGACTCCTACAGCTACGGCTCGACCTTCCAGTCCGGTCTCGGCTTCGCCGGCATCGCCATCGCGCTGCTGGGTCGCAACCACCCGATCGGCATCGCGATCGGCGCCCTGCTCTTCGCCTACCTCGACGAGCAGTCCAACCCGCTGCAGATCCTCGTCGGCGTCTCGCCCGACATCGTCGCCATCACCCAGGGCGTGATCGTCCTGACCGTCGTCATCTCCTACGAGGTGGTGCGCCGCTACGGCGTGCGCCTCGAGCAGCACGCCGTGGCCCGCGCCCTCGAGGCCGGCCGCGCGACGGCGACCGACCAGGAAGAGGAGGCCCGCGCATGAGCGCCGTGACCACCCGTCGTCTGCCCCGGCTGTGGTGGCTGGGTGCCGCCGTGCTGGTGCTGCTGGCGATCTCGGTGCTCCGGGTCGTCACCGGCGCCGAGGACCTCGCGTCCTCGGGCACGGTGCGCGCGACCCTGATCGCCCTGGTGCCGATCATGCTCGCCGGTCTCGGGGGCCTGTGGTCCGAGCGCGCGGGCGTGGTCAACATCGGCCTCGAGGGGATGATGGTGCTCGGCACCTACGGTGCGGGGTACTTCGGCTACCACTACGGCGCCTGGGCCGGTGTCGCCGGTGCGCTGCTGATGGGCGCCATCGGCGGCCTGATCCACGCGACCGCGACGGTGGTCTTCGGCGTGGACCACATCATCTCCGGTGTCGCGATCAACATCATCGCGGTCGGGGCCGTGCAGTACCTCGCCGCGCTCACCTTCGTCGGCCTGCCCGGCGGCGGCCAGACCCAGTCCCCGAAGCTGGACAACGTCGGCTCGATCACGATCGGGCCACTCAGCGACGCGCTGGGCGAGGTGGAGGGGCAGAACATCTTCTTCGTCTCCGAGCTCGCCGCCGTGGCCCGGGCCCTGGTCACCAACCTCTCGCTGCTCGTGGTGCTGGCCTTCGTGCTGCTCGTGCTCACCTACTGGGTGCTGTGGCGCACCTCCTTCGGCCTGCGACTGCGCTCGACCGGCGAGAGCCCGTCGGCGGCGGAGTCGCTCGGTGTCGCGGTGCTGCGCTACAAGTTCATCGCGGTGCTGATCTCCGGCGCCCTCGCCGGCCTGGCGGGCGGCTTCCTGGCGATGGTGGCCTCGTCGAACTACCGCGACGGGCAGACCGGCGGTCGTGGCTACATCGGCCTGGCCGCGATGATCTTCGGCAACTGGCGGCCCGGCGGGCTGCTGGCCGGCTCCGGCCTCTTCGGCTACACCCAGACCCTCGGCCTGCGCCAGGGCGGCACCTCGGTGCACGCGCTGCTGCTGGCCGTCGCGGTCCTGGCCATCGCCCTGGCCGGCTACCAGCTGTGGCGCAAGCAGGTCCGCCTCGCCGTCGGCATCCTGGTGGCGGCCGCGGCGCTGATCACCGTCTACGCCGCGATCGACGTCGTGCCCGGCGACTTCGTCAACATCACGCCGTACGTCGTGACGCTGCTGGTCCTCGCCTTCGCCTCGCAACGACTACGGATGCCCGCGGCCGACGGGCAGGTCTATCGCCGGGGGAGTGCGGGCTAGCCGTGTCGACCCCTGGGACCGGCGTCGACTGGGACGCCCTGCAGGCCGAGGCGGTGGCCGCCTCGCGGCACGCCTACGCGCCCTACTCCTCCTTCGCGGTGGGTGCCGCGGCGCTCGTCGACGACGGGCGGCTGGTGACCGGCTGCAACGTCGAGAACGCCGCCTACGGCGTCGCGCTGTGCGCGGAGTGCGGGCTGGTCAGCCGGCTGCACATCGAGGGCGGCGGGCGCCTGACGCACTTCGTGTGCGTGGGCGGCGCCGTCGGCACCGAGCCGGTCGTGGTGATGCCGTGCGGGCGCTGCCGCCAGCTGCTGTGGGAGAACGGCGGCCCGGAGATGGAGATCATGACCGTCTCGGGGCTGCGTCGGATGAGCGAGGTGCTGCCGGATGCCTTCGGCCCCGACGACCTCGCTTGACCTGACCGACCCCGCCGTCGTCGCCGACCCCTACCCCTGGTTCGCGCAGGAGCGGTCCCGGCACGCGGTCGCCTGGCACGAGCCCTCGGGCTCCTGGTTCACCTTCACCCACGCCGCGGTCTCGGCGGTGCAGCGTGACCGCCGGCTGGGGCGGCTCTGGACCGACCGCGAGCCCGCGGAGCGCCTCGAGCCGTTCAACCTGCTGCACCGCAACCAGATGATGGAGAACGAGCCGCCGGAGCACACCCGGCTGCGGCGTCCGGTCGCCTCGGCGTTCAGCCGCGGCCACGTGGAGCGGCTGCGGCCGCGGGTGCGCGCGCTGGCCTCCGAGCTGCTGGACGAGGTCGACGCCTCGCGCCCCTTCGACGTGGTCGAGGCCTACGCCGAGCCGCTGCCGGTGCTGGTCATCGCCGAGCTGCTGGGGGTGCCGCGCAGCCACGCCCACGACCTGCGCGACTGGTCCCAGGCGATCGTGCGGATGTACGAGCCCTCGCCCGACGAGAGCGTCGTCGCCGCGGCCGTGGCCGCCGCGGAGGACTTCGCCGCCCTGGTGCGCGACCTGGTCGCCGTACGCCGCCGGCAGCCCGCAGACGACCTCATCACCGACCTCGCGGGTACCGAGCTGAGCGACGACGAGGTCGTCGCGGCCGTGGTGCTGCTGCTCAACGCCGGCCACGAGGCCTCGGTCAACGTCTTCGGCAACGGCCTCGTGGCGATGCTGCGGCGGGGGCTGCGGCCGGGCCCCGACGTGGCGGCGTGCGTGGAGGAGATGCTGCGCTTCGACTCCGCGCTGCAGCTCTTCGAGCGCACCGCCACCGCGGAGGTCGAGCTGCCCGGGGGGATCGTGGTCCGCCCCGGCGAGAGGGTCAGCGCCCTGCTGGGCGCCGCCAACCGCGACCCGGCCGTCTTCGAGCGGCCCGACGAGTTCGACGTCGCCCGGGCGACCAACCCGCACCTGGCCTTCGGGGTCGGCGTGCACTTCTGCCTGGGTGCACCACTGGCCAGGATGGAGCTGACGGAGTCGGTGGCGCTGCTGTTCGAGCGCCTGCCCGGCCTGGCCCTGGCCGGGGAGCCGGAGAGCCGCGGCACGTTCGTGCTGCGCGGCCACCGACGAGTGGAGGTGACCGCATCGGGCGGTCACCCGGAGGAGAGGGACGCATGAGCCAGCACGACGCCGTCGAGGTGATCACCGCCAAGAGGGACGGCGGCACCCTGAGCGACAGCCAGATCGACTGGGTCGTCGACGCCTACACCCGGGGTGACGTCGCCGACGAGCAGATGTCGGCGCTGGCGATGGCGATCCTGCTCAACGGCATGGAGCGCGAGGAGATCTCGCGCTGGACCGCGGCGATGATCGCCTCGGGGGAGCGGATGGACTTCTCCGCGCTGTCCCGCCCCACCGCCGACAAGCACTCGACCGGCGGGGTGGGGGACAAGATCACCCTGCCGCTGGCGCCCCTGGTCGCCGCCTGCGGCGTGGCCGTGCCGCAGCTCTCCGGTCGCGGGCTGGGCCACACCGGCGGCACGCTCGACAAGCTCGAGTCGATCCCCGGCTGGCGCGCCGCGCTGTCCAACGACGAGATGATGCGTCAGCTCGAGGAGGTCGGCGCGGTCATCTGCGCGGCCGGCACCGGCCTGGCCCCGGCCGACAAGAAGCTCTACGCCCTGCGCGACGTGACCGGCACCGTCGAGGCGATCCCGCTGATCGCCTCCTCGATCATGAGCAAGAAGATCGCCGAGGGCACCGGCTCGCTGGTGCTGGACGTCAAGGTCGGCACCGGGGCGTTCATGAAGGACCTCGACCGTGCCCGCGAGCTGGCCGAGACGATGGTGGCGCTCGGCAAGGACGCCGGCGTGCGCACCACCGCGCTGCTCACCGACATGTCCACCCCGCTGGGGTTCACCGCCGGCAACGCCATCGAGGTGGCCGAGTCCGTCGAGGTGCTGGCCGGCGGCGGACCGGCCGACGTCGTGGAGCTCACCGTCGCCCTCGCGCGCGAGATGCTCGCGGGTGCGGGGGTCGACGACGTCGACCCCGCCGACAAGCTGGCCGACGGCTCCGCGATGGACGTGTGGAAGAAGATGATCCGCGCCCAGGACGGCGACCCCGACGCGGCGCTTCCGACCGCGCGGGAGTCCCACGTGGTGACCGCGCCGGCCACGGGTGTCCTGACGCGGCTCGACGCGTTGGCCGTCGGCATGGCCGCCTGGCGCCTCGGCGCGGGCCGCGCGAAGCTCGGCGACGCCGTCCAGGACGGCGCCGGCGTCGTCTGGCACGCGCGCCCCGGCGACGAGGTCACCGAGGGTCAGCCGCTGATGACGCTGCTCACCGACGAGCCCGAGCGCTTCGACCGCGCGCTGGCCAGCCTCGAGGGCGGGTACGACGTGGAGCCGGCCGGGTCGGCGTACGAGCCGTCGCCGCTGGTGATCGACCGGGTCAGCTGACCCTCACGCCAGCAGCAGGACGACCGTCTCGGCCACGCAGGCGGGCTTGCTCTCGCCCTCGATCTCGATCGTGTAGCGCAGGGTGATCTGCTTGCCGGCCGGGATGTCGGTCACCTCGCCCATGGCCACGTGGGCGCGCACCCGCTTGCCGACCCGGACGGGGTTCGGGAAGCGGACCTTGTTGACGCCGTAGTTGAGCTTGGCACCCGGGGTGTCGAGCGCGAAGACCTCGCTGCCCAGCCACGGCACCATCGAGAGCGTGAGGTAGCCGTGGGCGATGGTGCCGCCGAAGGGGCCCTCCGCGCTCCGCTCGGCGTCGACGTGGATCCACTGGTGGTCGCCGGTGGCGTCGGCGAAGGTGTCGACGCGCTCCTGGGTGATCTCCACCCAGTCGCTCGTGCCCAGCTCCTCGCCGGCGGCGGCGGAGACCTCGTCCATGGTGGTGAAGACGCGCATGGGGTGAACCTAGCGGGCCGTGGGTCGCGGTGTCAGGGGAGGTCCGTGACGCGGTGTCTGGGATGATCGCGCCATGAGCGCCACCCCCTCTCCAGACCTCTCCCGCGACGACGTGCTGCGGGCGCCGAAGGTGCTCCTGCACGACCACCTCGACGGCGGGCTGCGGCCCTCGACGGTCCTGGAGCTGGCCCGCGAGGTCGGCCACGAGCTGCCCACCGACCCCGACGGCGACGCCGCGGCGCTGGGCCGCTGGTTCGCCGATGCCGCCGACTCCGGGTCCCTCGAGCGCTACCTGGAGACCTTCACCCACACCGTCGCGGTCATGCAGACCGCCGACGCCCTGACCCGGGTGGCGCGCGAGTGCGTCGAGGACCTCGTCGCCGACGGCGTGGTCTACGCCGAGGTCCGCTACGCCCCCGAGCAGCACCTCGAGGACGGGCTCTCGCTCGACGAGGTCGTGGCAGCGGTGCAGCGCGGCTTCGACGAGGGCGTCGCCGCGGCCGAGGGCCGCATCGTGGTGCGCCAGCTCCTGACCGCCATGCGGCACGCCGCGCGCTCGATGGAGATCGCCGAGCTGGCCGTGCAGTGGCGCGACCGCGGCGTCGCCGGCTTCGACATCGCCGGCGCCGAGGCCGGCTACCCCCCGACCCGCCACCTCGACGCCTTCGAGTACCTCCAGCGCGAGAACTTCCACTTCACCATCCACGCCGGCGAGGCCTTCGGCACCCCGTCGATCTGGGAGGCCCTGCAGTGGTGCGGCGCGGACCGGCTCGGCCACGGCGTGCGGATCGTGGACGACATCACGGTCGCCGAGGACGGGTCGGTCGAGCTGGGCCGGCTCGCGGCGTACGTCCGCGACAAGCGGATCCCCCTGGAGCTGTGCCCGGCCAGCAACGTCCAGACCGGCGCGGCCACCTCGGTGGCCGAGCACCCCATCGGCCTGCTCACCGACCTGCGCTTCCGGATCACGGTCAACACCGACAACCGGCTGATGAGCGGGACGTCGATGACCGAGGAGATGTGGTCGCTGGTCGAGGCGTTCGGGTACGGCGCCGCGGAGCTGCGGTGGTTCACCATCAACGCGATGAAGTCGGCCTTCCTGCCCTTCGACGAGCGGCTGGCGCTCATCGACGAGGTCATCAAGCCCGGGTACGCCGGGCTCGTCGGCCCGGCCCCGGCCGACGGTGCCGCCCGGTGATCATCACCAACCACGTGTGGACCGGCGCGGTCATCGGCGCCGTCGCACCGGGGCCGGTCTCGGCCCTCGCCGCCGGGGTCGCCTCCCACTTCGCGCTGGACCGCACGCCGCACTGGGGCGATGACTCCATCTTCTTGCAGGTCGCGGTCCCCGACGGCCTCGTGGGGCTCACCGCGATGGGGCTGCTGGCCCGCGTCACGCCCGCCCACCGGCGCGCACGCGTGCTCGCCGGGATGCTCGGTGCCTGCCTGCCCGACGCCGACAAGCCGTCGAACCTCTTCTTCGGGCGCTCGCCCTTCCCGGCCGCGCTGGACGAGTGGCACGTCTCCATCCAGCGCGAGGACGCCGGTCGACTGCCGCAGGAGCTGCTCGTGGCGACGGTGGGTCTGCTCGCGGCGCGGTGGGTCCTCCGCCATGATCGTGCCGGAAGGAGGATCCGATGATCCTGAGCGTGGTCATGCTGGGTGCGGCCGGTGTCGCCCTGGCCCTCTCCGTCGTCCTGGGCCTGCGCGGCCTGCGCGAGCGCCGCGCTGCCGACTCCTTCGCCGAGCGGGCGGTCGTCACCGTCGCCGACGTCCTGGAGACCCGCCCCAAGGACGTCGCCATGTCCGGGGAGCCGGTGACCGTCTACTTCCACCTGGTGCGCTACGAGGTCGACGGCCAGACCCTGACCTCGGAGACGATGTCGGGCATGGAGCCGCCGATCCCGCACGTGGGGGAGCGGGTCGAGGTCCGCTACGACTCCGCGCACCCGGGCCGCGTGGTCCTCGACCAGGTCGACCACCGGATGGGTGCCGGGGCCACCGCCCTCGGCCTGGCCCGGGTCATGCTCGGGGCCGCGGTGTCGCTGCCGGTGGCCTGGGCGCTGATCGTGCTGATCACCGAGTTCGCGGTCTAGCTCCCGGGGTAGCCCGCGGGACGAGGGCCCACCACGCGTGGTGCCAGCGCCCGAAGGGCAGCCGGTCCTGCGCGTGCTGCTCGGCGTCGACGGTGACCAGCCCGCCGCGCGCCGGGTCGTAGACCACCCAGGTGCCGTGGGCCGCGGCCACCACGAGGACCACGTGCCGGGGCAGCACCCGGGTGCCGACGTAGACCGGCACCGGGTCGTGCTCGGCGGCGGCCAGCACCGCGGCGAAGTCCGGTCGGGTCAGCCGGTGCCTGCCGGGCAGGTGGCGCAGCAGCGCCCACGGCGGCGTGCCGAGCGCCCGCGGCCACCAGCCGACGACCTCCCGGTGGGTCGCGAGGACCTCCTCGGCGAAGCGGGGCAGCACGCGACCGGCGTACACCTCGTCGGAGAGCATGCGTGCGACCACCAGGACCGCGGCGCCGCAGCTGAGCCGGTCCGGCTGCTTGAGCCGGCCCCAGGGGAGTCCGTCGGGCGCGATCACAGCGCCGCGACCGCCTCGACGGTGCGATCGGGGGAGAGCGGCTCGCAGCCCTTGGCGACGGCGTCGGCGACGACGCCGCGCTGGGCCCGGGCCAGCGCCAGCCCCCGCCGGACCAGCACCAGCGGTGGCTTGCGGTGCTCCCGGAGGTCGCGTACGAGGCGCAGCACGAAGGTCGTGGCCGCCGAGCGGCGTACGCAGTAGGCGGCGGCGAGCACGCCTGCCTCGCGGGCCGGCCCGACCACGTCGGGGGCGAAGATGCCCTCGGCGACGAAGAGCCGCGCCCCGCCGAGGTCGAGCGCGCGCGAGCCGCAGCGACCGTTCTCGGAGATCTCGTAGACCGGCACCTCGGCGTGGCCGGTGGTGGCCAGCTCGACCATCGTGGCCAGGGCGTCCTCGGGGAGCCAGGACTCTGGGTGGTCCCAGTCGACCAGGCCGGCGTTGGCGCCGTGCTCGATGCGCGGCAGCGTGGGGTCGTCGCCGTCCTTGTAGAAGTCGTCGAGCCGCAGCACGGGCAGGCCGAGCCGAGCGGCGAGACGGGACTTGCCGGATCCGGACGGACCGGCCAGGACGATCACCCGCGCATGCACGGGAGATGAGTCTAGGAGTGCGTCCAGCCGCTCCCGTCACGGACGTCGTCGCGGTCGTAGGAATCGATGTCGGGCCACGCGTTGCCCGAGCGCAGGCCCACCAGGCCGTCGTTGAGACCGGTCCACACAGCGAGGTTGACGGTGGTGTTGTCGGCCCAGAAACCGAGCAGCTCGTTGGCCAGGCGCAGCACCTCGATCGCGACCTCGCCGATCACCTTGATCGCAGGCCCTGCGTCGAGGGTGACCCACTGGCCGGCATCGGTGCCGTCCTTGATCGCGGCCACGACCGAGCCGGCGATGTCGAGGATGGTGTCGACCACCGCCTGCCAGGTCGCCCAGACCTGGCGGGCCCCGGTGGCGCAGGCCGAGGAGGCGCTGGTGAGCCCGGTGTTGACGGCCAGGATGGCGTTCTTCTGCTCGGCCGCCACCCCGGCGTAGGCCGCGGCGGCGTCTCCGCTCCAGCCCTTCTGGAGGTGCCGGGTGAGGCGTTCCACGGCGATCTCCTCGTCGCGCAGCGCCCCGGCCGCCTCGCTGTAGCGCTCGCTGAGGTCCATCAGGCCCCACGGGGTGGCGAACAGGCGTCGCACCTGCTCCCACACCTCGGGGAGGGTGCGCTCGAACTCGTCCCAGATCCGCTGGATCGCGTCCTCCAGCCTGCTGAGGGCGTACTTGCCGGCGGCGTAGACCGCCGGGCTGGTGTACTTCAGCCACGAGTCGAGGATGGAGCCGTCCCACTGGTCGAGGACCCAGTCGACGCCCTCCTGGATCTTCTCCTCGAGGGTCTCCAGCATCCGCTCGACCTCGTCCTGCCAGTCGACGAAGGACGTGTCGTGCTGCGTCGGTGCGCTGGTCGTCATGCGCCGAGCACCTGCCCGCGCAGGCTGTCGAGGTGGGCCTGCTGCTCGGCGTCGGTGAGCCCGAGGTCGCGGGCGACGTCGCGCAGCAGCTCCCCGACGCGACGGGCGCGGCTCGCGCCCTCGTCGAGGGCGTCGTACATCGACTGGACGAAGGCGTCGTGCTGACCGCCGATCTCGGTGGCCAGCACGCCGAAGCGCCAGCCGTCACCCAGGCCGTCCGAGAGCAGGTCCCGGCTCTCGGCCAGGCGGGCGCCGAGCGCCTCCCAGCCCTGGGCGGCCTCGGGGAAGCGGTCGATGTCGGCCTCGAGGGAGTCGCTCACGAGGTGCCTCCTGTCGCGGTGGTGAGGGTGTCGGCGTAGTGGGTGAAGGCCCGCTGGAAGGCCTGGAGCAGCGCCTGCTGCAGGCCTCCGGCGGTCGCGGCGGAGAGCCAGGCGGGGTCGGCGAGGACGGTCGCGGGCCGGCCGTCGGCATCGGTGCCCACGGTGACCATGCCGTTCTGCGAGAGCCCCTGGACGCCGCGTGGGGGAGGGGCGTGGGTGGGCGGTGTGCCCCCGGAGTCGGCCACCATCCGTGCGTGCCGCACCGCGTCGCTCGGGCGGCGCACCCGTGGTTGCAGCGATGCGACCAGCGCCTCCGGGGTCGCCGGTGGCTCCTCGACCGAGTGCGCGAGCTGCACGGCGACCGCCCGCGCGGTGTCGGCGGCCCGGTGGGCCTCGAGCACCCTGGCCTGCAGCGCCTCCGGCGTCCTGAGGAGACCGGGGTCGCAGACCCGCACCGCCCGCACCAGGGCCGCAGGGTCGACGACCACCTCGACGGCGCCGGAGGCATCGGCCCCGGACGCGTCCTCGGTGGGCCCCCAGAAGTCGGGACGCGTGGCGGCGCGGTGCGCCAGCACGAGGCGGGAGTCGTGGTCCAAGACGTTCACGCAGGTCGGATGCCCCGACACCGGCGGTCCTAACCCTGGGGTTTGTCGCGCCGGTCCCCACGGAAGGCTGCGGGCATGCCCGCCCGCTCCCGTCTGCTCGCCCCGTGCCTCGCGGTCCTGCTCGGTGCCACGCTCGCCTCCTGCTCCGAGGACCCGAAGGTCACCGGCGCCGACCCGGCGGCCCTGCCCGAGGACCTGTGCGCCGCCCTGGCCGAGGAGGTCCCCAGCGACCTGGGGCTGGACGGGGGCAGCCCCAGCCACGAGGCCGACGACGAGCTGGTCCGTGCCGGGTGCCGGTGGTCGGGCGAGGGCGACACCGACCTGGTGGTCGAGGTCGTCTCCTACGCCCTCCCCGACAGCGACGACACCACGCCGGTGGACCGGGCGCTCGACGGTGCCTGTCGCACTCTCGCCGGCACGCCCGACGTCGAGCAGCTGGTGGAGCAGGCCGGTGGTTGCTCGGGCGTCGTCGGGAGCACGGCGACCGGGATCGCCCGCGTCGTCCCCGACCGGGCGACGGTGCGCGTGCAGCTCTCCTCGACGGCGACGCCACCCGAGCAGCTGGCTGCTCGGGTGGCGTCGATGACCAGTGCCCTGACGGGCGGCATCCCTCGGGAGTGAGGGTCAGACCCCCATCGGGTGCCAGACGGTCTTGATCTCCAGGAACGCCGTCATCGGCTCCAGGCCGGGGTCCTGGGTCCAGTCCGGCTCGCTCGCCGGGGCCCGGCGGACCCGCTTGAGGTTGTCGGCCGCGGCGACCTCGAGCTCGGTGGCGAGCGCGGTGTCTCCGGCGATGCCGGTCAGGTCGATGGCGTTGACGTCCATGTGCGAGGCCAGCCAGGGGGCGACGGTGGCCGCCTTCCCGGTGAGGATGTTGACCACGCCACCGGGCAGGTCGCTGGTCGCGAGCACCTCGGCGAGGTTCACCGCGGGCAGCGGCCGGGAGTACGACGACACCACGACCGCGGTGTTGCCGCTCACGATCACCGGGGCGATGACCGAGACCAGCCCGAGCAGCGAGGACTCCTCGGGCGCGAGGACGGCCACGACACCGGTCGGCTCGGGGGTGGAGAGGTTGAAGAACGGGCCGGCCACGGGGTTGGCGTTGCCGACGACCTGGGCGAGCTTGTCGGCCCAGCCTGCGTACCAGACCAGGCGGTCCACGGCGGCGTCGACGACCTTCTCGGCCTTGCCGGCGTTGAGCCCCTCGGAGTGCTGCACGGCCTGGACGAACTGCGGACGGCGGTCCTCCATGACCTCGGCGACGCGGTAGAGGATCTGCGCGCGGTTGTAGGCGGTGCGACCCGACCAGCCGCCGACGGCCTTGCGGGCGGCGACGACGGCGTCACGGGCGTCCTTGCGCGAGGCGAGGGCGGCGTTGGCCACGAAGGTCCCCTTGTGGTCGTTGACGACGTAGGAGTAGCCCGACTCCGAGCGGGGGAAGGCCCCGCCGATGAAGAGCTTGTAGGTCTTGCGGACGTCGATGCGCGCGCTCATGCCTGGCCTCCCTCGAGGTACGCGGCCAGGCCGTGCCGGCCGCCCTCACGGCCGTAGCCGGACTCCTTGTAGCCGCCGAACGGGCTGGTGGGGTCGAACTTGTTGAACGTGTTGGCCCACACCACCCCGGCGCGCAGCTTGCCGGCGACGTCGAGGATGCGGGAGCCCTTCTCGGTCCAGATGCCTGCCGAGAGGCCGTACGGGGTGTTGTTGGCCTTCTCGACGGCCTCCGACGGCGTACGGAACGTCAGCACCGACAGCACGGGGCCGAAGATCTCCTCGCGGGCGATCCGGTGGGCCTGGGAGACGCCGGTGAACAGCGTCGGGGCGAACCAGTAGCCGCTGCTGGGCAGGTCGCACGGCGCGGACCAGCGCTCGGCGCCCTCGGCCTCGCCGGCCTCGGAGAGCTCGCGGATGCGGGCCAGCTGGGCGGCGGAGTTGATGGCGCCCACGTCGGTGTTCTTGTCCAGCGGGTCGCCGAGGCGCAGGGTGGCCATCCGGCGCTTGAGGCGCTCGAGCACCTCGTCGGCCACGGACTCCTGGACCAGCAGGCGCGAGCCCGCGCAGCAGACGTGGCCCTGGTTGAAGAAGATGCCGTTGACGATGCCCTCGACCGCCTGGTCCATGGGGGCGTCGTCGAAGACGATGTTGGCGGCCTTGCCGCCGAGCTCGAGGGTCACCTTCTTGTCGGTGCCGGCGACGGCACGGGCGATGGCCTTGCCGACGTCGGTGGAGCCGGTGAAGGCGACCTTGTCGACTCCCGGGTGCTCGACGATCGCGCGGCCGGTCTCACCGGCGCCGGTGAGGATGTTGACGACACCCGGCGGGAGGTCGGCCTGCTGGCAGATCTCGGCGAAGAGCAGCGCGGTCAGCGGGGTCGTCTCGGCCGGCTTGAGGACCACGGTGTTGCCGCAGGCCAGGGCCGGGGCGACCTTCCACGCCAGCATCAGCAGCGGGAAGTTCCACGGGATGACCTGTCCGGCGACGCCGAGGGGCGTGGTGCCGTAGCCGCTGTGCTCGAGCTTGTCGGCCCAGCCGGCGTAGTAGAAGAAGTGCGCCGCGACGGTCGGGACGTCGACGTCGCGGGCCTCCTTGATCGGCTTGCCGTTGTCGAGGGTCTCCAGGACGGCGAGCTCGCGGCTGCGTTCCTGGATGATCCGCGCGATGCGGTAGAGGTACTTGGCGCGCTCGCGGCCCGGCATCGGGCCCCAGACCTTGTCGTAGGCCTTGCGGGCGGCCTTCACCGCGCGGTCGACGTCGGAGGCGTCGGCCTCCGCGACCTCGGCGAGGACCTCCTCGGTGGCGGGGTTGACGGTCTTGAAGGCGGTGCCCGCGCCGCTGGTGAACTCGCCGTTCACGAAGAGCCCGTAGGACTCCTTGATGTCGACGACCGCGCGCGACTCGGGAGCCGGCGCGTACTCGAAGATGCTCATCTCTTCTCCTGCCGGTCTCAGTCGAGGGTGACGTAGTCGGGGCCGCTGTAGCGGCCGGTGCGCATCTTGGTCCGCTGCATCAGCAGGTCGTTGAGCAGCGTGGAGGCGCCGAAGCGGAACCAGTCGGGGTCGAGCCAGTCGTGGCCCGCGACCTCGTTGACCATCACGAGGTACTTGATGGCGTCCTTGGTGGTGCGGATGCCGCCGGCGGGCTTCACGCCGACCATCTGGCCGGTGGCCTCGCGGAAGTCGCGGACGGCCTCCAGCATGATCATCGTGACCGGCAGCGTCGCCGCTGGCTGGACCTTGCCGGTGGAGGTCTTGATGAAGTGACCGCCGGCCATCATCGCCAGCCAGCTGGCGCGACGGACGTTGTCGTAGGTCTGCAGCTCGCCGGTCTCGAAGATGACCTTCAGGTGGGCGCTGCGCTCGCCCTGGGTGCAGGCCTCGCGGACCGCGACGATCTCCTCGAAGACCTCCAGGTAACGACCGGACAGGAACGCCCCGCGGTCGATGACCATGTCGATCTCGTCGGCGCCGGCCTCGACCGCGTCCTGGGTGTCGGCGAGCTTGATGTCACGCGCCGCGCGTCCCGAGGGGAACGCGGTCGCGACGGCGGCGATGTTGACGCCGGACTCGCCGAGGGTGTCCTTGGCGACCCCGACGAGGTCGGGGTAGACGCAGACGGCGGCCGTGGCCGGGCAGGTCGGGTCGGTGGGGTCGGGACGCATCGCCTTGCTGGCCAGGGCCCGGACCTTGCCGGGGGTGTCCTGGCCCTCCAGGGTGGTCAGGTCGACCATCCGGATCGCGAGGTCGAGAGCCTGCTCCTTGGCGGTGGTCTTGATCGAGCGGGTCCCGAGGGCGGCGGCGCGGGCCTCTGCACCCACCTGGTCGACGCCGGGCAGGCCGTGCAGGAAGCGACGGAGCGCAGCGTCGGACCGGGTGACGTCCGAGAAGTCCCAGCCGACTCCGGGGGTGGAGATCGTGGGCATTGGGTCAGCATAGGCTTGCCGGCGGCCCGCACCCCAACCCTCGACCGGGCCCGCTCGCCGCCTGCCGACCCGCTGAGGAGCCCGCCCGGATGGACCACGACCCCCACGAGGAGAGTCTGGAGTTCGCGCCCACCAGCGGTCGGGTCATGGGAGTGCTGACGGTGCTGCTGGGCGTCGTCGCCGTCGTGGTCACCGTGGCCTTCCCCGGTGACTACCCGGTGCCGGTCGCCACCGGTGGCCTGCTGGTCGGCGTGCTGGCGTGGGCGGCGATGCTGCGCCCCCGCGTCCGGCTCGACGGGGCATGGCTGGTGCTGCGCGGGATGGTCTCCACGCTCCACCTCCCGCTCGCCGCGCTGCAGTCGGTCGTCGTGCAGCAGGTGCTGGTCGCCACCGTCGACGACAAGCGCTACGCCAACCCCGGCGTCGGCCGGTCGCGGTTCCGTGCGATGCGCCGGCCGCGCTCCACCCGCGACCTGACGATGACCCCCGTGCCCGGTGAGGGCTGGACCCCCGACGAGGGGGCCGACTACGCCGACTTCGTCGAGGACCGGATCCGCGAGGCGGCCCGGGTCGCCCGGGGCGTCCCCGATGCGCCCAGCGGCGTACGGCGGGAGTGGGCGTGGCCCGAGATCGCGCTGGTCCTCGGCAGCCTGCTGCTGTTCGTCGTCAGCTTCTCGTTCTGAGGTCGCACGGTCCAGTGGGTGATCGTCCCGAGGTCGTGTGCCTGTGTGGCTCCGCCCGGTTCATGCCGCAGATGCGGTCCCTGGCGCGGGAGTTGGGCCTCGCAGGCTTTGTCGTCCTGACCCCCGTCGACGCCGAGGACGCGCCGACGCCTGAGCAGAAGGCGACGCTCGACGCTCTGCACCGGCACAAGATCGACCTCGCCGACCGGGTGCTGGTGGTCAACCCGGGCGGCTACGTGGGGGAGTCGACGGCAGCGGAGATCGCCTACGCCCGAGCTGCCGGCAGACGCGTCGACTTCACCGACCCGCGCTGACGCAGCGCGCCGGCAGGGCTCTCGTCAGAGCTCGGTGGTGCCGTCGGGGTGGACGAGCATGCGGATGCCGTGGGGGCTGGTCCAGAGCCAGGTGGTGGGGGTGAGCTGCTGGTAGTCCCACCTGGTGTTGGTCGAGCTCGTCGAGGCCGGGGATGGGTGGGTCTTGGCTCGGTGGTGGCGTCTGCACAGGGGGGCGAGATTGGCTGTTGATGTCTGGCCGGGTGGTCCGCCCTGGTCGGGTGGGACGTACTCCTCGATGTGGTCGAGGTCGACCTTGGCTGAGGTGCGGGTGCAGTGCGGGAAGACGCAGGTGGGGCGCTTGAGCTTGACGCGCTGGCTGATGCGGTCGGGGATCTCGTAGGCGTCGACGGCGATCTGGTCGTGCAGGTCGATGACCGGTTTGACGGTGATCTGGGTGCCGGGGACGGCGAGCCAGTCGCGGACGGTGTCGGCGGTGAGGGTCTGGTGGTGGTTCTCGAGGCGGGCGAGGTGGAGACCGAGCCGTCCGGTGTCGGGGTCGATCTCGGGGGTGCCGGGTCCTTCGTTTCCGCGGAGGGCGGCTTCTGAGAGGTGGAGGTGGAGGACGACCTGGCGGGGACGGCTCGAGCGGGGTGGTCTCGACGCCCGCTCCTCGCTGGCGCTCGTCGCTGCTCGACCACCTGCGTCAGCGAGATCGAGGGTGAGGTCGCCGCGGCTGAGGTAGCCCAGCGCCTTCGCCCGACGGACGTCGAGCGAGTCGGCCGAGCCGGCGGCAAGCAGCTGGTCGGCGATGGTGCGGATCGCGTGCTCGAGCTCTTCGGCGTCGGCGCGGTCCAGCAGGCCGGTCAGGGGGACGCCGCTGGCGGTGCCGATGGTCCAGGCGGTGGTGAGGTCGAGGGTGACGTGCAGAGACGCGGCGGTGTCGACCTCCTCCATCTCACATCCCTCGGGGTCGAACCGGGCTGCCGCCTCGGCAGCCAACCTCTTCACGGTGGCGAACGAGGCGGTGCGCACGACGTGGGCCAGGTGCGCATCGACGAACGCAGCGGCCTCGGCGGTGAGCTGACGGGTGACCTCGGTGACCCGCCGTACCCGCCACACCTGCACCTGACCTGCTTCGAGGCGAGCCCAGATTTTCGGCAGCCGGTGCTTGGCCTCCACCGCATCGGAGAGCAGGGCCCGGCCGGAGTCGGTGGAACGGCCGAGGGTGGCGGCGAGCTCGATGACGGCGAACTCCGACACTTCCGGCGCACCCGGACCGGCGAGCTCGAGCATGGTGTCGGCACCCGACATCCCGAACCGGGCGACCCACGCGTTCTCGGCCTCGGTGTGGGCGTCGTCGTCGGCCAGCCCGTAGGTGCCGTAGAGGTCCGGCATCAGCTGGCCGGTGGTGTGGCGGTCGGCCCACTCAGCGATCGCGATGAACCGGTCCCGGTCGGCCTGATCGGCAGCCTTGTCGAGGTCGCGGATGGAGGTCAACAGGTCACCGGTCGACCCGGCAGGAGAGTCCTGCGCAGTGGTGTCGTGGTGCCCGAGTGCCATGACCAGATTCTACTAGAACAAGTGTTCGAATGGAATGGTCGTGAGGGCACCGAACGAATCTGTGGAGGACGATCCAGCCGCAACCGAAGCGAGCACCTCAAGGTGCCGCAAGGCCGGCGAGCGACCGCAACCAGGTACCGCAACCGAAGCAGACGGCAACCGTGCTCTTCGAAAATGAAGGGCCTGCTGCAGCGCGGACGTCGAGGCGCCCACCCACGCCGACCACGGAGTCGAAGCGGACCGGAGGGCGTGGCGTGAGAGGGGGTCACGACAGACCCTCCAGTCGCCCCGTGGATGAGGTTGCTCGTCGGCGTACGGGGTCTCGACGACGGCTCGCTGGCGCTCGCCTGCTCGACCACCAGTGCGGCTCGCCTGCTCGACCACCAGTGCGGCTCGCTGGCGCTCGCCTGCTCGACCAGCGGAGGGCGCAGGGTCAGAGGCCGGCGGCGGCGCGGATGTCGGAGCCCAGGGCGTCCAGGCGGGTGGCGGCGGAGATCCGGGCGCCCTCGACGGCGTCGGTCTGGTCGGGGTTGTCGGCGGCGTCCTCGACCGGCACGACGACCTCGAGGTAGCACTTGATCTTCGGCTCGGTGCCGCTGGGGCGGACGACGACGCGGGCGTCGTCGGCGAGGCGGAAGCGCAGGCCGTCGGTGGGCGGGAGGTCCTCGGTGCCCTCGGCGAGGTCGTCGACGCCGACGACGTCGAGGCCACCCAGCGAGGCCGGGGGGTCGGTGCGGAGCCGCTCCATGGCCGCCGAGATCAGCGAGAGGTCCGAGACGCGCACGGAGACCTGGTCGGTGGCGTGCAGGCCGTGCTCGCGGGCGAGGTCGTCGAGCAGGTCGAGCAGGGTGCGACCCTCCGCCTTGAGCGAGGCCGCGAGCTCGCAGAGCAGGACGAGGGCCGAGACGCCGTCCTTGTCCTTCACGTGGTCGGGGTCGCAGCAGTAGCCGAGCGCCTCCTCGTAGCCGAAGGCCAGGTCGGGCACCCGACCGATCCACTTGAAGCCGGTGAGCGTCTCGACGTACGGCTGGTCTGCTGCCGCCGCGATCTTGGACAGCAGCGTGGAGGAGACGATCGTGGTGGCGAAGGTGCCGGTGCGGCCCCGGCGCAGCAGGTGGGTGGCGAGCAGGGCGCCGACCTCGTCGCCCCGCAGCATCCGCCAGCCGGTCGGGGTGGGGACGGCGGCGGCGCAGCGGTCGGCGTCGGGGTCGTTGGCCACGACCAGGTCGGCCCCGCGCTCCTCGGCCAGTGCCAGCGCGAGGTCCATCGCGCCGGCCTCCTCGGGGTTGGGGAAGGCAACGGTCGGGAAGTCCGGGTCGGGGTGCGCCTGCTGCTCCACGACGTACGGCGCAGCGAACCCGGCCCGCTGGAGCACGTCCGCGGCGGGCGACCCGCCGACCCCGTGCAGCGGGGTGTAGACCACGGACAGGTCGCGGGGGCCGTCGGCGACGAGCCCGGCGATGCGGTCGAGGTAGCGGTCGAGGAGGTACTCGCCCAGCACCTGCCAGCCCGACCCGCGGGGGACCGAGGTGAGGTCGCCGACCTCGGCGATGCGGGCGGCGATCTCGGCGTCGGTGGGGGAGACGATCTGGCTGCCGTCGCCCAGGTAGACCTTGTAGCCGTTGTCCTCGGGCGGGTTGTGGCTGGCCGTGACCATGACGCCCGCGACGCACCCGAGCTCGCGCACGGCGTAGGCCAGCACCGGGGTGGGCAGCGGCCGGGGCATCAGCCACACGTCGAGGCCCGCGCCACGCATGACGGCCGCGGTGTCCTCGGCGAAGGTGTCGGAGAGGTGGCGGGCGTCGTACCCGACGACGACCGAGCCGCCGGGCCCGAGGTGGGCGGCCAGGCCGGCCGCGGCGCGCAGGACGACCACGCGGTTCATCCGGTTCGGGCCGGCGCCGAGCGCGCCGCGCAGCCCGGCGGTGCCGAACTCCAAGGTGCCGTCGAAGCGGTCGGCGAGGTCGGCCGGGTCCCCGCCCGCCTCGACCTCGGTCACGATGCGCTCCAGCTCCTGGCGCGTGGTGGCGTCGGGGTCGGCCGCCGCCCAGGCCCGGGCGCGGTCGAGGAGGTCGGACAGCTCGGACTCCGAGAGGGTCGTCATGGACGGGACGGTAGCCGCAGGATGGTGCCCGTGCCGACCTCGACGTACTCCTTCCGCGACCGCTGGCACGTCGACGCCCCGCCCGAGCGGGTCCGCGAGGTGCTGGTCGACGTGGAGCGCTACGTGGAGTGGTGGCCGCAGGTGGTGGCCGTGGGCTACCTCGGCGAGGGGCGTGGCCTGGTGCTGTGCCGCTCCGCGCTGCCCTACACCCTCCAGCTCGTGCTCACCGAGGTGCTCAACCGCCCCGACGTCCTGGAGGTCGGCGTCGACGGCGACCTGGAGGGGACGGTGCGCTTCGAGCTGAGGCCGGAGGGCGAGGGCACCCGGCTGGACTTCGCCCAGGACGTCGTCGTCCCGGGCCTGCTCGGTGCCCTCTCCCGCGTGGCGCGGCCGGTCCTGACGTGGAACCACGACCGGATGATGCGGGGCTGTGTGGAGGGCCTGGCCGCGCGGCTGGCCTGAGGATCAGGCGTCGATGTGGCTCATGTCGCCGTACCGGTCGCCGCGCACGGCGTCACGCGGCACCGCCGCCTCGAGCGACGCCAGGTCCTCCGAGGAGAGGGACACGTCCAGCGAGCCGATGTTCTCCTCGAGGTAGCGCACCCGCTTGGTGCCCGGGATCGGGACGACGTCCTCGCCCTGGGCGAGGACCCAGGCGAGCGCGAGCTGGCCCGGGGTGCAGCCGTGCTGGTCGGCGAGCTGTCGGATCGCGTCGACGAGGCGCAGGTTGTGCTGGAGGTTCTCGCCGTTGAGGCGGGGGAAGTACGCCGACGCACGGCTGTCACCGTCCTCGGCCGACCCGACGTGCATCGCCCCGGTCAGGATGCCGCGGCCGAGCGGGGAGTAGGGCACCAGTCCGATGCCGAGCTCGCGCAGCACCGGGAGGATCTCGTCCTCGAGGTCGCGGGTGAACAGCGAGTACTCCGTCTGCAGAGCGGTGATCGGGTGCACCGCGTGGGCGCGTCGGATGGTCTGGGCGCTGGCCTCGGAGAGCCCGAGGTGACGGACCTTGCCCGCCTCGACGAGCTCGGCCATCGCGCCGACGGTCTCCTCGATCGGGACGGTGGGGTCGACCCGGTGCTGGTAGTACAGGTCGATGTGGTCGGTGCCGAGCCGTCCGAGGGAGGCGTCGCAGGCACGACGCACGTAGTCCGGGCGTCCGTTGATGCCGATCCGGGTGCCGTCCTCGGCCCGCTCGTTGCCGAACTTCGTGGCCAGCTGGACCCGGTCGCGCCGACCGGCCAGCGCCATGCCCACGAGGCGCTCGTTGGTGAAGGGGCCGTACATGTCCGCGGTGTCGAGGAAGCTGACCCCGAGGTCGATGGCGCGATGGATGGTGGCCAGGCCGCCCTGCTCGTCGGGTGAGCCGTAGAACTCCGACATGCCCATGCAGCCCAGGCCGAGCGCGGAGACGGTGAGGGGCGAGGCGGTGCCGAGGGTGCGGGTGCTGATCGTGGTGCCCATCGCCTCAGTGTGGAGGCTGGAGCGTGCTCCAGGTCAAGCGCGTCGCCAGCGGGGGAGGTCACGGCCCAGCTCCTCGAACAGCGCCTGGTTGAGCCCGAAGGCGACCTTGACCTCGGCCACGACCCGGTCGGTCTCCTCGGGTGAGGTGCCGAGGGCGTCGAGGCGGGCGCGGTAGGCGTCCTTGTAGGGCTTGGGCTTGCCGATGGCTGCGAAGTCGTAGAACGCGATGCCGCGGCCGTCGAGGTCGAAGGCGCGGTCGAGGATCCGCCCGATGGCCTGGCCGCCGGACAGGTCGCCGAGGTAGCGGGTGTAGTGGTGGGCGGCGAACAGCCCGCCCCAGGCCGCGGACGCGTGCAGGCGTGCGGCGTACGCCTCGGCGGCGGGGGAGTCGACCTGCCGGGGGCCGGTGGGGTCCCAGTGGTCGAGGTCGGCGTCGATGGCGGCGAGGCGCTCGAGGTCCACGTCGTGCACCGCGGCCACGAACGGGTCGTCGAGGTGCTGGCGGCCGACGGTCTCCATCGCGGCGTACACCGTGCGCAGGCGCAGCAGGTAGGCCGTGTAGCCCGCCGGAGAGATCCTCCCGTCGAGCAGCTCGCTCATGAACGAGGAGCCCTCGGCGGCCTCGTGCTCGGTGCGGGAGCCCTCGCGCATGGCGGCGGAGAGGGCGAGCAGCGTGGTGGTCATGGGGTCCTCGGGAGGTGGGGGCGAGCGGGACGTGGAGTTCTCGACACAGTGTCGAGAACTAGTCGACACTGTGTCAACATACGCCTGGACAGGTAAGGCTTGCCTTGCTTGGATGATGTTAGCCTCACCTAACTTCGCGTGGCCAGACCACGCCCGGATCGAGAGACGGTTCCCATGCGCTCCCCCCTGCCCACGGCCCTGGCCGTCGTGTGCGCCTGCCTGCTCAGCAGCTGTGCCCCCAGCGTGGGCGACGCCGTGCCCGCCCGCGAGCAGGAGTCCACGACGGCTGTCGCTCCTCCGCTGGCCGAGGTGGGCGCCGACGTGCTCGAGGACCCGCGGGCGTGGGAGGGGGCCACGACGGCGCGTGCTCCGGAGCGGGCTGTCGATCCCGTCGACGGGCCGGGGCCGGCGCTGCCCGTCACGGTCGAGGACGCACAGGGCACGCAGGTCACCGTCACCGACGTGAGCCGCGTCCTCGCCCTCGACGTGCACGGCACCCTCTCGCGCACCGTCCACGAGCTCGGCCTGGGCGAGCGGATGGTCGGGCGGGACATCTCGACGCAGTTCGCGGAGGCCGCGGACCTGCCCCTGGTGACCCAGAACGGCCACGACCTCAACGCCGAGGCGATCCTCGCGCTCGATCCCACGCTCATCCTCACCGACACCTCGCTGGGCCCCTGGGACGTCGTGCTGCAGATGCGGGACGCCGGCATCCCGGTCGTCGTCACCGACTCCCACCGCGGCCTGGACAACCTCTCCACGCTGACGATGCAGGTCGCCGAGGCGCTCGGTGTCCCGGCGCGGGGCCGTGCCCTCGCGGAGCGGATCGAGGCCGAGGTCGCCGAGGTCACCGAGCAGATCGCCGCCGTCGCCCCCGCGGTGCCGACACAGCGGCTGCGCACGGTCTTCCTCTACGTCCGCGGCCAGTCCGGCGTCTACTACCTCTTCGGCGAGGGCAGCGGCGCCGACTCCCTGATCGACGCCGTCGGGCTCTACGACGTCGCCGAGGAGATCGGGTGGGACGGCATGAAGCCGGTGACCGACGAGGGCATCGTGGCCGCCCAGCCCGAGCTGGTGCTGATGATGACCGCCGGGCTGGAGTCCGCCGGGGGCGTCGAGGGCCTGCTCGAGCGGCTGCCGGCCCTCGCGAGCACCCCGGCCGGCCAGCACCGGCGCTTCGTCGACATGGCCGACGCCGACATCCTCGGCTTCGGCCCCACCACGGCAGCCACGCTCGACGCGCTGGCCGTCGCGGTCCACGCCCCGGGCGCGGTCTCGTGACCGCCGTCCCCGTGTCGGCCGCCCACCGGCGTACGTCGGTGCGCCGGGTGGGCCTGCTCGGCGCCCTCTCCGCGGCGCTGCTCGTCGCCGTGGTGCTGGCCGCGGGTCGCGGGCAGCTCGACGTGGCCCCGGCCGAGGTCGTCGGCTCCCTGCTGCACCGGCTCGGGCTCGACGCCGGGCCGATGCCCGCGCACCCCCAGGGCGACGTGACCCTGTGGACGGTCCGTTTCCCCCGGGTCGTGATGGCGGCCGTCGCCGGTGCCGCCCTGGCCACGGCGGGGGCGTTGATGCAGGGGATCTTCGGCAACCCGCTGGCCGAGCCCGGCGTGGTCGGCGTCTCGGCGGGTGCCGCCCTGGCCGCGGCGACCGTCATCGTGTTCGACCTGACCGTGGCCGGCAGCTGGACCATCGCGCTGTTCGCGTTCCTGGGCGGCCTCGTGACCACGGTCGCGGTCTACCTGCTCTCCCGCGACGGCGGACGCACCGAGGTGGTCACCCTGGTCCTCACCGGCATCGCCATCAACGCGGTGGCGAGCGCCGGCCTGGCGTTCCTGCTGTTCCTGGGGGACCAGCAGGCCCGGGAGGAGATCGTCTTCTGGCAGCTCGGAAGCCTCAACGGCTCGCGCTGGGAGCAGGTCTGGGTGGCCGCGCCCCTGATGGTGGTGGGGCTGGTGGTCGCGATGCTGATGTCGCGACGCCTGGACCTCCTGGCGCTGGGCGACCGCGCGGCGCGACACGTCGGCGTGGACGTCGAGCGGTTGCGCATGGGCGCCATAGTCGTGGTGGCGCTGCTGACAGCCGCGGCCGTCGCGTTCTGCGGGATCATCGCCTTCGTCGGGCTGGTCGTGCCCCACCTGGTGCGGCTGCTGTCCGGCCCCGGGCACCGGCTGCTGGTGCCCGCCAGCGCCCTCGGCGGCGCGCTGCTGCTGGTCGTCGCCGACCTCGGCGCGCGCACCCTCGTGGCCTACGCCGACCTCCCGATCGGCATGCTGACCAGCCTGGTGGGCGGCCCGTTCTTCTTCTGGCTGATCCGTCGCGCCCGGCGTACCTCGGGGGCGTGGGCATGATCGGCACCCGGCTCAGCGCCGCCGGCGTCTCGGTGCGCCTCGGCGGCACGACGGTCCTGGACGCCGTCGACCTCGAGGTCCACGGCGGTGAGCTGGTGGCGCTCGTCGGGCCCAACGGTGCCGGCAAGTCCACGCTGCTGGCCGCCCTCGCGGGCGACCTCGACCTCGCCGCCGGGACGGTCCGGCTCGGGGAGCGCGAGGTGCGGTCGATGCGACCGCTCGACCTGGCCCGGCGACGGGCCGTGCTCCCGCAGCAGGGGCGCCTGGCCTTCGGGTTCCTCGTGCGCGAGGTCGTGGCGATGGGGCGTGCCCCGTGGGCGCGCACGGACCACGAGGACGACGACGAGCGTCTCGTCGACGAGGCGCTGCAGCGCGCGGACGTCCTCCACCTGACCGAGCGCAGCTACCCCACGCTCTCCGGTGGGGAGCGCGCCCGCACCGACCTGGCCCGCGTGCTGGCGCAGGACACCGCGGTGGTGCTGCTCGACGAGCCCACCGCCGCCCTCGACATCCGGCACCAGGAGGCCGTGCTGTCGGTGGCCCGCGACCTCACGCGCGCCGGTCGCGCCGTGGTGGTCGTGCTGCACGACCTGAGCCTGGCGGCGGCGTACGCCGACCGGATCTGCGTGCTCGCCCGCGGCGCGGTCCGCGCCGACGGGGCCCCCCACGAGGTGCTCACCGCCGAGCTGCTCGGCGAGGTCTACGACCACCCGGTGCGGGTGGTCGACGTCGACGGCGCACTCGTGGTGATCCCCGTCCGGGAGGAGGCGACGTGCGACGCGCTGCTGTCCTGATCCTGCTGCTCGCCGGGCTCGTCCTCCCGGTCACGGTGACCGCCCCCGCGCACGCGCAGGGACGCGTCACCGTCACCGGTCCCGACGGGGGCGCGGTCGTGGACCCGACGTACGCCACCACGCTCACGGTGCGCGGCAGCGGGTTCCAGGCCGTGCAGGGCGGGCACGGCGGCGTCTACGTCTTCTTCGGCCACGTCCGCGACGGCTGGCGGCCCAGCCAGGGCGGGCGCACCGGCGAGGACTACTTCTACGTCCCCGACAGCGAGTCGCGCGACAACCAGGGCTTCCAGCAGTTCGTCTCCTTCCCTGGATCGGACACCTCCTCCTCCGCGCAGGGGACGATGAGCCGGGCCGGCGCCTGGTCGGTCACGCTGACCGTCCCCGGGGCGGTCTTCGAGGCATTCGACCGCAGCGGGGGGTCGCGCAGCATCGACTGCCGCGAGGTCACCTGCGGCGTGATCACCGTCGGTGCGCACGGCGTCAGCAACGCCACCAACGAGACCTTCACCCCCGTCCGTGTCGAGGAGCTGTACGACGCCGACGAACCCACCGCCGCGGGCGAGCCGACCACCGTGGCCGGTGCCGAACTCACGGAGCCACCGACCGAGGAGGGCGAGGAGTCCGCGGGGCGACGCACCCGCTCGATGGCGGCCGCCCTCGAGGTCGACCGGGAGTCCGCGGTGGCCGGGCACGTCCTGCCGTTCTCGGCGGTGGGCCTGACCGCGGGCCGGCAGTACTCCCTGGTCCTCGACGACGGAGTCGCGGGAGCCGGCCCCTTCGTCGCGAGCGCTGACGGCTCGCTCACCGGCGTGCTGACCCTCCCCGTCGACCTCGGCCCGGGCACGCACGTGCTGCGCCTGTGGGCGGGTGGGGGAGAGGAGGCCCCGGAGGTCTCCTTCGCCGTCCAGCCGGCCGCTGCCGCCGTGGTCGACCCGGTCGAGCCGGTCGCCGGGGACGGCCGAGACCCGGGCGCGGTCCTGCTCGTGGTGGCCGGGGCGCTGCTGCTCGGCCTGGCTCTGCTCCGCCTCGCCCTGCTCGTGCGCGGGAGGCGGGCATGAGCCGCCGTCTCCTCGCCGCGCTGCTGGTGGCCGTCGGTGCCGCCGGCGTCGCCCTGCCGGCCGCGGCCGCCCAGGACCAGCCCGGCGACGCCGACTCACCCACCACCACCGCGCTCGAGGACGTCACCCTGCGCTGGGGCCTCAACGACGAGTCGAGCAACCGCGCCTTCGCCCCCGACACCTACAACTTCTTCTCCGCCGGTCGCATCCCCGACCCGGGGCGGGGCGGGACCACGATCGACCGGGCCGACTGGAGCAGCCGCGACGGCGCGGTGCAGGTCGAGAAGTGGGACGGCACCGCCTGGCGTCGCGCGACCTGGGCCGGCCTGCGCACCACCAGTGCCGGCGACCCGCTCGGCTCCCCGACGGCCGGCACCTTCAGCAACCACACCGTCACCATCTCGGGTGGCGACGGTGTGGTCGACACCGTCGCCGGCACCGCCACCATCGCCTGGGAGGGCGAGGTCACGGTCCTCTACTACTCCGGCATGAGCTTCTTCCACCTCGCCGACCCGGTGCTCGAGGTCGCCGACGGGGTCGGGGTGCTCACCGCCGAGGTGTCGGGCTACGCCTCCTCCCAGGAGGACCCGGACGTGTGGGAGCCGGTCGACCCGGAGCGGGTCACGGTCGCGGACCTGCCCGACGTGGAGGTCGACGCGCTCGCCGACGGCAGCCTCGACACCGGGCTCAGCTGGCGACCGGCGTACCTCGGGGTGCGGGTGAGCGGCGTCCCGCAGCAGCGCGACGGCGAGCACGCCGGCTCCTTCCCGCAGTCCTTCGTCGACGCGATGGACCGGCTCGGCACGGCCGCGTTCTGGTACTCCAGCGGCGGTTCCACCGACGCCTTCAAGGTCGCCGCGCCGCTGACCCTCTCGACGGGCGCGGACGGCGCGGTGGGTCCGACGCCCAACGCCCCCACCAGCCCGAGCGCCACCGCCACGCCGGCCCCGCCGACCGTCCTCCCGCCCCCGGCGACGGTGACCGCCACGGTCACCGCCCCGGCCGCGTCGCCCTCCGCCCCGCCTCCCGCCCCCGCGGCACCCACGCCGGTCGTCGGGCCCTCGGCGACCTCGGTCGCCCCGGTCACGACCGTGACCACCCAGACCCGTCTGCTGGCCGCCCCGGCCGCGGCGACCCCACGTGACCGTCCCGACCCGCTGTGGTGGGTCGGGGGCAGCCTGCTGCTGCTCTCGGTCGCGGTCCTGCTCGTCCCCGTCAAGAAGAGGAACATGCCATGAACCGCGCCACCGCCCTCGGTGTCAGCCTGGCCACGGCCCTGGTCCCGACGCTCGCGGCCTCCGCCGCCGTCGTCGGGCTGGCCGCCCCGGCCCACGCCGATGCCGCCGCGCCCGTCCTGAGCTGGGAGATCTCGCCCCGCTTCGACGACCACCTGTCCACCCACACGCTGTCCGACGGCGCGAGCGAGGACGAGGACGGCGTCGTGTCGTTCCCCCTCGTCGCCGCCGACCTGGACCCGGCGACCGGGGCGGGCACCCTGACCTACGACGGCTCGGTCAAGGGGGCCTTCGCGATGATGGGCACGGAGTACTACTCCGTCACCCTCGCCGACCCCGTCGTCTCGGTCACCGAGGACGGCAGCGGGTCGCTGAGCGCCGTCGTCTCCGCTGCCAATGCCGCCACGCAGCAGGGGGCAGCCGCGACGACCGACCCCGCGCGCGTGGTGGTCACGACGTTCAGCGACTCCGCCTGGACGCCGACCAGCGGCCTGTCCACGCTGCAGTCGACGCCGGACTGGGCCCGGGTCCTGCCCACCGGCAGCCCGGCCGCCCTGGCCCTGGGTCTCTCCGACACCCAGCCGGTCGACGGCCAGTCGTTCGCGCCGGAGTTCCTGGCCCAGCTCACACCCGGCGTGCGCGCCCACTTCTACGCCTCCGGGTCCGGCTCCGACGCCACCAAGCAGCCGTCGGCGTTCGCGGCCGAGGCCGCCGGACCGCAGGTCGCGGTGCGCACCACCTCCGCCACGTCGGACGCGCTCGTGCTCGACGTCGACGGCTCCGGCTTCACCGGTGTGACCAACCCCGGTGACGACGGCGTGTACGTCGGCCTCGCCCCGGCCGGTGGCCTGCCGGACACCGACTCCCAGCAGGACCAGGACGCCTTCGCGGCCGCCGCCTGGGTGCCGGCCGCACAGATGACCGACGGCACCATCGACGTCACCCTGACTGCCGAACCCGCCGACCTGGACGCCGAGCGTGACTACAGCGTCTACACCTGGCAGGCGCACGGTCACTCCAACACCAGCCAGGACACCGAGACCGCGGTCGCGATCGACTGGGCGGCGCTCGGGCTCGCCGACGTCGCCTCGACGACCACGGTGAAGGTGAAGAAGAAGCCCACGACGAAGCGCCGTGGCGTGCTCCTCGCCAAGGTCACCGGTGAGGCGGGCAAGGCCTCCGGCAAGGCCGTCGTGACCGCGAAGAAGGGCGGGAAGACCAAGAAGGTGACCAAGGCCGTCACCCGTGGCAAGGCCCGCGTCACGCTCCCCACGCTGTCGCGTGGGAAGTGGAAGGTCGTGGTGGTCTTCAAGCCGTCCGACACCTACGCGCGGTCGACCGACCGGCTGACCCTCAGGGTGCGCTGAGCCGTGCGCAGGATGCTCGCGGGCCTGGTGGTCTGCTGCCTCGGCACGCTGCCCGTCGGGCTCGCGGGCGTCCTGGCGGCGCCCGCCGCCGCCGATGAGACCAACCACGACAGCACCGCGGCAGCCCCGGTGCTGCGCTGGGAGGTGTCCCAGCAGTTCGACGACCACCTCAGCAGCCACGCGCTCGGCGGGGGCGCGACCGAGGACTCCGACGGTGTGGTCACCTTCCCCGGGGGGACCGGCACCTACGACCCCTCGACCGGCGTCGCCGAGGTGGCCTACCAGGGCTCCGTGCGGGGTGCCTTCCAGCTGGGCCAGGAGTTCTACCACGTCCGCATCGCCGAGCCGGTGCTGCAGGTCGACGGCTCCGGGCGGGGGGAGATGACGGCTCTCGTCTCGGCCGCCAACATCGCGGCCCAGGGGGAGGAGGCGCAGGAGACCCAGCCCGCACGGGTCGTGATGTTCGGCTTCGACGTCGGCGCCTCCGACTGGGCGCCCAACGGTGCGCTCGCCTCGCTGTCGGCGACCCCCGACTGGGCGGGTGTCGTCGAGCCGGGCAGCGAGGACGCCGCCGAGCTGGGGATGGACGAGGGCACCCCGATCGACGGCCGCGCCTGGGCCGTCCCCTTCCTGCACCAGGTCACGTCGGGGGTCCGCGCCCACTTCTACGCCACCGGCTCCGGCTCGGACGACAAGAAGCGCCCGGCGGCGTTCGTCGCCCAGGCCACCCCCACCGACGTCGTGCCGGAGCCCGAGCCCCCGGCACCGCTGACCCTGGACTGGGCGGTCTCCTCGGAGTTCACCGACGTCTTCGACCGCAGCCTCACCGGTGGCGCGACGGAGACCGACGGGGTCATCACCTTCCCCGACGGCCGCGGCAGCCACGACGAGGCCACCGGCGTCACCACGGTGTCGTACGCCGGCTCGGTCACCGGATCGGTGCCCGACCCGTTCCTCGGGATCTCGACGCGGTACTCCCTCACCCTGGCCGACCCGCGGCTGCAGGTGGACGGGACCGGCGCGGGGCAGGTCACGGCCGTGGTGTCCGGGGAGACGCCCAGCCCGCTGTCGCCCGTGCTGCCCATCCTGCCCGGCACGAGCACGACGCCGACCCGGGTGGTCGTCGCGACGTTCTCGGTGACCGCGGAGGACTGGTCGGCCTCCGACGGGGTCGCCACCCTCGCGACCACCCCTGACTGGGCCACTGTGGGCAGGAGCTTCCCGGCGGCCTTCCTCGACCAGGTGACCGCGGAGTCGCGCGACCACTTCCGGGCCACGAGCGAGGACGCGGCCCAGGACGCCAAGGCGCCCGCGCCGCTCACCGCCAGGGCCGTGCACGTCCCGGCACCCGAGCCGGAGCCGGAGCCGGGGCCCGAGCCGGAGGCGTGCGAGCCTGCCCCGGCCTCGCCGTCGGTCTCGGTCTCCCGCCTCGACACCACCAGCGGCGACACCTTCCGGGTCCTCGGCACCGGGTTCCGCGCGGAGAGCTGCCCCGGCGACAGCGGCGTCTACGTCGGCATCGCCGAGGGCGACGTGCTGCCGGACGTGGCCGAGCGGGAGAACACCGAGCAGTTCCTGGCCGTCGACTGGGTGAGGCCCGGACGGATCGTCGACGGGGCGTTCACCAGCACCCTGTCCCTGCCCGACGGGGCCCCGGAGGGCACGGCCTCCGTCTTCACCTGGCAGGCGCACACGCACTCCAACACCAGTCAGGACACCGTCACCGCGCTGCCCCGTGCGGCTGCGGAGCCCGCCCCGACCACCACCACGCTGCGGGTGCTCAAGAAGCCGCGCGCCGGCGAGCGTGGTGCGGTGCGGGTCCTCGTCACCGCGAACGGCGCGCCGGCCTCGGGGCGGGTGGCGCTGAAGGTGCGCCAGTCCGGTCGGGTCGAGACCCATCGGGCCACGCTGCGCTCCGGCGGCAGGGTCAAGCTGCGGCTCCACCGGGCGAGCGAGGGCAGGCTCGTGGCCATCGCCACCTACGAGGGCGACGAGGACCACGACCGGTCCGAGGACCGGGTCCGCTTCAAGGTGCGCTGATCAGGGTGCGCTGACCGCCCGCAGCACGAACCTCGCCACGCTCTCCGGAGCCAGTCCCCGGGGAGCGAGGCAGGCGTGGACCAGCGCGACCGTCGCGTCGAGGTCCTCGACGGTGAAGACCCCGGCGCGCTCGCCGTCGGTCAGCACCTCGCGCAGCACCTTCTCGACCGCCACGACGTGCTCCCGGATGGCTTCGCGCGACTCGGGCGGGAGCACGCCGTACAACCGGGGACCCAGGCCGAGGTGGAACTCCTCGCCGGAGGCCAGGTGGTGGTGCACGTAGGCCCGCAGCCGCGCGGCCGGTTCGGAGGCCTGCGCCAGGACCTCCTCCAGGCGCGCGAGGTAGCGCGAGGTCTCGTGGCCGGCGAAGGCCACGACCACGGACTCCTTGTCGGGGAAGTGGTGGTAGATCGTGGTGCGCCCGACCTCCGCGCCGGCCGCGATCTGGGCCATCGTGATGGCGTCGAAGCTGCGCTCGGCGAGGAGCTCGGCGAAGGCCGTGAAGACGCGGTGGTGGATCTGCGCGCGGTGCTCGGCGAGCGAACCGCCGGTGATCCTGGGCACGGGCCCGAGGCTACGGCAGGTCGGCGCGCAGCATGCCGGCCGCCATCGAGACCAGGTTGCGCACGAAGGTCTCGCTGTCCAGGCCCAGCCGCTGGGTCGACCCGCGCTCCTCGGCCCGCGCGCGGTCCCCGATGGCGCGCAGCACGAACGAGGTCAGCAGCGCCAGCCGCTCGGCCCGGACCTCCTCGGGCATCGGGGGCATCCGGGCGGTGATGAGCTCGTAGACGGGCACGCCGCCGGTGCGCTCGAGCGCGGTCCGTACGTCGGGGTCCTTGTCGTGCTGCTCGTCGGCGATGAGGTCGGCGACGATCACCAGGTAGCACCGGCCGCTCCAGCCGGTCTCGGACAGCTCGGTGGCCGGGCGCACCAGCGCCTCGAGCGCGGCCGGGAGGTCGTCGTCGGGCCGCTCGAGGGCGGCCTGGTGCAGCCGGTGCTCACGCTCGGACAGGAAGTCGGCGTGCTGCTCCAGCACGGCGGCGAGCAGGCCCTCGCGGGAGCCGAAGTGGTAGTGGACCGCCCCCCGGTTGCGCTGCCCGGCCTGACGGGTGATGTCGAGCAGGGAGGCGTTGGTGACGCCGTGCTCGGCGAAGGCCCGCGTGGCGGCGACGAGGAGCCGCTGGCGGGTCTCGGCGCCGCTGGCGGCGGGGCCGCCGCTGGGAGTCTCCCCGGGGGAGGGTGCGGTCATGGTGGGCTCCTGTCAGATCCGGGGGACGACGCGGCTGAGGAGGTCGCCCATGCGCGAGGCGGCCGCGCGACCGGCCTCGATCACCTCGGAGTGGTCCAGCGGCTGGTCGCTGATGCCGGCGGCGAGGTTGGTGACCAGGCTGATGCCCAGCACCTCCATGCCGGCCTCGCGGGCAGCGATGGCCTCCAGCGTGGTGCTCATCCCGACCAGGTGGCCTCCCAGCACGCCGGCCATCCGCACCTCGGCGGGGGTCTCGTAGTGCGGGCCCGGGAACTGCACGTAGACGCCCTCGTCGAGGGAGGGCTCGACCTCGCGGCACATCGCCCGCAGCCGCGCGGAGTAGAGGTCGGTGAGGTCGACGAACCGGGCGCCGACGATCGGCGAGCGACCGGTCAGGTTGATGTGGTCGCTGATCAGGACCGGCGTGCCGGGGGTCCAGGACTCCTTGAGCCCACCGCAGCCGTTGGTCAGCACGATCGCGCGGCAGCCGGCCGCGGCAGCGGTGCGCACGCCGTGCACGACAGCCTCCACACCCTTGCCCTCGTAGTAGTGGGTGCGGGAGAGGAAGACCAGCAGCTGGCGGTCCCCGGCCCGTACCGAGCGGATCTTCCCGCTGTGCCCGGCCACCGCCGCGGCGGAGAAGCCGGGCAGGTCGGTGGTGTCGATCTCGGCGGTCGCCTCGCCCAGGGCGTCCACGGCCGGCAGCCAGCCCGAGCCCAGGACCAGCGCGACGTCGTGCCGCTCGACCCCGGTCAGCTCCGCCAGACGGGCGGCGGCGTCGTCGGCGCGGGTGTAGGGCGTCGGCTCGTCAGTCACGAGCGGTGAGGATACGCCCCCCGCGAGCCGCTCACAGCCCGGTCGAGCGACAGGGCCGCCGACGCAGGGCCGCGACGTAGTCGTCGGGGGCCGAGGCCGCCTCGGCGGCGTCGGCCAGCACCCCGAGGTAGGACGCGGAGGGCAGCCCGCCCTCGTAGGCGTCGAGCACGTAGGTCCACGCGACCTGCTCACCGGTCATCGTCGAGACCCGCACCTTGGTCTTGCGGTAGAGACCGGAGTCGGCGGACTCCCAGCCGTCCAGGGCGACCTCGTCCTCCTTCGTGACGTCGTAGACCGCGACGTACACCCGCTCGAAGGAGTCCTGGACGATCGTCGACAGGGCGCCGTCCCAGCCGTGCTCCTCGCCGCCGAAGGTCAGCCTCCAGCCCTCCAGCCACCCGGTCGTGTTCAACGGGGAGTGCGGGCAGCGCTCACCCATCCGGGCGGGATCGAGGTTGGTCCCGTAGGCGGCGTAGAGCGTCACGACACCGAAGGCTAACGTCACGGCCCGCCGCATTAGGGTGGACCTCGTGACGACCCACTTCGATGTCCTCGTTCTCGGTGCAGGCCCCGGCGGCTACGTGGCTGCCATCCGCGCGGCGCAGCTCGGCAAGACCGTCGCCGTCGTGGAGGAGAAGTACTGGGGCGGCGTGTGCCTCAACGTCGGCTGCATCCCCTCCAAGGCGCTGCTGAAGAACGCCGAGCTCGCCCACGTGCTCACCCACGACAAGGCCAAGTACGGCATCGAGGGCGACGCCACGATGTCCTTCGGCCCCACGCACGCGCGCAGCCGCAAGGTCAGCGAGGGGATCGTCAAGGGCGTCCACTTCTTGATGAAGAAGAACAAGATCACCGAGATCGACGGCTGGGGCACCCTGACGGGCCCGACCTCGCTCGAGGTGAAGGGCAAGGACGGGTCGACCACGTCCTACACCTGCGACGACCTGATCATCGCCACCGGCGCGAAGGTGCGGATGCTCCCCGGCATGGAGCGCAGCGAGAACGTCGTGACCTACGAGGAGCAGATCCTCGACGAGAACCTGCCCTCCTCGATCATCATCGGCGGCTCCGGCGCGATCGGCGTCGAGTTCGCCTACGTGATGAAGAACTTCGGCGTCGACGTCACCATCGTGGAGTTCCTCGACCGGATGGTCCCCACCGAGGACGCCGACGTGTCCAAGGAGCTGGCCAAGCACTACAAGAAGCTCGGCGTGAAGGTCATGACCTCCACCAAGGTGGAGAACGTCGAGGACACCGGCTCCGGCGTGAAGGTCACCGTCAGCCCCGCCGACGGTGGTGACTCGCAGGTGCTGGAGGCCGACAAGTTCCTCGCCGCCTTCGGCTTCGCGCCCCGCCTGGACGGCTACGGCCTCGAGGCCGCCGGCGTCGCGGTCTCCGAGCGCGGTGCCATCGAGATCGACGACTTCTGCCGTACCAACGTCGAGCACGTCTACGCCATCGGCGACGTCACCGGGAAGCTCATGCTGGCCCACGTGGCCGAGGCCATGGGCATCGTGGCCGCCGAGACGCTCGCCGGCGCCGAGACGATGCCGGTCGAGTACGACTTCGTCCCGCGTGCGACCTACTGCCAGCCGCAGATCGGCTCCTTCGGCTACTCCGAGTCGCAGGCCAAGGAGAAGGGGTACGACGTCAAGACCGCGACCTTCCCCTTCTCGGCCAACGGCAAGGCCCAGGGCCTCGGCGAGGCGATCGGGTTCGTGAAGGTCATCGCCGACGCCGAGCACAACGAGATCCTCGGCGCCGCCATGATCGGCCCCGACGTCACCGAGCAGCTGCCGGTGCTGACGCTGGCGCAGAAGTGGGACCTGACCGCCGACGAGGTCGCCCGCAACGTCTTCGCGCACCCGACGCTCTCGGAGGCCGTGAAGGAAGCCGTGCACGGCATCACCGGCCACATGATCAACTTCTGAACCGACTCTTCGAGGGAGCCGCATGACTGATCGCGTCGTCATCGTCGGGGGAGGCCCCGGCGGCTACGAAGCAGCCCACGTCGCCGCCCAGCTGGGGGCCGAGGTGACGATCGTCGACACCGACGGTCTCGGCGGCTCGGCGGTGCTCACCGACTGCGTGCCCAGCAAGACCCTCATCGCGACCGCCGAGGTGATGACCGAGGTGGCCGAGGCCGGCGAGCTCGGCATCGGGCTCACCGACGCCGGCGGTGACCCGGCCACGGGCATCACCGTCGACCTGGCCAAGGTCAACGCCCGGGTGAAGCGGCTGGCTGCCGAGCAGTCCAGCGACATCGCCCGCCGCATCGACCGTGACGGCGTGCAGGTCGTGCAGGGGCACGGCCGCCTCGACGGGCCCAACCGGGTCGTCGCCACGGCTCCCGACGGGTCGGAGACGACGTTGGAGGCCGACGCGATCCTCATCGCGACCGGCGCCGCGCCGCGCACCCTGCCCAGCGCGCAGCCCGACGGTGAGCGCATCTTGACCTGGGAGCAGGTCTACGACCTCGACGAGCGCCCCGAGTCCCTGGTCGTGGTGGGCTCGGGTGTCACCGGAGCGGAGTTCGCGTCGGCGTACCAGGCGCTCGGTGTCCCCGTCACGTTGGTCTCCTCCCGTGACCGGGTGCTGCCCGGTGAGGATGCCGACGCCTCGATGGTGCTCGAGGAGGTCTCGAAGCGGCGCGGCATGAACGTGCTGTCGAAGTCGCGCATGGAGTCGGTCACGCGCGACGGAGACGTCGTCACCGTCACCCTCACCGACGGGCGCAGCGTCCAGGCCTCGCACTGCATCCTCGCGCTCGGGTCGGTGCCCAACACCGGCGACATCGGCCTGGAGGAGGCCGGCGTCCTGCTCAACGACGGCGGGTTCGTCTACGTCGACCGGGTCTCGCGCACCTCCGCGCGGGGCGTGTACGCCGCGGGCGACTGCACCGGGGTCCTGATGCTCGCCTCGGTCGCCGCCATGCAGGGCCGCATCGCGATGTGGCACCTGCTCGGCGACACCGTGCACCCGCTGGACCTGAAGAAGGTCTCCTCCAACGTCTTCACCGCCCCCGAGATCGCCACCGTCGGCTGGTCGCAGCAGGCCGTCGACGCGGGCGAGATCCAGGCCGAGGTCGTCATGCTGCCGCTGTCGGGCAACCCGCGGGCGAAGATGCAGGGGGTCCGCGACGGCTTCGTGAAGCTCTTCTGCCGCCCCGGCACCGGCATCGTGATCGGTGGCGTGGTCGTGGGTCCGCGGGCCTCCGAGTTGATCCACCCGGTCTCGATCGCGGTGGCCGAGTCACTCACCGCCGACCAGCTGACGCAGGCGTTCACCGTCTACCCGTCGATGAGCGGCTCGATCGCCGAGGCGGCCCGGAGGCTGCACCGCTTCTGACCGGCGGCTCTGATGCTTGGGGGCGTGGGTCACACGCCCCGGGTCAGGACGAGCGGAGGACCTTCTCCAGCGGGCGGCCCTTGGCCAGCTCGTCGACCAGCTTGTCGAGGTACCGGATCCTGCGCATCAGCGGGTCCTCGACCTCCTGGACCTTCACCCCGCACACCGACCCGGTGATGAGGGAGACGTCGGGGTTCAGCTCGACGGCGTCGAAGAACTCCTGGAAGGTCGTGCCGGCGTCCAGGTGCTGCTGGACCTCCACGGGGGAGAGGCCGGTCAGCCAGGTCACCACGGCGTCGAGCTCCTCCCGCGTCCGGCCCTTTTTCTCGACCTTCGCGACGTAGTGCGGGAAGACCGACGCGACGCTGGTGGTGAAGATCCGGTGCATGGCTCCTGAGCCTAGGCGTAATGGATGCGACAGATGTCGGTGCGGCGGGACAGAATCCGGACCGATGTTCACCGCTCTGCTCCGCGCCGCCCGCCCGCCTTCGCCACTGGCCGGGAGGCTGGCGCGCCAGTCGCTCCTCTTCGCCCTGGGGGACGGCACCTTCCTGGCCGGGTCGGCGGCCTTCTTCACGATCATCGTGGGGCTGAAGCCGGTCGAGGTCGGCCTGGGCCTCACGATCGCGGGCATCGCGGCGTTCCTCTCGGCGCTGCCGATGGGCAAGCTGGTCGACCGGTTCGGCCCACGCCGGATGTGGGCGCTGAGCGCCTTCGGCCAGGCGGCGACCTTCGCGGTCTGGCCCTTCGTGGAGAGCTTCGCCGGCTACGTCGCGATGGCGGTCGCGATGGAGGTCGTCGGCGCCCTGGGCGGCGCGGCGCACGGGGCGTACACCATCGACGTGCTGCCGCCGGCCGAGCGGGTGCGCTCCCGGGCCTACATGTACTCCGCGTTGAACGCGGGCTTCACCGTCGGTGCGCTCTTCGGCGCGATCGCGCTGGCCTTCGAGTCCGACGTGCTGCTGCACGGGCTGCCGTGGTTCACCGCCGCGGTCTTCCTGGTCAACGCCTTCAACATCGCGCGGCTGCCCAACGCCTCCCACGACGACCGCACCCCGGAGGAGCGCAAGGTCAAGGTCCCCGGGCCGGGGCCGCTGCGCAACCCCGGGTGGTTGGTCACGACCTTCCTGCTGGGGACCTCCTGGACCAACCAGGTGCTGCTGCACATGGTCATCCCGCTGTGGGTCCTCACCGAGACCGACGCCCCGCGCGAGCTCATCGCGCTGCTGCTGGGCACCAACACGGTGATGTGCATCTTCCTGCCGATGCTGGCCGCCCGCGGCGTCGCCGACCTGCCGACCGCGCTGCGGGCGATGCGCGTCTCCTCGACGTTCTTCGTGCTCTCGTGCCTGATCACCATGGCCACCCACGAGACCGCGGGCTGGCTCACCATCGTGCTGATCTGGCTCGGGCACGTCACGCTCACGGGCGCGGAGCTGAAGCTGTCGGCCGCCAGCTGGACCTTCGAGGCCGAGCTGATGGACCCCCGCCAGCGCGGCTCCTACCAGGGTGCCGCCGAGTTCACCGGCACGCTCGGGCGCGTGTGGGCCCCGGCGCTCTACACCTTCCTCGCGATCACCTGGAGCTCGCTGGGGTGGCTGGTGATCGCCGGCATCATCGTGCTCGCCACCGTGGCCCTGCACCCGGCGACGGCGCTGGCGCGCCGATTCCTCGAGCAGCACGTGCCGCCCGACGTGCTCGCCGACGCCCGAGCCGGGGCGCCCAGCGCCGAGGAGTCGCTCGAGGTCGGGCCGCCGTCGCTGATCGACCCCGACACCCCGGTGATGGGGCGTCCCCAGGCCTGAGCGCGGTCTACAGCGAGGCCAGCAGGCTCTCCATCCGCGCGATCTCGGCGGCCTGCCCGGTGGCGACCTCCTCCATCAGCTCCAGCACCCGCGCGTCGGTGGACTCGGGCATCCCCTCGGCGGCCATCTGCACGGCGCCGTCGTGGTGCCGGATCATCCCCTCGAGGAAGAGCCGGTCGAAGTCGGTGCCCTCGGCGCGGATGAGGGCCGCCATCTCCTCGGGCGAGAGCAGGCCGGCCATGCCCGCGTGGCCGTGTGCACCGTGGTCCCACTCCGCCGGGTCGTCACCGGCCTGGGGGACGTCGACGCCCTCGGCCTCCAGCCACTGGCTCATCAACCAGATCTCCGGGGCCTGGGCGGCATCGATGCGGCGGGCCAGGGACAGCACCTCCTGGGAGGCGGCGCGGTCGGGCGCGAGGGCCGCCATCTCCAGGGCCTGGCGGTGGTGGGGGACCATCATCTGCACGAAGGCCAGGTCGGCGTGGCTCCACCCCGGGATCTCCACGTCGACCGGCCCGGACGCGGTGGCCACCGGGGCGCCGGGCGCCCCGGGGACGAGCTCCCGGAGCTCGGAGGTCGAGCTCGCCGCGGCATCGGGCGAGGTGGAGGTAGCGGCGTCGGAGCAGCCGGACAGGCCGACGGACAGGGCGACCGCGAGCGTGGCGGCGAGGGACGACGAGCGCATCAGGACCTCATTCGATCACGAGCCGACGACCGGGAGCCGCAGGGTCTGACCCGGTCCGCTGGTGATGCTCACCGGAGTCGAGAGCGCACCGCCCCGGTAGTTCAGCGTCCCGCCCGCCACCACGAGCTCGAGCTGATGACCCCGCTCGAAGCGGTGGACGATGCCAGGCAAGGTGACGGTGAAACGGCGGTCGACATCCGGCACGCGCACGGGTGCCTCCAGGCCGTTGATGAGCCGACGGGTGCCGTCAGGGGCGACGTCGACCACCTTGACGAAGAGCACGAGCTGACCCGCCGGGCCCACCTCCTGGGTCGTCATCGCGGTCGGCGCCTCGACACCCAGCCGCGCGACCGGCGAGCCGACGACGTCGAGGTCGGCAGCCAGAGGCGCGGTCCGGAAGGCGGCATAGGTGCCGGGCAGGTCCTGCGGCTCGAGGTCGGGGAGACCGAGCACGTTCTTCACGGCATCGGGGTCCTCCATGCCGGTCGGCGCACCCGCCCCGGGGGTGAGGAACCGACTGGTGGCCGGCTCCGCGGCCGCCGCCTCGCGGACCAGGTCGCCGGTGCCGGACAGGGTGTAGCGGTGGGTCCTGCCGACCGGGAACCTCCTGCTGCTGCGGTACGCCGGCTCCGCGCTGCCCTCGTAGTCGACCCAGGGTCGCGCGTACTCGAACTCCGGCCCGGTGCTGACCGGGCGGTCCATCAGGTAGTGGTCGAGCCAGTCGAGCGTCCGCGCGGTGGTGTGCTGCGTGCGCGGGTCGGGATCGGCCAGCGAGATCTCGCCCGGGACCGTCTGGTCGGAGTGGCCCCACTGCTGCCACATCATCTTGACCTCGGTGCCCTGTCGCTGGAGCGCCCGGTAGGTCGCGACTGCCTCGTTGAGGTTGAAGAGCGTGTCCCGCTGGGCCTGCACCAGCAGGACCGGCACCTTGATCCGTCGGACGTAGTGCGCCACCGAGGCGTGCTGCAGCCCTTCGATGGTCGCCGGCGGGAAGTAGCCCGTCGGCAGCCCGAACAGGATGCCGGCGCAGATGATCTCGGCGAGGTTGGGGCACCCGACGAGCCGACTCGGGTCGTCCTGGGCGCCTGTCGCCCCGGCGCGTACCCCGAAGGCGGTGATCACCGAGCCGTAGACCACCTTGATGGCGCCGGGGGTCGCGGTGGTCACGCCTGTCACCTGGTCGGTGTGATTGGGGGAGAGCGCGTAGGACAGGTCGTTCCAGGTGATGAGCGGGACGATGGTGTCGACACGTCGGTCCCGCGAGGCCACGGCGAACTGCACGCCGCCGCCGTAGGAGCCACCGATCATCCCCACGCGTGGGTCGTGGCGCCCGTGCTCCCGGTCCAGGCGGACCACGCGCAGCCGCGGCGCCGGCTCGGTGTGCTCGGCGTCGAGGAAGGCGATCCCGGGAGCGCCGCCGAGGTAGCTCACCAGCTGCTGTCCGGCCCGACCGTCGACGTCTGGGTCGTCGAGCGTGACCTTGCAGCCCGAGCCGCCGAAGCCCAGGCCGGAGTAACTGAGCACGACGTAGCCGCGGTCGGCGAGCAGGCGGCCGAACCCGGCCATGTCGGCCTTGGAACCCCCGAACCCGTGCGTGGTGAGCACTGCCGGGGCGCGGTGCCGACGTGATGCTCGGGCGGGGACGTAGAGGTCACCGACGATGTCGCAGACCCGCTCCTCACCGGGCGGTCCGACCGTCACTGCGAAGTGCAGGGTCTGCACGGTGTGGCGGGCACGCGCCTGCGCAGGGGAGGGCTCGGTGACCAGCGGGGTGAGGCCCAAGAGGATGAGAGCGAGCGTGCCCACGAGGAGGCGGCGCGGGGTGAGGGGCATCGAGTGGCTTCCGGGAGTGGTGTGACCGAGAACAGCGAGTGGGCGCCCCGCCGCGTGGTCAACGAGTCGGGCTCGCTGCCGTTATGACGGGCTCGTGACGATCACGTTGCGACGCAGATCGACCGCGGACGACCCGTAACCTCCGACCCCGGTCGACGGTTGCACGGCCATGAGCCACCGCTCCCTCCCTTCTGCGCGCACCCGACTCTCCTTCGCCGGCCTGGCCGTGACCCTCGCCGCCGGCCTCGGGCTCGCGGCGGTCAACGTCACCGCCGAGGCCGACCCCGGCCTGCGGGCCTGCACGGCCGAGGAGTACGCCGCCCTCGTCGAGGCCGGCGACAACTTCGCCCTGGGCTGTCAGCTGCCCGGCTCGGCCCTGGCCGACATCACCTCCGGGTTCGCCGACGCCCTGGCTCAGGAGCCGCTGCCGCTGACCAGCGAGGACGAGGTCGACAAGTCCGACAACGTCGAGCTCGTCGCGCACCTCCCGCTGGAGGGCAGCTTCGCCGAGGAGGGCGCCTACGGCACCGACATGGCCTTCAAGGGCCGGTGGCTCTACGACGGCAACTACAACGGCTTTCAGGTCTTCGACATCAAGAAGCCCACCAAGCCCAAGCGCGTCGCGCAGGTGTTCTGCCCCGGCGGGCAGGGCGACCTGTCGATCCACAAGAACATCCTGGTGATGAGCGTGGACGCCAGCCGCAGCGACGACTCCTGCTCGAGCACCGCGCTGTCGGCGACCGAGAAGTCGGCCTGGGAGGGCCTGCGCGTCTTCGACGTCTCCAACCCCCGCAAGCCCAAGTACGTCGCAGCCGTGGAGACCGACTGCGGCTCGCACACCCACACGCTGGCCCCGACGAAGAACGGGAAGTCCCTGTTCGTCTACGTGTCCTCGTACTCGCCCAACGCCGACTACCCCGACTGCCAGCCGCCGCACGACAAGATCTCGGTCGTGAAGATCCCGGTGAAGAAGCCGGCGCGCGCGAAGCTGGCTGCCACCCCGGTGCTCTTCCCCGACGGCGGCAACCCGGGCGGTCCGATCCCGCTGCTGACCTCGAGCTCGACCAGCGGCTGCCACGACATCACGGCCTACCCGAGCAAGGACATCGCGGCGGGTGCCTGCATGGGCGACGGCATCCTGCTCGACATCAGCAAGCGGGCCAAGCCGACGGTGACCGAGGTCGTGACCGACGACCTGAACTTCGCCTTCTGGCACTCCGCGACGTTCAACAACGCCGGCACCAAGGTCCTGTTCACCGACGAGCTCGGCGGCGGCTCGCTGCCCACCTGCCACCCCGGCTTCGGCCCGACCAAGGGTGCCAACGGCATCTACGACATCGTCGACGGCGCACTGGAGTTCCAGAGCTACTACAAGATCCCCCGCATCCAGGCGCTGACCGAGAACTGCGTGGCCCACAACGGCTCGCTGATCCCGGTGAAGGGCAAGGACATCATGGTCCAGGCGTGGTACCAGGGCGGCTTCTCGGTCTTCGACTTCACCGACTCCGCCAACCCGACCGAGTTCGCCTACTGGGACCGCGGCCCCATCTCCACCACCAGCCTCGAGCTGGGCGGCCCCTGGTCGGTCTACTGGTACAACGGCCACATCTACTCCAGCGACATCACCCGCGGCCTCGAGGTCTTCTCGATCGACGACCCGCTGGTCAACGCGGCCAAGAAGGTCAAGATGGGCACCTTCAACGCTCAGTCGCAACCTTCCTACGCCGGGTGATGTCATAGGGGGCATGGGAACTCGGACCCGCCTCCTCGCCGTCGCCGCCGCCGCGGCCCTGCTGACCCCGGTCGGGCCCGCGGCGGCCGCCGACCCGCTCGAGCTCCAGGGGCGCGGCTTCGGCCACGGCATCGGTCTCTCGCAGCACGGCGCCCAGCGCGCCGCCACGCAGGGGGTGGGCTGGAAGGAGATCGTCCGCACCTACTACCCGGGCACCCGGCTCGGGAAGGCCGGGGGACAGGTCGCCGTCCTGCTCTCCGCCGACGACGACGGCGACACCCGGGTGCTCGCGCGCCCCGGCCTCACCCTCCGCAAGGTCGGTACGACGAAGCGCTGGTCGCTCCAGCGCCTGGACCGCCGCGCGAGGCAGTGGCGGGTCCGCGCCGACGACCGCGGCCGCAGCGTGCTGCAGGCGCGCCGCGGGGGCGCCGGCTGGCGCACCAGCAAGCGGTTCGGCGGGGACGCGGAGTTCTCGGCACGGGGGCCGGTCACGGTGGTGACCCCGCAGGGTCGCACCGCCTACCGCGGGCGGGTGCGATCGGCGTCGGCCGACGCCTCGGGGACCGACCGGGACACCGTCAACCGGGTCTCCCTCGAGGACTACCTGCGCGGCGTCGTCCCGCGCGAGGTGCCGGCGCTGTGGGATCCCGACGCGGTGCGCGCGCAGGCGGTCGCGGCGCGGACCTACGCCGCCTTCGAGCGGGGCGAGCCGTTGGCGGGGCACTACCAGATCTGCGACACCGACCGTTGCCAGGTCTACGGGGGCGCCTCCGCGGAGCACCCGGCCTCCGACGAGGCGATCCGCGCCACCCGCACGACGGTGCTGGTCAGCGGCGGTGAGCCGATCTTCGCGCAGTTCTCCGCCAGCAACGGCGGCTACAGCGTCGCCGGCCCCTTCGACTACCTCCCGGCGCGCGAGGACCCCTGGGACCCCTACACCTGGACCCGCACCGTCCCGGTCGCGGACCTGGAGACGGCCTTCGACACGATCGGTGACTACGAGTCGATCGAGGTCGTCGAGCGCGACGGGCGTGGCGCCTTCGGAGGTCGCGTCGTGCGGGTCACGGTCACCGGCAGCGAGGGCTCGAGCACGGTCAGCGGCGACACCTTCCGGAGCCGGCTGGGGCTGCCCAGCACGATGTTCAGAACTACAGATCTGTAGTTCTCCCGAGGCCATTGCCGCCCCGTGTGACGCATGGTGCGATGGGGTGCTGGTGTGGTCACACCGGCCCCCACGACCCCCCTCGCACCAGCCGTCACAGGAGTCCGCCGATGCTCGTCCGCGCCCTCGCCCTGGCGGTCGCCACGGCCCTGGTCTCGGTCCCGGCGCCGGCCTCGGCGGCCTCGGACCGGTGGGACGTGGAGGGCGAGCCGACCCTGAGGATCCAGGGCCGGGGCTTCGGGCACGGCCATGGCATGTCGCAGTACGGTGCCGAGGGCGCGGCGCGCCAGGGGCTCAGCGCCACGGAGATCCTGGCGTTCTACTACCCGGGCACCGAGGCCGGCCGCGCCTCCGGCCGGATCAGCGTGCTCGTCAGCGCCGACACCACCGACGACCTGGTCGTCCGTCCCCGGTCGGGGCTGAGGGTCACCGACCTCGGAACCGGCGAGCGCACCGTGCTGCCCGACGACGTCGGGGCGCAGGCCTGGCGGATCCGCCAGGACCGCAAGGGCCGGGCGAAGGTCTCCTACCTGCCCCGCGGCGCCCAGGACTCCGGCGGCTGGCGCAAGCTCCTGGTCCTGCAGGGCGAGGGCGAGCTCGACGCCAAGAACAAGCCGATCACCCTGGTGCTGCCCGGCGGTGTCGAGCGGGCCTACCGCGGCAAGCTCCGCGCGGCCGCCCCCTCGGCGGGCAGCCAGGCCCGCGACACGGTCAACCGGCTGAGGCTGGAGGACTACCTGCGCGGCGTGGTGCCGCTGGAGATGCCCGCCTCCTGGAGCCCCGCGGCGGTCCAGGCCCAGTCGGTGGCCGCGCGCACCTACGCGGCGTACGAACGAGCCCACCCGCGGGCCAGGCACTACCAGGTCTGCGACACGACGTCCTGTCAGGTCTACGGCGGGGCCTCCGCCGAGCACCCGGCCTCCGACGCCGCGATCCGCGAGACCAAGGGGCAGGCCCGCCTCGTCGACGGTGCACCCGCGTTCACGCAGTTCTCCTCCAGCAGCGGGGGGTGGACCTCGGCGGGCTCGGTGGACTACCTCGTGGCCCAGGAGGACCCCTACGACGGCCACGACGGCAACCCTGTCCACGGCTGGTCGGTGACCGTGACCGACGACCGGATCGAGGCGCAGTGGCCGGCGATCGGTGACCTGCGCCAGGTCGAGGTCCTCTCCCGCGACGGCAACGGCCAGTGGGGTGGGCGGGTGCGCTCGATCAGGCTCAAGGGCTCCCAGGGCTCGGTCACCCTCAGCGGCGATGCGTTCCGCTTCGGGCTCGGCCTGCGCTCGACGTGGGTGACGGTGCGGACGGGCTGACCCGCCGCAGCACCAGCCCGACCACGAGCGCCCAGAACGCGGCGCCGACACCGAGGATGCTGACCCCGGAGGCGGCGACCACCAGGCAGCCGACGGCCGGCAGCCGGTCGGTCGGGTCGGCGAGGGCGTCGGAGAGTGAGGCGGCCAGCGTGCCGAGCAGCGCCAGCCCCGCCGCGGACTGCACGACCCCGTCGGGGGCGGCGGCCACGAGCGCGGTCAGCGCCCCGGCGCCCACCGCCAGCACGAGGTAGGTCACGGCCGCGGACACCGAGGCCCGCCACCGCTGCTCGCGGTCCGGGCCGGCGGCGGGTCCGGCGTTGAGCGCGGCGGTGATGGCGGCCAGGTTGACGGCGTGGCCACCCAGCGGCGCGACGAGCAGGGTCCCGAGGCCGGTGACGCCCATCGTCTCGCGCCACGGCACGCGGTAGCCGAAGCTGCCCATCACGGCGACGCCCGGGACGTTCTGCGAGGCCATCGTGACGACGTACAGGGGCAGGGTGACGCCCACCAGCGCCTGCCAGGACCACCCGGGTGCCGTGACGGCCAGGGTGGGCAGCAGGTCGCCCGCGGCCACGGCGTCACCGGCGGTCACGACCACCACGACCAGGGCGACGGCCAGCGAGGCCGGCACCGCCCAGCGGGCGGCGCGGCGCTGCAGCACCAGCCAGGTCAGCACCACCGGTGCGACCGTGGCGGGGGAGTCGGCGAGCGCGAGCACCGGCTCGACGCACAGTGGCAGCAGGACCCCGGCGAGCATCGCGCGGGCCAGGGAGACCGGGATCGCCGCGACCAGGTCGCCGAGCCGCGGCAGCAGGCCCGTGGCGACGACCAGCACACCGGTGGCCAGGAAGGCGCCGACGGCGGCCGGCCAGCCGCCCTGCACGGCGCCGGTGGTGACCAGCAGCGCGGCCCCGGGGGTCGACCAGGCCAACGAGACCGGGGTGCGGTGCCGCAGCGCCAGCCAGAGCATGCCCAGCGCCTGGGCCACGCACAGGGCGAGCAGCCCCGAGGCGGCCTGGACCGGGGTGGCGCCGACCGCGGTGAGCCCGGCCAGCACGACGACGAAGGAGGAGGAGAAGCCGACCACGGCCGCGACCACGCCCGCGGCCACCGGGGTGCCCTGCTCGCTCATCGTCGCCCTCCCGCGTATCGTTCCGTTTACGGAACAGACTCTAGGGGAGGTCCCGATGGTCGGACCAGGTGCGTCCACCGGCGCCCGCATCCGCGCGCTGCGCGAGGAGCGTGGGATGTCGCTGAGCGCGCTCGCCGCGGCCGCCGGCATCGGCAAGGCCACGCTGTCCGAGCTCGAGGCCGGTCGCCGCAACCCCACCCTGGACACCGTGTACGCCGTCGCCGGCCCGTTGGGCGTCCCGCTGGTCGCCCTGGTGGCCGAGGCCGGCGACTCCGACGCGCTGAGCGACGACGCCCTCACCGCGGTGCGGCTGCACCTGCTCACCGAGCCCGGCCGGACCACCGAGGTCTACCTGGTCCGCGTGCGACCCGGGGCCGAGCGCTCCTCGCCCGCCCACGCCACGGGTGCCGTCGAGCAGCTCGTGGTGCTGTCGGGTGAGGGACGGCTGACCTACGGCACGCCCGGGTCCGAGCAGGTCGTCGCCCTGGTGCCGGGCACGCACGTGACCTGGCCGGCCGACGTGCCGCACGCCTACGCCTGCACGTCCACCGAGGAGCTCAGCGCCGTCGACGTGATCGTCACGCCGGGCTGATCCCTAGCCGAGCACCACCACGAGGTCGCCCCCGTCGACGGCCTGGGTGCCCGACAGCGCCACGCGCTGGACCGTGCCGGCCATGGGTGCGGTGATCGCGGCCTCCATCTTCATCGCCTCGATCGTCGCGACCGTCTCGCCGGCCTCGACCTGCTGGCCTGCCTCGACGACCACCGACACCACGCCCTGGAACGGCGCGGCGACGTGGCCCGGGGTTCCCGGGTCGGCCTTCTCGGCGACCGCCACCTGGGAGGAGACGCAGGTGTCGCGCACGGCCACCGGCCGGATCTGGCCGTTGACGGTGGCCATGACGGTGCGGAAACCACGCTCGTCGGGCTCGCTGATCGACTGCAGGCCGAGGATGAGCGTCTTGCCCTCCTCCAGCGTCACTTCGTGCTCGACGCCGCCCCGCAGGCCGTAGAGGTAGTCCAGCGTCGAGAGCACCGAGGTGTCGCCGTAGGTCTCGCGGGACTCGGCGTACGAGCGGGTGGGGCCGGGGAAGAGCAGCTCGTTGAGGGTCCGGCGACGGTGCTCGCCCGACTCCGAGGCCAGCCCGGCGGACTGCTCGGCGGACAGCTCGGCCGCGGGCTGCTTCCAGGTGCGCCCGGCCAGCGCCTTGGTGCGGAACGGCTCGGGCCATCCACCGGGCGGGTCACCCAGCTCGCCGTTGAGGAAGCCGATGACCGAGTCGGGCAGGTCGAAGCGGCTCGGGTCCTCGGCGAACTCCGCCGGGTCCGCCCCGAGACCGACCAGGGCCAGCGCCAGGTCGCCGATCACCTTGGAGCTCGGGGTGACCTTGGGGACGTTGCCGAGGATGTCGTTGGCCGCGGCGTACATGTCCTCGACCTGCTCGAAGCGCTCGCCGAGGCCCAGCGCGATCGCCTGCTGGCGCAGGTTGGAGAGCTGGCCCCCGGGGATCTCGTGGCGGTAGACGCGACCGGTCGGGGCAGTGAGGCCGGACTCGAAGGGGGCGTATACCCGGCGCACGGCCTCCCAGTAGGGCTCCAGGGCGTTGACCGCGGCCAGCGAGAGGCCGGTTTCGCGCGCGGAGTGGTCGGTGGCCGCGACCAGGGCCGAGAGCGGCGGCTGGCTGGTGGTGCCGGCCATCGAGGAGGTGGCGGCGTCCACGGCGTCGACGCCGGCCTCGATCGCGGCCGTCAGCGTGGCGAGCTGCCCGCCGGTCGTGTCGTGGGTGTGCAGGTGCACCGGCAGGTCGAAGCGCTCGCGCAGGGCGGTGACCAGGCGCCGGGCGGCAGGAGCGCGGAGCAGGCCGGCCATGTCCTTGATCGCCAGCACGTGCGCCCCGGCGTCGACGATCCGCTCGGCGAGGCGCAGGTAGTAGTCGAGGGTGTAGAGGCTCTCGCCCGGGTCGGACAGGTCGCCGGTGTAGCACAGCGCCACCTCGGCCAGAGCCGTGCCGGTGGAGCGCACGGCCTCGATCGCCGGGCGCATCTGCTCGACGTCGTTGAGGGCGTCGAAGATGCGGAAGACGTCGAGCCCGGTGTCGACGGCCTCCTGGACGAAGGCGTCGGTGACCGCGGTGGGGTAGGGCGTGTAGCCCACGGTGTTGCGACCGCGCAGCAGCATCTGCAGGCAGACGTTCGGCACGGCCTCGCGCAGCGCGGCCAGCCGGTCCCACGGGTCCTCGGCCAGGAAGCGCAGCGCCACGTCGTACGTCGCGCCGCCCCAGCACTCCAGGCTCCACAGCTCGGGGGTGGTCCGGGCCAGGTGCGGCGCCACCGCGAGCAGGTCGGCGGTGCGGACCCGGGTGGCCAGCAGCGACTGGTGGGCGTCGCGGAAGGTGGTGTCGGTGACCGCGACCCGGTCCTGGGCGCGCAGTCGGCGGGCGAACTCCTCGGGTCCGACCTCGCGCAGCAGCTGACGGGTGCCGGGCGGCGGCGCGACCTCCAGGTCGGTCGCCGGCAGCTTGGTCCGGGGGTCCAGCTCCACCGGGGCCGGGCCGTGCGGCTGGTTGACGGTGACCTCGGCGAGGTAGGTCAGCAGCTTGGTGCCGCGGTCGCCGCTGCCGCGGGCCTGGAGCAGCTCGGGATGGGTCTCGATGAAGGCGGTGGTGACGCGGCCGGCCGCGAAGTCGGGGTCGTCGAGCACGGCCTGGACGAAGGGGATGTTCGTGGAGACGCCGCGGATGCGGAACTCCGCCAGCGCCCGGCGGGCCTTCTCCACCGCCTGCTCGAAGGTGCGGCCGCGGCAGGTCAGCTTGGCCAGCATCGAGTCGAAGTGCGCGGAGACCTCGGCGCCGGTGTAGACCGTGCCGCCGTCGAGGCGGACGCCACCGCCGCCGGGGGAGCGGTAGGTCGTGATCACGCCGGTGTCGGGGCGGAAGTTGTTGGCCGGGTCCTCGGTGGTGATGCGGCACTGGAGTGCCGCGCCGCGCAGGCGGACCGTGTCCTGGGACAGGCCGAGGTCAGCCAGGGTCTCGCCCGCGGCGATCCGCATCTGCGACTGCACGAGGTCGACGTCGGTGACCTCCTCGGTGACCGTGTGCTCGACCTGGATGCGGGGGTTCATCTCGATGAAGACGTAGTGGCCGTCGGGATCGAGGAGGAACTCCACGGTGCCGGCGTTCTTGTAGCCGATCTCGCGGGCGAAGCGGACGGCGTCGGCGCAGATGCGGTCGCGCAGCTCGGGGTCGAGGTTCGGGGCCGGGGCGATCTCCACGACCTTCTGGTGCCGGCGCTGCACCGAGCAGTCGCGCTCGTAGAGGTGGATGACCCCGTCGGGACCGGTGCCGTCGGCGAGGATCTGCACCTCGATGTGACGCGGGTCGACCACGGCCTGCTCGATGAAGACCGTCGGGTCGCCGAAGGCGCCGTCGGCCTCACGCATGCAGGTCTCGACCGCCTCGCGCAGGGCGTCGGGGGAGTCCACGCGGCGCATCCCGCGGCCCCCACCGCCGGCGACGGCCTTCACGAACAGCGGGTAGGGGATGTCGCTGGCCTCCGCGGCCGCGACCAGGGCGTCGACGTCGGTGCCGGGCTCGACGCTCTTGAGCGTCGGGACGCCCGCAGCCTTCGCCGCGGCGATGGCGCGCGCCTTGTTGCCGGTGAGCTCGAGCACCTCGGAGCCGGGGCCGATGAAGGTGATGCCGGCCGCCGCGCAGGCCTCGGCGAGGGCGGGGTTCTCCGACAGGAACCCGTAGCCCGGGTAGACCGCGTCGGCGCCGGCACGCACCGCCACCTCGACGATGCCCTCGGGGTCGAGGTAGGCACGCACCGGGTGGCCGCGCTCGCCGATCTCGTAGGCCTCGTCCGCCTTGAGACGGTGCTCGGACCAGCGGTCCTCGTGCGGGAAGACCGCCACCGTGCGGGCCCCGAGCTCGTAGGCGGCCCGGAACGCCCGGACCGCGATCTCGCCCCGGTTGGCCACCAGCACCTTGGAGAACATGGGCGCGAACCTACCGACGCCGCTCACCGTTGGGCACCGCCCGTCTCGGTGACCGGCGTCACTGCGACGCGGGTGTCCGGTATCCGACCTCCGCCAGCAGACCCGGCGTGAGGGCCGCCGCGAGGACCAGCCCGTCGCCCTCGGGCACGTCGAGCACCCGGACCCGCTGGCTCCCGCCGGCGGTCGTCGCCTCCAGGGTCACCAGCCCGGAGCGGCGCTGGAACCACGTGTCGCGCACGGTCCAGCCGATGACGTGCTGCGCGCCCAGCACCTCCCGGCGGCGGACCAGGCTGCCCGAGCGGGACACCAGGAACCCGTCCACCCCCAGGTGTCCCAGCGCGCGGGCGCGGTCCTCGCCGAGGACGACGGCGGCGGGCAGCGTCAGCGCCGCCGGCACCAGCGCCCAGGGCGTCAGGACGTCCGCGACCACCAGCGCCGCCACGATCGCCACGAGGGCCGCGGCCGGTGCCAGCGCACGCAGCCGTCTCCGGCGTACGGCGGCGGGCCCGTGGGCGCGCAGCGCGGCCGTGAGCGGGCGCTCGGTCGGGAGGTCGTCGCCGAGGACCGTGCCGGCGACCCCGGTCACGACCGCCGTCGGTGCGGGCGGGACCAGGGTGAGCGTCCCCTTCTCTCCGTCCCCGAGGCCGGTGACGACCGCGGCCAGCTCGGCGGCGCCCGCGAGACGCAGCCCCAGCGGCTCGCGGACCACGACCCCGGCCAGGCGGGCGTCCTCGACGGAGGTCTCGCGGGTGGTGAGCAGTCCTCGGGTCAGGCGCCACTGGGTGGGGGTGCGGGTGAGGGTGAGGTCCCAGTGCGTGACCAGGTAGCCGATCACCGCGAGCACCGCGCTCGAGACCGCCGCGCCGAGCACCCCGACCACCGCGAGCAGCAGCCAGCCCCAGCCCGCGGGGGCCAGCTCGGGCAGCCGGTCGAGCCGCCACGCGGAGTCGGGCAGTGCCTGCGAGGCGACACCCAGCAGCGCCGCGGTGGCGACGACCCCCGCGCTGGTCAGTGGGGCGTAGCGGGCCCACGCCGGGTCCAGCCGCAGGACCGGCCGGTCCGGCGGGAGCGGGGCGGGAACGTCCTCGTCGGGAGGGGTCCCGGGAGCGCCCCCGGGGACGACGGCGGCCATCCGGGCCAGCAGCGCCTCGCGCAGCTGCTGGGCGTCGGCCGCGCGCAGCCCGTCGAGCTCGAGGTCCTGGTCGGCCCCCGCGCCCGTCCCGATCCGCACGGTCGCCAGGCCGAGGAGCCGGTGCACCAGGCTCGCGGTGAGGTCGACGGTGCGGACCCGGTCGAGCTGGGTGGTGCGCAGCGTGCGTTGCAGCAGCCCGCGGCGCAGCTCCACCCGGCCCTCGAGGATCCGGTAGCGCGTCGTGAGGTAGCGGGCCACCCCGATGGCGACCGGGACGACCACGGCCAGCAGCTCCCAGCCCAGCCCGCCCCCGCGGGCGAAGCCGCCGGCGAGCAGCGCCCCCACCAGGACCGGCAGGAACCTGCGCAGCTCAGAGACCGGCTCCACGACCAGCATCCGCGGGTCGAGGCGCTGCCAGTCGCTCACGTGGCGTCCCCGCCGGCAGCCTCCGCCTTCGCGGTCAGCTCGGCGACCAACGACTCGGCCGTGGCCTGGTCCAACCCGCCGATGCTCAGTGCCCCGGCGGCCGACGCGGTCGTGATGGTGACGTTGGCCAGGCCCAGCAGCCGCTCCAGCGGCCCCTGGTCCCAGTCGACGGTCTGGATCCGGCTCATCGGCGCCAACCGACGCTCGCGGGACCACCACCCGGTCTGGGTGTAGGCCGCCTGCGGCGTGACCTCCCACCGGTGCACCCGGAAGCGCCAGACGGGCACCACGACGACGCGCACGACGGCGTACGCCGCCAGCAGCACCGGCATCCACCAGCGCAGGGCGTACAGGTGCAGGACCACGCCGGTGATGACCAGCGCAGCCGTCAGGACCAGCACCTCGGTGCCCGCCGCCAGCTGCCACATCAGACGGGCGCGGGGGTGGACCCGGTGGGCCGGGGGGCGCAACGACGTCACGCCCCCGACCCTACGAGTCGAGCCTGGGGAGGTCAGTCCTTGAGCTCGCAGATGACCTGGCCGTTGGTGACGGTGGCGCCGACCTCGGCGGTCAGGCCGGTCACGGTGCCGGCCTTGTGCGCCTTGAGGGGCTGCTCCATCTTCATGGCCTCGATGACCACGACGGTGTCGCCCTCGGCGACGCTCGCGCCCTCCTCGGCCACGACCTTCACCACGGTGCCCTGCATGGGGGAGGTGACGGCATCGCCGGAGGCGGCGGCGCCGGCCTTCTTGCCCGCGGCCCGCTTCGGCTTCTTCGCCCCACCCGCGGCGGGACCGGCGGCGAGACCGCCCAGCCCGGCGGGGATGACGACCTCGAGCCGCTTGCCGCCTACCTCGACGACCACGCTCTGGCGCTCGCCGGCCTCCTTGGCCTCCGCGACGTCACCGGAGTAGGGCTCGATCTGGTTGTCGAACTCGGTCTCGATCCACTGGGTGTAGACGGTGAACTCGCCCTCACCGGTCGGGGTCGAGGCGCCGACGTACGCCGGGTCCTCGAGCACCGCCTTGTGGAACGGGATGACCGTGGGCATGCCGTCGACCTCGAACTCCGACAGCGCGCGACGGGACCGCTCGATCGCCTGGGTGCGGCTGTTGCCGGTGACGATCAGCTTGGCGATGAGGGAGTCGAAGGAGCCGGGGACGGTCTGGCCGTTCTCGTAGCCGCCGTCGACGCGCACGCCGGGGCCCTGCGGCGGGGTCCACGCCGAGAGGGTGCCGGGGGCGGGCATGAAGTTGCGGCCGCCGTCCTCGGCGTTGATCCGGAACTCGATGGAGTGGCCGCGGATCTCGGGGTCGCCGTAGCCGAGCTCCTCGCCCGCGGCCACACGGAACATCTCCCGGACCAGGTCGATGCCGGTGACCTCCTCGGACACGCAGTGCTCGACCTGGAGGCGGGTGTTGACCTCGAGGAAGGAGATGGTGCCGTCCTGCGCGACGAGGAACTCACACGTGCCGGCGCCGTAGTAGCCGGCCTCCTTGAGGATCCGCTTGGAGGACTCGTAGAGCTCGGTGATCTGCTCCTCGGTCAGGAACGGCGCGGGCGCCTCCTCGACCAGCTTCTGGTTGCGGCGCTGCAGCGAGCAGTCGCGGGTGGAGACCACCACGACGTTGCCGTGCTTGTCGGCCAGGCACTGGGTCTCGACGTGACGCGGCTTGTCGAGGAACTTCTCGACCAGGCACTCGCCGCGACCGAACGCGGTGACGGCCTCGCGGACCGCCGACTCGTAGGCGTCGGGGATCTCCTCGAGGGTGCGGGCCACCTTCAGGCCGCGGCCACCGCCGCCGAAGACGGCCTTGATGGCGACCGGCAGGCCGTTGGCCTTGGCGAACTCCACGACCTCGTCGGCGTCGGCGACGGGGTCCTTGGTGCCCGGCGCCAGCGGCGCGTTCGCGCGGTCGGCGATGTGCTTGGCCTTGGCCTTGTCGCCCAGCGCCTCGATCGCGGCCGGCGGGGGACCGATCCAGGTCAGCCCGGCGTCCATGACGGCCTGGGCGAACTCGGCGTTCTCGGCGAGGAAGCCGTAGCCGGGGTGCACGGAGTCGGCGCCGGACTTGTGCGCCACCGCGATGATCTTCTCGATGTCGAGGTAGGACTCGGCAGGGGTGGCGCCGCCGAGGCTGTGCGCCTCGTCGGCCATCCGCACGAAGATGGCGTCGCGGTCGGGCTCGGCGTAGACCGCCACGCTGCCGATGCCTGCGTCCTTGCAGGCCCGGATGACCCGGACCGCGATCTCGCCTCGGTTGGCGATGAGGACCTTCTGCAGTGGCTTGATCTCCGGCACGTGGACTCCTGCCTGGCATGGTGCGGGGTGGCTGAGGGCGGACCGTGGGTGGTCCGCGACGCAGGGTATCGCTCGCCGAGCACCCGCTCGGGGCAGGTACGTCGTTCGGACACCGACGCCCGGTCGCGGTCCCTGCCCACTGGTCCAGACGTGAACCAGGTCACCATGACCGTGCACGCGTGCGCGCGTTGGGCAGCGTGTGACCGAGTCGACCCTGACCCACCCGTGGGCAGCCGCCTGGACCGCCCTGAGCCCGCAGCGTCGTACCGCCCTGTGGGCGCGCGTCGTCGACCGCGAGCCGGTGGCGACGCTCGCCGAGCGCCTGGGACGCACGGTCGAGGACACCGAGGCCCTGGTCGCCTCGACGCTCCTGGCGTTCCGGCGCGAGGTCGTGCTCGGCATCGGCACGGGGTACGACGAGGAGTGCGGCTCCCTGGTGCTGCGCCTGGTCGACAGCGCCGGTGAGCGGCTGACCCGCCCGGAGCGCAAGGCGCTGGCCGCCCACGCCGACACCTGCCCGGCCTGCGCGCGTGGGGTGGGCGAGCTACTCGAGCTCGACGCCCGGCTGCGCGACGGCCTCCTCCAGCTCGACGCCGCCCCGGGCGGGCCGGCGGCGGCACCCGCCGTGGCGGGCCCCGTGGTCCCGATGCCGCGCGACGAGTGGGCACCCGCCTTCGACCGGCTCAGCCCCGAGCGGCGTACCGCACTGGTCCACGGCGCCGCGGGCGCCGAGCCGTTGAGCGCCCTGGCGACCCGCCTCGGGACCACCGAGACCGCCGCCCGCGACCTGGCCGCCTCCAGCGTCGTCGCCTTCCGGCAGACCGTGCTGCGGGAGCTGTCGGTCGGCACTGGGGACGGCTGTGCCCTGGTGGCCGCCCACCGGACCGAGGACCTCGCGCTGGACGCCGCCCGTGAGCGCGCGCTGCGCGCCCACGCCGCGGCCTGCCCCGACTGCGCGCCCGCGGTCACCGAGATCCTCGCGCTGCACGCCTCGCTGCGCTCGCGGGTCGCCCGGATGGCGCTCGGCGTCGAGGGTGCCTCGTGGCTCAGTGCGCGCCCGCGCCGCAGCTGGGTGCCGGGCGTGGAGCGGCCGGCCCCGCCCGTGGACCGCCGACGCATCGGCCTGGGCGTCGGCCTGGTGGCCACGACGGTCACCGCCGTCGCCCTGGCCGGCGGCCTCCGGGGCGCCGACGCCCCGCTCGACGTGGTGGTCGCAGCCCCGCCGGCGCAGGCCGCGGAGGCGCCCGGGACCCCGGACGAGCAGGAGGTGCTGGTCCTCGCCGGTGCGCGGATCGCGCCCGCCACGACCGCTGCCGCACGCACCGCGGACGCATCCGCCCGCGTCCCGGCGGCCGGCACCGACGTCCCGGTCGGGCCGGGGAACGAGCCGGGTCCTGGACCGATCCCCACCCCGGGGGAGCAGCCCGCACCCCAGCCCGAGCCCCAGCCCGAGCCCCAGCCCGAGCCCCAGCCCGAGCCCGAGACGCCGCCCCTGGACGTGGCCGTCGACAGCGAGACCGGCTCGATCACCCTGACGGTCGGGCTGCTCGGGGAGCCGATCGTCATCAGCACCCCGCCCCTGGCGGTTAACAACCGCTAACCAGCGGCGGTACGCTCGCCGGCATGACTGGCACCCACCCCACCGGCACCGCGTTCGAGCTCTCCCGGGAGCACGAGGAGTTCCGTCGCAGCGTCCGCGAGTTCGCGCAGGCGGAGATCGCTCCGCACGCCGCGCAGTGGGACCGCGACCACCACTTCCCGGTGGACGTGGTCCAGAAGATGGGAGCCCTGGGGCTCTTCGGCCTCACCGCGCCCGAGGAGTTCGGTGGAGCGGGGGAGGACGGCGACTTCACGAGCCTGTGCGTGGCCATCGAGGAGATCGGTCGCGTCGACCAGTCGATGGGCATCACCCTCCAGGCGGGCGTCGGCCTGGGGATCAACCCGATCCTGACCTACGGCACGGCCGCACAGAAGGAGCAGTGGCTCCCGGCGCTGGTGGCCGGCGAGCAGCTGGCCGGGTTCGGCCTCACCGAGCCGGGAGCCGGCTCGGACGCCGGCGCCACCCGCACCCGGGCCGAGCTCGTGGGCGACGAGTGGGTCGTCAACGGCGCCAAGCAGTTCATCACCAACTCCGGCTCCTCGATCACCTCGTTGGTCACCGTCACCGCGCGCACGGGCACCCGCGAGGACGGTCGCCCGGAGATCTCCGCGATCATGGTCCCGTCCGGCACGCCCGGCTTCACCGCCGAGAAGGCCTACGACAAGCTCGGCTGGCACGCCTCGGACACCCACCCGCTCTCCTTCGAGGACTGCCACGTCCCGGCTGACCACCTGCTCGGCGAGCAGGGTCGCGGGTACGCCCAGTTCCTCGCCACCCTCGACGACGGCCGGGTCGCGATCTCCGCGTTGTCCGTGGGCTGCATCCAGGCCTGCCTGGACATGGCGGTCGAGTACGCCGGTGAGCGCCAGACCTTCGGTGGCCCGATCGGTCGCAAGCAGGGCGTGGCCTTCCAGATCGCCGACCTGGAGGTGATGCTGCACGCGTCGCGGATGCTGACCTACCGGGCGGCGGCCCTCAAGGACGCCGGCGCGCCGTACCAGCAGTTCAAGCAGGCGGCCGCCGTCGCCAAGCTGTACTCCACCGAGTCCGCGGTCACGGCCACCCGGATCGCGACGCAGGTCTTCGGCGGCTACGGCTTCATGGAGGAGTACCCCGTCGCCCGCTTCTACCGCGACGCCAAGGTCCTCGAGGTCGGCGAGGGCACCTCGGAGGTCCAGCGGATGCTCATCGCCCGCGGACTGGGTCTGCCGGTCGAGTGAGCCCTGGGCGAGGATGAGCGGGTGAGCATCGGTCACGAGTTCAGCCGCTCGGCGGTGATCGGGACGCTGGCGTCCCTGGTGGCCGCGGGCCTGTTCAACTGGTTGGTGCACTGGGAGCCCGGCGGGTTCGGGGCCTGGTTGAACGGCTGGCCGGTCACGGCCTTCCTGCTCGCCAACAGCATCTCGATGCTGCTGACCTACCAGCTCAGCCGGGTCTGGGCCTTCCGGCACCGCGAGCCCACCGGCTTCCTCGGCGGCGCACCGCTGTTCTTCGCCATCAGCACCGCCAGCCTGGTGATCCCGGTCGCGTGCCTGTGGATCAGCCGCAACGTGCTGATGCTCGACTCCGCGGCCGCCGACAACGTCGCTGCCAACCTCGTCGGCCTGTTCCTGGGCTTCCTGACCCGGTTCGCGCTCTTCCGCCTGCTGGTCTTCCGCCCCGCCGACAGCCTCAGCGAGGAGGAGCCCACAGGTCGGTCCAACGATGACCGAGCTCCACGACCATCTCGCGCAGCACCGGGAGACTGACGCCCACGACGTTGTGGTGGTCGCCCTCGACACCCCGGACGAAGGCCCCGCCCAACCCGTCGACGGTGAAGGCACCGGCGACGTGCAGGGGCTCGCCCCGCGCGACGTACGCCGCGACCTCCTCGTCGTCCGGGGCGGCGAAGTGCACGGTGGTCGACGCGGTCACCGAGCGCTCCTGCCCGGTGGAGGTGTCGCGCAGGCAGTGCCCGGTGCGCAGCACGCCGCTGCGCCCGCGCATGGCCCGCCACCGCTCGACGGCCTCCTCGGGCGACGAGGGCTTGCCGAGCGCCCGGCCGTCCAGCTCCAGCACGGAGTCGCAGCCCAGGACCAGGGCGCCGGTCGGCACCTCGGGGCAGTCGAGGACCGCCCGGCACTTCAGCTCGGCGAGACCGACGGCGAGGTCGGCAGGCGGGAGGCCGTCCATGACGCTCTCGTCCACGCCGGAGACCACGACGACCGGGTCGAGACCGGCGCTGCGCAGGGTGGCGAGCCGGGCGGGCGAGGCGGAGGCGAGGACGAAGGACGGCACGGCAGGGACCGTACCGGCATCATGGGACCATGGCGCACGTGAGACGTGGGGAGCGCGGAGTCGTCAGGGTCCTGCTGGCCGTCGGGGTCGCGGTCGCGCTCGTCGTGGCCGGCATCCTCGTGGCGCGCGCGCAGCAGTGGGGCCCGTTCGAGGAGGCCGACCCCTCGACCCGCAACCTGTTCGCCGAGCGCGCGCAGTACGTCGACCCGCTCAACCGCACCCGTCGGGCAGCCGACCAGCTGCGCGCCGACGGTCGGGCCGACGACGCCGACCTCCTGATGCGGATGGCAGCCGTCCCCTCGGGCATCTGGCTGACCCCCGAGCAGTTCCCGCCGGGGGTCGTCGGTGAGTACGTCGCCGGCCTCGTGGCCACCACCGAGGAGGCCGACGAGCTGCCGCTCCTGGTGCTCTACGGCATCCCGGGGCGCGACTGCAGCGGTGGTTTCTCGGCGGGCGGGTTGGACGAGGAGTCCTACCGCCCCTGGGTCCAGGAGGTGGCCGACGCGATCCTCACGGCGGAGGCGACGGCGGTGGTCGTCGTGGAGCCGGACGCCCTGGCCTCCGCGCCGGAGTGCGGGGTGGTCGACCAGCGGGTGCGCCTGGTGGGCGAGGCGGTCGACGTCCTGGCGACGGCGGGGATCACGACCTACGTCGACGCCGGTCACTCCGACTGGGTCTCTGTCCGTCCGATGGCGCGGATGCTCCAGGACGCGGGCATCGACCGTGTCCGCGGCTTCAGCACCAACGTGTCGAACTACCAGACCGACGCCGACGAGCTGGTCTTCGCCGAGCGGCTCAGCGCCCAGATCGGAGGGACGCACTGGGTCACCGACCGCGGCCGCAACGGCAACGGCGCCACCGAGATCTGGTGCAACCCCGACGGTCGGGCCCTCGGCAAGCTGCCGGGCTTCGTCGACGGCGGCACCGGGCTCGACGCCTACCTGTGGGTCAAGCCGCCCGCCGAGTCCGACGGCACCTGCAACGAGGGACCGCCCGCGGGGGAGGTCTACCTCGACCAGGCCGTCGAGCTTGCCCGTGCCGCCGGTTGGTGATCCTTAACCTGCTATAGGCTCCTGCGCATGGAAGGTGCCGACTGGACCGCAGTCATCATCGAGGACGATCCCGACGTCCGGGATCTCATCGACCTCGTGCTCAGCCAGTCGGGGTTCCGCACCATCCTGGCCGAGGACGGTCTCGAGGGCGTCGACGCGGTGCGCACGCACAACCCGCTGATCACGACCCTGGACGTCAACATGCCGGGCATGGACGGCTTCGCGGTCGCCAAGAGGTTGCGCGAGTTCAGCAACACCTACCTCATCTTCATCACCGCGCTGGGTGACGAGATCGACGTGGTGACCGGCTTCGAGGCCGGCGCCGACGACTACCTCGTCAAGCCGTTCCGGCCCCGTGAGCTGCGAGCCCGCGCCGACTCGATGCTGCGACGCCCGCGCGGTCGCTCGGACGTCGCCGCGGCCGCCTCCCCGGCCGCTCCGCCCTCGCCGCCCGTGGAGGAGACCTGGGCCCAGAAGGCGGCCCGGCAGTTCGCCGACGAGACACCCCGGGGTGGCTCGCACGCCGGTCGACCGGTCGACCCGGCGCCGCCGGCTCCCTCCCAGCCGCCGACCTACCAGCAGGCTCCCGTCCAGCCGGCTCCGGTCCAGCCGGCTCCGGTCCAGCCGGCTCCGGTCCAGCAGCCGGTCGCCCAGCAGACCTACCTCCAGCCGGTGCCTGGCCAGCCGGTGCCGCCGGTGGCCGCCGCTCCGGGCGGGCCGGCGGCTGATGGGGCCTGGATCCGCTTCAACGGCCTGGCGCTGAACAACGACACCCGGATCGTCACCGTCGACGGGGGCTCGGTCGAGCTCACGCGCACCGAGTTCGACCTGCTGGCCTCCCTGCTCAGCACCGGTCGACGCGTGCGCTCCAAGGCTGACCTCGTGCTCACGATGCGCGGGCAGCAGTACGTCACGTCGTACTTCGTCAACGAGGCCGACAAGCGCTCGGTGGAGGTGCACGTGGCCAACCTGCGCCGCAAGATCGGCGACGACTCGACGAACCCGAAGTTCATCGAGACCGTGCGGGGCGTGGGCTACCGGTTGGCCGAGTCGCTCTGACCTGATCGAAGGTTCCGCCGTCGCGTCGAGTTGCCTCCGCTTCGGTCAGTGGTGTCTCGACACGCACGTCGCGACCTCGCAGGCTCGGTCGCGGTGCTCGCTCGACCCGAATTGATCGCGCCGGCTCCGCCGTCGCGTCAATTCGCGTTGATCGGGATCTCGGCGACCTCGGTCTTCTCCTCGGACTCGAAGATCGCGATCGGGACCGTCTGCTTCACCTCGCGCTGGACGTACTGCGAGCCGCCGGCCTCGGTCTGGATCCACACGGTCGCGGTGAACATCAGGTCGATGCCCCTGGTGTCGAGCGAGGTCGGCTTGATCGCCTGGTTGCGCAGCTCGAAGGCGCCCTTGGGCGAGGTGATGAGCATGCCGTACTTGGTCGACAGCGGCTCGGGGTCGAAGGTGATGTTCCTGGCGATGGCGTTGAGCTGGTAGGGCTTCTGGGTCTTGCCGCCACCGCTGGTGATCGTGCGCGAGGTGACCTTGATCTTCTGCAGGTAGACCTTGCGCTTGGTGCGGAAGGGGTCGCGCAGGTCGCGCGCCAGGTCGTAGGCCTGGAAGGTGAAGGAGAAGTACTTCTTGCCGCGGGGGTACCACTCGTTGGTGCGCGGCGTGGACTTGGTCGGGTAGAGGGTGTAGACGAAGTCGATGTCCTGCGCGCCGTCGACGGAGATGTGGCTCTGGAACGTGCCGTCGCGGGTGAACTGGGAGTCGTAGACGCGCTCCAGGGCGGGCTCGGTCTCGGCGGGGGTCGGCTCGCTGCCGCCGTTGTCCAGCAGGCCGCACCCGGCCAGGGAGAGCGAGGCGGCCAGCGCGAGCGCGACGGTCCGCGAGGCCGACCGGCCCCGCGTGGAGCGGTGACTCATGCCTTGTACCCCTTGTAGCGCTTGCTCGCCTTGATGATCATCCAGGCAGTCTGCAGGATCGTGAGCACCCCGAGCACCCGCCACCCCACGTAGAGGACGTCGGACTTCAGGTCCACGCTCCACGGCCCGAACTCCCAGCCGGCCACCAGCGCGGCGTAGATCGCGCCCGCGATGGCGAAGGGGTAGATCCAGGCCGAGCCCTTGCCGCGCTCGGCCTTGGCCTGGGCGGCCCAGTTGTCCGACTGCTGGTTGGTGAAGAACTTCCACCACGCGCGGACGAAGTGCCCCATCCGCGTGAACATGTACAGCTCAGCCGGGAAGATCAGCAGCACGAAGAGGTAGTCGCGCTTGTTGCGGAACTCCATCGAGTGCGCCACCCGGAAGTTCAGCCACACCGCGGCCAGCGGCGGGATGAGCCACAGCGGGCTGAAGACGAAGGCGTCGAAGAGCAGCGACCACGCCAGCAGCACCATGAACAGGAACCGGGTCGTCATGTTCTGCACCATCGAGAGGTGCTCGAACCAGCGCAGCCGCAGGTTGGGGTGGAAGGGCTGCCCGCGGGTGTCGCCGCGCTGGCCGGGCCACATCAGGTCGATCGCGCCGAAGTTCCACTTGACCTGCTGGGCGTCCAGGGAGCGCAGCGTGTTCATGCCGCCCACGTGGGCGCGGGCCCGCGCGGAGATCTTGGTGAGGTAGCCCGCGGACTTGATCTGCAGCGAGAGCAGCGAGTCCTCGACCTCGGAGTCGCTCACCCAGGGGGTGCGCTGGTGGCTGTCGCGCATCACGTCACGCAGTGCCTGGGTCGAGAAGATGGAGAATTGCCCACCGAGGACGGCCATGTTGCGGCCCTTGAGGAGGTTCTGCATGTTGAAGGCCGAGAACTGGGCGCGCTGCCCGGCGATGAGGAACTTCTCCATCCAACTGCTCAGTGCGCTGTCGTCGATGGAGTAGACCGCGGAGATTCCCCCGATCCGGTCGTCGCTGGCGATCTCGTCGACGAGGTGCTGGATGGCGTCCGGCTCGGGCGTGGTGTCGCCGTCGACGCCGAGGAGGTAGTCCATGTGCTCGACGAGGGAGTAGCCGTAGTTGAGCGCCCCGACCTTCTTGTCGGGGTTCTTGCCGATGTCGTGGACGTAGATCGTGGTGTGCTGCTCGCCGCTGGGGGTCATCCGGGTGTGCGGGCCCGCGTAGTGGCTGGCGATCTCGACCGACTCGTCCGAGGTGTTGTTGACGATCAGGTGGATGACGTCGGGCAGGCGGGTCTGCTGGAGCAGGGAGTCCAGCACGCCGGCGATCGTCTCGGCCTCGTTGTAGGCGGGGATGATGCAGCCGACGGTGGGGCGGTAGGTCGGGATCGAGTCGAGCCCGTCCATGAACTCGTCGGCGTAGGCCTCCATGCCCGGGTCGGCCCGACGGACGTAGTCGGGCACGGCGGGCGTCGCCGCCGGGGGTGCCCAGGACTGCGGGTGGGGGTCCAGCCGGGTGTCGTCGCTCATCGTCTCTCCCATGTGTGGCGCCCTGTCGGCGTCTCACCACCAGTCTGGGGAGTCGACCTCAAGACCGCCCCTGCGATTGCTCAAGATTTCCGCAGGAGTTCCTGGGGGGATGCTAGTGGACGTGGTCAGTGAGGGAGGCCACTTGCCCGCCACGCACCGACACCGTGCGGGAGCGTGCGTCGCACCTGGCGGTGCGGGGCCGCCCACTCCGAGCGCCGCGGGGGCGGGGCGGGCTCGTCCCCGCCGAGGGCGGAGAGGACGGCCACGACGGCCGCCACCTCCTCCGGCGTCGCGTCGGGGTTGACGACCCGCAGCAGGGGGGCCTGGTCCTGGCTGCTCACAGCGGGATGTTCCCGTGCTTCTTGGCCGGCAGCGAGGCCCGCTTGGTCTTGAGCAGGCGCAGTGCGCGGATGACCTCGACCCGGGTCTCGTGCGGCTGGATGACGGCGTCGATGTAGCCGCGCTCGGCCGCGATGTAGGGGTTGGCCAGCGTCGTCTCGTACTCGTCGATGAGCTCGGCCCGCTTGGCCTCGACGTCGCCACCCTCGGCCTGGATGGCGGCCAGGGTCTTGCGGTGCACGATGTTGGCCGCGCCCTGGGCGCCCATGACGGCGATCTGGGCGGTGGGCCAGGCGACGTTGATGTCGGCCCCGAGGTGCTTGGAGCCCATGACGTCGTAGGCGCCGCCGTAGGCCTTGCGGGTGATGACGGTGACCAGTGGGACGGTGGCCTCGGAGTAGGCGTAGATGAGCTTCGCCCCGCGGCGGATGATGCCGTTCCACTCCTGGTCGGTGCCGGGCAGGAAGCCGGGCACGTCGACCAACGTCAGGACGGGGATGTTGAAGGCGTCGCAGAACCGCACGAACCGGGCGGCCTTCTCCGAGGCGTCGATGTCGAGGGTGCCGGCGAACTGCATCGGCTGGTTGGCCACGACGCCGACGGGGGAGCCCTCGACGCGGCCGTAGCCGATGATCAGGTTGGGGGCGAAGAGCTCCTGGACCTCGAGGAACTCGCCGTCGTCGACGATCGAGGCGATGACGTCGTGCATGTCGTAGGGCTGGTTCGCGCCGTCGGGGATGATCGTGTCGAGGGCGCGGTCCTCGTCGGTGATCTCCATGACGGGGTCCTCGACGAAGGTCGGGAGCTCGTCGAGGTTGTTCTGCGGGAGGTAGGACAGCAGCGCCTTGACGTACTCGATCGCGTCCTCCTCGTCCGATCCCATGTAGTGGGCGTTGCCGGACTTGGTGTTGTGCGTGCGCGCGCCGCCGAGCTCCTCCATCGTGACGTCCTCGCCGGTGACGGTCTTGATGACGTCGGGGCCGGTGATGAACATCGCCGAGGTCTGGTCGACCATCACGGTGAAGTCGGTGACGGCGGGGGAGTAGACGTGCCCACCGGCGCAGTTGCCCATGATCATCGAGATCTGCGGGATGACGCCCGAGGCGTGCACGTTGCGGCGGAAGATCTCGCCGTACAGACCCAGGGACACCACGCCCTCCTGGATGCGGGCGCCGGCACCCTCGTTGATGCCGATGATGGGGCAGCCGGTCTTGATCGCGAGGTCCATGACCTTGACGATCTTCTCGCCGTAGACCTCGCCCAGCGAGCCGCCGAAGACGGTGAAGTCCTGGGAGAACACGCAGACCTGGCGACCGTCGATGGTGCCGTAGCCGGTGACGACCCCGTCGCCGTAGGGACGGGTCTTCTCCAGGCCGAAGGCGGTCGAGCGGTGTCGGGCCAGCTCGTCGAGCTCGACGAAGGAGCCCTCGTCGAAGAGCATCTCGATCCGCTCGCGCGCGGTCTTGCGACCCTTGGCGTGCTGCTTCTCGACCGCCTTGGCCGATCCGGCGTGCACGGCCTCGTCGAGCCGACGGTCCAGGTCGGCCAGCTTGCCGGCCGTGGTGTGGATGTCGGGCTCGGGGCTCTGGTCCGGCGCTGCGCTCACAGGTGCGACTCTCCTCTGGTCCGTCGGTGCGTCGTACGCCAATCTAGTGCCCGTGACCGACCTCTCCGAGCAGCGCCCACCTGTCGACAACCCGCTCGACCCCGTCGCCCTCGCCGAGCTGGGCGTCGAGGTGCTGCCGCTGACGCCCTCGACCAACGCGGTGCTGGCCGAACGGGCGCGTTCCGGGGCGCCCGAGGGGCTGGTGGTCGCGACCGAGCACCAGACCGCGGGGCGGGGCCGGCTGGACCGCACCTGGGAGACACCGGCGGGCACGGCGCTCACCTTCTCGACGCTGCTGCGGCCCCAGGTCCCGCCGGCCACGTGGCCGTGGCTGCCGTTGCTCACGGGGTACGCCGTGGCCAAGTCGCTGGCGGCCGCGGGGTTCGCCGCGGTGCTGAAGTGGCCCAACGACGTGCTGATCGGCGACCGCAAGGTCGCCGGCATCCTGGTCGAGCGCGTGGAGACCCCGGACGGCCCCGCCGCCGTCGTCGGCATCGGGCTCAACGTCCTGCTGCCGGCCGAGCAGCTCCCGGTGCCCACGGCGACCTCCCTGCTGGTGGAGTCCGCGGGCCTCGGGCACCCGGTCCCCGACCGCACGGTGCTGCTGGCGTCCCTGGTCCAGACCCTGCTGGAGACCTACGGTGCCTGGCAGGAGGGGGTCGAGGACGGGGCGGTGGCACGGTTGCGGGAGTCCTACATGCGGGTCTGCGACACCGTCGGCCGGGACGTGGAGGTGTCGCTCCCCGGCGCCGAGCGCCTGGTGGGGCGCGCGAGCGGCATCGACGAGCACGGCCGGCTGGTCGTCGCCCCGGCCGCCGGGCCCGAGGTCCCGGTGGGCGCCGGGGACGTCGTCCACGTCCGTCCCGCCTGATCGCCGCTCCCCGCGAAGAGGTGACATGATCGGCGGGTGGCCATCTCACGCACGCTGCTGAGCGAGGGGGAGCAGGTCGTGGTCTCGACCCGCACCCACCCCAAGGCGTTGCTGCTGCCCGTCCTCGCGCTGGTGCTGCTGCTCGCGCTCGGGACCTTCGTGGAGACCCGTGTCGACGGCGACGCCCGGCTGCTGGCGTGGGTCGTGTGGGCAGTCGTCGCCGTCGGGGTGCTCTGGCTGTTCGTCTGGCCGCTGCTGACCTGGCTGGTCGGGCACTACACGATCACCGACCGACGCATCCTGACGCGCACCGGTGTGCTGACCCGTCGCGGCCACGACATCCCGCTGTCCCGGATCAGCGACGTGCAGGTCGAGCGGCACCTCACCGACCGGCTGCTGGGCTGCGGGACGCTCATCATCGGGGACGCGAGCCCCGACGGGGCGGTCGCGCTCCCCGACATCCCGAAGGTGCGCGAGGCCCAGGCGCGGCTCAACGACCTGCTGCACGCGTTGCACTCCCGGGGTGGTCGTGGTGACGGGGGAGCCTGAGCCCGGCCCCTCGACCGGCCCCTCGACCGGTTCTGTAGCGGGCCCGATGCCGGGGCCGCAGCCGGGGAACCTCGAGCAGGCGATCCTCGGCGGTCTTCCCGAGCTGACGGCGCCCGAGCTGGCCGCCGCGGCCGGTGTGACCGCCGAGCAGGCGCGCCGGCTCTGGCGCGCCCTGGGCTTCCCGGAGTACCCCGACGACATCCCGGCCTTCCTGGCGGCCGACGCCGACGCGATGGGGCTGCTGGGGGAGGTCATGGAGGCCGGGGTCCTCGACATGGACCTGGCCGTCAACCTGATCCGGGCGCTGGGCCAGACGATGGCGCGGCTCGCCGACTGGGAGATCTCGTCGCTGACCCAGCGGGTGGAGGAGATGACCGCCGAGGGGGGCGGACGCACGCGGATCGAGACGGCCGTGGCCTTGGTGGAGCAGTTCTCCCGGCCCTTCGAGGAGCTGCTGATCTATGCGTGGCGCCGACACCTGGCTGCGGCGGCCGGGCGTATCGAGGCCCTCGCCCACCAGGACGACGAGGACCTTCACGTCACGGACCTGACGGTGGGGTTCGCCGACATCGTCGGCTTCACCGCGCTGTCGAACACGCTGACCGAGGACCGGATCGGCGACCTGGTCGAGCTGTTCGAGATGCGCTGTGCCGACGTCGTGGCCACGCAACGCGGCCGGGTGATCAAGAGCATCGGTGACTCCGTGCTGTTCGTGAACGACGACCCCGTCCGGGCCTACGACACCGCCGAGGGCATCATCCAGGTCATCGGGCGCGACCCGCGGATGCCCGACGTGCGGGTGGGCCTGGCCAGCGGCTCGGTGGTCATGCGGCTCGGTGACGTGTTCGGCCCGCCGGTGAACATGGCAGCGCGCCTGACCAACGTCGCGCGTCGCAACCGGATCATCATCGACTCCGGCACCGCCAGCCGGCTTCCGGCCGACCAGTTCGAGACCCGACGGATGGCCGCCCGACCCGTGCGCGGGTTCGGGATCGTGGAGCCCGTCGCCGTCCGGCGGCACTGAGTCGGGGCGTCACACGGTCTGGACCGCCCGGGGGGATGGCCCCAGGCAAGTGACAGAAGTCTCTGTCAATGCCGGTCACCTCGCTCGGTCACACGACCCGATCCTCCCGCGGGCGGCCCGGCCCATCTGCGGCGCGGGGTGACCGGATGGTGCCGAGGTTGTGAAGGGGCCGTGAAGGCCCCCCGACAACTGGCAGGAAGAGGTCACTGTCAAAGACGGCCAAACCCCTACCGGGGACGCATTTTGCTTTTTACGATGGGCGGGTGATCAAGGTCCAGGAAATCAGCATCGATCCCACCACCCGCCGCGCCTGGCGTGCCGGAGAGGAGATCACGCTGTCGCGCAAGGAGTTCGACCTGGTCCACGCCCTCATCAGCCGGGCCGGCGACATCGTGACGCGCGAGGAGCTGATGCGCGACGTGTGGCACACCTCCTTCTGGACCTCCTCCAAGACCATCGACGTCCACCTCGGCTGGGTCCGCCGCAAGCTCGGCGACGACTCCCGCCGTCCCCACCTGATCACCACCATCCGCGGCAAGGGCCTGCGCTTCGAGAAGTCCTCGCCGGCGGCCTGACCCCACGGCACGCCCGACCCCCGGACGGCCCTAGGCTGAGCCGGTGCCCGAGTCCCACGCGCCCACCCTCGCCGTCATCGGGGGCGGTCAGCTCGCCCGGATGATGGCCCAGCCGGCCATCGCCCTTGGCCTCCCGCTGCGACTGCTCGCCGAGGCCGAGGGTGTCTCCGCCGCCCAGGTCGTCGTCGACCAGCTCGTCGGTGACTACACCGACCTGCCCACCCTGCGCCGGGTGACCGACGGCTGCCCGGTGGTCACCTTCGACCACGAGCACGTCCCGACCGAGCACCTCCACGCCCTCGAGGCCGACGGGGTCGCCGTGCGTCCCGGCCCCGACGCCCTGGTCCACGCCCAGGACAAGGCGGTGATGCGGCGGAGGCTGGCCGAGCTCGGCATCCCCTGCCCGCGCAACGCGGTCGTCGCCGACGTCGAGGAGGTCGTCGCCTTCGGCTTCCCCTGCGTCCTGAAGACCACGCGCGGTGGCTACGACGGCAAGGGCGTCTGGGTGGTCCGCGGGCCCGAGGATTGCTCCGAGGCGTTCGCCGCCGCCGGTGCCGCCGGGGTCCAGGTGCTGGCCGAGGAGCTGGTCGACTTCCGACGCGAGCTCTCCGCACTGGTCGCGCGCTCGCCGAGCGGGCAGGCCGCGGCGTACCCGGTGGTCGCCTCCACGCAGCTCGACGGCATCTGCCACGAGGTCGTGGCCCCCGCGCCGGACCTCTCCGAGGAGCTCGCCGGCCGGGCCCAGCAGATCGCCCTGACCGTGGCGGGCGAGCTCGGGGTGACCGGCATCCTCGCGGTCGAGCTCTTCGAGACCTCCGACGGCCGGATCCTGGTCAACGAGCTGGCCATGCGGCCCCACAACACCGGTCACTGGACCCAGGACGGCGCGGTGACCTCCCAGTTCGAGAACCACCTGCGCGCGGTGATGGACCTGCCGCTGGGGTCCCCGGCGCCGCGGGCCCGGTGGACGGTCATGGTCAACATCCTCGGCGGACCGGATCCAGACGTCGGGCGGCTGTACGACGGCTACCCCCACGCCCTGGCCCGCGACCCGCAGCTGCGCGTCCACCTCTACGGCAAGCAGATGCGCCCCGGCCGCAAGGTCGGTCATGTCAACGCCTACGGCGACGACCTCGAGGACTGCCTGGAGCGGGCGCGGCACGCCGCCGCCTGGTTCCGCGGCGACCTCGGCAACGAGAGCGAGTGAGATGAGCGAGCAGGTCAGCGGCGCCGGGATCGGCCCCCGGGTCGGCATCGTCATGGGGTCGGACTCCGACTGGCCGGTCATGCGGGCCGCCGCCGAGGCGTGCCGGGAGTTCGACGTCGAGATAGAGGCCGACGTCGTCTCGGCCCACCGGATGCCGCACGAGATGCTGACCTACGGTGAGCAGGCCGCCGAGCGCGGCCTGTCGGTCATCATCGCCGGCGCCGGCGGCGCGGCCCACCTGCCCGGCATGCTGGCCGCGGTCACCCCGCTGCCGGTCATCGGGGTGCCCGTGCCACTGAAGTACCTCGACGGGATGGACTCCCTGCTCTCCATCGTGCAGATGCCGGCCGGCGTCCCCGTCGCGACCGTGGCCGTGGGCAACGCGCGCAACGCGGGGTTGCTCGCCGTCCGCATCCTCGCGGCCTCCGACCCGGCGCTGCGCGAGCGCATGGTGGCCTTCCAGGACTCACTGCGCGAGACCGCGCACGCCAAGGGCGAGGTCGTGCGCCGCGAGGCGCAGCCCGAGCGCCGCCTCGGCTTCTAGGTCTCCGGCGGTCCCTGTGGGCGTCGCGTCACCCAGGGCCGGGGCGCGGCTGCTCGGTCTCGACGCGGCGCGATTCCTGGCACTGCTCGGGATGATGGCCACCCACCTGCTGGCCACGCGCAGCGAGGCGGGGGAGCCCACCTGGGTCGCCGAGCTGTTCTCGGGCCGGGCCTCGGCGCTGTTCGCGCTGCTGGCCGGGGTGAGCCTGTCCCTCATGACGGGCGGCTCGCGTCCGGTGCGGGGGGAGGAGCGGGTCGCGCGGAGCGCCGGGCTGCTCGTGCGCGCCCTGGCCGTCGGAGTCGTCGGTCTCCTCCTCGGCGGCATCGACTCCGGCGTGGCGGTCATCCTGGTCAACTACGGGGTGCTGATGGCCCTCGGCGTCCTGGTCGTCGGCTGCTCGGCCCGGGTGCTCGCCGGGCTCGCACTCTCATCGGCGCTCCTCACCCCCGCGCTGCTGTGGTGGCTGCGACCCCACCTGCCTCCCCGGGGCTTCGACAGCCCCTCGCTCGAGGGACTGGAGCAGCCGGGTCGCCTCGTCTCCGAGGTGCTGGTCACCGGCTACTACCCGGTGCTCGTGTGGAGCGCCTACCTGCTGGCTGGCATGGCCCTGGGTCGCGTGGACCTGCGCGCGGTCCGCGGTCGCGTGCTCGGCGGCATCGCGCTGGCCGGAGCGGTCCTCGCCGTGACGGCGGAGGTCGCCTCCGACCGGTTGCTGGCACGTGCGGGAACCGTCGCGGCCCTCGACCGGGACCTGTGGCGGCTGGCCGGCCGGGACGACGCCGAGGCACTGGAGCGTCTGCACCGCGTCATCGACACCGGCCTCTACGGTCAGACCCCGGCCGACGGCGCGTGGCAGTGGATGCTGGTCGCGGCGCCGCACTCGAGCACCACCTTCGACCTGCTGCGCACCGGCGGCGCCGCCCTGGTGGTCGTGGCCGCCTGCGTGTGGGCGACCCGGTCGCTGGAGGGGTGGGTCCGACGTGCCGTGGCCGTGCTGACCGGCGCCGGGGCCATGACGCTGACGCTCTACACCCTGCACGTGCTGATGACCTCCGAGGTCCTGCCGCCCGCAGATGATCGCCAGGGGGCCGTGGTGCAGGCCGCGGTCGTCGTGGTGATCGGCGTCGCGATGGCCGCCACGGGCCGCCGCGGGCCGCTGGAGGGGCTGGTCGCCCTCGCGGCGCGAGGCACGCAGCGAGCGGTCCGTGGGCGGCCCGGGTAGGTCTGGGCAGGGCACGGTCTGGACCACCGAAGCGAGGATGCATCGGTCGACCCGAGCCGGGTACGGACGGGTGCGGCACTTCCGCTCGGGGAGGCCGGTGCTGCCCCCCACACGGCACCGGCCCCCTCCCCGGAAGGGTGGTATGACCCTGTTTTGCCGTGGGTACGTTCGAAACCATGGCTATCAACCTGAAGTACACGACCCCCGGTCTGGACGAGAAGGACGCCGTGCGCGTCGTCGAGCTGCTCCAGGACCGCCTCTACGCCGCCAACGACCTGCACCTCACGCTCAAGCACGTGCACTGGAACGTCGTCGGCCCGCACTTCATCGCCGTGCACGAGATGCTCGACCCGCAGGTGGAGGAGGTGCGCGGCTTCGCCGACGACCTCGCTGAGCGGATCGCGACGCTCGGTGGCTCGCCGGTCGGTACGCCGGCCGCGATCGTCGAGAACCGCTCGTGGGACGAGTACTCCATCGGTCGGGCGACCACCCAGGAGCACCTCGGTGCCCTGGACGTCGTCTACCAGGGTGTGATCACCAGCTACCGCGAGGCGATCAAGGAGCTCGGCGAGCTCGACCCGGTGACCGAGGACATGTTCATCGGTCAGACCGACAAGCTGGAGCTGTTCCACTGGTTCATCCGCGCCCACCTCGAGGACAAGAGCGGGGCGCTCGCCACCGACGGCGCCAGCTCCGAGGAGCAGGCGGCCAAGGCCGCGGGCTGAGGCAGGTCACACACGAGACTGCGGGAAACGCCCTCCCGGTCGCCCCGCCCGTGCCACGATCATCGGGTGGGGCACGACCGGGAGGGACTCGCCGCAGGGGTGGGCGACGCCAGGCGGCGCGCTGAGACCGCCCGGCTCCTCCTGCGCGCCCGTGCCTCCACGGGCGCCGCTCGGACGCGCTACGAGAACGAGGTCGTGGCGCTGAACCTCCCGGTGGCGCGCGACATCGCCCGCGGATACCGCAATCGCGGCATCGCCGACGACGACCTCGACCAGGTCGCCAGCCTGGGGCTGGTCAAGGCCGTGCGCGCCTTCGACCCCACGCTCGGCGACGACTTCCTCAGCTTCGCCGTGCCGACCCTGCGCGGGGAGCTGAGGCGTCACTTCCGCGACGCCGGGTGGACGGTGCGCCCCCCTCGCTCGGTGCAGGAGACCCAGGCGGCCGCGGTCTCGGCCGAGGCCGAGCTCTCCCAACGACTAGGGCGCCAGCCCGGCGTGGAGGAGATCGCCGCCCACCTGGGCCTGACGGTCACGCTGGTCCGCGACGCCCTCACCGCGGACGGGTGCTACGCACCGGTCTCGTTGGACGCCCCTCGCCCAGCCATGGAGGAGTCCCCGGTCGCGAGGCTGGGCGACGAGGACCCGGCCTTCGCCTCGACCGAGGCCCGCCTGGCCCTGCTGCCGCTGCTGGTCGGGCTCGGCGAGCGCGAGCGCACGATCGTGGGCATGCGCTTCTTCGACAACCGGACCCAGTCCGAGATCGGCGAGGCCGTCGGCGTCAGCCAGGAGCAGGTCTCCCGGCTGCTCGCCGGCATCCTGACGCGCCTGCGCGCGGCGATGGAGGAGCCCGCCCAGGCCCGTCAGGTCGGGTAGATCCGCGGGGCCTGCGAGGCCTTGCGCGTGAACCGCGGCGCACGCTTCTCGCGGAAGGCGGCCACGCCCTCCTTGCCGTCCCCGATCGAGGTCCAGTACATCGCCAGCGAGTCCGAGAGGTGCGCCTCCAGCGGGTGGCTGGCCGCACCGTTGCGGTAGACCATCTGCTTGGCCAGGGCCAGCGCCATCGGGGAGCGGTCCACCACGAAGGAGCGGGCGAGCTCCAGGGCCGCGGGGAGCAGGTCGTCGGGCTCGTGGACCGAGCGCAACAGGCCGCCCGCGAGCGCCTGGTCCGCGGTGAGGACCTGCGCGGAGTACATCCACTCCAGGGCCTGCTGCGGCCCGACGAGACGGGGCAGGAACCACGTCGAGCAGGCCTCCGGCACGATCCCCAGCCGGCCGAAGACGAAGCCGATCTTCGCGGTCGTGGAGGCCAGGCGCAGGTCCATGGCGAGGGTCATCGTGGCGCCGATGCCGACCGCCGGGCCGTTGATCGCGGCGATGACCGGCTTGGGCAGGGCGTGGATGGCCAGGGTGACCTTGCCGCCGGTGTCGCGGACGCCCGCGTCGTACGGCGGCTCGTCGTAGGCGGCCCGGAACTCCTCGGGCGTCGGTCGCACCGACTCGTCGAGCCCGAAGACGTTGCCCTCGGCCGAGAGGTCCATGCCCGCGCAGAAGGCCCGACCGGCGCCGGTGACGACGACGGCCCGCACGTCGTCGGCGCGCGCGTCGGTGCGGAAGACCTGCTCCAGCTCCCGCGCCATCGTGAGGTCGAAGGCGTTCAGGGCGTCGGGCCGCGTGAGGGTCAGCGTCGCGACGCCGTCGGCGTCCACCTCCCAGTCGAGGGTCTCGTAGGTCGTCTCGTGGGATTTCTGGGAGGTCATGAGGCCAATCCTGAGGGAGAGCAGAGCTGCTTGCCGATGCGGTCGGTGTCGTCGTCGATGATCGCCTGGAACATGCGCGGTGCCCGCTCGGCGTCCCACCGCACGGACAGGTCGCTGATCGGCACCCCGCAGGTCAGGCCGTCCTTGCCGTTGACGCGGGTCATCGCCATCGCCCACAGGCCGGCTCGCACCGGCGACATCCCCTTGCCGAACTCCACGGTGCGGGTCGCGGCCATGTTGAGGTTCCAGTAGCGCAGCGGGTTGAGCACCGACCAGGGCGAGAGCACCTCGGCCCCGACCGCGGAGACGACCTCGCGCTGGGCCTGGGCGCGCTGGATGTCCCCGAGCCCGGTGTAGAGCTTGCGGGAGCGGGCGTAGCCCAGCGCGGTCTTGCCGTCGGCCTCCTGGCAGCCCTTCTTCACCTTCAGGTTGGCCTGGGGGTCGTCCATGGCCATCTTGGGGCAGATCTCGATGCCCCCGACGGCGTCGACGAGGTCGACGAACCCGCCGATCCCGATCTCCACGTAGTGGTCGACCCGGATGCCGGTGTTCTGCTCGATGGTCTGCGTCAGGAGCTTGGGTCCGCCGAAGGCGTACGCCGCGTTGATCTTGGTCGTGCCGTAGCCCGGCACCTCGACCAGCGAGTCGCGGGGGATCGACATCAGCAGGTTCGGCCCCGAGCCGGTGTGCAGCATCATGATCGTGTCGGTGCGCTGACCGGCGGCGTTGCCGGTGCCGAGCTCCTTGCGCTCCTCGGCGGAGAGCCCGGCCCGGGAGTCGCTGCCGACCATGAGGTACGTCGTGCCGGGCTGCTCGGCCGGCCGCTCACCCTTGGGCTCGAAGCCGGACTCGGAGATCTTCGTCCAGGCGTGGAACGGGGTGTAGACGAGGAAGATCAGCCACAGCACGAGCAGCAGCAGCAGGTACCGCAGCCGGAAGCGCGGTCGGCGCCGCGGACGACGCGCCGAGGGGGGCGTAGGGGCCAGCGGCGGGGTCGGCCGGGGCTGGGGCTGGGGTGAGGGCGTCGGCTGCGGCTGCTGGCGGGGCGCGCGAGGCTGCACCGGGATGCGGCGGGTGGCATCGGGGTCGGCGCCGGTGCCGTCGGCGGGACGACCCTGGGCGCCGTACAGCCAGTCGTAGGGCGGCTTCTCGCCATCGCCGCCGGTGGGGGGACGCTCCGTCATGGCCGGGACGCTACCGTGCGTGCCTGTGGCCTCCCTCGACGCGCGGTCCCCGGCCTTCGCCCGGGTCTCCCTGGCGGTGATGACCCACTCCCCGCAGGCCAACCTGCTCGGGAACGTCCACGGTGGCGAGATCGTGAAGCTCGCGGACTCCACCGCGGGTGCGGTCGCGCAGCGGCACAGCGGCGGCCCGGCCGTCACGGCGGCACTGGACGAGATGGTCTTCCTGGCCCCGGTCCACGTGGGCGACATCGTCCGCACGCTGGGGCAGGTCAACTGGGCGGGGCGCTCCTCCATGGAGATCGGTGTGCGCGTCGAGGCGCAGCCCTGGAACGACCCGAGCGCCGACGGCCTGCACGTCGCGTCGGCGTACTTCGTGTTCGTCGCCATCGACGAGGACGGGCGTTCTCGCGAGGTGCCGCCGCTGGTCCCTGACACCGCCGACGACCTGCGCCGGCACCGGGAGGCCGAGATCCGTCGGGCCCACCGGCTGGCGCGCAAGGCCGAGATCGAGGCGGGTCGGCGCGCCTAGGAAGGACGCGTCAGCGGACTTCCTGATGGTGGTCGAGCGAGCGGCGCGGCTGAGGGACGAAGGCGCGACCCGCGTGTCGAGACCCGTGGGGCGCCTGTGACTGGTGATACTGCTGGGCATGCCCGTCCCTTCCCCCGGGTCGCCCGTCCAGGCAGCGCGCACCTCGGTCGCCGAGCGTGCCGCGCGGATCCGGTTCCGTCGCGCCCTCTCGCTGATGGTGATGACGCTGCTGGCGCCCGGCTCGGCGCAGCTGGCCGCGGGCGGCAACCGGCGCGTCGGGCTCGTCGCGCTCCGGACCTGGGTGGCGATGTGGCTGCTGGTGCTCGTCGGCGGGGTCGCGGTGGCGCTGGACCACGGGCTCGCGCTCACCCTCGGCTCCACCCCCTGGTTCCTGCTGCTGCTGCGCCTGGCCCTGCTGGTCGGCGCGATCGGGTGGGCCCTGTTGTTCATGGACGCCTGGCGCCTGGGTCAGCCGCTCACCCTCGGGCTGGCGCACCGGCGCGCGGCCGTGGGCGTCAACGGCGTGCTGTGCCTCTCCGTCGCAGGCGCGCTGCTCTTCGGTGCGCACGTGGTCGGCGTCCAGCGCGACCTGATGCTCACGATGTTCGGCTCGGGGCAGGTCACCGACGCCCACCACGGCCGCTTCAACGTCCTGCTGCTCGGCGGTGACTCCGGTGCCGGGCGCTGGGGCCTGCGCCCCGACTCCCTGACCGTCGCCTCGATCGACGAGGTCACCGGGCGCACGGTGCTGGTCTCCCTGCCGCGCAACATGCAGAACTTCCCCTTCGAGGAGGGCTCTGTCATGGCCGAGCAGTTCCCCGAGGGCTTCGACGCCGACTACCTCAACGGCGTCAGCACCTGGGCCCAGGACAACACCGAGCTCTTCGAGGGCAGCGACAACCCGGGCATCGACGCCACCATCTCCGCCGTCGAGGGCATCACCGGCCTGCGCATCAACTACTGGGCGATGGTCAACCTGCAGGGGTTCAAGGACCTCGTCGACGCCGTCGGCGGCATCACCTTGAACGTCCGCCAGGCCATCCCCGTCGGCCTGCCCCACGACGACTTCTTCCGCTACATCGAGCCCGGCACGCGCAAGCTCTCCGGCTTCGAGACGCTCTGGTACGCCCGGGCCCGCTACGACTCCGACGACTACTCGCGCATGGCGCGGCAGAAGTGCGTCATGAACGCGATGCTCCAGCAGGTCAGCCCCAGCGTCGCGCTGCGCAACTTCCAGTCCATCGCCCAGGCCTCCTCCGAGCTGATCTCGACCAACGTCCCCGCCTCCGAGGTCGACACCTTCCTCGAGCTGGCGCTGAAGGCGAAGTCCCAGAAGATCTCGACGCTCTCGATCGTCCCGCCGATGGTGAACACCGCCGACCCCGACATCGACCTCGTGCACCGGAAGGTGACCGCCGCGATCGAGAAGGCCGAGGGCACCGCCGCCCCGTCGAACGGGAAGACCTCCAAGAAGAACGCCGACGCCCCCGTCACCGGCGGCTCGCTCGGCTCGCTGTCGCAGGGGTATGCCGCCAACCAGGCCGGCGACCTGGCCTCCGCCTGCTGAGTCCTCCGCCCCTCCGCTGGTCGAGCCCCCTGGTGGTCGAGCAGGCGAGCGTCAGCGACCGCACTGGTGGTCGAGCAGGCGAGCGCCAGCGAGCCGTCGTCGAGACCCCGTACGCCGCCAAAGCAACCTCCCCCACGGGGCGACTGGAGGGTCTGTCGTGACCCCCTCTCACGCCACGCCCTCCGGTCCGCTTCGACTCCGTGGTCGGCGTGGGTGGGCGCCTGGACGTTCGCGCTGCAGCAGGTCCTTCATTTGACGAAGGCGTGCTTGCGGTGGGCATTGATTTCGGTACCTGGTTGCGGTCCGGTCAAACGGTCCGGCATTGCTGAGGTGCTCGCTTGGGTTGCGGCTGGATCGTCCTCCACAGATTCACTTCGGAGCCCTCACGACCATTCCGTTCGAACACTTGTTCTAGTAGAATCTGGTCATGGCACTCGGGCACCAGGATCACTCGGCACAGGACACCGCTCCTGTCCCGACCGGTGACCTGCTGTCCCTCGCCGTCGCGCAGAAGCAGGCCGCCGACGACGCCGACCGGCAGCTCTTCATCACCGTCGCCGCCTGGGCCGACCGCCACACCACCGGTCAGCTGCTCCCCGACCTCTACGGCACCTACGGTCTGCCCGACGACAACGCACTGACCGAGGCCGAGAACGCCTGGGTCGCCCGGTTCGGGATGTCGGGTGCCGACACCATGCTCGAGCTCGCCGGCCCCGGTGCCCCCGAGGTCAGCGAGTTCGCGGTCATCGAGCTCGCCGCCGCCCTCGGCCGCTCCACCGACTCGGGGCGGATGCTGCTGTCCGATGCCGTTGAGGCCCGCTACCGGCTGCCGAAGTGCTGGCAGCGCCTGGTCGACGGCCAGGTGCAGGTGTGGCGGGTACGCCGGGTCGCCGACCTCACCCGCACCCTCACCGCCGAGGCCGCCGCGTTCGTCGACGCCCACCTGGCCCACGTCGTCCACACCGCCTCCTTCGCCACCGTCAAGCGGCTCGTCGCCGAAGCAGCCGCACGGTTCGACCCCGAGATGGCTGAGATGGAAGAGGTCGACACCGCAGCGTCCCTGCACGTCCACCTCGACCTCACCACCGCCTGGTCGATCGGCACCGCCAACGGTGTCCACCTGTCGGGTCTGCTCGACCGTGCCGATGCCGAAGAGCTCGAGGCAGCGATCCGCACCATCGCCGACCAGCTCGCCGCCGCCGGATCCACCGACTCGTTGGACGTCCGCCGCGCCAAGGCCCTGGGCTACCTCAGCCGCGGAGACCTCACCCTCGACCTCGACACCTCACCGGCCGAGCCAGGTGGTCGTGCAGCGACGAGCGCCAGCGAGGAGCGGGCGTCGAGACCACCCCGCTCGAGCCGTCCCCGCCAGGTCGTCCTCCACCTCCACCTCTCAGACGCCGCCCTCCGCGGAAACGAAGGACCCGGCACCCCAGAGATCGACCCCGACACCGGCCGGCTCGGTCTCCACCTCGCCCGCCTCGAGAACCACCACCAGACCCTCACCGCCGACACCGTCCGCGAGTGGCTCGCCGTCCCCGGCGCCAACATCGTGGTGAAGCCGGTCGTGGACCTGCACGACCAGATCGCCGTCGACGCCTACGAGATCCCCGACCGCATCAGCCAACGCGTCAAGCTCAAGCGCCCTACCTGCGTCTTCCCGCACTGCACCCGCACCTCAGCCAAGGTCGACCTCGACCACATCGAGGAGTACGTCCCACCCGACGAAGGTGGACCACCCGGGCAAACATCAACAGCCAATCTCGCCCCCCTGTGCAGACGCCACCACCGAGCCAAGACCCACCCATCCCCGAGCTCGACCAGCACCAGGTGGGACTACCAGCAGCTCACCCCCACCACCTGGCTCTGGACCAGCCCCCACGACATCCGCCTGCTCGTCCACCCCGACGGCACCACCGAGCTCTGAGGTTCGGACGCGCTCTGCGTCAGCCGGGGAGCTGTCGGCCGAAGCGTGCCAGGCAGTGCCACACCTGCTTCACGTGCTGGGCGGGGTGCTGGCTTGCCCGCGCTGCCCGCCCCACGAGGTCCGGGGTGAGCCGGTCGCCCAGCGTCCTGGCCAACCTGACGATGTGTGCACCGCGGTAGTCCGGGTCGATGGCGTCAGGAGAGACCGAGAAGCCGGGATGGAACTCGACAGCGCAGCCGAGCCGGTGAGCCGCCGCCTCGACCTCGGTGTCCGCGAAACAAGGGTCGAGGACCACGGCCTCGACGTCCCGATCGAACCTCACGCCCCCGTGCACATGGGCCTCGACGCAGTCGTCCAGCTCGTCCATGCCGGACTCCTCGGCCAGCCGGCACAGGTGTGGCAACTGGTCCGGCCCGCCGACGTCGACCGGCTCGAAGACCGAGTCGGGGAAGCAGAAGGTGCTGCGCGCAGTGACCTCGGGCCGCAGCCGGAGATGGGCGGAGCCGAAACGGACGGCTCCGCCGTACGGGTCGCCCGCCCGGTTCCAGGCGCCGTACACGGGCCGCTCGGAGGCGGGCGCGTCGTCGTAGCGACCCTCGAAGAGCCGGCTCTCCCAGCGCCAGCGGTCCCCACCGGGGTGCGCGGTCAGGCCGCCGTTGGAGATGCCGGTCTCGAACTGGGAGCGATAGGCGCCGTCGCGCGCCATCGACTCGACGACCAGGCCGCTGCCGTGCGGCCAGTTCGGGTGGAACTGGACGGTCACTCGCTGCGTGCCCCCGGTCACGGTGACAGGCTAGCCAGCGCGCGCCGTGGTGCCGTGCGAGCGCGACTCTCCTAGGGTGGCGCCCGTGCCGACCGACCAGCCCGTACGCCGTGTGGTGGCCGTCGTCGTGACCTACAACCGCCTGCGGCTGCTGGAGCCCCTGGTGGCGCGGCTGACCGAGGTCCGTGAGCGGACCCCGGCGCTGGTCGACGTGCTGGTGGTCGACAACGCCAGCACCGACGGGACGGGGGAGTGGCTCGCGGAGTGCACGGAGGTCACCAGCCGGACGCTCCCGGACAACCGCGGAGGCGCGGGCGGCTTCCACGCCGGGCTGCGCTGGGCCGTGGAGGAGACCGACGCCGACCTCGTGTGGCTGATGGACGACGACGGCCTGCCCGAGGTGGGATGCCTGGAGCGGCTGCTGCGCGAGGACGACCTCGACTTCTGGGGGCCCCTGGTCGTCGACGAGCAGGACACCGGCCGACTGGTCTTCCCGATCCGGCTGCCGGGCGGCACCCGCGTGGTCCGTGCGCTGGCCGACGTCGAGCGCGCCGGGGGAGCGCGGCAGCGCATCGACGAGATCGTCATCCCGTTCAACGGGGTGCTGGTGACCCGCGCGCTGGTCGAGCAGATCGGCTACCCGCGCGAGGAGTTCTTCATCTGGGGCGACGACCACGAGTACCGCCTGCGCGCCGAGCGTGCCGGTGCCCGGATCGCCACCGTCACCGACGCCCGCGTCCACCACCCGTCCGTGGGGGAGCTGGGCACGCCGATGATGGCCGGCCGCACGACGTACAACCACAGCCCCAGCGACCTGAAGGCCTACTGCATGGCCCGCAACAACACCCTCAACCTGCGGGAGTACCGCGGTTGGGTCCACGTGCTGCTGTTCTGGGCCAAGACGGTGTGGTTCTACCTGCTCACCCGCCGCGACCCGGCCCGCCTCGCGCTCAGCGCCCGAGCCGCGTACGCCGGCCTGCGCGGCGACTTCACCGGCCACCGGAGGTACCTGCGGTGAGCACGGAGACCGTCGCCGTCGTCGTGGTGACCTTCAACCGCGCCGACCTGCTCACCGGGATGCTCGACGGCCTGGCCGCCCTCGAGCACCGCCCCGACGCCGTGGTCGTGGTCGACAACCACAGCACCGACCACACGCCGCAGGTCCTCGCCGACGAGCAGGCCCGCGCCCGGCTGCCCCTGCAGGTGATCCGCACCGAGGAGAACCTCGGCGGCGCCGGCGGCTTCCACCTGGGCCTGCGCACCGCCTACGAGCAGGGCTGGGACCGCGCCTGGCTGATGGACGACGACGTCGTCCCGGCCCCGGACTGCCTCACCGTGCTGATGGCCCAGGACGAGGACTGCCTCACCAGCGTCCGGGAGGACTCCCACGGCCGGCTCTGCGAGAAGGCCGCCACCCGTTTCGACCTGACCCATCCCTGGGCGATCAAGCCCAAGACGGGCATGGTCGAGGACTTCGGCTCCCGAGCAGCCATGCCGGAGCGGGTCGAGGTCGAGAACGTCGCCTTCGAGGGCTTCATGGTGCGCCGGTCGGTGGTGGCCGAGATCGGGCTGCCCGACCCGACGTACTTCATCTTCTACGACGACGTGGACTTCGCGATCCGCGCCCGGCGCAGCGGCCGCCGCATCTGGGCGGTGCGTGACGCGGTCCTCGTGCGGCAGCTCGACTTCGACCAGCAGCACGACCTGGCCGGGTGGAAGGGCTACTACATGTACCGCAACCTCTTCGCGGTGCACCTGCGGTACGGCGAGAACCCGGCCGTCCGGCTCAAGCCGCTGCTCATCGTGCTGGCCGTGCTGCTGCTCGCTCCCGTGCGCGGCGGACGGGCGGAGGCGGGCAACGTGATCCGGGCCATGCGCGCAGCGTGGGGGATGCGCTCGCTGCCCCCGTCGTCCGTAGACTGACCGATCGTGTCAGCCCCAGATTCCCCCGAGCTCCCTGACCTGGTCGTCGTCGGCTCCGGCTTCTTCGGTCTCACCGTCGCCGAGCGCTGCGCCACCGAGCTCGACCTGAAGGTCCTCGTCCTCGAGCGTCGTCACCACATCGGCGGCAACGCCTACTCCGAGTTCGACGAGGAGACCGGGATCGAGGTGCACAAGTACGGCACGCACCTCTTCCACACCTCCAACAAGCGGGTGTGGGAGTACGTCAACCGGTTCACCGACTTCACCAACTACCAGCACCGGGTCTTCGCGAAGTACCAGGGGCAGGTCTACTCCTTCCCGATGAACCTCGGGCTGATCAACCAGTTCTTCGGCAAGTCCCACACCCCTGACGAGGCGCGGGCGCTGATCGCCGAGCAGGCCAGCGAGATCGCCACCGAGGACGCCACGAACCTCGAGGAGAAGGCGATCAGCCTCATCGGCCGCCCGCTCTACGAGGCGTTCGTGAAGGGCTACACCGCCAAGCAGTGGCAGACCGACCCGAAGGAGCTCAGCGCCGACATCATCACGCGGCTGCCGGTGCGCTACACCTTCGACAACCGCTACTTCAACGACACCTACGAGGGGCTGCCGGTCGACGGCTACACCGCGTGGCTGGAGCGGATGGCCGACCACCCCAACATCGAGGTCCGCCTCGAGGTGGACTTCCTGGACGTCCGGCACGAGTACGTCGGCAAGGTCCCGGTCGTCTACACCGGCCCGGTCGACGAGTACTTCGGCAACTCCGAGGGCCGGCTGTCGTGGCGCACCATCGACCTGGAGGCCGAGACCGTCGACGTCGACGACTACCAGGGCACCGGCGTGGTCAACGCCAACGACCAGGAGCTGCCCTACACGCGGACCCTGGAGTTCAAGCACCTCCACCCCGAGCGCACCTACCTGCCCGGCAAGACGATCGTGGTCCACGAGTACAGCCGCTTCGCCGAGCAGGGCGACGAGCCGTACTACCCGGTCAACACCGCCGCCGACCGCGAGATCCTGATGCGCTACCGCGAGAAGGCCAAGGCCGAGGACATGGTGCTCTTCGGCGGCCGGCTCGGCACCTACCAGTACCTCGACATGCACATGGCCATCGGTTCGGCGCTGTCGATGTACGACAACAAGATCAAGCCGCACTTCGCCGAGGGTGCGCCGTTCGCCAGCGGAGGTGTGGCATGAGCACGCGCAGGATGCTCCAACGGCAGATCATGCCGCTGGACCGCGACTTCGACGTCCTGGCCCTCTACGTCGACCCCGAGGAGGCCCGCCTCGACGCCGACAAGTACGAGGTCGGCGGCAACCGGGCGGCCAAGGACCTCAACAACGCCGCGGTCCGCCAGTCCACGAGCACCGGCAAGAGCCTGCACCCCGACCAGATCGAGTCGCGCACCGCGCTGAGGGTGCCGCAGGGCGAGAAGCTCTCCTTCGGCACCTACTTCAACGCCTTCCCCGCCTCCTACTGGCGGCGCTGGACCGTGGTCGACGCGGTCCGGCTCAGCGTCACGCTGCGCGGCGAGGGCGCCACGCTGCTGGTCTACAAGTCCATGGCCCGCGGCCACGCCCAGCGCGTGGACTCCGCCGAGACCAGCGGCAGCGGCGCCCAGACCTTCACCTTCGACCTCACCCTCAAGCCGTTCATCGACGGCGGCTGGTACTGGTACGACGTCGTGGCCGGTGACGGCGACGTCGTCGTCGAGTCCGCCGAGTGGACCGCCGAGGTGCCCGAGGACCGCGCCCAGCACGGCACCACCGACATCGCCATCACCACGATGAACCGCCCCGACTTCTGCGCCGAGCTGCTCGTCCAGCTCGGCGAGGCCGAGGAGCTGCACCCCTTCCTCGACACCGTGATGGTGATGGAGCAGGGCACCGACAAGGTGACCGGCTCCGAGCACTTCGCGCGGGCCGAGGAGCTGCTCGGCTCCACGCTGACGGTGCTCGAGCAGGGCAACCTCGGCGGCTCGGGCGGGTACGCCCGCGGGCAGCTGGAGTCCGTGCGACGGGGCTCGGCGACGTACTCGCTGATGATGGACGACGACGTCGTCTGCGAGCCCGAGGGCATCATCCGCGCCGTCACCTTCGCCGACCTGGCCAAGCGCCCCACGATCGTGGGCGGCCACATGTTCAACATCTACAGCCGCTCGCGCCTTCACAGCTTCGGCGAGATCGTCCAGCCGTGGAAGTTCTGGTGGGAGAGCCCCAAGGACACCTTCCCCGACTGGGACTTCGCGGCCCGCAACCTGCGCTCTGCGCGCTGGCTGCACAAGCGCGTGGACGTCGACTTCAACGGCTGGTTCATGTGCCTGATCCCGCGTGTGGTGCTGGAGGAGGTCGGCCTGTCGCTGCCGCTGTTCCTCAAGTGGGACGACTCCGAGTTCGGCCTGCGCGCCCGCGCGCACGGCTTCCCGACCGTCACCCTGCCCGGTGCGGCGGTCTGGCACGTCCCGTGGACGGACAAGAACGACGCGGTCGACTGGCAGTCCTACCTCCACCAGCGCAACCGCTTCGTCGCGGCGCTGCTGCACTCGACGTACCCCAACGGGGGTCGGATGGTGCGCGAGAGCCGCAACCACCAGATCGCCCACCTGGTCTCGATGCAGTACTCCACCGTCGAGATGCGTCACCAGGCGCTGCTCGACGTGCTCTCCGGGCCCGCGCACCTGCACCAGCGGCTGCCGGAGACGCTGACCTACGTCAACGGCATCCGCAAGCCGTTCCAGGACGCCAAGCTCGAGGTCGACCGCGACGCCTTCCCGCCGGTACGCCGGGAGAAGCCGCCCCGCAAGGGCCGCGACTCCGCCGAGGTCCCCAGCCGCGTCTCGCAGCTGGTCAGCGCCGGCCTGCAGCCGCTGCGCCAGCTGAAGAAGCCGCGCGACCTCTCCCGGGAGTTCCCCGAGGCGGAGGTCCGCGCGATGGACGCCAAGTGGTACCGCCTGGCCTCCTACGACTCCGCGATCGTCTCGATGAACGACGGCACCTCGGCGGCGTTCTACCAGCGTGACCCCGAGAAGTTCCGCGAGCTGCTCTCGAAGACCCTGAAGCTGCACGAGCAGCTGAAGAAGGAGTGGCCGCGCCTGGCGCAGGAGTACCGCGCCGCGCTGGGCGACATCACCTCGCCGGAGACCTGGGAGCGCACGCTGTCGCCGTGGATGGGCGCAGATGAGTGAGGCGGGCAGGAGCGGGTACGTCGTGGACGCACCGCTCGCGCCGCCCACGGCCACCCAGGGCCTGCTCGAGGTCTTCCGGCGCCGCTACCTGCTCAAGCTGCTGGTGCGCCGAGAGATCAACGCGCGTTACTCCGGGTCGTTCCTGGGGCTGATCTGGTCCTACATCAACCCGCTGTCCCAGCTGTTCATCTACATCGTCGTCTTCGGCGAGCTCCTGGACCGCGGGCGCACGGAGCAGTTCCCGATCCACATCTTCTGCGGCCTGATCGTCGTCCACTTCTTCGTGGAGACCTTCAACGCCGGCACCCGCTCGATCGTGCGCAACAAGGCGCTGATCCGGAAGATGGCGCTGCCGAAGGAGATGTTCCCGGTCGCGTCGATGATGGTCTCGCTGTTCCACGTCGCGCCGCAGCTGGTCATCCTCACCGTGACCGTGCTGATCGTCGGGTGGTCGCCCTCGGCCGTGGGGCTGGGCTCGTTCGTCCTGGCGCTGGGCATCGTGATGGTGCTGGGCACCGCCCTGGCACTGATGTTCAGCGTCGCCAACGTCTACTTCCGCGACTTCGCCAGCGTGGTCAACATCATGACCAACTTCGTGCGCTTCGGCGTGCCGATGATCTACCCGTACTCCATCGTCAGCGAGCGGTTCGGGCCCGCCGCCGAGTACTACCTGTGGAACCCGCTGTCCAACGCCGTGCTGCTGGTGCAGCGCGCCTTCTGGGTCGGCACGACCGAGGACCCCGCGGCCACCGCCGCCACCGAGCTGCCCGACCACCTGATCGGCCGCGGTCTGCTCATGCTGGGCATCTCGGTCGTGCTCCTGGTGGTCGCCCAGTTCGTGTTCCGCCGGTTCGAGAACAAGATCCCGGAGCGACTCACGTGAGCCCGATCGGCAGCACCGACGCCTACTCCCCGGACACCTCGATCGTCGTCGAGAACGTCACGAAGACCTTCAGCCTGCGCTACCACCGCACCTTCAAGCAGGTCACGGTCGCGAAGTTCCGCGGGCAGAGGACCAAGGACGAGTTCAACGCCGTCGACGACGTCTCGTTCACCGTCAAGCAGGGCGAGTCGATCGGGCTGATGGGTCTCAACGGCTCCGGCAAGTCGACGCTGCTCACGCTCATCAACGGCACGATGAAGCCGGACTCCGGTCAGGTGCTGACCCGGGGCCGGATCGCCGGGCTCATCGCGACCGGCGCCGGGTTCCACCCGCAGCTCTCGGGCCGCGACAACATCTACCTCAACGCGGCGGTCTTCGGGCTGACCGAGGAGGAGACCAAGGACCGCTTCGACGACATCGCCGGGTTCGCGGACATCGGTCGGCACCTCGACTCGCCGGTGGGCAACTACTCCTCGGGCATGAGCTCGCGGCTGGGCTTCGCGATCGCGATCAACGTCGACTGCGACATCTTCCTGGCCGACGAGCTGCTGGCGGTGGGGGACAAGCCCTTCAAGCGCAAGTGCATGTCGAAGATGGAGGAGGTGCGCGACTCCGGTCGCACGCTGTTCTACGTCAGCCACGCCGCGGGCTCGGTACGCCGCATGTGCGACCGGGTCCTGGTGCTGGAGAACGGCCGGCTCGGCTTCGACGGAGACGTCGACGAGGGCATCAAGTACCTCCACTACGACTCCGACGACGAGAACAACGACGACGACGAGCTCGGCGCCGACGTCTAGGAGAAAGTCGGACCCGCTCGGCGTGTCGAGTGGAAATTACACGTTTGTAGTTACTCACGAACTCTTCCGTGACGTATGTGACTCGTGTGAAAGTTGCGCGCAGTGTGAACTTCCCCGCGCACGCAAAGGTCCTCGATGTCGCTCTTCCGGTCCCGGTTCGTCACCGCCTGCCAGCAGCTGCTGGCGCTCGGTGCCGTCCTCGCCGTCCTCACCCCCGCCGCCAGCCTGATCAGCCTCGACGTGGTGCGTCAGCCGCCTGCCGGGAGCACGGTCACGGGCACCGACGCGGGTGCGCTGTCGGCGTACGGCAGGGTGGCGCGGCGCAGCGCGACGCTGCCGGTCGGTGCCGTCGACCCCGTCGTGCGGGAGGTCTCCCTGACCGGCACCGCGGCGGCCCGGGCCGTCGCCGGCGGCGGTGAGCGGCTGGTCAGCCGCCCCGAGGTCGTCACCGGTGAGGGCATGGTGGGCGTCACCTGGGCACACGGCGCCGACGTCGACGAGGACGACCTGGCCATCGCGGCCCGCACCCTCGTGGACGGCGAGTGGTCGGACTGGGCGGCGCTGGAGTACCACGAGGAGCACGGCCCCGACCCCGACTCGCGCGAGGGACGACTGGCCCGCCCCGGCACCGAGCCGTTGTACGTCGGTGAGGTCGACCGGGTCCAGGTGCGGGTGGTCGACTCCGCCGGCGCCGCGCCCGCCGACCTGCGGCTGGCCGTCATCGACCCGGGCACCCCGACCCGTACCACCAGCCAGCGTGCCGCCCTGGACACGACGGACTCCACTCCCGCGGAGCCGGCGGCCCGCGGCGGCGTGACGCCCGAGCCGCAGATCTTCTCCCGCGCTCAGTGGGGGGCCGACGAGCGGATGCGCGACAAGAGCTCGCTGCGCTACTACGAGGTGCACGCCGGCTTCGTGCACCACACGGTCAACGCCAACGACTACAGCCGCGACGAGGTGCCGGGAATCCTGCGCAGCATCTACGCGTACCACACCAAGTCCCGCGGCTGGTCCGACATCGGCTACAACTTCCTCGTCGACCGCTTCGGCCGGATCTGGGAGGGCCGCTTCGGTGGGGTGGACCGCCCGGTCGTCGGTGCGCACACCCTCGGCTACAACGACTACGCCTTCGCGATGTCGGCCATCGGCAACTTCGAGCAGGTCAAGCCCAGCCAGGCCGTGGTCGAGGCCTACGGTGCGCTCTTCGCCTGGAAGCTCTCGCTGCACGGCGTGGACGCGTCCTCGGGCCAGCAGCAGGTCGGCTCCAAGACCTTCCCGGCGATCAACGGCCACCGCGACGCCGGCTCGACCGCCTGCCCCGGCCGCTACCTCTACGACCGGCTCGGTGACATCCGCACCCTCGCCGCCGCTGCGCAGACCGGGTGGGAGGGACGCGACCTCGACTCCGACCTGCTCGGCACCCCGCACCCCGACGTCGTGGCGCGCCGCACCAGCGACCACCGCGTCGTCGTCATCCCCACCGGCGGGCTGACCAAGGTCCGCAAGCCGGTCGTGGACTCCACCGGCTGGGCGGCGTACGACGCCACGCTGGTCTCGCCCGACCTGACCGGGGACGGCCGACCCGACCTCCTCGGGCGCACCGGTGACGGGTCCGTCGAGGTCCGGGTGGAGGGCCAGGTGCTCCGCACCGCCACCGCCACCCGTGGCCACGACCTGCTCGCGGCCCCTGGTGACGTGGACGGGGACGGCCTGGGCGACCTGGTCGGCCGCGACGCCGGCACCGGGCGTCCCACGCTGTTCCGCGGTCGCGGCAACGGTGGGTTCGCCGCCGCGGCGATGAGTGGTGACTGGCGTGGCTACGATCTGCTGGCCGGCGTCGGCGACCTCGACGGTGACGGTGTCGGCGACCTGGTCGCCCGCGACGCCGCCGGCTCGCTGTGGCTGCTGCCCCGCGGTGGTGCCGGCACGCCGAGCCTGCTCGTGCAGGGCGGCCCGCGCTACGACGCGGTGACCGGGTCGGCGGACTGGAACGGTGATGGTCTCGTCGACCTCGTGGTGCGCCGTGAGGGCGGCCACGCCTACGTGCTCCCGGGCCGCGGTGACGGCACCGTCGGCGCGGCCCGGGGTCCGGTCAAGCGGCTCAAGGGCCGCGGCGACCTGTCCGGCGCCGGTGACCTGGCCGGCTCGGCGGCGCCCGACCTGGTCTCCCGCCGGGGCGACCAGATGCTGGTCTTCGCCGGGACCGGCACCTTCGACACCGGCGCGGTCGTCGAGACCAACGTGCGCGCCAAGGGCGCCGACCTGGTCCTCAACGCCGGCGACTGGGACGGCGACGGGCAGGGCGACCTGATCGTGCGCCAGCGCAAGAACGGCGCGGTCAAGGTGCGCACCGGCGACGGGCGGGGCAGCTTCGCCAGGGCGGTCAAGATCGGCCACGACATGGGCGACGTGCGGATGCTCGAGGTCGTCGGCGACATGACCGGCGACGGCTGGCCGGACCTGATGGGTCAGCCCGTCGGCGGGGCGATGCGGATCTACCCCGGCCGGGGTGTCGAGCCGCTCGGCCCCTCCTACCAGGCGCACTCGGCGGTCTCGGGGACCCGCCAGGTGGGCGTCGGACGCTGGGACGGCGACGGAGCGCCCGACACCCTGGTGCGGCGCGGCGACGAGCTGCTCGTCTACACCGGCAACGGCCCGGGCGGGCTGACCGGTGGGCGCGCCCTGTCGCTGGACCTCTCCGACTACGACCTGCTGACCGGGGTCCCCGACGTCACGCTCGGCAACCGGCCGGACCTCGTGGTCCGCGAGCGCGGCACCGGCCGGCTGCTGCTCGTCGAGAGCCGCGCCAACGGGTTCAAGGCGCCGCGGGTGATCGCCGACGGAGCGGAGGCCTACGACCTCGTGGACTGATCGATGACCTGGTGGTCTGGGTGGGGAAGCTCAGAGGTGCCGCGCGGTGACGCGCTCGTCGGTCGCGACCGACTCGAGCCGGTCGTCGTCGGCACCCACGACCAGGACCAGCGAGCCGCTGCGGGCCAGCGGCTCGGTGAGGACGCAGATCCCCGGTGGGGAAGCCGGGTTCTGCGTCGACAGGAGGCGGCCGCCGTCGGCGAGGAGACTCCCGGTGGCGGCCGCTTCCCAGTCCGGCTCGCTGGGGCCGGGCGGGTTGAGGCCGGCGTACGCGTCGGGCTGGCCCCAGATCTCCACCCCGAGGTCGTGGACGCCGCCCGGCAGCGGGTCGGTGAAGCGCAGGCCCAGAGGGTGCAGCGCGGAGGCCACGACGGGCAGCGTGCCGGCGCGCGGCCCCCACGTGTCCAGACCGTCGGGACCGCACACCACGGCGTCGGGAGTGGACGTCCCGCCGGGGAAGGCGACCTCGAGACCGACGCTCCACGCCGCACCCAGGAACACCGGGCCCAACCAGTGGGAGGGCAGGTCGAGCAGCAGCACGTCCTCGTGGTCGAGGCCGAGCTCGTCCTCCAGCAGCCCGGCGGCCTTGGCCACCCAGTTGGCGTACGTCGTCAGCGACAGCTCGGTGCGCTCACCGGTCGTGACGTCGTAGAAGGTCAGGAACGGGCGCCCCGGGTCCCGGCGGACCTGGGCGGCGAGCAGATCGGCGAACGTGGTCACGCCCCGACCCTAGGCGTCACTAGGGTGAGGGCCATGATCGACAACTTCTGGGCCGTCGTCCCCGCCGGCGGTGCCGGCACCCGGCTGTGGCCGGTGAGCCGGGCGGGTGCGCCGAAGTTCCTCCGCGACCTGCGGGGGAGCGGGCGCACGCTGATCCAGGAGACCCACGACCGGTTGACCCCGCTCGCCGGCGACCGACTGATGGTGGTCACGGGCACCGCCCACGCCGCCGCCGTCGCCGACCAGCTGCCCGGGCTGCCGGCCGACGCGATCATCGCCGAGCCGTCGGCCCGCGACTCCATGGCCGCCATCGGGCTGGCCGCGGCGCTGCTCGAGCGTCGCGACCCGGACGCGGTGATGGGCTCGTTCGCGGCCGACCACGTCATCACCGACCAGCAGGGCTTCGCCGAGGCCGTGGGGACCGCGGTCGCCGTGGCCCGCGAGGGCTGGCTGGTCACCCTGGGCATCGAGCCGACCTTCCCCTCCTCGGCCTTCGGCTACATCCGCTCCGGTGCCGACCTCGACGGGCACCCGGGTGCCCAGCGCGTGGCGGCGTTCGTGGAGAAGCCCTCGGTCGAGGTCGCCACGGGCTACCTCGCCGAGGGCGGCTACCGCTGGAACGCCGGGATGTTCGTCGTCCGGCCGACCGTGCTGCTCGACCTGCTCGCCGAGTGGCACCCGCGCTTCGCCGCCTCCCTGCGGGCGATCGCCGCGGAGCCCGACACCCTGGCCACGGTGTGGCCCTCGCTGCCGAAGATCGCGCTCGACCACGCCGTTGCCGAGCCGGCGGCCGACGCGGGTCGCGTGGCGACGGTGCCGGCCTCCTTCGCCTGGGACGACATCGGCGACTTCGACTCCCTCGCCACGCTGCTGGCCGGGGACGAGCCCATGACCGTCCTGGGTGATGCCGCTGCCGTGCACGCGGTCGACGCCACCGGGCTGGTCGTCACCGCCGGCCGCACGGTCGCCGTTGTCGGCCTGGAGGACGTCGTGGTCGTCGACACCCCCGACGCGCTGCTGGTGACCTCCCGCGCCAGGGCGCAGGAGGTCAAGGCCGTGGTGGCCGCGCTGAAGGAGTCCGGCCGGACCGACCTGGTGTAGGTCGCCCCGGCCGGGACGCCTCACATCGCGACGTCGGGCTCCGGGCTGTCCTGCTGCGGGTACTCGCGGACGAAGCTGTCCACGGCCTCGCCGCTGGGGGAGTCGCAGTACTGCCACACCCCGACCTGCTCGCCCTCGGCCACGCCGACGCCGCCGGCCGACCAGTGGGTCAGGGCGACGTGCTTGCCGTCGGGGAAGTCGGCGCCGTCGGTCTCGGTCCACGGCGCGATGATGAAGGCGTTGCGACGGTCGGTGGTGTCGGAGAACTTCCGCGCGATCGCGCGCAGCTCGGTGAGCTGGTCGGCGTCGTCGGCGACGGTCTCGTCGTACCACATGATCGTGAAGCCGTGCTCGAGGTTGTGCACGAGCTGCTCGAGCTCGGGACGGTCGGACTCGGTGTAGAACTCACGACCGATCGGGACCGGTGCCTTGCCGAAGACGTTCCAGTGCGGGCCGAAGGCCGGCGGGGCGTCGTCGTAGAAGACCTGCTGGCCGTCGTCGACGTGGTTGCCGCTGCCCTCGGCGGACTTCGTGGTGACCTCGCCGCACACCGAGGCCGGGGCGCCGATGGCAGCCAGGTCGGTGTCGGAGAAGCCGCGCTGGTCCCACCAGCCCTTGATCGGCTGGTAGGCGGCGGCGGCCACGATCGCGACGGCGATCAGCGCGCACGTGCCGATGATGGCGAAGCTGCGGCGGCTCTCGGCTCCGCGCTGCTGCTTGCGGATCTTGTCGAGCTTCGCCTGTCGTTCGGACTTGACGGTCTTGGCCACGGTTCGGCAGTCCTCGTGTGGTGCGGTGGGGTGTGGTGCGCTGGTCGCGGGGGAGTCTACGGAGTGAGCGGGCGCAGCCGTGCCTCGACGTCGATATCGGGCCCGACACCGGACCCCTGGTCGAGACCCTCCCGCGGCACCCGGACCTCCCAGCCGAGCGCGAACGCCAGCACCTCCAGCAGCGGTACGACGCCGGGCGCGACGCCCACGAGCACGGCCCCGTCCTCCTCGCGGCAGGCGCGGGCCGTCACGGCCTCGACGGCCGATCGGGCCTCCTCGGCCGTGGCCGGGGCGCCGAACGGCGCACGGTCGGCGGGGTCGCCGACCAGCGCCCGGAGGACGGCCTCGCGGGCGCCGTACCCGAAGAGGTCCCCGCCCTCGGGGCGCACCAGCGCACGGGCTCCGGGGCCGTCGTCGTCGAGGGGGAGCACGAGGTCGGCCCGGCCGCGCACGAGGGCGAACGGGCGGCCGCCGAGCTTGCCCTGGGCGAGCTCCGCGGCGCCGGCCAGCTCGTCGGCGACGGCGGGGGCGGTGACCGCGAGCTCGTTGCCGTGACCGTCGACGCGGCCCGCGAAGTCCTCGGCGACCAGCAGCCCGGCGGCGCCGATGGCGATGTCGGTCTGCCCCTCGCGCCAGGCACGACCGGCGGTGTCGGTGACGACGACGCCCACCCGGGCGCCGGTGAGCTCGTGCAGGCGCCGGCGCAGCGCCGCCGCCGAGGCATCGGGGTCGAGGGGGAGGAGCAGCACGGTGCCGCGCTCGACGTTGGAGGCGTCGATCCCGGCCGCGGCCATGGTCAGGCCGTGGCGGGTGCGGGCGATCGTGGTCGGCCCGCGCCGGGCGACGACCCGGGCGCCGGGGGCGGACAGCTCCTCGTCGAGGGCGGTCCCACGGTCCCCGCGCCGGGCGCGGCCCTCGGCCTTGCTGACCACCTTGCTGGTCACCAGGACGATGTCGCCGTCCCGCAGCGGCTCGGCCAGCGCGCCGACCAGCAGCGCCGCGAGGTCGGTGCCCTCGGTGACCTCACCGACCCCGTCCGGTGCGCTGACGACCAGGTCTGCGCTCACGCGGTGGCTCCGGGAGCCACCAGGGAGACCGCCGCCGCGGCCATCGCGGCGGTCGCGTCCGGGTCGGTCATCATGAGCGGCACGGCCGCCGCCTCCAGCCCGGCGTCGCGCAGCGCGGGGAGGGCGTCCTCGTCACGGGTGTCGACCAGCCAGCCGTCCAGCACCCCGCCGCGCGAGCGGGCGCCGTAGTGGCGGCCGACGCCCGCGGCGCTGACCTCGACGCCGATGCTGGTCAGCATCTGCTCGGCCATGCCGCGCACGTGCGTGCCGCCGACGATGGGGGACAGGCCCACCACGCGGGCCGCGGTGTCGCGGACGGCCGCACGCAGTCCCGGCACGCCGAGGATGGTGCCGACGGACACGACCGGGTTCGACGGCGGCAGGACGACCAGCTCGGCGTCGCGGATCGCGTCGAGCACCCCCGGCGCGGGGGAGGACCGGTCCAGACCGATCATCACGACGGTCTCGGCGGGGACGGAGGCGCGCAGGCGGATCCAGTACTCCTGGAAGTGCATCACCCGACGACCGCTGGGCTCGTCGGGGTCGGCGACGGCCACGTGGGTCTCGACGCGGTCGTCGGTCATCGGCAGCAGCCGCAGGCCGTCGCCGTGGACGGGGGCCAACCAGCGCCGGCACAGCGCCTCGGTGACCGCCGAGAGCGGGTAGCCGGCCTCGAGCATCTGGGTGCGGACCAGGTGGGTCGCCACGTCCCGGTCGCCGAGCCCGAACCACGTCGGCTCGACGCCGTACTCGGCCAGCTCCGTGCGGACGCTCCAGGTCTCCTCGCGGCGTCCCCACCCGCGCTCGGGGTCGATCCCGTCGCCGAGGGTGTACATCACGGTGTCCAGGTCGGGGCACACCTTGAGCCCGTGGACCCAGATGTCGTCGGCGGTGTTGGCCACGACCGTGACCTGCGCCTCGGGGGAGACCCCGGGCACCTCGCCGCCGCGGATGCCGTGCAGGAGCCCCTGCAGGAAACGGGCACCGCCCATGCCGCCGGACAACACGGTGATGCGACTGATCTGCATGCCCTCACTCTGCCGCAGCGCCCCCGCGGGCTCCTGCGCGGGTGGCGAGAGGGACCAATACCAGACTTCCGCTTGACGGCAGTGCTACGACAGGCATGTAATTCCAACAGTGTTCTTCGGTGCCGGACGAGGAGCACACCAGGGTCGAAAGGGCGTTGAGCCATGAGAGAGCTGTTTCTGCTCGAGGCGGAGACCGAGGAAGGGTCGTGGCAGGAGCGCGCACTGTGCGCTCAGACCGACCCGGAGGCGTTCTTCCCCGAGAAGGGTGGATCCACCCGCGAGGCCAAGAAGGTCTGCCTCACCTGCGAGGTGCGCCAGGACTGTCTGGAGTCCGCGCTGAGCAACGACGAACGCTTCGGGATCTGGGGCGGTCTCTCCGAGAGGGAGCGGCGCAAGCTGAAGAAGCGCGCAGTCTGAGGTGAGCGTGGCCCCGGTCGTGACGACCGGGGCCGCTCGCATTTGAGAGTGCCCGCGCTACTGTCTGCGATCGTGTCCGCGGCAGGTCGGGGGGCGGTCGCCGCCCTCGTGGTGAGCCACGACGGCGCCCGTTGGCTGCCGCTCGTGATCGATGGTCTGCGCGCCCAGACCCGCGCGCCGGACCACGTCGTCTGCGTCGACACCGGCAGCCGGGACGAGGGGCCCGACCTCCTGGAGGCCGCCTTCGGCGCCGTCCGCTCGGCCCCGGCCGGCACGAGCTACCCCGAGGCGGTGCGGCTGGGGCTGGCCGAGGTCGGTGACGTCGAGTGGCTCTGGCTCCTGCACGACGACTCCACCCCGGCCCCCGACGCCCTCGAGCAGCTGCTCGCCGCCGCGCAGGACCACCCCGAGGCCGACCTGCTCGGCCCCAAGCTGCGCGAGTGGCCATCCTTGCGCCGCCTGCTCGAGGTCGGCGTCACCATCTCCGGCACCGGCCGCCGCGAGACCGGGCTCGAGCGCGGCGAGTACGACCAGGGCCAGCACGACGAGGTCCGCCGGGTCCTGGCCGTCAACAGCGCCGGCATGCTGGTGCGCCGCGAGGCCTTCGAGGCCCTCGGCGGGTTCGACGACCAGCTGCCCGTCTTCGGCAACGACCTCGACCTCGGCTGGCGCGCCGCCGCCGCCGGTCGCACGACGCTCGTGGTGCCACAGGCCGTGGTCTTCCACGCCGAGGCCGCCCACCGCGGCGTACGCCGCACGCCGCTCACCGGCAGGCACACCCACTTCCAGGAGCGCCGGGCCGCGCTGTTCACGCTGCTGGTCAACAGCCCCGGCCGCACCCTGCCCCTCCAGGTCGTCCGACTCACCCTCGGCACCCTCCTGCGGGTGCTCGGGTTCCTGCTCGTGCGCTCGCCCGGCGAGGCGCTCGACGAGCTCGCGGCCCTGGTGTCGCTGCGGCCGCGGTCGCTGCTGCGGGCCCGGCGGGAGCGGTCGGGCCGCGGGGGCGCCGACGTACGCCGGTTGCTGGCCCCGTGGTGGCTGCCCTACCGGCACGGCCTGGACCTCGTGGGCGGGGTCGTGGCGGCCGCGGGCAACCAGGCCGCCGACGTCGCCGAGCGCCGACGGATCGCGGCCGCCGAGCGCGACCCGGAGTCCTTCGCCGCCCGCCGTCCGGTCGAGGAGGACGACGTCCTCGAGGCGGACTCTGGCTGGGTCGCCCGCTTCCTGTCCAACCCGGTGGCGGTCCTGCTGGCGGTGGTCGTCCTCGTCAGCCTGGTCGGCGCGCGGGCGGCCTTCGGTCCGGTGACCGGCGGTGCGCTCTCACCGGCCCCGCAGGGCGTCGGCGACTGGTGGCGGCTGCACCTGGAGTCGTGGCACCCGCTCGGGGCCGGGACCGCGGTGCCCGCCCCGCCGTACCTGCTGCCGATGGCCCTGCTCGGCACCCTGCTCGGCGGCAGCGCCACCGCGGCCGTCTCGGCGGTGATGCTGCTGGCCGTGCCCGTCTCCCTCTGGGGCGCCTGGCGGCTGCTGGGCCTGCTGGGTCGGCTGGTCAGTCCGCGCGGGCTGCCCCGCTGGCTGCTGCTGTGGGGTGCCGTGGCCTACGCCCTGGTGCCGGCCACCAGCGGTGCGTGGGGCCAGGGCCGGCTCGGCGTCGTGGCCGCCGTGGCCGTGCTGCCCTGGCTGGCCCACGCCGCGGTGGGCTTCGCGGACCCCGAGGCCGACCGTCGGTGGCGCGCGGCCTGGCGCAGCGGCGTGCTGCTCGCCCTGCTGGTCGCCTTCGCGCCCGTCGCCTGGCTGCTGGCGCTGGTGCTGGCCGGGCTCGGTGTGGCGGCCGCAGCCGGTCTGGTGCCGGACGCGGGTCGCCGTCGGTCGGCCTGGGGGCCACCCGCCCTGGCACTCGGTCTCCCCGTCGTCCTGCTGCTGCCGTGGTGGCTCCCGGCGATCCAGCACCGCGCCGCCGAGGGGCTGCTGCTCGGGGCAGGCCGACTGCCGGCCCCGATGCCCGACGGGCTCGACGTCCTCGCCGGTCGGCTCGGCGGCCTGGGCGCACCCGCCTGGACCGGCCTGCTGGTGGTCGTCCTCGCGCTGGTGGCACTGTGGCCGCGCCCGACCCGCATCCCGGTGCTGATCTGCTGGTTGCTGGCCGCGGTCACCGCGCTGCTCACCCTGGTGCTCTCCTGGGTGACCCTCGACGTGGCCGGCGGCTCCACCCCCGCCTCCGTGGCGGTGCTGGTCGTCGTCTGGCAGGGCGCCCTCGTGACCGCCGTGGTGCTGGGCGCCCTCGGGGCCGTGGAGCTGCGCCGCGCCTCCTCCACCCCGATGCCGACCCCCTGGCGGACCGGACTGGTCGCCCTCGGCGTCGTCGCCGCGCTCGTCCCGCTCGTCGGGCTGGGCTGGTTCGCCGGCGGTGAGCACCGGCTGGTCGAGGAGGACGCGGCCGGCGTCCCGGCGTACATGGTGCAGAGCGCGGCCCAGGCCCCCGAGCGGGGGATCCTGGTGCTCACCGGCTCGGTGCGCGACGGCGTCGACTACGTCGTGCGCCGCGGCGACGGCGTGAGCGTGGGCGAGGACGAGGTCCTCGGTCTCTCGCCCCGCGACCCGGCACTGGCCGAGCTGGTGCGCCGGGCCGTCAGCGAGCCCGACGACGCGCTGGCCACCGACCTGTCCGAGCGCGGCATCGAGTACGTCGTGCTGCCCGCGCCCGCCGACGGCGACGTCGCCTCGGTGCTCGACGCGGCGGCGGGCCTGGTGCAGGCCTCCGCCGAGGACCGCGCCACGCGGGCGTGGCGGGTCTCCCGGGAGCCGGCACCCGACGCCCTGGACGGCCCCGGCTCGTGGCTGCGGCCCGTGCTCCTGCTGGTGCAGCTCGCAGCCCTGGTGGTGGCACTGGTCCAGTGCGCCCCCACCCGAGGTGCCAGCCGGACCGAGGGGAGCCGCACGTGAGACGCCCCGCCGTGAGCCGCCTCGCGGTCGTGACCGCGGCCGTGCCGGTCCTCGCGATCTGCGCGGCGCTGCTGGCCGACGCGGACGTGCAGGTCGAGCCGGTCGACCGGGCACCGAGCGAGGTGCCGCTGGCGCGCACCGACCTGGTCTGCCCCACCGGGAGCGAGGCCGGCGGTGTCTTCATCGCCTCCGACGCCGGTGAGGCCGGCGAGGTGCAGGCGGTGGCCGGGGGCAGGGCCAGCGAGCCCCGCACCGTCGAGGTGTCGCCCGACCGGCGCGTCGACCTCGACGACGCCACGCGCGTGAGCGGTGTCGGGGCTCTGGCCCGTGGCCTGGTCGTCCAGCGGTGGTCGACACCCGGGCTGCGGGCCGTGGACTGCCCCGCGACGAGCAGCGACCAGTGGTTCACCGGGGTGGGTGCCGGCGCCGAGCACACCTCGGTGCTGGAGCTGCACAACCCCGACACCGGCCCCGCGACCGCGACCATCACGGTGCTCGGCCAGTCCGGACCGGTGGGCGCCGGTGGACGGCTGCGCGGGGTGTCCGTGGCCGGTGGGGCCACGGTCCGGCTCGACCTCGGGTCGGAGATCCCGAAGCGCGAGGAGCTCGCGCTGCACGTGACGACCGAGCGGGGGCGGCTGGCGGCGACGGTGATCGACGCGTTCGTGCCGATCGGTCGCGGCGAGACGACCAAGGAGTACCTCAGCGGTCAGCGCGAGCCGGCCACCTCCCAGCTGCTCCTGGGTCTGCCCGACGGCGTCGACGACCCGGAGGTGGTCGTCGCGAACACCTCCGACAGCGCTTCGAGGGTGTCGCTGCGGCTGGTCACGGCCGAGGCGACCTTCACGCCCACGGAGCTGGAGGAGGTGCTGGTCGACCCGGCGAGCGTCCGGCGCTTCTCCATCACCAAGCTCCTGCGCTCCGACGTCGCGGAGGGGGTGCTCGGCATCGAGGTGGTCTCCTCCCAGCCGGCCACCGCGTCCTTCCGTGGACGGGTCCGTGGTGACCTGCTCTCCATCGTCCCGGCGGGGCCGGTCACCGAGGCGACGCTGGTGCCGGTCGCCCACCCCGGGGCGCGACTGGTCCTCGGGGGTGCGGAGACGCTCGGCACGGTCGAGGTCGTGTCCTACGACGGCCGGGGCCGCGAGGTCGGCAGCAAGGTGGTCGAGATCGGCCCCGAGGCCGCGGTCGAGGTGAAGGTCCCGGGGCGGGCCGCGCTGCTGCGGGTGGAGCCGCAGGACACCTCGGTCGAGGGCGCGCTGGTGCTCACCAACGCCGACGGTGCGGCGGTCGTCGGGCTGCGCGAGCTGCTGCGCGAGGGGCTGGTGCCCGACGTGCGCCCCGGCCTGCGGTGAGGCCTCAGTCCTCGGCGGTGTAGCGCGGGTCGACGACCGACGGGTCGACACCGAGGAGCTCGGCCACCTGCTCGACCACCACGGTCAGCACGAGCGCCTCGAGGTCGCTGCGGCGCTCGGCACGGTGCTCGATGGGACGCCGGAACACCACGAGGCGGGTCGGCTCCTCGCCGGCCCCGCGGACCAGCGAGGACAGCGGGACGGTCGGGCTGTCCCAGTCGTCGGGGACCTGGGGGGCGTCCTCCACGGCGTACTCGACGAGGCCCAGGCGGTCGGCCCAGCGCTCCTCGATCGTGGTGACCACGTCCAGGACGAGGTCGTCGAAGCGCTCGCGCCGGGTCCGGAGGACGGGGCGACCGGGCTCGAGCGGCAGGACACCGGGGCCGCGCATGCCGCGTCCCCGGCGGTCACGAGTCATGTCCGCGAGCCTAGTCGCCGTGCGGAGGTGGGCCGGGTAGCGTCTGCCGCGTGAGTCCCGCCCGTCGCTGCAGCCGCACCGCCTGCGGTCGTCCGGCGGTCATGACGCTCACCTACGTCTACGCCGACCAGACCGCCGTGCTGGGCCCGCTGGCGACCTACGCCGAGCCGCACGCCTACGACCTGTGCGAGGCGCACAGCGAGCGGCTCTCCGCGCCGCGGGGCTGGGAGGTGCTGCGACTGGCGCAGCCGGCACCCCCGGGGCCGAGCAACGACGACCTGCTGGCGCTGGCCGACGCGGTCCGTGAGGCCGGACGCCCGCAACCCCCGCGGCGCGTCGCCCCCGAGCAGGAGACCGGCCGCGAGACGGGGCGCAAGGGACACCTGCGGGTCCTGACCACGGACCACTGAGGGACCACTAAGGTCGTGGCATGGCCGACACCCTGAGTGCCGAGAACGTCCACGCCATCTTCAAGGCCTACGACGTCCGCGGCACCGTCCCCGACCAGCTCGACGAGGCCCTGGCCCTCGCCACCGGACGCGCGTACGTCCGCGTCGTGGGGGCGAGCACCGTCGTGGTCGGTCACGACATGCGGCCCAGCTCGCCGGGGATGGCCGGTGCCTTCGCGCAGGGCGCCTCCGAGGCCGGCGCCGACGTCATCATGATCGGGCTGGCCTCCACCGACCAGCTCTACTTCGCCTCCGGGCACCTCGGTCATCCCGGTGCGATGTTCACCGCGAGCCACAACCCAGCCCAGTACAACGGCATCAAGATGTGCCGCGCCCACGCGGTGCCGGTCGGTGCCGACACCGGGCTGCACGAGATCCGCGACCTGATCGCCTCCGGGGCCGTCACGGACGGGTTCACTCCCGCCCCGCAGGCCGGTGCGATCAGCGAGCACGACGTGCTGGAGGCCTACGCCGCGCATCTGCTCTCGCTGGCCCCCGTCACGGGTCGGCGGCTCAAGGTCGTCGCCGACGCCGGCAACGGCATGGCCGGCTGGACCGCCCCGGCGGTCTTCAACCGGATCGGTCCCGAGCAGGTCGAGCTGGTCCCGATGTACTTCGAGCTCGACGGCACCTTCCCGAACCACGAGGCCAACCCGCTCGACGAGACCACGCTGGCCGACCTCAAGGCGCGGGTGCTCGCGGAGCGTGCCGACATCGGCCTGGCCTTCGACGGGGACGCGGACCGCTGCTTCCTCGTCGACGAGCAGGGCCGCGCGGTCTCGCCGTCGACGCTGACGGCGCTGATCGCGGCCCGCGAGCTGGCCAAGGAGCCGGGCTCGACGGTGATCCACAACCTGATCACCTCCCGGGCGGTGCCCGAGCTGGTGACCGAGCTGGGTGGCACGCCGGTGCGCACGCGGGTGGGGCACTCCTTCATCAAGGCCACGATGGCCGAGACCGACGCGATCTTCGGCGGCGAGCACTCGGGCCACTTCTACTTCCGTGACTTCTGGCGTGCCGACTCGGGCATGCTCGCCGCGCTGCACGCGCTGGCCGCCCTCGCGGGCGCCGACGTCACGCTGAGCGAGCTGCTGGCGGCGTACGAGCGCTACCCGATGTCGGGGGAGATCAACTCCGAGGTCGAGGACCAGGCGGCGGTGATGGACGCCCTCGAGGCGGAGTTCGCCGGGCGCGAGGGCGTCACGACGGACCGGCTCGACGGGCTGAGCGTGACGCACGCCGACTGGACGTTCAACGTGCGTCCCTCCAACACCGAGCCGCTGCTGCGGCTCAACGCCGAGGGACGCGACGAGCAGACGATGGCTGCCGTGCGCGACGACGTGCTGGCGAAGATCCGTGGAGGAGTGGCGTGAACATCGACCCGGCCCTGATGGAGATCATCGTGTGCCCCGACTGCCACGGGGACCTGGCGCCCGCTGCCGGCCCCGACGGGTCCGACGAGCTGGTGTGCCAGGGGACGTGCGGGCGTGCCTACCCGGTGCGCGACGACATCCCGGTGCTGCTGGTCGACGAGGCCCGCACTCCGTGACCTGGTTCGACGAGGCCCGCCTCGACGACGACTCGGCCCTCGGCTCCATCGACCTGCGGCTGCGCCACCTGGCGGAGTCGGGGTCACGGGTGCGTCGCGAGGTCGGCGACGCCTCGGAGGCGGCCGACGGCGCGGTCGAGCGTGCCCGTGAGCTGGACCGTCCTCGGGCGGTCATCGCGGCCGGCCCGGACTCCCGGCTGCTGCGCGCCGTGCTCGAGCCGTGGTGCCCGGTGCCGTTCGTCGCCTGGCCCGGTCCCGCGCTGCCCGGCTGGGCGGGCAGCCTCGACCTCGTCGTGGTCCTCGCCCCCGACGGCAGTGACAGCGGGACGGCCTCCGCCGTCGCCGAGGCCGTGCGCCGCGGGTGCCAGGTGGTCGTCGCCTGCCCGCCGGGCTCGCTGGTCGCCGAGCACACCGTCGGCCGCTACGCCACGGTCCTGCCCTCGACCACCGGTGACCAGCTCGCCGCCGCCGTGGTGATGCTCTCCTACCTGCACCGCGTCCAGCTCGGCCCCGAGACCGCGCCCGACTCCGTCGCCGACGCCCTGGACCAGGTCGCGATGGACTGCGGCCCGCGCAAGGACCTCGCCGTCAACGAGGCGAAGATGCTGGCGATCGCGCTCGCCGACGCGACGCCCGTCGTGTGGGGAGGCTCGGTCCTCGCGGCCCGTGCCGCCCGCCGCGTCGCCGAGCAGGTACGCCGCGCCTCCGGCCGCACCGCCATCGCCGGCGACGCCGAGCACCTGCTCCCCGTCATCGAGGCCGCCCGACCCCGCGACGTCTTCGACGACCCGTTCGCCGAGGGCGGCTCCGGCCCCCGCCCCGTTCTCGTCGTCCTCGACGACGGCTCCGAGGACGCCACCGTCCGCGAGCAGCGCGGCCGGCTGCAGGCCACCGCCGCCGAGCGCGGCGTGCGCGTCGAGACCCTCACCAGCGAGGCGCCCACCGAGGTCGCGCGCTACGCCTCGCTGATGCTCTCGGGCACCTACGCCTCGGAGTACCTCCGGTTGGGGCTCGTCGAGGACTGACCGGACGTCATTCGTCGTCGTCCTCGATGAAGCCGGTCTCCGGATCGATCGCCCTGAGGAAGTCCCGGATGCCGTCCACGTGCCCGAGCCCGTCGACTGGTGAGTGGTCCGACGTGGCGGAGCTGAAGCCGTAGCCACCGTGCCGGTGGTTCAGCCAGTGGTAGTCGTAGACCCCCGGCGCGCGTCGCGTCACCGCGAACTCCTCGCCCTCGACCACGATCGTGAGCGGTCCCTCCTCGGGAGTCGGGACCTCGAACCGGTCGACGTAGCCAGCAGCGGTCTGGAGGTCGACGGGGAAGTCGTCGGCGTCGGCGCCCCTCCGGTCCTCGATCCGCGCGAGCACGGTCCGGCGGTCCGTGGCGAGGTAGATGGTCTCTGGCGTGGTCCCGTGCTCGGCCGCGAGAGCGCGCCACTCGCTGCGCATGGCTCGCGACCAGAACGAGAAGTCGAGCACCACGGCCTGGCCGGCGCCCAGGAGAGCGGCCAGCTGTGTGCGCAGCAGGTCGCGAACCTCGTCGCGCACGATGGCCGGCACCTCACCTGACCTGATGCCACGGGCCCAGAGGTGGCCGTCGAACGAGAGGCGCACCATCCCCGCCCCCTCGAGGCGACGTGCGTACGTCGTCTTGCCGGCCCCCGACGGCCCGCACATGAAGATCACCCGGGTCACGGCTGCACTGTGGCAGCGGTGTGAGACGAGCGCACGCGAGTTGCGCGCTCAGAGCTGGGTGGTGCCGTCGGGGTGGACGAGGAACCGGATGCCGTGGGGGCTGGTCCAGAGCCAGGTGGTGGGGGTGAGCTGGTGGTAGTCCCAGGCCACGGTGGTCGTGCTTGTCGAGGCCGGGGATGGGTGGGTCTTGGCTCGGTGGTGTCGCCTGCACAAGGGGGCGAGGGTGTCGGTGGCTGTTTGGCCGGGTGGTCCGCCCTCGTCTGGTGGGACGTACTCCTCGATGTGGTCGAGGTCGACCCTTGCTGAGGTGCGGGTGCAGTGCGGGAAGACGCAGGTCGTGCGCTTGAGCTTGACGCGCTGGCTGATGCGGTCGGGGATCTCGTAGGAGTCCACGGCGATCTGGTCGTGCAGGTCCACCACGGGCTTGACGGTGATCTGGGTGCCGGGGACGGCGAGCCACTCGCGGACGGTGTCGGCGGTGAGGGTCTGGTGGTGGTTCTCGAGGCGGGCGAGGTGGAGGCCGAGCTTCCCGGTGTCGGGGTCGATCTCCGGGGTGCCTGCCAGGGCTGATTCCGACAGGTGGAGGTGGAGGACGACCTGGCGGGGGTTGCGGGGTGGTCTCGACGCCCGCTCCTCGCTGGCGCTCGTCGCTGCTCGACCACCTGCGTCGGTGCCGTCGGTCCCTGCTCGAGCACCTGGCTCGGCCGGTGAGGTGTCGAGGTCGAGGGTGAGGTCGCCGCGGCTGAGGTAGCCCAGGGCCTTGGCGCGGCGGACGTCGAGGGTGTCGGTGGAGCCGGCGGCAAGGAGCTGGTCGGCGATGGTGCGGATGGCGTGCTCGAGCTCTTCGGCGTCGGCGCGGTCCAGCAGGCCGGTCAGGTGGACACCGGACGCGGTGCCGATGGTCCAGGCGGTGGTGAGGTCGAGGTGGACGTGGAGAGACGCGGCGGTGTCGACCTCCTCCATCTCACATCCCTCGGGGTCGAACCGTGCTGTGGCCTCGGCCGCGAGCCGCTTGACGGTGGCGAAGGAGGCGGTGTGGACGACGTGGGCCAGGTGGGCGTCGACGAACGCAGCGGCCTCGGCGGTGAGGGTGCGGGTGACCTCGGTGACCCGCCGGATGCGCCACACCTGCACCTGGCCGTCGAGGAGTCGCTGCCAGATCTTCGGCAGCCGGTGCTTGGCCTCGACCGCGTCGGAGAGCAGGGCCCGCCCGGAGTCGGTGGAACGGCCGAGGGCGGCGGCGAGCTCGATGACCGCGAATTCCGAGACCTCGGGGGCGCCGGGGCCGGCGAGCTGGAGCATGGTGTCGGCGCCGGGCATCCCGAAACGGGCGACCCAGGCGTTCTCGGCGGCGGTGTGGGCGTCGTCGTCGGCCAGCCCGTAGGTGCCGTAGAGGTCGGGGAGCAGCTGGCCGGTGGTGTGCCGGTCGGCCCAGGCGGCGACGGTGATGAAGAGCTGCCGGTCGGCGTCGTCGGCGGCCTGCTTCTGCGCGACGGCGAGGGACAGCAGGTCACCGGTCGGGACAGGAGCGGTGTCCTGTGCCGAGTGATCCTGGTGCCCGAGTGCCATGACCAGATTCTACTAGAACAAGTGTTCGAATGGAATGGTCGTGAGGGCCCCGAAGTGAATCTGTGGAGGACGATCCAGCCGCAACCCAAGCGAGCACCCCAGCGATGCCGGACCGTTCGGGCGGACCGTCACCAGGTACCGAAATCAATGCCCACCGCAAGCACGGCTTCGATAAATGAAGGACCTGCTGCAGCGCGAACGTCCAGGCGCCCACCCGCGGCGACCACGGACCACCCCCGTGGACAGGAGGGCGTGGCGTGAAAGGGGGTCACGACAGACCCTCCAGTCGCCCGTGAATGAGGTTGCTGTCGGCGTACGGGGTCTCAAGGCTTCGTCGCTGGCGCTCCTCGCACCTCGACCAGCGGAGGCGAAGGCGCTGGCGCTCCTCGCACCTGGACCGGCGGACGGGCCTGAGGAGTCCCTGAGAGGGGCACGCGTCACGTTTCGCGGCGGGTGAGGGGCGGGAAGAAGGAAACCCATGGCCTCTTCTCGGGACCCGTGGTTCGACAACGCCAAGATGGCGCTGGTGACCCTCGTCGTGGTGGGACACGCGTGGGTGCTGCTGCCGGACTCGGCGACCAACGACCACCTCTACGACTTCCTCTACGCCTGGCACATGCCGGCGTTCGTGTTCCTGACCGGCTACCTCTCCCAGCGCTGGACCTACACCCGTGCCCGGATGTGGCAGCTGGTGCGCACGGTGGCGGTGCCGTACGTGCTCTTCGAGGCCGTGATCGCGATGTTCCGCATCCACGTGGGCGGCGAGGAGCTGGAGAACCTCTGGCGCGACCCGCACTGGCCGATGTGGTACCTCTCCGCGCTGTTCTTCTGGCGGCTGCTGACCCCGGTGTTCAAGAACATGTGGGGCGGGGTCGGGCTCGCCGTGGTCATCTCGCTGGTCGCCGGTCTGTACGCCGGTGACACGCTCGACGTGGCGCGAGTGCTGGGTCTGCTGCCGTTCTTCGTCCTCGGCCTCAAGGCCACCCCGGAGCGACTCGAGCTGCTGCGCAGTCGCGCGGCCCAGGTGGCAGCGGCCGGCACCCTCGTGGGCATCTGGTTCCTGACCTCACGCACCGACGACTGGGCGGGCACGGAGTGGCTCTACTACCGCGCCCGCTACGAGGAGCTCGACGTGAGCGACGGGCAGGCGTTCCTGACCCGCGCGGCGCTGCTGGTGCTGGGCACCCTGGGCACCTGGGCCTTCCTGGCGCTGGTGCCGCGGGTGCGCGGCTGGTTCACCCAGATGGGCGCCTACACGCTGGTGGTCTACCTCTTCCACGGCTTCGTGGTGAAGGGGCTCGGCTACGCCGGGTACGGCGAGCTGTTCGGCGACCGGGTGCTGCTCGGCCTGGCCGTCACCACGCTCGGGTCGGTCGTGGTGGCGCTGATGCTGGCCAGCCCGCCGGTGGCGCGGGTGCTGCAGCACGCCGTCGACCCGCTCGGCTGGGGCGAGCGCCGGGTCAAGGACGCGATGGAGGTCTCCGAGGCCACCAAGCAGGCCGACGAGCTCGCCGCCCGGATCGAGAACCACGTGCGGCGGGAGACCGTGCGCACCTGAGCGACCACTAGTCTCTCCCCGTGGCCGGTGGACTCTTCGCACTGCTCGACGACATCGCGGCGCTCGCCAAGCTGGCGGCCGCCTCCATCGACGACGTCAGCGCCGCTGCCGGGCGCGCGAGCGCCAAGGCCGCCGGCGTGGTGGTCGACGACACCGCGGTCACCCCGCAGTACGTCCAGGGCGTGGCGGCCGAGCGCGAGCTGCCGATCATCAAGAAGATCGCGGTCGGCTCGATCCGCAACAAGCTGCTGCTGATCCTGCCGGTGGCGCTGCTGCTCAGCGAGCTGCTGCCCAGCCTGCTCAAGATCATCTTGATGTGCGGTGGCGCCTACCTCTGCTACGAGGGCGCGGAGAAGATCTGGGAGAAGTTCGGGCCGGGGCACCACGGGGACGAGGCGATCGAGAAGGTCGCCGCCGGCACCCCCGCGGAGACCGAGAAGAACCTCATCTCGGGGGCGATCCGCACCGACCTGATCCTCTCGGCCGAGATCATGGTGATCTCCCTGGACGAGGTGGCCGGCGAGAGCTTCTGGTCGCGCGCGGCGATCATGGTGGTCGTCGCGGTCTTCATCACCGCGGTCGTCTACGGCGTGGTGGCGTTGATCGTGAAGATGGACGACGTCGGCCTCTCCCTGGCCCAGCGCTCCAGCGCGCTCGCGCAGCGGGTCGGGCGCGGGCTCGTGCACGCCATGCCGCGGGTGCTGGAGGTCATCGGCGCCGTGGGCACGGCCGCGATGTTGTGGGTCGGGGGGCACATCGTGCTCGTCGGCTCCCACGACCTGGGCTGGCACCCGCCGTACGACGCCGTGCACCACCTCGAGGAGGCCGTGCACGACGCCACGGGTGCTCTCGGGTCGGTCCTGGGCTGGCTGACGAACACCGGCTGCTCGGCGGTCCTGGGGCTGGCCATCGGCGCCGTGCTGGTGCTGGTCATGCACCTGGTGCCGCGCCGCGGCGCGCACTGACCCTTCGGCCGGCCCCGGCTGGGCGCTCCAGCCCACCACCCTCCGGGATTCCCGGTCGTCGCGTCGGTCCGCCTACGCTGGACGGCGGACTGCGTGGGAGATCCCGACGGTGCGCAGATGCGCGACGCAGGCCTGGCTCCAACCCCCTGCGAGGAGACACCCTGATGGACTTCAAGGTCGCCGACCTGTCCCTGGCCGACTACGGCCGCACCGAGATCGAGCTCGCCGAGCACGAGATGCCCGGCCTGATGGCCATGCGTGAGCGCTACGGCGCGGAGAAGCCGCTGGCCGGCGCCCGCATCGCGGGCTCCCTGCACATGACCACCCAGACCGCGGTCCTCATCGAGACGCTGACCGCCCTGGGTGCCGAGGTCCGCTGGGCCTCCTGCAACATCTTCTCCACCCAGGACCACGCGGCCGCGGCCGTCGCGGTCGGCCCCGAGGGCACCGTCGACGCGCCTGCGGGCGTGCCGGTCTTCGCCTGGAAGGGCGAGACCCTGGAGGAGTACTGGTGGTGCACCCAGCAGATCCTCGACTGGGGTACCGACGCCGAGGGCAACCAGCGCTTCGCGAACATGATCCTCGACGACGGCGGTGACGCCACCCTGCTGGTCCACCTCGGTGTCGAGGCGGAGAAGAAGGGCGAGGCGCCGGACCCGGCCACCGCCACCAGCACCGAGCAGCGGATCATCTTCGAGGTGCTGCAGAGCAGCCTCGCCGCGAGCAAGGACCGCTGGACCAACGTCGCCCGCGAGATCATCGGCGTCACCGAGGAGACCACCACCGGTGTGCTCCGCCTCTACGACATGATGCGCGAGGGCTCGCTGCTCTTCCCGGCCATCAACGTCAACGACTCGGTCACCAAGTCGAAGTTCGACAACAAGTACGGCTGCCGCCACAGCCTCGTCGACGGCATCAACCGCGCCACCGACGTCCTCATGGGCGGCAAGGTCACGGTCGTCTGCGGCTACGGCGACGTCGGCAAGGGCTGTGCGGAGTCGCTGCGCGGCCAGGGCGCCCGCGTCATCGTCACCGAGATCGACCCGATCTGCGCGCTGCAGGCCGCGATGGACGGCTACCAGGTGTCGACCCTCGACGACGTCATCGAGACCGCCGACATCGTCATCACCGCCACCGGCAACAAGGACGTCGTCAGCGTCGACCAGATGCGCCGGATGAAGAAGAACGCCATCCTCGGCAACATCGGCCACTTCGACAACGAGATCGACATGGCCGGCCTGGAGACCTACCCCGGCGTGGTCCGCAAGAACGTCAAGCCGCAGGTCGACCTGTGGACGTTCCCCGAGGGCGAGGGCAACGCGATCATCGTGCTGTCCGAGGGTCGCCTGATGAACCTCGGCAACGCCACCGGCCACCCGTCGTTCGTCATGTCGAACTCCTTCACCAACCAGGTGCTGGCGCAGATCGAGGTCTTCACCAAGCCGCAGGACTACCCCGTCGGCGTCTACGTGCTGCCCAAGCACCTCGACGAGGAGGTCGCCCGCCTGCACCTCGACGCCCTCGGCGTGCGGCTGACGACCCTGACCGACGACCAGGCCAAGTACCTCGGTGTCTCGGTCGAGGGCCCGTTCAAGTCCGACGAGTACCGCTACTGATCGATCGCGCACGGCGGCCCCGCGGTGTCGGGGCCGCCGTTCGCACGCCCGCCAGGGGGGAGGGTGCAAGATGGTGACCATGAGTGAGGCCGCGCCGCAGGACGACTACGCGACCAAGGGTCGGGTCCTCGTCGTCGACGACGACGCCTCGTTGGCCGAGATGCTCACCATCGTGCTGCGCCAGGAGGGCTTCGACTCGCGCATGTGCCTGCGCGGCGACGAGGCAGTCGAGGCGTTCCGCGACTACCGCCCCGACGTCGTCCTGCTCGACCTGATGCTGCCGGGTCGCGACGGCATCGACGTGTGCAAGGAGATCCGCGCCGAGTCCGGCGTCCCGATCGTCATGCTCACCGCCAAGGGCGACACCGTCGACGTCGTGGTCGGCCTGGAGTCCGGCGCTGACGACTACGTCGTCAAGCCGTTCAAGCCCAAGGAGCTCGTGGCCCGCATCCGGGCGCGCGTACGCCGCTTCGATGCGACCGCGCAGGCCGAGACCCTCACCATCGGCGACGTCCACATCGACGTCGCCGGTCACCAGGTCACCCGCGGCGGTCGCCCGGTGAGCCTGACGCCCCTGGAGTTCGACCTCCTCGTCTGCCTGGCCCGCAAGCCCTGGCAGGTCTTCAGCCGCGAGGTGCTGCTCGAGCAGGTCTGGGGCTACCGGCACGCCGCGGACACCCGCCTGGTCAACGTGCACGTCCAGCGGCTGCGCTCCAAGGTCGAGCACGACCCGGAGAACCCCGAGATCGTGGTGACCGTGCGAGGCGTCGGCTACAAGGCCGGCACCGCCTGAGCGGGCGACGGGTGGCCGCGCTCACCTTCTGGCGCCGCTCCATCCAGGCACGGGTGGTGGCCAGCACCCTCGTGCTGTCCTTCGTGGTGGTCAGCGTCGTCGGCTGGTTCCTGCTGCGGCAGACCCGCGACGGACTGCTCGACGACCGTGTCGACGCGGTGGTGGCCGAGGCGCTCGACGAGACCGAGGACGCCCGCACCCGGCTCGCGTCGGCGACGCTCAGCGACGTCGACGCCGCTGAGCAGCAGCGGGCGCTGGTCGACCCGATCATCCAGCGCGGCCTGACCCGCGACTTCGCCGTCGTGCTGGCCGGGCCGGCCGGCCCCAGCGGCGTGGCAGCCGACCCGGGCGGCGGCGGCGCGACGTACACCTTCGGCCTGGACCGCACCTCGGTGCCGGGCTCGCTCGTCGACCACTTCTCCTCGGTCGCCACGCCGTCGTGGACCTACACCACGATCCGGCGGCTGGCCCCGGGCGGTGAGTCGGTGCTCTCCGAGCCGGGGATCGCCGTCGGATCGCAGGTGACGCTGCCGGCCGACGGTCGCACCTACACCCTCTACCTGCTCTTCCCGACCTCCGAGGACGAGGAGACCCTCGCCCTGGTCACGCGCGCCCTGCTCACCGCGGGCGTGTTGCTGCTCCTGCTGGTCGCCGGGGTGACCTGGCTGGTGGCCCAGCAGGTCGTCACGCCGATCCGGATGGCCCGTCGGGTCGCCGAGCGGCTGGCGGCGGGGCAGCTCCAGGAGCGGCTGGAGGTCTCCGGCGAGGACGACCTGGCCAGGCTGGCGACCTCGTTCAACCAGATGGCCTCCAACCTCCAGCGCCAGATCCGCCAGCTGGAGGAGCTGAGCCGGGTCCAGCGCCGCTTCGTCTCCGACGTCTCCCACGAGCTGCGCACCCCGCTGACCACGGTGCGGATGGCCGGCGACGTCCTCCACGACGCGAAGGGCTCCTTCGACCCGGTCACCGCACGGGCCGCGGAACTGCTGCAGACCGAGCTCGACCGCTTCGAGACGCTGCTGGCGGACCTGCTGGAGATCAGCCGCTTCGACGCCGGCGCGGCCCAGCTCGAGGTCGACGACGTCAACCTCGTCGACGTCGCCCACCGCGTCGTCGACAGCACCCGGCCGCTGGCCGACCAGCGCGGCGTGCGGCTGGTGGTCCGGGCCCCCGACCGTCCCTGCCTGGCCGAGGCCGACGTACGCCGGGTGGAGCGTGTCCTGCGCAACCTGGTCAGCAACGCGATCGACCACGCCGGTCCCCGTCGGCCGGGCGCGACGCCGACGGTGGTGGTCCGGGTGGCCGGTGACGACCACGCCGCCGCCGTCGCCGTGCGCGACCACGGGGTCGGCCTGGCGCCGGGGGAGTCGGCGATGGTGTTCAACCGGTTCTGGCGCGCCGACCCGGCGCGGGCGCGCACGTCGGGCGGCACCGGCCTGGGGCTGTCGATCTCCCTGGAGGACGCCCACCTGCACGGCGGCTGGCTGCAGGCCTGGGGTCGTCCCTCGGAGGGGGCCCAGTTCCGGCTGACGCTGCCGCGTCGCAACGGCGACCCGCTGCGACGCAGCCCGATCCCGTTGATCCCCGACGACGTCGTGGAGTCGGTGTGAGGCGCCGGGTCGCCGCCGGCGTGGTCGCGGCCGCCTGCCTGAGTGCGCTGTCGGGCTGCGTGTCGCTGCCGGAGACCGGGCCGGTGGTGGAGGTGGAGGAGTCGCGCGGCTCGTCGACCGACACGGGCGGAGCGGCGGCGATCGACGCCCGGCCCCCGCAGGAGGGCCAGTCGGCCGCCGAGGTGGTCAAGGGGTTCCTCGACGCCATGCAGGCCTGGCCGACCGAGCTGGCCACGGCCAAGCAGTTCCTGGCCTCCGAGATCCGCTCCACCTGGTCGCCCGCCGGCACGATCGTCTACGAGGACGCCCTGCCGCCCTCCGGCGGTGCCGCGCGCGTCGAGGTGCGCCTCGGGGGCGCGAGCCGGCTGGACGCGCGCGGAGCCTGGCAGGGGGAGCTCGCCGCGGAGGACAGCATCCTGGGCTTCCGGTTGGTCACCGAGGACGGTGAGTACCGCATCGCCGACCTGCCGGCCGCGCTGGTCGTGCCGGAGACCTGGTTCGAGCAGCGCTACCGTCGCGTCGCGCTCTACTTCCCCGACCCCTCGGGCTCGGTGCTGGTCCCCGAGCCGGTCTTCGTCGGTGACGACCCGACCTTCGCCTCCTCCCTGGTCTCCGGCCTGCTGCGCGGGCCCGGACGCGGCCTGCAGGGGGTCCTGAGCACCCAGCTCCCCTCGGACCTGCGCGTGGACCTCTCGGTCCCGGTGACCGACGGCCTGGCGGCCATCAGCCTCACCGGCGAGGCCAGCGCGTTCTCCCCGGCCGACACCGACCTGCTCTTCGCCCAGCTGGCCTGGACCCTGCGCCAGGACCCCGACGTCGACGCCTTCACCCTCGAGATCGACGGGCGTCCCGTGCGCACCGCCGGTGGGGAGACCCGCATCCCGGTGGCGGTGGGCGACCGCCTGGACCCGGTCGGCTTCCAGACCGACTCGCTGCTGCACGGGCTGCGCGACGGCCTGCTGGTCTCCGGCACCCCGGGCTCCCTGGACCCCGTGGGCGGCGTGATGGGACGCGTCGACCTCGGTGTCCGCTCGGTGGCCGTGGACCTCCTGGGCACGCGGGTCGTTGCGGTCTCCGAGGCCGGCGGCACCGTGCTGCTCGCCCCGCTCACCGACGGCGAGGGCGACGCGCTCCTCGAGGACCCGTCCGCCGACCCCGGCCTGGCCGACGTCAGCACCGCCGCGGTCGGCACCGACCTGCTGCCCCCGGCCTGGGACGTCCACGACCGGCTGTGGCTCCTGGACCGGACCTCCTCCGGTGCGGTCGTCAGCTGGGTGCAGGGCGATCGCAGCGGGGTGCTGGAGGTGCCCGGCATCACCGGGGCCGAGGTCCGCGACTTCCTAGTCTCGCGCGACGGCACCCGCCTGGTGGCCGTGGTGCGCGGCCCGCGCTCGGACACGGTGCGGGTGGCCCGGATCCGCAGCGACGGGCGCGAGCAGGTCGTGGGTGCGTCGCGGTCGCGCGCACTGCGGCTCGACGACGATCCTAGCCGGCGCATCCGCGACGTGGCGTGGACCTCGACGACCACGTTGGCGGTCCTCAACCGGCTGACCGACGTGTCGGCCAAGGTGGTCACCGTCGGCGTCGACGGCTCGCCGGGCGGCCTGGGCGGCATCATCACGACCCTCTCCGGTGCCACCGCCCTGGTGGGCTCGCCGGCCGCCGGCACCCGCGTCTACGCCGTCACCGACACCGGGCTCGCGGACCTCAACGCCACCGTGCGCGGGCCCCGGGTCCTCGACGAGGGCCTCACCTTCGTGACGTACGCCGGCTGACCCGCCGACCCTCCACACGACCGTCGGCCGGCGCGGCTGTCCACCGGCCACCGGCGACCGGCCCGGCGCCGTGCTGTGGCGCGGTGGACTGGCGCGGTGGACCCCACCTCCCTGCTCGACGGCGCCCGGGACCTGCTGCTCGGCGGCCGGTGCGCCGCCTGCGAGCGACCCGGGGGAGTGCTGTGCGGCTCCTGCCGCGACCGGCTCATGGTCGAGGCGCCGCTCGCGCGGCGAGCCACCCGGCCCCAGCCCTGCCCGCCGGGGCTGCTGCCGGTGTGGTCCTGCGGTGGCTACACCGGGTCGCTGCGCGCCCTGCTGCTGGCGCACAAGGAGCACGGACGCCACCAGCTGACCCGACCGTTGGGGGCGCTGCTCGCCGAGAGCGTCACCGGCTTGGTCGGCTCCGCCACGGCTCCGGTCGGGGTCCCCGTCGGGGCCCCGGTGGTGCTGGTGCCCGTGCCGTCGCGCCCCGCCGCGGTCCGGGCCCGGGGGCGGGACGCCACGCGCGCCCTGGTCCGCGCAGCGGCCCGTGCGCTCGGCGAGGCCGGCGTGCCGGCCACGTGCGCCCCGCTGCTGGCCACCCGGTCGGGGGTGGCGGACCAGGCGGGGCTCGACGTCGACGCGCGCGCCGCCAACCTGCGGGGGGCCTTCCGGGTGCGGGCCGGGCCGCTGGGACGGCTGGCCAGCGGCGTACCCGCTGTCGCCGGGGTGGTGGTCTGCGACGACGTCGTGACCACCGGGGCCACGCTCCTGGAGGCGCAGCGCGCCCTGCTGGCGGTCGGCGTGCCGGTCCTCGGCAGCGCGACCGTGGCGGCCACCGCCCGGCGGGTCGCCGGGGGAGGACGGCGCACCTGAGGCTTTGCCAAGAGGGGTCCTCGTTCCCTTCCGTGCACCTGCTGTTGGGCCTATCGTCTCGACATGGAGTCCGTCCGGGTCCGTGGTTGCGTCGTCAGGGCGCCCCGGTCAGTCCGGACGCCCTCACGGCAAGCCGATGCCAGTCGCAGGCGAAACGGTCCACGTAACCGCCTCCGGGCGGGATCACGGTGCGGCTTAGACGTAAGTCCTGCCTCGACCAGGTCACCAGATGTGACCGAAGTCGGGAGAAGGCCAGTAGTGGCAGAGAAGCTGCGAACGCTTCAGCAGGCGATTGTGGGGACGAAGACCAGGTCGGCCGGACGGACTCCTCCTGCCACACACCCACGGCGCACCACCGACGGTGCGCGCTGAGGAGGGATTGCCATGGACGTTGTCGTGACCGGTCGTCACTGCGAGATCAAGGAGGGCTTCCGTGCTCATGTCGCGGAGAAGCTGACCAAGCTCGAGAAGCACGATCACCACATCATGCGGGTCCACGTCGAGGTCGACTGCGAGCCGAACCCACGTCAGCACGACCGTGCCGTCCACGTGGAGCTGACCGCCTTCTCCAAGGGCCCGGTGATCCGGGCCGAGGCGGCCGCCGACGACAAGATGGGCGCCCTGGACCTCGCGCTGGACAAGATGGCCTCGCAGATGCGCAAGGCGGCCGACCGCAAGCGCGTCCACCGCGGCGGCAAGCGCCCGATGTCCGTGGGTCAGGCCACCGCCGGCCTGCCGTTGCCCGGTGAGGGCCCCGGCGGGCTCGTCGTCGAGGACGAGAAGCCCAGTGGTGAGCACAGCGAGGACCGCTACGTCGGCCCGATCGCGGTGACCGGTGACGGGCCCCTGGTGGTGCGCGAGAAGACCCACCCTGCCTCGCCCATGACCCTCGACCAGGCCCTCTACGAGATGGAGCTGGTCGGTCACGACTTCTTCCTCTACGTCGACAAGGAGAGCGAGCGCCCGGCCGTGGTCTACCGCCGTCGCGGCTACGACTACGGGGTCATCTCGCTGGACCTCGGCGGGGAGTGACCAGCGCGGGCTAGGCCCGCGCACCGCCTGATGACACGTTCGGGTCCCCCACGGGGGGCCCGAACGTGCCATGATGCGGCGCGTGTCCCAGAGCCAGAGCGACGAGTCCGTCCGAGTCCTCGTCGTCGACGACCAGGAGCTGTTCCGCCGAGGTCTGACGATGCTGCTCTCCGTCGAGGAGGGCATCGACGTCGTCGGTGAGGCCGGCGACGGCATCGAGGGCACCGAGCTCGCGGCCTCCGCGGCCCCTGACGTGGTCCTGCTCGACGTGCGGATGCCCAAGCGCACCGGCATCGAGGCGTGCAAGGCGATCAAGGAGGCCGTGCCCTCGGCCAAGATCATCATGCTCACCGTCTCCGACGAGGAGGCCGACCTCTACGAGGCGGTCAAGAGCGGCGCCGCCGGCTACCTGCTCAAGGACTCCTCCATCGAGGAGGTCGCCCAGGCCGTCCGCGTCGTCGCCGACGGCCAGTCGCTGATCAGCCCCTCGATGGCGGTCAAGCTCATCGACGAGTTCAAGCAGATGAGCAAGCCCGAGCGCGAGCACATGCCCGGCCTGCGACTCACCGAGCGCGAGCTCGAGGTGCTGCGCCTGGTCGCCACGGGCAAGAACAACCGCGAGATCGCTAAGGACCTCTTCATCTCCGAGAACACCGTGAAGAACCACGTGCGCAACATCTTGGAGAAGCTGCAGCTGCACTCGCGCATGGAGGCGGTCATGTACGCCGTCAAGGAGAAGCTGCTCGATCTTCCGTGATGGCGAAGCCATCTCAGAAGATCATCGGTGGTCGAGCGAGCGGCACGGCTGAGCCTGCGAAGCCGTGACCCGCGTGTCGAGACCCGGTGGCGCGGTCGCCGACGGCGACAACCGTCGGTGCGGCGCCCGCAGCGGCGCGGAGTGCGGCGGTCTAGCGAGCGCGCTCGCCGCATCTCAGGACGTCGCCTGTGCGGGGTCGAAGCCCCGAGAACCCGCATGTGGAGTCCTCTCGACACGCTATGCGTGACGCCTGCACTCCACATGCGTCTGTCAGGCGAAGGGCACACGGTGCGGCATGAAGGGGGCACCGGAGCACTAGTGTGGACAAGGTGGATGAAGTCGGACTGCCCGCTCTTCAAGCCTTCGTGTTCAGCGATCAGGACCTCGCGTGGGTCTGCGCCGAGGTGCTAACCGTGGTGATCCACGGAGAGGCTCTGGTGGAGACCCTGAATTTCGATGAGGTCGATGTCACCGTCGACCGGCCTCGCGACTCGGTGACCTTCGAAGGCGTCCTGTCTACGGACGACGACACGGTGACACTGCGGATTGCGCGTTTCGTAGACCTCGCAGGCTCCATCGCTGAACCCTGGACCGGCGCAGACCTCGCGAACTGGCACGAGAAGCGACGCCGACGGGTTTGGCCGATGCCGCCCGTAGGTGAATGAGCATCCGCACATCGAGAGAAGCGGATCTTCGAGGGGCCCAGCGACTCAGCATCTGAGGGTGAACTCGATCTGGTGGTCGGGCAGGACGCGTGTGTCGTAGCGGGGGTCGTGGGCGGTGCGGTGGTGGGTGGGGCACAGCAGCCGGCCGTTGGTCAGGTCGGTGGTGCCGCCGGTGGCCCAGGGTTGGTCGTGGTGGGCGTGGCAGAACCATGCCGCGATGCGGCAGCCGACCGCGGTGCAGCCGCGGTCACGGGTGGCGAGGGCGATGCGTTGGGCGCGGGTGAACAGCCGCTTCCTGCGGCCTTGGTCGAGGACCTCGCGTCTGCCACCGAGGACGACGGGGATGATGCCGGCCTCGCAGGCCAGGCGGCGGGCGGTGTGGGCGGCGATCCGGTCACCGGTGTCCAGGGTGGCGGCCGCCAGCCCACCGGTCAGGGTCTCGAGGGTCATGGTGACCACCACGGTCGCGCCGGTCGACATTTCCGGGACCTGGGAGCCGTCGAGACGTTCCAACAGCTCGCAGAGGGCGGCACCGAGCTCGACGGCGGAGGCGGCCTTGACCGGCTCCGGCCGCTCACCCTCCACCTGCTCGCGCGTCGCGGCAGGACTGGACGTCAGGGCGGGTTTGTCGTGGACGACCAGGGCCAGCAGCTGCTTGCGCAGCATCCCGGCGTGCAGCTCGGGGACGGTGAAGCGGCCGTGGACGCTGCCCTGCCCGTCGGGGGTCATGGTCAGCATCGTCTTCCGCGCGGCTGCGCGTTCCTCCGCCTCGAGTCGCGCGGCCTCGTGGGCGTCAGCGACGGCGGGGGCTACGACGTCGAGGACCCGGTCACCCAGCACGCGCAGGTCGCAGGCGTCGTGGTGCGCAGCGAGGTCGACCAGCCGCTGCTCGGCAGCAGCCCGCACAGTGACGGGGATGTCGGCGGGCAGGGCGTCGAGGGCGCGGGCGATGACCTCGGCCTGCTCGGTGTTCACCCGCCCGGCGGCGTACCCCTCCCGCAGCCGCTGATAGGTCTCCAACGCCGTCGCGAGGTGCACCGCACGCCGGGACGTCCTGACGGTGGTGCGGGTGGCTCGGGCCAGCCAGGTCGCGGTGGTGGCGGCGCCGGTGGCCTCCTCGACCCGTACCTGCGAGGCATGGGCCAGGACGCGGTGCTTGAGCTCACCCAGACGTGCCTCGGCCGCAGCGATCTCCACCAACGAGGCCGCAGTTGCCGCCTGGTCGAGACCCAGCAGGGAGACCTCGTCGAGGTCGGTCAGCGCACCGGCGATGACCGCGACACCGCGGTCCATCTGGTGCTGCCCGAGCCCTTCCATGAGCTGACTCAACCAGGCAGCACCGACATTCCGAGACGCCCAGACTCCTTCTCCAGCAGGGCCCGGGGCATCGTGACCGGACCGTGACCAACGGGTGCGTGAACGCCGAGGTGTCGGTCCGGCGTGGTTGAGTTCGGCCCGTGTCGACGACCCAGGGACAGACCCAGACGCTGAGCCGCTCCCAGGCCCGCCGGGTCGCGCTGGCCGCCCAGGGCTTCCTCGACAAGCCGCACGCCGAGCCGACGATGCGGACCTTCGACCGCACCCTGGCGCGCACCGGGGTGCTGCAGGTCGACTCGGTCAACGTGCTCCAGCGGGCGCACTACATGCCGCTCTACTCCCGGATGGGCCCCTACGACGCCGACCCGCGCACCGGCCTGTTGGCGCGGGCCGCTGAGAAGCGCCCTCGGCGGGTGGTGGAGTACTGGGCGCACGTCCAGGCGTTCATGCCCGTCGACCTGTGGCCGCTCATGCAGCACCGGATGGACTTCTACCGCGCCGCCCGAGGCAAGTGGTGGAAGGACGTCGAGGACTCGATGATCGAGCGGGTCCGGGTCGCCGTGGCGGCGCAGCCCGGGCCGGTCACGGCGCGTGAGCTCGAGCAGGTCATCGGCTCAGGCGGGGCGCGCTCGAAGGAGCACTGGGGCTGGAACTGGTCCGAGGCACGCAAGACCCTCGACTACCTCTACCAGATCGGCGAGCTGGCCATCTCCGGTCGCACCTCGCAGTTCGAGGTCCGCTACGACCTGCCCGAGCGGGTCCTGCCCGCCCACGTCCTCGACCTCCCGGTGCCCGACCCGCAGGACGCCGTCACCGAGCTCGTACGCCGGGCCGCCCGCTCCCACGGGGTCGCCACGGCCTCCTGCCTGGCCGACTACTACCGCCTGCGCCAGCAGCACGACCCCAAGCGCCCCGAGCTGCCCAGCACCGCGGTCGCGATCGAGCGGCTCGTCGAGGCCGGCGAGCTCGAGCCGGTCCGGGTCGAGGGGTGGCGGCGCCAGGCCTACCTCCACCGCGACGCCCGGCTGCCGCGACGGGTGGGCGCCCGCACGCTGCTGAGCCCCTTCGACCCGGTGGTGTGGGAGCGCGAGCGCACCGAGCAGCTCTTCGACTTCCACTACCGCATCGAGATCTACACGCCGCCGGAGAAGCGGGTGCACGGCTACTACGTGCTGCCCTTCCTGCTGGGGGAGGAGATCGTCGCGCGCGTCGACCTCAAGGCCGACCGGGCCACCGGCGACGGGGGCCTGCTCCGGGTCGCGGCCGCCTGGGCCGAGCCGGGTGCTCCGGGGTCGACAGCCGCCGAGCTGGCCGCCGAGCTGTGGCGCCTGGCCGGCTGGCTGGGGCTGGCGGGGATCACGGTCGCCCCCCGCGGCGACCTGGCTCCGGAGCTGGCCGCGGCCGTGCCCACATCCGGGTCGGCAGTCGGTTAGGGATGGTTCACCCTGCTGGGTAGAGTGAGCGCGGCCCGGGGCACCTGTCCGGGACAGCCACCTTCAGAGGAGCAGCAACGCCGTGCCCGCGATTCTCGACAAGATCCTCCGCATCGGTGAGGGCAAGATCCTCCGCCAGCTCGAGGGGGTCGCGCAGGCCGTCAACGCCATCGAGGACGACTTCGTCGCGATGTCCGACGCCGAGCTGCAGGGGATGACCGAGGAGCTGCGCAAGCGGCACGCCGACGGTGAGTCCCTCGACGAGTTGATGCCCGAGGCCTTCGCCACGGTGCGTGAGGCCGCCAAGCGCGTGCTGGGCATGCGCCCCTTCGACGTCCAGATCATGGGTGGCGCGGCGCTGCACCTGGGCAACATCGCCGAGATGAAGACCGGTGAGGGCAAGACCCTCGTCGCGGTCGCCCCGGCGTACCTCAACGCGATCGGCGGCAAGGGCGTCCACGTCGTCACCGTCAACGACTACCTCGCGAAGTACCAGTCCGAGCAGATGGGCCGCGTGCACAACTGGCTGGGCCTCACCGTCGGCGTGATCCTGCCCGACATGCGCCCCGACCAGCGTCGCGCCGCCTACAACTGCGACATCACCTACGCCACCAACAACGAGCTCGGCTTCGACTACCTGCGCGACAACATGGCCTCCTCGCTGGAGGAGTGCGTGCAGCGCGGCCACAACTTCGCCATCGTCGACGAGGTCGACTCGATCCTCATCGACGAGGCGCGGACCCCGCTGATCATCAGCGGCCCGACCCAGGACGAGGTCAAGTGGTACGGCGAGTTCGCCAAGATCGTCGCGCGCCTGGTCAAGGACGAGGACTACGAGGTCGACGAGAAGAAGCGCACCATCTCCGTCCTCGAGCCCGGCATCACCAAGGTCGAGGACCACCTCGGCATCGAGAACCTCTACGAGGCCGCCAACACCCCGCTGATCTCGTTCCTCAACAACGGCATCAAGGCCAAGGAGCTGTTCCGTCGCGACAAGGAGTACGTCGTGATGAACGGCGAGGTTCTCATCGTCGACGAGCACACCGGCCGCATCCTCTCGGGCCGCCGCTACAACGACGGCCTGCACCAGGCCATCGAGGCCAAGGAGAACGTCACGGTCCGCGAGGAGTACCAGACGCTCGCGACCGTCACCCTGCAGAACTTCTTCCGCCTCTACGACAAGCTCTCCGGCATGACCGGCACGGCCATGACCGAGGCCTCGGAGTTCGACAAGATCTACCAGCTCGGCGTCGTCCCGATCCCGACGAACCGGCCGATGGTCCGCGTCGACCAGCCCGACCTCGTCTACCGCACCGAGGAGGCCAAGTACGACGCGGTCGCCGAGGACATCGCCGAGAAGCACCGCACCGGCCAGCCGATCCTCGTCGGCACCGTCTCGGTCGAGAAGTCCGACTACCTCTCGGCGCTGCTGAAGAAGAAGGGCGTCCCGCACAGCGTGCTGAACGCCAAGATGCACGCCGACGAGGCCAAGATCGTCGCGATGGCCGGCCACAAGGGCGCGGTCACCGTCGCCACCAACATGGCCGGTCGAGGCACCGACATCATGCTCGGCGGCAACGTGGAGTTCCTCGCCGACGCCGAGCTGCGCAAGCAGGGCCTCGAGCCGACCGGCGAGACCGCGGAGGCCTACGACGAGGCCTGGCCCGCGACGCTGGAGAAGGTCAGGGCGCAGGTCAAGGCCGAGCACGACGAGGTCAAGGAGCTCGGCGGTCTCTACGTGCTGGGCACCGAGCGCCACGAGTCGCGCCGCATCGACAACCAGCTGCGCGGTCGTTCCGGCCGTCAGGGCGACCCCGGCGAGTCGCGGTTCTACCTCTCGCTGCAGGACGAGCTCATGCGGCTGTTCAAGTCCGACTGGGTCGACCGGGTGCTGCAGGTGCTGCGCATCCCCGACGACGTCCCGATCGAGAACAAGCGCGTCACCAGCGCCATCGCCAACGCCCAGGGCCAGGTGGAGTCGCAGAACTTCGAGTCCCGCAAGAACGTCTTGAAGTACGACGACGTGATGGACCGCCAGCGCAAGGTCATCTACGCCGAGCGCCGCCAGATCCTCGAGGGCGCGGACCTCGAGGCCCAGATCCGCACCTTCATCGACGACGTCGTCACCGGCTACGTCACCGGCGCCACCCAGGAGCCCGAGTGGGAGGTCGACCAGCTCGCCACGGCGCTGCGCCAGATCTTCCCCCTCACCCTCGACCTCGAGGCGATGGCCGCGGCCGTCGACGGGGCGGTCAACCTCGACCGCGACGAGCTCATCGAGGCCCTGAAGGCCGATGCCCACAAGGCGTACGACGCCCGCGAGGCCGAGCTCGGGGACGAGGTCATGCGTGAGCTCGAGCGGCGCGTGATCCTCTCGGTGCTCGATCGCAAGTGGCGCGAGCACCTCTACGAGATGGACTACCTGCGCGAGGGCATCTACCTGCGCGCCTACTCCCAGCGCGACCCGCTCGTGGAGTACCAGCGCGAGGGCTTCGACATGTTCGCCGCGGTCATGGACGGCATCAAGGAGGAGACCGTCGGGTACCTCTTCAACGTCCAGGTGACCGTGGAGGACGACGAGGACGCCGACTACGACGAGGACGACGAGGACGTGCTGGTCATCGACCCGAGCCTGCGCTCGCCGGTCGGCCAGCCGCACATCCACGCCAAGGGCCTCGACACGCCGGCCTCGCCGGCCAACCTCACCTACTCCGCACCCGACGAGACCGGTGAGGCGGAGGTCCGCCGGGACGGCCCCAAGGCCTCGGAGGGCTGGAAGAGCAAGGGCGGCAGCAACAAGAAGTCACGCAAGCGCTGAGCCGCCCTCGGCGGGTCAGCGCTGGACGGCGGGGCTGCGGCCCCGCCGCAGCGTGGTGACCGCCGCCAGCGTGAGGTCGGCCGCGGTGTGCAGCACCCGGGTGACCAGGGCGACGGCGGTCGCGGTGGCCAGCCCGACGGCCGGCGAGAGCAGCGCCACGAGCGTGACCTCGCGGGCGCCGACCCCCGCGGGGGCGACGACGACGGCCACCCCGACGACGTACGCCGCGGCGAAGCCGCCCGCGGCGATGGCGAGCAGCTCGGCCGCGTGCCCGGGTGTGGTCCCGGGGATCAGTGCCACCATCGCCCCGGCGTAGCAGGTCCAGGTCAGCGCCATCCGGGCCACCAGGACCGCCAGCGAGCCCCACGTCAGGCGCAGCGTGCCGGCGGAGCCGGCCACGAGGCTGCCCAGGCGCGCCACGACCGGCGGTGTGAGGGCGACGGCGCAGCCGAGCGCACCGACCAGACCGCCCCACCGCGGCAGCGGCAGCGTCGGCATCCCGGCTGCCAGCATCCCGAAGGCCAGCAGGCCCGCGGTGGCGACGTTGAGGCCGAGGAAGGCCAACGAGGTGCCGACGGTGACCCGCACAGGGACGCCGAAGCCGCGCGCGAGGTCGGCGTGCGCACCCATCGACCAGACCGAGCCGGGGATGTACTTCCCGAGCTGACCGACGAAGAAGACCCGGCGGCCGTCCTCGCGGGGCAGCCGGTGCCCGTAGCCGGCGAGGAGTCGCAGCCAGGCCCCGCAGGTGGTCAGCAGTCCGAGGAGCACCAGCCCGGCGGCGACCGCCAGGCCGGCCGGAGGGGTCGAGGAGAGTGCCCCGACCAGCTCGCGCCAGCTGCCCTGGAGGCCCCAGGCGGCGAAGGCGACGACGGCGACCAGGAACGCCGCCCGCAGCAGGTCGCGAGCCGGGACACCTGCCCACACCATGACCCTGAGGCTGCGGGGCGGCGGTGAACCCGGTGTGAGCGGACGGTGGCGTGCCACGACCGATCTGGCGAACGGACCCTTCGAGTGGGGTCAGGCGAAGTCCAGCGCCGTGCAGACCCAGCCGCGCTCGGCCCGCTGCTCGAAGCGGACCGCCAGCGCCCGCGAGCGGTGGCCGTGCCGCACGTGCACGGCGGCCTCGAGCACACCGGGGACAGGGTAGGTCGCGTGCAACGACTGCAGCCGGGCCCGGACGGGGTGGGCCCGCTCGGGCTCGCGGTGGGTGGCCAGGGCCAGCAGGTGGGTACGGCGACGGAGGTCGGCGTACACCGTGGGGGAGAGCCACCGCACCAGCTGGGAGGACGGGCGCATCCCCGCCACGACCTCGAGGGCCGCCTGGACGATGTGCCGCGCCCAGCGCTCGGCCTCGCCACGGGCCCGCCGGTCGATCGGCACCACGCCGGCCGTGGGGGCCCCCGGGGGTGCCGGGTCCAGCGAGGGGTCGGGCGCCAGGTCGAGCACGGGGTCGACCACCGGGTCGGGAGAGACGTCGAGGGCCAGGGCCCCCTGGACCTCGGCGAAGGGGACCGACTCGAACGGGTGGGTGGCGAGAGGGCGGGCGGGCATCAGGACTCCTGGGGGGACGGGGCGGGCATCGTCAGGGGCACGCCGGGGCGGACGAGGTCGGGGTCCGGGCCGACCAGGGCCCGGTTGGCGGCGTGGATGCGCGGCCAGAAGGCCGCCACGTCGGGGACCGACGCGGCCCGGCCCGTGCGGCGCAGCAGCTCGGCCTCGGCGATGCGCCACAGCGAGTCGCCGGGGCGGACCACCACGACACGGTCGGCCGGCGCGGGCGCGGGCGCGGGCGCGGGGGCGGAGGACGCCGAGGGCGCCGCGGGAGCCGACGGCGTCGCGGCGGCGGCGGGGCGCTCCCGCTCGAGGCTGCCGGGGGTGGCGCCTGCGGGGGTGAGCGCCAGCCCACCGGCCAGGCCGCCGGCGACCGCGAACCCACAGGCCCGCAGCAGGAGCCGGCGCACGGGCGCCGGGACACCCGCCCGGGGGACGGGTGCCCGGCGCGCCACCTGCACGCACACGACGCCGGCGACGGCGCTGGCCCAGCACGCGGCCAGGACCAGGGCAGCGGCGGCCACGGCGACCAGCCAGGTCTCCAGGTCGGCGTCGCCGGCGACGCGCAGGTCGGCGGCGACGCCGCGGCAGACCAGGGCGCCGGCCGCGGTGACGCCGCCCCACACGCCGAGGCAGCGGGGGACGGTGGGCCCGAGAGAGATCATCCGAGAGAACCTTGCGTTTGCGTCCGTTTGCTTCAAGTAAAGCCAGTGAACGCCCGATTGAGAGCGTTGTCAATCAGGTGCGGGATGCGCTGTGGACGACGCGCCGCCTCCCGGTTTGCCGTCGTGCCGCACGGGGGAGGCGATCGGCATGGCGTGGGAGGAGCAGGTCTTCTCGCTGCTCGAGGACCTCGAGCAGCAGGCCGAGGCGCTGTACGCGGCCGAGCGCGGCCCGGAGCTGGCCGACCGTGCCCGCGCGGAGTACGCCTCGGTCACGCTGGCCGCGCGCCTGGCCGCCGGGGTGGGGGAGCCGATCGCCCTGGAGGTGCGCGGCGTGGGTCGGCTGGTCGGCGTGCTGGACCGGGTGTCGGCCGGGTGGCTACGGCTGCAGGTCGCGGGTCAGGAGTGGGTCGTGCGCACCAGCGCCGTGGTCGAGGTGCGGGGCGCCTCCCCGCGCGCGGTCCCCGAGGTCGCGTGGTCGGTCGCGGACCGGGTGGGGGTCGGGTCGGCGCTGCGCCGCCTCGCCGACGAGGCCCTGCCGTGCTGGTGGCACCGGCTCGACGGCGCGCGCACGGAGGGCGTCCCCGTCCGGGCGGGGGCCGACTTCGTCGAGCTGCGCTCAGGGGCGTCGGGGGAGAGCGTGCTGGTGGCGCTGGACGCGCTGGTCGCGGTCTGTCAGGTGGCGTCGAGGTCGTAGGGCGGGACCTCGCCCTCGTCCAACGGTCGCTGCTTGCGACGGCCGCGGCGCGAGGAGCGGTCGTCGTCGTCCTCGTCGTCGTTCTCGGCGTCGTTCATCGCCTCGATGATGTGCTTGCGCACCACCGTGCGGGGGTCGAGGTCGCGCAGCTCGAGGTCGGCGTACTCCGGGCCGAGCTCGTTGCGCAGCTCGTCCCGGGCCTGGTGGGCGAAGCGACGGGCGACCTTGATCCACTGACCGGCCTGCTTGGCCAGCACGGGGATCCGCTCGGGCCCGAAGACCAGCACGGCCACGAACGCGATGACCGCCAGCTCCGAGAGCCCGACTCCCCACACGGTCGAGATCCTAGAGCTTGTTGGCCGGGGTGAGCCCGAGCTGCATGCCCGCCAGGCCGCGGCCGCGCCCGGCGAGACGTTGGGCGATGTCGCGCAGGATCGCCGCGGCGGGGGCCGTGGGGTCGGACTCCACGATCGGCTTGCCGGCGTCCCCGCCCTCGCGCAGGGAGGTGTCCAGCGGGACCTGGCCGAGCACCGGGACGTCGTACCCGAAGCGGGAGGAGAGGGTCTCGGCGACCCGCTGCCCGCCGCCGGAGCCGAAGACCTCGAGCCGGTGCTCGCGACCCTCCTCGGTGCAGTGCGGGCAGGGGAGGTAGCTCATGTTCTCGACGACGCCGACGACCCGCTGGTGCATCATCGAGGCCATCGTGCCGGCGCGCTCGGCGACCTCGGCGGCCGCCTCCTGCGGGGTCGTGACCACGACGACCTCGGCGCCGGGCAGGTGCTGGCCCAGGGAGATCGCGATGTCGCCGGTGCCCGGCGGCAGGTCGAGCAGCAGCACGTCGAGGTCGCCCCAGTAGACGTCGGCGAGCATCTGGACCAGCGCCCGGTCGAGCATCGGGCCGCGCCAGGCGACGACCTGGTCGCGACGCGGCTTGAGCATGCCGATGGAGATGACCGAGACGCCGGAGGCCGTGGGGACGGGCATGATCAGGTCGTCGACCTGCGTCGGGCGGGAGTCGGCCACGCCGAGCATGGCGGGCACCGAGTGGCCGTAGATGTCGGCGTCCACGACACCGACCTTGAGCCCCTGCGCGGCCATGCCGAGGGCCAGGTTGACCGTGACCGAGGACTTGCCCACGCCGCCCTTGCCGGAGGCGATCGCGAAGACCTTGGTCAGCGAGCCGGGCTGGGCGAAGGGGATCTCGCGCTGCGCCTTGCCGTCGCTGAGGATCTCCTTGAGCCCGGCCCGCTGCTCGTCGGTCATCACCCCGAGGGTCAGCCGGACGTCGCTGATGCCGTCGACGGCCGCGACCGCGGCGGTGACGTCGCGGTTGATGGTGTCCTTGAGCGGGCACCCGGCGACCGTCAGCAGGACCGTGACGTCCACGCCGCCGGCGTCGTCGATCTCGACGGAGTCGACCATGCCGAGGTCGGTGATGGGCCGCTTGATCTCGGGGTCGTTGACCGTCGCCAGCGCGGCGCGGACCTGCTCGAGGAGGGTGCTGCTCATGATGCTCGAGTCTACGGGCGGGGTGTGTCCTCGCCGTCCTCGGTCCCCCGCTCGGACCGCTCCTCGATCTCGGCGAGCAGGGCGCGCAGCTCCGAGCGCACGAAGTCGCGGGTGGCGACCTCGCCCACGGCCATCCGCAACGAGGCCACCTCGCGGGCGAGGAACTCCATGTCGGCGTGGGCGCGCGCGTTGGCCTGCCGGTCCTGCTCGGCGACCACCTTGTCGCGCTGCTCCTGGCGGTTCTGCGCCAGCAGGATCAGCGGTGCGGCGTACGAGGCCTGCAGGCTGAGCATGAGGGTGAGGAAGATGTAGGGGTAGGCGTCGAAGGCCGCGGAGTCGGGGGCGACGGCGTTGAAGAGCACCCAGACCAGGACGAACACGGTCATCCACAGCAGGAACCGGGCGGTGCCCATGTAGCGGGCGAACTGCTCGGCGAAGACGCCGAAGGAGTCCGCGTCGTAGCTGGGCCGCCGCACGAGCTGGCGCCGGACCTCCCGGGGCGTGTCCAGCCGCGGCCGCTGCTCAGCCACGACGACCCGCCGGGGGAGCCGGTCGGGCCCCGGCCTGCGACCCGAGCTGGGAGGAGCGGCGTCCGCGTCGGGACATGCTCAGCGAGTCGCGCCAGCCCTCGGGCAGCATGTGGTCGAGCAGGTCGTCGACGGTGACCGCGCCGAGCAGGTGGCCGTTCTCGTCGACGACCGGTGCCGCGACGAGGTTGTAGGTCGCCAGGTGGGCGGCGACCTCGTCGATGCTCATCTCGGGTCGCAGCGTCTCGTTGCCCTCGTCGAGCGCTCCCGCGACCAGCGACGAGGGCATCTCGCGCAGCAGTCGCTGGATGTGGCCGACCCCGAGGAACTTGCCGGTGGGGGTCTCCAGGGGCTGCCGGCAGACGTAGACCTGGGAGGCCAGCGACGGGGTGAGGTCGGGGTTGCGCACGTGCGCGAGGGCGTCGGCGACGGTGGCGTCGGGGCCGAGGATCACCGGCTCGGGGGTCATCATCGCGCCGGCGGTGTCCTCGACGTACGACATCAGCCGCCGCACGTCCTCGGCCTCCTCGGGCTCCATGAGGTCCAGCAGGGCCGTCGCGGTCTCGGGCGGCAGCTCGGCGATCAGGTCGGCCGCGTCGTCGGGGGACATCTCCTCCAGGACGTCGGCGGCGCGCTCGTCCTCGAGGTGGCTGAGGATCTCGACCTGGTCCTCCTCGGGCAGCTCCTCCAGGACGTCGGCGAGCCGCTCGTCGGCCAGGGCGCTGACCACGGCCGAACGCCGCTCGGGAGGCAGCTCGTGGATCATGTGGGCCGCGTCGGCCGGCTTCATCTCGTTGAGGGCGTGGACCAGGTGCGTGGCACCCTGCGCCTCCTCGCGCCGGGTGAGTCCCTCGACGTCGCGCCACTGCACGACGTGGGTCTGGCCGCGCCGGCGCAGCCCCTTGCCGGGCTCCTGCACCGCCACCCGGGACAGCACCCAGTCGCGGTTGCGGGCCTGCTCCAGCGCCACGTCGTAGACCACGCCGCTCACCCCGCTGGAGGTGATGGTGACGGTGCGGTCGAGCATCTGGCCGATCACCAGGGTCTCGGTGGTGCGCTGCTCGAAGCGGCGCATGTTGAGCAGCCCGGTCGTGTAGACCTGCCCGGCGTCGATGTTGGTCACCCGCGTCATCGGCACGAAGATCCGGCGCCTGCCGAAGACCTCGCCGACCAGGCCGAGCACCCGCGGCTCGCTGGTCTCCGAGCGGACGGCCGCCACGACGTCGCGGACCTTCCCCACCTGGTCGCCCTGCGGGTCGAAGATGGGGAGCCCGACCAGCCGTGCGGCGTACACGCGGACGGGGCTCGAGCTCACGGGACGAGGCTAGGCCATCCGGGGCGGGCCATCGCGCACGCCGGGGCCGCTCAGTGGCACGATGTCGACGTGCGGGTCGTCGTCCACGTGGGTCTCACCAAGACGGGCACCACACATCTCCAGGGCCTGCTGGCCGCCCATGCGCCCGCGCTGCTCGGGGCCGGCGTCCTCTACCCCACGCAGCCCCCGGGCCTGCACTTCCGTGGCGCCGTCGACGTGCGGGGCAGCGCCGGGGTCTTCGGGTTGACGCCGGAGGAGGTGGACGGAGCCTGGCAGCGGCTGTGCGCGCAGGCGCGCGAGCACGTGGAGACGACCGGCGGCGACGCCGTCATCGGTCACGAGGTGCTGGCGGGCGCGACGCCCGAGCAGGCCGACCGGGCGCTGCGGGCCCTCGAGGGCCTGGAGGTGCACGTCGTGGTCACGGCGCGCGACCTCGGTCGCCAGGCGGTGGCGCACTGGCAGGAGCGGGTGAAGCTGGGGGAGACCCGCAGCTTCACCGACTTCGAGCGCGAGGAGCTCTTCGGCGACTCCGGGCGCGACCGGGGTCCGGACGCCGGTGGGGTCCGACCCCGCTTCTGGCACGGCCAGGACTTCGCCGACACCCTGCGCCGCTGGACCTTCGCGCTGCCCCCCGAGCGGGGTCACCTGGTGGTCTGCCCGGCCCCCGGCGCGCCCGGGGAGGAGCTGTGGCACCGCTTCGCCGAGGCGGCCGGGCTCCCGGAGGACCTCGTCGACGCCACGGCCGACGTACGCGCGAACTCCTCGCTGGGCGCCGCCGAGGTCGCGCTGCTGCGCGAGGTCAACCGACGCCTGGGGGACTCGATGCCCACCGACGTCCGCCACCGCGTCGTGAAGAGGGAGTACGCCGAGGGGGAGCTGGCCGCGCGGGACTCCCTGCCCGCCCGGACCCCGGCCACGGCGGCCGGGTTGCTGGCCGACCGCAGCCACGCCTGGCTGGAGGAGGTGGTGGCGGCCGGCCACGTCGTGCACGGCGCGGTCGACGACCTCGAGCCGGTCGTGGCCGGGCCCGGGGACCCGGCGCCCGACACCGACCCGCCGGCCGACCTCGACCCGGAGCAGGTCGTGGCGATGCTGCGCACCCGCGCCGAGGGTGGCTCGGCGCAGACCACGGCCCGCCGCCCCCGCTGGTGGCGTCGGGGCTGACGCGGCGGCACTAGGGTGCGGGGCATGCAGCCCGGCTCGCAGGCCCCGTTGATCGCGGTCAGCACGATCAAGGACAGCCCCGACCACGTGCGTCGCTACGTCGAGGGCAACCTCGCCGGCGGGGTCGACCACCTCGTGGTCTTCCTCGACGCCCCGTCCGAGGAGGGCCAGGACGAGGTGCTCGCCGAGCTCGCCGAGCACCCGCGGGTCAGCGTCGTCCGTGCCGGAGGTGCGTGGTGGGGCGGGCAGCGCCCGCGTGAGCTCAACGTCCGCCAGTGCATCAACGCCAACGTGACCCGGCGGGTGCTCGCCGGGCTGGGCCTGGGGCACGGGTGGCTGCTCCACATCGACGGCGACGAGGTGGTGCGCGTGGACCGTGAGGCCCTCGCGCGCGTGCCCGAGGACGCCCTGGCCCTGCGCCTGGGCGTGCGCGAGGCCGTCTCGAGCAGCACCTGGCAGGGGCAGCCGACCGCCTTCAAGGCCGAGCTCGAGGACGGTGACCTCGCCCTGCTGCACGGGCTGGGGGTGATCGACGAGCCGAGCAACCAGGTGTGGATCCGTGGCCACGTGATGGGCAAGTCCGCCGTGCGGATCGGGGCCGAGCGGTGGCTGACCCTGCACAAGGTCGCTCGGGAGGACCGCAGCCACGAGCCCGGCCTGGAGGACGGGGCCTGGCTGGTCTTCCACTACGAGTCCTACTCCCTGGAGGACTTCTGCCGGAAGTGGACCGCCATGGTCGCCTCCGGCCCCCGTGCGGCCTACCGGGCCGAGCGCCGACAGGTCGCCCGCACGCTGCGTGACCTGATCAGCCGTGGCCTGGCACCGGACGCGCTGCGTCGTCAGCTCGAGCGCTTCTACCGGCTGGAGGTCGAGGAGGACCTCGCGACGCTGCGGGACCTGCAGGTGGTCGACGAGGTCGACCCGCTGGTCCCGCTGCCCGGGGCCCCGACACCTCCGGGTGCCGTGCCCGTCGCCGAGCTGGACGCCGCCCTGGAGGCGTGGCGCGGGAGGGCCAAGCCGGAGGAGGAGCTCTTCCGGGGGACCTCGCCGGCCGGTCCGGGAGCGACCTCGCCGACTCCCGGGCGCCGGCGCGGGCTGCTCGGCGGCCGCGGACGGTAGCGCAGCCGCACCGGGCCGATGCGGGTGGGACCCCCCGGTCACGTGTACCCTCGCGGAGTCGTGCTCCTAGGCGTCCGGCCGCGCAGCGGAGGGCGTCCGAACACCCGGGAGAAGTTCCGTGCTCCGTCTCCACACCCCTCGCGCGCGCCTGGCCACGATGGTCCTCGCGCTCGCCCTGGTCCTCGCCTCGGCCGCTGCCGTGCTGCTCGCCCCGACCGGTCCACGGGCCGTCGCGGCCACGTCGAGCGCTGAGCAGAAGCCGACGTACACGGTGAAGGAGGGGCCGACCTTCAACACCGCGATCGGCGACCAGCAGTCCCGCCGCGCCATCTTGGACCTGCTGCTGCAGACGATCCGGCACACCTCGCCCAAGGGCCAGATCAAGATCATGACCTGGAACTTCATGAATGCCGGGGCGGCCGACGCGCTCATCCAGCGGGCACAGAAGGGCACGACCGTGCGGGTGCTCATCGACGCCAACAACAACGACGAGGACACCGACAACCCGTCGTTCCGCCGCCTGAAGAAGGGCCTGAAGGCCACCAACGGCAAGAACGAGAAGGGCGCCACCAAGTCCTTCGCGCGGATGTGCAGGGGGTCGTGCCGGGGCAAGAGCGGTGCCGCGCACACCAAGATGTTCCTCTTCGACAAGGTCGGTCTCTCGCGCAACGTCCTGATCCAGGGCAGCGCCAACCTCACGACCGCTGCTGCGGCCAACCAGTGGAACGAGGTCTACACCTACGTCGGTCGCGACAAGATCTACGACTTCGCCGAGGAGATCTTCGACCAGATGTGGCGGGACAAGACCACCAAGAACGCCTACCGCGCGTTCGAGGGCAGCCGCTACAGCCTGTACTTCTCGCCCTACTACGGGAAGTACTTCGAGGGCGACCCGGTCCAGCAGATGATGGACCGGATCAAGTGCAAGGGCGCGCAGAAGGCCGGCAACGCCAACGGCCGCACGATCGTGCGCAGCGCCCCCGACGTGATCCGCGGCAAGCGCGGCATGATCGCCGCGCGCCGGCTCAAGACGCTGTGGGACCAGGGCTGCGACGTCCGCATCGCCTACACCGTGATGGGTCGCGACGTGAAGAAGCATCTCAACGGCGGCGGCGGCCGCGGGCCCGTGCCGATGCGTCACCTCGTCCAGGACTTCGACGGCGACGGCGACTTCGACAACTACTTCCACCTCAAGGTGCTGACGATCAACGGGCGGATCGGTGCCGACCGCACCTCCTACGTGACGTTCAACGGCTCGGCGAACACCTCCGACCCCTCCAGCAGGTCCGACGAGCAGATCGGCAAGCTGGTCGGGAAGCGCAACACGCTGCAGTACCAGCGCTTCATCGACCGCTGGTTCGAGAACCCGCCGCCGAACGCCGGTCGCCGGGCCGACGCCGACCCGAACGTCGACCCGTACCAGCACGTCGACATGGACTGAGGCCGCGGTGCTCGACCTGCGTGTGCGTCGCGTCGACGCCGAGGGCGTCGGGCTCGTGGTGCTCGGCTCGGACCGGGTCGTCGACGTCCTCTTCGACGGGCGCCGCATCTGGTCCTTCTGGGTACGCCGCGACACCGAGCCGGGTCGCGGGGCGGCCCGGCCGGTCCGTTCGGTGGCCTGGCCGCCGGCCATGCGCCCGCACCTGTCGGGCACGGGCGCGGTCACCCTTCGCGACCACGTCTCCGGGGCCGACGTATGGAGCGGCGAGGTCCGCTTCAGCCAGGACGACCGGCGCGTGGACTTCGTGGACCGTCAGGGGCACCCGATCGCCCTGGACAAGGCCAACCGGTTCAGCCCGGTGTTCTCCGAGCGGAGCGCCGCGGACCTCGACCCGCTGCTGGACGCGATGACCGAGCTGCTCGAGGTGCTCGGGGGCGCCGGGGTGGCCGCGTTCCCGGCGTACGGCACGCTGCTCGGGGCCGTGCGCGAGGGCGACTTCCTCGGTCACGACTCCGACGCCGACCTGGGCTACGTCTCCTCCCGCTCCACCCCGGTGGACGTGATCCGGGAGTCCTTCGAGCTGCAGCGCGTCGTGGCCGCCGCGGGCTTCCGCACCTACCGCTACAGCGGCCTGGCCTTCCGGGTGGACGTGGTCGAGGCCGACGGCGCCACCCGCTTCCTCGACGTCTTCGGCGGCTTCCTCGACGGTGGTCGGCTCTACCTCATGGGCGAGGTCGGCACCCCGTTCGAGCGCGGCTGGCTGCTGCCGCTGGGCACGGTGTCGCTGCGCGGGCGTGAGTACCCCGCCCCCGCGCGCCCCGAGAAGCTCCTCGAGGCGATGTACGGCCCGTCCTGGAAGGTGCCGGACCCGGCCTTCAAGTTCGAGACCCCCCGCGAGACCACCGAGGTGCTCAACCAGTGGTTCCGCGGCACCGGGCACGCCCGGCGGGACTGGGAGCGCCGCGCCGCCCAGCGTCGTCGTCGCCCCGTCCCCAAGGGGTCCTCGGCCCTGGCCAAGCAGCTGCGACGCACCGAGGCCGAGGGCACCGCCGTGCTCGACGTCGGTGCCGGGCGGGGGCGTGATGCCCTCTGGCTGGCCCGCCAGGGCTTCCCGACCACCGCCTACGACTTCGCCCCCCGGGGCCTGGAGAAGGCGCGCCGCACCGCGCGACGCCGGGACCTGCCGCTGGAGGTCCGCGGGCTGAACCTCGACGAGTGGCGCTGGGTGCTCAGCGAGGGCGCGCGGGTCAGCCGGTCCGGGGACGGGCCGCGGGCGATGCTGGCCCGCCACGTGCTCGACGCCACCGACGACCTGGGTCGGCAGTCGCTGGGCCGCCTGGCCTCGATGACCCTGCGCGGGGGTGGGCGTCTCTACGTCCAGACCTGGACCGGCAAGGGGCGCGGGGGAGCGGGTCTGGTGCCCGTGCGCACCCAGCAGGTGCGCAGGCTCGTGGAGCGGCACGGCGGCACCGTGCTCGACGTGTCGGAGTCGCCCGGTGGAGGATCGGACGGCGGCAAGGGATCGGTCGGAAAGGTGGTCGCGCAGTGGCGATGAAGCAGGGACTCAAGCAGGCACTGAAGCGGGTCGCGCCCGGCGGTGGCGACCAGGAGCTGGCCGAGCGGGTGGCCCGCCTCGAGCGCGAGGTCGCCGACCTGCGCCGGCACAACCTGCGGCTGGCCGAGCTGGCCGACGTCGTGCAGGAGCTGCTGGTGCCGATGGCCCAGCGTGACCAGGAGCGGGTGGACGCGGCGATCGCCGCCTTTCAGGACGCCCTGTGACCCGGGGAGTCCGGTGACGAAGCGGGCCTTCCTGCACCTCGGGCTGCCGAAGACCGCCACGACCTACCTGCAGACGATCCTGTGGGGCCAGCGCGACGCCGTGGCCGCCCAGGGGCTGCTGCTGCCCGGTCGGGAGCGGCGCGACCACCTGTGGGTCTCGCGCGTGGTGCGCGAGGAGCCGGAGCGCAAGCGGCGGCCCGAGCGCGAGCACGAGGCGATGGCCCGGGTGCTGGCCGACGTGGCCGCCTGGGACGGCGACGTGCTGGTCTCCCACGAGTTCTTCGCCGCGGCCTCGACGGCGCAGGCGCAGGCGTTCGTCGAGCAGCTGGCGGCGACCGGCCGTGAGGTGCACGTCGTCCTCACCGCCCGGGAGCCGCTGGGGCTGTTCACGGCCAGCTGGCAGGAGAGCCTGAAGAACCGCAGCACCACCGCCCTGCGTGACTACGGCCGCAGCGAGTCGCAGAGCCCCCAGGACATCTGGGACTGGCGCACCCTGGACCTCTCCCTGGTGCTGGAGCGCTGGCTGGAGGCGGTGCCCGCCGACCGCACCCACGTGCTGCCGCTGGACCGGTCCGCGGACCGCGAGGAGATCTGGCGCCGGTTCGCCGGGGTGGTCGGCCTGGACCCGACGGCGGTGGACGTGTCCGGCTCCTTCCCCAACGAGTCGATGGGGGTGGTCGAGGCCGAGCTGCTGCGGCGCGTCAACGCCCACCTCGGTGACTTCCGCTCCGCCTTCGACCGGGGCGTGTGGATCCGCACCTACCTGGCCGACGAGCGGCTGGTCACCCGCGGCGGGGAGCGGTTCTGGCCCTACCCCGACCAGGTCGAGGACTGCCGGGCCCGCGGTGAGCGCGCCGTCGCCCTGCTGGCCGAGCGCGGCGTGGACCTGGTCGGCGACCCCGCGTGGCTGCGGGTCCCCGAGACGCTCGAGCAGCGTCGTACGCCGGAGACGGTGAGCGACACCGAGGTCGCCGACGCCGCGGCCGAGGTGATCGCGGGCCTGCTCGGCGACGTGCGGGCCATGAAGGCCGAGCGCGGCGCGGGTGCGGGGGACCGCCCCGCGGGCAGGCGCAGCCTGCTCAGTCGCCTGCGGGGGCGACGGTCGCCGTCGCGCTGATGTAGAAGTGGTCGCTGATGCGTCGGTTGACCGTGGACTCGTCGATGACGTAGCCGCTGAAGGAGACGTCGGGGCTGCCGACGATCCAGTCGACGGGCATCCGGCCCGGCGGACGGCACCCGCCGGACGTGCTCCCGCCCACGGCGGCGACGAAGCCGGTGGGGGGCAGGAACGCGCAGAAGAAGGCGGCCCGGTCGTTCATGTCGCCGGTGACGAACACCGGGAGCCCGCTCTCGCGCAGGGCGTTGACCTCGGCCACCCCGCGCCGCCACCCGGCCACGCGGGTGGAGGTGTTGCGGGCGTCGTGGCCGGCGGAGGGGTGCATGTTGACGACGTAGAACTCGCGCTGCGTGGGCCGGTCGCGCAGGCGCACGACCGTCTGGGGACGGGTGCGGTTCATGAAGACGATCGGGAAGGTCGAGCCGGAGACGAGCTCGAAGCGGCTGGGGTCCCACAGCACGGTGTTGTCGGGGTCGGCGGCACCGGGGCCGGGGTAGCCCGCGAAGCCGGTCATCCGCATGATCGTGCCGAGCTGGTCGGGCTTGGCCTCCTGCAGGCCGATGACGTCGGTGCCGTGGCTGCGCAGCACGCCGACGCCCTGCGGGGTACGGGTGCCGGCGGCAGGGAAGCTGCGCCGCGCCCCGCCGGGGCCGGTGTGGTTGCTGCCGAGCACGTTGAACGAGGCGATCTGGAACGAGAACGGCTGTGCTGCCCGCTTGGCAGCGATCCGCTCGGCCTTCAGCCGCGCCTTGCGCTGCTCCTCCTGGCGCCGCAGCTCGGCCTTGCGGGCCCTGGTGAGCCGCAGCTCCTGGCCCGCCACGACGGGCTGGGGGGCGTCCTCGAGCAGCGCGGCGGTCATCGCTCCGCTGATGCTCATGCCGACCGTGCGCTGCGCGGGAGGGTCCTCGGCGAACGGGTCGACGACGCCGGCGGCGGTGACGCCACCGGCCACGAGCGCCACGGCGATGACCGCGGGCACCAGTCGCCGCACTAGACTCCGGGAGGCACGTGGGGTCGGGGCGCGGTGCTTGCTGGGGTCCGACATGACCGGGTGAGTCTACCTGAGCCTGAACCAGTCGGAGGAGCGATGCGGAGCGACGTCCAGGGCCTCCGCGCCGTCGCGGTCCTGCTCGTGGTCGTCGCCCACCTCGGCGTCGACGCGGTCTCCGGGGGCTACCTCGGGGTCGACGTCTTCTTCGTCATCTCCGGCTTCCTGATCACCGGGCTGCTGCTGCGGGCACGCGAGCGCCCCGACGCCCCCGGGCTGGGCGGCGCCCTGGTGGACTTCTACGCCCGTCGCGCCCGTCGTATCCTCCCCGCAGCCACGGTCGTGCTGGTCGCCACCTGCGGCATCTCCGCCCTGGTCCTGCCAGTCGTGCGGGTGGGGGAGATCCTCACCGACGCGTGGTGGTCGGCGCTGTTCGCCGCCAACATCCGCTTCGCGCTGGTCGAGACCGACTACTTCGCCGAGGGGCGGCCGGTCTCCCCGTTGCAGCACTACTGGTCGCTGTCGGTGGAGGAGCAGTTCTACCTCGTCTGGCCGGTGCTGCTGCTGGTGGTCGCCGGGCTGTCGCTGCGCCGGCGCCGCGACCCGGTAACCGCGGTCCAGCACGTCCTGACGGTGCTGGTGCTCGCCTCCCTCGCGTGGTCGGCCTGGGCGACCTACGCCTCGCCCGACACCGCCTACTTCTCGACGCTGACCCGCGGCTGGCAGCTGGGAGCGGGCGCGCTGCTCGCCGTCGTCCTGCACCGTCGTACGACGGTGGGCCGGCGCCCGGGGGTGCTCGCGGTGCTCGGGTTGCTGCTCGTCGTGGCCTCGGCGCTGGTGCTGACGCCGGCCTCCCCGGTCCCCGGCGTGGTGGCGCTGCCCGCGGTGGCCGGCACCGTCCTGCTGCTGCTCGCCGGCGCCCAGCCCGGTGGGGAGCGCACCTGGGTGGCCCGCGGGCTGTCCGTCCGCCCGATGCAGGTCGTGGGCGACTGGTCCTACTCGATCTACCTGTGGCACTTCCCGGTGATCATCGTGGCGCGCAGCCACCTCGGTGGCCTGTCGCCGGCGGCCGCCGTGGTCTGCGTGGTGGTCATCGGGGTGCTCAGCGGGCTGACCTACCACCTGGTGGAGCAGCCGTTCCGTCGTCGGGGGAGCCGCTGGGACCTCGCCCGCTGGGCGGTGCCGATGTACCCCGCGGCCGTCGCCGTGCTCGCCCTGGGCGTGCTCGCCTCGCAGACCTGGCTCGACCACCGGGTGGACTCCACCCGCAGCAACCCGGCCGTGGCGCCGGCCGACTACGCCGACGCCGACCTGAGCCGCGACCCCGTCCGGGCGCTGGTGCAGGCCTCGGTGCTGGCCGCGGAGGACGGGCGGCCGATCCCCGGTCGTCTGGTGCCGGGGCTGCTCGACATCCGCCGCGACACCGCGTCGCTGGGCGAGTGCGACTACCGCTCGGGCACCCGGCAGCTGTGCGCCGAGGGCGACCCCGACGCCGAGCGGACCATCGTGCTGGCCGGGGACTCGCACGCGCGCGCCTGGAGCCCGGCCGTGCGGGCCCTGGGGGAGCGCCTGGGCTACCGCGTCCACACCTTGGCCTACACCGGCTGCCCGACCAACGCCGCGATCCGCCTGGACCCGGAGACCGGCCGGCACTGGGAGGCCTGCGAGGACTTCGTGGAGTTCACCCAGCAGACCGTGCGCGACCTCCGGCCCGACCTGGTGCTGGTCTCCAACGCCCCGCTGGCCCCGGTCGAGGACGTCGACTCGGGCGAGGTCGTCACCAAGGGCGAGGGACGCGAGGCCTACGCGGCCGCCGTCGACCGCGGTCTCGAGGTGGCGCTGGCCGAGCTCGCCGAGAGCGCCGGTCGGGTCGTGCTGCTGGCCAACACCCCCAAGCTGCCGCGGGAGCAGGCGGTCTGCCTCTCCCGCGCCGACGACCTCGGGGACTGCCTGCTCTCGCCCGAGCGCGGCCCCCGGAAGCTGCAGCGCGGGTTCATGGACGTGGCGGCGGGCCTGGGGCTGGAGACCGTCGACGCCGAGAAGTGGTTCTGCGAGCGGCGCCGGTGCCCCTCGGTGGTGGGCAGCTTCGTGACGATGCGCGACTCCGAGCACATGACGACCGCCTACTCGGTGCACCTCGCCGACGCCCTGGCTCAGGAGCTGCGTCTCGAGGCCGATCGCCCTGGTGAGGAGCGCTCGTGAGGAGCGCGGGCGGGCGCCGGAGAATTACACGTCTGTAGTTGTCGCGCACGTCTTGTCGTGTGGCCTGTGTTGCTGTTGTGATTCCTGTGACGAGGGCGCACGGAGCGCCCTCGCCTGCTGCGAGACGAGGAGTCGAGATGATGCTGCGCGGGGCCCTGGCGACCGGACTGAGTGCTGCCGTGGCGACCGCCGGCGTCGCCGCGCTGGCGGTCACCGCCGGACCCGTGGGTGGCCTGCGCGGTGCCCCCGGGGACCTCGCGCTCGCCGCGGCGACCGGGTGCGCGAGCGAGCCCGACCCGACGACGTACACCCCCACGCCGACCCCGACCAGCAGCCCGACCGCGAGCGCCAGCCCGACCGCCGGCCCGACCGCCAGTGCCAGCCCTGCGAAGGCCACCTCCGCGCCGACCGCCACGACCGAGCCCGAGCCCACCACGGCCCCGGAGCCGGTGACCTCGGTCGAGATGGTGCAGGCCAACATCAAGTCCGGCACCGTGCTGAAGAAGTTCAAGGCCGACCTGCGCAAGGTCTTCCGCACCTGCCCGGACTTCGTGACCTTCAACGAGGTCCCGATGCGCCAGCCGCAGTACCTCGCCCCGACCGGCTACGACATCTTCCGCACCCCGGGGCAGTACACCGGTGCCAACCCGGTGGTGTGGCGCACCGACCGCTGGGTCCCCGAGGCCCGCGGGACGACGATGATCAGCAACAAGCAGGGCTACGGCAAGGGCCAGCACGTCATGTGGGGCGTGCGCTACGCCAACTGGGTGACCCTGCGCTCGATCGACGGCAAGCAGACGGTCTCGGTCGTGGCGGTGCACATCGCCCCCAAGTCGGCGCGCACCACCAAGCTGCTCGGTCCCTCGATCCAGCGCCTCGGCGCGCTGGTCGGGCAGCTCAGCGGCAGCGGCCCGGTGCTCGTGGGCGGTGACTTCAACCGTCACTACAAGTCCTCGGAGTACCCCCGCGCGCTGCTCGACGCGGCCCGCCTCAACGCGGTCTACGACCTCTCCGGACGCTACGAGCCCACCGGGGACCACCACGGCGCCACCATCGACTACGTCATGGTGCGCCCCGCCGAGGCCTTCTCCGTGCTCTCCCAGCGCACCCGCGAGCTCAACTCCGACCACGACGCCGTCGTCGTCGAGCTGTCGCTGCCGGAGCAGACCGTCGGCGAGCCGGTGATCAGCTTCTCGGCCGGCACCACCGTCAACGACCCGGCCTCGGTGTCCCAGCGCGGTCGCAGCACCGTCATCCGCTCCATCCAGGGCGTCGTGAAGGCCGTGCCGGCCGGTGAGGAGCTGCGGGTGCGCACCTCCTCCCTCGACGTACGCCGGGTGGCGGCCAAGCTGCTGGCCGCGGCCCGCCGCGGGGTGACCGTCAAGGTCGTCACCGGGACCACCGACTCCACGACCCCGGAGCGCTGGCTGACCAAGCAGCTCGCGGAGGTCCCGGGCTCCTACGTGCGGCACCGCCCCGACGCCTTCGAGCCCGGCCAGACGTCCTCCGTGCTGCTCGCGTCCCGCGCCGGCATCACGCCCTGGACCTCGCTGTCCCTGGACCGCGGCCTGTCCCGGACGATGGTGAGCCAGCGCACCGTGCTGCGCCTGGAGACGAAGAAGAAGGCCTACAAGAAGCAGGTCCGCGCCTTCGAGGCTGATGCGGCCCCGCCCTCGGCCGAGCCGACCGAGCCGACCGGTGAGCCCACGGCCGAGCCCACCGGGGACGCGCCGGGCGCCGAGGAGACCGCGGCCCCCTAGGGTGTGCGCGTGACCCGCCCGCTCTACCTCCACATCGGTCTGCAGAAGACCGGCACGTCGTACCTCCAGGGACTCTTCCTCGGCTCCGTCGACGCGCTGCGCGAGGCCGGGCTCGACGTCTACCCGACGCAGCGCCGAGCGGCGTACTGGCTGATGCTCGACGTGCGCGACCGGTTCCGCCCCCACGACCCGGCGCAGGCCCGCGAGGTCCTGCGTGACCTGCCCGGCAACCTCGACGCGGCGCAGGGCCGCGCGGCGCTGGTCTCGGAGGAGTCCTTCTCGCCGGCCGAGGACGCACAGATCCAGCGGCTGCTCGCGGCCTGCTCGGACCGCGAGGTGCACGTCGTGGTGACCGCGCGCGACCTCGGTCGCCAGATCCCCTCGGTGTGGCAGCAGGGGCTGCAGTCCGGCCGGGCGATGACCTTCCCCGACTACCTCGCGCGCCTGCACAAGACGCAGGGCACGCCCGCCCCGATCTGGTGGCAGAAGGACCTGCCCGCGGTGCTGGAGAAGTGGACGCGGCACGTCCCGGCCGAGCGGATCCACGTCGTCACCGTGCCGCCGCCGGGTGCCGACAAGGGGCTGCTGCTGGAGCGCTTCTGCTCCGTGCTCGGGATCGACGCCGGGCTGCTCGACCAGTCCTCGGTCGGCCGGGCCAACAGGGGGCTGCGCCTGGAGCAGGCCGAGGTGCTGCGCCGGGTCAACGCGGGCATCCCCGACGACCTCAAGCGCCGCGACGTCTACGGCGACGTGGGCAAGCGCGGCTTCTCGGTGAAGGTGCTCGGCGGGGCCGAGGGACGCCCCATCCTGCTGCCGGAGAGCGAGCGGGCGTGGTGCGAGGAGCTGTCGCGTCGCTACGTCGAGCACGTGCGCGCCGGCGGCTACCACGTGGTCGGCGACGTCGAGGACCTCCTGCCGCGCGACTCGGCCTTCGCGCCCGACGAGCAGGAGGTCACCGAGGAGCAGGTCGCCCAGGTGGCGGTCGACGCCCTCACCACGATGGTCTCGCGCCAGCTCGTCACGCACCGCAGGCGCAAGGACCGGGCGGCGGCCGAGGCCGCCGAGCGGGCCGCCCGCGGCTGGCGGGGTCGGCTGCGGCGGATGCTGCGCGTCTGAGGCCGGTGGCCCCACGCCGTCAGCAGATGAGCGGCACCACGATCTCGTCGGGCACGCCCGGCGTCAGGTCGTAGGACGCGCGCACGACGCGGTGGTCGGAGACCCGGCTCGGGTGGGTGCTCACGACGTTCACGCCCAGCTGACCGCGGTGCATCAGGTAGTCGATGCGGCTGCGCGGGTTCGCCGAGGGGTGGGTCAGCCCGGCGCCCCGGCCGGCCGTGGCCCAGGTGTCGGCCGCGACCCCGCGCAGGGTGGTGATCGGCGGCGAGGCGGGCCGGGCGTTGAGGTCCCCGCCCAGGACGACGCGGTGGGGGTCGTCGGCGAGGACCTGCGCCACCGTGCGCGCCTGGGTCAACCGGGCGTCCTGCGAGGTGTGCTCGAAGTGCGTGGTGAAGAGGCTGACCCGTTGACCGGGCAACGGCTCCACCACGACGCGGAGCAGGCCGCGCTGCTGGGTGCCCGCCGGCCGGGGGAGCAGGGTGTTGCTCGACTCCTTGATGGGGTACGCCGACAGCACGGCCGTCCCGTAGCGGCTCTCGCCCGGGCGCAGCACGTTGGTGGCGAAGGCGTACTCCATCCCGAGCTGGCCGGCGAGGTAGGCGGCCTGGTCGACCCGGCCGCTCCACACGCGGTTCTTGTCGACCTCCTGAAGCAGCCACACGTCCACGTCCAGCGCGGCCATCTCGCGCGCGATCTGCGGCAGCATCTGGCGACTGCGGCCCCGGTTCCACCCCGAGTGGATGTTGAAGGTGGCGACCTCCAAGGAGGACTCGGTGCTCACGACACAGCTGCTTGCCCGCTTCGGCAGGCCGCCGGGCAACCGCTGGGGCTTGGGGAGCGCCGCCGTACCGCTCGAGCCCCTGCCCTGCTTGCCGGTGGTGCCCTCGATGGGGTCGCCGCCGGTGACGACGTCCTGGGCCGGGCGCGCACCGGGGGTCGCCGTGGACTGGCCGGGCGCGGTCACCGGCTGCGTGCGGGTGGGCTGGCGGGAGACGAAGAACGCCGTGGCCGCCAGGCTGAGGACGAGGACCAGGCCGATCGCCTCGAGCCACGGCCGTCTCGGCCCGTCCATTCCACCACCCGTGTCGGTCGATGCGCCTGTCATGATCTGACCCGACCAGTGTAGGAGCCGTCACACCGCCCCGGGCCCGAACGGGCCTCCCGCGGTCACCGCCCGTCGGTTACTCTCCGGTAACAGTCCGTTCGCCGACCTGGAAGGACCCCCATGACCCGCCTGTGCACGACCGAGGGCCTCACCGAGGACCAGTCCGAGATCCTCAAGGCCGTGCGGGCCTTCGTGGACAAGGAGATCATCCCGGTCGCGAACGAGCTCGAGCACGCCGACGAGTACCCCACCGACATCATCGAGGGGCTCAAGGAGCTCGGCGTCTTCGGCCTGATGATCCCCGAGGAGTACGGCGGCCTCGGGGAGTCGCTGCTGACCTACGCGCTGTGCGTCGAGGAGATCGCGCGCGGCTGGATGAGCGTCTCCGGCGTCATCAACACCCACTTCATCGTGGCCTACATGCTCATGCAGCACGGCACCGAGGAGCAGAAGCAGAAGTACCTGCCCAAGATGGCCGTCGGGGACGTGCGCGGCGCCTTCTCGATGTCCGAGCCCGGGCTGGGCTCCGACGTCTCGGCCATCTCGACCAAGGCCACGAAGGCCGACGACGGGTCGTACGAGATCACCGGCCAGAAGATGTGGCTGACCAACGGCGCCACCTCCACGCTGGTCGCCTGCCTGGTCAAGACCGACGAGGGCAGCGACTCGGTCTACAAGAACATGACGACCTTCCTCATCGAGAAGGAGGCCGGCTTCGGCGAGACCGCCCAGGGCGTCACCGTCCCCGGCAAGATCGACAAGATGGGCTACAAGGGCGTCGAGACCACCGAGCTGGTCCTCGAGGGCCACAAGATCTCCGCCGACCAGATCCTCGGTGGTGAGCCCGGCAAGGGCTTCTTCCACATGATGGACGGCGTCGAGGTCGGCCGCGTGAACGTCGCGGCCCGCGCCTGCGGCCTGGCCTGGCGCGGCTTCGAGCTGGCCGTCGAGTACGCCCAGCAGCGCAAGACCTTCGGCAAGATCATCGCCGACCACCAAGCCGTCCTCTTCCGCCTCGCGGAGATGGCGACCAAGGTCGAGGTCGCGCACACGATGATGGTCCGCGCCGCCCGCCTCAAGGACAAGGGCGAGCGGATGGACGTCGAGGCCGGCATGGCCAAGATGGTTGCCTCGGAGTACGCCAACGAGGTCGTCGAGGACGCCTTCCGCATCCACGGCGGCTACGGCTACTCCAAGGAGTACGAGATCGAGCGGCTGATGCGCGAGGTCAAGTTCATGCTGATCGGCGAGGGCACCTCCGACATCCAGAAGATGATCATCGGTCGCCAGCTCCTCAAGGAGTACAAGATCTGACCGGAGGCCTCTCCGACGGATCCACCTGATCCACCCCAGCTGATCCACCCCAGCTGATCCACCCCAGCTGATCCACCCCACCTGGTCCGGGCCGAACCGGCGTGTCCTTCCGGAAGGATGCGCCGGTTCGGCGTCTCGGGGCCGGGGTGCACGGGTCGAGCCGGCGTATTGATACGCCGGTTCGGCACGATGCTCAGCCGCCGATACCCTCGCCGACCACCTTCACGTCCGAGAGCGTGTAGCCGATCTCCTCGTCGGCCATCCGCTCGTCGCGGTCGATGTAGACCTCGGTCGGGTAGTCGCCACCCTCGGGCCAGGTGACGTCCACCCGGGCGGCGCCGGCCTCCTCGGCGGCCTCCGCCTCGGCGATGATGTCGTCGATGGTGAGCTCGAAGAACTCCGGTGCCGGGTCGCCGGCCTTCGCGCCGCCGCGTCCGCCGCCCTTCTCGAAGACCGCCTCGACGACCCGGTCGCCCTCGACCGTGACCCGCACGGGCACGGCGGCGTACGGGCAGAAGCACGAGACCTGGAGGGTGAAGGCGTAGTCGGCGGGCCCGAAGCCCACGTCGGGTCCGCTGGTGGGCTCCTGGGCCTCCACGTCCTGCTCCGACGACGGTCCCTGCTCCGTGCCCGGGTCGCGGGCCACTTCGTCCTCGCCGCTGCACGCCGCGAGCGGCAGCAGCAGGAGGCCGGCCAGGGTCGTCCCCAGTGCTCGGTGGAGGGTGATGCGCGGCATGCTCATGGTGCTGAGACGCTAGCCCCTCCGGGCCGGTTCCGCGTGGCAGGATGACGCGGGGACCTTGTTACCCATCAGTCACCAGCAGCAGAGCAGAGGAGCAGACGTGCAGTTCGGTCGCAGCTACGAGGAGTTCGAGGTCGGTGCGACCTACAAGCACTGGCCCGGCAAGACGGTCACCGAGTTCGACGACCACATGTTCTGCCTGCTCACGATGAACCACCACCCGCTGCACCTGGACACCCACTACGCCGAGGAGACCACGCAGTTCGGCAAGAACGTCGTGGTGGGCAACTACGTCTACTCCATCCTCCTCGGCATGTCGGTGCCCGACATCTCCGGCAAGGCGATCGCCAACCTCGAGATCGAGTCGCTGCGCCACGTCGCGCCGACCTTCCACGGTGACACGCTGTACGGCGAGACGACCGTGCTCGACAAGTGGGAGTCGACCTCGAAGGACGACCGCGGCGTCGTCCACGTCGAGACCATCGGCTACAACCAGGACGGCAAGGTCGTGTGCATCTTCCGCCGCAAGGTGATGGTGCCGAAGGACAACTACCTCGAGGCGCGCGGCGGCGAGCAGCCCGGCCGCCCGACCCCGCAGCCGGACAAGAACTGGCCCGGACCCGACGCGAAGGCCGACTGACCGGTCCCGTGAGGACCCCCACCAGCAGCACCTGGGAGCGCTGGACGCGGTGGCCGCTCGCGGCCGCCGCGCTGGTGTTCCTCGTGGCGTACTCGCTGCCGATCCTCGACCCCGGGATGCCGGGGAGGTGGAAGGCGCTGTGCGCCACGGTCGTCGGCGTGCTCTGGCTGGTCTTCATCGTCGACTTCGTCGTGCGGCTGGTGGCGGCGGACCACCGTTTCCGCTGGGCGTGGCGGCACGCGTTCGACGCGGCGGTGCTGCTGCTGCCGGCCCTGCGGCCGTTGCAGCTGGTCCTGCTGGTCAAGGTGCTCAACCGCTCGGCGTCCGAGGGCCTGCGCGGCCGGGTCGGTCTCTACGTCGGCTTCGGCTCGGGCATCGTCGCCTACGTCGCGGCGCTGGCTGCGCTGCAGGCCGAGCGGTACGCCGAGGGCGCCTCGATCACCTCGTTCGGGGACGCCATGTGGTGGGCACTCACCACCATGACCACCGTCGGGTACGGCGACACGTACCCGGTCACGACCGGCGGGCGGGTCGTGGGTGCCCTGCTCATGATCACCGGGGTGGCCCTGCTCGGTGTCGTCACCGCCACCCTCGCCAGCTGGCTGGTCGAGCGCGTCACCGACGCCGACGACGCCGAGGACGAGCGGCGCTCGGCCGCGGAGCGCGAGGAGCTGCGCGCGGAGATCGCCGCCCTGCGGGCCCAGGTCGAGCTGCTGGTGGAGCGCAGCACCCCGCGGACCTGACCGGCTCGGTACGGTAGGCCCGTGCCCGTGCAGCCCGCCTGCTCCCGCTGCTCGGCCCCCGTGGTGTCCATCGCGACGGAGGCCGGAGGCGGTTGGTCGTGCCCGGAGCACGGCCCCACCCACGCCCTGTGGCGCCCTGCCTCGGCGTCGTACGACGCCCTGGCCTCGCACCTGGGTCGCACCCGCGGCTTCCCGACCTACCTCCCGTGGCCGCTGAGCCCCGGTTGGTCGGTGAGCGACCTGGCCGCCGTCACCGACGGCGAGCGCGTGCGCGGCACCCTGACGTGCGTCACCGGCACCAGCGAGCTGGACGGGCCCGTGGACGTCCTGGTCGTCAGCGAGGAGCCCGGCACGGGCCTGGGTGCCCGGGTGGCCGGCACGCCCCACGACGACCCCGGCCTGGGCCACTTCGAGGGACAGCCGTTGGTGCGGGTGCGCCTGGACCAGAAGCAGGTGCCGCTGTGGTCGGTCTCGACCAGCGCCTCCAGCGGGGAGTGGGACCGCTCGGTCGTGGCGGGGGAGGCCTTCGGCCGGTGGCTGTGGATCGTGGTCCGGCCGGCCTCGGCGGTGCTGCTGCTGCGCGACGACTGGATCCTGCGCGACGTCGCGCCGGTGGGCCCGCCGCTGGTCGAGCTGCCCTTCGCGGGTCCGGCGCCGCCGTGGTGAGGGGGCCCTCATGAGGGTGGACCTGCACACCCACACCCGCGCCAGCGACGGCACCCAGTCGCCCACCGAGCTCGTCCACGCGGCGGTCGCGGCAGGGGTGGACGTCCTCGGCCTGACCGACCACGACACCGCCGAGGGCTGGGACGAGGCGGCCCGTGCCGCAGCCGACGCCGGGCTGGCACTGGTGCGCGGCATGGAGGTCAGCACCCGCCTCGACGGGCGGGGCGTGCACCTGCTGGCCTACCTGCCCGACCCGACGTACCCGCCCCTGGTCGGCCTGCTCGACCGGGTCCTCGAGGGTCGGTCCTCGCGGGTGCCGGCGGTGCTGGAGCGACTGCGCGCGGTCGACGTCGAGCTCACCGAGGACGACGTCGCCCGGGTGTCGGGTGACGCGGCGGCCAGCGGGCGCCCCCACATCGCCGACGCGCTGGTGGTCGCGGGCGTCGTCGCGGACCGTGACGAGGCGTTCCGCCGCTTCCTCAACCCCGGCATGCCCGGGTACGTCGACCGGTACGCCGCCCCGCTGCGCGAGACGATCCGCGTGGTGACCGAGGCGGGCGGCGTGAGCGTCATCGCCCACGCGTGGGGGCGCCGGCGTACCCGCACGCCGGACGAGGCGGCCATCGCCGAGCTCGCCGACGTCGGTCTGGTCGGCCTCGAGGTCGATCACCAGGACCACGACGCCGGTGCGCGGGACGCGCTGCGCGCGATCGCGCGCAACCTCGACCTGGTCGTCACCGGCTCCAGCGACCACCACGGCGCCGGCAAGGTCGGGCACGACCTGGCGTGCAACACCACGGCCCCCGAGGAGCTGGAGCGGCTGCTGGAGGCCGCGGCGCGGGCCCGTGCCGCGTCGGGACGGCCCGCCCCCGAGCCGCTCGGGCTCTGAAGCGGCCGCCCTGGGACGTCATACGTCCCGCGACAGCGGACGTCCTGCCCGTATGACGTCCGCCGGGTGCGCGGGCTACTTGCGGCCCAGGCCCTGGAAGCGCTGCAGCAGCCCGCTCGGGACCAGTCGAGCGGCACCGGCGATGACCTTGTACTGCGCGCTGGGGATCGAGTAGACCTTCCCCTTCGCGTGGTCGGCCAGCGCGTCGCGCACGAGGTCGTCGGCGTCCAGCCACATCCACGAGGGGGCGGAGTCACGGCCCACGCCCATCCGCTCGTGGAACTCGGTGCGCACGAAGCCCGGGCACAGGGTCGTCACGGTGACGCCCTGGTCGGCGTACTCCGCCGCGGCCCACTCGCCCAGGCGGTTCACGTAGGCCTTGGCCGCGGAGTAGGTGCCGCGGGGGAGGAAGGCGGCGACGCTGGAGACGTTGATGACGCCGCCGTGGCCGCGCGCGGCCATCGGCCCGAGCGCGGCGTGGGTCAGGCGCAGGACGGCGGTGACCAGCACGTCCAGCATGGCGGTCTCGGCGTCGACGTCGTTGTCGAGGAAGCGGCCCTTGAGGCCGAACCCGGCGTTGTTGACCAGCAGGTCCACCGGGCTCTGGAGGTCGGCGAGCCGCTCCTCGACGCGGCGCAGCTGGTCGCGGTCGGCGAGGTCGGCGGCCAGCACCTCCACCTCGACCCCGTGCTGGGCGCGCAGCTCGGTGGCGAGCTCCTCCAGGCGCGAGGCGTCACGGGCGACGAGCACGAGGTCGTCGCCGCGTGCGGCGAGCTGGTGGGCGAAGGAACGTCCGATGCCGGCGGTCGGGCCGGTGACCAGGGAGCGAGACATGACCCGAGTAGAACAGGTCCCACCTCGGACGTGGGCGACCCGTCCGGCATGATGACCCTCGATGACCACGACACTCGCCGTCGCCAACCAGAAGGGAGGCGTCGCCAAGACCACCTCCGTCGCCTCGATCGGCGCGGCCCTCGCCGAGCTCGGGCAGCGGGTGCTGCTCGTCGACCTCGACCCGCAGGCCTGCCTGACCTTCTCCCTCGGCATCGATCCCGAGGACCTCGAGGTCTCGGTGCACCACGTGCTCACGAAGGGCACCGACCCGCGCGAGGTGATCATCGAGACCGAGGACGGCGTGCACCTGCTCCCGGCCACCATCGAGCTCGCCCGCGCCGAGGCCGACCTGCTCACCCGCACCGGGCGCGAGCACGTGGTGAAGATGGTCGTGGAGGACGTCGAGGACGACTACGACTGGGTGCTGCTGGACTGCCCGCCCTCCCTGGGCGTGCTCACCGTGGCGGCGCTCACCGCCGCGCGCGGGGTGCTGATCCCCCTGCAGTGCGAGACGCTCTCGCACCGGGGCGTGGGCCAGCTGCTCGACACCGTCCACGACGTGCGCCGGTTCACCAACCGCAAGCTCGAGGTGTGGGGCGTGCTGCCCACGCTGTACGACGGCCGCACCAACCACTCGCGCACGGTGCTGGAGACCATCGCCGAGACCTACGAGCTCGAGGTCGTCGAGCCGCCGATCCCCAAGACGATCAAGTTCGCCGAGGCCCCCGCGGCCGGCCGCTCGATCCTGGCCACCAGCCGCACCAGCAAGGGTGCCCAGGCCTACCGCGAGGTCGCCGCGAACCTGGTCACGCGCGCGGGGCGCAAGAAGCGCTGAGACACGCACGAGGCCCGCTCCCCCTGGAGGGGAGCGGGCCTCGTCGTACGTCTGCGTGGGGCTGAGCGGGCTCAGTCGCCGGCCGGGGCCGAGCCGCCGCCGTTGCCGCCCTGCTGGCCGCCCTGGCCTCCGCCACCACCGCGCGAGCGGCGACGACGCCGGTTGCGGCTGCTGGAGGAACCCGAGCCGGAGCCGGCCGAGGCCTCGACCTTCTCCACCTGCTTCTCGCCGGACTCGGTGGTCTTCACCTCGGCGACGACCTCACCGGACCGCGAGCGGGTGCGCGTCCGGTTGCGGTTGCGCGGCGCACGCTCGCCCGAGCGCTCCCGAGGCTCCTTCTTCTCGACCGGCTTCGGGTCGACGATGCGGCCCTTGGTGCCCGGGGCGATGCCCTGGTCGTGGAAGAGGTGCTCGGAGGTGGAGTAGGTCTCCTGCGGCTCCTCGAAGGGCAGGTCGAGCGCCTTGTTGATGAGCTTCCAGCGGTGCAGGTCCTGCCAGTCCACCAGCGTGATGGCGATGCCCGTGGCGCCGGCGCGGCCGGTGCGCCCGATGCGGTGGACGTAGGTCTTGTCGTCCTCGGGGCAGGTGTAGTTGATGACGTGGGAGACGCCGCGCACGTCGATGCCGCGGGCGGCGACGTCGGTGGCGACCAGCACCCGGATCTTGTCCTCGCGGAACTTCGCCAGCGCCTTCTCGCGCGCGACCTGGGCCATGTCGCCGTGCAGCGGGGAGGCGGCGAAGCCGCGCTCGGCCAGGTCGTCGGCGACGCGCTGGGCCTGGCGCTTGGTGCGGGTGAAGACGATGAACTTGTCGGCGTCCTCGGCCTGGAGCAGGCGGCCGATGATCTCGGGCTTGTCCAGGTCGTGGCACTGGTAGATGAACTGGGCGGTGGCCGGCACCGTGGCGTTCTCGTAGGAGGACTCGGCGCGGATGTTCATCGGGTGGCGCATGTAGGTGCGCGCCAGCGAGACGATCGCGGCCGGCATCGTCGCCGAGAACAGCATCGTCTGCCGGGTCTCCGGCGTCATCCGCATCAGCTTCTCGACGTCGGGGAGGAACCCGAGGTCGAGCATCTCGTCGGCCTCGTCCAGGACGACGGCGTGGACGTGGGAGAGGTCCAGGGACTTGCGGTTGGCCAGGTCGATGAGACGACCCGGCGTGCCGACGACGATGTCGACGCCGGTCTCCAGCGCCTCCAGCTGCGGCTCGTAGCCGACGCCGCCGTACACCGTCAGGACCCGCAGGCCCCGATCGGCGGAGGCCAGCGTGAGGTCGGAGGAGACCTGGAGGGCCAGCTCGCGGGTGGGGGCGACGATGAGCGCCTGCGGCTTGCCCTGGGGCAGGTCGGCGTAGTCGGGGTCCTTGGGGGAGACGCTGCGCTGGAGCACCGGGATGCCGAAGGCCAGCGTCTTGCCGGTGCCCGTGCGGGCCTGGCCGATGAGGTCGGTGCCCATCAGGGCGACCGAGAGGGTCATCTCCTGGATGGCGAAGGGGGTGGTGATGCCGCCGCGCTCGAGCGCGTCGCAGATCTCGGGGTGCACCCCGAGCTCACGGAAGGTGGTCACAGTGTTCTGCTTTCGTGGTTGCTGGCCCCGTCAGGTCTGTCTGCTGGGCGGCGCTGCCACAACCGCTGCGGCCGACCCGGGACCCGGCCAACCGCGCACATACGTCTCGAGACTCTATCGGTAGGGTGCGAGCATGACTGAATCCCAGGTCGAGACCGGGCCGGAGTCGGGTGGGCGAGCCGGAGGCGACGACACGCCCCTGGCCTTCGAGGACCCGACCTACCGCGAGGCCATGGTCGACCTGCTCGGCGTCATCGCCTACGGCGAGATCAGCGCCTTCGAGCGGCTGGCCGAGGACGCCAAGCTGGCCCCCACGCTGGAGGACAAGGTCGCGATCGCCACCATGGCCTCCGCGGAGTTCTCCAAGGTCGACGCGCTGCGACGCCGCCTCGAGTCGCTGGGTGCCGACCCCTTCGCCGCGATGGCGCCCTTCCAGGAGCCCATCGACCGCTTCCACGACCACACCGCCCCGGCCGACTGGTACGAGGGCCTGGTCAAGGCCTACGTCGGTGACGGCCTGGCCGACGACTTCTACCGCGAGATCGCGGCCTACCTCGACGCAGAGACCCGCGACCTGGTCGTCGGCACCTTCGAGGACTCCGGGCACGCGGCGTTCGTCGTGGACCGGGTGCGTGCCGCGATCGCCGCCGACCACCGCCTCGGCGGCCGGCTGGCGCTGTGGGGCCGTCGGCTGATGGGGGAGGCGCTGATCCAGGCGCAGCGGGTGGCCGCCGAGCGGGACGCCCTCTCGGCGCTGCTGGCCGGCGGCACCGACCGCCCCGGGCTCGACCTCGCGGCCATCGGCCGGATGTTCGCCCGGCTCACCGAGCGGCACACCGAGCGGATGGCCGAGCTCGGCCTGGAGAGCTAGCTGCGGAAGCCGACCGCGGCGACCGTGGTCGAGCCGAGCTCGACGTAGGCGATCTTCGAGCCGGGCACCATCACGACCCGGCCCTTGGTGTCGGTGAGCGAGAGCAGGCCGTCGGAGGAGACGGCCTCGGCGACCTGGGAGGTCAGGGCCTCGGCCGACTCCTCGGTCTCGAGGGTGATCTCGCGGGGGGCCTGCTGGATACCGATCTTGACGTCCACGCAGCCAGCCTAGTGCTCGACGGAAGGCTCGTCGGTGCGCGGGTAGCCACCGATGCCGCGCCAGGCCAGCCCGGCCACCAGCGCCGCCGCCTGGTCGCGGCCCAGGCCACCGGCCTCGGTGAGCCAGAAGCGGGCGCTGACCTGGGCCATGCCGACCAGCGAGACGGCCAGCAGCCGCGAGGCCTCGTCGGGCAGGCCGGTGTCCTCGTGGATGACGCCGGCGATGAGGCGCGCGCACTCGGCCGTCACGCGGTCGACCTGCTCGCGCACGGCCGGCTCGTTGGTGAGGTCGGACTCGAAGACGAGACGGAACGCGCCGGTGTCGTGCGCGACGTACTCGTAGAAGACCGCCATCGTCGCCTCGACGCGCTGCTTGTTGTCGTCGGTGGACTCCAGGGCGGCGCGGCAGTTGTCGATGATCTGGTCGCAGGAGCGGTCCAGCAACGCGAGGTAGAGCTCGAGCTTGCCGGGGAAGTGCTGGTAGAGCACCGGCTTGGAGACCCCGGCGCGCTCGGCGATGTCGTCCATCGCGGCGGCGTGGTAGCCCTGGGCGACGAACACCTCGAGCGCGGACTCCAGCAGCTGGGCGCGACGCTCGCGGCGGGGCATCCGGGCCCCGCGGGGGCGCAGGCCGCCGACGTCTCGCTGGTCTGCCGTCACTGCTGGTCTCCTGGTCGTCCTGGTGGGGTGCTGCACGGACCGCGGCGGGGACTACTGCCGGGTCACTTACGGGGGACTGGAGCCTAACCCGCCGCGGGGGCGCCGCCGCTGTCCAGGCTCTGGGTGGACGTGTCGCGCGTCGAGGACCGTGGGGGAACATGGAGCCCGCCGTGGGCGTTGTGCCCGCGACCGAGGACCTACCGAGGACCTCCTGAGAACCCAGCCCCCAAGGCGAGGAGAGACCCCCGTGAGCATCGAGCCGCTCGTGGAGCCGGCAGCAGAGCTGACCGTCGACGAGGTACGCCGCTACAGCCGTCACCTGATCATCCCCGACGTGGGCATGACCGGGCAGAAGCGCCTGAAGAACGCCAAGGTCCTGGTGATCGGCGCCGGCGGTCTCGGCAGCCCCGCGCTGCTCTACCTGGCCGCGGCCGGCGTCGGGACCCTGGGCATCGCGGAGTTCGACGAGGTCGACGAGTCGAACCTGCAGCGCCAGATCATCCACACCCAGTCCGACATCGGGAAGTCCAAGGCCGTCTCGGCCAAGGAGTCGATCGCCGAGGCCAACCCGCACGTCAACGTCGTGCTCCACGAGGAGCGCCTCGACAACGACAACGTCTTCGACGTCTTCGAGGGCTACGACCTCATCGTCGACGGCACCGACAACTTCGCGACCCGCTACATGGTCAACGACGCGGCGTACTTCCTCGGGATCCCCTACGTGTGGGGCTCGATCTACCGCTTCGACGGCCAGGCGTCGGTCTTCGCGCCCAAGCAGGTCGAGGGCGCCCCCTGCTACCGCTGCCTGTACCCCGAGCCGCCGCCGCCGGGCATGGTCCCCTCGTGCGCCGAGGGCGGCGTGCTGGGCGTGCTGTGCGCCTCAATCGGCTCGATCCAGGTCAACGAGGCCATCAAGATGATCACCGGTGCCGGCGACCCCGCCGTCGGCTCGCTGGTCATCTACGACGCCCTCGAACTGTCGTGGCGCAAGCTGAAGGTCCGCAAGGACCCCAACTGCGCGCTGTGCGGCGAGAACCCGACCGTCACCGGTCTCATCGACTACGACACCTTCTGCGGTGCGATCTCCGACGAGGCCGCCGACGCCGCGGCCGGGTCGACCATCTCGGTCACCCAGCTGGAGTCGATGCTCAAGGAGCGCGAGGAGGGCAGCCGGGACTTCGTGCTGGTCGACGTGCGCGAGCCCAACGAGTACGAGATCAACCAGATCCCGGGCTCGGTGCTGATCCCCAAGGGCGAGTTCCTCAACGGCAACGCCCTCGAGCAGCTCTCCCAGGACAAGCCGGTCGTGCTGCACTGCAAGTCCGGAGTCCGCTCGGCCGAGGCGCTGGCGGTGCTCAAGGGCGCCGGGTTCGCCGACGCCGTGCACGTCGGCGGTGGCGTCGTGGCGTGGGTCAACCAGATCGACCCCAGCCAGCCGTCGTACTGAGCAGGCAGGGCGCCGGGACTGAGACAGGTCTTGGGGTTACCGGGCGGTAAAAACACGTTCCACCAGGTGTAGTCCGTGCCACACCGGGTAGGTCGGCTCCTGTCGAGCCGGCCTACTCGGGGGCCGGCACCAGTGCTCCCTGGAGGATGAGTCCCTTGCTGAACCCCCCCAAGCCCGCCCGTCGCCTCGCTGCCCTGGCCGCCCTGGCCAGCGCCGCCGTCCTCGGCGCGGCCACCGCGACCGTCGCCCCCGCGTCCGCCGCCCCCGCCTGGGCCCCGGCCGACGAGGCCACGATCACGCCCGGCACGCAGATGTACACCGACGGCGCCCAGTGCACCTCGAACTTCGTCTTCACCGACGCCTCGTCGAACGTCTACGTCGGGTACGCCGCCCACTGCGCCGGCCTGGGCGAGGCCACCGACACCAACGGCTGCCTCAACGACTCGGTGCCGCTGGGCACCAAGGTCGACTTCGTCGAGGGCGGCTCGCTGGTCACCTCGGGCACCACCGTCGGCACCGGCACCCTGGCCTACTCCTCCTGGCGCACCATGCGCGACCTCGGCGAGACCGACGAGAACGCCTGCGCCTACAACGACTTCGCGCTGGTGAAGGTCGACGCGGCCTACGTCGGCGACGTCAACCCGAGCATCCCGTTCTGGGGCGGCCCGACCGGCATCGACACCGACGGCACCGCCGCGGGCGACCGGGTCTACACCTACGGCAACTCCTCGCTGCGCGCCGGCATCGAGGCGCTCTCGCCCCACACCGGCATCAGCCTCGGCGACTCCGCGGCCGACGACGGCTGGAGCCACCCGCTCTACACCGTGACCCCGGGCGTCCCCGGTGACTCGGGCTCGGCGTTCCTGAGCGAGGACGGTGCGGCCATCGGCACGCTGTCGACCCTCGGCCTGGCCCCGCTGCCGCTGTCGAACAACATCGGTGACCTGGGCCGCGAGCTGGCCTACGCCCAGCAGCACTCCGGCATCGCCGGCCTGCAGCTGGTGGAGGGCACCGAGCCCTTCTCGCCGCTCCTGTGACCCGCGGGCTGTGATCTGACAGCCCACCCTGTGAGACAGGGCCCCGACCCGCGTAGCCGGTCGGGGCCCTGCCTCGTTGTGGGGGCATGACGCTGCTGCGCTCCCGCACCGTGCCGGTCCTGCTCCTCGTCTGCGCGCTGGCCCTGGCCCTCGTCGCGACCCTCGCCCCCACCGCTGACGCGGCCAAGCGCAAGCGCAAGCGGGCGGTCACGTGGGCACCGGCGGCCTCGGCGACCATCACGCCGGGGGTGCAGATGTACACCGACGGCAGCCAGTGCACCGCCAACTTCGTCTTCACCGACCGCAACGGCGGGGTGTACGTCGGCTACGCCGCGCACTGCGCCGGGCTCGGAGAGGCGACCGACACCAGCGGCTGCGGCCAGGACTCGGTGCCCCTCGGCACCCCGGTCACCTTCGAGCGCGGCGGCAGCCTGCTGACCTCCGGCACGGTGCTGGGTCGCGGCACCCTCGTCTACAGCTCCTGGGAGACGATGAACCGGCTGGGCACCACCGACCCGGTCGTGTGCGACTTCAACGACTTCGCGCTGGTCAAGGTCGCCGGCAGCGACGTGTCGAAGGTGAACCCGAGCGTCCCGGTCTGGGGCGGACCCACCGGCATCGACACCGACGGCCTCGGCGCCGGCGAGAGCGTGTGGAGCTACGGGAACTCCTCGCTGCGCGCGGGCATCGAGCTGCTCTCGCCCAAGCAGGGCATCGCGCTCGGCGACGACGCGGCCGACCAGGGCTGGTCGCACCTGCTCTACACCGTGACGCCCGGCGTCCCCGGTGACTCCGGCTCGGGCTTCCTCAGCGCCGACGGCCTGGCGGTCGGGACCCTCTCCACGCTGGGCCTGACCCCGTTCCCGCTGTCGAACAACATCGGCGACCTGGCGCGTGAGCTGGCCTTCGCCCAGGAGCACTCCGGCATCCCCGGCCTGAAGCTGGCGCTCGGCACCGAGCCGTTCTCGCCGCTGCTCTGAGCCGAGGGCGGGTACGTTGCCCGCGTGGAGCATCGACTCGGAGATGCCGGGGCGGCGCGTGCTGCGCTCGCCCTGCTCGCCAGCGTGCTCATGGTCGGCGCGGTCGTGCTGGTCCTGTGGGCGGCGGCCGCCGGCCCCGGCACGGTCCTGGAGGGTGAGGGGCGTGACCGGGTCACGCTGAGCGACCCGACGCCCACGTCGGAGTCCGCGGAGGCGGGCTCGGGCGAGCAGATGCTCCCGAGCGAGGAGACCCGCGACGTCCCCACGTGGCTGCGGGCCGTGGTCCGTGCGGTGCTGCTCGTGATCGAGGTCGCGGTCGTGGTCGCGTTCGCCGGGGTGCTGTGGCGGGCCGGACGCTGGGCCTGGCAGCGCTGGGACGCACGGGACCGGCCGGCCGGTCCGGCGACCTCCCTGACCGGGGCCGAGGAGGTCCTCGACACCGAGGCGCTGACCGAGGAGCTGATGCGTGGCGCGGCCGGCCGCCGGGCCCGGCTCGAGGAGGGCCCGCCGCGCAACGCCGTGGTCGCCTGCTGGCTCGAGATCGAGGAGGTCGCGGCCGCCGGCGGCGTACGACGTCGGCCCGCCGAGACCGCGACCGAGCTGGCCCGACGCCTGCTCGACGCCTTGGGGGCCGACGAGCACGCGGTGTCGGTGCTGGCGGAGGCCTACCACCGTGCGCGCTACTCCGAGGTCCCGGTGAGCGCGCAGGACCGCTCCCGCGCGCTGCGCGCGCTGGACCACGTGCACGCGAGCGTGCGGGCGCGCCAGGGGGCCCGGTGAGCGGGGACCGGCTGCGCCTGCGCGTGCGGGGCGTCGCGACGCTGCTCGCGGCGGTCGCCGCGGTCGTGGTCGTGGTGCTGCTGGGCACCGAGCCGCACGTCGACCGCGTCGCCGTCCTGGCGCTGCTGGGGCTCCTGGTCGCGGTCCTGGTCTGGGAGCTGCTCCCGGACCACACCTCGCCCTGGCGCCGGGCCGTGGTGGCGCCGCACCTGGCCCCGGGCCAGGACCGGGCCACGGCCACGTGGGTCCGGGTGCTCGAGGACCACCGGGCCGCAGCCCGGCCGGGCCCGGAGCTGCGCGACCGCGTGCGTCGCACGGTGGCCGACGTCGTGCTGACGCGGCACGGCCTGCGGCTCGACGACCTGGACCCGACGCAGCGACGCGAGCTGCTCGGCACGGACCTGGACGACCTGCTGCACGGCCCGGTGCGCCGGCTCGGCGCGCGGGACCTGCTGACCCACCTGGAGAGGATCGAGGCACTGTGACTGCTGGACCCCTGCCCGAGATGAGCGTGGAGGAGGCCGGCCGGACGGCCGGTCGGGTGCTGGAGGAGGTCGGTCGGGCCGTGGTGGGCAACCATCACGCGCTGCGGCTGGTGCTGGCCACCGTGCTGGCCGGTGGCCACGTGCTGCTGGAGGACCTGCCGGGGCTGGGCAAGACGCTCGCCGCGCGCTCGCTGGCGACCGCGCTGGGGCTGGACTTCGCGCGCGCCCAGTTCACCCCCGACCTGCTGCCGGCCGACCTGACCGGCAGCTACCTGTTCCACCAGCACAGCGGGGAGATGGTCTTCCGACCCGGCCCGGTGCACACCCAGGTGCTGCTCGCGGACGAGATCAACCGGACCCCGCCCAAGACCCAGGCCGCGCTGCTCGAGGCGATGCAGGAGCACCAGGTGACCGTCGAGGGGGTGACCCACCCGCTGGGATCGCCCTTCGTCGTGCTGGCCACGGCCAACCCCGTCGAGCACGAGGGCACCTACCCGCTGCCCGAGGCGCAGCTGGACCGGTTCCTGACCCGGGTCTCCTTCGGCTACCCCGCTGCCGACGACGAGCTCGACGTCGTGCTGCGCCGGGTCGCGCGCCGTCGCGAGGAGGTGGCGCTCGACGCCGTGACCGACGCCCGGGGCGTGCTGGCCATGCAGGCGTGCGTCGAGACCGTCGGCGTCGAGGAGTCGGTCGGGCGCTACTGCGTCGACCTGGCCGCCGCCACCCGGGCGCACCGCGACACCGCCGTCGGTGCCTCGCCCCGCGGCTCGCTGGCGCTGGTGCTGCTCGCCCGGGCCTGGGCGCTGCTGGAGGGCCGCGACTTCGTGGTCCCCGAGGACGTCAAGACGGTCGCCCCTGCGGTGCTGGCGCACCGACTGGTGCTGCGTCCCGAGCTGTGGCTCGGGGGCGGCAGCGGAGCCGAGGTCGTGCGTGACGTGCTCGGCTCGGTCCCCACCCCGTCCACCTCCGGCTCGGACCACGGCGCGAGCGCCGGCGCACGATGACGTGGAAGCCCACGGCCGCGCTGGCCCGCGGTGTGGTGGTCGCCGGGGTGGTCCCGGCGCTCGCGCTGGCGGCCGGGCGCCCTGCCCTCGTGGTGCTCGCGGCGCCGTTCGCGGTCTGGGTGGTGTGCGCGCTGCGGCGCCGGCCGCGGGAGGTCCCGCGCATCGGGTCGAGCACCCGTGGCGCCGGGATCCGTGAGGGACAGGCGGTCCGCACCAGCGCCCTGCTGCAGCACGCCGAGGACGTCGAGCACGTCGTCCGGAGCACCGACCCGGCGCCGTACGTCGCCATGGACCCGCCGTCGGGGACGGTCGGTGCCCTGGTGGGCCACCGGGCCGCGGCCGACGGGGTGGTCGCCCTGCCCGAGATCGTCGTGCGCCCCGACCGCTGGGGCCGGGTGAGCCTCGGGGAGGAGCAGGTCTGCGCCGACAGTGCGTGGGGTGGCTTCCGCTGGGGGCCGCAGCCGCGCTGGGGAACCGAGCTGAGGGTCCTGCCGCAGGCCGTGGCCTACCACTCGCGTGCCGCCCTGCCGTCCCCCTCCGGCCTGGTCGGTGCCCACCGCTCCTCCCGGATCGGGTCGGGGGTGGAGCTCGGTGACGTGCGGGAGTTCGCGCCCGGGGACCGGCTGCGCCGGATCCACTGGCCGGTGTCCTCCCGCAGCGGTCGCCTCCACGTCACCGCCGCGCTCGCCGAGCAGGACGCCGGCGTGCTGCTGGTGGTGGACGCCTTCGCCGACCACGGGGAGTCCGGCGGCGTGGACGGGCCGCCGAGCAGCCTCGACCTCACGGTGCGCGCGGCGGCCGCCCTTGCGGCCCACCACCTGCGCGGCGGTGACCGGGTCGCGCTGCGGGTGCTGGGCCGACCGGGGCTGTCGCTTCCCTCGGGCGGCGGGCGGCGTCAGCTGCGCAGGGTCGAGGTCGCGCTCGCCTCCGTGGCCCCGGGGGACGCGGAGCCGCCGGGCGTCCCGCTGCGGCTGGGGGCCGCGGCCGGGTCGTTCATCGTCGTGCTCTCGGCCCTGCTCGACGACCGGGTGGCGGCGGTCGCCGCGGCGACGCAGCGGCGGGGGATGACGGCGTTGGTCGTCGACTGCCTGCCGCCCGGGGCCGCCCCGGCGGCGCCGTCCGGCGTGGACGCGCAGGTGGTCGAGGCCGCCTGGCGGCTGCGGCTGCTGGACCGCGAGCGGGTGCTCTCCGCACTCGAGGGGGCGGGCTGCCCGACCGCGGCCTGGCGCGGGCCGGGCTCCCTGGACGGCGTCCTGTCCGCCCTCGGCCGCCGCGCCCGGGCACCGCGGGTGCGCACGTGAGGCGGTGGGGGCCGTCGTCCTGGCTGCTGCGCGGGCTGGTGGCCGCCGGGCCGTCGGCCGCGCTGGCCCTGGCGCTGCCGGCCGGCGCCCCGCCGGGGTGGGTGTGGGGCGTCCTGGCCGTGTGCTCGGTGTGGTGGGCGGTGCGACCCGAGGGCCCCGCCGGCGTGCTGTGCCTGGTCGGGGTCGCCGGCTGGTGGGCGTGGGCGGAGCCGGGCCTGCCGCCGGCCGTCGTGCCCGCGGCCGCCCTGCTGCTGGTCGCGCACGTCGCCGCCCTGGTGCTGGGCTACGGCCCGGTGGACCTGCGGCCGGGGCACGAGGTGCTGGAGCTGTGGGGACGTCGCGCCCTGCTCCTCGCGGGGTCGGCGCTGCCGGTGTGGGCCGTGGGGACGGTGCTCCTCGACGCCGGCCGGCCTCCCGGCTGGGTGTGGCCGCTCGCGGGTGTCCTGGTGGCGGCCGGCGGCCTGCTGGCGGCGTACGTCGCCGTGGGGGAGAGGATCGAGGGGTGAGGCACCCGGAGGACTACGTCGAGGCCGTGCTCGCCTGCGTGGAGGCCGTGCCCCGGGGACGGGTGACGACCTACGGCGCGATCGCCGACGCCGTGGGACGCTACGGCCCGCGTCGGGTCGGCAACGTGATGTCGACCCACGGCGGGGGCGTGCCCTGGTGGCGCGTCGTGCGCGCCGACGGCTCCCTCCCGGACAGCCACCACGACACCGCGCGCCAGGCCTACCTGGAGGAGGGCACCCCGCTGCGTCGCTCGGGCGCGGTGGACATCCGCGCGGCCTTCTGGCAGCCACCGGGAGTTCCACCCGCTCCGGACGTCGCCTAGTCTCTGCCCCCTGCGACGTTGTGAGGAGAGCACCGTGCGTAGGCAGATCTCGGACCACCAGCACGACGCGTACGTCGGGCACCTGTTGCGTGACGTGCTGTCCGGCCGTGCCCCGCAGGACGTGCTGGCCGAGCTCGGGCTCGACGACGAGCGGGCCGCGACGCACTGGGTGGTGCTGGTCGCGAGGCTGGACCGTCCGGCCGAGGACCGGCAGGCCGAGCAGGCGCACTTCGCTGCCGCCTGGCGCTCGGCCACCGATCGGCTCGACTCCCACGCACCGTGCGCGGACCTCGCCTCCGAGGTGGTGGCGCTGCTCCCGCTGGCCGGTGAGCCGTCGGTGCGCAGGGCCGGTGAGGAGCTCGTGCAGCGCGCGGTCGCCACGGTGGCCGGCGAGGTCGGGGAGTTCACCTGCGGGGTCAGCCGGGCCGCCCGGGTCACGGGCCTGCCCGCGGCGTACGAGCAGGCGGGCCGGGCCGTCGAGGTGGGCCGACGCGTGCACGGCGGCGGGGTGACCGCGTTCTTCGACGACCTCGGCCTGGACCGGCTGCTGGCCTCGGTGCCCGACCGGGGGGAGCTGAGGGACTTCGCCCGCGACGTGCTCGGGCCGCTGGCCGACGAGGACCCCGAGTCCGAGGGCCTGCGGGTGACCCTGCAGGCGCTGCTGGACACCAACTTCAACGTGGCCGAGGCCGCGCGGGCGCAGTTCTTCCACTACAACACCATGCGCTACCGGCTGGCCAAGATCGAGCGGCTCGTGGGGCCGGTGAGCAGCGATGCCCGGGTCCGGCTCGACGTCGCGGTTGCCCTGCGGGTGTGGGGCTGACCTGCCACGATGTGGCCATGCCGCCGTCCGCGCCCGACCCCTTCGCGCGCGCGGGCGCGCTGCGCGAGGAGTACGCCGACGTCGACTGGTCCGCGGGCCCGATGGGTGCGCCGGAGGCCTGGAGCCCGGCGCTGTGGGCCTCGCTCGGCCTGGTCTGGGGCACCCGGTTCCCCGCGACCCTGCTGTGGGGGCCCGAGCTGGTGCTGCTCTACAACGAGGCCTACACCGAGCTGATCGGTGACAAGCACCCGGCGCTGGGTCGGCGCTGCGCCGAGGTCTTCCCCGAGGCGATGGGCACCATCGGCCCGCTGCTGGAGCAGGTGCGCGCCGGGGGCGAGGCGACCTGGAGCGAGGAGGTGCTGCTGCCGCTGCAGCGCGCCGGGTACGTCGAGGACTGCTGGTTCACCTGGTCCTACTCCGCCGTGCGGGGCCCCGACGGCGAGGTGGAGGGGGTCCTCGACATCGCGGTGGAGGCGACGCCCGTGGTGCTCGCCCGGCGACGCAGCCACCTCGTGGCACAGCTGCTGGCGAGCCTGGAGGACGCGGCGACGGAGGCCGACGTGGTCGAGCGCACCCGCGCGGTGCTCGAGGCCGGCGACGACCTGGCCGAGGTGGCGCTGCCGCTGGGTGCGGCTCCCGGCGCCGGCCTGACCCTGGAGACCGGAGGGGACCCGCACCGCGGCGTGCTGTGCCGCGTCGAGGTGCCTCGCCGGCACGCCAGCACCCGCACCCGACACCTGAGGGGCCGGCTCAGCCCGCGGCTGCCCCTCGACCCGGCCTACACCGAGTTCCTGCGGACGGTGGCCGCCGGCGTGGGCGCCGCCCTGGACAGCGTGGCCACCGCGGAGTCCCAGCGCGCGATCTCCGAGGCGCTGCAGCGCAGCCTGCTCACGCAGCCCCAGGCGGGGCACGCCCTCGAGGTGGCGGTGCGCTACCAGCCGGCCTCCCAGCAGGCGCGCGTCGGAGGCGACTGGTACGACTGCTACCCGTTGCCCGACGGTGCGGTGGCGGTCATGGTCGGCGACGTGGCCGGTCACGACCTGGCGGCGGCCGCGGCGATGGGTCAGCTGCGCAACCTCGCCCGCGGGGTCGCCTACTCCGCCGACGTGTGGCTGCCCTCGCAGGTGCTGCAGGACCTCGACCTGGCGATGGAGGGGCTGGGCATGGAGGTGGTCGCCACGGCGGTCGTCGCGGTGCTCGAGGAACAGGGGCCCGACGGCCAGCTCGTCCACTGGGCCAACGCCGGGCACCCGCCGCCGCTGCTGGTCACGGCGGGCGGCGGCGTACGGCTGCTGGACGAGGGGGCCGACCTGCTGCTCGGGCTCGACCCGTCGGCGCACCGGCTCGACCACCGGCTCGAGCTGGCGCCCGGGGACCTGCTGCTGCTCTACACCGACGGCCTGGTCGAGCGGCGCGGTGCCGACCTCGACGAGGGGCTGGCCTGGCTGGTGGAGACGGTGGGTGCGCACGCGCACCTGGGGCCCGAGGAGCTGTGCGACGTCCTGCTGCGCGAGGCGCTGACCCACGACGACGACCAGGTGCTGCTGGCGGTGCGGGCCCGCGGGCTGGGCTGAGGACGGGGCACGAGGTCGGCTAGTCTCGGGCGCGCCCGACCCGCCGCTGACCAGCCCTCTCCCAGGAGGACACCATCGCTCCCCGTCCCGACGGTGACCCGCTGACCGCCCCGCACGGCACCCTCCCGATCGGGGTCGTGGTGGCCGGCGTGCAGAAGGCCGGCACGAGCACGCTCTACCGCGTCCTGGTCTCGCACCAGTCGATCGCGCGCGCCCCGCAGAAGGAGTGGCACTTCTTCGACGACGAGTCGCGGGACTGGGCCGACCTCGACTTCACCGGCTACGAGGTGGCCCGCCGCGGCCCGCGGGCCAGGGCCACGATGTCGGTCGACGCGAGCCCGTCGTACCTGTTCTGGCCCGGCGCCCTGGAGCGGATCCGTGCCTGGAACCCCGACGTCCCCCTCGTGCTGTGCTTCCGCGACCCCGTCGACCGGGCGTTCTCGCACTGGGTCATGAACTACACCCGCAGGCTGGCGCCGGAGGAGCGGATCTCCTTCGCCGAGACCGTCCGCATCGGCTACGACCCGTCGTGGATCGGCAGCCGCCCCGAGGGATGGAGCGACAAGGACCTGCGGACCCGCTCGGTCGTGGGCCGCGGTCTGTACGGCGCGCAGCTGGCGCACGCGCAGTCGCTGTTTCCCGCCGAGCAGCTGCACCTGCTGGACTTCCACGAGTTCGTCCGCGACCAGCACGGCACGGCCGAGCGGCTGGTCGAGGCGCTCGGGCTGGCGCCGTACCAGAAGGTCGTCGAGCCGCAGGCCCGCTCGGCCTCGCGCACCGATCTCGAGGGCGAGGCGCCCACGGCCGAGGACATCGAGGTCCTGCTGGCGGCGTACGCGGAGGACCTGCCGTTGTTCGAGCGTCTCTCCGGCATCGACACGTCGGGCTGGACCACCTCGAAGCTGATCCGCGGCGAGCTGTCGCCGGCCGAGGTGGCGCAGAAGCTCGGTCGCAAGGCCGGGCTCATCTCCTGAGGTTCGCCTGACGACGCCCGTTCGGCGGACCCGCCGGTAACCACGAGACTGGCCGGGTGAGCCTCTACCGGACCCTGCACGCCGTGGTCCCGCCGGTCGCGAAGGCGATCTGGCGGCCCCGTGTCGAGGGGCTCGAGCACGTGCCTGCCACCGGCGGGGTGCTGCTGGCCAGCAACCACCTGTCCTTCGTCGACTCGGTGGTGATCCCGGTCGTCGTGCCGCGCAAGGTGGTCTTCCTCGCCAAGTCGGACTACTTCACCGGCACGGGGGTGAGGGGCGCGCTGTCCCGGGCGTGGTTCGAGGGGCTCGGGATGCTGCCGGTCGACCGCGACGACCCGCGTGCGGCGCTCGGCTCGCTGGACACCGCGCTGGAGGTGCTGGCCCGCGGCGAGGCGTTCGGCCTCTACCCGGAGGGGACGCGCTCGCGCGACGGTCGGCTCTACCGCGGGCGCACGGGTGTCGCCCACCTCGCGCTCACCGCGGGCGTCCCGATCGTGCCCGTGGGCCTGGTCGGCACCGAGAGGCTCCAGCCGGTCGGGTCGTCCCTGCCGCGGATCGTCCAGGTCGACGTCCGCTTCGGCGTCCCCATCGAGGTGGCGGGACGCTTCGAGGGCATGGCGTCGGGCAAGGCACGGCGGGTGCTCACCGACGAGGTCATGGACGCCATCGCAGGCCTGACCGGCCAGGAGCGCGCGCCGGGCTACAACGAGCGGGCGCCCGACGCCTGAGCCGGGGCAGCCGCCGTCGTACGAAGACAGGCACAACGGGCTCGACACCGAGATCCTCCCGCCTGCGAGGCCGGCCGGGGTGCGCTTGTGCCTGTGTTCGTCCGACCGGCCTGGCCGGTCTCAGCTCGAGGACGGCTTGGGCAGCTGCGGGATCAGCCAGGACAGGAAGGCGTCCTGGGAGCGGGTCTGGAGGTAGATCCGGCCGGGGCCGGTGAGGTCGCAGACCAGGCCCTCGCCGGAGAGCAGGGTGGACTTCCAGCCGCCGACGCGCCGCACGGCGTACTGGACGCCGTCGGTCCAGGCGACCATGTGGCCGGTGTCGACGGTGTAGGTCTGCCCGGGCTGCAGGTCGATGTGGTGGATGGCGCCGTAGGAGGAGAGCACCAGCTCGCCCTGGCCGGCGACGCGGAGCATGAACAGCCCCTCGCTGGAGAAGAACGTCTTGCCGCCGCCCCACTGGGTGTCGACCTCGATGCCGGCGGAGGAGGCCAGGTAGGAGCCGGAGGTCACGAAGAGCTGGCCGTTGAGCGGCCAGGCGACGACGTCGCCGGGGAGCGAGGGGGCGACGTAGAGCTCGGCGCCGTCGACCTGGGCGGTGAAGGTGTTGACGAAGAATGACTCCCCGCCCAGCACGGCACGCTTGAGGCCCTTGAGGACCCCGCCCTGGGTGGAGGTCTCCATGGCGATGCCGGGAGACATCGCGAGCATCGCGCCCGACTCCGCACGGACGGCCTCGCCGGCGGCGAGGGTCAGCTTGGCGGTGGCGTAGGCGGGGGAGTAGAGGACCTCGGTCTGCATGGTGCGACGCTAGGGCAGATCGCTCAGGACGGCACCAGTCCAGCGCGACCGGACTCGACCACCCAGGTGGCGGGCGGTCGTGGCGGTGGCGCCCGGCTTCTCGACGAACGGCAACGTGCGGAAGTCCGCGGTCAGCAGGTCGGGGGTGAGGGTCGCCATCACGTAGCCGCGTCGGTTGCTGGTCCAGCGCAGGTGCGGGTTGGTGCGCAGCTCGCTCTCAGCGTGCCGGGGGACGAGTCGGTGAACGGGCCGGCCGGCGGACCGGCTGTCGGCGCCGGATGGTCTGATGGGCCGGTGCCTGCGCCAGAGCCGTCCCGGGGGACCGACCAGACGTCGTACGTCCTGGTGCGCCCGGAGGCCCCGGGCACCTCGGTGCCCACCCTCGACGAGGACCAGCAGCGCGTCGTGGACCACGCCGGCGGGCCGATGCTGGTCCTGGCCGGCCCGGGCACCGGCAAGACCACCACGCTGGTCGAGGCGATCGCCCGGCGCATCGAGGACGGCGCCCGCCCCGAGCAGGTCCTGGCGCTGACGTTCTCGCGCAAGGCCGCCGAGCAGCTGCGCGACCGGGTGACCGCGCGCCTGGGGCGCACGATGAGCACCCCGCTGGCCTCGACCTTCCACTCCTTCGCCTACGGCCTGATCCGCGAGCTCGCGCCCGCCGAGCTCTACGAGTCGCCGCTGCGGCTGCTCTCGGCGCCGGAGAGCGACGTGGTGCTGCGCGAGCTGCTGGCGCACACGCCGGAGTCGGTGCGCTGGCCGTCCTCGCTCGACCACGCGCTGGGGACCCGCGGCTTCGCCAAGGAGGTGCACGCCGTGCTCTCCCGCGCCCGCGAGAAGGGGCTGGAGGGGCACGAGCTGGCCCAGCTGGGGCGTGAGCACGGCGCGCCCGAGCTGGTCGCCGCGGGGCTGTTCCTGGACTCCTACCTCACCAACCTCGACGCGCAGGGCGCCACCGACTACCCCGACCTGATCCGGCGCGCGACGTTGGAGGCGGAGGTGCACCGCGACCAGCTGCGCGCGCGCCTGCGGCACGTCTTCGTCGACGAGTACCAGGACACCGACCCCGGTCAGGTCGCGCTCCTGCGGGCGCTGGCCGGCGACGGGCGCGACCTGGTGGTCGTCGGCGACCCGCACCAGTCGATCTACGCGTTCCGCGGTGCCGAGGTGCGCGGCATCTTGGAGTTCCCCACGCAGTTCCCCCGCTCCGACGGCAGCCCGGCCCCGGTCGTCGCCCTGCGCACCACCCGTCGCTTCGGGCCCCGCCTGCTCGTGGCCGCCCAGCGGGTGGCCGGCCGGCTCGGGCTCCCGGGCACCATCGACGAGTCGGCGCGTGAGGCCTTCCTGATGCCCCGCTCGCAGGCCCCGGTCGAGGGCCGGGTGGTCGTGCGGACCTTCGACACCGAGCGCGCCGAGGCCGAGCACCTCGCCGACCTGCTGCGCCGCGCCCACCTCGAGGACGGCATCGGCTGGGACGAGATGGCGGTGCTGGTGCGCTCGGGCCGCAGCTCCATCCCGCCACTGCGACGCGCGCTGGGTGCTGCCGGGGTGCCGGTCGAGGTCGCCAGCGACGAGCTGCCGCTGGTGCGCGACCCGGCGGTGCTGCCGCTGCTCGACGCCCTGCGCGCCGTGGTGCACCTGCACGAGGACGACCCGGCCCACCCCGACCACGTCGGCCCCGCCCGCGCCGAGGCGCTGCTGACCGGGCCGCTGGGCGGCCTCGACGCCGGAGACGTACGCCGGCTGGCGCGCCGCCTGCGGGCACGCGAGAAGGAGCGCGCCCACGCCGAGGAGCGCACGCCGCGACCCTCGCGCGACCTGCTGCGCGGGGCCGTGGTCGACCCGGCCGCCCTCGAGGGGCTGCCCTCGGGCGCCGAGGCACCCGAGGTCGACCGGGCTCGGGCGGTGGCCGACCTGGTGGCCGGGGCCCGTGCCGCGCTGGACGCGGGGGACTCCGCCGAGGAGCTGCTGTGGCGGCTGTGGTCCGGCACCGGGTGGCCCGAGCGGCTGCGTCGCCAGGTGGAGCAGGGCGGGGGAGCGGCACGACGCGCGCACCGGGACCTGGACTCCGTCTGCGCGCTGTTCGAGATCGCCGCGCGGGCCGAGGAGCAGCGCGACCACCTCGGCGTGCGCGCCTTCCTCGACACCCTGGTGGCCCAGCAGATCCCCGCCGACACGCTGGCCGAGCGCGGGGCACGCGGTGCCGCCGTACGCCTGCTGACCGCGCACCGCTCGAAGGGCCTGGAGTGGCGGCTGGTGGTCATCGCCCACGTGCAGGCCGACGCGTGGCCCGACCTGCGCCGACGCTCGACGCTGCTGCAGGCCGACCGCATCGGCGCCGGCGAGCTGGTGCCACCGGTCTCGCGTCGCGAGCTGCTGCTGGAGGAGCGCCGGCTCTTCTACGTCGCCGCGACCCGAGCCCGTGAGCGCCTCGTGGTGACCGCGGTCGCCTCGCCCGACGACGAGGGCGAGCAGCCCTCGCGCTTCCTCGAGGAGCTCGGGGTGAGCATCGAGCCGGTCATCGGCCGGCCGCGTCGTCCCTTGTCGATGGACGGCCTGGTCGCCGAGCTGCGCCGCACCCTGGCCGACCCCGCCACCAGCGAGCCGCTGCGGCAGGCCGCAGCCGTGCGGCTGCGTCGCCTCGCCGGGGAGCACGTCGGCTCCGGCTCCCACACCCGTCAGCTGGTGCCGCAGGCCGACCCCGCCTCCTGGTGGGGCACCCGGTCGGCCTCGCTCGCGGCCCAGCCGCTGCGTGACCCCGAGCAGCCGGTCTCGATCTCCGCCTCCGTGCTCGACGCCCTCGGCATCTGCCCGACCCGCTGGTTCCTCGCCGACGAGGCCGGCGGCATCGTCCGCGCCCACCAGTCGGCCAACCTCGGGCAGATGGTGCACGCCATCGCCGAGCGCGTGTCCGCGGGCGAGCTCGACGCCGGGCCCGACGAGGCCGGCCTGGCGCTGCTCATGGAGCAGGTCGACGCGGTGTGGAGCCGGCTGGAGTTCCGCACCCCGTGGTCACGGGCCCGCGAGCACGAGCGCATCCAGGTCGCGCTGGCCCGGTTCCTGCGCTGGCACCACGACAACCGCCGCCGCCTGGTCGGCACCGAGTCCCGGTTCACCACCGAGGTCGACCTGCCCGACGGGGAGCGGGTGCGCCTGATCGGCTACGCCGACCGCGTCGAGCTCGACCACGACGGCCGGGTGGTGGTCGTCGACCTCAAGACCGGCCGCAACGCCCCCAGCCAGACCTCGGTGCAGTCCCACCTCCAGCTCGGCCTCTACCAGTACGCCGTCGACCGCGGCGCGCTCGACCCGATCGTCTCCCCGCTGACCGGTGGGCCGGGCGTGGCCGGTGGCGCCGAGCTGGTCCAGCTCGGGCTCGAGGACGGCAGCGACACCGCCAAGGTGCAACCGCAGGACGTGCAGCCCGAGGACGGCCAGGCCCGGCAGGAGCTGCGCCGCCGGCTGCAGACCGCCGCGGTGATGCTGCGCCAGGAGAGCTTCCCGGCGATCGCGGGGCAGCACTGCCGCGACTGTCCCTTCGTCCCGTTGTGCCCGATCAAGTCCGCGGGACCGGTGGTGAGCCAGTGACCGAGCAGGCCCAGCAGTCGACGCCGATGGACATCCGCACCCCCGAGCAGCTCCAGGCCGCGATGGGGACCCCCTACGCCGCGAGCCCGCAGCAGTGGCGGGCGATCTCGGCGCCGCTCACCCCGGCCGTGGTGGTCGCGGGCGCCGGGTCGGGCAAGACCACCCTGATGGCCGCCCGGGTGGTGTACCTGGTGCTGACCGGCCAGGTCCGCCCCGACGAGGTGCTGGGCCTGACCTTCACGACCAAGGCCGCCAGTGAGCTGCGCTCGCGCATCCGAGACGCGCTGCGCGCCGCCGGCGTGCTGGACGTGGAGCAGCGGCCGCTGGAGGAGGAGGCACCCGACGACGCGGTGGAGCCGACGGTGCTGACCTACCACGCCTACGCCGCCAACCTGCTCAGCGAGCACGGCCTGCTGATCGGGCACGAGCCCGACACCCGCGTCATCACCGACGCCGCGCGCTACCAGCTCGGTGCCCGGGTCGTCGACGGCTGGACCGGCGACGTGCGCTCGCTGTCGGACCACCCGCCCACGGTCATCCAGAACCTCCTCGCCCTCGACAGTGCGATGAGCGAGCACCTGGTCTCCCCGGCCGACGTCGAGCGCGTCGATGCGCAGGCGGCGGAGTCCTTCCGCCGGGCGCTGGCGCAGGAGGAGGTCGGCAAGAACCGCAAGACCTGGCGCGAGCCGGTCGAGAAGGCGCTGCACGCGATCGCTCGTCGCCAGGAGCTGCTCGGCCTGGTCGGCGGCTACCGGCGGCTCAAGGCCGACCTGGGCCTGATGGACTTCTCCGACCAGATCGAGCTCGGTGCCCGGCTGGCCTCCGAGCAGCCGTCGGTAGGTGCGGTCGAGCGCGGCAAGTTCAAGGTCGTGCTGCTCGACGAGTACCAGGACACCTCGGTCGCGCAGGCCGTCATGCTCGGCCGGCTCTTCTCCGGGCCCACGCCCACCACCGGACGCGGTCACGCCGTCACGGCCGTGGGCGACCCCAACCAGGCGATCTACGGCTGGCGGGGGGCCTCGGTCTCCAACATCCTCGGCTTCGAGCACACCTTCCCGGCCGTCGAGGGTGGGAGCGTCCCGACCTACCCGCTCACGGTCAACCGGCGCTCGGACCGGCGCATCCTCCAGGCCGCCAACCGGCTCGCCGGCCCCCTGCTGGCGGCCTACGCCCAGGTCGAGCCGCTGGAGCCCAAGCCCGAGGCGGAGGACGGCACCGTCGAGGTGGCCGTCCACGAGACCCACGCCGACGAGCTGGCCTGGCTGACCGAGCAGGTGCGGGCCGTGCACGAGGGCGGTCAGTCGTGGTCCGAGATCGGCGTGCTGGTCCGCGACAACCAGCACGCCGCCGACGTCTTCGACGCGCTCACCGCGGCCGGGGTTCCCGTCGAGATCGTCGGCCTCTCCGGGCTGCTGCGCCTGCCGGAGGTCGCCGAGGTCGTCGCCGTGCTCACCCTGCTCCACGACGTCACCGCCAACGACGCGCTGCTGACCCTGCTGACCGGTCCCCGGTGGGCGATCGGCCCGCGCGACCTGCGGCTGCTGGCCGAGCGCGCCCGCCGGATCGCCGGGGTGCAGACCCGGGTCGAGCACGCGACGGTCCTCGACCAGCTCGTCTCGATCGCCGACGGGGTCGACCCGGCCGAGGTGCCCTCGCTCGACGACGCGCTCTCCGACCCCGGGGACCTGCCCTACTCCGAGGAGGCCCGGGAGCGCTTCGCCCTGCTGGCCGGCGAGCTGCGCGCGCTGCGGTCCTCGGTCGGGGAGCCGCTGCTCGACGTCGTACGCCGCATCATCGACACCACCGGCGCCGACGTGGAGCTGGCCTCCGCGGTCAGCCCGGCCGCCGAGGCCCGGCGCGACAACCTCGACCTGTTCGTGAAGGCGGTGGCCGACTTCCAGGCGGTCGACGGCGCGGTCACGCTCCCCGCGCTGCTGGCCTACCTCACCGCCGAGGACGACCAGGGCAACGGCCTTGACCTCGCCACCCCCACGCTCGCCGACTCCGTCAAGCTGCTCACCGTCCACCGGTCCAAGGGTCTGGAGTGGGGCACGGTGTTCCTCGTCGGCACCTGCGAGACCCGCTTCCCCAGCAACCGCTCACGCACCCTGTGGACCTCCTCGCCCGCGGTGCTGCCGGCCCCGCTGCGTGGTGACGCCGCCGACCTCCCGCAGCTGGAGGGGCACGACAAGCCCGCGCTCGACGCCTACCGCCAGGCCACCCGTGCCCACGACGCCGAGGAGGAGCTGCGGCTGGGCTACGTCGCGGTGACCCGCGCCGCGCACCGGCTCTGCGTGACCTCCTACTGCTGGTCCGAGCGCGCGACCCCGTTCGGCCCCTCGGAGTACCAGCAGGTCCTCAGGGAGCAGCTCGAGGAGTGGGGGCTGGAGGTGCCCGGGTGGCGCGACAAGCCGGCCAAGGGCGACCCCAACCCGTACGACGCCGTCGACCCCTCCCGCCCCTGGCCGGTCACCACGACCGGTCGTGAGGCGGCGCTGCGGCTGGAGGCCGCGGCCCGTGTGCGCGCCGCCGACCCGGCGACCGCCGACGAGGGCTTGGACATGCTCGAGGCGGCGGTCGTCGCCGACTGGGACACCGAGCTCGACCGGCTGCTCGCCGAGGCGCGGCGCGACCGTGCCGCACGCCTGGAGGTGCGCCTGCCCAGCAGCCTGTCCGCGACGGCGGTCGCGCGCCTGCGCGAGGACCCCGACGGCTTCGCCCGCGAGCTGGCCCGGCCGATGCCGCGGCCGCCGTCGTCGGCGGCTCGCTTCGGCACCCGCTTCCACGCCTGGGTCGAGGCGCGCTTCGGCCAGCAGGACCTCTTCGACGCCGACGACCTGCCCGGTCGCGGCGACGCCGGGATCGAGGACGAGGCCGACCTCAAGGACCTCGTCGCCGCCTTCGAGGAGGGGCCGTTCGGGTCCCGGGTGCCGCACCAGGTGGAGGCTCCCTTCTCGCTGGTGCTCGGCGGCCAGGTGGTGCGCGGGCGCATCGACGCGGTCTACCGCGAGCCCGACGGCGCCTTCCTCCTGGTCGACTGGAAGACCAATCGCCGCGCCGACGCCGACCCGCTCCAGCTCGCCCTCTACCGCCTCGCGTGGGCCGAGCTGCACGACCTGACGCCCGAGGAGGTGCGCACCGCCTTCTACTACGTGCGCACCGGCCGGGTCGTCGAGCCCGAGGACCTGCCGGGTCGCGACGAGCTCGAGGCGCTGCTGACGGGTCGGCCGGGGGAGGTCCCCGAGGGTCCGTAGGCTCGGGTCCATGAGCGCGGTCATCATCGTCGGCGCGGGCCCGGGGGTCAGCGGATCCCTCGCCCGTCTCTACGCAGCACAGGGCTGGTCGGTGGGCCTGGTGGGCAACGACGAGGCGGCCCTGGCCGACCTCGCCGCGACCCTGCACGGCGTGCGGGTCGAGCGCCGGGTGGCCGACGTGGCCGACCCGGTGACCGGGGGCCAGGCCGTGGAGGACCTCGCCGAGCGGCTGGGCCGCGTGGACGTCCTGCACGTCAACCCCAGCGTCTTCCGTGAGGCCGACCCGCTGCGGCTGCGCCTGGAGGACCTCCTCGACGACGTCGCGGTCGGTGTGGGCGCCCTGCTGGTCGCCGTCCAGGCGGCCCACCCGTGGATGTCCGCCGGCGCACGCGTGAGCGCCACCGGGTCGATGGCCGCGGACGAGCCGTGGCACCGCGCCGCGTCGCTGGGGGTGCAGAAGGCCGGGCTGCGCAACCTGGTGATCTCGCTGGACCGCACCCTGGAGCCCGACGGCATCCGTGCGGTCTCGGTGACCGTGCGCGGGTCGCTCTCCTCCGAGGGCACCTTCACCCCCGACAAGGTGGCGGAGGCGATCCTGGCCGCGACCCGGCAGGACCCGCACGAGTGGCGCGCGGAGGTGAGCTACCCGTGAGCGACGTGCCGGGCTTCGCCCACCAGCAGATGGCCGCCGACCCGCACGACCGGGCCGCCCTGCGGCGTACCGACGACGCGTGGCTCGAGGAGCGGTGGGCCGACCCCGACAGCCGGGTGCTGGTCGTCTCCGGCACCCGCATCCGGCCGGTCGAGGGGAAGGTCGAGTGGGTCAGCCCCTCCGAGGCGCCCGACGGGCTGCGGGTGCTGCTGGGGGAGTGGCAGGGCCGCGCCTGGTTCGCGGTGGTCGCTGACGCCGGCCTCTCGCGCGGCGGCGAGGGCTGGCTGCCGCTGCGGGGCCTGCTGCCCGCCCTGGCCGACGACGCGCTGGCCTACGCCCCGCTGGTCTTCCACGCCCTCGGGCTGGCCGAGTGGCTCTTCGTCACCCGCTTCTGCCCGCGGTGCGCCGGGGCGCTGGAGCCGCGGCGCGCCGGCCACGAGCTGGTGTGCTCGCAGTGCGGCAAGCCGCAGTTCCCGCGCACCGACCCGGCGGTGATCATGGTCGTCACCTCCGGCGAGCCCGGCAGTGACGACGAGCGCTGCCTGCTGGGCCGTCAGGCGATCTGGCCCGAGGGACGGTTCTCGACGCTGGCGGGGTTCTGCGAGCCCGGCGAGACCCTCGAGGACGCCGTGCGCCGCGAGGTGCTGGAGGAGACCGGCGTCCACGTCGGTCGCGTCGACTACTTCGGCAACCAGCCCTGGCCGCTGCCGGCCAGCCTGATGGTCGGCTTCGTCGCCCGCGCCGAGACCACGGCGATCGAGGTCGACCGCGAGGAGCTCGAGGACGCCCGCTGGTTCACCCGCGCCGAGATGCGCGAGCAGGCCGAGGCGGGCTCGCTCGTGCTCCCCGGTGGCGTCTCGATCAGCCGGTCGCTCATCGAGCACTGGTACGGCGGCCCGCTCCCCGGCCAGTGGTGACCGATCAGGCCCCACGGGTCGAGTCGGCGTATTGATACGCCGGTTCGGCGTGCTGCGTGGGTCGAGCCGGCGTATTGATACGCCGGTTCGGCGGGGGATCAGGCCAGGGAGGCGAGCTTGTCCTTGACCTGGGCCAGCGACGGGTTGGTCTGGGCCGAGCCGTCGGAGTAGACCAGCGTGGGCACGGTCTGGTTGCCGCCGTTGACCTGCTCGACGATGAACGCGGCGTCGGGGTCCTGCTCGATGTCGACGACGGCGTACGGGATGCCCTCACGGTCCATCTGGCTCTTGAGCCGGTGGCAGTAGCCGCACCACGGGGTGCTGTACATCGTGACGGTCGCGACGGTCTCGGTGGCACTCATCAGGGACTGTCCCCTCCTGGTCCTAGGCTGGTCCCTCTGCCAACCACCGACCCCTCGGAGATGTTCCCGCGTTGATCCCGCCGCCGGCCCCCGCCGCCTCCCTGCTCGATGCCCTCGACCCCGAGCAACGAGCAGTGGCCGAGGCCCTGCGCGGCCCGGTGCGCGTGCTGGCGGGTGCCGGGACGGGCAAGACCCGCGCGATCACCCACCGCATCGCCCACGGGGTGGCCACCGGGGTCTACGCCCCCACCGAGGTGCTGGCGGTCACCTTCACCACCCGCGCGGCCGGTGAGATGCGTCAGCGGCTGCGCACCCTGGGCGCCGGCGGCGTGCAGGCGCGCACGTTCCACGCCGCGGCCCTGCGCCAGCTGCGCTACTTCTGGCCGCACGTGCACGGCAGCGACCTGCCCACGCTGACCGAGTCCAAGCTCGGCATGATCGCGGGGGCCTGCCGCCGCCAGCGCCTGCGCACCGACCAGGCCCAGCTGCGCGACCTGGCCTCCGAGGTCGAGTGGGCCAAGGTCTCCAACGTCGGCCCCGACGACTACGCCCGCATCGCCACCGCCCGGCGCCGCGAGGTGACCGGGCTGGACGCCGAGACCGTGGGCCGGGTCTTCGGCGCCTACGAGGACGTCAAGCGTGCCGAGGGCCGGATGGACATGGAGGACGTCCTGCTGCTGACCGCCGGCCTGCTGGCCGAGGACGAGCGGGTCGCGGCGCAGGTGCGCCGTCAGTACAAGTGGTTCGTCGTCGACGAGTTCCAAGACGTCTCCCCTCTGCAGTCCGCGCTGCTGGACCTCTGGCTCGGCGGCCGCGACGAGATCTGCGTCGTCGGTGACCCGGCCCAGACGATCTACTCCTTCGCCGGCGCCAACGCCGACTACCTGCGCGACTTCCCACGCAAGTTCCCCGGCACCACCTCGGTGGAGCTGGTGCGCAACTACCGCTCCACGCCCGAGATCGTGCAGACCGCCTCGACCCTGCTGGCCGGCACCCCCAGCCAGGGCGTGGCGCTGCGCTCCCAGCAGCCGGCGGGCTCCCCGGTCGGCTTCTCCCCGCAGCCCGACGAGGTCGCCGAGGCCGAGGCCACCGCCGCACGCATCCTGGAGCTGAAGAAGACCGGCCACCCGCTGGGCGAGATCGCGGTGCTCTTCCGCATCAACGCCCAGTCCGAGGCCTTCGAGGAGGCGCTGACCGCGCGCAAGATCCCCTACGTCGTCCGCGGAGCCGGGCGCTTCTTCGAGCGCCCGGAGGTCCGCGAGGCGGTCACCCGCATCCGCGGAGCCGCCCGCAGCGCGCCGGGGGAGGACCTCGTGGAGACGGTCCGCTCCACGCTGGCCGGGATGGGGTGGACCTCGGTGCCGCCCACCGCCCGGGGCCAGACGCGCGACCGCTGGGAGTCCTGGCAGGCCCTGGTCGACCAGGCCGAGGAGTTCTCCGCGGGCGAGGGCACCCGGCACGAGGACCCGCTCAACGCCTTCGTCGACGACCTGGACCGCCGCGCCGCGGAGCAGCACGCCCCGGTCGCCGACGGCGTCACGCTCGCGACCTTCCACGCCGCCAAGGGCCTGGAGTGGGACGCCGTCTTCTGCGTGGGCCTGCAGGACGGCACCCTGCCCATCACCTACGCCGAGACCCCGGCGCAGGTCGAGGAGGAGCGCCGGCTGCTCTACGTCGGTGTCACCCGTGCCCGGCGCGAGCTGCGGCTGAGCTGGTCGGCGGCCCGCAACCCCGGCGGACGGGGCAGCCGCAGGCCCTCGCGCTTCCTCGACCCCGTGCTGCCCGACTCCGCGCGCCCGGCCGAGCCGTCCACGCGCCGCCGGGGTGCGATGACCTGCCGCGAGTGCGGGCGTCCGCTCACCACCCCGGTGGAGAAGAAGCGGGCCCGGTGCGAGGACTGCCCGGCCTCCTACGACGAGGCGCTCTTCGAGCGGCTGCGGGAGTGGCGCAAGACCCGCGCGGAGGAGGAGAAGGTGCCGGCCTTCGTCGTCTTCAGCGACGCCACGCTGCAGATGATCGCCGAGGTGCGCCCCGGCAACGAGACCGAGCTGCTGCGCATCAGCGGCATCGGGCGCTCCAAGCTCGACAAGTACGGCGACGACGTCCTCGCCCTGCTGGCCTGACCCGCCGGCCTGACCGCGCGCCGGACCCGATCTGGCCGCTGTCCTGAGCCTGCCAGAAGAAAATCAAGAAATAGTCAATAAATGGTTTGCCCCTTACAAGGGGCACGCAGTAACTTCCTGCTCACGCCCTGTTGACCCGCGCACCACGGTCCTGACAAGACCGGCGCCAGACACCTGAAGGAGGTGGCCCCCATGGAGAACATCACTCGCCAGACGACGGTCCTGAACCCGTCGTGCATCGCCATGCCCGCGTACGGCCACCTCTGGACCTCCGTCCAGGGCTCGATCTCCGCTGCCGTCGTCGGCACCGGCGTCGTGCGCGATCGCGGCGTCAAGACCGCCAACGCGGCCTTTGCAGCCGCCCCGGGTGCCTCCGCCTGGAGACCGCCGATCTGTTGAGACCAACAGTCATCGGCACCTCTCCAGGCCGCGGAACCCGAACCGGGATCCGCGGCCTTCGTGTTTCCCGGACCGCCATCCGTGACCGATCCACCGAGAGGAGGTGAATGAGACCGATGACTGTCAGCGTCCTCGAGCTCCACGACGAGCTGAGCAAGACCGACGACGAGTCGATGCCCTGCCGGGTCAACAACCCCGAGCTGTGGTTCGCCGAGTCGCCCGCCGACGTCGAGAGGGCCAAGGCCCTGTGCGTGGACTGCCCCGTGCGCAGCCTGTGCCTCTCGGGTGCCCTGGAGCGTCGTGAGCCCTGGGGTGTCTGGGGCGGCGAGCTGTTCCTCCAAGGCGTCGTCATCCCGCGCAAGCGCCCCCGTGGCCGTCCGCGGAAGAACCCCGTGGCCGCCTGAGCCCCGCACCACCCGCACGACCTCCGAGCACCACCTCCACCCACCACCGGAAGAAGAACCACCATGTCCCTCCAGACCGAGTCCCTGGCTCGCGCGCAGATCAGCGCCCGCCTGGGAGAGGCACAGCGTCGGCGCCAGGGCCACGAGCTCGCCCGAGCCCACCGCTTCAGCCGTCGCGCCGAGCACGCCGCCGTGCAGGCCCGCCTCGCCCTCGCCCGCGCGCTCTGAGCGCCACGACACGAAGAAGCACGGATCCACACACCATGAACCACGACCCGAACCGGAGCACCACCATGAACCTCATGCACGAGAACCTGGCCCGCGCGCAAATGTCCGCGCGCCTGGGAGAGGCGCACGAGCTGCGACGGGGCCACCAGCTGGCCCGTGCCAAGCGCTTCGGCCGCAAGGCCGAGGCGGCTGCGCAGCAGGCGAGGCTGGCCCTCGCCCGGGCTCTGTGAGCCCCGCTGCGCCAGGCACCACACCACCCGACGCCTGATCGCGGGCGTCACCCGGGGAGCCGGGGTCACGACGGAGAGTCCGTCGGGCCCCGGCTCCTCGGCATTTCCGGGTCTCGCGCGGCCGGCACGCGCGTAGGGTCGGGGGATGCGCACCTGCGACTTCTGCGGCCGCACCGAGGAGGACGACGCCGCGACCCTGGCCTGGAGCACGTCGGTCGAGCGAGGTCGTCGCCAGACCTACTGCGACACCTGCTCGCGGGAGAACCTCCGCTCGATGGAGGGCAAGCTGGACTCCGACTTCTGGTGACGCCGGCCCGCTCCGCCCAGGTCTGCCCAGCCGCACCCGCACCGCGGGTGGCGTCGGTGCACCTGCACCTGTGGTGAGCCGCTGGCCCCCAGGGTGATCGTCGTCGACCAGGTGCTCGGCTGCCGGCCCTCCGACCAGCGCACCAGGTCGTGCACCGCCCAGCCCAGGGCGACCTGCCACAGGGCAGGGTCGCGCGGGGCCGGGTCGGACGGGCCGGCACCCGTCGAGGCCCGGCTGAGCTGCTCGACCAGCAGCGGCCAGCGCGGGTCGAGGTCTGCGGCGTGCGCGTCCAGGCACCGCACGCAGGCCGTGCGGCCCGGCGCCACGAAGGGCCCGAGCACGACCCGGTCCAGCTCCGAGCGGACCAGCAGGTGGGGGACGTCGTCGCGCTGCAGGGGGTCGAGCTCCTCGCGCGCAGGCTCCTGCTCCCGCACCACGAGCACCGGGGGACCGCCCGCCGTCGACCCGGTCGCCGTCACCCGGCCCCCAGGGCCGGGCGCCACCGAGAGCCCGCAGGCGGCGACCAGCCGCTCCAGTCCCGGCCGGTCGCGCGTCGGTACGTCGAGGTGCACCTGCGCCCGGCCACGCGTTGCCCACCGCTGGGGGGCCGTGCCGGGGTCGGAGCACCATGCAGCGGCCACCGCGGCGGGGTCGCCGGCCGGGTCCGCGTCGCTGCGGTGGAGCGCGGTCTGCAGGGCAGCGCCGTCCACGACGAGGCCCGCGCCGGCCAGCCGCGCCAGCACCTCCCCGGTGGGCGTGTGGGGTCGGGGCAGGTGCTCACCCGCGGGAGCAGCGCCGGACGTGAGCAGGCCGAGCAGGCGGCGTACGTCGGGGTGGTCGGGGACCAGGACCGCGCGTGCGCCCACGCCGACCTGCAGGTGCGCGGCGTCGCGGCGCAGCACCCTCAGGCCGGGCAGCAGCCTGGGGTGGTCCGGGAGCAGGGGGACGGGGTGGTCGGCCATGGGGCAGGTCTACCCGTTCCGGCCGGGCCCCTCCGATGGTTCTCCACAGGGGCCGAGGACCCCCGGAAAGCACCGGACCGGCACCCGCCCCGAGGGGCAGGTGCCGGTCCGGTGAGGAAACTCTGCGGTGTGGCGCTCAGGCCTTGCCGAGAATCCGGTTGAGGTTGGTCGAGCAGACCGGGCACACGGCCTTGGCCATGCGGGTGCCCTTGTCGTTGACCTTGATCTCGCCCTCGGCCTCGCGCTTCTCCTTGCACTTCACGCAGTAGAACTCGCCGCTCCAGGTCTCCGCCATGACGGCCTCCTTGCCTCTAGGTCTTCGCATCGGTGGCCCGGCGTCTTCCGACGGGCCGACTCGACCCTACGGCACGCTCAGCGTCAGGCGTGACAGGCACCCCGTCCCGCGGGTCGCGGCGTCCCGTCCGAGGTCGCTCCGGTGGGCAGGGACGGCGCTGGTTGACTGGTCCCATGAGCACTTCTCCCGAGTCCCTGCAGCTCACCCACCTCCGGCTGGAGCGCCCCGCGGAGGGCGTGGTCCGGCTGGTCCTGGACAACCCCGACACGCGCAACGCGATGTCGGAGGAGATGACGGCCTCGTGGGTCTCGGCCATCGACGCGCTGGCCGACGACCCGTCCGTGCGGGTCGTGGTCGTGACCGGGGAGGGAACGGCCTTCTGCTCCGGCGGCAACACCTCCTGGATCGCCGGTGAGCCGGACGCCAGCGTCGACCGCCTGCGGACGCGGATGATGGCCTTCTACCGCGCCTGGCTCTCGATCCGGCGGCTGGAGGTGCCCACCATCGCGGCCATCAACGGGCCGGCGATCGGGGCGGGGCTGTGCCTGGCCCTGGCCTGCGACATCCGCTACGCCCAGCAGGGGGCGCGGATGGGGGTGCCCTTCGTCAAGCTCGGGATGCACCCCGGCATGGCCGGCACCCACCTGCTGCCGCAGGCGGTGGGGCTGGCCGCGGCCCGCGACCTGCTGCTGACCGGGCGCGTCGTGCAGGACGACGAAGCGGTGCAGCTGGGCCTGGTCTCGCGGGTGCTGCCCCTGGACACCTTCGCCGACATCGTGCTGGAGACCGCTGTGGGCGTGGCGGGCACCGCTCCCATCCCCAGCCGGCTGACCAAGCTGGCCCTGCAGGACGGCGGCCACGCCGACTTCGAGGCCGCCCTGCAGTGGGAGGGGCTGGCCCAGCCGGTGACCCTGGCCACCGCCGACCTGCAGGAGGGCATCCGCGCGGCGCAGGAGCGGCGGCCGGCCCGCTTCGAGGGCCGCTGACGCCGACGCTCCCGGTCGACGCGCGCCGGACCTGTCCCCACCCTGTGGACACAGCTGTGGACAGGGTGTGGAGAGTCGTCGGAACCAGTGGAGAACGTCATGACAGGCTGGGACGACGCTGTGGAGGACCGATGACCCGCACGGGCGAGGGACAGGGGGAGCGCCGATGAGCGCGCCGGCGTACGACGACGGGCCGATCGCCGCGCTGCGCCGCATCGCCTTCCTGCTCGAGCGCGGGCGCGAGGACACCTACAAGGTCAAGGCCTTCCGCGGGGCCGCCGCCGCGCTGCTGCCGCTGGACCCCGACGAGGTGGCCGCCCACGTCGAGCAGGGCACGCTGTCCTCGATCCCGGGGGTGGGGGCCAGCTCCGCGGCCGTGGTGGCCGACGCGGTCCGCGGCGTCGTGCCCGAGCGGCTGGCCCGCCTCGAGGCCGAGCACGGCGGTGCCCTGGCCGCCGGTGGGCACGAGCTGCTGGGGCTGCTGCGCGGCGACCTGCACTCCCACTCCGACTGGTCCGACGGGGGCTCGCCGATCGAGGAGATGGCCTTCACCGCGCTGGAGCTCGGGCGGGAGTACCAGGTGCTGACCGACCACTCGCCGCGCCTGAAGGTCGCCCGGGGGCTGTCGGCCGAGCGGCTGGCCCGCCAGCTCGACGTCGTCGACGCGGTCAACGGCCAGCTCGACGGCTCGGGCTTCACCCTGCTCAAGGGGATCGAGGTCGACATCCTCGACGACGGGTCGCTGGACCAGAGCGAGGAGATGCTGCAGCGGCTGGACGTGCGCGTCGCGAGCGTGCACTCCAAGCTGCGGATGGACGCCGCGGCGATGACCCGGCGGATGGTCGCGGCGGTGCACCACCCGCTGGTCGACGTGCTGGGGCACTGCACCGGCCGGCTGGTCACCGGCGGCCGGGGGACCCGGCCGGAGTCGACCTTCGACGCCCGCGCGGTCTTCGAGGCCTGCGCGGAGACCGGGACGGCCGTGGAGATCAACTCCCGCCCCGAGCGCCGCGACCCGCCGACGCGGCTGCTGGAGCTCGCCCGGGACATCGGGTGCCTGTTCGCGATCGACACCGACGCGCACGCCCCGGGGCAGCTGGACTTCCTGGCCTACGGCGCCGAGCGCGCGGAGGCCGCGGGCATCGACCCCGAGCGGATCGTCACGACCTGGCCGAAGGACCGGCTGCTCGAATGGGCCGGTCGCCCCGGCGAGGCAGGCTAGGGTCCGAGCATGGCGGCGGTCGAGGTGCGCAGGTCCAAGCGCCGCCGCCGCACCGTGTCCGCCTACCGCGACGGCGACCGCATCATCGTGCTGGTGCCGGCCACGTTGACCCGGGCCGAGGAGGCCGAGTGGGTCGAGACCATGGTCGCCCGGGTGGAGCGGGCGGAGGCACGGCGCAACCCCAGCGACGACGAGCTGCTGGAGCGGGCCGTGTCGCTCTCGGACCGCTACTTCGGCGGGATCGCGCTGCCGGAGTCGGTGCGGTGGGTGGACAACCAGTCGGCCCGGTGGGGCTCGTGCACCCCCGGCGACCGGACGATCCGGCTCTCGGCGCGGCTGCAGGGGATGCCGACGTGGGTCATCGACTACGTGCTCGTGCACGAGCTGGCGCACCTGATCGAGCCGCACCACAACGACGGGTTCTGGGCGTGGGTGGACCGCTACCCGCAGGCCGAGAAGGCCAAGGGCTACCTGCTGGGCTGGTCGGCGGCCGCCGAGCTCGACGACCCGCCGGGGGAGAGCCTCGACTGAGCCTCCGGCCGCCCGGCGACCCGGGCCCGGGCGATGGCGATCAGGTCGTGCATCTCGGTCTCCAGCCCGTCGGGCAGGGCGTCGACCGGCCACCAGCGCACGTCCAGCGACTCCGCGCTGACGGCGTGCGGGGCGTCGTGCGGGGCCCGGGCGACGAAGCGGACGTCGAGGTGGTGCACCTCGACCCCCGGGTGGCAGAAGGGGACCGTGTGCTCGTCGAGGTGCGCCGGCACCGGGTCGAGGTCCAGGGAGGGCAGACCGGACTCCTCCAGCGCCTCCCGCAGCGCGACGCCGGCCAGGGTGGTGTCGCCGGGCTCGCAGTGACCGCCGAAGGCGAACCACCGACGCGCCTTGCGGTGCAGGTTGAGCAGGACGTGCTCACCGCTCGCGTCGACCACGAGGGTCCCGGCGGTGAGGTGGTCGGGGACGCAGTGGCGCCAGGTGCCCTCGGGCTGGGCGTGCAGGTGCTCGACGTACCTCGTGCGCAGGGCCTCCTGCGCAGGGGTGGGTGAGCGCCAGGCGGTGAGGACCGCCAGGACGTCGGCGTGCAGGCTCACGCGTCGTCGCTGTCCTGGTCCCCGGGCTGGTCGCCGGACTCGTCCTCGGGCTGGTCCTGGGGCTGGTCGCCGGTGAGCAGCTTGCGCAGCTCGGCGTCGAAGTCCTCCTCCGAGAGCGCGTCGGGCGCCGAGGCGTCCGCCCGGAACCCCAGCGGGTCGTCGAGGTCGGCGGCGGTGGGCAGCAGGTCGGGGTGCATCCACACGCCGTCGCGACCCTCGATGCCCTGACGGCTGCGCAGCGATCCCCACAGGGTGGAGGCGTCGCGCAGACGACGGGGGCGCAGCTCGAGGCCCACGAGGGCGGCGAAGGTGTCCTCGGCCGGTCCGCCCGCGGCGCGGCGGCGGCGTACGGCCTCCTGCAGCTTCGTGGCGGCGGGCATCCGGGGGGCGGTGGCCTGGCCGACGACCTCGTCGACCCAGCCCTCGACGAGGGCGAGCACGATCTCGAGGCGCTGCAGGGCGGCCTGCTGGAGCGGGGACTTGGGCAGCTCGAACATCCCGCCCTCCAGCAGCCCCTGCATGGCTGCGGGGTCGGTGGGGTCGATGCCGCGCATCTGCTCCTCGATGCGTGACTGGATCGCGTCGGTGTCGATCTGGATGCCGCGGGCGTAGTCGGTGACAGCGCCCACGACGTGCTCGCGCAGCCACGGGACGCCGGCGAAGAGGCGCTGGTGCGCGGCCTCGCGCAGGGCGAGGTAGAGCAGCACGTCGTCCTCGGTGACGTCGAGGCCCTCGGCGAAGGCGGAGACGTTGGCCGGGACCAGCGCCGCCCTCCCGGCGGGGGCGAGCGGCACGCCGACGTCGGAGACGCTGAGCACCTCCTTGGCCAGGGTGCCGATGCCGGAGCCGGTCTGGCCGGCGAGCATGCCGCCGATGACCTTGCCGAGCATGCCGACCAGCGGACCCGACATCGCGCGGGCCTCCTCCGGCAGCGCCGAGGAGATCGCCTCGACCGACTGTCGCGCGATCGGCTCCATGAGGTGGCGCCAGGTGTCGGAGGTCGCCACGACCCACTCCGCGCGCGACCAGGCCGCGGTGCCGGTGATGCCGGAGGGGAGCTCGGTGGCGTCGTCGAGCCAGTGGTCTGCCAGCCGCACCGCGTCGGCGACGGCGTCCTTCTGCTTCTGCGTCGGGCTCGGGTCGGGGTCCTGGGCCACGGTCCTGCGGGCGGTGTCGAGCGCGAGCTCCCAGTTCAGCGGGCCCTCGTGCGGCGCCATCATCGCCTGGATCTGGCCGAAGAGCTGGGTGAGGTCGGGCATCTGCCCCCCGAACTGCTGGCTGAACCGGTTCAGCTGCTCGCCGAGGTCACCCATGCCGGCCCCGCCGGCCCCACCCAGCTGGCCGAAGAGCTGCTCGAAGGGCGTGCCCTTGAACGGGTTGGGCTGCTCGTCGTCGGGGCGGTCGTCGCCGGTGCTCATGCGGACCACGGTACGCCGCCCGGGCAACTGGCTACGCTGCCCGGGTGACCCCAGACGAGACCGGTCCGACGAGCCCGGAGACGAGCCCGGAGACGAGCCCGGAGGCGGCTGCGACGGTTCGTCTCGTCGACATCCGCGACACCCCGCTCGACGTCGTCGAGGTGCTGGAGGCCATCGGGGACGAGTCCGCCGGGGGGGAGACGCTCTTCGTCGGTCGGGTGCGCGACCACGACGGTGGACGCGACGTCGTCGCCCTGGACTACTCCGCCCACCCGACGGCGCTGACCCGGCTGCGCGAGGTGTGCGAGGAGGTCGCGGCACGTCACGACGTACGCGCGGTGGCGGCCGTGCACCGCACCGGCGCCCTGGCCATCGGTGACATCGCCGTCGTCGTCGCGACCAGCGCCGCCCACCGCGGCCAGGCCTTCGACGCCTCCCGCGACCTCATCGACACGTTGAAGGCGCAGGTGCCGATCTGGAAGCACCAGCGCTTCACCGACGGCGTGGAGGAGTGGGTCGGGACCCCCTGAGGGTTACCGTGAGCAGGTGGAGATCCTGCTGTGGCTGGCGCCGGCGGCCGTGGTGACGGTGCTGGCGATGTGCTGGGCCGGCTGGGCCGGGCGCGAGCGCCCCGAGCCCGACCGCGAGGTGCTGCTGCAGCGCCTGGAGAAGGGCCTGACCAAGGAGACCCCGCTGCGCTACGCGGCCGCCCGACCCGAGCGGGACCGCAGCACCGGCATCGCGGTGCGCCGCTCCCGCCGGACCTGAGCCCGGACCTGGGCCCGGACCTGGGCCCGGGCCGGTTGCCCGGGATGAGAGGCTGAGCGCATGTCGCAGCGCACCCTCGCCGGGCTCCTGGCGGTCCCGCTGGTGCTGGCGCTGCTCGTGGCGGCGCTGTTCACCGAGCTGCCCTACGCGACCTACGCCCCCGGCCCGACCGTCGACGTGCTCGACCAGCCGGGCGGCTCGGAGACGATCCAGGTGCGCGGGGTGAAGACCTACCGCGAGGACGGCCAGCTGCGGCTGACGACGGTCAGCGTGAGCCGCGTCGACGACAAGCTGTCGCTGCCCGAGCTGCTGGCGGCGTGGTGGTCCGACGACGAGGCGGTCTACCCCTACGACTACGTCCACCCCGAGGACGTCACGGCCGAGGAGGACCGGCGCGAGGGCGCGGTCTCCATGGTGACCAGCCAGGACGTCGCGATCGCCAACGCGCTGCGCGCCCTCGACTACGACGTCCAGTCCACGCTGCAGGTCGCCTACGTGGTGCCCGACTCGCCGGCCGACGGCGAGCTGCAGGTCCGTGACGTGCTGCTGCGCGTCAACGGCGAGCCGATCACCGACGCGGAGATGCTGGTGCGCAGCATCCGCCGCACGCCGGACGGCGAGTCCGTGGCCCTGGTCGTCGAGCGCGACCGCAAGCGGCGCATCGTCACCCTGGAGCCGCGGGTGGAGGACGACGGCATCAAGCGGGTGGGGTTCACCCCGGGCCAGGGCTTCCGCTTCCCCTTCGACGTGGCCGTCAACATCGACCCCGACATCGGCGGGCCCTCCGCGGGGATGATCTTCTCCCTCGCCATCTACGACACCCTCACCCGCGGCTCGCTGACCGGCGGGGGAGCGGTCGCCGGCACCGGCACCATCGACCTCGACGGCAACGTCGGGCCGATCGGCGGCATCCAGCAGAAGATCGCCGGGGCCGAGCGCGACGGTGCCGAGCTGTTCCTCGTGCCCGCCGCCAACTGCGTCGACGCCCTCGGTGTCGACGACGGCGACCCGCGCCTGGTGCGGGTCGCGACCTTCGACGACGCGCTCGAGGCCGTCCGGGCCTGGGGCGAGGACCACGACGCGGACCTGCCCAGCTGTGAGGAGACGCCGGACCAGTGACCCAGCCCGACGACGTACCCCAGGACCTGCCCGAGGACGGGCCGGAGACCCCGCGGGTCGGCGACCTGGACGTCGACCCGGCCCTGGCCGCCGCCGTGCTCGAGATCGAGCAGCACGTCAGCGGTGAGGGGTGGGACCGCCCGGCGCGGCTCTTCGCCCTTGTCGAGACCGCCGCGCTGGTGCAGCGCGAGCCGGCCCTGGCTGCCGCCATGGGGCTCGACGACGCCGCCGCCCAGGGGTCGCTGACCCCCGTGGAGCAGGACGGCCTGGACCCGTCGGTGCCGCTGGAGCGCTCGCTGGAGACGATCAGCTGGCCCGCCGAGGTCACCGGGTGCGCCGCGGTGGTGGAGCGCTTCGTGCTCCCGCCCGAGGCCGACTCCGAGATCCCCGAGGACCCGGCCGAGGCCGCGGCGTACGCCGCCGCGCACCCGGCCCGCCAGGAGCTGCGGATGGTGGCCGGTGTGACGCGCGCGGGCGCGACGTACTGCGCCATGCGCTTCCGCAGCCACGACGACGACACGAAGGTGGTGGGGGGCTCCGACCTGGTGCCCGCGCTGCTGGAGCTGCTGAACGCCACGCTCACCGACGAGCAGGGTGACGGACACGAGGAGAGCGACCGCACGTGAGCAACACCGCCGAGACCCCCGACCTGCCGCCGCCGGCGGCGCGCAACCCGCGCTCCCGGGCGCTGGTCATCACCGCCGTCGTGCTGGTGGCGGCCTTCCTGGGCCTGACCACGTTCTCGGGCTTCTACACCGACCGGCTCTGGTACGTCTCCGGCGGGTACGGCGGGGTGTTCACCACCTTGATCTGGACCCGCATCGGGCTCTTCGTGGCCACGGGGCTGCTGATGGCCCTGGTCGTGTGCCTCAACGTGGTGCTGGCCTACCGGATGCGGCCGATCTTCGTCGGGATGGGCGACCCCAACGGCATGGGGCGCTACCGCGAGGCCGTCACCCCCATCCGCCGCCTGGTGGTGCTGGGCATCGGCCTGGTGCTGCTGGTCTTCACCGGCACCTCGGGCGCCGGCCAGTGGCGCACCTACCTGATGTGGCGCAACGGCGGCGACTTCGGGAGCGAGGACGTCTACTTCGGCCGTGACATCGGCTTCTTCGTCTTCGACCTGCCCTGGTACCACTTCGTCACCGACCTGGCGATGGCGGTGCTGGTGCTCTCGGTGATCGCCGCGGCGCTGACCCACTACCTCTACGGCGGCATCCAGCTGCAGTCCTCCTCCGGGGAGCGGATGAGCGGCGCGGCGCAGGCCCAGCTCTCCCTGCTCGTGGGCCTGTTCGTGCTGGCCAAGGGCGTGGACTACTGGCTGGACCGCTACGACCTGCCCACCGAGACCGGCAGCCTGATCACCGGTGTCACCTACACCGACGACAACGCCGTGCTGCCGGCCAAGAACATCCTCATCGGCATCGCCGTGATCTGCGCGATCCTGTTCTTCCTCAACGTGTGGCGCCGCACCTGGATGCTGCCCTCGGTCGGGATCGCCCTGCTGGCGCTGTCCGCGGTGCTGCTGGGCATGATCTGGCCCGGCCTGGTCCAGCAGTTCCAGGTCCGGCCCTCGGAGCTGGACAAGGAGCGCGAGTACATCGGGCGCAACATCGAGGCCACGCGGGCGGCGTACGACCTGACCGACGTGGAGATCGAGCCCTACACCCCCGACGCCTCGATCGGGGCGACGCTGGCCTCGCTGGACGGTCAGACCAAGTCGATCCCGCTGGTGGACCCGCAGGTCGTGCGGGCCGCCTTCGAGCAGACCCAGCAGGTGCGCGCCTACTACTCCGTCGCGCCGGTGCTCGACGTCGACCGCTACGCCATCGACGGCACCGACCGTGCGCTGGTGCTCGGCGTGCGGGAGCTGAACGTCGACGGCATCCCGGACCAGAACTGGACCAACACCGCGACCGTCTACACCCACGGCAACGGCATCATCGCGGCGTACGCCAACCAGCGCGGCCGTGACGACCGCAGCCAGCTGGACACCGAGTCCGTCGGCGACGAGAACGCCGGCCTGGAGTGGGCGCAGGGCACGCAGGTCTCCGAGGACGACCTGCAGGAGGCCACCGGCGGCTACGAGGACCGCGTCTACTACGGCGAGCAGAGCCCCGACTACTCCATCGTCGGCAAGCCCAGCGAGGGCGCCGAGGACTACGAGCTGAACCTGCCGCTGCAGGGCTCGGAGAACGGCTCGACGACGACCTTCGAGGGTCGCGGCGACGCCGGTGTCGGCTCGACGTTCAACAAGCTGATGTTCGCGATCAAGTTCGGCGAGCCGAACTTCCTGCTCTCGGGCCGCGTGAACGACAACTCCAGGGTGCTCTTCGACCGCGACCCCACCGAGCGGCTGCAGAAGGTCGCGCCGTGGCTGACCGTCGACTCCGACCCGTACCCCGCGATCGTGGACGGACGGATCCTGTGGGTGCTGGACGGCTACACCACCACCGACCGGTTCCCGGGGGCGGAGAAGGACTCCTACTCCGACATGATCGACGACGCGCTGGCCGACACCACGACCGGTCTGCAGACGATCCCGACCGACCAGATCAACTACATGCGCAACGCGGTGAAGGCGACCGTCGACGCCTACGACGGGACGGTCACGCTCTACGAGTGGGACACCGAGGACCCGCTGCTGCAGGCGTGGAAGAAGGCCTTCCCCGGGACCGTCCAGGACAAGGAGGCCATCCCGGCCGAGCTGGCCGACCACCTGCGCTACCCCGAGGACCTGTTCAAGGTGCAGCGCTTCCAGCTGGCGCGCTACCACGTGACCGACCCCAGCGACTGGTACCAGTCCAACAACCGCTGGGAGGTCCCGGAGGACCCGTACGCGCAGCGCACCTTCCAGCCGCCGTACCGCCTCTTCGTGGACGAGCCGACCGTCGAGGGTGAGAACGAGACCTTCTCGCTGACCAGCGTCTACGTGCCGTACCAGAAGAACAACCTGGCCTCGTTCGTCTCCGTCGACTCCGACGCGACCTCCGAGACCTACGGCACGATGCGGGTGCTGGAGCTGCCGAACGAGCAGACCCCCGGCCCGAACCTGGTGGCCAACCAGTTCGCCTCCGACGAGGAGGTGGCCTTCGAGCTCGCGCAGTTCGACCGCTCGGGTGCCCGACCGGTCTACGGCAACCTGCTGACGCTGCCGGTCAACGACGGGCTGATGTACGTCCAGCCGGTCTACGCCGCGCGCCAGCTCTCCGACGCCGCGTTCCCGATCCTGCGCTTCGTGCTCACCAAGTACGGCGACGACATCGGCATCGGCTCCACGCTGCGCGAGTCGCTGCAGGACCTGCTCCAGAAGTCCGGCGGCAGCATCGACCCCACGCCGGACCCCGACCCGGACCCGGGCACGGGGGAGCCGCAGGAGCCCGAGGACCCGGAGGAGCCGCTGGAGGGGTCGGTCGCCGAGCAGATCGACCAGCTGCTCACGCGCGCCGAGGCCGCCTTCGAGGCCGCCGACCAGGCGCTCGCCGACGGTGACCTCGCGGAGTACCAGACCCAGGTCGAGCGGGCCCAGGACCTCATCGGCCGGGCGCTGGAGCTGCGTAGCTGACGTGACACCGGCTCCGGGCGGACCCCGATTTGGCCCGTCCGGAGCCGGTGTGTAACGTTGGGTTCACCGACGCGGGGTGGAGCAGCTCGGTAGCTCGCTGGGCTCATAACCCAGAGGTCGCAGGTTCAAATCCTGCCCCCGCTACCAGAAAGTGGCCCCTGACCTGCGGAAACGCAGGTCGGGGGCCACTTGGTTTCTTGAGCCACATAGCCTTGTGCCGCGTTTATGTCCCGGAAACCTCCGCGTTGGCGGCCCATTGTTGTCCCGGGGTTGGGGCCAGGCCGGCGCTCGAGGCGGCCGCCTGGGGGACGTCAGACGTCCGATTTGGTCGTCGTGGCTTTGCCGGCGAAGGACTGAAGGATGTGCGTCACGTCGGGTGTCGTCCTGTCCTTCTGGATGTAAAACTCTTTGGTGATCGCGTCTGAGGAGTGGCCGAGAACGCGGGCCGCGGTGTCCGAGTCGACTAGGCGGTCGATCAAGGTCGCGACGGTCTTGCGGAAGGTATGTGGCGTTACCCAGTCGAAGCCTGTGTCTGCTCGGATCGTGCGCCACCGCCGCTCGATGTTGCCGACTTGGTGCCATGTGCCGTTGCGGGTGGCGAAGACGGCGTTGTAGTGATTCGGTCGTTGCTCGACACGTCGCCTCATCAGAACATCGACTGCGAACGGCGGCAGGGCGATGGTGCGCTTCGAAGAGTCGGACTTCGGCTTGGGCTTGCGGTAGGTGCCCTTTCCCGTCTCCGTCTTGATCGTGCCGCTGATTGACACGGTCGGTGGCGTCGCACTCAAGTCGATGTCCGTCCATCGGATGGCAAGTACTTCTCCGATCCGGCAGCCTGTGGCGAGTAGCAGGTCAATGATGTCGGGCATGTCCTGGTTCGGCTTTGGACCGGGCCGCTTCTTGGTCATCCAGGAGTCCACGGCAGAGCGGACGGCGTTGAGGTCCTCCACCGAGAGCGCTTGGACGTCCTTCTTCTGGCCTCGAAGCCGTGATGTGGAGGAGACCGGGTTGGCTGGGAGCGCGTCGTCGATGACCGCGGCGTCAAACATCATCTTGAGGACCGTCTTGGTCTTCTTGCGGCGGCTGTGGGAGTCCTGGGACCTGATTAGCCGTTCCAGGCGTCCAGCTGTTGCCTCCCGCAGGCGGATGTTGCCGATGGCTGGATTGATGACGTTCTCGATGACGCGTTGGTATTCGTTTGCGGTAGTTGCTTCGGAGCGCTGTTCGGCGCGATACAGCGAGAGCCAGATGTCGGCCACCTGGCTGATTCGCATGTCGGGGCCGATGAGGTCGCCGGACGGGGCGCTTCGGTCGGCGATCTTGGTCTTGAGTTCTCGTACTGCGGCGGCGGCGCTTCGACCGGTCCCCTTGATCTCGCGCGTGACGCCGTCGAAGTCTCGGAAGCGGGTTCTCGCGCGGTACACGCCAGGGCGTACCTCGTTCGTTGTGATGCTCCCGAATGTCCCGATGGGGAGCGGGGGGCGAGCCATGTGCCTTCCTTCTTGACCTCTGAGCGCTAGCGATGCCGCGGACGGGAGCGTCGTGACATGGAACCTAGTGTGCGGGATGTTGGTTGCTGGTCGCTCCCCGAGCGTCGACCCTCATCGTCGATGTCCGTTTCCGCCTGGAGGTCCAGGGTCTCGGCGTGGGCCTCGATCCACGCATCGAGATCGGAACGGCGGTACCGCAATGCGCCGCCGGCCTTCACCGCGCGTGGTCCGAATCCCGGGCGTCGCGTGCGCCAGGTATAGAGCGTCGACTTAGCGATCCCGATGTAGGCAGCCGCCTGGGCAATGTTCATTGTCGCAGGGGTCAGGGCGGGTCGGCCGCGTTCTGCCAGGCGTAGCTCGTCGGGGTCTGCGCCTACATCATCGGGGATGCGTTCGCTCTGAGCAGCGAGCATCCGGCGACCGCCAACAATGAGGGTCTCCTTGACGGTTTCCATCTCGTGTCCTCCGACCTGCTGTGGTGGGTCTCGGGTGGATCCAAGCCCACGGTGGTGTCTGATGGTCACCTAAGTGGTCCAACAGGTGCCGAGCGATCAATGCTGCTGGGTGGCTTTCTGGGTGGCACGCCGTGTTGCGGCGACAAGGCCGAGGTGACGTGGGCGTCATGCGCGTGGGCGGTTGTTGATGGCCCACCGGGCCGATGGCTAGGGCAGTTGGAGTGCGCGAGCATGGCAGAGGCTGCCGCGGTGGATGCCGCGGTCGCGGTGGCGGTACTTGCCGAGCGCAGGGTCTCCCGTACCGGCTGCGGCACTCTGACGGCACGTCGGGCGAGGATGTCGGCCGGGGAGACCCACACGACGTCGCCCTCGGCCGGCGGGCTGGCCAGTCCGGACTCCACGTCGTTGTGTGCTCGGCGGGAGAGAGCACGCGCTGGGCCGGTCAGGTTGGGGGTGTCGGCCTTCTCGGCGACGACGTGCGCGAGCTCGGAGCCGGCCTCGATCGCGCGGAGGGTTGCCATGGTGGCCTGGGGGAGCCCGGGCCGGGTGGCGATGGCCTCTGGTGTCGCCAGCGTGGTGGTGTCGTGGGTGATCTGGCGGTAGGCGGCTCGGACTTCCGCGGCTGCGCGGGCCAGGGGCTCCTCGAGGCGGGCGCCGGGGGAAGCGAGGTCGCCCCAGCGGCTGGCCAGGTTGCTCCAGGAGCGGCCTGCGTCGGCGATCGCGGGGACCAGGCGGTCCGAGGGCTCGAGGATGCCGGCGGTGGCGCCCGCGTCGAGGAGGACCATGCTGGCGCCGGCGATGAGTCCTTGGGTGCGGGTGATGAGCAGGAGGTTGGCCGGCGCGAGGTCGCGGGCCAGGGCACGGTGGGACTGGATGTCCCAGTTGGCCAGCGCCTGGGCCAGTCGGCCGGGGTCGTCGACGGGCCGGATGGCCTCGCCGGTGAGGGCGTGGGGGAACCAGTCGGTCAGGTAGCTGCGGGCGGTGTTCTCGCATGCGGACATCCGGTCGACCCAGACCCCGGTGGGTGCCACCGCGTAGGGGGAGTGGTGCTGGGCCAGCTGGACGCGGCGGCCTGATTCGCGGGCGTCGGTGACGCGGTCGCGGCCGTTGTCGTGCAGGGCGACGTTGACGGCGTGGGCGGTCAGGTAGAGGCCGTGCATGATCCTGGTGCGCGCTGCCTCGAGGTCGCGGTGGGCCTCGGTCTGCTCGTGCGGGATCTCGGCGCCGTAGCGGCGGACCAGGGCGGCGGCGTTGAGGAGGGTCTGGGTCATCTGGTCGACGCGGGGGTTGGTCGGGCCCTGACCTGGCCAGGCCTTCCGGCTGGACAGGCTGGACTCGATGGTGGCGGCCTGGGCGGAGAGGCTGGTGATGGGGCGGTCGCGCTCGTCGACGTCCGGGCGGCGGCCGGGCAGGGAGGCCCACAGGTCCTCCGCGGCGGCGACCATCGTGGGCCAGCTGCGCAGCAGCGTGCCGGCGTCGTCGCCTCCGACGTCCATGAGCAGCTGGCGGGCCAGGTAGTCGACGTCGAAGAGCATCTCGCCGACGCTGCGCACGTCGCGCGAGGTCATCGGGATCTGGTCGACGTCGAAGAGCTCCTGGTCGATGTCGGCGTATGCGGGGCGCAGGTCAGTAGCCAAGGCCGCGGGCTTCCCGGATGAGGTCGCACAGGTCGACGACCAGCTGCGAGCCGTGGACCAGGTCCGGCTGGTGCAATGGCAGTGGGCGGGTCAGTTCCTCGGCCTCGGTGAGCAGCTGCAGCGGGGTGCGCTCCTCGAGGTCGGCGAGCAGGTCGACGTCCTCGGGCAGCTCGTAGTCGTCGGGCAGTAGGGCGCTGGCTCGGGAGTGGGCGAGGTAGACACCTAGCCCGAGGTCGTGGAGCGGGGAGTCGGCGGCGGCCGCGTCGGCGTCGGTCCACACCTGGGTAGCGGCCTGGTGCAGCAGCTGGGCGATCGAGCCGAGGCGGTCCCAGGTGCCGTCAGCGTTGAGGGTGTCCACGGGCGTTCCTTTCGGTTGGAGGTCGGTCTGGCCCATGAACCCACGTCCCGGCCGCGGCCCGCTGCGCCGAGCGGCGGGCTGTGGATAACTCGGGGTGCTGTCGGCACCTGGGCACAAACTGGTCTCGTTCGCCTATGTCGTCCGGCGGGTGTCGGACGATCACCGCGATCAAAGTCAAGAGATCCGCACTAGTGCTGGAAGATGGAGGAGGGTCGAGATGAGGTGCCCGATGACCGTGCTGAGGGTGGTGACGCTTGGGCCGGCACTGCTGGTGAGCTTCGTCCTCACCGTGGTGGTGTGCGCCCTGCTCCCGCCGGCGCTTGGCCTGGTGGTGTTCATGGCTGCGGGCGGCCTGCTGGTCGCGCTCGCGCTGGGGCAGCTGCAGGAGCCGGCGATCGCCGCGTTGACCAGGTCGCGGCCGGCGACCGAGGCCGAGTACGGCGTGCTGGCGCCGGTGCTGGCCGAGCTGGGCGGCCGCGGCGTCGACGTCGGCGCGTTGTTCGTACGCCGTGTGCAGCGGCCGAGCACCCCGGTGGCGGCGGCGATCGGCCGGCGCACCGTGGTGGTCAGCCCTGGGCTGGTCGAGGCGACGTACCGCGGTGGCGTGACTGGCGCGGAGGCGGCCGCCGCGGTGGCTCATGCTGTCGGCCGACATCAGGCGCTTCGGCCGAGGCTGGAGCTGGCGGTGCTCGCGGCGACGACGCCGTGGCGAGTGGTGGTGGCGACGTTCCGCGGCGTGGGCCGGGCGTTCGCCTGGCTTCCGTTCATGCGGCTGGCCTGGAGGCTGCGGGGCGTCGTGGGGGTCATCTGCGTGGTGCAGTCGGTCGCCGAGGGACGTGCCGCGCCTGGGCTGCTCGGCGGCGCGGTCGTCGCGTTGACCTACCTGGTGCCAGCAGCAGGCCGGCAGATCGGGCCCCGCATTGAGGCCGAGGCCGACCGGTTCGTGCTCGCGCGCGGTCTCGGTCCCGTGCTGGCAGGTCTGCTGCGGCGCTTCGGGCACCCGATGACGCTCGAGCGGATGCGGCAGCTGGAGGCCGCCGTCGAGCAGCCTCAGCGGCCGCGGCTGCACCTGGTGCACGGCTGAGGCTGTTCGCTGGCGGGTCGCGCGGCGGCCCGACGTGGGCTACTCGTCGTCGGCGAAGCCGGACGTGGAGTGATGCACGCAGCCGCGGCCGTCGCCCTCGTGCGGCTTGTGGTTCATGCACGGCAGCGAACCCAGCTTGTGCGAGCAGTCGACCCAGCGGACGGTCGAGGGGCCGGTGGTCGGCGCGAGTGCGGTAGTCATCGCGGCCTCCTACCGGCGCGGGCCGCGGCGGCGGCCGAGCTGGGGCCGTTGGTAGGCGGCGGTGTCGGTGTGGTTGTGCTGGCGGCCGGACCGGTGAACCTGCGCGATCTCGGCGTCGGGGGAGGGGCCGGTGTCGGCGGCCGCGGCCTGGGCGGCTGCCTCCTCGCTGGCACTGACCTCCTCGGCGCGCTGGCGTGCCTCTTCCTCGAGCGCGGCTTCCTCGCGAGCGGGGTCACTCATCTGAACTCCCATGGATCTGTGGACCGGCACCGGCTGCGCCGGTCCTCCTGGTCACCTATGTGTGGGGCGAGGGTCCAGGCGATCACCGGCGGCCGAACTCCTTGGAAGGCGTGTTGGCCCGGGCTCAGGCAGGCTGGGCCAGCGGCGTGGCGCCCAGCAGCTGCGCCGTGTGCTCGAGGACGGTGTGGGAACCGGCGGAGCTTGGGCGGTCGCAGCACGGATGGGTGTCGTAGCCCTCGTCGACGACGATGCGGTGCAGCTGGCTACCGCAGGCGCGACAGCGTCGACCGGCGTGGGTGGGCACTGCTCGGCGGCAACGGCGCAGGGAAGGCATGCCGCGGCTGGAGGGGGAGTGACTTGGTGGTCGCGGTCCCAGTCGCGCCGCTGGCGCAGCAGCGTGGCGGTCTGTTGCCAGAGCGCGTGCTCGAGGTGCGGCGGCGCAGGTCGGCCGATCGCCTGGTCGACGGCCTTCTTGAGCAGCTGGTCACCGCAGGTGAGGATCCGCTCGTCGACGCCGCGACCGTAGCACCAGCGGGCCAGTGTCTTGGCGGCCGTCATCAGCTGGTCGTCCATGCCCGGCCCTCGCTCAGCAGCTGCCCCACAGGCCGCTGGCGGCCTCCTGGGCGTCGCCGGCGGCCGCGGAGTAGGAGTCTTCCCGGGCGAGATCCTGGGCGGCGTCGTAGCGGCGTGCGGCGCCGCGGGCCAGGAGCTCCTGGGCTACGTCGACGTCGTCGTGGTCGACGTAGCGCAGCAGACGGTCGTACCGGTCGCGGTCGGGCTGTCCGCTGTCGGTGACGAGCTGGACGGTGCTGTCGACCGGGACGAGGTCCTCGAGCAGGTCGGTTGCCTGGTCGGCGTAGCACTCCGCCGGCGCTGGCGGGTGGGCGACTTCGGGGGCGTCGATGCCGAGCAGGCGGACTCGGCCGAGCGGGCGGCCGGCCAAGTCCTCGACGCGCAGGGTGTCTCCGTCGACGACGGCCGTCACCCTGACCTGGGTGGCCGTGCCCTCGGCTGGGTCGGCGCCCGTGGGGGTGCCGGGGAGGGTTGCGGTGATGCCGCCGGCGGTCAGCGCGGCGATGGCAGCGGCGGCCAGGCCGATGAGGGCCTTCACCGGGCGACCCTCAGCTGCGGGCGCTCGCCGGCGACGGGAACCGCGCGCTCCTGGGCCCGGGCGCCGGGAGAGCGGTAGCCGGCCTCGGGGATCTGCTCGTCGACGGCCGCGCGGGTGCTGGCACCGGCCGGCTCATCGGGGAGCTCGGCGGCGATCTTCGCAGCGAGGTCGCGCAGTGGCGGGGTCTTCTCGATCCGCCGGGTGGCGTGGAGCACGGTCGTGTGGTCGCGCTCGAAGTGCCGCGCGATCGTCGGCAGGCTGTGCCCGTGGATGCGGGCCGCGGTCATGGCCACGGCTCGGGCGTCGGCGGCCGTCCGGGTCCGATCGGCGCCCAGGAGGATCTCGGGGGTGGTGCCGAAGGCCTCGGCGGCCGCGACGACGGCGTGCTCGACCGGGCCATCGGGCTCGAAGGTCGACGCGGGCTGGTCTTGGTGGAGGCTGACGACGGTGGCCTCGGGTCGGGGGAGTTGGGCGGTGTAGCGGTCGTTGACGTGCTCGGTGACCCGGGCCGCGGCGTCGGCCAGCCGGGGGCGTTCGGCGGTGCGGCGTACGGCGTGGATGACCGAGCCGTGGTCCTTGTTGAAGTGCTCGGCGATGGCCGGCAGGGACAGGCCGGCCTCGCGGGCGGCGGTCATGGCCACGGCGCGGGCGTCGCTGACGGGGCGGCTGCGCTCGGCGCTCAGGATCGCCTCGGGGGTGGTACCGAACATCGGCGCGGCGGCGTTGATGGCCAGCTCGCACACCGCTGCCGGTCCGGTTGCCGGCGCCGCCGGCAGGGTCTGGTCGACCTGGACGGCGAGGACGGCCACCAGCGACCGCAGCTGGTCGGCGTCCAGCGGTGCGACCAGGTCGGCGACCTGGTCATGCTGTCCGCGGCCGGCGGCATCGAGGATGAGGCTAGCCAGCTGGCGGCCGCCCTGATCGAGGTTCATGACCGTCCCCTCCTGCCTACTGCGCCGGCGACGCGACGGGCGGGGATGCCTGGCGCGGCACTTGGGCGCGTCCCTGTTCGGCCATCCGCCGGCGGGTGTTGTCGGTGATGTCGCTGGCGATCCCGGCCGACTGCCGGGCGTTGGCCGCGGCGTGGTCGACGACGTTCTCGAGCAGGCGCACGTCCTCGTCGGCGCGGCCGAGCTCCTTGCCGGCGGTCGCGATGCTCCGCTCGAGGGTGACCGGCTCCAGCAGCGACGGTGGAGTCACCTGCTGTGTCGCCAGATGCGCGCTGTCGACGTGCTGGGCGGTCAGGCGCGCCATCGGCTTGGCCAGGTCGATCATCTCGCCCACCACGGCGAGGCGCGGCTTGAGCTGCGCGACCTCACTGGTGATCTCGGGATCGGAGGTGTCTGCGTCCTGGAGGAGGTCGTGGGCGGTCGCGATGGCGTTCGATGCCCGCTCTAGGTGTCCGGTGAGTTCGTCGGCCAGCTCGGCGTTGTCGCTGCAGTGCCGCTGCAGGCGGCTCAGGTGCTCGCCGGCGGCCTCGAGGTAGTAGTCACCACGGTCGCTGAGCCGGGCCTTGGCCGAGTCGAGCTCAGCGTCATCGAGCACCCGGAGCGCGGAGTTGATTGTGTTGTGCAGCTCGTCGACGACCCGGCGGGCGCGTCCCACGGCCTGCTCGGCCATGAAGACGGCGTCGGCGGCTTGGAGAGCGGTGGCGGTCCTCATGCGGACTCACCGCCTCCCGAGTCGGGCGGGGGTGTGCTGCTCGACGGGGGCAGTACGTCGCGGAGACGGTCGAGCGCGGCCAGGGCCTGCTCGAGGTGTTCGCGGGCCTCCTGAACCGGGTCACGGTCGGGTGCGCCGGAGGGGGAATCGGTGGGCGTGCTCACGGGCAGCTCCTTGGTTGACCGGGGTCATCTCTCAGTCACCAAAGGAAGGTCGACCCGCTCGGGCGATCACCGAGGGCTAGAAATCTGGCCGCGAAAGGTCAGGGCTGGTCCCAGGGCATCGACTCCTGCCCGTCGTCGACGCCCTGGCTGATGATGTGCGCGGTTGCGTTGCGGGCGGCGTTCAGGTGCTTGTGGAGGTCGACCGCCAGGCCGCGGGCCTCCTCCAGATGGAGCCGCGCAACGCCGATCGCCATGGCGGGGTCGGACTCGTCGGTCATCGCATCCATGCTGAGCACCTGGTCGGCCAGTGCCCGCTCGAGCGTGCTCGACACCTGCGAGAACGCCTGGGGCAGCGCGGCCGCGAGGTCGGCGAACTCCGCGAGCTCATCCGAGGTCTCGGCCGGGATCTGGTCGCGCTCCCACAGGGTGGCGCGGTTGAAGCCGTAGACGTGTTCACGGGCCGCCGTCGCGTGCCCGCTCGCCTCGAGCTCGTCGTTGTCGTCCACCAGGGCGCCCTTCCTGCTGGGGGAGGTCTCGTTGGCGTTGAGTCTCGCGGATCTCGCCGGCGTACGCGCGGACGCGGTCGGTGGGCTGTGGATAGCCGCGCCGCAGGGGTTCCCTCCGGCGCGTCCGGGCGGGAGACTGATCGGCCATCGACGACCAGGCGGCCTTGATCGCGCGACGCGTGGCCATTGGCGGCGGCCGCCTGGTTTAACGCTCCGGCCGACGTCGGGGCCTACCGTCGGCTCGCAGCCGCGGTGGGGGAGTGGAACGCCTACAGCGCCGCGCCGCTGGAGAACGTCGACGTCGACGAGCTGCTCGACGACCTGGCGGACGTCGCGCCCCCGACGCCGCTGGGCGAGGGCGTTGCCGACCTCGAGCCCGTCCTGCGGCGGCAGGCTCGCCGGCAGCTTTAGCGGCGAGGGGTGCCGCGGCCGGGATCGGAGGCCGGCGGCAGTTCACGCCGGCGGCGCCCGGTAGCCAGCTGGCCGGTGCCCTGGTCGGCGTCCGCAGGTTCGCCGGCCAGGGTCTCCCGGATGTAGCGGTCGAAGCCGGGCATCGTGAATCGCACCTCGCCGCGCCCGGCGGGCTCGATGATCCCCTTGTCGATCAGCCGTTCGCGGGGAACGCCCAGGGCCTGCGTGGATCGGCCAAGCTGCTCGGCGATCTCCGCCCTCGTCACCGTGGGCGTGCCGACCCGCGCCATCACGGCCATGATCTGCCGCTCCAGCTCGGTCGCGGCCGCCCACCGGGCGGCGTACATGGAGGTCAGCTGGTCGTCGGCCAGCGGCAGGCCCGCCTGGACCTCGCCGACGTCGAGCACCTCACCGGTTCCCGAGGGCTTGGCCACCTCCCACGTCGCGTGGGCGAGGACCTGCAGCAGGTACGGGAACCCCTGCGCCTCGGCCGCGATCGCCTGCAGCGCGGCGGGTGTCCAGGTCACGCCCAGCTCGGCGGCCGGCCCGGCCACCGCGGCGGCCGCGGCGGCGGGCTCGAGTCGGGGCAGGGTGAGGAACGTGCTGCGCTCCCCGAAGGTGGCTGCGTTGACCAGGACTCCCGGAGTCGAGGGCAGGCCGGCGCCGATGATGGCCAGCGGGTTGTCCTCGCGCCGTCCAGCCAGGTTCTGCATCGCGTTGAGCAGGACCGCGAGGTCATCGCGGGCGGCCGCGTGCAGCTCGTCGACGAAGACCACGAGTCCGGCGCCACCGCGTGCGCGGACCTGGGAGCTGGTCTCGTGCAGCAGGTCCTCCATCGCCGAGATCTGCGCACCGCTCGGAGGCGCGTCCGCCCCGGAGCGGTCGGCGGCCGCGGTCGCGCTCACCTTCACCCCGCTCGGCAGCCCGAACTCCAGGGCGATGCTCTCCAGGCGGAGCTTCCAGGAGCCCTTCTCGCCCCGGGGCAGGATGTCCGCGGTCTCGATCGCTTTGCCGACACGGCTCACCAGGTCGGGCAGGAACGGCGCGTTGCGGCGGCAGGCCACCCATGCGGTGATGAATCCGTGGGCCTCGGCGTCGCGCTGGGCCTCGCGCAGCAGGGAGGTCTTGCCGACCCCGCGCGGGCCTAGGAACACCAGGAGCGGGCCGCCCATCTCGCCGTAGGTGCCGATCCGGCTCAGGTAGCCTCTGATCCTGTCCTGCTGTTGTTCCCTCCCGGCCAGGACCCGCGGCAGTTCGCCCGGTGCGTAGGGGTTGGGCAGCATCAGAGGTCTCCCATACATTCTGTTACACAGCGGGCTTGTGTAACGAAGTGTATGCCGTCGAGCCGGATCAGCGCCCGACGTCGAAGCTGCGTGTCCCAGGCGTGCTGGCAGCGCCTGGCGTGCGCGCTCCGAGTCGACGACGGGCGGCATCGTCGGGGCTCTCGCCCGCGGAACTGACCTCGTCGACGCCGCGGCCAGGTCGATCGGCGTGCAGCCGGGTCGTCTCGCTCAGGCATTCGGCTAGGTCCTCGACGTCGGCCTCCAGGACCCGCTCGAGGATGTCAGCGATGCCCCCTGACGAGCCGTCACACTCGGCCACCAGGGCCTCGGCCAGACGATCGAGGGCAGCGTCTCCGCGGGCGGTGAAGGTGACGACAATGGGGACCGGGTTCTCGGCTGGGGGAATGCTCATGGTCCACCTCGCTTTCTGGTCACCTAGGTGCGAAGGAGGTAGGTAAGCGATCAGCCCGATCTGCGACACCAGGAGAATCTGCCGGCTATCGCGCGGGAGAACTCACGGCCCTGTGCGGGGCTTGCGCCGGGCGGCCAGCCGGGAGCGAGGCCACCGAGGGTGACACCGAGGCTGGGCGGATTTCGTGCCCAAGGTCATTGCCGAGCGGCGAGGAGTGTCCGCGTGGCCAGCGGCGCACTCGATGAGAGACGGACGGCCTCCGCGGTCCCACGTCGTCGGTCCGGGGCGACCCAGACTGACCGATCCCGCAGGCGATCGGTACCGCTAGTGTTCGTCGGCGATGGCATCCGGAATCGACCCCAACGCGTTGAGGGCTGCTCGCGAGGAAGCGGGGTTGACTCAGCATGAGTTGGCGCGCTTGGTGGGAGCGGCTGGGGGTGAGCGCATCTCTCGCTGGGAGTTGGGCACGTCATCTCCGCGCCCCGACTTCCTGGTGAGGCTCGCCAAGGCCCTCGACATCCCGACGCTTCGGCTGATCCAGATCGACGGTGAGGTCCCCGACCTCAGGGCGTTGCGCCTGCAGGCAGGGCTCAGCGCGCAGAAGCTCGCGATGGCCGTGAAGGTAGCCGTCCCGACCTACTACGCCTGGGAGCAGGGGCGCTGGGCCCGACTCCCTGCACCTGAGTCGCTTGAAGCGCTCGCCCGCGCTTACGGGGTGGCCGTCGATGCGGTGGTCGCGGCTTTCCGTGAGTCGCAGCGACAGCGCCAGTGGGGCGGAGACACTTCGGCCTGAGGAGACCTTCGGCAGCCGCACGGCGTCGCAAGTGCGCAACTGCAGCCGGGTTTGGACGCTATCCACAGGCGAGAAGCTGATTCCGGAAGAAGCGGACGATCTGTGGTCCCATGGACTCCGGATCATTCGGAGGCGTTGACGCTAATTCCATCGGGGGAATGAGCTGCGCAACCCTTCCGGTCAGGACTGGGCGATGTCATCTCGGAATCGGTCACCTGTGGAAACCGAGCCGTTCGATAGAAATGCACTAGTGTGCGAGTATCGAGTTGGGCTCGTGGTGATCGCCGAGGGCCCGTCTTGACACGTAGGTGATCGAGACACGAGAGGACTCGGGATCCATGTCGCTGAACACCGCTCAAAATGCGTCGGGCGAGGCGCCCTCCACCAGTCGACCTGCGCCCAATCTCAACAACAGTCCACGGCTCAAGCGGCGCCGCAGGCCGTGGGTTTTCGCACTTTGTGCTGCTTTCGTCGCCGCCGGCGCCCTGGGAACCGCGTTCGCGTTCACCTCGGTCAACGACACCCAAGAGGTCCTGGTCGTCAGCCGTGACATCAAGCGCGGCGAGACCATCGAGGTCGGGGACCTCTCGGTGGTGCGGGTGAGCGTCGACCCAGCGCTGACCCCGGTCGCCGGGAGTCAGAAGGGCGAGCTCCAGGGCAGCCGCGCGGCGGTCGATCTGTGGGCCGGCACCCTGCTCACCGAGCAGGCAGTCACCGACAGCCTGGTGCCGGGGGAGGGGGAGTCCCTGGTGGGCATCAGCCTCACTCCTGCCCAGATGCCCTCGGAGCCCCTCTACGGCGGCGACGCCGTTCGGATCGTCACCACGCCCGGCGACCAGGGCGAGGTGACCGACGAGGAGCCGGTGACCATCGAGGCAGTGGTGGTTGGTGTTAGCCGCGTCGAGGAGACGGGGGAGACCGTCGTCGACGTCTCGGTGCCCGAGCGCGAGGCCGCTGACCTGGCCGCCCGGGCCGCCACCGGACGGGTCGCGCTCGTCCTGGACGCCCGGGAGCGCTGAGCAATGGCGCTGATCGTCCTCGCCTCCGCGAGCGGTTCGCCCGGCGTCTCCACCACCGCGCTCGGCCTCACCCTCAACTGGCACCGACCCGTCCTCCTGGTCGACGCCGACCCGACCGGATCGTCCGCGGTGTTCGCCGGCTACTTCCACGGCACCCAGGAGCCGACCGGCGGACTGATCAACCTCGCCCTGTCCCTGCGCGAGGGGACGCTGGCCGACGCCCTGCCCCGCGAGACGCTCCTGCTCGACCCCGAGGCGCCGGCCGAGCGGTCGGCATGGTTCCTGCCCGGCATCCGGGCCCACGAGCAGGCTCCCAGCCTGCTCCCGCTGTGGGATCCGCTCATCGAGCAGCTGCGTGCGCTGGAGCGCAACGGCCAGGACGTCATCGTCGACGCCGGACGGCTCGGCCTCGCCGGATGGCCCCAGCCGCTCATCGGGGCTGCCGACCTGACCCTACTCGTCACCCGCAACTCCCTGCCGGCACTGGCCGGCGCGACCAGCTGGGCCAAGACCCTGCGGGCACAGTTCGCCGCGGTCGGTGGCCTCTCACGCCTCGGGGTCCTCCTCGTCGACGAGGACCGCCGCTGGCCCGCGGTGCCCACTGGAGCCCGCGTCCGGCCCTACACCGCACGCCACATCGCCAAGGCCCTGCAGATCCCCGTCGTCGCCTCCGTGGAATGGGAGCCCGAGGTGGCCGAGGTCTACTCCCACGGCGCCCGCAAGCCCCGCAAGTTCGAGTCCTCCGGGCTGCTGCGCGGTTACCGGGCCAGCGCCGCGGCCATCCAGTCCATCCTCGGCGCCAACCAGGCCGCCCTCGCTCCCACGAACGGAGGTCGCGCATGAGCACCAACGGCACCAACGGACACCAGCCCGGGACCAACGGCCGCGACCCGCTGCGCGCCGACGAGTGGCTCGAGGCACGGCACGCCGCGACCAGCGACCGCACCTCGCCCTTCGCCCGCGGTCGCAACACCCAGCCGCCCCCGCCCCCGCCGGCCACGGAGGACCACGACCCGACCTCGCTGCCGATCTTCGCCTCCGCCTGGACCAGCGAGGAGCAGCTGCCGGGGCGCGCCCGCTCCGAGTTCAGCCTGCGCCCTCTCGTTGCGCCCACCCCGGAGGAGCACCACCAAACCCAGGGAGCGGATGGCGAGGTCGAGCTGGACTGGGAGTCGATCGCGCAGTACCGCGCGGAGATCTCCTCGCGCCTGACCGCCCGGCTCGACAAGGAAGGTGGCCGGGTCACTGAGGAGGACCGCGAGCAGATGGGCCTCGACGTGATCGAGGAGCTCATCAAGTCCGAGGCCGAGACGCTGGTCTCCACCGGCCGCCCGGCGTGGACCAAGGACCAGGAGAAGGCGCTCAAGTCCGCCCTCCACGCCGCCCTGTTCGGCCTGGGCCGCCTGCAGCCCCTCGTCGAGCGCGAGGACGTCGAGAACATCATCGTCATCGCCCGCGGCCCAGTCTGCGCGGTGTGGCTGGAGCTGGTCGACGGCACCCTGGTCGAGGCTGACCCGATCGCTGACTCTGAGGACGAGCTGCGCGAGTTCCTCGCCGACCTCGGCGCCCGGCAGAACCGACCCTTCACCGAGGCCCGTCCGCACCTGGACCTCCGGCTGCCCGGGGGAGCGCGGCTCGCGGCCGGCTCCTGGGTGATGGCCTACACCTCGGTCGTGATCCGACGCCACGGCATGCGCGAGGTCTCCATGGACGAGATGGTCTACGACCGCAAGGCCTGCACCGCGGTCCTGGCCGACTTCCTCGCTGCCTGCGTGCGCGCCGGCAAGAGCATCGTCGTCTCCGGCGTCCAGGGCTCCGGCAAGACCACCTGGGTCCGCGCCCTGTGCTCGTGCATCCCGCCGTGGGAGATGATCGGCACCTTCGAGACCGAGTTCGAGCTGCACCTGCACGAGCTGGTCGACCGGCACAAGATCGTCCACGCCTGGGAGCACCGGCCCGGCTCAGGTGAGGTCGGCCTCGACGGCCGCCAGGCCGGTGAGTTCAGCCTCGAGGAGGCCATCCACCACTCCTTCCGGTTCAACCTCGCCCGCCAGATCGTCGGCGAGGTCCGCGGCCCGGAGGTCTGGAACATGCTCAAGGCCATGGAGTCCGGCCCGGGCTCGATCAGCACCACCCACGCCCGCAGCGCCGAGCACACCATCGAGAAGCTCGTCTCCTGCGCCATGGAGAAGGGACCGCAGGTCACCCGCGAGCTGGCGATCAGCAAGCTGGCCGCCGCGATCGACATCGTGATGTACCTGCGTTCCGAGGTCGTCCCCAACGGCGACGGCACCTTCCGCAAGCAGCGCTGGGTCGAGGAGGTCCTGGTCGTCCAGCCGAGCATCGACGCGGCCCGCGGGTACGCCACCACCCCGATCTTCGCGCCCAACCAGCTCGGCCAGGCCGTCGCGACCGGCAAGCTCGACAACTTCCTCGCCCAGGAGCTGGCACGCCACGGGTTCGACCTCGAGGCGTACAAGGCCGAGTCCCAGGCCAACCCGGGGGTGGCCACGTCATGAGCACCACATCGTCGGCGTTCCTGCCCGCCGTCTTCGGCGCCTGCATCGTCATCGGCCTGATCGGCATGGCCTACGCGCTGATCCCGGCGCCGCCCAAGCCGCCGCGGCCTACTCGGACAGTCACCCCGTTCGGCCGGCTGGGCAGCCGGTTCGGCCGGCTCGACCGCCGTACCCGGCTGCTGGTGATCGGCGGCGCCGTGACCGGTCTCCTGGTGGCGCTGCTGACCGGCTGGGTGATCGCGATCGTCCTCGTGCCGGCCGCGATCGTCGGTATCCCGCTGCTGCTGACGCCCCCACCGGCGGCCGCGAGCATCGAGAAGCTCGAGGCGCTCGAGGAGTGGACCCGCTCCCTGTCGGGCAAGCTGACCGCCGGACAGTCCCTGCGCTCTGCGCTCATCAAGTCGCTGCAGTCGACGCCGCAGCCGATCGAGCGCGAGGTCGGGCTGCTGGTCTCCCGGCTGTGGAACAACACCTCCTCCACCGAGGACGTGCTGCGCGCCTTCGCCGAGGACCTCAGCGACTCCACCGGCGACGTCGTGGCCAGCCAGCTGATCCTGGCCGCCAGCGGCCGCGGACAGGCCGGACTGTCGAAGGCACTGGACGCCCTCGCCGAGACCGTCGCGGCCGACGTCCGCGCACGCCGCCAGATCGCCGCCGACCAGGCCAAGCCCCGCACCACCGCACGCACCGTCACCGTGATCACCCTCGCTGTCCTCGGCATCCTCGCGTTCACCGGCGACTACATCGAGCCCTACGGCACCCCGCTGGGTCAGGTCGTCCTCGCCGTCCTGCTCACCGCGTACGTGGCCACCCTGCTCTGGATGCGGCGGATGGCCGTTGCCAAGCCGCTCCCGCGGTTCCTCGACCTCCAGGCCCGCAACGCGCACCGCGCCGCCCAGCGCACAGCACCGGGCGAGAAGGAAGGAGCACTGGCATGACCGGCCTGCAGCTCGCGCTCGCCAGCGGCACCCTCCTCGGGCTGGCCCTCGCCCTGCTCGTGTGGCGCCTCGCGCCCTCCGACCCCGACCTGGTCGACGCGCTGGACCGGCTCTCTCCCGACCGCGTCGTCCCCCGCCGCGGCACCCCCGGCCCCGACGACGCCGGCACCGACACCGGCTCGGCCGTCGACCGGATCGGCCTGTGGGCAATGAAGAACCTCCCCGGCGGCGCGTGGGCGCACACGCCCCGCAAGGACCTGGCCATCCTGCAGATCAGCGAGGCCCGGTTCTACGGCGAGAAGGTCGTCTGGGCCCTCCTCGGCCTCACCATGCCGCCGCTGCTGGCCGGCTTCTTCACGATGATCGGGCTCCCGCTGCCGTTCGCTATCCCCACGCTCGGCTCGCTGGCCCTGGCCGCCCTGTTCTGGTTCATGCCCAACTACAACGCCACCGACGAGGCCAAGAAGGCGCGCATCGAGTTCAACCGCGCCCTCGGCGCCTACATCGACATGGTCGCCACCGGCGTCCGCGACGGCTCCAGCGGCCAGCAGGCGCTGCGCTCGGCCGCCGAGGTCGGCGACACCTGGGTGTTCAAGCGGATCGAGAGCGAACTGCGCCGCGCCCGGTACATGACGCGCGCACCGTGGGACTCCCTGCACCAACTGGCGGACGAGCTCGGCGTCCCCGAGCTCGACGACCTCGCCGACATCATGCAGCAGTCCGGCCAGGACGGAGCCCAGATCTACAACAACCTCCGCGCCCGGGCCGCGGCCCTCCGCTCGGCGATGCTCAGCGCCGAGCTCGGCAAGGCCAACGCGGCCTCCGAGCGCATGTACATCCCCGCCAGCCTGCTCGGCATCGTCTTCATGGCGATCCTCGTCACCCCCTCGATGCTCCGATTCGCCACCTGACGCCCTAACACCGACCCCACCCACCGGCACGGGTCGCCCAAGACCGCAAACCGAACAACCAAGGAAGGAACAACCCGATGTTGAAGCTCTTCATCGCCCTCCAGCTCGCGGTGCTCACCGTGCGCGATGTCCTCGAGGACCGGGCCAGGATCCAGCGCGACGAGCGCGGCTCCGTCACGATTCAGGAGGTGCTCTGGGCAGTGGCGGCCATCGCCATCGCCGGCATCGTCGTCGCCGCCATCAGGGCCTTCGTGACCAGCGAGTCCGGCAAGATCAAGTAGGCCGGAGCCAGTTCGTCATGTCCGCCACCTCTCAGCGCCGTCGCCGAGACGAGCGCGGGTCGGTGACCATCCAGATGGTCTTCTTGATGCCCGCCCTCTTCCTGCTGATGTTCCTCGGCCTCCAGGGCGCGCTGTACTACCACGCGAAGCAGGTAGCGCTCGCGGCCGCGCAGGAGGGCGCCCGCGAGGCGGGCAGCGAGACCGGCACCCGAGAGTCCGGTCTGGCAACGGCGAACACCTTCCTCAACCACGCCGGCGGCTCCGACGTGATGACGTCGACCAGCGTCTCGGGGTCACGCACCACGACCACCGCCACCATCACGGTCACGGGCAAGTCCCTGAGCGTGATTCCGGGGTGGCACGTCACCGTCTCCCAGAGCGCCAGCGTGCCGGTCGAGAGGCTCACCGAATGACCAGCCAACTCCACGGGTGGACCAGCTGGCCGCGCAGGCGCCGGGACGAGCGAGGATCGGTGGCGATCGAGGCCGCAATCGGCGTCCCGGCCTTCGGCCTGTTCATCGCGATGATCATCCTCGGCGGCCGCGTGGAGATCGCCAAGCAGTCAGTAGAGGCAGCCGCCTACGAAGCAGCCCGAGCCGCCTCCATCGAGCGGACCCAGAACGAGGCGATCAGCTCCGGCAAGTCCGCAGCCACCAGCAGCCTGCACGACCAGGGCCTGCAGTGCGCGACCACCAACGTCACGGTCAACGCCGCCGCGTTCAACGCGCCACTGGGCACCACCGCCCAAGTGACCGCAACGGTGACCTGCAAGGTCGACGTCGCCGACCTTGCCATCCCCGGCCTGCCGGGGACCAGGACGATCACCGCGACCGCCAGCAGCCCCGTCGACGCATACCGGGAGCGCCGATGATCAGCCAGCTGTGCCGCCTCCTGGCGGCCCGGGCGCGCGACGAGCGAGGCTCCATCAGCGTGTGGTTCGCCACCGCCTCGTTCGCGATGATCATCCTCGTCGGGATGGCCGTCGACCTCGGCGGCAAGGTCCACACCCAGCAGCAGGCCCGCAGCGCCGCCGCCCAGGCCGCCCGCACCGGCGCCCAGGAGGTCCAGGGCTCGACCGCCGTGCGCGGCGAGGACCTCCGCGTCGACATCAACGCCGCCAAGGCAGCCGCGATGGACTACCTCCACGCCGCCGGCGTGGAAGGCAACGCGCGCGTCGTCGACGGCGACACCCTGATCGTCACCACCACCGACACCTACACCAGCAAGTTCCTCGGGATCATCGGCCTGGACACCATGCAGGTCACCGGGGAGGCGTCCGCGCGGCTCATCCGCGCCGAAGGAGGCATCGAAAGATGACCACGCCCACCCACCCCACTCTGGGCCAGCGGCTCACCGGCCTCGCGGCCTCGGTCGCCGTGCTCGGCATCCTCGTAGGGCTCCCTGCCCTGTTCCTCGCCATCGGGGCCAGCCCGATCCCCGACCAGGCCCCGACCCTGGACAGCATCAAGAACGCGCTCCTCGCGCCCGACGACGGCACCCTCGTCCTCGGCCTGTTCAAGGTGATCGGCTGGGCCGCGTGGGCCTTCATGGCGCTCAGCCTCGTTGTCGAGACCATCGCACGCCTCCGCAACATCCAGGCACCCCAGCTGCCCGGCCTCAGGCTCCCGCAGGCCGGCGCCCGCAACCTGATCGGGCTCGCGGCCCTGTTCTTCATCGCCGCACCCATTGCGACGCAGGCAGCCCCCGCCGCTCCCGCCGCTGCCGCCCCGGCCGCGGTGGGTCATGTCCACGCCGCCGCCGTCGACCAGGCCCCCGCGCAGCAGGACGTCAAGGCCGAGACGAAGCAGGAGCGCCAAGCGCCCAAGACCGTCGACCACGCCGTGAAGCCGGGGGAGAGCCTCTGGTCGATCGCCGAGGACCACTTCGGCGACGGAGCCAGGTACAAGGAGATCGCCGAGCTCAACCGCGACCTACTCGGCACGCAGCCGAACTTCCTCGAGCCCGGCTGGGTGCTCAAGCTCCCCGCGCACCAGGTCAAGGACGCCCCCGCACACCAGTACGGCGTCCAGGCCGGCGACACCCTCAGCGAGATCGCACACGAGCAGCTCGGCGACGCCGACCGGTGGCCCGAGATCTACCAGGCCTCCACCGGCATCGCCCAGCCCGGCGGAGCCCAGCTGACCGACCCCGACCTCATCGACGTCGGCTGGACCCTCAACATCCCCGGCGCCGACAACCAGCAGCAGCCACGTGAGGTCGAGCCCGAGAACCCCGCCAGCCCCGAGGGCCAGCAGCCCGTCGACCCGCCGGCCAAGGAGAAGCCGCCGGTCGTCCAGGAGCCCGACGTGCCGGAGGTTCCCGAAACTGCGGCACCTGAGACTGAGGCACCCGAGGTCGCGCCGCCCCAGGCCGAGCAGCCGGCAGCCGCCGAGGTCGACCAGGTCGACGACAGCGACGACTCGATCCTCGAGGCACCCTGGGTCCTCGCCGGTCTCACCGGCGGGGGCGTGCTGCTGTCCGGGGCTCTGCTGATGGCCCTGCGCTCACGCCGACGCGCCGCGTTCCGCAACCGCCCGCCCGGCCGCGCGATCGCCGCCCCGTCGCCAGAGCTCGCGCCGGTGGAGATGACCCTGAACGCCACCGGCGCCGCCGCGGCCGCCACCGTGGAGTTCGCCGACGAGGCGCTGCGCCGCCTCGCGGCCGCCGTCGGCACCCAGGGCACCACGATGCCGCCCCTCGCCGCGGTGGAGCTCGGGCACGGCAAGCTCACCCTGCACCTCAGCGCCCCGGCCACCGTCCCCGCCCCCTGGGTAGGCAGCCCCGACCAGACCCACTGGCACGTCACCACCGACACCGACGTCGACCAACTCGGTCCCGACACCGACAACGTCGAGCCGCCCTACCCGCTCCTGGCCACCATCGGGATGAGCGACACCGGCGAGACGTGGCTGCTGAACTGCGAGGAGTTGTCCACCCTCACCATCAGCGGAGACCCCACCTACGGCCGCGACTTCGCCCGCCACCTCGCCGCCCAGCTGGCCGTGAACCCCTGGTCGCGCCGGGTGCAGGTCGACTGCATCGGCCTAGCCGAGGAGACCGTCGCCATGGACGAGCGGATCAGCTTCTACCCGACCGGAGCAGCCGGATCGCCGGCAACCGCGGAGACCCTCGCGGCCGCGGTCACCACCGTCGACCGGGCCAAGCGCCACGACACCGACGTGTCCACGGCCCGCACCGGCAGCGTCGACGACGACACCTGGCCCGCCCGGATGCTCCTGGTCGACGCGGCAGCCGGTGATCCAGAGGACCTCGAGCAGCTGCTGCAACTGGTCAACGACCACGTCGGGCAGTCGGCAACCTCCATCGTCGTCGCAGGCGAACGCCCCAACACCCCGGGCGCGGTGCTGCACATGACCAACACCGGCCGCGTCGTCCTCGAGCACGCCGGCCTCAATCTCATCGCCGTCGGCCTCACCAGCGACGAAGCCCGCGGCTGCGCCCTGGTCTACGCCCAGAGCGAGACCCCGGAGTACGTCGACACCCCAGTGGACGAGACCGCCACCGACGGCTGGGAGGCCTACACCGACTCCTCCGGGGCTCTGCGCCGCGAGTACACCCTGCCGCGCAACACCCCCAAGGACGCCGTCGACGAGCCGATGTCCTCCCTCCTCGAAGGCCAGGACGAGAAGTACATCCGCGAGAGCGCGATCGTGCAGGAGGACCTCGAGGCGCTCGCGCCCAAGGTGCCGGGTCACGTCCGCGCCGAGGTCGAGGAAAAGGACCCCGACCTGGACCAGGACATCGCCGACTGGTTCTCACCCACCTGCGACCGGCCCCGGCTCACCCTGCTCGGTCCGGTCTCAGCACGCGCCCACGGCAAGGCGCTGGCCAAGCGCAAGCCGTACTTCACCGAGCTGCTGGCGTTCCTCGCCCTGCACCGCAAGCACGGCGCCACCCGCGAGCAGATCCGCGAGGCGTTCTCGATCTCTGACGGCAAGGTGCGCGACTACACCAACATCGTCCGCGATTGGCTCGGCACCAACCCCCGCACCGGCGAGGACCACCTGCCCTACGCCGACAAGGCACCGGCCGCGAAGGTCACCGGCGTCAACGTCTACCAGGTAGACGACGGCCTGCTCGTCGACCTGGACCTGTTCCTCCGGTTACGCAAGCGCGGCCAGGCCCGAGGGGGCGCAGAAGGCGTCGCGGACCTATGCACCGCGCTCGAACTGGTCGGGGAGGCCCAGCCGTTCAGCCAGCTCCGCGAGGAGGGATGGTCCTGGCTGGCCAACGAGCCCGACCGCGTCGACCTCATGGCGGCCGGCTGGATCGCCGACGTCGCCCTCATCGTCGTCACCGAGGCTCTCGCGGCCGGCGACCTGATCAAGGCCCGCTCCGCCGCCTACGTCGCCAACCGCGCAGACCCCGACGGCGAGAGCACCCGACTGTGCCTGGCACACGTCATGAAGGCCGAGGGCGACCAACTCGAGGCCGACCGGATCCTGCGCGAGGAGATCTGCAACCGGTCCGACGACGGCGACGCCCCCATGGAACTGTCGGAACGCACGAAGACCATCATCCGTACACATGGCTGGCTCGCGAGCTGACTCGGGAAGGGAGCCCCAGCACATGGCAACGTTCGACCAGGAGCTCACCGGCCGCTACGCCGCGGCCGGTGGAGACCGCCCCGACCCGGACGCCCGACGTATCGCCCGGGCCGCGTTCGTGCGCGACACCATCCGCACCCTCTACAACGCCGACAAGAAGTTCGGCATCGACCCTGCCGACAACGGCTCGCTCGCCGAGCTCGTCGACGCCGCCGAAGAGCACCTCGAGCACATCGTCAACGACGTCAGCAGATCCGTCACGACCCTGCCCAACACAGGAGGAGACACCGCATGAGGAAGCACCACTCCGCACTCGGGGGAGTGGCCCTCGCCCTCGCCCTGGCCCTAACCGGCTGCGGCGGCGACGACACCGACCCCGAGGTCACGGAGACCCCCACCGAGTCGCCCTCCCCGACACCCACCAGCACGCCAACCCCAAAGACCCCCGAGGAGAAGGCCGCCGCCCAGCTGACCGCCTACCTCGACGTCCGCGACGACGCGTTCCGGGCCGCCACGATCGACTTCAAGCGTCTCAACCCAGTGGCAACGGGGCGAGAGTTCCTCAACGTTCAGCAGAACGTCTCCGGGATCGAGCGCTCTGGAAGCAAGGTCACCGGGGAGTACGTGCACACCCTCGCTGAGCCCCGCCAGCGCGCCGACGACCAGATCTTCATCATCGACTGCGAGGACCGCACCGGAGTGAAGCGGACGAAGGATGGCAAGCCCGTCCCAGAGCAGAAGGACCCTGAAGGCAACCCGCTGCGCAACCCGGTGCCGATTGAGTACGAGTTGGTACTGGAGAAGGGCCGGTGGCTGGTCACCAGCTCCAATGTGTTGTGGGACGAGCCGTGCTAGCCCGAGCACTCGCCGCGATGCTCGCCGCGGCCGCATTCGTCGTGGTCGGCTCGACCTCGCCCGCGGCGGCGGCCGGCGGTGAGAACTGCTGGTACGAGACTGACCCGAACACTGGGGAGGTCAAGCTCGTCTGCGAGGACCCGGGCAACGGCGGGGGCGGTAACGGTGACCCCGGCTCCGGAGGTTCGTCGACCTGCAACTACGCCGGGAAGGAGATCCCGTGCACCGGCCCAGAAGGGTCGGTCTGGAGCAGCAAGTACGCGTGCTGGATCGGCGCGCGCGGCCCGGACTACATGGTCCCGCCCGAGGGCCAGACCAAGGAGGACGGGTGGTGGCACGTCTGCTACTACCCGCCGCCCGGGTCGTCGTGGGAGTACATGTGGATCGAGGCCGGCGTGGTCGGAATCGACCCGGTGGTCCTCGCTAATCGTGCGATCGCCTCGATGGACCTGGACCCGATCCAGATCGGCATCGTTCCCGAGTCGGGCGCCAACCGCGCCGGCCTGGTCGGCCTGCCGGTGTGGATGTGGGTCGACAGTCCGACCGAGGACACCTTCGGCCCGATCACCCGCTCCGCGAGCCAGGGGACAGTCTCGGTCAGCGCGACCGCCAGCGTCTCCAGCATCGTGTGGAACATGGGCGACGGCACCAAGGTGACCTGCACCGGCAAGGGCACGCCGTACGCAGATCACTACGGCAAGCAACCCTCGCCGACCTGCGGTCACCGCTACGCGAAGATGTCGTCGGACCAGCCGGACGGTGCGTACCAGGTCACCGCGACCAGCCACTGGGTCGTCGAGTGGACCGGTGGCGGCCAGTCCGGAACCATCGAGTTCGACCTGACCACCGAGCCGCTGTCGATCCGCATCGGCGAGGCTCAGGTGCTCACTCAATGATGGGCGGGGCCGTCACCCCGTAGCTCAACCCCAAGGCAGGTCCCCGTCCTAGGAGCAGGACGGGGACCTGGTCTCATTCACCGGCCCGCGCCCACCCGAGGCCCCCCCTGAGAAGGCTCGGTACGACGCTGCTGGACGTGAAAGAGCCCCAGGCGTCTCGGGTCACCTGGGGCTCTTGGCCCAAGTAGAGCACGTGCCGCGAAGGTGCCGCAGGTGAATCGGGTCTATGGAGGCGCCCGGCCCAGCCGTCAACTGCCGCGAGCGTATGCCTGTCGGCCATGCATGCGCTAGCACGGGCCGCACATTTCAAGGTGACCGAGGCCGGATCTCAGACGTCCGCCCGAGACGACTCCATGGACTGCACTAGTGCATTTCTCTCGATCTTGCCAAAGTCGGCACGACGGCGGCCGGTGACAAATGCGCAGCCAGACTGCACAATAAATGCCGACAGACACGCTGCGCCGGCGAAGAAGTGGCCTCCCCGCGGGCGATGGCCAAAGGAGTTGAGTCCCATGGCACGTCGCGCAACCGACGTGATCCCCGACGAAAATGTGCGCGCGGCCCATGACGACTCGATGACTCGACGATGCGACAACCCCGAGTGCAGCCAGCGCCTCACCTGGCGTGCCGGACGAGGGCGTCCGCCGCTCTTCTGCTCAGCCAACTGCCGTAAGCGAGCGCTGTATGCCGCCGCCGCCTTGGTCCAGCAGATCGATGAGCGACACCGAGCTCTCGCGGGCGACATCACGTACCGACGCGAGCGGGAGATCCGCTCGGAGCTGGCTCGCCTTGAGTGGCTGCTCTCGGCGTACCCGCCCTCTGCCGCAGCGGCCGCCGATTCCCTGGGATCCACTCAAAGCGCCGGGACCGACACGTAACCTCAGCCGAGGGCCGAGACCATCCCGACGGTCGCCCTCTTCAGCACGGCACAGGAGACATGTGAGCACTCTCGGCAACTTCGTCTGGTCGATCGCCGACCAACTTCGCGGCGTCTACAAGCCTCACCAGTACGGCGACGTGATCCTGCCGATGACGATCCTGCGGCGACTGGACTGCGTCCTCGAGCCGACCCGTGACCAGGTCCGCCAGATCGCCGAAGCCGAATCGCGTGAGGAACTGCGGGACGTCAAGATCAAGCGCGCCACTGGCCTGGGCTTCTACAGCACCAGCCCATGGGACTTCACCCGACTCGTGGGCGACCCCGACGGCCTCTCCGCGAACCTGACGGACTACATCGCGGGATTCTCCAAGAACATCGACGTCTTCGAGCGGTTCCGGTTCGACAACCAGATCGCCACCCTGTCAGAGAAGAACCGTCTGCTCATCGTCGTCCAGAAGTTCGCCGAGGTCGACCTCCATCCGAGCTCCGTCAGCAACGCGGAGATGGGCGACCTCTTCGAGGAGTTGATCCGCAAGTTCGCTGAGGCCTCCAACGAGACTGCCGGTGAGCACTTCACACCACGCGACGCGATCCGGCTGATGGTGGATCTGCTGTTCGCGGGCGACGACCAGGCGCTGGTCGAGAAGGGCGTGGTCCGCACGGTCTACGACCCGACAGCGGGCACGGGCGGCATGCTCTCGGTCGCCGAGGAGCATCTGGTAGGTACTCCCGAGCACCCCGGCCTGAACCCCGACGCACGGCTGCGTCTCTACGGCCAGGAGATCAACGACCAGTCCTACGCGATCTGCAAGTCCGACATGATCGCCAAGGGCCAGGACGCCTCCAACATCCAGCTCGGCGACACCCTCGCCGAGGACAAGTTCGCCGGCACCACCTTCGACTATTGCCTGTCCAACCCGCCCTATGGCGTGGACTGGAAGGCGTCCGAGAAGGCGGTTAAGGACGAGGTCGCCCGGGCCGGCGAACGGTCGCGCTTTCCTGGCGGACTCCCCTCGATCGGCGACGGCCAGATGCTCTTCCTCCAGCACCTCGCCACCAAGATGCGGCCCGTCCACGACGGCGGCGGCCGCGCCGGCATCGTCCTCAACGGCTCTCCGCTGTTCACCGGCGCAGCCGAGTCCGGACCATCGCAGATCCGCCGCTGGTTGCTGGAGAACGACCTGGCCGACGCGATCGTCGCCCTGCCGACCAACATGTTCTACAACACCGGGATCGCCACCTACGTCTGGATCCTCGACAACGCCAAGCCCGCCGAGCGGATCGGCAAGGTCCAGCTCATCGACGGAACCGAGTTCTACTCCAAGATCCGGAAGAACCTCGGCAACAAGTCCCGGGAGATCACAGCTGCCGACCGGGAACAGATCGTCAAGCTCTACGCCGCCTACGACGAGACCGAGCACTCCAAGATCTTCCCCACCGACGCCTTCGGCTACTGGACCATCACCGTCGAACGACCCCTCCTCGACGAGCACGGTGAGGTCGTCCGCGACCGCAAGGGCAACCCGAAGCCGGACCCGAAACTCCGCGACACCGAGAACGTCCCGTTCACCTACGCCGGCAACGACCTCGGCGACGACGGTCGCGACGCCACCATCAAGGCGTACGTCGAAGCCGAGGTGCTGCCGCACATCCCCGACGCGTGGGTGGACGAGAAGAAGACCAAGGTCGGCTACGAGATCCCCTTCACCCGGCACTTCTACAAGTACCTCCCACCGCGGCCACTCGACGAGATCGACGCCGACCTCAACCAGCTCGTCGCCGAGATCCTCGATCTGCTCCGCGAGGTCGAGAAGTGACTCGCTCACGGCCCGATCTTGTCGACTCCGGCGTGCCGTGGCTCGGGCGAGTGCCAGCTGGGTGGAAGACCAAGCCACTCTGGTCACTGTTCGAACGAATCAAGGATGTCGACCACCCCGAGGAACGGATGCTTTCAGTCTTCCGCGAGTTCGGTGTTGTGGCGAAGGACTCGTACGACAACATCAACAAGACGGCTGAGAACAGAAGCATCTACCAACTGGTCCACCCTGGCTGGCTCGTCGCGAACCGGATGAAGGCATGGCAGGGCTCAGTGGGGATCTCCTCGCTGCGAGGCATCGTCTCCGGGCACTACATCTGCTTCGCACCTCGGCACAACGAGGACCACCGCTACCTCAACTGGCTCCTGCGCTCGACTGCGTACTCGAACGGGTACGCCGTTCTCTCCAGGGGAGTGAGGATCGGTCAGGCCGAGATCGACAATGACGAATTTCGGCTCATGCCCATCCTGCTGCCTCCGGTTGAGGAGCAGCGCGCCATCTCCGACTATCTCGACCGCGAGACCGACCAGATCGACACTCTCATCGCCAAGCAGGAGCAGCTCATCGCAACCCTGCGCGAGCGACGTCGGTCGCTGGTCAGGCGGGCCCTGACGCCAGCGGATAGCTGGACCACCTCGCGGATCAAGCACCTCGCGACGACGACCCTCGGCAAGATGCTTGATGCCGGTCGCGCTGTGCGCGACGACGACAGTCTCGCGCCCTACGTTCGTGCGGCGGACATCCTGGCGGACGGCAGCGTCCGACTCACCGATCTCAACGAGATGCCCTTCTCCGCCCCTGAAATGAGCAAGTTCAGTTTGCAACGGGGCGACGTTCTGTTGATAGAAGGTGGCGCGACGGTTGGTCGACCCGGCTTCCTCGAAGCAGATGCGCCCGGGATCGCATTCCAGAAGACCGTCAACCGCCTACGGCCCGGCGCCGACCTGGTTCCTCGGTTCGCGTATTGGTCGATGCTCGCCCTCTATGAGTCCGACTTCTATGTCCGCTTCTACGGATCCGTGTCCTTCGTCCACCTCACTGGCGAGAAGTTGCGGGAGATTTCCATCGCCCACCCCGACGTCTCCGAGCAGAGCGAGATCGCCGGATACCTCGACGAGAAGACAGCCAAGATCGACGAGCTCATCGCGAAGACCGAGCGCTTCATCGAGCTCTCCAAGGAACGCCGCTCAGCCCTGATCACCGCGGCGGTGACCGGGCAGATCGACGTGCGGGCAGCAGCATGATGGTGCAGCGTAAGCCGGACCTAAGCTACGTCATCCCTGGCTGGAGCGAGAACCGGTGGAGCGATCTGCTCGCCTCGCTGATCAAGACCGATCCGGCTCCGATCGCTTCACTGATCGGGACAATTCCGGACGATGTCCGCCGCGAGGTAGCCGTACCCGGCGAGACGTCGCGGAAGTCCGACCGCCTCGATGTCCTGCTCACCCACGGCGAGCGACAGATTGCCGCGATCGAGGTCAAGGTGCTCTCCGACCTTGGCCTCGATCAGCTCGCGCGCTACACCGCGGCTTTCCCTGACGCCGAGCACCGCTACGTGCTGCATCTGGCCTCCCTGCCGGTGAACACGACGGCGACTCCGGGGTGGGGTGAGCTCTCCTGGGAGTCGGTGCTAGCGGCGTACTCCATGAGCGATCAGCCGTGGGTTGCCGCGACAGCGAAGGCATGGCTCGCGCAGCTCGACGATCTCGTCCCGGCTGTCGATGCGGACACGGTCTGGAACGACGTGCCGGAGGATGCGCGGGACTTCGAGCTCGCCCTGCGCGCCCGGATCGCATGGCTTGCCCACCACCTCGGCGACTCGACGCTGGAGCGCGACATCGTCCAGTCCTCCGGTGGCGGGATCTGGGTGCTGCGCTTCTGGGCCGACACGGCTGTGCCGAATCTGCGGGTGCAGGTCGAGGTACAGGAGGGGATGACTGCCTACGAGTGGCGGGCCGACGCCGAACGGCGCTACCGCGACCGGCTCAAGGGCCCCGCACCGGTGGTGTCGTTGCGGTTGAGCGACGTCGACTCCTCGGAGGCTTTCGACTGGGGGCTGCTACGCCGCGTGTTTGCCGAGCACGTCCTCGATGAGAACGGCGATGCGCTCCCGGACTGGCCGTGGCAGCTCACGCCGGCCAACCCGCGACACCCCGTGGACCGCGCGGCGTGGAGCGCCATGGTCGTGGCAGGTGGGCCGAAGTGGCTCGGGAAGGGCTTCGGGATGGCGGTCGCGACCAAGGCCTACCGAGAGTGCCTGTTCGGAGCACGGATGCAGTTCGCGCCGACGCTGACGCTCGGACAGATCCGCAGCGAGTTGCTGCGTCTGGAGCCGCTGGTTCTCGCGATGTCGGCCACGGTCGATGCATCCGCGCACTAGCGTGACGGGTGTGAGTGTCGAGCACGAGCTGGCCTTCGAGGACGAGATCTGCGCCCACCTGGCTGCTGACGGCTGGCTCTACTCGCCGACCGACGATCGGTACGACAAGACTCGAGCCCTGTTCCCCGCCGACGTCTTCGCCTGGCTCCAGGAGACCCAACCCGAGGAGTGGGCGAAGGTCGTCAAGCCGTCGCTGTCACCCGCTGAGCAGGAGCGCGCGAAGGAGCAGTTGCTCGACCGGCTCGTGAAGACGCTCGACCTGCCGTTGGAGTCGGGCGGCGGCACTCTCGCCGTACTCCGCAAGGGGTTCAAGAAGACGCCGGCCCGGTTCGCGATGTGCGAGTTCAAGCCCGCCACCACGCTCAACGCGGCAGCGATGGAGCGGTATGCCGCCGTTCGGCTGCGCGTGATGCGGCAGGTCTACTACTCAGGCGAGCACAAGGGCTCGATCGACCTGGTGCTGTTCGTCAACGGGCTGCCGGTCGCCACGCTCGAGCTCAAGACCGACAACACCCAGTCGATCGAGCACGCCAAGGCGCAGTACCGCACCGACCGCGACCCGAAGGGCGAGCCGCTGCTCGGGTTCGCCAATCGATGCCTGGTGCACTTCGCGGTCTCCAACGACGAGGTCGCGATGACGACGCGGCTCGCCGGGAAGGCGACCCACTTCCTGCCGTTCAACGTGGGCAACGACGGCGCGGCGGGCAACCCGGTCAACCCGCGCGGTGCCGCGACGTCGTACCTGTGGGAGCGGGTCCTGCAGCGCGACTCCTGGCTGCACATCATCGGCAAGCTGCTCCACCTCGAGACCCGCACCGACATCGACCCCATCACCGGCGAGGCGTCGAAGAAGACGACACTGCTCTTCCCCCGCTTCCACCAGTGGGAGCTGGTCACCAACCTGCTCGCGACCGCCGCCCAGGAGGGGCCGGGACACCGCTACCTCGCGATGCACTCCGCCGGCTCGGGCAAGACCAACTCGATCGCCTGGACCGCACACGGCCTGGCCACCCTGTTCGACGAGCGCAACCAGAAGGTCTTCGACACCGTCATCGTCGTCACCGACCGCACCGTGCTCGACGACCAGCTCCAGAAGGCGATCAAGCAGATCGAGGGCGTCGACGGCACCGTCGCCACCATCAACGCCGATCAGGTCCGCAACGCGGGCACCGGATCCAAGTCCGGTCTCCTTGCCGCCGAGCTCCTCGCCGGCAAGCTCATCGTGATCGTCACGATGCAGACCTTCCCGTTCGCGCTCCAGGCGATCCGCGACAACGCCGGCCTGGCCGGGAAGAGGTTCGCGATCATCGCCGACGAGGCCCACTCCTCCCAGACCGGGCGGACGTCGCAGCAGCTGCGCGCCGTACTCACAGCTGAGGAGCTGGCGGACCTCGACGACGGCGGCGAGATCGACACCGAGGCGATCCTCGCGGCGGAGATGGAGGCGCGGGCGGAATCACCCAACCTCTCGTTCTTCGCCTTCACCGCCACTCCGAAGAACAAGACGCTCGAGCTGTTCGGCCGCCCCGACGCGGATGGCGTTCCGCGGCCGTTCCACGTGTACTCGATGCAGCAGGCGATCGAGGAGGGCTACATCCTCGACGTGCTGCGCAACTACACGACGTACGACACCGCCTTCCAGATCGCCGAGCGCTCTCGGCAGCATCTGGAAGAGGTGAAGCTGGTCGACGAGTCCGAGGCCACCAAGGGCCTGATGCGCTGGGTGTCACTGCACCCGACGAACATCGCTCAGAAGGTGCAGATCATCGTCGAGCACTACCGCGCCAACGTGCGTCACCTGCTCGACGGGCACGCCAAGGCCATGGTCGTCACCAGCTCCCGCGAGCACGCCGTGCGCTACAAGGAGGCGATCGATGCCTACATCGCCAAGCGCGGCTACCGGCTCGCCACGCTGGTCGCATTCTCGGGCTCGATCACCCTCGACGGTGTTGCGTTCGCCGGCGCGGAGCCGCCGTACACCGAAGCCAACCTCAACTCCGGGCTGCGGGGGCGGACCCTGCCGGTCGCGTTCGGCACCGACGACTTCCAGATTCTGATCGTCGCCAACAAGTACCAGACCGGCTTCGACCAGCCGCTGTTGAGTGCGATGTACGTCGACAAGCGACTCTCCGGCGTCACAGCCGTGCAAACGCTCTCCCGGCTCAACCGGACCTATCCCGCCGGTGGCAAGGACACGACCTACGTCCTGGACTTCGTCAACGATCCCGCCGAGATCCTCGGCTCCTTCAAGCCCTACTACCGCGAGGCCACGATCGAGGGTGCGACCGACCCCGACATCGTCCACGACCTGCAGGCCAAGCTCGACGCAGCAGGGATCTACACCGAATCGGAGATCGACGCGTTCGTGACCGCCTACCTGACCGGCAAGCACGGGGCGATCTCCGCGCCGCTCAAGGCTGCCGCCGACCGGTTCAACAGCCGCTACACCGCCGCAGTCGTGGACGGTGACGCCGCCACCGTCGAGGAACTCGACCTCTTCCGCAAGGACGTCGGGAGCTTCGTGCGGCTCTACGACTTCCTCTCCCAGATCGTGAACTACGCCGACACCGACCTGGAGAAGCGATCCCTCTTCCTCCGACTGCTCGCCGGCCGCCTGACCGGACGCCTGGGCGCCGAGACGGTCGACTTCTCCACCGTCGAGCTCACCCACATCAAACAGGCTCGCTCCGGTGACCACGCTCTCGATCTCGACAGCGGCGAGCCTGTGGCGCTACGTCCGGTGTCCGCGACCGGGACCGGCTCCGCGCGCGACCCGCGGATGGTGCGCCTGGCCGAAGTGCTGGCGAAGATCAACGACCTGTTCGCCGGCGAGGACTTCACACCCGCCGAGCAACAGTCGTGGGTCGAAGGCCTCGTCACCGTCCTGATGGACGACGACACAATCCGCGCCCAGGCGGGCGCCAACACCCGCAAGCAGTTCGTCGAGTCGCCCGACCTCTCCGACGCCGTCACCGAGGCCGTCCTGGGGAACCAGACGAGCCACCACAAGATGGCCGACTACTTCTTCACCGACGACCGCGTGAAGGTCCAGCTCGTCAAGCTCCTGGGCGAGTTGGTGCACGAGAACCTCAAGGCCGAGATCACCTGAAGCGGGACCGCGGCGCACGTCAGACGACGGACAACTCCCCCCGCAAGTACCGCAGCAGGATCTGCGCCTTCTCTTGCGTGTAGGACCCTGTTGTCGTCTCGCGTAGTGGGGCGGCGTACTCCAACGCTTCTCGCTGATCGGCCGTCAGTTGCTCTTCTTCGCGCCCCTGCAACGACCCTAACTCCTCTCCGAACCTCACGAAGTCGGCACGAGCCGGCAGTGCTTCACCGGTTCGCAGGAAGTCTTCGATCACGAGGTAGTAGATGAAGAAGGTGGACTGCTGACGCAGAAGTGGATCACCCTCTTCGAAGATCTCGTTCATCGCCTCGAGGGTCGGCCTAACGGCGTCAACCAAGGCAGCCAGGGTTCGTTGCACGTTCTGCCGCTCGGAGTCGCTGAACGATTCGCCGAAGTCCGGTCTGAAGGAAGACGCGAACTGGTCGATCAGCGTTCGCTTCATGTCTGGCACGTCGTGAATCGTGCCCTGACGCGACTTGACGAAGAGGAGCCGCAGGAGAAGGTCTTCGTGCTTGCGACGCACGTTCCTGAACCCGGCGCAACGGAACAAGTCGTCGTTTCGAACGAGCGGTATGACGTGGGATCGCAAAAGCTCGCCTCGGGTTCTCTTCTCAGCTGGGTTGAGAGGGACACCCTCGTTAAGCCGGAAGAACAGTTCTTCGATGAGTTCCGGATCCTCCGTGTCGACCACCGTGACCGGGATTTCGTAGTCCAAAAAGCGGTACGCAAGAGACGGCGCTTCCGCGCGGAGCTCACCAAGGGTGAGTCCGCCGAATCGACCGCGTCCTCCGGCGAACTCCTCCAACAGAACCGCTTGACTATCCTCCACGTCCTCCAGCAAGCGGAAGTCGTCATCCAGGCGCAGCCGGCCGGACGCGAACTCCTCAAGCGCCTCCAACCGCTGGCGCCCGTCGATGACGGCGTAACTGGCAGCGCGACCATCCCGAAACTCAGGAGGGCGCAGCTGGTGCAGGTAAAGCGGCGGAACGTCGAACCCGTTGAGGATGCTGTCGATGAACAGCTGCTGACGGCTGCGAGTCCAGATTCCGCCCTCACGCTGATAGACCGGATCGAGGAGGAAGTTGTCTTGCCAGCCGATCAGCTGCTCGACACGGAACCCACGCCGCGAGATGCCCAACCGGCTCATGCGAACAACTCTCTGACTCGGCTTCCCAGGCGGTGCAGATCCGGGTAGACCGTTCTTTCCTCGACGCCCAGCGATCTCAACTCCTCCAGGATCTGCTGCTTGGCCGCGCCCTCAACCCGGATGCGAGTTAGGAACTTGGCTGCATCCGGCAGGTGCTCGATGGCCGTCTCCTCTCCCGTGATCGTGAACGTTCCCCACTGACTGATGATCCTCGGGAAGTTCCGAGATGCGATAACAGCGACATGGCGGAGCGGTACCTGAGGTGCGGTGCCCGCCATCGGGTTGTACGGATCCAAGTTGCTGTCGACCCCGACAAACGGGAGGTCCTCGACGTGCTTCGATGACCATGTACCTGCCTGCCGGTTGAGACCTTCGGGCATCAAGACCCACACGTCGCCGTCAGGTTCGGGCACCCCTTCCAGCCGGGTGTCGTCAGTCTCGCAGGCGAAAAACAAGGCCACGAGTGCGTTCTCGGACCAGTCCAATAGACGGGTCGGCACCCCATGGTGCTGCGCCAGGAGCAACCAATCCCAGTCGCTGGCAGGAGGCTCAGCAAGATGAGGTAGCGCATCCTGCATGAAGCGCTTCAGCATGGCGACCTCGTTTTCCCGGAATCGGTCGCCGCGCAACGCACTGGCTTGCAGTCGATAGGCAGCGTTTCGGTGACCTCGAAACCAGAGCGGCCGCGTCATGCCGCCAGCGCCGAGGTCGCGGAGTGCCTGGACGAACTGGCCGACGTTGTCGATCGTCACCTTCGGATCCACGTCTGACGCTCCCTTGCTCCCCACGGACCTTAGCGCCGATCCCTTCTCAAAGTCGCCCCGCTTGGTAGATCTTGACCGTGACAGCGACTTGTCAAGATTCGCTGCATCTCGACAAAGTTGTCGAGATGCACGAAGGATTGATGGCCCGCCCGCGGGAGACCTTGACGAGATCGGCCATTTGCGTGGTTGCCGTCAAGGTAGGCCGGTCCGGACACGAGCTCTCCCCGCAGAGCGCCCCGTCACCGGCGAGCTTCGCGGACGGGTCATCCGGGACGCCCGGGCATTGGTCAGTGGGCTGGCCTGCTCAGGTCCCGCACGAGGTTCCAGTAAGGGACGGCCCCAGATCGCCGATGTGCTGCGTGAGTCAAGGCCCGCTCGTGCCTACCCGTCGGTTTGCCGTCGAGGTACGCCCTCTGCCTACCGCCCATCCGGCCTCGACGGTCCCGGCGACGGCGAGCCCGAAGACCAGGTGCGCGATGACTCCGCGGAGGTGCGTGCTGAGCGGATAGTCGAGGTTTGCTGCGGAGAACCCGAAGGCGGGGGTGATGAGTTCGTCGGCGACGATACTCATGGCGGCCCCGGTCGCGAGCCCGGCGATTGGCGGAGACCACCCGGTGCTACGCCGCAGGAGGGGATAGAGCGGCGCCCACTGGATGGCCAGGCCGTAGTGGAAGGCCAGGCTCAAGCGATCCAGCTGCTCGTCGCTGAGATCCAAGCCGACGTGGCGGCTGAGCTTCTCTGCTGCGATCCGGTACGGCGGTCCCGGGCGTACGGCGTCCTCGCGCTCTCGGTCAGCCGCGGACTCCATGTCGTACAACTTCATGCTGACCGGTTCCATGGCCTTGGTGCCGACGTATCCCGCGGCGGCGGCAAGGATCAGGTCAAGGGCGGCTTGTCGGATGTGCACTGTTCCTCCAAAGGTCGCGTTGAAAGGTTCTCACGGCCGCTGAGCATCCGCGCCGGGATGTAGCCGTGGTGTGCCTGCTAGTCACGCCATCCCGCGGCGTCGGGCTGGGTCGCGGGCACGACGGCAACGGCTTCGCGACCGCGGCGGCTGGGTTGTGCTCGGCGACCACACGTCCGCGAGGCGAGCCTGATGAACGGGCGGCCCGGAAGGTCAGAGAGTTCTCACAGCATCGAGCCCAGGTCGGACCCGACGGTGGGGTAGGCGGCTGTCGCGGATTTGAGTTGCCGAGTGGTGAGGCCGAGCTTGATGGCCAGGCCGAGGGTGTTGATAAGTTCGCCGTATTCGGGTCCGAGGAGGTGGGCGCCGACGATCTGGTCGTTGGTCTGGTCGATGAGGATCTTCGCGGCTGCGGTTGTCTCCCCGATGCGGTAGTTGGAGTACCAGTCGCTGGTGTCGTTGTAGCGGACGATGAGGTCGATGCCGATGTCGCGGGCCTCGGCCTCGAGCATGCCGACGCGGGCGAGTTCAGGGATGGTGAAGACCGCGGTGGGGATGCCTGAGTAGTCCGGGGCCGTGGTGGTGTCCTTGAGCATGTTGGAGGCGGCGACCTTGGCTTCGGAGACCGCGACCGGGGTGAGCGGCATTCCCGCTGTGTCGGCTGAGTCCCCGGCCGCCCAGACGTGGGGATTCGTGATGCTCTGCAGGTGGTCGGCGACGTGGATGCCGTGCTCGCCCCACTCGACGCCCGCGGCGTCGAGTCCCAGGTCGGCCAGGTCCGCGACGCGTCCGGCGCCGTGGACGACGAGGTCGGTCTCGACCGTCTCCTGGTCACCGTCGTGTTCCAGGGTGACCTGGTAGCCATCACCGGACGGCAGTACCTCGCGGATGGTGGTGGTGCGGCGCAGCTGGATGCCGATCTCGTGGCCACGGTTGACCAGCAGCTCGACGAGGTCGGGGTCGAAGTTCTTCAGTGGGCGCTCGCCACGGTCGACGATGGTCGGCGAGCTGCCGGCACGGACGGCGATGTGGGCAAACTCGAAGGAAATGAAACCGCCGCCGACGAACAGGATCCGGGAGGGGAGGTGCTCGAGGTTCAGGAAGTCGGTGCTGTCGATGAGGTGCTCGTGGCCCGGGAAGTCCAGGGGGCGGGGGCGGGCGCCGGTGGCGACCAGGAAGCGGTCGGCGTCGTAGGCGGTGTCCTCGATCTCCAGTTGGCGTGGGCCGGTGAATCTGGCGCGGCCGTGCAGGGTGGTGACGCCATGGCTGCTCAGGCCGTCTTCCATGTTCTGGGGCACGGGGTCGGTGAAGCCGTGCTTGTGCTTCATCAGGTCGGCCCAGTTGATGGAAAGATCCGCGTCGTCGATGCCCTTGCCGCGCATCAGCCGTGCGCTGTCGATGACCTCGGCCCCGCGGCGCAGGATCTTCTTCGGATCGCACCCCCGCAGCGCGCACGTGCCTCCGTAGGGCAGGGAGTCCACGATGGCCACCTTCCATCCCTGCGCTGCGCACTTGTTGGCGGCGGCGACACCGGCCATGCCGGCGCCGATGACGATCAGGTCGAACTGTTCATTCATCTGCATCTCTCCAGAGTGGAATAGTTGTAAGAGGCGGTGGGTGGGGCGTCCAGGCAAATGTTTGGCGATCCGTTGGCGACGAGCAGCAGCCAGCTACCCTTCAGGTACGTGCTGACGAGCTCGATCTGCCCGCCGCGCGCGCGGGCGGCAAGTCGGGGCCGAAGCGCCGCGGTGCAGCATCCACGCTGCGGCGAAGAGCGCGGCAGCGCCGAGGAAGAACGGCCAGGACGCGGGCCCGTCCACGCTGGCCCCTGCGGCAGCCGTACCGGCGCCGGCCACGGCCAAGGGGGCGCCACAGCAGAGGCCGAGCATCGCCAACCCTGCTCCGATGAAGGCGGCCACAGCGCCGAGCCCTGCCGCGATGACCGCGAACAGCCGCAATGTGAGACGGCCGGCGGCTCCGGCAAGGTGGGGTGAGGTGGCTGTCGGCCTCACCGCGAACGGCCCTCGCGACGATCCTGGTCGCGCGCGGGTGTCTGCGGTCTTGTGAGCGCGGGGGCGCAGCAGCCCTCGGGATCGGTCACCATCGGATCCGCGGCCTCCCCCGGGTCGGTGATGCGGCGGGTTCGGTGGTGGTGAATGACCACCGCGAGCGCGAGCAGGACGGCTCCCGTCGCGGACAGGGCGATGAGCGTGCCGTGGGCTTGCACCCAGGTGGCGGCGGTGGCGGCGACGCTGGTCAGGCCGGTGCCGCTGGTCGCGCGGTCACCCGTCACTGCGGTCGGGTACCAATACCAGATGAGGTAGGTGCCGGTGACCGCGAGGACGATCGCGGTGAGTGTGGGGCCGTACCGGGCCAGGGAGGCCGTGCGCCGGGTGAGGGCGGTGCCGGCGATGGCGGTGGCGATGGCGAGGAGCAGCAGGACGGTGGCTGCCCCGGCGGCATAGACGGCGAAGACCACGATCAGGCCGGTGTAGGTGGCGGTGGCCTGGGCCTGAGCGATGACCGCGAGGAGCACCCCGAAGGTGCACGATAGCGAGGCCCCGGCGAACCCGACGCCGTAGGCGACCGATTGGCCCACCCCGTGGCCTCGCGCTGCGGGCTTCGCGCCGATGCCGGGCAGACGGAGGCCCAGTGAGCGACCGGTGAGCATCGCCCCCGCGAACAGCAGCAGCACCACTCCTGTGGCCAGCCCGAGCCAGGGCGCCGCTTTGATGACCGCGTGGGCTCCGGCGCTCACGATGAGTCCGACGGCCACCAGGGTGCCGGCGAACCCGATGGTCAGCGCGACTCCGGACGGCAGGGCCCGGGCTAGGCGGCCCGCCAGGGCGGTGTGGTGGGTGGTGTCTCCCAGGGAGAGGGTGATCCAGGCGGGCAGGAGCGCGAACCCGCAGGGGTTGACGGGGGCCACCATGCCGGCGGCGAAGGCAAGCGCAAGCAGCCCGCCCATCAGCCCGTCACCTTGTCCAGCTCGGCACGGATCTTCTCGGCGTTGGGCTCCACGCCCCGGAAGACCACCTTGCCGTCGGGGTCGACGATTACCACGGTGCTCAACTGGGTGACCCCGTAGCGGGCGGTCAACGTGCCGTCGGGGTCACTGGCGTAGGCCAGGGCGGTGGCGTCGTAGTCCTTGAGGAATCCTTCGATGTCCTTGGACGTCTCGTAGGCGGCCACGTCGATGACCCCGAAGTCCGCCGCCTTGGGATCCTGGGCCCGCGCCTGGGCCAGGGCGTTGGCGGTGGGTCCGCAGCCGCCGCACTCGACGGAGAAGAACAGCAGCACGCTCGGACGCTCACCGGGCAGCGTGATGGAGCTGCCGGCGATGGTGCGGGCGGTGAAACCTGCCGTGGAGGCGCCTCCGTCACCTGCCGGGGAGGGGTTGTCCTTGGTCAGGCCTCCGCAGGCGGTCAACAAGACGGCGAGCACGCTGATCATGCCCAGCGCAGTGAATCGGCGCCGAAATGGGCGGGCGCGGCGAGCAGTACCGGTGCGATCGGGAGTGTCAGTGGGGTGCACTGGTCAGCGGCCCTCTCCTCGGGCGCGGCCCGGCGTGGATTCGTTGCGGGACGGGTCGGGTGCGCAGCAGTCGTCGTTATCGCGCTTGTGCCGTCGTGGGACGGCCAGCACCGCAACGACGACGAGCAGGACGCCTGCCGCAATCACCCACGGGCTGCGAATGAACCCGCCAATCCCAGCGAGTGCTCCGCCGGCGATGAGGAGGGGAAGGGCGCAGCAAGCGACCATGAGCAGCCCGGCTCCGGCGGCCATGAGCAGGCCACCGCCACCTGGTTGGTTGTCGCGGTTTGATGTCATGGGTGTTCCTCTCTCGTTCTCTCGTCGGCCCTCTCGTCGGCCTTGTGTCAGCAGCAGTGGGGGTCCTCGGACCCGGTCGGGTCGGCCTGGAGGCGGCCAAGCAGGCTGGCGGTGAGGGCGGCGCCGAGTTGGAAGGCGTCGGCCACGGTGACCACTTCGGCTTCGGGGTGCCCGGCGAGCCAGCCCGCCGCGTCCTGGGGGGAGGTGAAGTAGTGCACCTGGTCGCAGAACGAGGAGCGGATCGAGGTGATCTCGTCGGGGTTGACCAGGGACACCACAGCCGTGGAAGGCTCGACGCTGGTGACACCGCCGGCGGGGTCAACGGCCACCCGGATCGCGCCACCGCCGACCGGCGAGACCGACTCGATGCGGGCGGCGCGTTCGAGCAGGGCGGGGAACATCAGGGTGTCGAGGGCACACCAGGTGTAGAGCTCCTCGCCGGCCACGGTGAACCGGTGCGCGGTGGGGCGCAGGGTGAGGCCTTGGCCGATGATCCGGCCCTGGTCGTCGTACTCGGTGTCCGGCACGGCGGCCAGACCACGGCGCACGTCGTCGACGGTGCGGCCGGATGCGGCGGCGAGTTGCTCGAGGGTGACGGGGTCGCCGTCCACGAGCAGCCGCAACAGCGGGACGAGCAGGCCTGCGTCCAGGCCGGTCTCCTCGGGTCGGGTGAGTCGGTCGGTCAGGTCGGTGCTGAGGTTCGACACGTGCGTTGGCTCCGTTCTTGTCGGGGTGAGAGTGCCCTCGGGTGCGGGGGTCAGGCGCAGCAGGACAGCTTCGAGACGTCGGCGCCGAAGGCCTTGGCGGCGATCCGGATGCCCTCGGTCATGGTCAGGTAGGGCGCCCACGCCTCGGCGACCTCGGTGAGGGTCTTGCCCAGGACGTGGACGCCGGCGGCGGCGAGCTCGCCTGCGTCCTTGGCGACCGCGGTCAGACCGAGGATCTCGCCGGTCTCGGCGTTGGCGACCAGCTTGATGAACCCGCGGGTGTCGCGGTTGACCAGCGCCCGCGGTACGTAGTCCAGCGGTAATACCCGGCAGTCGCAGCGGATCCCGGCCTCGAGGACCTGGGCCTCGGTCATCCCGACTGCCCCGATCGCGGGGCTGGTGAACGTCACCCTCGGCAGCCGGCTGTAGTCGACGGACCGGTCGGCGGCGCCGAATGCGTTCTCGGCGACCATCGTGCCGTGGTGGGCAGCGACGTAGACGAACTCGGGGTGTCCGGTCACATCGCCGGCGGCCCAGATCCGCGGGTTGGAGGACTGCAGTTGGTCGGTGACAACGATGTGGCCGGCCTCGCCGGTCTTCACCTCCACCGCGTCGAGGTTGAGGCCGTCGGTGACCGGACGCCGTCCGAGCGCGACCAGGACCTGGTCGGCGCGGAACTCCTGCACGCCCCCGGACACCTCGGCGGTCACGACGACCTGCCCCGTAGCCCCGTCGCGGGTGACCCGGCTCAGGACGGCGCGGCGGACCACCCGGATGCCCTCGTCAGCGAAGACCTCTTGCAGCGCCTTGGAGACCTCCGGCTCCTCCTTCGAGGCCAGCCGCGATCGCACCAACATGGTCACCTTGGAGCCCAGCCGGGCGAACAGTTGGGCCTGCTCCAGGGCCACGTAGCCGCCGCCGAGCACCAGGAGCGACTCCGGAACCTCGGTCAGCTCCATCGCCGTGGTCGAGGTCAGGTAGCCGACCTCCGCCAGGCCGGCGGTCGGCGGGGCCCAGGCCTGGGCGCCGGTGGCCACCAGGTAGTTCTCGGCCTCGATCACCTCGACTCTGCCCTCGGCTGCGGTGACCTGGAGGGCCGGTGCGTCCGGGGTGCCGGTGAAGCTCGCCTCACCTTGGCGGACCTGCCAGCCGTAGGCGTCAGCCACGTCGACGTACTTCTCGCTCCGCAGGGCCTCGACCAGACCTTCCTTGCCGCCGATCAGGCCCGGCATGTCGACCGCGGAGGCGGTGGTGGCGATGCCGGGGAACCGGGTGCTCGCGTCAGCGGCCACATGGCGGGCCTCGGCCGCGGCGATCAGCGCCTTGGACGGCACACAGCCGGTGTTCACGCAGGTGCCGCCGAACGTGCCACGCTCGACCATCACCACCGACTTGCCGAGCGTGGTCGCGCGGATGGCGGCGGCGAACGCCGCCCCACCCGACCCGATCACCGCCAGGTCATACCTCGAACCCATGCCAGTACCTCCCCGGTCCGTTGAGAAACTCCCTTGATGCGGCGATACTGGACCTTCCAGTACAGGGGAAGGTCAAGGGAGACCTGCGACACAGGAGGCGCGATGCGGATCGGGGAGATCGCCGACACGGCCGGCACCACCACCAAAACGCTGCGGTTCTACGAAGACCAAGGGCTGCTCCCGCCGACCGAGCGCACCCCGGCCGGCTACCGCGACTACACGCCCGAGACCGTCGCCCGGATAGATTTCATCCACCGCGGCCAGGCGGCCGGACTCACGCTCGCCCAGATCCGACAGATCCTCGACATCCGCGATCGAGGACAAGCACCCTGCGACCACGTCCGCGACCTGCTCGACGCACGTCTGACGGAAATCGAGCAACAACTCGCCGGGCTCGCCGCGCTGCGCGACACCATCGCCGAGCTACGCGACCAAGCGGCCCGGCCCGAACCCGAGTCCTGCAACCCCGACCAGGTCTGCCGCTACCTGTAGGCCGGCGGCTGTCAGGTCGCTAGTTGCACAACACAAGAGCGCCAGCCGATGCGCACGCTTTCCGGATGGGGCATGGTCCCGCGAAGCGTCCGGTACGGAATCGTCAATATGCAGCGTGACCGGTGCGGCACGCCGACACTTTCGGAGCGCGAGCTTGAGACGGTCCGCGTCGACCGTGGCCGGCCACCGATCCCGTACCGGGTCGCTCCGCGAGCCCATCCCGTACCGGGTCGCTCCACAAGCGGATCCGCTTTCGGTGGTCGTCGGGACATTCCCCGTGCCCGGCGCGGTCGTCGACAGGGCCCGATGGTCGTTCGACGTGCGGGCACCAGGCACGGACGCCTCAAGCCAGGTAGCGACTCATGAGGCTGTCGACCCAGGCGGGCTGCCGGACCGATTCTGGGAGCAGTTGGCGCATCACCGGCTTGAGGTCGAGTATCGGTGAACCATCGAGCGCGTCGAGGCCGCGAACCTGCAGCGTGCAGGCCTTGACGTCGATGACTTGGCATGTGGTGGTCCCGATGCGGTTGGGGCGTCGCGGCCCGCGGTCGGCGAAGACTCCGACCGCGGGCAGGTCGCTCCGGCCACGGCTGGGTCTAGCAATCGTGTAGTCCGATCGTTCGGTGGTGCGGTCGAAGACGAAGACAACCTCGACGTGGGAGAACCCAGCAAGCCCGACCAGGCCATCTGGTCCGAACCGTTCAGGGTCTACGGCGATCTCACTGACGACCTGACCCCAGTGGTCTGAGTCATCCATGGTGGTGCGACCTCCGCGGACCCAGCCGATGCTGCCAACGACGAACCCTGAGGTCGATCGCTCATTCACGGTCGACTCCGCTGCTGGCTGGCTCACTGGTCGGGAGCTTCTTGCAGGGCGCGTACCTCGACGCGGCTGGTCAGCGCCTTCGAGGCCTTGGCCGCCCACTCGATGGCGTCGTCCTGGGTGGCGGCGTCGATAACCCAGAAGCCGCCGAGATACTCCGGCGCCTCCACGAAGGGTCCGTCCGTGCGCTGGAGCGTCGGGCCCGTGTGGTCGACGGTGACCGCGGTCGACGGCGGCTGCAGGCCGCCGGCGAAGACGAATGCGCCCGAGCTCATCAGCTCGTCGATGAAGGCGCCTGCGGCGGCCATCGCGGTCTCGGCGTCCTCGGGAGCCATCGACTCCAGCGTCGGCGACTCCTCGGTGTCGTGGGGCAGGGACAACAGGTACTGCGTCATGGGAACTCCTTAGGTTGGCAACGATCCCAAAGAGTTCATCATCGAACACTTTATGTCAAGACTGTTCAGCGAAGTCTATCGTTGCTACGTTCTATGAGTGAACAATCAACGCGACGCGCGACAGACCCGCAACGCGGCTCCGGACTTGCAGCCCGCGATCGTGAACGTGGACCCGATCAACGCCGTACTCGATGCGTGGCGTCGCGAACGACCTGAACTCGACCTCACTGCAGTGGGGCTCGTTGCACGGCTGAGTCGCGCGGTCCTTCTCTTGGGGCCCCTGCAGGAGAAGGTCTTCGTCGACCATGGCCTGCATCGGGGAGAGTTCGACGTACTGGCGACGTTGCGACGATCCGGTGCGCCGTACGTTCTGACGCCCTCGGAGCTGGCTGCGACCCTGATGCTCTCGAGAGGCGGCATGACCGCACGGCTCGATCGGTTAGAAGCCGCAGGACTGGTCGACCGCGCCCTTGATCCGGACAACCGAGCGAGCTTCCGCATCACCTTGACCTCGGCCGGGTTCGAGGTGATTGACGCCGCCATGACAGCCCACACCGCCAACCTCACCGAGCTCGTCTCGGATCTCAGTCCGACCGAACAGGTTTCTCTCGACGCCCTCCTCAGCAGCCTGCTCGGCCACCTCTCCCGCCGGTGAAGCCGAACTTTGCACCCGGCTACGCCGACACTCGCCTCTACCGCCAAGGCAACTGCCTGCTGGACTCCGCGAGCCGATGGGCTCGCGGAGCGACCCGGTGCGGGATGGGCTCGCGGAGCGACCCGGTGCGGGATCGGCACGCGGAACGTCCCACAACGGGACCGATATCCCAGGCAACGGCCCCTCGATGGTTCCCCGGCTGGTGCCTGGGGCGGTTCCGTCATCGAGAGGTGGGCGAGAGTGCGAACAGGAGCGGTCGCGTGCTGAGACGAGTCAAGACGCTCAGGCCCAGGGCTGAAGGTGCGGTGGCGAGCCACGGCCGAGAAGCCATGCGACCAGCTCCCGAGAGTCGGCCCTGTCTGGAAGCCCCGCGACGAGGCTCGGAAGCATACGGTCGACAAGTTCCGGTGGCCAGTCGCTACTGGTGATCCCCATCCCGAGGTCGACCAGGTGGATCTCCACCTCGCGCCACCGCCTGTAGGGCAGCAACGCGGCAGGATGCTCGCCTCCGCGGACGGTCTTCACCGGACGGGTCCAGCACTCGTCGGACAGACCGGCGAACAAGTCGTCCACTCGGGCAGCACGCTGAACCGCATCATCGACGATCTGTCGCGCATCACGAGCGGCTCCGGCTTCGATCTCAGCCGCACGGCCAGCCGCACCGCCCGCATACTGCTCGACGACCTCTCCGCGCATAGCTCCCTCGACGCGTTTGCACATGGCGTCGGCGTTTCGAGCAAGGTGGGTCAGGACGTGCCCGACGGTCCAGTCGGGTAGAAGGGATGGACGACGAACGACCGAATCGTCGGCGCCAGTGATGAGGACCGTCATTCGCGCGTGAGCGTCTCGGCATGCCTCGATGTCGCCGGAAGGACGGTCCACCCACCCGACGCTATCCCGGCACACCCGCGTCGCTCCAGAGCCCGCGATCGACCACGCGAAGGATCGTTCGCGAGCCTTCGCAGAAGCGATCCCTCACCGGGTCGCTCCGCGAGCCCATCCCTTCTGGGAGGGCTCGCTTCTGTGACGTGGCGCCACAGGTGACAAGCGTGCCGCTCGGACGAACCCCAATGTCTACCCCTTAGGTAGATCTTGACATTGACAGCGACTTGTCAAGGTTCGCTGCATCTCGACACAAGTGTTGAGATGCAGTGAAGGTTGATCGGCCGACCGCGGGGAAGTTCTAACGGACCAGACCTCGACGTCTTTCCCGTCAGAGTGCGTGCCGGTTGTCGGCTGGACTGTCGGGTGCGACCGAGTCGTGTGCTGAGCCTGGTTCTCGACGAGCGCGGCGATACGCGGTGTGGGCCGCTCGACAGAGGTCGCAGCGGCATCCGCGACCGTATGCGGCGACCGTGCCGCACGGACGGAGGCTCGGCTTCTTCGCCTCGTACAACCGGTCCAACGTCGCTTGCTTGGCCTCGGGCGACTTGGCCTCCCATGTCCGCCTCCATGAGTCGCTCCGCTTCGCGAGGGCCTCTGGCGTAAAGGCACGGTCTCGGAGGGCGGTCATGTCGACGCCGGCGGTTCCGTCCGCCTTCCCCTTGGCGCCGGCACGAGTGACGCGGTACTTCCCGTGTCCCTGCTTGTGCGCCTCGTGGAGTGCGGTCTTGTCTTGTGCTGCGGCCCGTTGCCTCGAGGCCTCGCTGAGGTCAGCGTCGGCTACAGACTCCTTCACCTTCAGCCCACAGATGTCCCGCATCGTGAACTTGTCGATGCCGTGTTTGAGCGCGACGTGGTTGAGCGGCGACTTCCAGGGTCCGCGGCCGCAGATAGGGCACATCTGATGACGCAGGAGTTCGCGCGCGTCGCCCGCGGAGACGCCCCACGATTCGGGGTCGGGGATGGCGTCTTCTCCGGACTTGGGCACGCCGTGACGCTACCGCTGACTGAGGGAAGGTCAATGGCCGTTACGTGGATACGGGGGGATCAACCGCGCGCAGCGGCAGCATGACGCGCGCCCCGTGAAAGCCGACGGGTTGACGTAATCAGACAAGGCAACCTTGTCGTGGGCAAAGTCAGAATTCGCTGCATCTCGACAAGTGGCCCGCGCAAGGGGGTAGCCGAAAAACTTTCTCAACTTTCGGGGGGACGCCCTCTGACCTGCGAAAACGCGCGTCCCCCCTCTGCGTCCCCCCTCCAAATCAGGGGTTTGGGGGGACGGATACGGGGACGCCCGCTCGCGACCTTTCTGCCGTGCACAGCCGCGGACGAAAGGAGCGAGTGCGATGAGTGTGGGAGACCAGCTCGGCCTCGACGACAACAGCGAACTGCTCGACCAGGCGCGCCAGAAGTGGCCGGCCTGGGTGGCCGCGGATCCGCGGCTTGGAGTCGTCGAACGGTTCGACGACCTGCGGGCCTGGCTGCCCTCGGTGGACAGCGCGGCCTCTGACGAGGTCCTCCTGGCGCTGGCCATGCTGGCGGCCCCCGATGGCGGTGACGACATCGCCGCGGCTGCGGCGCTCGCCAAGTGCCTGCTGCCCGGCGCGTGCCGGCTCGCGGGCTGGCTGAGCACCCTGCCTCCCCGCGAGGTCTTCCGCGACAGCCAACCTGTCGCCGCCGGATCCTGGTCGGCCGTCGAGCGGATCGACGAGCTCGTGGCCTCCCAGCTGTGGATCGAGGTCCGGACCTTCAAATGGCGTCGACTGCGCAAGGTCGCCGCCAACATCCTGATCAACACCAGGGTCGGTGTCCTCCGCGAGGTCGGCGACTTCTTCCACGTCTCCCGCGCCGACCGCACCTGGGCGAACACCACCCTCGTGGAGTCCTTCTCCTCGGGCGACCTGACAGACGGCGACGCCAGCGCGTGGAGCGCAGCGGCGATGCCGACCGAGCGCGTTGCCGGCGCCCTGTTCCACCGCCCCGAGATCCTCGCCGACGCCGGCCCGGAGCATGAGGAGCCCTCGGCCACCGAGGAGCTGCTGGAGCTGCTGGCGTGGGCGTGCGAGAACCAGGTCATCAGCCCGGCCGACCGCTACCTGCTGCTGTGCCTGGTCGACGAGGCCGACCGGGTCGAGACCCGAAACCTCGCCCGCGGCTACGGCGGCCTGCTCAGCAACGAGGTGTCCAGCCGAGTCGCGCCCCGCGTCGGGGTGTCCGAGGCAACCGTCCGTCGCCACGGCTCGCGCAGCATGCGCGCCCTCGCCGCGGCCGCCCCGAGGAAGTTCGGCCATGACGAATGAGCGCAACCGTGATCGCTCCCACCGCCCCACGACACATAGGCGGCTGGAGGTGGTGAAGCCCATGACAAACACCAAGGACGACGGCGAGAGCCGGACGCCGCAGCAGATCGCCGAGCTGTTCGCGATCGCCGGCCGCGAGGTCGAGGCGATCGAGCAGCTCACCGGCTGTGTGGCCCAGCTGCACGAGGTCCAGGCCGCCAAGGCCCAGCTGGCCAGCCTGACCCCGGCTGAGGTCCGTGCCGCGCTCGAGTTCCGCCGCGGCGGTATCGGGGAGGCCCAGTGAGCACCCAGGTCACGGCCCCGGCCTCGAGCCGCCCGGTCGGCGTCGACGAGCTCAAGCGGGCCTGGGACGCGGTGAACGCCGGCGAGTTCCGCACCGACCCCGGTGCCGGCAAGGGACCCCGCGGCCGCGGCACCGTCGCCGCCGACAACTGGTCACTCGCTGCGGGGGAGCACACCATCGCCGTCATCGGATGCGCCGGCTCGGTGGGAGCCAGCACCGTCGCCCTCGCCACCGGCCTGGCCGCCGCCGCCCCGGTCCGGGTCATCGAGTGCTGCTCGGTCACCGCCTCCGGTCTCGCCGCGGCGAGCACCGCCGAGCTCGGCTTGCACCCGACCGACTGGCGTCAGGGCAAGCGCGACCACGTCCTGCTCGAGCGGGCCAGCGAGGTCCTCGCCGGCGTCGACGAGGTTCCGCTCCCGGTCGACGCCGAGCACGAGACCCAGCTGACCATCCTCGACGTCGGCTGGGAGGCCGGCCAGCTCCTGGCCACCGACTGCTGGCTCGCCGAGGCCGTCCGCACCGCCGACCAGGTCGTCCTGGTCACCACCGCCACCGTCCCCGGGATGCGCCGCGCCTCGGTCGCGCTCGAGCTGCTGGCCAACCACTGGCAGCCCGAGCAGATCACCCTCGCCGTGCGCGGGCCGCGCCGCAAGAAGTGGCCCCGAGGCCTCGAGCACGCCGGCGGCCCCGCCGTACGACGCGCCCTGGACGCGGACCGGTGCGTGGAGATCCCCGAGGACCGCGAGCTGGCGGTCAACGGCCTGGACTCCCGACCCGTCCCGACCCCCCTGATCTCGGCAGCACGTCAGCTGCTCGAGCCCGCACACCTGCCCACCAACAACACCAGCGAAAGCGCCTGACCCGCCCGAGGTCAGCAACCCAGAAAGGAAGTCCACCCATGGACGTCATGACCGCAACCGCAACCACCGTGATGGCTGTCTGCCCGAAGGCGCCCCCGGGTGCTGTCGGTCCCACCAACGAGATCACCAGCTACGTGCTGTGGGGCGTCATCGTCCTGTTCGGTCTCGGCATCATCATCGCGATCGGCGCGATCATCGCCGGCCGAGTGTTCTCGCTGCCGCACGCCTCCAAGGTCGGCGTCATCTCGGTGGTGGTCGTTTTCGCCTGCGCGATCGCCTACCTGGTGCTGCCCGGCATGCTCAACGGCATCCTCGGCAAGGGCTGCATCTGATGCGGCGCGCAGCCACGAAGAAGGCAGAAGGCACCAGCGAGTGGAGCCGTCGCCGCCTCCTCGGGATTCTGGTCATGGCCGTCGTCGTGGCTGCGCTCCTGATCGGGGGCCTCGTCTACGGAAGCTACCTCGCCCTCGCCGGCATCGGCGACGACGCCACCGCGGCCCCCGGTGTGGCGACCGGTGAGTCCGACCACTCGACAGTTGCCCAGGGTGCTGCTCACCGCGACGACATCGCGGCCGAGCCGATGCTGACCGTGCCAGAGAGCGCCGCCTTCCCGGCCGAGACCACCAGCGCCAAGGCACCGGAGATCAAGATCCCGGCCGGCGCCGGCGTCAACGGACCCGCGTTCGTGATGACCGGGTTCCCGCAGACCCCCGAGGGCGCGATCGGCCAGCTCGCCCAGATCGACCTCGCGGTGCTGCAGTCGATGAGCCTGACCACCGCCGAGGAGGTCTACAACGCCTGGGCCCTGCCCGGCGGGGTCCGCGCCGAGGACTGGTGGATCACCGCCAGCGTCCGAGCCTTCCTCTCCAGCACCGGCATGGGCGAGGTCAAGGACCCCAGCTCCTCGGTCTCCCTGGAGCCGGCCGCCGCACTCGTGAAGGGCACCGACGGTCCGGACTGGACCACCGTCTGCGTGCTCATGAAGGTCACCGCCTCCTACAAGCAGGAAGCGCAGATCGCCTTCGCCCACTGCGAGCGCATGCAGTGGGTCGGCGGCCGCTGGATGGTCGCCCCCGGCGCACCGCCCGCCCCCGCTCCCGCTACTTGGCCCGGCACCCAACTGGCACATGAGGCCGGTTGGCGCACCTGGTCGACCGACGCCACCACTGACCCTGACCACATCGAACGGGACCACTGATGAAGAACCTGACGACCGGCAACGACGACTCGCGCGCGACCCTCGTGCGCATCGGCATCTTGGTGGCGATCGCGACCATGGTGGCCACTGTCGTCTGGCTCGGTGCCCAAAGCCGAGGCGACGACGCCGGCACCCCCGGCACGTCCGGCGGGGACAGCTCGAGCCAGACGGTCAAGAACACCTCGGTCGAGCAGGTCGCACCGGACACCGCGCCCGCGGACGGTGTGGTGATCCCGACCGGCACCGACCAGGTCGACGGCCACCCGACCGGGTTCCCGGCCACCGACCTCGGCGCCGTGGCGCTGCAGGTCGAGGTGGCCAAGGCCCAGGTCGGATTCGACTACGACCAGGCCGTCACCGTCGCTGACCTCTACGCCGACCCCGATGACAAGGCCGTCTTCGAGGAGCGCGCCCGCGCCGCGGTCGAGTTGCGTCGCAAGCAGGCCGGCGTCGCCAAGGACGGCGACGTGCCCGCCCCCGCGTCATACGCCCTCACCCCGGTCGCCTACACCCTCGAGCAGCTCGACACCGGCTACTACGCGGTCAACCTGCTCAGCTACGTCACGCTCACCACCGCCGACGGCAAGGTCCACGACAGCCTCTACGCCGGCACCCAGCTGATGCAGTGGCTCGACGGTGACTGGCGCCTGGTCCAGGGCAGTGAAGCCGACATCCAGCACCTGGTCTCGGAGGGCCAGCCCCAGGCGGTGGCCCCCGGCACCCCCGAGTTCGAGAAGGCCGGCTGGATCCGGATCAACGGAGCGCCCCAGTGACCACGACCGCCATCGCACCCCGGGCTCTCCGACTGGGAATCGCCGCGCTGGCGGTCCTGGTCCTCACCACGCTCCTCGGAGCTGCTATCACCCTGCAGGCGCCCACCGCGGCCGCGGCCGAGCCGGTGACCAGCACGGCCAACGCCACCGCCCTCGCCACCGGCCAGCTGCCGGCCCGCGGCAACGTGAAGATGGGCTGCACCGGGCCCGACGCACTGTGCGATCTCGGCGGCGATGCACTCGACTGCGCCAGCGACCCGATCGACTGCGGCAAAGACGCCGCCGGCGACGTGAAGGACGGCGCCGGCAACCTGCTCGACGGCGCCGGGAACGCCCTGGACGGCGCAGCAGGGCTGCTGTCTGACGGCTGCGGGATCCTCGACGCGATCTGCGGCGGAGACCTGCCTGGGTTGCCCGGGCTTCCGGGACTGCCTGGCGTTCCCGGCCTCCCGGGAATCCCCGGTCTGCCGAACGTCGGTGACCTCTTCGGTGGCGGCATCCCCGGCGTAGGCGACATCCCCAACCCGTTCGAGGCCATCGGCGACGTCATCGCCAAGGCCGCGGCGGACGCCTGGACCGCAGCCATGCTCGCGGTCTGGAACTCCGGCCTGTTCGTGCTGCGCATCGTGCTCACGTTCAGCGAGCTGTTCTTGACCCCCGACCTGCGGGCCGACGGACCCGGTAAGGACGTCTACGCCTTCACTCTGTGGCTCGCCCTGGCCCTGGTGGTCATCTTGGCGATGATCCAGCTGGGGGCCGCGGCCTTCAAGCGCGAGGGTAAGGGTCTCGCCCGGGCGTTCATCGGAGCCGGCCAGTTCGTCGTCATCAACGCGTGCTGGTTCGGCTATGCCGTCACCCTGATCGCTGCCTGTGGTGCGATCACCCGGGCGTTGATGAAGTCGCTGCTCAGGGTCCAGACCTGGCCCGACTGGGACCCGCTGGGCGGCCTCGGCGTCGACGACATCACCGACGCCGGCGTAGCCACCGCGCTTGCCTTCCTTGGGATCTTCCTGTGGCTGGCCGCCATCGGCCACCTCCTGGTCTACCTGGCTCGCGCGGCTTCGCTCCTGGTGCTCACCGCCACCGGCCCGCTCGCGGCCGCCGGCCTGGTCTCGGACTTCACCCGGTCCTGGTTCTGGAAGAGCCTGCGGTGGCTGCACGCCGCGGCGTTCACCCCGGTCCTGATGATCATGGTGCTCGGCATCGGCGTGCAGTTCGCCAACGGCGTCGCGGCCCATCTGGCCGAGGACACCGCCAAGACCTTCGGCACCGCGCTGCCGGCCGTGATGACGATCCTGATCAGCGTCGTGGCCCCGCTGTCGCTGTTCAAGCTCCTCGCCTTCGTCGACCCCGGCACCCCCAGCGGCGCATCGTTCCGCCAGGGCATGGCCATCCAGGGCGGCCTCCAGGGCCTGCTCGGCGGCGGTGGTGGCGGCGGCTCGTCGGCCGCGTCGACCACCGACGGCAACGGCCGCTCCTCGGGTGAGCAGAGCGCCGAGGCCTCGACCGGCGACCGGTTCAACAAGTCCACCCAGGGCTTCCTTGGCAGCTTCGGCGGCGTCGGCCAGGCGCTCGCAGCCGGGATGGGGATGATCAACTCCGCCGGCGCGAAGGCGACCTCCCTGATGTCGGACGAGGCCAACCAGGCCGGCGTCGGGCAGAGCACCTACGGCCCCGACTTCAGCGGCATGGGCGGCCGGCAGTCCGGCGGCCAGTCCGGCGGCCAGGGCGGGAGCCAGCCGGATCCGCAGGGTGGCGACCAGGGCGACGGTGACTCCTCGATGCCGACCCCGCCCACGCCTCCAGCGCCGCCCACCCCGCCGACGCTGCCCACCGGCGGCGGACCCGGCGGCGGCTCCGGCGGCGGCCAGGGCGGCGGGGGAGCGGGCGCAGCCCCCAAGACCCCGGCAGCAGGCGGCGGCGGGGGAGCGGCCGGCGGTGCCGGCGGTGCCGGCGCAGCAGCTGGCGGCATCCCACCGGTGGCGGTGTAGCCAGATGCGCCCCCACCTCGAGCACCAACCGACCACACCCGCCGACCTCACTGACCAGAAAGGAAGCCGACGATGACGACCTACGCCGACTACCAGCGCGACCGCATCGGCTGGTTCTTCGGCCTCTCCGGAGGCCAGCTGATGTTCCTGGCGCTGGCCAGCCTGCCGGCGTTCTGGGGGATCAGCCGCGGAGCGTGGTTCTCCGCGTTCCTGTTCGCTCTGGTCTGGCTGTTCCTGCTGGCCATCACCGTCATCCCGGTCCGGGGCCGCTCGGCCACCGGCTGGGTGTTCGCCTCGACGATGTACGCCGTCGGCGGCCTGCTCGGATGGACCTCCTTCCGCGCCAAGGCCACCCAGGGTCGCGCCGAGGACCTCGACACCCCCGACCTACCCGGGGTCCTGCAGGGCGTCCAGATCCACGACGGCCCGCCGCACGGCTCGCAGCTGCAGCGGGTGGCGATCATCGAGAACCACGCCATGAAGACTTGGGCGGTCACCGCCTCGATCGTCCACCCGGGCATCGGGATGAAGGACGTCGAGGAGCGTGCCCGGTACGGCGAGGCGCTCGCCGGGCTGCTCGACGTCGCCGGCCGCACCGAGAAGGTCGACGAGATCCTCTTTATGGTGCGCACCGTCCCCGAGGACGGCGCCGAGCGCGACCTGTGGGTCAACCGTCACCGCCGCCCCAACGCCCCGGAGCTGTCAGAGGTCGTCAACAGCGACCTGGCCCACGGCCTCACTCAGGCGTCGGTACGCACCGAGACGTTCGTGACCATCGTCGTCCCGGAGACCCGGATCGCCCGGTCGGCCAAGGAGTCCGGAGGCGGCTTCGAGGGTCGCTGCCGTGAGCTCTACCTGCTCATGGCCGAGATCGAGGCCCAGCTGCGCGGCCCGATGGGGATGACGACGGTGCGCTGGCTCACCAGCCCCGAGCTCGCCCTGGCCTGCCGGACCGGGTTCGCCCCCGGCGACCGCGCCGGCATCGTCGAGGCCCTCTCGCTGCGGGAGAAGGACCCGAGCGTCAACGCCGACGTCCCGTGGGCGATGGCTGGCCCGTCCGGCGCCGACGCGACGGTGCGGCACTACAGCCACGACGCCTGGAACTCGGTCAGCGCCACCATCAAGCTCCCCACCCGCGGCGTCGCGATGGGTGCCCTGGCGCCGATCCTGACCCCCAGCGAGTTCGGGGAGCGGCGCTCGTTCGTCGTCGCCTACCCGATCGTGTGCCAGTCCAAGGCCGACCGGCAGTCCGGCAACGCCGAGTGGGCCGCCGACCTGGCCGAGGGGATGAACGAGAAGCTCGGCCGCAAGACCCGCGCCAAGCAGCGCGACGAGGCCCACAAGGCGCGCGGGCTCGACGCCAAGCTGGCCCGCGGCAACTCGCTGACCCGGCCCTACGGCGTGTGCACGGTGACCGTCCCCAAGACGATGAGGATCACCGAGTTCGGTCGCCGCCTGGACGCCTCGGTCCGGCGTGCCGGGTTCGCGCCGCTGCGCCTCGACCTCGCCCAGGACGTCGGGTTCGCCGCGTCCACCATCCCCCTTGGCACGAGCCTGACCCGGAGCGGAGACGCCTGATGACCACCACCACCCGCCGCAACCGCCGCGGCGGCCGCGACATGGCCGCCCTGCTCTCCGACTTCGGGCACGACCTGCCCACGATCCCCACGCTCGCCCCGGAGCCCAAGGAGCCCCGGCTCTTCCGGTACGCGCCGCGCCGCGGTGCCGCTCGACCCGGCCGAGGCTGGGCCGCCTCCACCGCCCCGGCAATGGCCTGGCGGATGACCAGCGACCAGGCCCCGGTGTTCTGGCCCTTCGTCTCCGCGCCGGCCCTACCCCCGACCGGCGCGCAGATGGGCGTCGACCAGCTCTCCGGCGGCAGCTTCTACTGCGACCCGTTCGGGTGGGTGCTGCGCGACGACGTGCCCGCCACCAACCCCAACATCTTCCAGTTCGCCAAGCCGGGAAGCGGCAAGTCCGGCACCACCAAGGGCTTCTGCACCCGGATGATGCCGTTCGGCTACCGCACCCTGGTCACCGGAGACGTCAAGGACGAGTACGAGTCGCTGTGCCACGCTCTCGGCGTCGAGCCCTTCGTCATCGCTCCCGGCTTCACTGCCCGGGTCAACCCGCTGGACAAGGGCCCGCTCGGCGACGGCTGGGAGAAGCTCTCGGCCGAGGAAGCCCAGCGTCGCGCCACGATCATCTTCAAGCGGTGGCTGGTCTTGGTCCGCGGCCTGGTCGGCAGCATGAAGATCGACGACGAGCGCCGGGTGCCGTTCGGCCCCGACGAGTCCGACGTCGTGCGCAACGCCCTGGCGATCCTCACCGGCTACGCCGCCGGCAACAGCGTCCTGGCCGAGACCACCATCCCGCGGCTGTGGGACCTGCTGCGCAACCCCACCGAGGAGCTCGTCCGGGTGTGCGAGTACGCGAACACCCGCGTCTTCCTCGACGAGACCCGCCTGCTGCGCAACGCGCTCGGTGAGCTCGTCAACGGCACGCTGGCCGGTCTCTTCGACGACTTCACCAACATCGAGGTCGACTGGAAGGCGCCGATCCAGTCGTTCAGCCTCTCCCGGCTCGACGGCCTGGGCGATGAGGCAGTGGGCATCGCGCTGCTGTGCATGAACTCCTGGGGCCGTGGGCTGAGGGAGATCGCCGAGCCCGGCGACCTGCGCATCGTCGTGCGCGACGAGGTCTGGAAGCAGATGCGCCTCGGAACCGCCGCGGTGGCGAGCTTCGACGCCGACCTGCGGCTCTCGCGCGGCATGGCCGGCAAGGGCGGCGACATCCAGTTCTGCAACCTCCACAAGCCCTCGGACCTGCTCTCGGTCGGCGACGCCGACTCCCAGGCCGCGATGATCGCCAAGGACCTCCTCGAGCTGGCCGACATCAAGATCCTCGGTGCCCAGAAGCCCCGTGTCGCCCGCGAGCTCGACTCCATGCTCGGTCTCGGCCCGATCGCTCAGGACCTCGTCTCCGGGTGGGCCATGCAGGACAAGGGCCGCGCGCTGTGGTGCATCGGTGACGCCATGTACAAGGTCCAGACGGTGCTCCACCCGCTGGAGAAGAAGCTCTACTACACCAACGAGGCGATCGAGTCCGCCGCCTGAGTGCGCGCGACCCTCGGGACTGACCTGTCATGAAGAAGCTGCTGCTCGCGGGACTGCCCGTCCTGATCATCTTCATGGGGCTTCCGCTCCTCGTCAGCTTGATGGTGGTGATGAGCACCACCGCGGCCGCCGAGTGCCGCACGCAGACCAACCAGACCGGACCCACCGAGCTCGGTGACCTCGGTGCCATCGACGGCCCGGTGGGCGGCCCGGTCAAGGGCAAGATCACCATGGCGCAGGCCAACATCCCGCGCCGCTCCGGCCTCGACGGGTTCCGGGCCTCGATGCCCAAGGTGCTGTCCAAGAACCCGGAGTTCGTCACCCTCAACGAGGCCGGCGGCTGGAGCCTGGCGCAGATCGAAGCAGCTGCTCCCGGCTACTCCGCCTTCCGGGTGGAGGCAGCCGCCGGCACCGGCGCCGGTGCCGAGCAGGCCGTGGGCAACATCGTGCTCTGGAAGAGCTCGACCTGGACGAAGGTCAACGGCGGCCGGGTCCAGCTCGTCGACGACGACAAGACCTTCTACGACGGCCGCCCCGTCACCTGGGACCGCTTCGCGACGTGGGTGATGCTGCGCCGCGCCGACGGCGCCGTGGTCTCGGTGGTCTCCACCCACCACATGACCAACCCGCACCGTTGGCCGAAGCAGCACGGCAACCCGCCGCTGACCCGGCCCCAGCAGTACGGCGCCGGAATGGACATCCTGCTGCAGCTGCGCAACTCGCTGGCCGCCCACGGTCCGGTGCTGATCGGCGGCGACACGAACACCCAGGCCTCCTACACCGACATCCCCTGGACGGCGGCCGCGAAGATGAAGGCCGCCGGCTACGGATGGCACAACCACGGCGTCGACTTCATCTTCTTCCCGCACCACCAGGGCGCCCGTCTCGAGCAGGGCTGGGACGGCACGATGGTGTCGGATCACCACTGGCTCTCGGCTCGCATCGCGATGAACGGCGCCGGCCCGGAGAGCGCGCCCGAGACCACCACCACGACCGACGGGATCGTGCCCGCGGCGACCACCGCCCGGACGTCCGCCGAGCCGCCGGCCGGCGACGTGCTCGCCCAGCTGATGCGGCTGCGGTTCGCGTCCAACTACCCGACCATGACCGCCGAGCAGGCCCGCGACGCGATCACCATCGCCCAGGTCGCCCGCGACCTCGAGATTCCCCGCTACGGGCTGCAGATCGCGATCGCCGCCGCGATCCAGGAGTCCAAGCTGGTCAACCTCACCGGAGGTGACCGCGACTCCGGCGGCCTGTTCCAGCAGCGCCCCTCGGCCGGCTGGGGAAGCCGGGCCGAGATCACCAACCCCGTCCTCGCGGCCCGCGCGTTCTTCGGCCAGGCCCAGCACACCGGCAACCCCGGCCTCCTCGACATCCCCGGCTGGCAGAACATGCCGCTCACCCAGGCCGTGCAGGCCGTCCAGCGCTCGGGCTACCCCGACGCCTACGCCCAGTGGGAGGACGTCGCCGGCGACATCACCGATCTGCTCGGCGGCGACCTGCCGGACCTGCCCGACGACGGCTCCACCACGAACGTCGCCAACTGCCAGGGCGAGACCGTCAACCCCATCACCGTCGGCACCCTCAACCTGCTCGGCGCCGGCCACACCGACAAGCCGGGGGAGCGGCCCGGGTACGACACCTGGGACAAGCGACTGCCCGGCGCCATGCGCACGATCGAGAACGCCGGCGTCACGATCGCCGGCCTCCAGGAGGTGCATGGCCCGCAGGCTCAGGCGCTGGAGAACCAGTACGCGGCCAAGTGGGGGATCTACCCGGCCAGCGGGAAGGCACAGAACCGGGTGATCTGGGACCGCAACGAGTGGGAGCAGACCGACGGGCGCCTCGTCGACATCCCGTACTTCGGCGGCAAGGACGTCGGCATGCCCCTGGTGCAGCTGACCTCGACGACCACCGGGCAGGTGATCTGGGTCTGGAGCATCCACAACCCGGCCAACACTCAAGGAAACGCCGCCGGGCACCGCCAGGAGGCGCTGCGCCGCCAGTTGGCCACGATGACCGAGCTCGCCGGCACCGGCACCCCTGCGGTGATCCTGGGCGACTTCAACGACGGCAAGGACGGCAACAACTCCTCGCACTGCGCACTGACCCCTGAGCTGAGCAACGCCTTCGGCGGCTCTGCCGACCCCTGCAAGGAGCCCAAGCAGGACGCGCCGATCGACCACGTCTACGGCGCGAACCTCACCTGGGCCAGCGCCGCGGTCGACACCAGCACCCAGGCCAGCAAGATCGCTGACCACCCGCTGGTGACCGCCACCACCGCCGGCAGCAGCGCCGGGTGCGCAGTCGACTCCGACACCGCGGAGGCCAAGTACAACCTCGGCCCGGTCAAGCCGCAGCTGACCCAGCTGGTCAACATCCTCGGCCCCATGTTCGACATCAAGACCGTCGGCGGCTACCGCGAGAGCGCCACCGACCCCAACGGCCACCCGGCCGGGCTCGCGGCCGACTTCATGGTGCCACTCAGCGCGGCGGGCCGCGCGCAGGGCGACCGTCTCGCCGCCTACGCCAAGGCCAATGCCCAGAAGCTCGGCATCGACTACATCATCTGGTACCAGCGGATCTGGTCGGTCGCCCGCGCAGGCGAGGGCTGGCGGCCGATGGAGGACCGGGGGAGCGCTACCGAGAACCACCTCGACCATGTCCACATCAACGTCAAGCCCGGCGCCTCCGTCCAGCCGGTCGGCCTCGAGGGCGCCTCCTGCGACGAGGTCGTCTATCCGGTGCCCGCGCAGTACGTCGGGACCGACAACCACAACTGGCACGAGACCGGCCCTTACTGGTCCAAGTGGCACACCGGCACCGACTTCTCCGCACCCTGCGGAACCACCGTCTACGCCGCCCACGCCGGCACCATCGAGATCGACACCACTCGGCGTTGGGCTGGGCCGCAGCTGGTCAAGGTCACCACCGGCGCCGGGTCCCTGACCACCTGGTACGCCCACATGGCGACCGTCAGCGTCAGCCGCGGCCAGACCGTCGCAGCCGGCGAGCCGATCGGCCAGATCGGCAAGGAGGGCAACGTCTCCGGCTGCCACCTCCACTTCGAGGTCCACCTCAAGAACGGCTCCATCTACGGCCCCGACAACGTCGATCCCTCGGCTTGGCTCGCAGAGAACGCATCACGCCCGAGCCGCGCCGTGTGATCGCACCGGAGCACTGACGGCACATAGGTGACCAGCGAGGCCCAACGACCCACGACCGCCTGGAGGTGGCGAGACCGATGCAGCGTGAGCGACGACGAGACCCCTACCCGTGGACCTGGGAGATCCCCGTAGCGGTGGCCTTGGCGACCCTGTTCGTCAGTGTCATCGGCATCCAGCTCGGACGATCAGTCGCCAATCTGCTCGCCGGCGCCGGATGGACATGGCCCGACGCCAACGCCGGCGCGTTCCCCTCACCCATCGGCACCGCCTTCTGGACCAGCCTTCCTGGCGTCCTCGGCGGACACGCCGACGCCGGGCTGCCGAGCCCCACGTCCGACGGTCTGGCCGGTAGCGGCCTGGTCTGGGTCAGCCTCGCCCTGGCCGAGGTCGCGCTGCTCACCGCGACCATCTGGCTCGGCGCGCGGGCCTACCAGCGCTGGGGCCCGGGCCGCATGCGAGGCATGGCGACCGCAGCCGAGGCCGAGAAGCTGCTCGGCGTCACCCGGCTCCGCAAGGTCGCCGGCATCGTCCGCCCGGACCTCTACGGCAAGCACGCCGCCGCGACACCGGCACCGGTCCAGCGCACCGCCGGCGACCTCACCGAACAACCCGGCCCGCAGCTGGGCCACGGCCTCAGCCCGTGGCTCCTGGACGGCCGCCGAACGAAGGAAGACCGATGAGCAACGAGACCCCACTGCACGGCAACCCGTCACTTCGCACCTGCGGCCGCCGTCGGAGCGGCATCAGCTGTCGCCGCCGCGGACACCGGCCGGTCCTCGTCGAGCGCCACTACTACGTGGCTGCCGGCCAGGTGGAACTCCTCTGCGAGGCGCGCGACCTGCTGTCCGACGCCTCTTTCCTGCTCCTCGGTCGCCGAGCAGAAGAACGCCACGGCCGTGCGGTGATCTGCCGTCGCTGCCTCGCCCCGAGCGGGGACACCGTTCCCGAGGTGGCGCGATGAAGCTGAGGTTCGACCCCTGGGACGTGGGCTGGCGCATCGGTGATGCCCACGAGCCGCGAGGCGGCGAGCTGTGGGTGCCGTGGGACCGCACCGCCGGCGTAATCGGCCCGCAGGGATCCGGCAAGACCCTCGACCTGCTCACCCCTGCGCTGCTCGGCGCTCCGGGTGCCGCCCTGGTGACACTGACGAAGGTCGAGGACCTGCTGCTCAGCCTGACCGAGCGTTCCCGCGACGACCGGCCGTGCGTGGTGCTCGACCCCTTCGGACTGGCCGAGGGCGTCGTCGACGAGCTGATCTGGGACCCGATCGCCGGCTGCGTGGACCCCAAGGTCGCCGAGCGACGCGCCAAGGCTTTCACCGCCGGCACCGTCAAGGGCGCGATCACCGGCGGCACCGGCGACGATGCTGCGCGGTTCTACGCCGCCGAGTCCGCGAAGGTGCTGCAGGGCTACTTCCACGCCGCGGCGCTGACCGGTAGGACGCTCGAGGACGTGCTGCAGTGGGTCGCCAACCCCACCGCAGCCACCCAGCCGATGGAGATCTTGCGGCGGCACCCGCACGCTGAGCCGTTCTGGCACGGCCTCCTGCACGGTGCGCTGAACGGTGACGACCGCACCGCCGGCAACACCGTCACCACGGTGCAGCAGGCGGTCTCGCTGTTCTTCCAGGCCGACATCCGCCGCCGCTGCATTCCCAGCCCCGGACGTCCCGCCACCGACCTCGCCGGCGTGATCCGTCGACGCGGCACCATCTACCTGCTCGGCCGCGAAGACCCCTACGCCTCGGCCAGCCCGCTGATGACCGCCGTGGCCGAGCACGTCTTGGACACCGGCCTGCTGCTGGCCAACAGCTCCCCGTGGGGCGGCCGGCTGTGCCCGCCCCTGGTCTCGGTGCTCGATGAGCTGCCCTCGACCGCACCGCTGCCGACCCTGCGCACCCGGATGGCCAACGAGCGTGCCCTGGGCCTGTCGTTCATCTGGGCCGCCCAGACTCGGCCCCAGCTGACCAGCATCTTCGGCGAGCACGAGGCCCGGGCGCTTCTCGGGCTCACCAACACGCTGGTGATGTTCGGCGGGTCGAAGGACGTCGCGTTCAACCAGGAGATCTCCGACCTGCTGGGAACCGTCCGCATCGGCCGCGTCACCCACTCCACCGGCGGGTTCAACGGCGGCGGCCGCAACTTCTCCGGCGACGACATCCCCATCATGCGGCCCGAGGAGGTCCGCCAGCTGCCCGAGCGGCGGGCCCTGGTGATCGCCGAGAACGGCAAGCCGATCATCGCCAAGCTGCACCGCTGCGTGGAGGGCAAGGCCGGCGAGCGGCTCCTGGCCGACCAGCGGGCGCTGCGCGCGCGGCTCACCAACGACCGCCGCATGGTCATCACCCCCGAGGCCCGGGCGACCGCCGCGCTCGTCGAGGCGCGCCGTCTCGGCTTCGTCGACGACGACACCGAACCGACAAGGAGTGAGCTGTGACGACCGAACAGGCCCGACGGGCCGCGCCCAGTCCGATGGTGTTCCCGTTCCCCGTGCCTGTGGAGCAGGTCCGGTTGGCCTACCGCGAGCTCCACATTGCCATCAACGGCACCGAGGAGGAGAAGAAGGCTCTGGGCCACCACGCCCTGCTGCCGCGGCCCTGGGAGCCGGCTACGTGCCTGGACCCCGAGCTGCGGTACCAGCTGTGGGAGTGGCTCGAGGACGTCGTGGCCTGGCTCAACCGCGAGTACGCCTGGGACGTCTCCGGGCTCATCCCCAGCTGCTGGCCCCTGCACCCGCACATGGTCCACGAGATCGCGGTGCTGGCCGACCAGCGCCGCCGCGCTGGGCTGGCCATGACCAGCGACGCGCTCGAGGAGTGGCACCGCTACTGCCTGCCCGCCTTCACCGACCGCATGCGCAACCGGCTGCGGGCCCACTGCGACGACGAGCACAAGAGTTGGCCGGCCAAGCCGCGACACAACGAGCACCTGGGCGAGGCCAGCACCCAGCGGCGTGAGAACGCCTTCGCCCGCGACGTCGACGCGCTGCCCGCCAACCGACGGGCCTATGAGCAGCCCGAACCGGTCGGTCGACCGCGCTTGGTCGAGGTCGACCTGGACACCGGTGAGATCAAGGACGACCTGCTCGGTGCGCAGCCGCGCACCCGTACTGAGAAGGAGCCGCGCGACTAGTCAAGCGATCCATTGATTCTACTGATCAATTCGCCTTGATTTGGTCTTTGTGTTACTGGCCACAGGATCGTTAGCGTCTTACGACGGAGCCACTATGCGCAATCGAAATTCGCAGCGAAAGGGCTCCAGCGGGCACGACCAAGCATTCGACGAGGGCGAGGAAAAGATGACAATCGGCGAGACGGTCTCTGACGGTGCGCTCACCGAACTGAGTCGGTGGAGTGATCGCGTCCTGGAGGACCGGGTTCATCGAACCCTCTACACCGATCCGGCCGTGTTCGAGGAGGAGATCGTCAAGGTCTTCGGCGGACAGTCGTGGGTCTACCTGGCCCACGAGTCTCAGTTGCCGAAGCCCCACTCCTATCTCTCGGTGCGGATGGGCCAGCGGCCGCTGCTCCTGACACGAGACCGCAACGGCGCCCTCCACGGCATCTTTAACCGATGCACACACCGCGGCGCGACCATCTGCCGCGACGAGGCCGGGGTTGCCAAGAGCTTCCAGTGCCCGTACCACGGATGGACGTTCCGCAACACCGGGGAGCTGGTCGGCGCGCCGTGGCCCGAGGGCTATGGGATGGACTTCGACAAGTCGCAGTTCGGCCTGCTCAAGGTCAATCGGATCGAGACCTACCGTGGTTTCATCTTCGGCACCCTCAACGAGGACGCCCCCTCGGTGCCCGATTGGCTTGGACCGGCCACCACGTGGCTCGACTACTGGATCGACCGAGCGCCCGACGGCGAGGTCTTCGTCCGCAGCGCGGCCTACCGGATGGGGTACCGCGGCAACTGGAAGTTGGCCTACGACAACGCCGGCGACGGCTACCACCCGTCTTTCTCGCATCGGTCGCTGCTGGAGATGGCTTCACGCATGGGCGATTCCAAGGACATGTCCTACTTCGGTCGCACCCCAGACGACGGACCGATGCGTTCCTACTCGCTTGGCAACGGGCACAGTGTCATCGACCAGCGGCCCGCCCACGAGGGAGGTTTCTGGGTCAACCAGCGCCCCCAGCCGGGACGGGAGAGGTTCGAGGAAGAGATCCGCGCCAAGTACCCCGAGCGCGCCGACGAGCTCCTGGACCTGTGCGTGGGCGCCCAGATCAACCTCAGCATCTTCCCGAATCTGCTCATCATCGGGAACCAGATCCAGGTGATCGAACCACTCGCCGTCGCCCAGACCCAGCTCATCTGGCACGCCACCTCGATCGGAGGTGTCCCCGAAGAGGTCAACACGGTCCGGATGCGAACCCAGGAAGACTTTCCCGCCTTCGGCGAGCCCGACGATCAAGCCAACTTCGAGGAGGTACAGCGGGGCCTCGGTGTCGTCGAAGAGGAGTGGATTTTGATGAATCGCGGTCTTGGAACTGGCTGGCAGTCCGCCCCGGAGGACGGCGTGGTCTCGACCGCCGTCACTGACGAGCTGCACATGCGCAGCTACTACGTGGAATGGATCAAGCGCATGGACGGAGACCAGGCATGAATACCTCATCGATCCCGGCCCAGTACGCCGACACCTCGTCCTTCTCGTATCACGTCGACGCTGCCTTCTACGACCGCCTGGATCACTACCGCGACAGCTTCGGCGAAGACTGGCCGGCCCCAGACGCGGCGACCCTCGCTGACGTCACGGCGTTCCTGATTCGAGAAGCACGTGTGATCGACGAGGGGCGGTTCAACGACTGGCTGGACCTCTTCGCCGACGACTGCCTGTACTGGGTCCCGGTCACCTCTGGCGGGGGTGAGCCCCGCACCGAGGTCTCCCACGCCTTCGACGACCGCCGTCGGCTCACCGACCGGGTCTACTGGCTCCGCACGGGGCTGGCGTACAGCCAGATCCCCGCTTCTCGCACCATCCGGATCGTCGGGAACGTCGCAGTTCTCGAGCACGCGGGCGGTGACACGCTCGTCCGGTCAAACTTCATCATCAACGAGTTCCGTGCGGGCGTGACGAAGACCTACTCCGGCTGGTACGGGCACGTCCTCACCCGAGACGGCGACGGCTGGAAGATCAGGCTCAAGCAAGCCAACCTGCTCGACTCCGAGCAGTATCACGAGAACCTCACGATCGTCTTCTGAGCCATGACTGACATGACCGAAGCCAAGGAATCCGTAGCGCCACCGCTCCCGAGCGTCGAGCTGGAGCGCCTGCGCCGCGAGAACGCTGTCCTCCACCGTCGGGTCGCCCGACTGGAGAAGGAAGCCGAAGCAGCCCGCGCCCTCATCGCTCAGACCAAGGCCCTCAAGTTGTGGGACTTCACCCCCTACCGCGTCCATCCTGATGACACCTGGGTCGCCGTCGACCGCCAGAGCGCGAGCGAACTGCTCGCCGCACTGGCGGGAATCGACCACTGGGACCCGTGGCACACACGAATCGAACCGAGAACCCAACCATGAACGACCAGCGTCCGGTGCTCGTCATCGGCCACATCGAGAACCCTTCCGTCGAAGTCGTGGCGAAGGCCGCCGCCGAAGTTGGCATCCCGTACCACGTCGCCCGGCCCGTCGTCGGCGATGCCCTCCCCCCGCTCCAAGACGTCGCGGGCATCATCGTCCTGGGGGGACCTCAAAGTGCCTATGACGTCGACAACCACCCCTACCTCGTCGACGAGAAGGCATATATTGCCGCCGCGTACGACGCTGGGGTGCCGACGATAGCCGTGTGCCTCGGGTCCCAGCTCGCAGCTGAGGCACTCGGAGGCCACGCGCTGGCAGGCGACAAGGGCCTCGAGGTCGGGTTCATCGATGTCAAGGCCGTTGAGGACGCGGGGGAGGCCCTGGAGGGTCGGTTCTTCTCGTTCCACTCCGACACGATGGTGCCGCCACCCGACGCGGTAACGCTCGCGGTCTCCGAGCGCTACGTTCAAGCGTGGTCGTCAGGCTCGGTCCTGGCCATCCAGTTCCACCCCGACCTGGACCGGGCTGGTATCGAGACTCTGCTCGGGTTCGAAGGCGAGAAGCTCGCCTCATTCGGCGTCGATATCCCTGCACTACGTCAAGAGCTCGCGGCGACCGAACCGTCGCCAGGAGAACGACTGGTTGTCGACTGGCTCCAAGCATTGCGGGGCCTCAGCGCCTCGACGTCTTGAGTCGCTCAACCCGTCCGGTCGCATCAACCAGTCCGCACTTCATTCGGAGGCAATTCATGGCAACAACCGCAAAATTCGTCGAGCAGTACGGTCTCTACTCCGCAGAGCAGCAGGCTGCCGCACAGCGGTCGCTGGAGACCATCAAGCAGCACGGCATCGAGATCGTCCGCCTGGTGTGGCCCGACCAGCACGGGCTCCTGCGCGGCAAGGCGCTGACCGTGCCGGCCTACGCTGCTGCGCTTGAGGCCGGCAACGACATCACGATGGCCCCGTTCTTCTTTGACCCGGCGAACGCGATCGTGCTCAACCCTTTCAGCGCAGACGGCGGTTTCGCCATCGACGGCTTGGGCGGGAGCCCGAACGTGAAGTCCGTTCCGGATCCGGGCACCTTCACGATCCTGCCCTGGGTCGACAACACCGCCCTCGTCTTCGCTGACCTCTACATGTCCAACGGTCATCCTTTCCCGCTGGCTCCTCGGACCATCCTCAAGGAGTCCCTCGCCGCGCTCGCCGCCACCGGCGCCAAGCTCATCGCCGGAGTGGAGATGGAGTGGTACCTGACCCGTCTGATCGACAATCGACTCGACGGTGGCTCCCTGGGCGCTCCAGGGAGCCCGGCGGACCCGCCGCACGTGGCCCCGGTCGGTCGCGGATACAACTACCTCCTCGTCGATCACCTCGACGAGATCGACGATGTTCTCAAGCCGATCCGCAAGGCGTTGCTCCAGATGGGTCTGCCGCTGCGCTCCTTCGATGATGAGTGGGCTCCGAGCCAGGTCGAGACAACGTTCGACATCCTTGAAGGCCTCCAGGCTGCCGACTCCGCAGCCCTGTTCCGCACGACGGTCAAGCAGATCGCCAAACGCCGTGGACACATCGCCTCCTTCATGTGTACCCCTGCCATCGCCGGGTTCTACGCCAACGGGTGGCACCTGCACACCTCGCTGGCCGACCTCAACAGCGGCGAGAACCTGATGGTCCCCACTGACAACTCCCCGCTGTCCGAACTTGGTCGGCACTACGTCGGCGGCAGCCTGCAGCACGGCATCGCCGCCTCCGTGTTCACCACGCCTACTATCAACGGCTACCGGCGCCGCCGTCCGTACTCTCTCGCCCCCGACCGGCTCACCTGGGGGCAGGACAACCGAGCCGCCATGATGCGGGTTATCAGCGCACCCAACGACGTGGCCTCCCACGTCGAGAACCGCGTCGGGGACTCCGCTGCCAACCCCTATCTCTACATCGCCGCCCAGACCGTGTCGGGGCTCGACGGGATCCTGAACAAGGTCGACCCGGGTCCGATCAGCGAAGACCCCTACGCCGCCGACGTGCCCCAGCTGCCCACCACCCTCGCCGAAGCCGTGGACGCCCTCGAGGCCGACTCGTTCTTCCGCAAGACCTTCGGTGACGTCTTCATCGACTACATGGTCACCATGAAGCGCAGCGAGATCACCCGCTACAACGCCTGGGTCGAGGCGAACCCCGACCCGGACACCTACGTCAACGGTGTGACGGACTGGGAGCACCGCGAGTACTTCGAGCTCTTCTGAGCCCCGCACTCCGAAGGAATCCGCTATGCCGATGATCATCTTCCACAGTCCCGACGGCACCACCCACAAGGTGGAGGCCCGGGTCGGTGCCTCAGCAATGGAGACCGCGATCAAGCTCGGGGTCCCTGGCATCGTCGCAGAGTGCGGCGGTGCGCTGGCCTGCGCCACCTGCCACGTCTTCGTCGACCCTCACTGGATCGAGGCGACCGGCGCGGCCGAGGACTTTGAAGACGAGATGCTCGATGACGCCGAGACACCTCGCCAGGAGCGAAGCAGGCTGTCCTGCCAGCTCCGGATGACCGAGGAGCTCGACGGCCTCGAACTCACGATCGCGCCCGAACAGTGAGCGAGCAAGGCGGCGCGAGGTCGCAGACCGACGTCCTGATCGTGGGGGCGGGCGAAGCGGGACTCGGGGTGGCCACCGAGCTGCGCGACCTGGCCTTCGGTGGGCACATCATGGTGATCGGAGGCGAGCCGTACCTTCCCTACCAGCGGCCGCCGCTGTCGAAGGGCTTCCTTGAAGGGAAGGAGGACGAGGACAACCTCGCCCTGCGGGCACCGGCCTTCCTTGACGAGCACGACATCGAGGTCCTCCAGGGCCGCCGGGTCGTGAGCGTCGACCTCGCCGACGAGGGGGGGACCGCGACGCTCGATGACGGCACCACGGTGCAGTTCGAGAAGCTGGCGTTCGCCACCGGTGCCCGAGCACGGGAGTTGCCGGTGCCCGGTGCATCGTTGGCCGGGGTGTACTCCCTGCGCACCATCGAGGATGCCAAACAGGTCCGGTCCGCGCTCGTGGACACGGCTCGGCTCGTCGTGGTGGGCGGTGGCTTCATCGGCCTCGAAGTCGCCGCCGCCTCGCGTCGACGTGGACTCGAGGTGTCCGTCCTCGAGGCGACACCACGTCTCCTGGGCCGGGTATGCGCGCCGCCCCTGTCCGACCACCTGATGACGCGGCACGCCGCAGCCGGCATCGAGATCCGTCTCGACACCAGCGTCGTGGAGCTCATGGGCGACGTCGACGGGCAGGTCACCCACGTCCGACTTGCCGATGGAACCACGATTCCCGCCGATGTCGTGATCGTGGGTGTGGGGGCCCTGCCCAATGTAGAGCTCGCCGAGAAGGCGGGCTTGGAATGTGGCCGCGGGATCGTGGTGGACGAGGCGGGCCGGACGTCGATCGACGGCGTCGTCGCGGTGGGTGACTGCGCCGAACAACCCCACCCGAACCTTCCCGGTCAGCGTTTGACGATCGAGTCGGTGAACAACGCGTTGGAACAGTCCAAGCTGGCGGCCCACGTGCTCGCCGGGGTGGAGACGCCACGCCGCGGGGTCGCGTGGTTCTGGTCCGATCAGGCTGATCTGAAGATCCAGATCGCCGGCATCTCCGACGGGTATGACGCCTACGTCGTGCGCGCGGAGTCCGCCCGACTCACCGTTCTCTACTTCCAGCAGGACCGCCTCATCGCCGCTGACGTGGTCAACAACCCGCGGGACTTCATGGCGGTCAAGCGAGCACTGGGGGAGGGGCGCGGCGTCGACCCTGATCGGGCAGATGACCTCAGTCTCTCCCTGAAGGAACTCCTGCAGGGCCAGGCATGACCGTCCTTGACCTACCGGCTATCTCGACCGTCGAGTTGACCTCGAGTCGCGCGAGCCCACTCCTCGTCGTCGGTCCCTCGTTGGGAACGTCGGTCCGAGAGTTGTGGGGGGAGGTGGCCGCTCTCTTGACCGACCATTTTCACGTGCTCGGCTGGGACCTACCCGGACACGGCACGAACCGATCGGTGTCGGAGCACCCCGTGTCGATGGAGTCCATCGCATACGGTGTGGTGGCCTCCGTCGACCGCTTCCTTGAGATGAACGGCCTCAGTCACCCTCGGTTCGCCTACGCCGGCGACTCTGTGGGTGGCGCGGTGGGTCTCCACCTGCTCCTGGAGCACCGTTCCCGGATCTCCGCTGCAATCCTGACCTGTACCGGTGCCCGGATCGGGGACAGGGCATCGTGGCGGGAACGCGCGCTTCTGGTCACCGGCCAGGGGATCCAGGTGCTGGTCGAAGGGTCACTGCAGCGCTGGTTCGCCCAGGGCTTCGCACAACGCCGGCCGGACGTCACCGACACCTTCACGCGGCGCCTCCTGGAGGTCGACACCGTCGGGTACGCGCAGGTCTGCGATGCCCTGGCTGGCTTCGACGTCACCGACCGCCTCGCCGAGATCGAGGCGCCAGTCCTCGCCATCGCTGGCGACCAGGATCTCCCGACACCGGTCCCACTGCTGCGAGAGATCGCCGAGGGCGTCCAAGACGGCCACCTCGCCGTCCTACCCGGCGTGGGGCACCTGGCGCCCATTGAGGCTCCTGAGTCCGTCGCCGACCTCCTCATAGCCCATCTGAGCGCCTGAACCTATTTATTGGGCTAGACAATGAATCGACGAGTGATTGGTCTTTGTGTGTGATGGAAGAGAGCCCTTACGGTGAAGTGATACCCGTCACAACCCGTGCGCGGACAAGAGACGAGAGCCCCGGTATGGAACTGCGTCACCTTCGGTACTTCACCGCTGTCGCCGAGACCTGTCACTTCGGACAGGCTGCGGAGCGACTGCTCATCGCTCAGCCCGCGCTCTCACAGGCGATCCGGTCCCTGGAGTCCGAGCTTGGCGTGACACTGTTGAACCGGACCACCCGTCACGTCGCGCTCACGCCTGCGGGCGAGTTCTTCCTCGAGGAGAGCCGGCGGATCTTGGCCGCTGTCGAGGACAGCATGCGGGGGGTGCGACGCCTAGCCGACGGCAAGCACGGTCTGGTCCGGCTGGGAACCGTCGGCACCGCGGCGATCTCTCACCTGCCTCATGTCGTCCGGACCCTCAGGCGCGAACTGCCCAACATCGCAATCGACGTACGCGGCGACTTCCTCACCCCCGAGCTGTGCGAAGGGTTGCGGACCGGAGCGATCGACATCGCACTGCTGCGCCCTCCGGTGGTGGGCGACGGTGTCGCGACCCACCTGATCGAGGAGGAGCCGCTGATACTGGCTCTTCCCCTGGACCACCGCCTCGTCGGCCACTCCGCCCCGCAACTCATCGACCTTCGCAACGAGGACTTCATCGGGTACGCCGGCCGGGACTCCGCGGTCAACCATGCGATCCTCCGCGCCTGCCGGGCAGCCGGATTCGTCCCCGATCGCGCCCATGAGGCGCCGGGGACGGCTGTCCTGCTGTCCTTGGTTGCTGCCGGCATGGGCATTGCCCTCGTACCGGCCTCAGCACGAGCGTTCCCGCTCGCCGGTGTGCGGTTCCGTGACATCGCCGACGCTGGGTCCATTGAGCTGACGCTCGGGTGGCGCGCCGAGGAACCGCGCCCTGTCGTCAGCGCCGTCGTGGGTGTCCTCGCGGCTGATCACGAGCTTGCGTGCCTGTCCAGCTCGTTCATCGACGAGGTCAGCCTGTGAAGATCGTCAAGGTTGAGGCGATTCCGTTCGCCATCCCGTATGTCAAGCCGCTGCGATTCGCCAGCGGCGAGGTGCACACAGCCGAACACGTCTTGGTGAAGATCCACACCGATGACGGTGTGGTCGGTGTGGGCGAGGCGCCGCCGCGGCCCTTCACCTACGGTGAGACGCAGGCGGGCATCGTGGCCGTCATCGAGACCATCTTCGCGCCGCAGCTGATCGGACTCACGCTCCTTGACCGGGAACGCGCCCAGCAGCGACTCCAGCGCACCGTTGGCAATCCTGCAGCGAAGTCCGCCATCGACATCGCCTTGTGGGACGCCCTCGGACGCACCCTGAATCAGCCGGTCACCGCACTGCTGGGCGGGTACACCGACCGCCTGCGCGTCTCACACATGCTCGGATTCGAAGAGCCAGCGAAGATGGTCGCCGAAGCCGAGCGGATGATCGAGACCCATGGGATCCGGACCTTCAAGGTCAAGGTTGGGCGGCAGCCCTACACCCTCGACACGGCCGTCGTCCGGACACTTCGCGAGCGCTTCGGCAACGAGATCGAACTCTACGTCGACGGCAACCGCGGCTGGAGCGCAACGGAGGCGCTCCAGGCGATGCGGGAGATGTCCGACCTCGGCCTGAGCTTCGCCGAGGAACTGTGCCCAGCTGATGACGTTCTCGGTCGGCGATGGTTGGTCGACCACCTCGACATCTCTTTCGTCGCCGACGAATCGGTTACCACCCCCGCCGAGGTCACCCGCGAGATCCTTGGCGGCTCCGCCACAGCCCTGAGCATCAAGTGCGCCAGGACTGGGTTCACCCAGAGCCAACGAGTTCATCACCTCGCCGAAGGACTCGGCCTCGAAGTCATCATGGGCAACCAGATCGACGGGCAGCTCGGCACCATGTGCACCGCCGCGTTCGGGGCGGCCTTCAGCCTGACCTCGCGCCGAGCAGCAGAGCTGTCGAACTTCCTCGACATGAGCGACGACCTCCTCACCGACCCCCTTGAGATTCATGACGGTGAGCTCGTCGTCCGTCAGGGCGCCGGACTCTCGGTGGAGATCGACGAATCGAAACTCACCTACTACCGGCTCGACCAGTAGCCAAGAACGGCCGGGCACCAGACTCCCTCTGGAACATCCGGAGGTCGCACCAACAGGAATGGAAGGAAGAACATGACCACAGTCGAGTCAGCCACCGCGTCGGCCTCCGGCGCAGCTGCAACCGATCGGTTCCAGGCGGACAAGTCCCCGTTCGCCGCAGTCAAGGACGTCCCCAAGGACCGAGTCGACACCCTGGCTCACGAGGTCCTCAGCGCTGTCCACGCCACTATCCGCAAGCACCAGGTCACCTACGACGAGTACAACGCACTCAAGGCGTGGCTGATCCAGGTCGGTGCCGACGGCGAGTGGCCGTTGTTCCTCGATGTCTTCGTCGAGCACGCAGTCGAGGAGGTGGCCACCGCTCACCGCAAGGGCAACAAGGGCACCATCGAAGGCCCCTACTACGTCCCGGGCGCGCCCGAGCGCGGCGCAGAAGGATCCACCCTCGAGCGGGAAGAGTCCGGCACGCCACTGGTCTGGGAAGGCGTCATCAGGTCCACCGACGGCACCCCCCTAGCCGGCGGCAAGGTCGACGTATGGCAGGACGACAACGCGGGCTTCTACTCCCAGTTCTCCGAGGGCCAGCCGGAGTGGAACCTCCGCGGCGTCTTCACCGTGGGGGACGATGGGAAGTTCCGCATCCACACCATCAAGCCCCAGCCGTACCAGATCCCACACGACGGCGCGACCGGTGCCCTGATCGAGGCCGCGGGCTGGCACGCCTGGCGACCGGCTCACATCCACGTCAAGGTCTCGGCCCCTGGCCACGAGCTGCTCACCGCCCAGCTCTACTTCCCCGGCGATGACCACAACAACGACGACATCGCGCAGGCCGTCAAGCCCGAACTCATGCTCGACCCCCAAGAGCAGCCCGACGGCAGCATTCTGGTCCAGTACGACGTCACGCTGGATCCCACCAGCTGATGCTCTATCACGTCCGCATGGACGTCCACCTGCCTCACGATCTTCCCGGTGACACCCGGGATCAGATCGTGAGGCAGGAGAGGGACTACGCCCAGCAGCTGCAGCGCGAAGGCAAGTGGATCCACCTGTGGCGCATCGTCGGCGAGTACTCGAACTACTCGGTCTTCGACGTCGATTCGAACGACGAGCTCCACGCCATCCTCTCCAACCTCCCCCTGTTCACCTACATGGAGGTACACGTGACCCCGTTGGCCGTGCACCCCTCAGACATCCACCAAAGCGCTTCCACCTGACCACACGGTGCCCCCCAACGTCACCGTGTTGCCCTTGGCTCGCTCCACGCCGTTGACCGGGTCGGCAGTGAGCTCGGCGACCTCTCGCGAGGCTGGCCATCGGCGTCCAGCGCCTTGCGCCAGCCTGCCTTGGGCAGACGTTCCGGCGCCTCGAGGACGGTCTTACGGTCGTAGACAGCCATCGAGGTTCCTCCGCACCGAGGTGTTGAGAAGTCGGTCATCAACGCATTGGCGCGCCCGAGCGCCCGCGATTCGGCATGCTCGTCAGCGGCACCGGTCGACTCGGGGGGCGTAACCGTCCAGCGCCGCACGCTGCCCATGAAAATGACGCCGAGGCGCTTTCATCCAACACATCAATGAATTGGCGCCCAGTTCGTCTTTGTGGTCGATAGAACGGAAGTCGTACGGTGAGGCGGGCGATTCCTTGGTTGGTTGTGGCAGGCACTCCCGGTCGGTATGGAAACGATGGCCGGGCGGCCGCGCTCGCTGGCCAGACCCTCAGGAAGGAGCGGGAACGACGATGATGCGACCACTTGACCGCACCACTGACTCCGACTTGCGGCCGAACCGGTGAGGATTACGCATGAATCCTTCTGCCAACGGGTCGTCCTCGACGCCGGTCGTGCGGCTGAGGCAGTGGTGGCTGAGGTTCGCGCGCTCGGTCGATCGAAGGTGTTGCTGATTTCCGCACGTCCTTGGCGTTCAACGCACCAAACGCCCTCGATGTCGAGCGACGAATCGCAGCGGCTCTCGGGGCGACCACCGCCGTCGACGGGCTCCTGGCGCTGCGGGACAGGCTCGACATCAGCGTCGGTCTTCCCAGAGCGCTCAAGGACTACGGCATGCCCGAACCGGCGTAGCGAGAGCGCTAGGCCCAGCCAAGGCGGCCATCCCGATGAACAACCCCACCCCTGTCACTGATGAGAACCTCACCGCGCTGCTGCGCGGAGCCTGGGAAGGATCCCTGCCATGAGCACCGAGCACGCGAGTTCCGATCAGATCAGAACCCAGCCTCAGCGAGGGTATTGACATGCCTGCCTTCGCGTACGCGGCGACCCGCACACCCTTCGGCAAGCTCGGTGGCACGCTCGCCGGCGTCCGTCCTGACGACTTGGCTGCTGCGGCAGTCGCCGCGGTGCTCTCGGAGACCTCCATGGACCCGGCGGTGATCGATGACACGGCGTGGGGATGTGCCAACCAGGCTGGCGAGGACAACCGCAACGTCGGTCGGATGGGGCTGCTGCTCGCCGGTGTGCCGCCGTCGGTGCCGGCGACGACGGTCAATCGGTTGTGCGGCTCGAGCCTCGACGCGGTCATGATCGGCTCCCGCGCGATCGACACCGGCGAGGCCGACGTGATCTTGACCGGGGGTGTCGAATCGATGACGCGCGCGCCGTGGGTGCTGCCCAAGCCTAGCCGCCCCTTCCCAGCAGGCAACGAAACCCTGGTCTCGACCACGCTGGGCTGGCGGCTGGTCAACGAGAAGATGCCGAAGGAGTGGACCGTCGCCCTCGGCGAGGCCAACGAGCAGCTCCGGGAGCGCTTCGGCATCAGCCGCGAACGCCAAGACGAGTTCGCCGCCCGCTCCCACCAGCTCGCCAACGCCGCGTGGGAGGCCGGCTTCTACGACGCGCTCGTCACCCCGGTGACGCTGCCCAACGGCGAGACCTTCCGCCGCGACGAGGGCATCCGTCCCAGCTCGACGCCCGAAACCCTCGCCGCCCTCAAGCCGGTGTTCCGCAAGGACGGCACAATCACGGCCGGCAACGCCTCGCCGCTCAACGACGGCGCGTCCGCTGTGCTGCTGGGCTCCGAATCAGCCAGCACCAAGATCGGCCGTGACCCCATCGCCCGCATCGCCGGTCGCGGCGTCTTCGCCCTCGACCCACAGGACTTCGGCTATGCCCCGGTGGAGGCGGCCAACCGGGCACTCGCGGGCGCCGGCATCTCGTGGGGGGCTGTCGGTGCCGTCGAGCTCAACGAGGCTTTCGCGGTCCAGTCGCTAGCCTGCATCGACGCATGGCTCAAGGAGGGGCTGACCGATCCCGAACTCGTCAACAGCAAGGGCGGTGCGATCGCGATCGGCCACCCGCTCGGGGCCTCGGGGGGGCGCTTGATCGGCACGCTTGCCGCGGTCCTGCAGGAGAGGAAGGAGCGCTACGGCGTCGCCGCGATCTGCATCGGCGTCGGCCAGGCCCTCGCCGTCGTCCTCGAAAACCTCGAGGTCGCCTGACATGGCTCATGCCAGCATCTTGGCGACGACCGACCAGGCGGTCGCGGGCATCGAGGACGCCTCAACCATCCTTATCGGCGGCTTCGGTCTGGCCGGCATGCCCTTCGACCTGATCGACGCGCTGATCCGGCAGGGCGCCAAAGACCTCACGATCGTCGCCAACAACGCCGGCAACGCCGAGGTTGGGCTTGCGGCCCTGCTGAAGGCGAAACGAGTGCGGAAGATCCTCTGCTCCTTCCCTCGCCAAGTCGACTCCTACGTCTTCGACGAGCTCTACCGCGAGGGCAAGATCGAACTCGAGGTCGTGCCGCAGGGCAACCTCGCCGAGCGGATGCGCGCCGCCGGTGCCGGCATCGGCGCCTTCTTCAGTCCGACAGCCGTCGGCACGCCCCTGGCCGAGGGCAAGGAGGAGCGCACGATCGACGGCAAGCGTTACATCCTCGAGTACCCCATCCGAGGCGACTACGCGCTGATCAGCGCCCACCAGTCGGACGTCATGGGCAACCTCGTCTACCGCAAGACCGCCCGCAACTTCGGGCCGGTCATGGCCACCGCTGCTGCGACCACGATAGTGCAGGTCAACGAGATCGTCCCCACTGGCTACCTGGACCCGGAGAGAATCGTCACCCCGTCCATCTACGTCGACCGGGTCGTCCAGACCGAGGCCCGCCACTACACCGTCAAGGGAGCACGCTGATGACCGCTCAGACCAGCACCCGAGCACCGCTGACGATGGATCAACTCGCCGCAGTCATCGCCCACGACATCCCAGAAGGCTCCTACGTCAACCTCGGTATCGGCCAGCCGACGAAGATCGCCGATCACCTACCCAAGGACGAGAGCGGCAACGTCAACGTCATCCTCCACACCGAGAACGGCATGCTCGGCATGGGCCGCAAGGCCGAGGGCGCGGAGGTCGATGCGGACCTCACCAACGCCGGCAAGGTGCCCGTCGTCGAGACGCCGGGCTGCTCCTACTTCCACCACGCCGACTCGTTCGCGATGATGCGCGGCGGTCACCTCGACGTCTGCGTGCTGGGCGCCTTCCAGGTCGCAACCAACGGTGATCTCGCCAACTGGAGCACCGGAAAGTCCGGAGACATTCCGGCCGTCGGCGGCGCGATGGACCTCGCCATCGGCGCGAAGGACGTCTACGTGATGATGAGCCTCTTCACGAAGGACGGCACGCCGAAACTCGTCCAAGCCTGCACAATGCCGCTCACCGGCATCGGTTGCGTGAGCCGGGTATACACCGACTACGGCGTGGTCGACCTCGGCCCCGATGGGGCACGCATCCGGGAGACCTTTGGCATCACGCCCGACGAACTGTTCGCCAAGGTGGCCGCGTTTCAACGGTGACCGCGGTGCCGCGTGGATTGCTCCTGCTCCGACGGCCAGCGCGAGCCCGAGAACCGGGTGAGGCTGCCGGGTGCGGTGGAGCCGTGGCCGGCGGTAGCACTCATGAGCACCAGGCCCGCGAGCGCGGCGGCTAGGGCGAGATCAAGCGGCAGATCGCGGGACACGCCATCGGCCACGACCGCACGCTGACGCGCGCCGATCCGGCGAAGGCAAGCACTACTTCCTCGACTACCGTGGGGACTCGAACATCGCCGCGGACTGCTTCAACTACCCGCTCGACTTCCTGGCCGTGCGCAAAGCGCTCGCCAAGGTCATGCCGTCCCATAATGCAGATGAAGGAGCGGTCAGAGGCCATCGGCCGCGCGGCGGAGGACCGTGCGCCGGTGTCGACGACGCCGGCACTCGATGTGGGACTCGCTCCCGCCACGTCGAGATGACGCCGAAGCCTGCGCTCGGTGCTCGAATCGGCCTCAGAACGCCGCTGAGAGACCAGGAACCTTGCCTCACGGGCGCGGGGCGCCGGTGCGTTGTCTCAGAGCGATTCTGAGCGATCCCGCCCGCTATTGCCGTCAAGGCCTAGAGCCATGCCCGACCCCGTGGCTTACGCCCTCCTCATCGTCGCGGCGATCGCTTACCTGGGTGGCGCCGTCCTGATGATCGCGGCGCTGGCCAAGGTCCTGGTCGCCTGGTCGGACGGCTGGCGCACCCGCCGCGCCGCCGAGCCGGTCGACCAGGCGCTGCAGCAGCGGGCCGCCGCGGCGATGGCGACCGTCGCGGAGCTCGCGAACATCGCAGCGCCTGCCACCGACGTCGTCGCGATCCTCGGTGCGCCCACCGGCGACGCGGACCGCGTCGTGGGAGACGGCGGACTGGCGGTGACCCGTTTCCGAGCAGGACACCCGGCCACCGTGGTGTTCACACGAGCCGCACTCACCGGGCTCAGCTGCGCCGCGGAGCAGAGCCTGGCTGCCCACGAGCTCGCCCCACGTCATCCGACGTGATCGGATCTCGGCCGCGGCGCGCTACGCGTGGCTCCTCGGCTACCTGATGCTCGTGCTCGCCAGCGGCGGCAGCCTCACGGTCACGGCGCTCGCGGCTGCACCGCAGCTGGCCGGCCCGGCGATGCTGGCCACGATGACTGCCGCCGTAGCGTTCCTGGGCTTGCGCGTCGCCTTCGACCGGCGCGAAGAGATCGCCGCCGATCTGTTCGCCGTCGACCTGACGCGTGACCTGGACGCGGCCGCCGAGCTGATGCGGTTCTACGAGGACAACGTCGCCCGGCCGCTGCCTGATGGTGGTCTCGGCCGAGCGTGGGCGCGGCTCGAGCGACGCTGGTTCGCCACCCACCATGAGCCGCAGGCACGGCTCGCCGCCATGCGCCGCCATCTGGTCGACCAGGCGGCCGACTAGCCCTCGACGCCACCAGCACCACCGGCCACGGCCAGAGACCGCGGCTCAGGGGCTGTAGGACAGCACTCCCTCACGCGCGGGCGTCCGGATGATCCGCTCCCGCAAGGCCGGCGCCTAGCCGAGCTCGGTGACCCGATCGACTGCGGCCCGTGCAGTGGCGGCGGCCTCTGCGCGCGCCTGCTGCTGCTCTCGCCACGCCGCCTCGAAGACGTCCAGCGAGGGAGCGACCCAGCCCGGCGACGGCGCGGTCAGATGCACCGCCAGCCGGTGCCGCGGCAGGCCGGGGCGCCCTGCGGGCGCCCACCAGATCTACGTACGCGTCGACCACTCGTCCGGCGGGGTACCTGCGTAGCCGGCGGCGGCAAGGAACTGCCGCACCTGAGCGCGCGTCGCACCCCGGGGTCGCTTCGTGGCAGACATGACACCTTGATCGGCCGGGGGAGTGGGCGCCCAAGGCTACTGACCGAGGCCGGACAGTCCGGCCAGTCAGCGTCGCGGAGTGCCGCGCCGCGGCGGCCGCGGGCGGTTGACGTCCTGCCGGTCGCGCGCTGCTCCCTGCGACGTGGTCGGCGCCGGGGTGCTCTCGCCGGTGTCGATCGGGATCTCCAGACGGGAGACGATCCGGTGGCGAAGGTCGCGGGCGGGGCTGTCGCCCAGGGGCTTCTCGGCGACGATCGCGCGGGTCGCGGCGCCGACGTCGTGGCCTTGCTCGTGGGCCTGCTGCAGCATCGCTGCGGTGGCCGGCCAGTCGCCCTGCTCTAGCAGGCGCGGGTCGAGCTCGCGGGCCAGCGGCGCCCACCGCTCGGCGGGCGTCTTGTCGGCCGCGGCCGAGAGTCGGGCACGGATCTCGCTGCTCTTGTGCAGCTCGGCCAAGGCCGCCTTCCGCGGGTCGGCATCCCACGTCCTAACCGCGTCCCGCAGGTCCCGGCGGGCGTGCAGCTGGGAGAGCTGCAGCCGTGCCCGCACCTGGTTGGCGCCCGGCTCCCAGGCCAGGCTGGGACGTGCCGAGATGACCCGCATGGCGGCCACCCGTGCCTGCTCGGCGCCGAGGTTGTCGAGGCGTTCGGTGAGGAGGTGGTCGCCCAGGGACCGGAAGGCGGGCTGGCCGCTGGCCACCGCGGCGGTGAGCGCGGCTGGGCCGCGCTGAGCGAGCAGGTCGGCGGGGTCGAGTCCGTCGGGGAACCGGGCGTAGCCGGGGTCCAGGCCGTGCGGGGTGAGCATCCAGAAGTCGCGCTCGGCCGCGACCTGGCCCGCTAGGTCGGCGTCGGTGGCCACGATCGGGTCGCGGCCGACGGCGGCGAGCTGCGCGACCTGCTCATCGGTCAGTGACGTGCCGAGCGGGGCCACGCCGAGGTAGAGGCCGGCGCTGGCGATCGTGACGGCGACGGCGTCCATCGGGCCCTCGACGATCACCGGGACGGCACCCTCGGCGAGCAGCTCGTCGACGACGCCGAACAGCTGCGCGCCCTTGTGGAACAGCGGGGTGTCGGCGGTGTTGAGGTACTTCGGGCCGGCCTTGTCGGTGTCGGTGAGGTCGGGGCGGCGGCGGCCGACGAAGCCGAGCACTTCGCCCTGGTGGATCACCGGGAACATCACCCGGTCGCGGAACCGGTCGATGAGGCGGCCGGTGCTGGCCTCGGTGGCGACGCCGGTGGCAAGCATCTCTGCGTCACTGACGTCGCGGCCGCGGAGGTGGTCGACCAGGTTGGTCCACCCGGCCGGCGCCTGACCGGGGCGGAACCGCGCGTCGCCGGTGAGGTCGACGGCGAACCGGCCGGTGAGGTAGTCGCGGCCCCACGAGTCGGTGAACCGGGCCTCGAAGAAGGCCTGGGTGAGCTCGTTGATCTCGACCATGCGCTCACGCGTGACGGGGGAGGTGTGCCACTCGTCGGCGCGCTGGTACATGAGCCGGATGTCGGCGTCGGTGGGCTCCAGGCGGGTGCCGCCGAGGTCGCGGAGGTAGGCGGCCAGCGTCAGGTCGGACTCGATGTACTGGGCCTCGTCGACGTCGACCAGGTCGCCAGAGACGGCATCCACCACGTGCTCGTCGGCCGCGAGCTCGTCGTACGGGCCGGGGTCCTCGGCGAGCGGCCAGTCGGCCCAGTCGGGGTCGGCGGCGTGGTCGACGAGCGTTGCCGGGTCCGGCTCGATCCCGTCCCACAGGTCGGCGGGCGGCTCGTCGAAGTGGACATCGTGCGCGTGCTCGTCGGGGGCGGTCTCCAGCGCGATCGAGGTCCGCCAGACCAGCGCCTGGCACTCGTCGACGCCCTCCCAGCCGTCGCTCGGCATTGCCCGGCCGGCGCCCAGCAGGGCCTCGACCTGCCAGCCGCGCTGCAGGCCGTGGTCGACGTTCGCGACGAGCGCGGGCCACCAGGTGCTGGCCTGGATGCTCGCGGCGCGCTCGGGACCGAGCAGATCCGCGAGCCGAGGCGCCCAGTCGGTGGTGACGCTCTCGCCGTGGGAGCCGTCGCCGATCTGGGAGGCAACTGCCGGGGTGAGCTGACGGGCCATGCGCCACCAGATCGCGGCGGCGGCGTGCTCGTCGGGGAGCGGGCCGGCCGGGTGGTCGGGCGCGGTGGCGGTGCGCAGCAGCTCGTGGGCGGTGACGCTCGCGCGGGACATCGCGGCCAGCCGCTCGGCGAGCAGCGGGGTGAACTCGTGGTCGCGGACCTGCGGGGCGAGGGTGTAGAGCAGTTGGCGCCATTCCTTGAGTGCCGGCGTGTGGTCGCCGGTGACGGCGCGGTTGAGCCGCCGCTGGTAGGTGGAGGAGGCCTTCTGCAGCTGCGGTGCGCCGGTCGGTCGCCGGTCGTCGCCAGGGACCTGCATGGCTGCGCGCCAGACCTCGACGTTTGCGACCGTGGCGGCCTCGGGCCGGAGGCCGTTCTGTGCCCACGCCGGCAGTGCTGCCTGGTCGGTCGCCCGCGTTCGGACCTGGTCGGCGAGCTGCTCGACCAGGTGAGCGCGCTGGGAGAGGTAGGCGCCCCAGTGCGGGTCGTCGGCCAGGTGGGCCGGGACCGCGGGCATCCACGGCAGCGGCCCGGCGCCCGCGTTGCGCAGGCCGGAGGCGTCGAGGCGCCAGTCCAGAACCGCGGCGCGGTCGTGCGCGGTCTCCAGCTCCCGGTCGCCGGCGGCGGCCCGGAGGGCTTCGACGGGGTTCTCGCCGGCCGCGCCGAGCAGCAGCAGGTGGGCGCGCAGGGTGGGCCAGGCGGCCTCATCCGACAATCCGGGAGCCAGTGTCTCGACGGCGGTGTCCAGCGCGTCGACCACGGTGACCGTGGTGCCGTCGACGCCGGTCGTGGTCTCGTGGCGCAGCAGGTCCTCGGCGGCGACGTAGAGGCTGTCGAGGTAGCGCTGTGCGGCCTCGCCGAGCCGGGTGGCCGGGTCGGCCTGCTCGCGGATCAGGCTGGTCGCGGACCGCTGCGTGTTGTCGCGGCCCAGCATCGACTCGAGGATGTCGGTGGGGGTGAGCGGCCGGACCAGGGTCGGGTGGATCACCGAGTGCGGGTCGCCGTCGCCGACGACCTCGAGGTAGACGTGGTTGGCGTGCGCGCCGCGGGTCATCATCGTGTAGAGCTGCTGGCGCGACTCGGTGCCGGTGGCTAGGCCGTGCACGGTGTCGGCTGTGACGCCCTGGGCGGTGTGCACGGTGCACGCGTAGCCGAGCTCGGTGGAGCGGGAGACGTAGTCGGCGGGCAGCCGCACGGTGCGGCCGTGCTGGGTGTGCTGGACGGTCAGGTCGCCGCGGTCGTGGATCTCCAGGACGGTCCAGCGGTCGCCGTTCTTCACCCAGTCGGTGGCTGAGGTGCGCAGCCGGCGGTTGTTCTCGCGGGTGATGATCAGTTCGCCGATCGAGGCCTCGTTGCCGTCGGCGAGCCGGCGGACCGGGCCATTGGCGGCGACGTCGGTGGGGTTGATCCCCTCGAGTCGGTGGGCGCGGGCCTGCTGGTTCAGCTCGCTGACCAGGTCGCGGGTGGGGGCGAGCATGATCGAGTCGAGCCCGGCGGCGCGGTCGGCCTGCCAGGCGGCGAAGACGTCCTCGGTCATGGTGGCCAGGTCGCCGACGTGGACGCGGTCGCGGTCGAGGTAGAAGCCGAGTGCCTCGGGCTTGCCTTCGCGAAGCGCGAGCGATGCGGCGCCCTCGGCGGGGTCCTTGAACCGGACGAGCTCGGTCAGCTGCAGCCCGCCGTGGGTGGCGCGGATGTCGCGGAGCACGCCGCCGGCGCCGATCGCGGAGAGCTGCTGGTCGTCGCCGATCAGCCGGGCGCTGCCGCCGCGCTCGAGGATGTAGGAGACCGCCGCGTCCAGCGAGAGGGTGTCGGCCATGCCGGCCTCGTCGATGACCACGAGGGTGGAGGAGTCGATGCCGGCGACCCAGTCCGGCATAGCGGCTCCGGTCTCGCGGGCCTGCTCGAGGCAGTGGGTGAGCTTGGCCAGGGTGTCGGTCTGGGTGTCGATCTGGGAGCGCAGGGCGTCGGCGGCCGCGGCTGAGGGGGCCAGGCCGATGATGGTTCCGCCGCCGTCGGCCCAGGCGCTGGCCAGGGCTCGCATCGCGGTGGTCTTGCCCGATCCGGCCGGCGCGATCGCCAGCTGGAGCCGGGCGCCGGAGGTGGCCATCTCCCGGACCAGGGTGGCCTGTCCGGCGTTGAGGGTGATGTCGTTGGCGGTCGACTCCAGCAGTGCCAGGTCGACCGACGCGGCCTCGACGGCGTACCCGTCGTGGCGGCCGGCGGCGTCGACCAGGCGCTGCTCTGCGGCCAGCACCTTGCTCGAGGTGAACAGGTCGGCGCCGGCCTGGGTGTAGACCGAGGAGCCGTCGGCGCGGCGCAGCTCGGCCGGTTCGTTGATGGTGTCCCAGGGGCGGGCCATGCTCACCGAGTGGTCGTCGAGGACCTCGCTGACGAGCAGGTCGACGACCTGGGAGACCTGGTTGGTGGGCACATTGGCGGCCCGGACCTGCCGCTGGGCCTCGGCGTAGACGTGCCAGTACTGCCAGGTGCTGCGGCTGCCCTCCATCGTGGCCACGATGCGGTCGGTGGTCTTGGTGAACCAGGCTGAGTCGGCCAGGGAGCGGGCCGCGCCCTTGGGGTTGAGGGCGCCGTGGACCATTTGCTTGACCCGCTGCGGGGTGCCCAGCACCTCGACCGCCTCGCGGTGCCAGGCCTCGCGCTGCTCGGCCAGCGAGCGCGGCTCGTGCTTGGACTCGCGGGTCTCCAGCGTCGCCTGCTGGGACAGCTGGATGGTCTCGACCGGGGTCGGCGGACGGCCGTGGGTGGCCTGGAAGGCGGCCGCGAGGACCTTGCGGCGGTCCTCGACGTTGAGCCGGCGCTTGGAGAAGCGGCGGTTGAGGTTGGGGTCGACGCCGACGATCTCGCGGATCGGCCGCTTGCGGGCGTCCTCGTTCGGGCGCTCGGCGAACTGGACGCCGAGGGCGTCGACCAGGTGCCGCTCGAGTGCGGTGTTGTAGGTCTCCGAGGCCGAGACGACTGCCTTGTGCAGCGGTCGCCCGTCGATGGCTAGCCACTTGCCGTCGAGGGTCTGGACCTTGTTCGCCACGGCCACGTGGGTGTGTAGGTCGGGGTCTCCGGCGCGGGAGTCGCGGTGAGTGAATGCCGTGGCGATCAGGCCGCGGACGTCGACCTGGCGGACGCCGTTGGTGCCCTGGCGGGTGAACAGTGCCGTGGATTCGATGAAGTCCAGGGCGTCTTTGATCGCCGCATGGTGGGCCCGCTCGATCACCGCGGCGGTCTTGGGGTCGGCGATCGCCCACAGCACCGAGACGCTCTTGACCGGGGAGAAGGTCAGGTCGTAGCCGGCCACCGCGTTGGTCTTCGGGCGGGAGTGCTTGGCGATGGTGGCGGCGAGCTCGCGGGCGTCGGCCGGCTCGCGGCCGTGCTCGGCACGGAAGAACTCGGCGGCCACCTCGGTGCGGATCTTGGCCCGGTCGGCCGCGGGGACCGGCCAGTCCCCGGGTAGGCCGGCGGCTTCGTTCAGGGCCGCGATGCCCTTGGCGACCTCGATCCGGAACGGGCTGGTGTCGTTGTCGTAGACCTTGTACGGGGTGCCGAGGCGGATCGCGGTCTTGTAGTCGGCCTCGGTCGGCCGGGCGGCGTCGTCGCGGCCGATGCGCAGGTCCAGCTCCTTGGTGCGCTGGGTGGCCAGCGGGTGGTGGCCGGAGCCGAACAACGACTGCATGTGGTCGGCGGTGACGACGTCGCCGGCGTCGAGTCCCTCGATGCCCTCCATGCTCGAGCCGACCCACACGCCGGGCGTCTCGCCCTTCTCGGTGTAGTAGCTCGCAAGGCCGGTGTGGCCCTTGTCGGTGGCGTCCATCGCTGCGACCTGGCGGGTCAGGTAGTCGTACCCCGACCCGGCCGTCAGCTTGTGGAGGCTCATCGTCACGGTCACCTATGTGTGATCCGGCGGGCTGGGCGATCACTTCGGACCGGATTTCTGGGGTGTTCTTTCTATTCGGCGAACCGAGAATGCAAGAGGTGTGTGGCACTTGGTCGGTCGCGGAAATCTGGGGGGACGCTGAGGGGCATGGGTGACGGGTGGGGCGTCGGGTTCGGATCGGGTGGGCTGAACGGGTCGAGGGAGCGGGTTTGAAGGCTTCTGCGGTTCGGTGATCGCTCGGGGTCCGGGAAATGTCGTAGGTGACTGTCAGGGTCCATGTCGACACGAGTGAGGACCGGATGAGTCAGCAGACGATCAAGCAGCAGGCACGGCGTACGGCGCGGGAGATGGCCGAGAAGCGGCGGCGCGAGCGCGAGGAGCGGGAGCGCCGGGTGATCGACCTGGCCGAGCGGGTCATGGTCGCGATCGGTGAGCGCGACGCGGCGGTGGCCGAGACCGAGAAGCGAGCCGGTGAGGCGCTGCGGGAGTTGACCGAGCGCGAGGGCCTGTCCCTGGGCGAGGCCGTCGAGTGGTGCGGCGAGACGATCACCGTGCGCGAGGCGACGCGACTGCGGCGGCTCGCCAGTGAGCCGCAGGCAGGCGACGATGGCGACCAGGACAGCGACCGTGACGGCGCGCAGGGCGGCGACGATGCGGCGCTGGCGACCGCTGGGAGTGGGGGAGCGGGTGCCGGTTCGTCGGCTGGATGACGCCGGCCTCGCGGCGGTCGCGGCAGCGATCACCGATCCGGCCGTGCTCGCGCGGTACCGGACGAAGGTCGCCACGGTGCCGGGGAGCGAGTGTCTGTGGTGGACCGGCGCGGTTGCCGGTCGGTCCGATCGTGAGCGCACGGACGGCGGCGGACATGGCCGGTTCTGGTACGCGCCAGGGCGGGTGATCATCGCGCACCGGTTCGCGTTCGCGGTGATGAACGGGGTGGACGCGCTCGCGGAGGCGCGGCTGCTCGGGCATCGGTGTCACAACCCGCTGTGCCAGCGGATCGCACCGGATCACGTCGTGGTATCGAGCGCGGCGCAGAACCGCCGGGAGTGGTCGGTGCAGCGGCGGCTGCCGTACAGCCCGCTGGCCGATCCCCGCGGGCCGCGACGGCGGGCGCGGGAACTGCGCGACCTGGCGCGCGAGGACCCGCAGCTGGTGGCCGACGACCTCGCGCGGCTCCAGGAGCTGCTGGGCGAGCAACTGACGCTCTGGTGAGGTTGGGCGGACGCAGAAGGCCGCCCGCAGCGGACAGCGCTACGGGCGGCCTGCGGCCTGAGGGTCAGGCGGGCTCGCCGTCGAGGAGGCCCCGAGCGTCTCCCACAGGTCGAGGTAGCCGTCAGCGTCCTCGGGCGACTGCTCGCCCCACGTGGCGTGAAGATCGCGGATGCGGTCGAGTCGGTCGAGACGGTCGGGGAGCGCGTCACGGGCGGCGGCGATGAACTCGACATCGGCGGCATGGCCGGTGGTCTTGAGGCCAAGCCGGTGGTCGTGCCCGGTGTAGTAGGCCACGAGGATGTTGTCGGGCAGCAGGGCGTCGGCGGCGGTGGCGCGGATCTTGTCACCATCCGGAGTCCAGGCGCCGGGCGTGGCGCGTGCCTCCAGAGCGCGCAGGGTGGCGTCGTCGCTCATGCGGGCTGGTCCTCCCGGGCGGCGAGGTCGAGCCGCCCGGATGCGGCGGTCGCCACGGCGGTGATCCGGGCGGCCAGCGCCCGCAACTCGGCGGGCGTGCCCTGGATCGCCACCACGTCGTCACCGGCGAGGGTGAGGACCGGCTGACGATGCTCACCGGCACCCACCCAGTCCTCGCCGGGGGTGAACACCTGGACGCTGGTCTCGCGAGCGGCCAGCCACTCGATGTGCGCGCTCATGGGGTCACCTCGGCGGGCGCGGTGCCGATGAGGCGGCGGAACGCCCCCACGTCGGCCTCCAGGGTGAGCAGACGCCGGTGCTGATCGTCGGCTCGTGCGGCGACCTCGGTCAGCACCTCCCGCAGGCCGTCGAGGAAGGCGACAACGTCGCGGGCGCTGAGGTCTCCGCGTGGCGGGATCGGCACGCGAAGGTCAGCCGCGTAGGGAACTGCGTTCATGGCTACGCGGATGGCGCGCTGGTCGTCCGCGCTGATCACAGTGCCGGTCGGGTCGGGCTGGGTCTGCTCGGTCATAACTGCTCCTGTTCGGTGGTGCGGTGGGTGTGCTCGGCGTGCAGGGCGTCCAGTGCCGTGGCAACACTGGACAGGGCCGCGTCCAGGTGGGCGCGGGCGGCCTCGGGGGTCCAGCGGCGTACGTCGCGCAGCCGGTGCTCGATGACGATCAGGTCGCAGGCCGTCTCGCTGAGGGTGTGCCGGTCCTTGGCGGCGCTGGCGTCGACGTCGGCGGGCGTGGCGGTCGGCTGGCTCATCGCAGGACGTCCTCGATCGCGCGGCGCTTGGCCTCGTCGAGCGTGCGGGTGTTGATCGCCCAGCGCTGCCCGTAGCCGCCGCCGATGTCGGCGTAGAACCCCGGGGCGAGGTAGGTCGCGTGGTCACCGGGCGTGATCCGGATCAGGTAGATGCGCCCATGGGCGTGGACGCTGGCGGTGTGCGCGGTCCAGCGACCCGGCCAGCGGTCGTCGGCGTCCACGGTGTGCCACTCCACCGGCGTGGTGTCGGGCGTCGCCGGGGCGGCGCTGGCGTGGGCGGTCGTGTCGGTCATGGCTCCTCCTTCGGTTGAGCCGGTGGCGGGCCGGACTCGGGGTCTCAGCCCGCCACCGCAGGAACTGGCGGACGGTCAGGCCGGGGCGAGCGCGGTCCAGGCGCGGCGCTTGATCCGGTCGGGGTCGTCGCTGGTGAGCACCCGCGTGGCGCGGGCGGCGTGCTCGTCGCCCTTGGTGCGGACCGGGGCGTAGTGGTCGACGTACTCAGCCACGGCCTGGTAGCCGGCCCACGCGGTGTCGCGGATGCCGGCCTGGGTGTCGGCGTCGGCGAACAGCCAGTGCAGCCGGGAGCGGCGGCGGCGCTCGGTCTCGCGGACTCGCTTGGTGGCGTTGGCCTCGGCCTTGCCGAACGTGGCGTCGATCAGGGCATCGAACGCGGCGTCGGTCATGGTCTGCTGGATCAGCCGCTCGGCCTCGACCTGGAACGCGTCGACGTAGGTGAACGTCAGCCCGAGCGCGTCGCGGGCGGCCTGCACGGCGGCCTTGGCGTTGCGGGTGTGCCGGATCGAGAACGACGACTCGTGGTTGCGCAGGGCCGCGCTCTGGGTGTTCGCACACACGACACGGACCGGGGTGACGAGGATGCGGAACGCGCTGGACCCGTCGTGGCTGTTGAGCGCGGCGATGTTGAGGTCGACGCGGTCGCTGCCGCCGACCGTGAGCGAGTCCGGCAGCTGCATCGTGATGAACACCTGCCGACCGCCGCGCAGCGACCCGGCGGTGTCGAAGATCGCGCCCGACTCGTCGGCCAGCAGGTTCAGGAACTCGGCGTGGTCCTCGTTCTGCAGCGGGGTGTAGCCGCCGCCGACGACGCCGAGCGCCTCGGGCGCTCCGGTGAACGGGTTTGTGCGCACCGTGGCGAAGCCGGGGACCTCGATGGCGGTGACGCCGCCCTCGCTGACCTCGGCGGTGGTGAGCGGCAACTTGCGGACGTCCCAGCCGCCCAGGTGGCCGAGCCTCATGGCCTCCTCGGCGGTGAACGCGCGGTCACGGACGGTGGTGCCCAGCCGGTGCCAGGCGTCCTTGCGGGCGAAGACGGCTGCTGCCTGCGTGCCGTGGGTCTCGATCTCGTGTGACATGTCGGGGTCCTCCCTGTGTCGGAATCAAACGATCTGACTTCATTCTATGGTTTCTATTCCACTTAGGCGGTTCTCCACAGGAAGAACCGCCCTCAGGTGGGGGAGGGGGAGCCGATCAGGTGGCGCTGTCGCTGGCCTCGTCGGCGTCGTCGTCGCTGTCGTCCTCGGTGCTCGGCTGCGGCTCTTCGCCGAGCAGGATCCGCTCGACCTCGCTGGGCTGGTAGCCCCACTCCACGAGCGCGCCGAGCACGCGGGAATCCCACGCGGTCGGGTTGCGCCACGAGTGCTTGCCGGTCGTGGCCTCCCACGCGGCGACGATCGCGGCGAGGGTGGTCATGGTCGCGGCCTTCGGCGTGCTCGCCTTGGTGGCGATCTTGTGGCACTCGTCGTGGCCCGCGCCGTAGTAGCCGGTCGGGACGTCGATCCCGAGCAGCGTGAAGATCATCGGGTGCCGGTGGTCCATGGCCTTGCTCAGCGAGTGGTGGCCGGTGACGACGGCCTCGCAGATCAGGGCCTCGGCTCCCTTCGGGGCGGTCTTGCGGGCCACGAACCCGGCCAGCCACTCGCGGCGCACCGTCTCCGCGCTCGCCCAGGCCTTGTTGTTGGCGATCACGCGGCGGCGCTCCTCACGGCGGGCCTCGACATCCTCCTCGCTCTCGCTCTCGTCCCCGCTGTCGGCGGTGGTGCTGCCGGACCCGCCGCCGCGACGACGCAGGCCGGAGGCGGCGAGGTCGGTGACGACCCACACCGGCACGTACTGCTGGTAGGGCTCGGCGGGCTCGTAATCGTCGTCCTCCTCGTCGCTGCCGTCCTCGCTCTCCTCGTCGTACTCGTCCTCGGGGTAGACCCACTCCTTGACGACCTGGACGCGAGCGCCGGGAACGTTGGGCCACTCCTCCTCGGGCAGCGGCTCGCCGTCCTCGGTGACCAGCCGCTCGATGCGCAGCACCTCGTCGGCCTCCGCGACCTCCTCGGCGCTCAGCACCGGCAGGCCCTCGGCGCGCAGCCGCTCGACCTCGGCGGCGTCGGCCTCGCGCTCGGCGGCCTCGTCGCGCAGCCGCTGGGCCTCGTGGGCGAGCGAGCGACGCCACCGCTTGGCGTTCTCCAGGCGCTGCACGGCCTCGGGGTCGTGCTCGAACTCGGCGAAGATCGCGGCCTCCTCCAACGTCAGGTCACCGGAGTCGAGCCGGTTGCGGCTCTGGTCGGCCTTGGTGACCGCCAGGGCGGCGTTCACGGTCGGGCGGTCGATGCTGGTGCGCTTGGCGATCTGCGCGGCGCTCACGCCGAGCAGGGCCAGCTGCTCCACGCCAGCGACGATCTCGGCCTCGCGCATCCCGGCGCGGTGAATGTTCTCCACCATCTGGTCACCGATCCGGTCGGCGTCGGCGGGCTGGGGCACGACGCGGGCCGGGATCAGGCCGGTGGGGGTGCCGACCTCGGCGGCGGTCACGGTGCGGCGCTGGCCGCGCAGCAGGACGTACTGGCCGGCCTCGTTGCAGTAGACCGTGACGGCCTCCAGCACGCCGCGCTCCTTGATCGACTTGCGGAACTCCTTGTGGTCGGGGCGCAGGTCGGTCCGGACGTTGCTGCCGATGATGATCTCGGCGGGGTCGAGGTACAGGAACTCCTCAGCCTGGACGGGCTCGGCGGCCTCGGTGGCCTCGTCGGCGGCGGTGTCGGCGGGGGTCTGGATGGTGTGGGTCATGCGGCTGTCCTCCGTGAGTAGAATAGAAAGAACTGACAGGACTAAGTCTCCCAGCGGAGGCCGACGCCTACCGGGCCACAGGGCGAACCTGTGGAAAGGTGGGCGCCCGGCGAGGGTGGGGAAAGCCCGGCCTCACGGGCGCGGACTCTGCTGCGGCGGCGCGGCGCGGCTGCACCTCGTAGCTGGCTGGAACGGAAGGAATCGAGCGAGGGTGGGAACGGCTGAGCAGGGCCTCGACCGGGAATGCAGCGGCGTTGGTGTTAGCCGCAGCAGCTCGACGCCGGCGGACGACACCAGGGGAGTGATCAGGTGACGAGCCAGACCACGATCCCGGTCGGGATCTACTGGAAACCCGGCGTGTGGGACCTCGCACGATCGGCCTACCTCGCAGACCTGGACACCGACGCCGAGTCACCCGGCTCGTTCGTCGGCTGGCTCGCCCAGGCGCTCGAACTCCACGCCCGGCGCTCACCTCAGCAGCGGTCCGAACTCGCGGCCGCGGGTGAGAAGCATCCCGCCCTGGTCAGCGTGACCCGCAAGAGCTTCAACAAGAAGCACGACCTGCCCGCCTCGACCATCGAGGCGGTCGAAGACGCGCTCGTGGCCGACCGTCAGGAGCTCGGCCGGATGCTCGCCCGCTCGGCGTTCGCCCAGGAGGCAGTGATCGCCGCGGCCGAGGAGGCCCGCCGGCGGCTGGGCCGCGACCTGCCGCCGCCACCGCAGAAGCTCAGCAACCGACCGCCGCGGCGCCGGCCTGCCCGGTAGCCGGCGAGGACGACGCCGGCAGTTGGGTCGGCACCTCGTCCTAGCGTGCTTCCCAGCGCCCCGATCCGGTACCCGAGAGCCGGTCGGGGCGCTTCTGCGTCCCCTGGGTGATCTCCCGCTGGCCGCCCGCCGAGCTCGAGCGGTGGAAACGACTTCGGCCGGTGTGATCGCTGCCGGGCCTGGATGACACCTAGGTGACTGCGGGACCGATCAACGTCTCGCAGTCACCTAGGAGGAAGCCATGTCCACCACCGTCACCTTCGCCGGCAACCTGGCCGAGGCACCGGAGTTGCACCACACCCGGGAGAACAACAAGCCGTTCGTCACCTGCCGCGTCCTGGTCAACCGCCGGATCCAGAACGACCAGGGGGAGTGGGTCAGCGACGAGCCCACCGCCCACAACGTCAAGATCTTCGGCTCGGCAGCCACCCACGTACACGACAGCTGCGGATCCGGTGACCCGATCTTCGTCCACGGCCTCGAGCGCACCGAGAGCTGGCCGGACAAGGAGACCGGCGAGAAGCGCACCAAGGACGTCGTGGTCGTCGACAACCGCTTCGGCGAGGTCGGCATCTCGCTCAAGTACGTGTCCGCGCGCATCGACCGCGCCCCGCACGCGGCCCAGGCCAGCTGAGGAGGTTCGCTCCAATGGATCTCGTCGTTCAGTCCCCGGACGAGCTGCTCGCCGCGGTGCCGCACGTCCTCGGCTTCAAGCCCGAGGAGTCGATCGTCCTGGTGCCCTTCCGGCCCGGACTGCCGATCACCCGCGTCGACCTGCCCCGGACCGCCGCCGATCGCGAGGAGGTCTGGGACGCACTCAGCGGCCCGTACGGCCGCCACGCCCGGCCCGGTGCCCGCCTCGCCATCATCTGCATCACCGAGGACCGCCGCAGCGCCGAGCTGGCCAGCCAGCACCTGTCCAACCGTCTCCAGGACGTCGGCATCACCACCCACATCAGGCTGTGGTCCGACGGCGAGCGCTGGCGCGAGTTCAACACCGGCCAGACCGGGCTGCAGACCCCCTCGACCGCTGAGCGGATCGCGGCCGCGACCGTGCTCACCGGCGCCGCCCAGCCGGCCGCCAGCCGCGAGTCCCTGGCCGCCTCGATGGTCGGCGACCGCGAGCCCATCGCCCAGCTCCTCCCCGCGGCCCGGGCCGCGGCCGCGGACAGCCCTCCCGCCCTCGAGCGGGACTGGGCACTGGACCGCCTCGAGCAGTTCCACGCCGACGGCAACCGGCTCTCCGACGTCGACGGCGCGCGGATGCTGGTGGCGCTGGAGACGATCAGCACCCGGGACGCGCTCTGGGAGGACATGAGTCGGGAGAACTCCACCTTCCACATGGCCATCTGGACCGACCTCACCCGCCGCGGCCCGGACGAGGTCCGCGCGGCGCCGGCCTCCATGCTCGGCTTCGCCAGCTGGCTGCACGGCGACGGCGCCAAGGCCTGGTGCGCGCTCGACCAGGTGCCCGCCGACCGGCCCTACTCCATGGCCGCCATCGTCGCCTCGGCCTTGCAGAACGGCATCCACCCCCGCGAGTGGGAGCGATACCAGACCCAGATGCGCGACATCGCCGCCGACCTAGACGAGTCCTTCGTCCCCAAGCCACCCGGCCAGCAGCGCGACATCCCGGGCACGCAGCCCGTCACCGACCGCCCGACCCCGGGCCGCTGAGGAGGACCCCGATGAACCACGACGACGACACCCCGGTGCAACACAGCGCCACCGAGCGACAGCTGCGACGCCTGGTCGTGCCCGAGCCCGCGGCCTACGCCCCCGACAAGCGCCTTGACGTCATCCACGAACCCGACCTCGACCTACTGTGGGGAGGCCAGGAATGAGCACCCCTCGCACCGACGTCGACGAACGGCGGAGGCCGCCCGGAATGTTGCACGCCACGGCGTACCGATCACGTGCTCGGAGGCAGCGGAACGGCTGCGACGCACCGTCGAACTGGTGTCCGGGCTGGTTTTCGTCCTCGACGACGACGGCATGTTCACTCCGTTGCCCAGCAGGAGATTCCCCGGTGGCAGAAGAGACCGGGTTCGCAGACTCTGTCGCCTGCGCTGCCGTTCACTACGCAGGCCAGCCCTACTACCCCGAGAACCCCCAGACCTAGCGAGTCGAGCTCGCGGTTCCCTGGGACACCGCAACTGCGCGGGTGCATCTGCTCAGCGCACCATTGGTTGCGCGGCTCACCGGCCCCACTCCCAGCTGCAACCAGAAACAAGTTGAAGCGGCGCGGCTACTGAACAGGCTCAGCGCCGACGTGGCCTTCGAGTTCTCGCGTGATCTCACTTGGCGCCTCGCGCTTCCGTGGACCGCCCCGCCGGGCTGCCATGCGGCCTTTGTTGTTGAGCCGTCTTCGAGGAGCCTTCACCGTTTGGCCTGGGACGCGGCTGCTCCGCAGGTCAGCGGGGTTCATTGGGAGCCCTGTCCCTCGCCAAGCCGGGCCTCGTACGACTGAGCGGCATCCTTCCTGGATCCGCGGCTCGCGGACGGAGTCACGCCTCATCAGGATGCTCCTGCGCAGTCGGCGGGTCCGAACCGTCGACAGAGACGATGCCCGGCCGAGGCGGTGGCACCGACCGCCGGAATGATTACGGTGCGTTTCCGCGCCGGACCGCCTCCTGACTGCCGCGAAGACCGGGAGTCGGTAACGGGTCGGGCGGGTCTGGTGCACGGATCGCCTGAGCTTTCACGGCTTATAGGCGGTGAAGCAGGCGGCCCCCGACCGCCTAGCCGGCGCAGGCTCAGTTGAGTCGCCGATAGTGGTGTAACGCGGTCGCCGAGATCGTCGCCGGCGTGTACGGCAGACGTGGGCGCGGCCACCGCGTGATCCTTTCGAGTTCACCTCCTACAGCTCACTCGAACGGAGTCATCACGATGACCGCTGCCCACATTGTCGACCCTGCGCGCCTGCTCGGCGAAGCCCTCGCCGAAGCGTCCCCGGATCTGATGCGATCGCTGCTGCAGACGATGATCAACGCCCTGCTGTCCGCTGATGCCGACGCGGTCCTCGGCGCCGAGTACGGCCGCCCCTCCCCGGGCCGGATGGCGCAGCGCAACGGCTACCGCCATCGCGACCTCGACACCCGGGTCGGCACCATCGATGTGGCGATCCCCAAGCTCCGCAAGGGCACCTACTTCCCCGAGTGGCTGCTCGAGCGCCGCAAGAGGGCAGAGACCGCGTTGATCACCGCGGTCGCGGACTGCTATCTCGCCGGCGTTTCCACCCGGCGGATGGACAAGCTGGTCAAGACCCTCGGCATCGACTCGCTGTCGAAGTCGCAGGTCTCGCGGATGGCCGCTGAGCTCGACGAGCACGTCGAGCAGTTCCGTCACCGCCCCTGGATGCCGCTGGCCCGTTCACCTTCGTCGCAGCCGACGCTCTGACGATGAAGGTCCGCGAGGGCGGACGGCTCATCAACGCCGTGGTGCTGCTGGCGACCGGTGTCAACGGCGACGGCCACCGCGAGGTCGTCGGCATGCGCGTAGCCACATCCGAGACGGGTGCGGCGTGGAACGAATTCTTCGCCGACCTCACAGTACGCGGCCTGACCGGGGTCCGGCTCGTGACCAGTGACGCCCACCCCGGCCTGGTCGACGCGGTCGCAGCCAACCTGCCCGGCGCGGCCTGGCAACGGTGCCGCACCCACTACGCAGCGACCTGCTGTCGGTGACGCCGAAGTCGATGTGGCCAGCGGTCAAGGCGATGCTGCACAGCGTTTACGACCAGCCTGACGCCACTGCCGTGCACGCCCAGTTCGACCGGTTGCTGGACTACGTCGCCGAAAAGCTCCCAGCGGTCCACGACCACCTCGACGGCGCCCGGGCTGACATCCTGGCCTTCACCGACTTCCCCAAGGACGTGTGGACCCAGATCTGGTCCAACAACCCCGCCGAGCGACTCAACCGCGAGATCGTCGCCGCACCGACGCCGTGGGGATCTTCCCCACCCGCGAGGCCATCGTCCGCCTCGTCTGCGCTGTCCTGGCCGAGCATGTCTTCGCGTCAGATGTCACCTGATCGTGCAGAAGTCCCAACCGTGTCGCGTTGAGGCCCCGAAAACCACGACGAGGGCCGCCTCGCCAGGTCGCATCGGAGCAAGAAGTGGGAGCCAGGCGATTGACGCCTTTCCCGCGCTGCGGGCAAGGGCTTCACCACAGCCCCGCCGTTCCGCGAAGAGACGTCTGGCGCGGCACCACGGTAAAGACCGCTGCGCGCATCGCCGCCCCGGCGGCTGAAGGACGATTGCTGGCCAGCCTGGCCAGCCTGGCCATCGCCGACGGAGCGGCCGTCTTGGGGGTGCCTAGGCGCCCGCTGGGCGTGGCGCCCCGGCGTGGGCTGCCCGGCGCGACGACCCGGGCGACTTCGCGGGACCCGGTGTCGGGTCGAGTTGTGAGCCGACCGGGCGCGGTCCGTCATTGAGTCACGAACTCCGTGATGTAGACGTCAAGCACCTCGTCCTCGTACAGCTCGACGACCCGATCGACCAGGACCTCGCGGAGTTCTTCACGTCGCGAAGGCTCGGCTAGCCCCTCGACCTTCTCGCCGGTGTAGACGTTGATCAGGGCATCGAGTGCCTTGCTCCCGTCGACCTCCTCCGTCACCTCTGCTGACAACTGCAGGGCGATGCCGATACGCAGGTAGTGACCGGCCTTCAGGTTGACCTGGATCGCCTCCAGGGCCAGGACCTCTCCCGGCTCCGGCTCCGCAGGCTCGGGTGCGGGGCGAAGCAGGAACCAGTAGGCACCCCCTGCTGACGCCAGCAGCAGCACGACGAGGGCGAGGATCTTCTGTCGACCGCGAGTCTTCGCCACACCGTCGTCGGGCGGGCTCGAGGTCGAGTCCTTCGTGGCCATGACTGGGGTCCCTTCGTCCGCGATCGGGGCCGGTGACGACCCGTGGGACCAGTCCGGCCCACGCACTCCATATTCGGTCGATCGTCTGGCCGCCTGAGGCGATCTACTACACGTACTAGTAGATGGGTGCCGCGTGCCGTGCCGGTCAGTGGACGTGCGTCACCACGTCGCCCGGTGGCACTCGGTGTCGGGGTCGACCTCCACCTGGAGCGTGGCGTGGCTGATGCCGTGGTCCTCCTGGAGCACTCGTTGGGCGGTCGCGAGGATGTCATCGGCCGTGGGCCCTGCCTCGACCACGAGGTGGGCGGTGGCGACCTCCATGCCGGACGTGAGTGTCCACACGTGCAGGTCGTGCAGGTCGCGGACGCCCGGAAGCGACTCGAGGTCGCGGATCAGGGAGTCGATGTCGAGCTGCGCGGGGGCGTGCTGTCCTAGCACGGCCAGGACCTCGCGCCCGAGCAGGAGCGCGCGCACAGCGACGAAGGCGGCGATGGCGACGGCCAGGAGTGCGTCCCAGCCGGAGCTCCCGGTCGTCAGCACCAGCACGCCGGCGACCAGCACCCCGACGCTGCCTAGCGCGTCGGCCATCACCTCCAGGTAGGCGCCCTTGACGTTGAGCGACTCCTGAGCGCCGGCCCGGAGAAGCGCGAGGGAGACAACGTTGACCAGCAGTCCGAGGCCACCGACGACCAGCATGGGTCCGGCCTGCACCTCGACCGGCTCCCCGCGGCGGGACCACGCCTCCACCAGGATGTAGGCGGCGACCCCGAGCATGACCAGGACGGTGAAGCCGGAGGCGAGGACCTCGGCGCGGTACGAGCCGTAGGTGCGCCGCCCCGAAAGGTCTGGACGGGTGGCGATGGCGGTGGCCAGCAGGGCCGCGCCTAGGGCGACCACGTCGGCCGCCATGTGACCGGCGTCGGACAGCAGGGCCAAGGAGCCGGTGAGGATTCCGACGGTCAGCTCGACCACGAAGAAGGCGGCGACCATGGCGAAGGTGACCGCGAGCCTCCAGCGGTGCCGCGCACCTGCGTGTCCGTGTGCGTGCCCGGCTCCCATGACGCGTCCCCTCGTCCGTGTTCGATCACTGGCTACTATCGTCCATAGTAGACATGAAGGGAACTCCCATGACCAACCAGAACAAGGCCGCGGTCGCGCTCGGCGTCCTCGTGACGATCGCGGTGGTAGCGATGCTGCTGGTCGTTCAGTCCCGCGGAGGTGACCAACCCGCACCGGTCGCGACCGGCTCGCCGGAAGAGTCGATGCTGGTCCGCGAGGACAGCCGGATCCTCGGGGAGGAGGGCAGCAGCGGAGTCACCGTCGTGGAGTTCTTGGACTTCGAGTGCGAGGCATGCGCCGCCGCCTACCCGGCCGTGGAGCAACTGCGGCAGGAGTACGCCGGCGAGGTCACCTTCGTCGCGCGATATTTCCCGCTGCCGGGTCATTTCAACGCCGAGCGAGCCGCGCGCGCCGTGGAGTCGGCTGCGCGACAGGGCGAGCTCGAGGCGATGTACCAGCGGATGTACGAGACCCAGGCCGAGTGGGGCGAGGCGCAGGTGCCGCACGACGACCTCTTCCGAGGCTTCGCCGAGGAGATCGGCCTCGACATGCAGCAGTACGACGCCGACTACGCCTCGGATGAGGTGGCCGCCCGGGTGCAGCGCGACGTCGACGACGGCCTGGAGCTCGGGGTGCAGGGGACACCGACGTTCTACGTCGACGGCGAGCCGCTGCAGCCGCGGACCTACGAGGACTTCACCTCCGCGATCGACGCGGCGCTGGCGTCGTCGTGACGGGGGACCAGCGCCTGGGCCTCGGCCTGGCCGCGGGTGGCGGGGTGGGCCTGGTGGCGGCTGCGGTGCTGCTCGTCGAGCGATTCCGGTTGGCCGACGACCCGGCGTACATCCCCTCGTGCAGCGTGAACCCGGTGCTGAGCTGCGGGTCGATCATGGAGTCGTGGCAGGCCGCACTCCTGGGCTTCCCCAACCCGGTGATCGGCGTGGCAGCCTTCCCTGTTGTGATCACGACAGGGATGGCGCTGCTCAGCGGTGCCGTGCTCGCGCGCTGGTTCTGGCAGGGCCTGCAGGTCGGGGTGCTCACAGGGCTGGCGCTGGTTGGGTGGCTGGTGTTCCAGAGCCTCTACCGCATCGGCGCGCTCTGCCCGTACTGCATGGTCGTCTGGGCCGTGGTGTGGCCGATTGCGTGGTACGTCACGTTGCGCAATCTGCGCTCCGGGGCGCTGGGGCGCTGGGGCGCGGAGTCGCCCGTGGTGGCCCGCGCCCAGGAGTGGCACGGCCTAGTGACCCTCCTGCCGTACGCCGCGGTCATGGTTGCCGTCCTGGTCCGCTTCTGGTCCTTCTGGACCGGGTGATCGACATGCAGGGAGAAGCCCAATGAACGGGGGGGCACAGGGAGCGATCCTCGACGGATCCATGGTGCTCGCGCTGCCGGTGGCCGCGCTGGCCGGTCTGCTCTCCTTCTTCACGCCGTGCTCGCTCCCCCTGGTGCCGGGCTACCTCTCCTACGTCGCCGGGATGGCCGGCTTCGGTCCGGAGAGCGGCGAGGCCGGGACCCTGCGTCCGCCGAGGGCGCGTCTGGTGCTGGGCACGGCACTCTTCGTGGCGGGCTTCGCGCTGGTGTTCACAAGCTACGGCGTGGCGCTGGGCTCCCTCGGGTCCCTGCTCCTGGAGCACCAGGAGACGGTGTGGCGGGTCTCGGGCGTGGTGACCATCGTGCTCGGCCTGCTCTTTGCTGGCGCTGCTGCGAGGGTGCCGGGGGTGCGCCGCACCCTCCGCCCGCGCTTCGCGCCCCGCGCGGGCCTGGCAGGCGCTCCCGTGCTGGGGGCGGTCTTCGCGGTGGGCTGGACCCCGTGCATGGGACCCGCCCTGGCCGCAGTCCTCACGCTCTCGACCTCGGCTGCTTCAGCCGAGCGAGGCGCGGTGCTGTCGCTCGCCTACGCGCTGGGCCTCGGCCTGCCGTTCCTGGTCGCCGCCTTCACGGTCGGCTCGGCTATGAAGGTCTTCACCGGCGTACGACGGCACGCACGCAGCATCGCCGCGGCAGGCGGCTCCATGATGGTGGTCCTGGGGGTGCTCCAGGTCGCAGGGGTGTGGGCGGTGCTGGTCGCCTCCCTGCAGGGCCTCATCGTCGACTGGCAGGCGCCGCTGTGAACCGCTGGGGTCGAGCCGTGGTGCTCCTCGCCGTCCTTGGCGTGCTCGCCAGCGCCGTGGCGCTGGCCCTGGCGTTGCGGCAAGCAGAGGACGGTGGGGGGCGCGGTCAGTCCACTGACCTGGTGCAGCAGTTCCTACCGGAGGAACGTCGCGTTCTCGGGGACTTTTCTGTGGAGCTGCTCGACGGTCGCCGGTTCGACCAGTCCGACCTGATCGGGACGGTGAGCGTCGTCAACGTGTGGGGATCGTGGTGCGGACCCTGCCGTACCGAGGCCCCTGACCTCGTCCGGGTGGCGCGCCGGCTAGGAGATCGGGTGAACTTCCTGGGGATCAACGTCCGTGACAACCCGGCGTCGGCGCAAGCATTCGAGCGAGCCTTCGAGATCCCCTATCCCAGCGTGCATCCGGACGACGCCGGTACTGCGATCTTGGCTTTCGACGGGGCGTTGACCGCGGCGGCGGTCCCCAGCACCGTGGTGCTCGATGAGCAGGGCCGGGTCGCCGCGCGGGTCGTCGGCCCGGTGGACGCCGCGACGTTGCGCGGCCTGGTCCTCGACGCCCTCGGTGCCTCGAGGTAGGTCGTGAGGTCGAGATCGTTGAGGGCCCACCCCGACGGACCGCGGCACAGAGCGGGACGGGCGGCGCGTTCGTACCGGAGTGCCCGCGCCGGCCTGTTGCTCATGGTCCTCGCGACGGGGGGCGTCCTGGCTGGTGCTCCGCTGTTCCCCGGCGTGAGCGATCGCGGTGCGCTACCCGTGGACGTCGACCAGCCTCGTCGACCCGACGCGCAGGTCGGTCCTGGGCTGGTGGGGGCCCAGCCCGTGCACCCCGGCGCCGTGGTGAAGCGGAAGGAGCCGCGAGCGGTGCCTGAAGCCGGCTCCGGTGAGTTCGAGGTCGCCGCAGCCCCGGACCTCCTGCCGGGCTCTGCCGACGTGGCCTACACGGTCGAGGTCGAGCGGCCACTGCCCTTCACCCCGGCCGAGGTCGCGCGCGAGGTCGAGGCCACGTTGAGGGATCCCCGGAGCTGGGGAGGCAGGTTGGGAGTCACCCTGCGCCGGGTCGAAGCAAGGCCCGGTCTACGCATCCTGCTGGCCACACCTGCCACGACCGATGCCCTGTGCGCTCCGCTCGACACAGCGGGGCGCGTGTCCTGTCGCAACGGCCCGCTGGTCGTGCTGAATGCCGTGCGCTGGGCCTCGGCGGTTCCCTGGTACGCCGACGCAGTGTCGAGCTATCGCACCTACGTGGTCAATCACGAGGTGGGGCACGCGCTGGGGCGGCCACACCAGCGGTGTCCGGGGCCGGGATCGCCGGCACCGGTGATGCAGCAACAGACCTACGGGCTGCAGGGGTGCCGACGGTCGGTCTGGCCGTCCCCGGCCGAGGTGGGAGGAAGCTGAGGTCCGGGCAGGTCAGGGACGGGCGACCGCTGCGGCGTCCAGCCGGCAGCAGTCGCGGGTCGCGGCCTCGATGCCGGGGGCAGCCGCGAGCGCGATGGGCATGGCGAGCACCACGCCGATGGCCGGAGCGACGAGGACGCCGGTCCACGACCTGCGTGCCGGGGTGGCTGCGAGCCGCCTGACCCGCTGCACCGATGCGGTGTCGCTCGCACCGAGGGCTACCTCCGGACGCGCGCCAGCGCCCATGGTGACCAGGGCGCGGGCCAGGTCCCGCCGCTCGGCAGCCGTGCTGGCGCTGTCGTCCGCCGACATCTCCACGAGGACCCGCACGCGCACGGCCGCGAGCCGGAACAGGGGCACCGCCGGGAAGGTGCGCAGCAGCGCCTCGGCCAGGACGATCGGCAGGTGGTGGCGTGCCGAGAGGTGTCGATGCTCGTGTCCGACCACCAGTCTGCGCTCGGCATCGGTCAGGAGGTCGACAGCGGCGCTCGAGAGCACCACGGCACCAGCCCGGCCGGGAAGGCAGTAGGCAAGGGGTACGTCGGTGTCGATGATCGTGAACCCGTCCGGGTGGGTATGGCCGACGAGCTGGAGGTGCGCTCGCTGGCGGCGGCGACGGGCGCTGTCACGCAGGCTCAGGCGTACCACTGAGAAGCCGAGCGCCCCCAGGAACATCCCGACCGCGGTCAGTCCCACGATCCCGGGCCATGCCCCGAGCGGGGTCTCGTAGTGCGCGATGACCACGGGTGAGTGGGAACCGAGCTTGTCCGCGAGATAGGCCTCGAGCGGTAGCCAGGGCAGAGCGAGGACGACTCCCGCCAGGGCGGCGGCGAGCACGACCGAAAAGGAGACGGCCTGCCAGGCAAGGACACCGTTGCGCGGGGAGAGGTACTGCCAGGACCCGCGATCGATCAGACGACCGCCCCAGGTGGCGGCGATGACCGCCCAGGTGAGCAGCAGCACGGCCGCGGTCACCGGTCGGTACCGTCGTCCAGCAGGGCGGCACGAAGCTCGTCCACCTCCGAGCGGTCCATCCGGCCCAGCAGATGGAGCAGGGCCGCGGAACGGTCCTCACTCGCAGCGAGGACCTCGTCGAGCAGCATCGCCGTGTGCTCCTCGCGACTGGAGATGGCGGCGTACAAGTAGGCCTTGCCGTGCTTCTCGCGTCGGACGAGTTTCTTTGAGTGCAGCTTGTCCATCACCGTCATGACGGTCGTGTAGGCGAGTGGCCGCTCCCTCACGAGGTCCTCGAGCACCTCCCGCACCGAGACTGGCCGGCCCCACGTCCACAACCGGTCCATGACCGCGGCCTCGAGCTGACCCAGCTGTCTCATGATCGATCGGCCTCCTCGGCAGTCCCAAGGACCGCCGTGCTCTGGGATGGCTGCATCGTATCCGTCCTGGCGGACAGACCTGCAAGGTAGGCGTTGTAAGCGTGTAGCTGACGGTCGCCCTCACGCGCCTCGCTGCGGTCGAAGCGTCGTCTCTCGCGCCGGTCCGCGGAGACCCAGGAGACCAGAAGGGCGACGGCGATGACGGCGAGGGGATATTCCCCGAGCAGCCATCCCAGCGATGCTCCGAGGTACTGGTCATCGGCCAGGGAGTCGCCCCAGGTGCGCCCTAGGGCGGCGTACCACTCCTCGGCCAGAACCCGGGTGCTGGCCATGAGGCTGACCGAGAAGAGTGCGTGGAAGCCGAAGGTGACCATCACCAACAGGGTCCTGATGGGGTAGGTCGGGCGGCGGAGCCCGGGATCGATCCCGACCAGGCACTCGGCGAAGAGGTACCCCGAGAGCAGGAAGTGGAGCGTCATCAGCACGTGGCCGGTGTGGGTCTCCAAGGAGAGCTCGAAGAGGGAGGAGTAGTAGAACGCGACCATGCTGACCACGAAGAGTGCCGAGGCCACGATCGGGTGCCCCAGCAGCTGCGCCGGGAGCGAGTGCACCGTCTGCAGCAGCCACTCCCGAAGTCCGCGCGAGCCGTCGTCGCGCCGGCGCAGGGTCCTCAGCGCGAGGGTGACCGGTGCCCCGAGCACTAGGAAGACAGGCACAGCGGTCGCGATCGTCATGTGCTGGATCATGTGCATGCTGAACAAGACCCGTCCGTAGGTCCCGGGAGGCCCGTTGGTCGCCCACAGGAAGAGCACGCAGCCAGTCAGCCACAGCGCCGTGCGCCACCAGGGCCAACGCACTCCGCGGGTCGCGAGCCTCCGGACAGCCAGGACGTACCAGACGGCGGCCGCGAGTCCGAACGGCAGGAAGAGGCTGTCGATGCTCCAGCCGGACCACCACGCCCCGGCGTCGAGGGGCGGTGGCAGCGACGAGCCGAGCATCGCCTCGGCGGCGGTCAACGGACGGGGCGACCCGGAGGGGGCCGGAGGAGCGGTCCGCGTCAGCGCCACGCCCGTGCCGGCAGCACCCACGAGGATCGCGGCCTCCAGCGCGAGGACCCTCCAGAAGCGGGTGCGCCCGCCCAGATCGGCCTCGCTGGCCAGCCGGTGTCGTTGGCGGTGCCCGAGACCGGCGAGCACGACCACAGCCGCGAGCTTGAGCCCGAGCAGCGCGCCGTACGTCGACACGATCGCGCCGGGCGAGGGCAGCCGTAGCGCTGCGCCGAGGACACCGGAGACCGTGACGAGAAGCAGCCCCCACGTGGCGAGGGTGGAGAAGTGACGGATCGGCGCCCCGGCGCCGGTGCCCAGGTAGGGGCGAAGCAGGACCAGCGCCAGCAGTCCGCCGGCCCAGACGCCGATGCCGACGAGGTGGAACATCTGCAGGTTGACTGCGTCGATGTGCTGCAGCGTTCCCGCCGCATGCCCGGTGAGCGCCATCGGCCAGAGCCCGGCGAGCGAGAGCAGTGCGGCCACGCCGAGGAAGGCGACACTCGAGGCCAGCGCACAGGTGGCGGCCACGGCGGCGGCGAGCACGGCCCCCCACAAGAGGTATCGACCGAGCTCGTAGCTGGTGGCGAAGAACGCCGCTTGCTCCCAGAACCCGGGTGCGTCGAGCCGGCTCCCTGAGGCGTCGGAGTAGACAAGGCCGATCAGCACGAGGTTGCCCGACAGCCAGGCGGCGGCCGATCCTTGAGCCAGCTGCACCGCCCGGCGACGCACGCCGGTCACGCTGCGCTCCGATGAGCCTGGCTCGGGTGCCAGGCACGTGGCCGCCACGACCAGGAGGCCGACGGTGAGCAGCGCAGCCATGTCACGAAGGGCCTGCACGACAGGTAGTCCGATCCTCGTGACCGGCCCTGGCTCGGGCAGCCCGGCGATGCCGAGTGGGGCGAGCGCGCCGGTCGCCCACGCCACCAGCAAGGTGACCGCGACCCACCATCCCGCGAACGCGAGCAACCGCGTCCCGGCCCGGGTCACTGCTCGGCCTTCCCGTCGGTGGCTCGGCTCTCGGATCGCCCGGTGCGCGAGGAGACGACGGCGGAGAGCAGGACCAGTGCGACCAGGCCGGCGGCGACCCAGGCGCCGGTGGCCAGGCCGGTTGCGGACGCCCCATCGGAGGCGGGGGCTGTCCGGGAGGGGGGCGTCGGAGTCACCGGAGCGGCTTCGGGGGTGGTTGTCTCAGCGGCACCCGGTGTCGGAGGCGAGCCTGCGTCGGGCGCGATGGTGAAGGTCGAGGTCCCGGCGATGGGGTGTCCGTCAGCCGACGTCACGCGGTAGCTGATCCGGACTCGGTGGTCCGTCGTGGGATCGACAGGCTTGAGGGCACGCAGGTCCCCTACGACCTCGGTGCCGCGGACACCAACCATCAGAGGGACCCGGGTGCCGTCCTGGCCGTCGACCGAGATTGAGGCGGCGCTGAGCGTCGGGTCGATGGCCTCGGTGAAGGCCAGCACGACCTCCGGTGGCCAGCCGCCGACGACCCGGCTGCCCTCAGCAGGGGTGATCGACACCAGGTCGGTGTGCGCCGATGCGGGCGGAGTCGGCCAGGACAGGAGGGTCAGGGTGGCTATGAGGAGGAGCCGCCGCGTCATGACCGGCCCCGTGCGATGAGGTAGAGGATGGCGAGCGTCGACCCCAGCGTGAAGGCACCGATGACGAGGGTCGAGACGAGGTCTTGGCCCATGCGACGTCACACCCCCGCGTAGGAGTGCAGGCCTGGGATCCAGATGTTCACTCCGAAGAAGTTGAAGAGGAAGGCCGCGAACCCGGCCACGGCGAGCCACCCAGCCCGACGTCGCCACCCGCCGGTGGCCAGGGCGTGCAGATGAGCGGCGTACAGCACCCACGTGATGAAAGCCCAGGTCTCCTTCGGGTCCCACCCCCAATAGCGACCCCAGGCGTTCTCGGCCCACACGGCCCCGGCGATCACGGCAAAGGTCCAGATGGGGAAGGCGACCAGGTGGACGGTGTGCGCGAGGTCGCCGAGCTCGGAGCTCCCGCGCCCCTCGCGACCACCGCGTGAGAGCACCATCTGGGCTAGCGTCGCCAACGCCCCCACAGTGAAGAGCGCACCCGCCACGATTGCTGCGGCGACGTGGACCACGAGCCAGGTGGAATCGAGCACAGGCACCAGATCGTCGACCGGGGTGTAGAGGGAGGTGGCCGAGACGCCGAGCAGGACGAGCACCAATGCCGCGACCCAGGGGGCCACGGCATCGACCCGGCGACCGCGACGGACCACGAGGAAGGTGACGGCGACCGCCGCGGAGGCGGTGAGGCCGAACTCGTACATGTTGCCCCAGGGGGCCCTGCTAGCCGCGAGACCCCGTGCGACCACGGCTGCCACGAGGAGCACAGCACCCGAAGCCATGAGCCACGTGCCCGCGGGGCGCAGGGCATTCGCCCTGTCGCCCGACGTGACGGGCGCGGGGCTCGCGGTGAGGACCTCGGGACCGCCCACGAGTATGGGCGCCGGTGCACGGCCAGCGGACCGTGCGGCGAGGGCCGCGGCCACGGCATAGGTCACCAGACAGGCGGACAGGGCAGCCAGCGAGGCGAGGACCAGTCGGTCCGACCAGAGTGCCATCTCGTCTGCTTGCATCACGTCGTGCTCTCCGGGTGGTTGTCGGGATCGTGCTCGAGCGCGGCAGTCAGGGCCGCCGAGTCGCTGTCGGCGCAGCGACGACGCCCGAGGTGGCGCCACCCGACCTCGACCGTGGCGTCGTCGACGCGGCGGACCCAGACGCGCCGCCGCGGCACGCCGAGCGAGACGCTCAGGCCCATGAGCAGGAGCAGCGCCGCCACGAGCGAGATCTCCTTGCCCGGGTCTCGGGCCACCTGGAAGTTGGCGAAGCGGGTCACGCCGTCGAAGGTGACCGTCCCCAGGCCGTCGGGCAGTCGGACGGTCTCGCCAGGGGCGAGCGTGGCCCGCCATCGGTCCCCGTCGTCCCCCGTGACCTCGACCAGCCCGTCCAGGTCGAGCGTGTAGACCGACTGAGCCCCGCCGTCATCCAGTCCGAGGTCACCGGAGTAGGCGGTGAGCAGGAGCGCCGGATTCACCAGGCCGGGGTATGCCGACACGTCGATCCCGTCCGCCCCTCGGGCCGCGGTCGGCAGGAAGAGACCCTCCAGTGCCACGGGGGTCGGTCGAGCGTCGGGCACCTTCACGACCCCGTCGGAGGTGAACGCCTGATCCTGCGGAAGGAAGATGACAGGACCGGATGCGGCCACGTCACCGCGGCCGTCGCGGACCGTGATCTGCGGGGCGTACCCGTGACCGGTGAGGAAGAACTTGGTCCCGTTGGCGTCGAAGGGCTGGTTCGGTCGCACCTCGGTGGTTCCCGCGCCGTCGGACGTCACCCAGTCCAGGACCGCCGTGAACGAACGGGGCTCTCCCAGCCGTGGTCCGCTGGTCTCGAACTGTGCATCGAAGCTGCGCAGGGTGAACTCGAGAGGTTCCAGGTCCGCGGGATCGGCCAGGGGGGCGCGGGTCAGGGCGTCGTAGGAGGACGCGATGTTGGTGAACGTCGAGCCCTCGACGACAGCCACGCGCCCTTCGTAGCCGAACAATCGACCGCCGGCCACCCCGACGAGGAGGACCAGGAGCGACAGGTGGAAGGCTAGGTTCCCGAGCTCCCGGACGTGGCCCTTCTCGGCGCGGACCTCGCCGTCGGTCTCCACCACCCGGAAGCGCCGAGACCGCAGGTGCGCGGCGGCAGCCGTCAGAGAGGCCGAGGCCTCCTCGACCGTGAGGGGAGCGTGAGCGTCCTCGCGCTCCAGCCTGCGGGGGGCCGCGGGCGGCTGCGCCGTGACCTCGCGCCACAGGCGGGCACATCGAGGAAGGACGCACCCGGTCATGGAGACCAGCAGCAGCAGGTACACGGCGGCGAACCACGGGGCCGCGTACACGTCGAAGAGGTACAGCCGGTCCAACCACGGAGCGAGGTCGGGGTTGTCGCGGTAGAACAGCGCGACAGCCGCGGGGTCGCTCGCCACGCCACGCTGCGGGAGCAGCGAACCCGGCACCGCCGCGACCGCCAGGAGGATCAGCAGGACGACGGCGGTGCGCATGGAAGTCAGTCGCCGCCAGGCCCAGCGGCCCCAGCCCATCGAGACCCGAGCGGGCTCCGGGGTCCCGCGATCCGGTGGCGTCGCCGCACGGGGGCCCTGGTCCGACTCGGCGGCGACGGGGGACGACCTCACGTGGTTCATACTATCGGCGATAGTAGGCCATGACGAAAGCGGTGCCCGAGTGGCTGGTGAACGCCCCATCATCCTGACCGCCGCTGCCGGCGGAGCCACGACGGCGCTCGGCTTCCCGCCCTTCGATCTGCCGTGGCTGGCACCGGTGGGCCTGGCGATGCTGGTCCTGGCGCTGCGTGAGGCCTCAGCCACCAGAGCGGCACTCCTCGGTGCCGCCCACGCCGCGGTCTTCCTCGGGATGACGCTGTGGTGGTTGGCCGAGGCCATCTCCCCCTTTGCCTGGGCCGCGATGGTCGCTGCGCAGAGCGTGTGGGGCGCCTTGGCCGGTGTGGCGATGGTGCGCGTGCGTCGACTCCACGGGTGGCAGCTGTGGGCCGCCGGCGTCTTCACGGCGGCCGAGTCGGCACGGGCGGCAGTTCCCTGGGGCGGGGTCCCGTGGGGAAGGCTCGGGTACTCCGCCGTCGATGCGCCCTGGTCCGCCTGGGTGGCGGTCATCGGGGTCGCCGCCACAGGAACTGTGGTCGCGCTGCTCGGGTGCCTCATCGCTTCGGTGGTGGAGCACGCGGCGCGGCGCAGCCTGCGCGGGCTGGTCCCCGCAGCAGCAGTGGTGGCGCTGGTGGCGGTCCCGGCCATGGCACGTGGGGTCCTGGTGACGCCGAACCAGGCGACCGGGCCGGTGGCCGGGATCGCCATCGTGCAGGGGGAGCTGCCGGGTTCCGGCCGGGAAGTCGTGGCGAATCACCGGGCCCTCACCGAGGTGCTGGTCGGGCAGACGAGGCAGCTCGCGGCCTCGGACACCGGGCGTCCTGCGCCCGACCTGGTGGTGTGGCCCGAGAATGCCATGGCTGTCGACCCGACGACCGACGTGGTCGCCGGCCAGGCGGCGCGAGCGGCTGTGGAGGCAGCCAGGGCGCCGCTGCTCCTGGGAGCCGTCGTCGATGCACCCGACGCGCGCTACGCCCTCAACCAGTCGCTGCTCTGGGACGACGGGGGAGTGCGGGCGAGCTACACCAAGCAGCGGCTGGTGCCCTTCGGGGAGTACGTCCCCCTCCGGTCGCTGGCCGAGCGGTTGTCCTCGAGGGTGGCCGCCATTCCCCGGGACATGCTGCCCGGCGGGGATCCCGAGCCGATCCAGGTCGGCTCCTTCAGTGTCGCGACCGCCCTCTGCTTCGACGTCGCCTACGACGACGTCCTGCGTCGACAGGTGGCCCGGGGCGGGGACCTGGTCAGCGTCCAGACCAGCAACGCGATGTTCCTCGGCACCGCCCAGCTCGAGCAGCAGTGGCAGGTGTCCAGGGCGCGGGCCCTCGAGCTCGGCCGCAGTGTCGTGGTGTCCTCGGTCAACGGCATCTCAGGGGCGATCGCACCTGACGGGTCGGTCCTCGAGCGGCTTCCGGTGCGTGTAGCGGGATCGGTCGTCCTCGACGTGCCTCTCAACACGTCGCAGACGTGGGCAGTCCGACTCGGCGCCGCACCGTTGCGGTTGACGTGGATCATTATCTCGATGGCACTGCTGGTCACCTTCGCCCAGGACCGGCGAGCATGCCGCCGCCGCCGCCGCCGCCGCCGCCGCCGCCGCCGCCGCCGCCTCCCACCCACACATGCCGGTTCCCCTCCTGCTATGCCCCTCGACCGATCGGACGCCACGTGATCCCCCTTCCCCTGCCGATGCACGGCATCGGCGGCGCCAAGGACCTTCCCATCTCGCCCCAGCTCGCCATCACCGGTGCCGTCGCGGCGCTGATCATCTCGTTCTCGGTGCTCGCGCTGGCGTGGCGGACACCGCGGTACGACGGGAATCCGGACGGACCGGTGGCCGGCCGTCGGGTGCCTCACTGGATGGATGGTGTCCTGACCTCACGCGGCTTCGCCGTCGCGGCGCGTGTCCTAGGGATGGTGGTCTTTCTGTACTCCGCGGCTGCCGCGGTGCTCGGTGAGGACCTGCTGACCAACCCGTTCTTCGGCATCTTCTACGTCTGGTGGTGGATCGGCCTGGTCTTCGCCTCCGCCCTGCTCGGCCCGGTGTGGAAGGCGATCAGCCCGGTTCGCACAATCAACCTCGCCTTCTCGAAGATCTCTGGGTCCGACCCCGACGTGGGACTGCTGGCCTACCCGGCGCGACTCGGCCACTGGCCAGCTTCCCTGGGGCTGTTCGCCTTCGTGTGGCTCGAGCTGGTCTATCCCTACTCCACCGAGCTCGGCCCCGTGCGGCTGTGGTGCGCGGTGTACGTCGCTGTGATGCTGCTCGGCGGCGCGATCTTTGGCAACGGGTTCTACGAGAAGGCCGACCCGTTCGAGGTCTACTCCACCCTGATCGGCAAGCTCTCAGTCTGGGGGACCCACGAGGGCAGGATCGTGGTGCGGTCCCCGCTGGCGAACCTCAGCACCGTGGTCCCGACGGCCGGTCTGCTTGCGGTCGTCTCGGTGCTGTTCGGCAGCACCGCGTTCGACTCCTTCAAGGACTCCCCGTTCTGGGTGCGCTTTTCTCAGACCAACGAGCTCGTCGCGGGCCTCGAGAACGGCTCGACCATCGCTGACTCCCTCGCTCTGCTCGTCTTCAGCGCCGCACCAGCCCTCGTGTTCGCCGGTGCCGCCGCGGCGACCATGACCGGTCCCGACCTGCGTCGTCGGGACCTGCCGGCCATGCTCGCTCACTCGATCGTGCCGATCATCCTCGGGTACATCGTGGCCCACTACGCGTCCTACTGGTTCGAGGTCGGCCAGGACACCCTGATCAAGGCGAGCGACCCGCTCACCACCGGTGCCGACTACCTCGGCACCGGCGATTGGCAAGTGAACTACTGGCTGAGCTACCACCCGACCCTGCTCGCCAACATCAAGGTGGGAGCGGTCGTGGTCGGCCACGTGGTAGCAGCCATCGCGTCTCACGACCGATCCGTCGCACTGCTGCCCCCTCGTCACCAGATCCTCGGGCAACTGCCTCTACTCATGGCCATGGTCGCCTTCACCTCAGGTGGCCTTTACCTGCTCTTTGCCGCCTGAGGTAGGCGGCGAATCCGCAGTCCCGCATCGCCGATACGGACCATCCGTGAACGGACCCACGCTCGCTCAGTTCCGGGCCGCTGCCGTCGCAACGGGCTCCGGAATCTCCATTACCGGATGCAGCACGATTCCGGGCGACACCGGCGACACCGGCGCTACGAGCCTCATCGAAGGTAACTCCTCGCACCCGTTAGTGAAACTTTTCACAAGCCCGTGGGTGGCTCGTACCTATTGCGTAGCGTTAGTGCCGTGCTGACTCCCGATCTCGTCGTCGACGCAATGCAGCTCGCCGGGACCGCGGAGCCCGCGGGGCTTCTCCCGGCCCGTCAGCAGATGGCTCTGTCCTTGGGATGGCACATCGTGCTGGCGTGCTTCGGGGTTGCCTTCCCGGCGATGATTTTCGTGATGCACCTGCGCGGGATCCGCCGTGAGGACCCGGTCGCCCTGGGGTTGGCCCGCAGGTGGGCGAAGGTCTCGGCAGTGCTTTTCGCGATCGGCGCGGTCTCCGGCACGGTGCTCAGCTTCGAGATGGGTCTGTTGTGGCCCGGCCTGATGGGGACTTACGGGGACGTGCTCGGACTGCCGTTCGCGTTCGAGGGTCTGGCGTTCTTCCTTGAGGCCATCTTCCTTGGCATCTACCTGTACGGCTGGGGACGGATGCCGGCGAAGCGGCACGTCCTGATGGTCCTGCCGATGGCGATCACCGGCATCGTCGGCGCCTACTGCGTGGTCGCGGTGAACGCCTGGATGAACGTGCCGACCGGTTTCCGCCTCGTCGGCGGGGAGGTCACGGACGTCCAGCCTTGGGCGGTGCTGTTCAATCAGCACGCCTTCCTTCAGTTCGCCCACATGTGGGTCGGCGCCTATATGGTGGCGGGCTTCAGCGTTGCGGGGGTCTATGCGGCCGGGATGCTGCGCGGGCGCCGCGACGCACATCACCGGTTGGGCTTCATGGTGCCCTTCGTCTTCGCGTCCATCGCCGCGGTCACCCAGCCGTTCGTGGGGCATGTGCTCGGGTTCGGGTTGGACGAGCGACAGCCGGCGAAGCTGGCCGCGTTCGAGCTGGCGGAGACAACCGAGAGCCCGTCGCCGCTTCGGCTCGGCGGCGTTGTGGTCGACGGGGAGGTCGTGGGTGCGATCGACATTCCTGTTCTCGGCTCGCTGATCGCGATGAACTCGCTCGACGACCCTGTGCCTGGCCTGGACACCATCCCCGAGGAGGACCGACCGCCGGTCAACATCACGCATCTGGCCTTCCAGACGATGGTCGGCGTCGGCACGTTGCTCGCCGCAGGTGTCACCTGGTTCTGGGTCCAGCGCTGGAGAGGGCGTGACCTGCTCACGAAGAGGTGGTTTCTCAGGGCTGCGGCGGCCGCTGGTCCGCTGGCCGTGATTGCGCTTGAGGCCGGATGGGTGGCGACCGAGGTCGGACGGCAGCCCTGGGTCGTGTACGGAGTGATGCGCACCCCGGACGCGGTCGGCGACTACACCTCGGCATTGTGGTGGTTGCTGGGGATAAGTGCGTTGATCTATGCCGGGATGACCGCAGCCGCGGTCATCGTGCTCAGGTCCATGGCCCGGCGCTGGCGCAGCGGTGAGACCGATCTCCCGAGCCCGTACGCGCCCGAGACCGTGGATTCGTCGTCATGAGTCTCGAGGTGGCTGTCGCAGCGGCGATGTTCGCGGGCGTCATCGCGTACGCCGTGCTGGGCGGCGCGGACTTCGGCTCGGGATTCTTCGACCTCACGGCGGGTAGCAGCCGGCGTGGCGCCGAGCTGCGAACCCTGGTCGACCACAGCATCGGACCCGTGTGGGAGGCCAACCACGTGTGGCTGATCTACGTGCTGGTGATCTGGTGGACAGGATTCCCGGAGTCGTTCGCCGCGACAATGTCGACGCTGGTCGTGCCGTTGCTTCTGGCGCTGCTGGGCATCGTGCTGCGCGGCGCCAGTTTCGCGTTCCGCAAGTACTCCGCCACCCTGCGCCAGGCGCGGCTGTTCGGTGTGATCTTCGCCGTGTCCTCGGTCATCACACCGTTCTTCCTCGGCACGGTCGCCGGGGCAATCGCGTCAGGTCGGGTGCCGATGGAGGAGGATGGCGACCGTTGGTCGTCCTGGCTCAACCCGACGTCTCTGTTCGGTGGGGCCATCGCGGTCGGCACCTGCGCGTTCCTGGCCGGCGTGTTCCTCGCCGCCGATGCACATCGCAGTCGCCGATCACGGCTGGCGGAGGACCTTCGGGCGCGCTCGCTCGGAGTGGGGCTCGTGACCGGTGCGCTCGTGTTCGCCGCACTGGTGCCGATCTCGATGGACGCGCCGGTGCTGGCCGACGGCCTCGCCGGGCGCGCGGCTCCACTCGTCGTGATGGCCGGGCTGGCAGGCGTGGCGACGCTCGTGCTGGTGTGGCGCCGTCGCTACTCGATGGCGCGATGGCCCGCGGTCGTCGCCGTCGCGTCTGTGGTGTCAGGATGGGGTGTGGCCCAATACCCCTGGCTGCTCGTCGATCATGTGACGATCCGTGCCGCCGCCGGCGCGTCAGCCACCTTGCAGGGCCTCCTGGTTGCCGTGGGGTTCGCCGTGGTCTTGGTGTTACCGCCGTTGATCTACCTGCTGCGACTCACCCAGACCGAGGAGTGGACGCGACACTGATGGGGCGATGACTTGACGTGTCAGGGATTTGCGTCGAGTCCTGAGTTCGTGTCGTCGCGATCGACGAGGCCGAGCCGCGCGTGGTCGGCGCGGCTGAGGGCCTGTTCGATCAGCTCGCCGATGTGGTCGTCGTCAAGGTGGTTCTCGACGTGGCGACCTTGACGCGAAGCTGTGACGAAGCCCTGGTCACGCAAGTGAATCGCCCGCAAGTCTTCGTCGCGGCTGGCCTGGGGCCGGCTTGCAGGGTTAGCGCCGGTCACCCGGTGGCAGTCCCTACGTCGGTAGGGACTCACTCACCGGGGGCTGCTCGTACACCACTCTGCTGGACTCCACCCGGTGGCGTGTCCCGGGTTCGGTGGAGTCGGCTGACTGGATTCTGATGCCTGTCATCAGGAGGCAGCAGTGGGCAGACGGGCTTATCCGCCGGAGTTTCGGCGCAAGGTGATCGGCTTGCTTAAGGAAGGGTGCTTGGTCGGCCAGGTCGCGTACGACTTGGGTATCAGCGAGGCCTCGATCTACGTCTGGCGTCGACAGGACAGGATCGACAAGGGCGCCGATGCGGTGCGATGCCGAGCGCGGAAGACGATGGCTATGTCTGCGGGGGGCGGTCAGCGACGGCCGGGTTGCCGATGTGGTCCTCCACCGCCTCGGGGGTACTGGTCGTGCGTTCGGGGCGGGCGTGCAGGAGAGCGATCACGATGAATCCGGTGACCAGGAAGGTCGGGGAAGCTTCCAGCGAGGAGCTCGCCAGGCTCCTGGACTCTCTCACCGGGCCGGAGTGAGCGGTGACACCTGCGCCCACGCCTCCCACGCCTCCCACGCCCACGCCTCCTACGCCTCGCACGCCCACGCCTCCTACGCCTCGCACGCCCACGCCCATGGCGGCCCGCGCAGCCCAGACGGGTGAGAAGGCCCCGGCATCCGTCGACCGGCCTCGACGCCGCCGTCGGCTCGCACGACTCGCGGCGGCATCGCTGGCCGGGGTTGCCGCCGCGGGAGCCAGCGCTCCGTGGGAGCAGCGCTGGCTCCTACCGTTGGCGGTCGCCGCGCTGGTGCTCCTGCTGCAGCGGGAGCCGCTGCGCCACGCGTTTGCGATGGGGCTGCTGTTCGGGTTCGGATACACGCTCGTCCTGACGGGATGGATGCGGGCCGTCGGCACCGACGCCTGGCTGCTGATGAGCCCCGTTGTCGCCGGCTACTACGCCCTCGCCGGCCTCGGGATCGCGCTGGCGGGTCGGCTGCGCGGCTGGCCGATGTGGACCGCGAGCGTGTGGGTGGCGCTCGAGACCGCGATGTCGACCTGGCCGCTCGGTGGCTTCCCGTGGACCCGGCTGGCTTGGGCCACCGTGGACACCCCGTTCGCGCTGTGGCTGCCGTGGGTCGGCGCCAGCGGCGTCAGCTTCCTGGTAGCCCTGGCCAGCGCCATGCTTGCCTGGGTGGTCCGGGAGGGCAAGGCACGCCCGATAGGGGCGGTCGTGGTCATTGGCGCCGCACTGCTGGTCGGCTCCGCGCCGGTCCTGGTCCGGCCCGAGTCGTTGACGTCGTCATGGGAGGCCGGGCTGCCGACCGTGACGGTCGCCGCGGTGCAGGGCGACGTTCCCGGCGCCGGGAACGACCTGGTCGCCGTCCATGAGCAGGTGACCGAGAACCACGTCCAGGCCACCGTTGACCTCGCCGAGCGGGTCGAATCCGGCGCCGTCCCCCGGCCCGACTTCGTGCTGTGGCCGGAGAACTCCACCGCCGTCGACCCCTTCGCGGATGAGCAGACCAACGCAGGGATCTCCCGCGCCGTGGCAGCGGTCGGGGTGCCGGTGTTGGTGGGTGCCATCGTCGACGGTCCTCGCCCGGACGCCGTGCTCAACCAGGGACTGGCGTGGCTGCCGGACGGCTCGACCAAGGAGCGCTACACCAAACGCCACCCGGTGCCGTTCGGCGAGTACGTGCCCTTCCGCAGCCTGCTCTCCGGACTCCAGATCGGGCGCCTGGACATGATCCCGCGCGACATGATCGCCGGCACTCGCACACGGCCACTCGACATCGCCGGCACACGCGTCGCGGACCTGATCTGCTTCGACGTCGCGTTCGACGACTCCGTCGCCGCGCAGATCGAGAACGGCGGCCAGATGGTGACGGTGCAGACCAGCAACGCCACCTTCACCGGAACCTCGCAGCAAATGCAGCAGTTCACCATCAGCCGGGCTCGTGCCATGGAGACCGGCCGCACCGTGGTGGTCGCCTCCACCAACGGAATCAGCGGCGTCATCGGCCCGGACGGCACGGTCCGGGCCCAGCTGGAACCGAGGACGACCGACATCGCGGTCGCTCAGGTCGCGCTGGTCAACGAACACACGCCTGCAGTGCGCTACGGCTCGCTCATCCGACAACTCTTGGTCCTGGCAGGTCTCACGGCTGTCATCGCGGCGGTGATCGGTCGCGGACTCCCGAGGCTGCGTGGCCTTCGCAGCTGGCGGCGCCGATAGCCGCGATGCGCCGGTGAGAGGACGGTGACATGCCGCGAAGCTGTCGGACCGGAGTGTGGGCGACCGAGTGAGTCGGCGTTGGCTGTTCGGCGGCTCTGCGCCTAGACAGGCATGACGTTCTGCATGACCCTGTCCAAACTCCTCGCGAGCGGGTTGGCCACGCGGTCACAAGCCGAACGCACCGCCCTCGATCAAGATGACGAGGCCGAGCACGATGAGCACGAGAGGGAACAAGATGTGCTCCCACCGCTCGAGCACCTCCGCGATCGGCTTGCGGGTGGCCACGAACTTCGCGGCCAGGACGAGGACGAGGACGAGAGCCAGGAACACCACGCAGTAGGCCACGAGCGCCCCGGTGCCGACCGCGAGGAACACCGGCACGTAGACCCCGATGTTGTCTCCGCCGTTGGCGAAGGTGACCGCAGCCACCGCCAGGGCGCTGATCGGCCTGTCGGCGAGGCTGTCGTCGTCATCATCGTCCCCGTTTCGCCAGACCCGCCAGCCCGCGTAGACACCCAGAAGGAGTGGGATGAGGCCGAAGTACGGGATGGCTTCGTCGGGAAGGAACAGTCCCGCGCCGAAGGTCACCGCGACGGAGGCCAGCAGAATGCCACCGAATCCGAGGTACTGCCCGGCGATGATTCTGGTGGTGGTACCTCGTTGCCCGGCTCCGCGTGCGAAGAACAGGGACAAGACGATGATGTCGTCGATGTTGGTGACTAGAAACAGGCCAATCGCCTGCAACGCGGGGCCGATCATGTCTATGTCTCCTTGGGTTCTGCAGTGTCGACGCACTGGTCGTCTTGTGTCGCGAGAGCACGGCCCCTGAGTTCGCCATCAGCAACCGTCGTGGCTAGCAGGCTGAGCTGGCTGAGCCTCGGGTGCTGCGGGCACTCAGCGCAGCCGGCCGGTCCCCCTCGAGCGCCGGTCAAGGCTCGGAGATGGAAGGTGCGCCGGAATCGTCCTTCACCGACGCTGGCGTGCTCGATGCGCGTTCTGGGCGGGCGTACAGCAGAGCGATTGCGATGCATCCGGTGACGATGAAGGTGTCGGCGAGGTTGAAGGTGGGCCACCAGCCGGTGTGCAGGTAGTCGGTGACCACGCCGTCGCGGGCGCGGTCGACCACGTTGGCGACCGCGCCGCCGATCACGGCGCCGCCGGCGATCCGCTCGACCCACCCCGCTTGGGGGGCCCGGTGCCATGCGTAGACGGCGAATAAGATCGAGATCGCTGCGGTGATGGCCACGATCACCCCGGCGGGCAGCTTGTCGCCCATGCTGAACGCCACGCCGGGGTTGTAGGCCAGCCGCAGCTGGATCAGGCCGAGGTCAACCGAGGAGTCGGCCAGCCGGGCCTCGGAGACGGCCTTCGCGCTGAGGTCGATCGCGGCCACCGTGGCGGCCGCCAGCAGGACCGCCACGCGACCGGCTCCCGCTCGCGTCGGGGCCTGGCTCGAACCGGCGGTCACCTCGCGGCGGCTTCCGCCGGCATGTGCGCCGGCGTCGGCTGTGTGCCCGCTGGTGCGGGCGGTAGCGGTCGGGCGCGGCCGGCGCGGACGCCGTTGCCGATCACCAGGATCTCGGCGATCTCGTGGACCAGCACCACCGCGGCGAGCCCGAGCACGCCGAGGGCGGCGAGCGGGATCAGGATGGCGATCAGGCTGAGGGAGAGGGCGACGTTCTGCAGCATGATCGACCGGGCGCGGCGGGCGTGGGTCAGGTTGTGCGGTAGGTGGCGCAGGTCCTCGCCCATCAGTGCGATGTCGGCGGTCTCGATGGCCACGTCGCTGCCCATCGCTCCCATCGCGATCCCGACGTCGGCGGTGGCGAGCGCCGGGGCGTCGTTGACGCCGTCGCCGACCATCGCGGTCGGCCGGCTCTCGCGGAGGCGGGCGATGATGGTGGACTTGTCCTCGGGACGGAGCTCGGCGTGCACGTCGGCGATGCCAGCCTGGGCGGCCAGGGCGGCGGCGGTGCGGTCGTTGTCGCCGGTGAGCATGGCGACCTCGTAGCCGCCGTCGCGGAGCCGGGCAACCACCTCGGCGGCCTCGGCACGGAGATCGTCGCGGACGGCGACGGCGCCGATCACGGCCCCGTCGTACTCGACCAGCACCGCCGTCGCGCCGGCCTCCTGCATGGCGGCGACCGGCTCGGCGAGCTCGCCGGCGGGGATCCAGCCGGGCCGTCCGAGCCGGGCGGGCCGCCCGGCGACCGTTCCGGTCAGGCCGGCGCCGGTGACGGCCTCGACCCCCTCGGCGTCGCGGTGCTCGGGGACCGCGGCGAGGATGGCCCGGGCCAGCGGATGCTCGCTGCGGGACTCCAGGGCTGCCGCGACGTCCAGAACGTGGTCACGGGTGTGGCCCGCAGCGGTGGCGACGTCGACCACGGCCGGCTGGTTGCGGGTGAGCGTGCCGGTCTTGTCCAGGGCGACGGTTCGGATCCGGCCGAGGGCCTCCAGGGCGGCACCGCCCTTGACCAGGGCGCCGATGCGGCTCGCGGCGCCGATGGCGGCGACCACGGTGACCGGCACGGAGATCGCCAGCGCACACGGGGAGGCGGCGACCAGGACGACCAGGGCGCGCTCGATCCACGTCGCCGGGTCACCCAGCAGGCTACCGATGATCGCGATGATCGCGGCGAGGATCATGATCCCGGGCACCAGCGGCTTGGCGATCCGGTCGGCGAGGCGCTGAGCGTTGCCCTTGCGGGACTGCTCGGCCTCGACGATGGTGACGATCCGGGCCAGGGAGTTGTCCTCGGCGGTGGTGGTGACCTCGACTTCGAGGACTCCGGTGCCGTTGATGGAGCCGGCGTAGACGGTGTCGCCGGCGCCGGCCTCGACGGGGACGGATTCGCCGGTGAGCGCGGAGACGTCCAGGGCGGTGCGGCCGGTGCGGATGACGCCGTCGGTGGCGACGCGCTCACCTGGGCGGACTAGGAGCAGGTCGCCGATCACCAGGTCGGCGGGGGAGACGGTGACCTGGGCGCCGGCGCGGAGGATGGTGGCCTCGGCCGGGACCAGGGACAGCAGGGCGCGCAGCCCGCGGCGGGTGCGGGCGACGGCGTACTCCTCCAGGCCCTCGCTGATGGAGTAGAGGAAGGCCAGCATCGCTGCTTCGGCGACCTCGCCGAGGATGACCGCGCCGATCGCGGCGATCGTCATCAGGGTGCCGACGCCGATCTTGCCCTTGGCTAGTCGCTTGAGGGTGCTGGGGACGAACGTCCAGGCGCCGAGCGCCAGCGCGACGGCGTTCAGTCCGGTGACCACGCCCTGGCTGGCGTCGTTGAGGTCGGCGATGTACCCGGTGATCAGGAAGAGACCGGCGAGAGCGGCGAAGCGGAGTTCAGTGACCTCCCAGAGCCGTTCGGGCTCGTGTTCCTCCAGCTCGCCGTCGTCGTTGCGGGGCTCGTCGTGGCCGCAGCCGCAGGCGTCCGTCACGGCGCTACTTCCTCCGTCGTGGTGGGAATGGTCTCGGTCTGAGGATGCGGGTGGGTGTCCACTGGGCCGTAGCGGGGGCAGATCTCCACGGCCTCGCCGGTCAAGCCCAAGAGCTGCTCGGCCGCCGCGAGGAGGTCCATCAACTCGGGGTGGGCGATGGAGTAGAACATCTGCCGACCCTCGGGTCGGCCGACGACTAAGCCGCAGTCGCGCAGGCAGGCCAGATGCCCGGAGACGGTGCCCTGGGCCAGGCCGAGCGTGTTGGTCAGGTCCACCACCCGGCGTTCGCCCGCGGACAGCTGTCGGACGATCGCCAGCCGGTTGCGGTCCGCGAGCCCGTGGAACAGTGCCGCGCCGCGCTGCAGCGCCGGGTCAGCTTTGGGCGTTGTCATTGGCATGCGCCGATGATAGCGTCCGCCACATTGATCGTCTAATCCCGCTGACAGCGAAGCAGGTTGAGGAGCGTTCTACGATGGCGACGACAGCGGTGCGCCGCGAGCGGAGCGGGATGAGCGAGTCGGGTCCGGAGCCCGGGTGGTTCGTCGGTCTGCTGCTCCGTCGCCGCGGCGTGGTGCTGCTGGTGGCGTTACTGCTGATGGCTCTGGCTGGCGTGGCCGGGCGGGATGCTGGCGACAAGCTCGTTTCTGGTGCCTACCTGGACCCCTCGGCAGAGTCACAACAGGCAGCCGAACTCCTGACCCACCAGTTCCCCGGCGACCCCCCGAACCTGGTCCTGATCGTCGAGACAACCACTGGCACCCTGAACTCTTCCGAAGTCGCACAGTCAGGCCGCGCGCTCACCGAGCAGCTGGCCGAGACGCCCGGAGTCGCCGGTGTGCAGTCCTACTGGACGACACCGGACCCGGCGCTGCGCGGCGCCGACGACCGGTCAGCCGACGTCACCGTGCTGCCGATCGTGATGAACACCCGCGAGCAGATCACCGCCGACATGACCGCCAACGGAGTCACCACACCGTTCCTGCTCGACGACGGCACGGTCTCCGAGGCCTACGGAACCCTCGGCAAAGGCATGCATGCCGGACTGCCCGGGCACAGCTTCGTGCTCATCGACAGGCAGGGTCGACAGCGCTGGTACGGCGAATACCCCTCCATGTGGCTGGCACCCCAGGACCTGCTCGACGAGATCCGCAGCAACCTCAGCGCCTGACCACCGAGGCAGAGTACCGACCTCGATGAAGGTTCGATGAAGGTCTCTCCAGCCACCTTGTGGGAGTACCCCATGGGGGTATAGTCAAGTGCGAAGGCAGACACCCCGTCCGGGTACAGGCAGAGGAGGGTCGCGATGGCAGCCGAACCGGGATACCTCACCGAGAAGCAGGCAGTGCTGACCCGGCTGCGCCGCATCGAGGGCCAGATTCGCGGCCTGCAGCGCCTGGTGGACGAGGAGCAGTACTGCATCGACATCCTCACCCAGGTCTCGGCGGCGACGAAGGCCCTCGAAGGCGTGGCGCTCGTTCTCCTCGACCAGCACCTCGAGCACTGCCTGACCCACGCCACCGACCCCGCCGAGGCCCAACAGAAGCTCAACGAGGCCTCCGCAGCGATCCGACGACTCGTCCGCTCATGACCGACCCGACCAACGAAGGAGCACCCATGCCCGCCCCACACACCAGCCACGAACTCCAGTTGGCCGACAGCCCCCCGAACGGCGGTGGCTGCGGCTGCGGAGGATGCGGCTGCGGCTCCAACACCGAGACCGGTAGTTCCACCGGCACCACCATCGAATCGACCGCCACCGCCGCAACGAAGGGAAACGAAATGACCACGACCAGCTACGACGTGACGGGGATGACCTGCGGCCACTGCGCCAGCGCCGTCACCAGCGAGCTCAAGAGCCTGGACGGCGTCAGCGACGTCTCCGTCGACCTCGTCGCCGGCGGGACCTCCTCGGTCACCGTGACCAGCGCCCAGCCCCTCGATCGGGCACAGGTCGCCGCAGCCCTCGACGAGGCCGGCGACTACCACCTCGCCTGACGGGCCAGGTCCCTCACGTCCGAAGCGCGATCCATCCCCCAGGAGGCACAGTCATGACCCAGCAGACCACCGCGTCCGACACCGTCAACGACATCGAGCTCGCCATCGGTGGGATGACGTGCGCCTCCTGCGCCGCGCGGATCGAGAAGAAGCTGAACAAGCTCGACGGCGTCACCGCCACGGTCAATTACGCCACCGAGAAGGCCAAGGTCAGCTACCCGACAAACCTCAGCCCCGACGACCTCGTTACGGTGGTGGAGGCCACCGGCTACACCGCGACTGTGCCGACCCGGGCGCCCAGCGGTGACGAGGGCGTGGCCACCACCGAGCCGGACGATCGGGACCGCGAGGCCGCGGGGTGGTGGCAGCGCCTGGTGGTATCGGCCGTGCTGACGGTGCCGGTGCTGGCCATGTCGATGATCCCGGCGCTGCAGTTCGACAACTGGCAGTGGATCTCGCTGACCCTGGCCTCACCCGTCGTGGTCTGGGGTGCCTGGCCGTTCCACCGAGCCGCGGTGACCAACGCCCGTCACGGCGCCGCCACCATGGACACCCTGATCTCGGTCGGCGTCACCGCCGCCTGGCTGTGGTCGCTGTGGGCACTGCTGTTCACCCACGCCGGGATGACCGGGATGCGGATGCCGTTCGACCTCTTCCCCGACGGCGAGGCGGACGTCCACATCTACCTCGAAGTGGCGGCCGCGGTCACCACCTTCATCATCGCGGGCCGCTACTTCGAGGCCCGCGCCAAGCGCCAGTCCGGTGCGGCGTTGCGCGCCCTGCTCGACATGGGCGCCAAGGACGTCGCCGTCCTCCGTGACGGCGCAGAGGTGCGCGTGCCCGTGAGCCAGCTGGCGGTCGGGGACCGGTTCATCGTGCGTCCGGGGGAGAAGGTCGCCACCGACGGTGTCGTCGAGGACGGCACGTCGGCCGTCGACGCCTCCATGCTCACCGGAGAGCCAGTGCCCGTCGAGGTCGGGCCCGGCGACTCCGTCGTCGGTGCCACCGTCAACGCCGGCGGTCGCCTCGTCGTCCGGGCCACCCGCGTCGGAGCCGACACCCAGCTGGCCCAGATGGCCCGCCTGGTCGAGGACGCCCAGAACGGCAAGGCCGAAGTCCAACGCCTCGCCGACCGAGTCTCGGCAGTCTTCGTCCCCATCGTCATCGCCCTCTCCCTGGCCACGCTCGCCGGGTGGCTGCTGAGCGGCCACAGTGTCACCGCCGCGTTCACCGCCGCAGTGGCGGTCCTGATCATCGCCTGCCCCTGCGCCCTCGGGCTGGCCACGCCCACCGCCCTGCTCGTCGGCACCGGCCGCGGCGCCCAGCTCGGCGTACTCATCAAGGGCCCCGAGGTGCTCGAATCCACCCGGGTGGTCGACACCATCGTCCTGGACAAGACCGGCACCGTGACCACCGGACGGATGGAGCTGGTCGAGGTCGTCCCCGCCGACGGCGTCGACCCTGCTGACCTGCTCCGACTGGTCGGGGCCCTCGAGAACGCCTCGGAACATCCGATCGGTCAGGCCATCGCCACCGGTGCCACCCAACGACTCGACAGGCAGCTGCCCGACGTCGAGGGGTTCACCTCGACGCAAGGCCTCGGGGTCGCCGGTGTGGTCGACGGCCACGCGGTCGTGGCGGGTCGACCCTCCTGGCTCGCCGGAGAGTGGAGCCAGCCACTGGACGCGCACCTGACGCAGGTGATCGACACCGCCGAGCAGCAAGGCCGGACCGTGATCGCCGCCGGCTGGGACGGATCGGCGCGCGGTGTGGTCGTGGTCTCGGATGCGATCAAGCCCACCAGCGCCCAGGCCGTGGCCGAGCTGAAGGAGCTGGGGCTGGAGCCGGTGCTGCTCACCGGCGACAACGAACGCGCCGCCCGGGCCGTCGCCGCAGAGGTCGGCATCGCGGAAGTCATCGCCGAGGTCCTCCCAGCCGACAAGGTGGCCGTCGTCGAACGCCTGCAACGCGAGGGCCGCACCGTCGCCATGGTGGGAGACGGCGTGAACGACGCCGCCGCCCTGGCCACCTCGCATCTGGGGATCGCTATGGGCACCGGCACCGACGTCGCCATCGAGGCCTCCGACCTCACCCTGGTCCGCGGCGATCTCCGCGCCGCCGTCGACGCGATCCGGCTGTCCCGGCGCACCTTGCGCACGATCAAGGGCAACCTGTTCTGGGCCTTCGCCTACAACGTCGCGGCACTGCCCCTGGCCGCGCTCGGCTTGCTCAACCCGCTGATCGCCGGCGCCGCGATGGCGTTCTCCTCGGTGTTCGTGGTGTCCAACAGCCTGCGGCTTCGCCGGTTCCAAGCGGTCTCCACGCAATCAACCGAGACACCGCACCTGGATCACGACTCGACCAGGACCAACCCTTCCAAGGTGGAGGCAGGACGATGACCACGCACCAGCACCCCAGCGGCCGCCACGACCACGACGCGGACGCGCACCGTGACGGCGCCGCCACCGCTGTCCTCGAGGTCTCCGGCGTTCAATGGGCGACCAGCAAGAACGTCGCCGAGGCCGTGCTGTCCCGTCAGCCGGGCGTGATCTCCGTGGACGCCAACCCGGTCGCGCAGACCGCCACCGTCACCTACGACCCGAAGCGCACCAGCATCAGTGAGCTGCGGGACTGGGTCCGCGAGTGCGGCTTCCACTGCGCGGGACAGTCCGTTCCCAGCCACGTGTGCGACCCCATGCTCGAACCAGGTCATGACCACCCCGTCGACCACGCTCGGCGGGGCACGGACGGCGCACACGACGCGCACGCCGGGCATCACGGTCACGCCGGAGCTACCGGTCCGGAGTCGCCCGTCTCGTCACCGCACGACGCGATGGGTCACGGCGGTCACGGGGAGATGTCGATGGCCGACATGGTCCGCGACATGCGCAACCGGTTCCTGGTCGCCGTGCTGCTTGCCGTACCCGTCTCGCTGTACTCGCCGATGGGGCGCGACATGCTCGGCTTCGACGCCGCCGCCCCGTTCGGCATGCGCGACGACATCTTCACCCTGATCCTGTCGCTGCCTGTCATCTTCTACTCCGCGTGGATCTTCTTCGACGGCGCCTGGCGGGCCCTGCGGGCCCGGACCCTGGACATGATGGTGCTGGTGGCCGTGGCCGTCGGCGCCGGTTGGCTCTATTCCCTCGGGGTCACTATCACCGGCGGCGGCGAGGTCTTCTACGAGGCCGCGGTCATGCTCACCGCATTCGTGCTGCTCGGCCACTGGTTCGAGATGCGGGCCCGAGGCGGTGCCAACGACGCGGTCCGTACCTTGTTGGACCTGGCCCCTCCGATGGCGGTCGTGCTCCGCGGGGGTGAATCCGTCGAGGTCCCAACCTCCGAGGTCCAGGTCGACGATCTGCTGCTGGTGCGGCCCGGGGCGAAGATTGCCACCGACGGCACCGTGGAAGAGGGCGAGTCGGAGGTCGACGAGTCCATGGTCACCGGCGAGAGCCTCCCGGTGCACAAGGCGCCGGGCGACCAGGTCATCGGCGCCACCGTCAACGCCAGCGGCACGCTTCGAGTGCGCGCCACCAAGGTGGGCTCCGACACCGCCCTGGCCCAGATCGTCGCCCTGGTGCAGCAGGCACAGAACTCCAAGGCCCCCGGACAGCGGCTCGCCGACAAGGCCGCGTTCTGGCTGGTCCTCGTCGCCCTCGTCGGAGGAGTCGGCACCTTCCTGGTCTGGCTCGCGGCAGGCGCCAGCGTGCAGACCGCCCTGCTGTTCGCCATCACCGTCGTCGTCATCACCTGCCCCGACGCCCTCGGTCTGGCCACGCCGACAGCGATCATGGTCGGCTCCGGTCTCGGGGCGAAGCGCGGAATCCTGTTCAAGAACGCCACCGCGATCGAGTCCTCCGCCCGCATCGACACCGTCGTGTTCGACAAGACCGGCACCCTCACCAAGGGAGAGCCCGAGGTCACCGAGGTGGTGGTCGACGACTTCGATCACGACCGGGTGCTGGCCCTCGCCGGCGCACTCGAACGCGAGTCCGAGCACCCGCTCGCAGACGCCGTCGTGCGATACGTCGACGCCACCGACGTCCCGCGGCTGCGCGCCACCCGCTTCCGCAACGTCACCGGCATCGGCGCCCTCGCCGAGGTCGACGGCCACCAGGTCGCCATCGGCAACCGACGCCTGATGGAGTCCGAAGGCGTCACGATCGGCGGACTCGGCGCGCGGCGCGACGAGATCGCCTCCGGAGGCCGCACAGCGGTGTTCGTCGCCGTCGACGGCCGAGCCGTCGCCGTGATCGGCATTGCCGACGCGGTCCGTGAGACCTCCGCCGCGGCTATCGCCGCGCTCCACCAGGCGGGCATCAGGGTGGCCATGCTGACCGGTGACAACCGGGCAACTGCCGAGCGGATCGCCGAGGAGCTGGGGATCGACGACGTCATCGCCGAGGTGCTGCCCGAGGACAAGGCGCACCAGGTCCAGCAGCTGCAGGCTCAGGGACGCACCGTCGCGATGGTGGGCGACGGCGTCAATGACTCTCCCTCGCTGGTACAGGCCGATGTCGGCATCGCCGTGGGCGCGGGCACTGACGTCGCGATCGAGGCTGCAGACGTCGTGCTCATGCGGTCCGACCCGCTGGACGTCCCAGTGGCGCTGACGATCGGCCGGGGCACGCTGCGCAAGATGCGCCAGAACCTCGGCTGGGCGGTGGGCTACAACGCGATCGCCCTACCGATCGCGGCGGGCGTGTTCGAGCCCGCCTTCGGGCTGGTGCTCCGACCGGAGGTTGCCGCCTTGTCGATGTCCGGGTCCAGCTTCCTGGTCGCGGTCAACGCGCTCCTGCTCAAGCGCCTGCGGTTGCCTGCACAGCCCGCGGATGCTGAGCCGGTAAGAGACGAACGCCTTCAGCCCGTGGGCTGACACTCATCCCCTGCGAGGGCTTGTCGAACTGTGTGCCGGCAAGCCCTCGCATGTAGTCACTGCTGACCCAGCTCCTTTGGCAGTGGCAGGGCCAAGAGCGCCCGCAGGAACTCTCGGGCACTCCATTGAGCATCCTGGAGGCTCGAGGCCGAGCCTTGGAAATCGGGGACGGGTCGTGCGTCGGCTTCTTCCTTCGTCGTAGCCGGTCCGTTCTCCTCGATGTCCTGAACCAGCCAGTCCATCTCCTTGATCTCCTTGCGCTGGCGCGCCGCGATGCCGTCCGCTAGCTCGCGGACCCGGACGTCCTCGATTCCGGCTCTCTCGCTGGTCAAGATGGCGATCGAGTGGTGGGGGATCATCGCCTTCATGTAGCTCTCGTCATCGACGAGGACCTGCGAGCGCGACAGGTACAAAGCTGTACCGCCAAGCACGATCGCGCCCAGGACGATGCCGACGTTCACCACACGGTTCCGGTACATCATCCCCCACATGAACGCCAGCATGATGAGGGCCATCGCCGCGCCCATGAGGAGTGCCATGTACACGCGCTCCTCGCTGAAGCGGACATGATCGGCGCTGAACGCGTTGGTGTAGGTGAGCCCGAACATGACGACAGTCGACGTCGCGATCATCAGTCCGAAACGCAGATACATCTTCGCCTCGTGGTGTCCGCTGGAGTTGCCGTCGTGAGCTCCGTTGTCGCTGTTGTGCTCGGAATGTTCGTCCGGCTCGGGGTGGGTGGCATGCTGCTGTTCGTTCTGCTGACGCTGGTTCATCTCGTTGTCCTTCAAGGTCGAAGTCGGTGCGTGCAGGCGGCATGGGATGACCGAACCTCTCGGATCCGGTCATCCCAAGCGGCCGCGTTAACCGATGGCGCTCAGGAGGCGGTTGCAGGCGTCCTCGCACCGGCGGCACGCCTCGGCACAGATGCGGCAGTGCTCATGCATCTCGGCGTGCTTCTCGCACTCCTCCGCGCAGGACCTGCAGGCTTGAGCGCACGCCTGCAGCACTGCGCGGGTGATGTTGGCGTCGTAGCCCGTGTGGCGTGACAGCACCCGGCCAGTGGCCTCGCAGATGTCGGCGCAGTCTGAGTTCGTGCGGATGCACTTGGTCAGTTCGGCGACCATTTCCTCGCTCAGGCACGCGTCGGCGCACGCCGTGCACGCCTGAGCGCACTCCACGCATGCTTCTATGCATTGCGCCAAGAGCTCGCGGTCGGTGTTGATCTCCGCCGGGTAGGTCTTCATCATGTCGCTGATCGTGCTGGTCATGAGCTTCTCCGTATCGTCGTGATGTGGTCCTGTGGGCTATCGAGTGCGCAGCAGCGGGCACCGTGGTGGTGTCACAGGCTGCACAGAGCCCTCAGGTCCGGATCACCGGAGACGCGCGTGGCGGCGAGAGGGGCGGGGGACTTCCGCGGGCGGTTGCCCTCCAGTGGGCGACGAGGAGCCGCCGCGAGGGCAATGCCCTGAGCAGGCGGGTCGGTTCACGCCACATTCCGCCCCGGCGTAACAGCAGAATGCCGACGGCAAGGATGGAGAGACAGGCGCCCAGCAGGTGCAGGAGCTGTGCACTTCCGTTCTCGCTACCAGGCCCGTGGTCAGAGCCGGCGCCGCGCAGACCCTCGCCGTCCCTGCCAGACCCGACGGAAGCCGCCTGCATGGCTTCTCCTGTCGCGGCGGAGGCTCCCGCCGGCGCGACCATGGTCATGCCCACGTGTCGGGCGAACAGGTTGTCGCCTGAGGCACCGGCGAGCACGAAGAGAGCGGCCAGGACACACCCGGCGAGCGTTCGAGCTCGGCTGAAGGGCGGTCGCTGGCGGCGGTCCATCACTCCACCTGTACCCCTATGGCGCTGAGGTCATACGCAAGCTGCTGTCGGCCGTCCGAACCATGGTGCCGTCAGTGGACGAGATCTACTCGCGACGGCCACGGGTTCGGCCGACAACCGGCCAAGCCCTTGGTCTGCTGCAACATCACTGGCGCGAGCCTTCCCGGACCGGGACACCCGACGTGGGGATAGCCCAGGGCGTGGCCAGTCTCGTGGTTGACGACGTAGCGCCGGTATGCCCGCAGGTCACCGGCGTATCCGTATGCGCCGAACTGCCAGCGCCAGGCATTAAGGACGACGTCGTCGCCGTTGCGGCACGACAGCCGACCGCCCGTGTCGAGCGGTGCGCAGAGTTCATCGGCCGTCTCTGGGGTGGCCAGGACGATCCGGAGGTCGGCATGGCCATCGACGCGGACGAGCGTGTGTCGCGTCGCCCAGCCCCGCTGATCAGACAGGGTCTCTTCGACCAGCCGCGCCACATCCGCCGTGTTGAAGGGCAGGCCCTGCTCGACCTCGACCCGGTACGTCACCCCGTTCTGCGAGCCGCGCGGCGCGGCGGCGGCGACTTCAAAGGTGCCTGCGCCGCGCTCCGGAATGCGAGTGGCGGGGGAGGGGGGCCCACTCGGATCTGGGTCACGATCTCGACGGACCTCCACCTCGCCGTCGGTCCGCTCGCGCCTGACAGCCTGTTCAGCGGAAGGAGATGCGGCAATTGCAGTGCGGCCGCCCGCGTCTTCGGTGTCCGTCGGGCGGGGGATGAGAAACGCGACGGGTCCAGCCACGGCGGCAGTCGTCGCCAGCGCCGCCAGGCCGGTGAGCCCTGCCGTGGCACGCCGACGTGGCGCGCGATGGGAACCCGCTCGTCGATGCGTGGCTTTGCGCCTACTCATCGTCCCGGCACCGTCACAGCACGCGGGACCAGGTGTCGCCGCCATCGGTGGACTGGTAGACGGTGGTCTCGGTCGCGGCGAACCAGCGCTGGGCACTGATGGTGAACGCGGCCGGCTGGCCATCGATCGATCCGACCTCGCGCCAGGTTCGACCGGTGTCGGTGCTGACCCGAACGACGCCGTCGGGGTCGACACCCGCCAGGCTCCCGTCGGGAGTGGTGTCGAGGTACATCATGTTCGGGCCGCCGAGCTCACGGGTCTCGCCGGACCTGGTGTTGATGCTGACGAGCTGGCCGTTGGCGTCGGTAGCGATCAGCGAGTCGTTGTCATCGACCGCCGCAACGCTGATCAGCGGACCTCGGTATGTCTCGTCGAAGCTCTTCCGGTCCTCGGTGCGCAGCAGGCTTCCGGACGTGGCGTCGTATGCGTAGAGGGCGTCGCCGGCGGGCTCGAGGATGTGGAAGTCCGCCTCACCCTGGAGGGCGAGGGGGGTCCAGGTCTCTCCGGCGTCGGTGGATTCGATCAGGCCCAGGTGGGCGGGCAGGTCCTCGCGGAGGTCCGGGTGCCCGCTTCCCAGGAAGTGGCCAGGGCCGACAACGGTGAACGCCATCGTGTCCTGATACCGGTCTGCGACGCGGCTCGGCCGGCCGCTCTCGTCGACGTGGAAGAGGCCGAAGTGGGTAGCGACGTAGAGGCTGTCGTCGGCCGGATCGACGCCGAGACCGTGGATGTGGCCGACGCTCGTGTCCTCATCGGCGGGCGGCGCTGTCGCTGGGGTGTCCTTGGCGCAACCGCCCGAGACGAGGACGGCACCGAGGAGGATGCCTGTGAGGGCGACATGGGGTCGGTACATAACAGTGGCTCCGAGGTGAGGATGGCGCCGGGCTGGCGGAGTAGCTCCGTCCTGCCCGGCACCAGGGACGAGATCAGGACTTCAGCAGGTCCTGCATCGTCTGGATCTCCTCCGCCTGTGTCGTCTCGATCTCCTTGGCCATGTCGACAGCCTCGGGGAACTCGCCCTCGGACTGCTCGGTCTTCGCCATCTCGATCGCGCCCTCGTGGTGCTCGATCATCATGGTGAGAAACATCTGGTCGAACTCCGCGCCGGACGCCGACTCGAGGTCGGCCATCTCGTCCTCGGTCATCATTCCGCCCATGTCGTCGGAGGACATGTCGCCGTGATCCATGCCCGACATGCCCTCATCCGGGACGTCCTCGCCCCATGACTCCAACCAGCCGGTCAGTGTCTCGATCTCGGGGCCTTGGGCTGCCTCGATGTCGGTGGCGAGGTCCTTGACCTCCTGGCTTTCAGCTCGTGACTCGGCGAGGTCGGCCATCTCGATGGCCTGCTGGTGGTGGGGGATCATCTCCTGGGCGAAGGTGACGTCGGCCTCGTTATGGCTGGCCGCGGTGTCAGTGTCGTCGTCGTTGCTGCAGGCGGCAAGGGTGAACAGCGAGGCCGCCACAACGGCGGTGATCAGCGACTTGCGCATGAGTGTTTCTCCATCTGTGTGATCGGGTCTGGGCAGGCGAGACCACGAGCCGCCCAAACGTGGGCGCCTCGTGACGAATGCCTGTCAGCAGCGGATCACACAGAGCATGCCGAGGCTGGGCGGGTCCCGGTCACGCCCGATGAACAGTCGGGGCTGCCATGCCGGCAGCAGGGTCCGGGGGATGCGGACACCCCGACGCACCAGCAGGAGTGCGATCCCGAGCACCAGGCCGGCCAGCACGGCTAGGCAGAGGCCAAGAAGCCCCGCACCGTTCTCGCCGATGGGCTCCTCAGAGCTCATTCTCACTGGATGACCCGCGACGATCGGTTCGGAGGTATCCGGCTCACTGGCCGCTGGCCCGGAGTGGTCATGACTGAGGGGGCCGCTTGCGGCGATCAGGACATTCGCACTCGGGGATGTTGCCCCCATGGTGTGGGCGCCGGTGTGAGATCCCCAACCATGCATCGACAGAAGACCGAACAGCGCGACGGCCACGGCGGCCAGCGCGTAGCGCGCGCCGCGTGTCCCGGCCGGTGCTCGGAGGTCCCGCATGCCGCCGATCCTAGTTGGGCACGAACAGGCACGAATCGTGGCTCATCCTCCGAGCCGACTGCGATTCGAGTCACGCCGCGCTTATGTCCCGAAAACGCCAGCACAAGCCGCCTGATCCGAGCAGAAAACGTCAAGATGATCTGGAGCCGACACGGCGGGTTGTGCGCATCTGTGCAGGTCAGAGCACACATCGGCAAGTGGGGTCAAAAGCGCCAGCGGCGGAACGCACACGCGCTGGAGGTCCAGAGGTCGCAGGTTCAAATCCTGCCCCCGCTACGAGATCAGGCCCGGGATTCCTCGAGAATCCCGGGCCTGATGTTTTTGGCAGGCTCCGAGTCGGTCGGCCCCACGACAGGAGCGTGCATGACCGAGCTGGCGATCATCCGTCACCCGATCCCGCCGGTGCTGCGGTCGGCTGACCTGACGGCGAAGGCGGGCCTGCTGGTCCTGCTGCTGGTGGCGCTGCTGTTCCCCGATGCCAGTCACCTGCGGGACAAGGGTGCCGAGGCGCGTGCGGTGGTGTACCCGCTGCTGGCCTTCACGGTGCCGGTCTGCTGGATGCTGTGGTGGAAGGAGCGAGCGTCGTTCCCGTGGTTGGCCGACTTCCTGGTCACCATCACGTGCTTCACCGACATCCTGGGCAACCAGCTCGACCTGTACGACGCGATCGGCTGGTTCGACGACTGGATGCACTTCATGAACACCGGTCTGCTCGCGGCAGCGGTGGTCCTGTTGACGATGCACCGCACCGTGCCGTTGGTGGCCGTGCTGGAGCGTGCTCTCGCAGTAGGTGCGACGGGCGCGATCGCGTGGGAGATCGGGGAGTACTTCGCCTTCGTCAACGGGTCGTCGGAGCGCCGGTTCGCCTACGCCGACACGCTCGGCGACCTCGGGCTCGGAGTCCTCGGCGCGGTCACGGCCGCGGTCGTGGTGCACCGGCTGTGGGAGAACGGCCGGCTGCTGCAGGCCGCACCGCAGCTCGAGTCCGGTCACCATCGCCTCGCGACGGGGCGGGCCCCCGGCCCGGGTCGGTGAGCTGACCGAGAGCAGGACCCGCCTGCTCAGGCGTGCAGGCCGCGGAGCAGCAGCGCGGCGGTGCGGGCCACCCAGTCGTCGTCCAGCGCGTCGGCGCCGCGCAGGAACGTGGCGAGCAGGGCGGCGCCGATGGCCGTCTCGAGCAGGGTGCCGGCGTCGACGTCGGGCCTGGCCTCTCCGCGCTCGACGGCGGCTGCCAGCCGGGCGTCGACCCCGCCCCACCCGGCGAGGGCGAAGCGCTCGAGCAGCTGGGCGTGCAGGGTCGGGTCGCCGGCGGCGTCGGCGAGCAGGCCCGGGACCGCTGCGCGGGCCAGGGGGGTGGAGAGCTGCAGGGCCACGGCGTGGACCAGGTGGTGGACGTCGTCGTCGAGCGACCCCGCCGGCGGGGGAGCGGTGGCGGGGGCTGCAGGGGGGTGGTCGCGGAACGCCGCCTCGTGGACCAGGTGCGCCTTGGTCGGCCAGCGCCGGTAGACCGCCGGCCGGGTCGTCCCGGCCCGATCGGCCACGGCAGAGACCCGCAGGTCGGCGTACCCGACCTCGAGCAGGAGCGTGGTGGCGGCGTCGAGCACCGCCGCGTCGATGCGGTCGTCACGGGGTCGTCCAGGTTCCTTGCGCATTTCCGTTCCAACTGTATCGTAATGTCGTGTGACGCACCTCACCACCGCCATCGTCGAGCTCGATGACGTGACCGACGGCCGCTACGGCGGCAAGGCCCTGGGCCTGGCCGAGCTCCGAGCCGCCGGCTTCGACGTGCCGGCGGCGTTCGTCCTGGCCGACGCCGACCCCGACGCGCTGCCGCCCGGTCTGGAGCAGCGCTACCGGGAGCTGGCGCCGGAGGGTCAGCCGGTGGCGGTGCGCTCCTCGGCGGCCGGCGAGGACGGGGTGGAGAGCTCCTTCGCCGGGCAGTACGACACGGTCCTGGGCGTCCGGGACTACGTCGGGCTCCTCGACGCCGTACGCCGCTGCGTGGCCTCGACCGGCTCGGAGCGGGCCAGCGCCTACCAGCACGACAGCGGCATCACGGGCACCATGCACCTGGTCGTGCAGGAGATGGTCGACGCGCGTGCCGCGGGCGTGGTGTTCAGTGCCGACCCCGTCAGTGCCCGCCGCGACCTGGCCGTCGTCGACGCGGTGAGCGGGCTGGGGGAGCAGCTGGTCGACGGCTCGACCACGTCGGACCACTACGAGGTCGACAGCGGCGGCACGGTCGTGGCCAGCGCGGTGGGCGACCTGCCGGCGCTGGAGCCGCACGAGGTGACCGAGGTCGTGGCGGGCGCTCGCGCAGCCGAGGCGCGCTGGGGCCGGCCCCTGGACCTGGAGTGGGCCATCGACCGCTCCGGGCGCCTGCGCTGGCTCCAGGCGCGCCCGATCACGACCCTGCCCGGCGACCTGTCCGCGATGGACTCACGGCTGGCCGGTGAGGACCACGTCTACACCCGCTGCAACATCGGCGAGATGATGCCGGGCGCCTTCTGCCCCCTGACGGCGTCGGTGAGCGGCCAGGCCATCGAGTACGCCATGCAGACCGTGCAGGTCGTGGCGGGGTTCCAGGACGCCTACGTCGAGGACCGCTGGCTGCAGCTGGGCTACTTCTCCGGCCACCTGTTCCTCAACATGACCGAGGGGACGGGGCTGAGCTCGGGCATCCTGGGCAACTCCGCCGACCAGTACTCCCTGTCCATCTGCGGCCGGGTGGTCGACGAGCTGGTCCCGCTGCCGCCGAAGTCGTTCCCGGTGCGCCTGGCGAACACGGTCCGGCTGACGACCTTCGCGCTCACCGCCAGCCGGGCTATCCGCCGGCTCGACGACAAGCTGGCCACCTTCGAGACGCCCTCGGCGTCGGAGCCCCGGGCCCTGCTCGCCGAGCTCGACACCGCGCTCGAGCTGTACTTCGAGGCGACGCTCACCCACGTGCGGTCCAGCTCCCGCGCCGCCGTCCCGGCGAACGTGCTGGAGCAGACACTGGTCAAGCAGGCCGTGAAGGCCGGCGGCACCGAGGAGGAGGGGCGGGCGCGCGCCTCGGCCCTGCTCGCCGGCGGCACCGACGTCGAGAGCGCGGTCATGCTCGGTCAGCTCGACGACGTGGTCGGGGCGCTGGCCGGCGACGCCGAGGCCGCCGAGCGGTTCCTGGCGAAGGCGCCGGCCGACGCCGTGGCCGACGTGCGCGACGGCGACGGGCCGACCTCCCGGGCGTTGCGGGACTTCCTGGCCCGGCACGGCCACCGTGGCTACCGCGAGCTGTGCCTGCGCGACCCCTCGTGGGGCGACGACCCCGACGGGCTCGGCACGATCATGCAGGCCATGCTGCACGCGCGACAGCTCGGCAACCGTGGTGAGCGCCCCACCCGGGCCGTCGACGACGGCGACCTGCCCGGTTCCGTACGCCGGATCGCCCGCTGGGCCCGCTGGGGAGCGGCCGGGCGGGAGGCCACCAAGTCACGCATGGTCCTGGTGGCCCACCACCTCTCGCGCGGCTACCGGATGCTGGGCCAGCAGCTCGCCGAGCGCGGGGTGCTCCCCGACGCCGACCTGGTCTTCTTCTTCGACCGGATCGAGCTGCCCGCGCTCGTGGACGCCTCGGGCGCCGGGGACGAGCGCGACCTCGCGGACATGGTGTCCGCCGCCCAGTCGCGGCGCGCGGCTCTGCCGTTCCAGCAGCTGCTGGAGTTCCCCGACGTCAGCGTCGGGCGCCCGGTGCCGCACGTCCCGCAGCCGCCGCCCTCCGGGGAGGACGGGGTCATCGTGGGGCGCCCGGCCAGCAGCGGGGTCGTCGAGGGCGTGGTGCGGGTGGCCTCGACCGTCTCGGAGGCCCAGGCCCTGCAGCCGGGGGAGGTCCTGGTCGCTCCCGTGACCGACGTCGGCTGGACGCCGTACTTCACCCTGATCGCCGCGCTGGTCACCGACATCGGCAGCTCGGTGTCCCACGGCGCCGTCGTGGCCCGGGAGTACGGCCTGCCCTGTGTCGTCAACACCCAGGGAGCCACCCGGGTGCTGCGCACCGGTGACCGCGTCCGCGTCGACGGCGACCGGGGGACAGTCACGCTGCTGGAGTAGCGCTGCTGGGCCGGGCGGTGGATCAGAAGGCGTGCGGGCCGAAGCGCAGGATCGCGACCAGCAGGGCCAGCCCGCCCAGCACCACGTTGACGGCGATGTTGGGGAACTCCTTGCGGCGGGCGTGCACGACCGCGGCGCCCGCCATGGTGAGCGCCAGGCCGGCGGCGGCCAGCGGGGTGAGGACCACGGCGACGCCGGTGGCCGCAGGCAGGATCAGGCCGAGGGCGCCGAGGATCTCCACGACGCCGATGGCGCGGACCTGGGAGTCGCTGAAGTCCTCGACCCAAGGCATGTTCTCGGCCAGCTTGGCCTTCGGCTGGGTGGCCTTCATGGCGCCGGCCATGAGGAAGACGGCGGCCAGGACGCCGGCCAGGATCCACAGGAAGATGTTCATGGTGTTGCTCCTCGTTTAGTTGTTGAGTGCTCAACAACGAAGGTAGGGCCGCGTACTTGAACAGTCAAGTTGGCGCGGCGTAGGGTCGTCGCATGACAGACGACGTGCCCTGGCTCAGTGCGGAGGAGCGGGGAGCCTGGACGGCGCTCGCGGCCGTGGTCATCAAGCTCCCGGGAGTGCTCGACGCCCAGCTCCAGCGCGATGCCCAGCTGAGCTTCTTCGAGTACATGATCATGGCGGTCCTCTCGGAGAAGGAGGGGCGCAGCGACCAGATGAGCGAGATCGCCGCTGCCACCAACGCCTCGCTCTCGCGCCTCTCGCACGCCGTCAGTCGGCTCGAGCGCGCCGGCTGGATCGAGCGCGAACGCCTGCCCGGTGCCGGGCGTCGGACCCGCGCGATCCTCACCGACGCCGGCTACGACGCCGTGGTGGCCGCGGCCCCCGGGCACGTACGCCGGGTGCGCGAGCTCGTGGTCGACGTCGTCGACCCCGACGGCCTCGCCGCGCTGCGGCGGGCCTGCGAGCAGGTGCTCGCCCAGATCGATCCCGAGCGGGGCTGCTGAGGGTCCCCGGTCGTCCCGGAATCGTTGCTGGTCCCTGACGGCGCGGCCGAGCAGCACCTTGGCGCCGGCTCAGGGGACCGCGACGACCATCCCAGCGGTGACCGCGGAGTCGAGGTGGGGCAGCAGCGCCGCCGCCTCGTCGAGGTCCACGGTGCGATCGACGAGCAGGTCGGGGCGCAGCCGCACGTCCGAGACCATCGCCAGCATCGGCGGGTAGTCGCTCGCGGCCATGCCGTGGCTGCCCAGCAGGTCCAGCTCCCAGGCGACCGCGCGGGCCAGCGGCACGACTGTCAGGTCGTGGGGGAGCAGGCCGACCTGGACGTGTCGGCCCCGACGACGCAGGCCGAGGACCGCGTCGGTGAGGGTCTGCTCGCTACCCACCGCATCGACCGAGACGTGTGCGCCGCCCCCGGTGAGGTCGGCGAGTGCGGCGGGGATGTCGGCGCCGGGCTCGGCGAGGACGGTGTGCTCGGCACCGAGGCTGCGGGCGAGCTCGAGAGCGCCCGGGTGCCGGTCGACGGCGACCACGCGCGCGCCCAGGGCGCGCGCGATCATGACGCTGCTCAGGCCCACCCCGCCCGCCCCGACGACGCTGACCCACTCACCCTCGCGGACATCCGCGCGGCTCGTGAGACCCCGGAAGGCAGTGGCGAACCGGCAGCCCAGCGAGGCTGCGGTGTCATCGTCGACGCCCTCCGGGACGGCGACCAGGTTGGTGTCGGCCGCGTGCAGGGCCACCAGCTCGGGGCCGGCCGGCCCGACGCGGCACGGGCCCGCGCCGGCGTAGGAATCCCAGTGCGTGAACCCGGGCTGCTGCTGGTCGGGGCACACCTGGGCGTCGCCGGCGCGGCACCAGACGCACCGGCCGCATCCGCAGACGAAGGGGACGGTGACCCGGTCGCCGACACCCCAGGACCGCACACCGGCTCCGACCGCCACGACCTCGCCGGCCAGCTCGTGCCCCGGGACGTGGGGATAGGCGAGGTCGTCGTGCCCGGCCCAGGCATGCCAGTCGCTGCGGCACAGGCCCGTCGCCCCGACCCGCACCACCACGCCGCCGGCCGGCGGGGCCGGGTCGGGCACCTCCCGCACCTCGGGTCGGGCTCGGACTCCGTCGACCACCACTGCGCGCACGCCTGGATCATCTCCCACTCGCGGGGAACGAACTGCCGGCTCCAGCGCGTTCTACAGCCTCGAGGTCGACGGCGAGGTCAACCCGGACGCGGTGTGGTTCTACCCCGAGCCGATGGCGGGCGCCGAGTCGGTCGCCGACCGAGCTGCCTTCTGGCGCGGGGTGCGCGTCGAGCAGTCGGGCCGCGCTGCGGCACGGTTGCGACGTCGCGGTCACTCGTCGTACGTGACCCGCAGCTCCTCGCTGATCGGGTGCGCCTGGCAGGTGAGCACGTAGCCGGCGGCGCGCTCGGCGTCGTCGAGCGCGTGGTCCTGGTCCATGACGGCGCGGCCGAGCAGCACCTTGGCGCGGCAGGTGCCGCAGGCGCCGCCGGCGCAGGAGTACGGCGCGTCCACGCCCTCGCGCAGTGCGGCATCGAGGACGGTGTCGCTGCCGGAGCGCAGGGCGAAGGTGGTGTCCTGGCCGGCGAGGGTGACGGTCACCTGGCTCTCCACGTCCAGCTCCAGGTCGGCGTGGCCCTGCTCGGTGTGGAACACCTCGGTCAGCACCTGCCCGCCACGAGCGGGCAGCGCGGCCGAGAGGTCCTCGACCAGCTGCTCGGGACCGCACAGGAACCAGCGGTCGACGTCACCGGGGACCAGCTCGTCGAGCAGGGCGGCGCTGATGCGGCCGGCGCGCGCGGTGCGTGTGGCACCGAGCTCGCGGGAGAGCACGTGGTGGACGGTGAGCCGGTCGGCGTACCGCTCGGCGAGGGCGTCGACCTCGTCGCGCAGCATCGTCGAGGCGGTGGTGCGGTTGCCGTAGACCAATGTGGCCGTCGAGCGCGGCTCGGCCTCCAGGGTGTCGGCGAGGATCGCCAGGACCGGCGTGATGCCGGAGCCGGCAGCGACGCCGACGTAGCTGCGCTGGGCATCGGCGTCGGTGTCGTGACCGAAGCGTCCGGCGGGCGTCATCACGTCGAGGATGTCGTCGGTGCGCAGCCGCTGGTGCACGTAGCCGGAGAACACCCCACCCTCGATCCGCTTCACCGCGACGCGCAGCGTGCCCGCCTGGGCCGGCAGCAGCGAGTAGGAGCGGCGCACGTCCTGGCCGTCGACGACGGCGCGCAGCGTGACGTGCTGGCCGGCGCGGTGCTCGTACGCCGCCGCGAGGTCGGCCGGGACGGTGAACGTCACGGCGGTGCTCTCGGAGGTGAGCGGCTCGACGGTGGCCACGCGCAGCGGGTGGAACCGCGGGACCGCCCGCTCGGTGCCGCCGGTCGTCGCGGCCGGGGCGTCGTAGGTGTCGGTGAGACGGCGCCACGTGCGGTACTCCGACGGGGTCAGCGACCGGCCGAAGACCGTGGAGATGGCGGCGTTGTGGTCCAGGTAGGCCTGCTCGTTGCGTCGCCAGGCACGCACGTAGCGGTAGAACGGCACGCTCGGGTGCAGGTGATGGACCAGGTGGTAGTTCTGGTAGACGAACAGCGGCGTCATCCACCCCTCGCCGCCGACGCGGATCCGGGTCGCACGGTACTTGTCCTGGCGGCCGGTGAACGGCAGGCCGTGGTGGGGCAGGTAGTCGAACCACCACGCCAGGACCCCGAGGCCGAGCCGCTGCGGGACCAGGAACGCCACGGCCAGCGTCGCGCCGTGACCGGCCGCGACCAGCCAGCCGAACCCGCCGACCACGGCCACGAACATCAACGACGTGGCCACCACCTCGCCGCGCGGGCGCTGGGGGATGCGGCGCAGGTAGAACACGAAGTACCAGAGGTCGATCGTCATCCACCGGAACGGCAGCTGCCACCACGGGCCCTCGCTGGTCCACGCGTCGGGGTCCACCGACTTCTGCTCGTTGGTGTTGCGGTGGTGCTCGATGTGGATGAAGCCGATCATCCCGAAGGTGCCGTACGGCGCCACGAACGGCACCGAGAGGTGGCCCATCAGGTTGTTCAGCCGGTCGCTGGTGCTCACCGCGTGGTGCGTCGCCTCGTGCAGGACGCTGAACATCAAGAACGTGACCGCCGTGCCCATCGGCACCGTCACCCACGGCGACCACCCCGCGGCCAGCACCCCGACCATCTCCAGGGCGAACAGCGCCAGCGTGCCGGCGTACAGCGCGAGGGTGGGCCAGGCGACCGGCGGGACCCGCTCGCCGGGGTCGGGCAGCCCGGAGACCGGCCGGGTCTGCTCGGCGGAGGTCGCGGAGGAGGTCGCGGTGGGGGAGGACGCGGTGGACATGGGTCTCCAGATCGTCGGCGGTCCCGCCATGGTTGACAAACCAGGCACATCTGTCAAGCAGGCCTTCGGGCGGGGGTCGCGCCCGGGCGCTGCGGGATCCGCGGTTCGTCGGTGGGGCGTGCGGTTCCGTACCCTGGGGGCAGAGGCCCGGACGTCCTGATCCGGGCCTTCGGCACGTCTGGACGGAGAACGTGGTGAGCGTCACCCCCACCGAGCACCCCCATCACCCCACGGAGATCACCGTGCGCGCGGCCCTGCGCTCGCCACGGCTGCTGCGCACCGAGGTCCTGGCCGGCCTCGTCGTCGCGCTGGCGCTGATCCCCGAGGCGATCTCGTTCTCGATCATCGCCGGGGTCGACCCCCAGGTCGGGCTCTTCGCGTCGTTCACGATGGCGGTCGCGATCTCGTTCCTGGGCGGCCGGCCCGCGATGATCTCGGCCGCGACCGGCGCCATCGCGCTGGTGATCGCGCCGGTGATGCGCGACTACGGCTACGACTACCTCATCGCCACCGTGCTGCTCGGCGGGCTGATGCAGCTCGGCCTGGCCCTGGTGGGGGTCGCCCGGCTGATGCGCTTCGTCCCGCGCTCGGTGATGGTGGGCTTCGTCAACGCCCTGGCGATCCTCATCTTCGGTGCCCAGATCGAGCACCTCGTCGACGTCCCGTGGGCGGTCTACCCGCTGGTGGCCGTCGGCATCGCGATCATCGTCGGCTTCCCGCGGGTCAACGCGGTGGTCCCGGCGCCGCTGGTCGCCATCGTCGCGCTCACCGCCTTCACCCTCGTCGCGGCCGTCGCCGTCCCCGAGGTGGGCGACCAGGGCGACCTGCCCGACAGCCTGCCCGCGTGGTTCGTGCCCGACGTGCCGTTCTCGATGGAGACCCTCGAGATCATCGCGCCCTACGCGCTGGCGATGGCGCTGGTCGGCATCTTGGAGTCCCTGCTGACCGCCAAGCTCGTCGACGACATCACCGACACCCACTCGGACAAGACCCGCGAGGCGATGGGCCAGGGTGCGGCCAACGTGATCACCGGCTTCTTCGGTGGCATGGGCGGCTGCGCGATGATCGGCCAGACGATGATCAACGTGAAGGTGTCCGGGGCCCGGACCCGGATCTCGACCTTCCTGGCCGGCGTCTTCCTGCTCGTCCTGGTCGTCGGGGCCGGCGACGTCGTGGCGCTGATCCCGATGGCCGCCCTGGTCGCGGTCATGATCATGGTCTCGGTCGCCACCTTCGACTGGCACTCCATCCAGCCCAGCACCCTGCGCCGGATGCCCAAGTCCGAGACCACGGTGATGGTCGCGACGGTGCTGGTCACCGTGCTCACCCACAACCTCGCGATCGGCGTCGGCGTCGGCGTCCTGGTGGCGATGACGCTCTTCGCCCGCCGGGTCGCACACCTCACCGAGACCCACCGCGAGCTGGTGGAGGACGACCGGGGCGCCAAGGCGGTCTACCGGGTCACCGGTGAGCTGTTCTTCGCCTCGAGCAACGACCTCTACACCCAGTTCGAGTACGCCGAGGACCCCGACCGGGTCGTCGTGGACCTCTCGGCCTCCCACATCTGGGACGCCTCCACGGTGGCGGCCCTGGACGCGATCGTCACCAAGTACGAGCGGCGGGGGACCGAGGTCGAGATCACGGGCCTCAACGAGGCCAGCGCCGAGCGGCACGCACGGCTCACCGGGGAGCTCCCCTCGCACTGAGGAAGCGCTTGTTGCAAGCATTTCGCAAGAGCAACCTGTTCTCGACTAGGGTCGGTGGCATGAGCCTCCGCCCCGTCCCGCGCGCCCCCCGCGCGACCCTCGCCGCCGGACTCCTCGCCCTGCTCCCGCTCACCGCCTGTGGCGCCGACGCGGACGTCGCCGGCGACGGGGAGCTGCGCGTGGTCACGACCGTCGCGCCGATCACCTCCATCACCGCAGCCGTCGCCGGGGACCTCGCCGTCATCGAGGGCCTGGTGCCGGAGGGCACCAACTCCCACACCTTCGAGCCGCCGCCGAGCGCCTCGGCCCTGCTCGAGCGCGCGGACCTGGTGCTGGTCAACGGGCTGCAGCTCGAGGAGCCCACCGTCGAGCTGGCCGAGGCGACCATGAGCGAGGGTGCTCGCTTGGTCGAGCTCGGCACCGAGGTGCTGCCGGAGTCGGAGTACCTCTACGACTTCTCCTTCCCCGAGGAGGACGGCAAGCCCAACCCGCACCTGTGGACCGACCCCACCTGGGCGATCCGCTACGCCGAGCTGGTCCACGAGCACCTGGTCGACCTCGACCCCGACAACGCGGCGACGTACGACGCCAACCTGGACGCCTTCGAGGAGCAGGCGACCGCGCTGTCGGAGGCCCTGCGTGCCGACCAGGAGTCGCTGCCTGCCGAGGACCGGGTGCTGCTGACCTACCACGACGCCTACGCCTACTTCGCCCAGACCTACGACTGGCAGGTGATCGGCGCGATCCAGCCCGAGAGCTTCGAGGAGCCGACCCCCAAGGAGGTCGCGCGGCTCATCGACCAGATCCGTGACCAGCAGGTGCCGACGATCTTCGGGTCGGAGGTCTTCCCCTCCGCGGCGCTGGAGGAGATCGGCCGGGCGACCGGCGCCCGCTACGAGGACACCCTGCGCGACGACGACCTCCCCGGCGCGCCCGGCGACCCCGAGCACTCCTGGCTGGGCCTGATGCGCGGCAACTACATCACCATGATCACCGGCCTCGGGGGCAGCGCCCCCGCGCTGGAGGCGCTCGACGTCACCCCGGCCGTCGAGGACGAGGCGGACTACCCGCAGTGACGCGTGCTGTTGGATGGTCCCGTGAGTGACGTCGAGGGGCACCCCGTGGGCGTCGTGCCGCTCGACGGCGCGCGGTCGCGCTCGTTGCTGCGCCTGGACTCCGTCGACGTGGCGTACGACGGTGCGCCGGTCCTGCGCGGGGTCGACCTCGACCTGCGGCAGGGCGACTTCGTCGGCGTGGTCGGCCCCTCCGGCGCCGGCAAGACCACCCTGCTGCGACTGGCCCTGGGCACCCTGCACCCGAGTGCCGGTGAGGTCGGCCGGGCCCGGGGGCTGCGCGTGGGCTACGTGCCGCAGCTGGAGACGGTGAGCTGGACCTTCCCGGTGACCGTGGCGGAGTGCGTGCTGATGGTGCGCAGCGAGCGCTGGCTGCCCTGGTCCACGCGGGCCGAGCGGCAGCGGGTGGGGGAGGTGCTGGAGCGACTCGGCATCGCCCACCTCGCCGACCGGCACATCCGTGAGCTCTCCGGGGGGCAGCAGCAGCGGATGTTCCTGGCGCGGGCGCTGCTGCGCGAGCCGCAGCTGCTGCTGCTCGACGAGCCCACCAGCGGCATCGACGTCGCGACCCGGCACGAGATGCTGCACCTGCTCGGGCACCTGCACGACGAGGGGACCACCATCCTGCTCACCACCCACGACCTGAACGGGGTGGCCGCGCACGTCCCCGAGCTGGTCGCCCTGCACGGCACCGTGGTGCACCGGGGTCGTCCCCAGGAGGTCATGACGCCCGCCGTGCTGGAGCGGACCTTCGGGGCGCCCATGGAGGTGCTGGAGCACCTGGGCATGCCGGTGGTGCTGGACCGCAAGCGGGCCGAGGCGACGTGATCGAGACCCTGCTGGAGCCCTTCGCCTACGCCTTCTTCGTCAAGGGCGTGGTGGTGGCGACGATGGCCGGCGCGCTCTGCGGGCTGGTCGGCGTCTACGTCGTGCTGCGCGGGATGAGCTACATCGGCCACGGCCTCTCGCACGCGATCTTCGGGGGCTTCGCCGCGAGCAGCGTGATCGGGCTGAACTTCGTGCTCGGCGCGGGCATCTGGGGGTTCGCCTCGGCGCTGGCGATCAACCGGGTCGCCCGCGCTCACCGCATCGGCGCCGACGCCGCGATCGGCGTCATCACGACCGCCTCCTTCGCGCTCGGCGTCGCGCTGCTCACCGTCTTCGGCAACCGCGGGCCCAGCTTCGACGCGGCGCTGTTCGGCAGCATCATCGGCATCTCGACCGCCGACGTGTGGACCCTCGCAGCGGTCAGCGCGCTCACCCTGGGGGTCGTGCTCACCCGCTACCGCGCGCTGCTCTTCGCGACCTTCGACCCCGAGGTCGCCGATGTGAGCGGGGTCCGGGTCGCCCGCACCGACGCCCTGCTCATGCTGGTGCTCTCGCTGGCGATCCTGGCGACGCTCTCGGTGATCGGCGTGACGCTGGTGGCAGCGACCCTGGTCATCCCCGCCGTGGTGGCCCGGATGCTCACCCACCGCTTCGCGACGATGCTGTGGCTCTCCAGCGCGATCGGTGCCGTCTGCGGCCTGGTCGGCATGAACCTCAGCTACCACCTCGACGTGCCCTCCGGCACCACGATCGTCCTGACCGGCGCGACCGTCTTCGGCGTGGTGCTCGCCGCGACCGGTGGCCGGGGCCTGCAGCGGGCCCCGAGGGCGGCGGTCCTGTGAGCGGGGAGCCGGCCGTGGAGGCCGTGCTGCAGACGCTGCGCGGGCGCGGGCACCGGATCACGATGCCGCGCCGGGCCGTCATCGACGCGCTCTCGCGCGCCGAGGGGCACCCCACGGTCGAGCAGATCACCGCCGACATCGCCGAGCGCTGGCCGGGCATCCACCTGACCACCGTCTACCGCACCCTGGAGACCCTGGCCGAGGTCGGCGTGGTCACCCACGTCCACCTCGCCTCCGGCACGGCCTACCACCTCGCCGACTCCGCCGGCGGGATGCCGGCCCACGTGCACGCGCAGTGCCGCACCTGCCACCGGGTCATCGACCTCCCCGACGACGTGCTCGACGACGTACGCCGGCGGCTCGACCGCTCGGCCGGCTTCCGCCTCGACCCGCACCACGTGGCGCTGTCCGGGCTGTGCCGCGACTGCGCGGAGCCTGAGGTCGAGGACAGTTAACTCAGCGTTCATTGACTCAATGAAACTTGAGTGAAAGCATCGGTCCTGTGACCGAGCTGGAGACCCGCGCCGCGCGCCACGCCGCGCTGGCCGACGTCACGCGGCTGGCGGTGGTCGACATGCTCGCGCTCCAGGACGCCTCGCCGCGCGAGATCGCCGAGCGCCTCGGCCTGGGCTCCAACCTGCTGGCCCACCACCTCGCGGTGCTCGAGCGGGCCGGGCTGGTGGAGCGCCGTCGCTCCGAGGCCGACCGCCGGCGGTCCTACGTCCGGCTCGTCGACGAGGCGCTCCCGCAGGAGAGCGTGACGTCCCCGGCCTGGGCAGGGGCGGGGGACCTGGTGTTCGTGTGCACCGGCAACTCCGCCCGCTCGCAGCTGGCCGCCGCGATCTGGAACAGCCACCGCGGGGAGGGCGTCCCCGTCGCGCGCTCCGCCGGGACCCACCCCGCCGCACGCGTCGACCCCCGGGCCGTCGGCGTCGCCGTACGCCGCGGGCTGCAGCTGGCCGAGCGCCCGGTCGCCCTCGACCCGGCCGACCTCGAGGGCGGTGCCCTGGTCGTGACCGTGTGCGACGCGGCCCACGAGGAGCTGGTCGCCGGGGCCGCGACCGGGGCCCTGCCCGGGTCGTTGCACTGGTCGGTCCCCGACCCCGTCCCGCTCGAGGGCGACGCCTTCGACGCCGCCGCCGACGAGATCGAGCGGCGGATCCACCGACTCCGACCCCTGGGGGCCCCTGCATGACCAGTCCGGACGCCCGACCCGACCTCAGTCGCCGCCTGGCGGCCGAGCTCGTCGGCACCGCCTCGCTCGTCGCCGTCGTGGTCGGCAGCGGCATCATGGCCCAGCGGCTCTCCGACGACGTCGGCCTGCAGCTGCTGGCCAACTCCACGGCCACCGTCTTCGGGCTCACCGCCCTGATCTGGGTCTTCGGGCCGACCTCGGGCGCGCACTTCAACCCCGCGGTCTCCTTCGCCGACTGGCTGATGGGACGCCTGGCCGGGGGAGGACGCGCCTCGGGCGCCCTGACCGGCGGCGAGGTGGGCGCCTACTCCGCGGCCCAGGTCGTCGGCGGCATCGCCGGTGCCGTGGTCGCCAACCTGATGTTCGAGGTGCCGGTCACCGAGCTGGCCTCGACCGACCGCTCCGCCGGGCACCTCTGGCTCTCGGAGGTGGTCGCGACCGCCGGCCTGGTGACGCTGATCTTCGCGCTCGCCCGCACCGGTCGCGGCGCGCTGTCGGCCCCCGCGGTCGGCCTCTACATCGGCGCCGCCTACTGGTTCACCTCCTCGACGTCCTTCGCCAACCCCGCCGTCACCGTGGGGCGGGTCTTCTCCGACACCTTCGCCGGGATCGCGCCCGCCTCGGTGCCGCCGTTCGTGCTCGCGCAGCTGGTCGGCGCCACCCTCGCGGTCGCCTTCGTGCACTGGCTGCACCCGCAGCTCGGCGCCCCCGGCGACACCAGCCTCGGGGACGTCGTCGTCCCGACCCAGTCCGCATCCCAGCCCTCCCGAGAGGACACCCCATGACCGACGTCCCGCAGGTCGTCTTCGCCTGCGTCCGCAACGGTGGACGCTCCGTGATCGGCCGCGTCCTGACCGAGCACTACGCCCAGGGTCGGGTCCGTGCCCTGTCGGCCGGCACCCAGCCCGGCGAGCACATCCATCCCGAGGTGGCCGACGTGCTGGAGTCGCTGGGCCTGGACACCAGCAAGGAGCACCCCAAGCACCTGACCCACGAGACCGTGGCCGCCTCCACGATGGCGATCACCCTCGGCTGCGGCGAGGAGTGCCCCTACGTCCCCGGCGTGAGGTACGTCGACTGGCCGGTCGAGGACCCCGGCGGCCAGGACCCCGAGACCGTCCGCGGCATCGTCGCCGACATCGACGGCCGGGTGCGCGCGATGCTCGTCGAGCTGGTGCCGGACCTGGAGCTCCCGGACTCCGTGCTCGCGGCCTGAGCAGGTGAGCGGCACCGGCTAGGTTTCCACCTGTGAACGCAGACCTGGTCGTGCTGGCCTCGTCCGAGGGCGTGCCGCGCTACCTCACCGCCACTGCGGCGCTGGTGCTGGCGGCGGCCGTCGTCGGCTACCTCAGCGTCCGGGTGCGGGTGCTGCCGATCGTGGGCTTCCTGCTGGCCGGCGTCCTGATCGGGCCAGCGCAGCTCGGCCTGGTGTCCTCGACCGAGGCGGTCGACGCGGCGGCGGAGATCGGCGTGATCCTGCTGCTGTTCACCATCGGCATCGAGTTCTCCCTCGAGCGCCTGGCGCGCGTGTGGCGCTGGGTCGCCTTCGGCGGCGGGTCGCAGGTCGTGCTGGCCACCGGGGCCGGGCTCGCGGTGACGGTCGCGCTGGGGCGGGACTGGAAGGTCGGGCTGTTCACCGGCTTCCTCCTGGCACTGTCCTCGACCGCGATCGTGCTCAAGCTGCTCGCCGACACCGGCGGCACCAGCAGCACCCGCGGTCAGCTCGCGCTGGCCACCCTGGTCTTCCAGGACCTCGCGGTCGTGGCCATGGTGCTGGTCGTCCCGCTGCTGGGCACCGAGGCCGAGGGCGGCACCGGCGCCCTGCTGGAGGCGCTCGGGATCGCCGTCGCGGTGGTCGGGGTCGTCCTGGTCGTGGCGCGCCGGGTGATGCCCAAGGTGCTCGAGCGCGTCGCCGCGCTCTGCTCGCCCGAGGTCTTCCTGCTCGCCGTCGTCGCCATCTGCTTCGGCACCGCCTACCTCACCGCCCTGGCCGGCGTCAGCGTCTCGCTCGGTGCCTTCCTGGCCGGGCTGGTGGTCAGCGAGAGCCGGCACAGCACCCACGCGCTCTCGGAGATCCTGCCGCTGCAGGTGCTCTTCAGCGCGATCTTCTTCGTCTCCGTCGGCATGCTGCTCGACGTCGGCTTCCTGCTCGCCAACCTCCCGCTCGTCCTGGCGGTCGCCGTGGTCGTCCTGGCCGTGAAGACCCTCACGACCGCCGCCGCCCTCGCGCCGCTGCGGGTGGGGTGGCGCCAGGCGGTCGCCGCCGGGCTGCTGCTCGGCCAGGTCGGGGAGTTCTCCTTCGTGCTGCTGACCGTCGGTGAGGGAGCCGGGCTCAGCCCACTGGGCGAGGGTGAGGACGGGTCGCAGGTCTTCGTGGCCACCACGGTGCTGCTGATGATGCTCACCCCGGCCTTCGGGTCCCTCGGCACCCGGCTGCTGCCGCGCGCGGGCGCGACCGCCGGGTCGTCCGCGGGGCAGGAGGCGACCCCCGCCGAGGCGCACGAGGTGCAGGGGCACGTGCTGATGCTCGGCTGGGGTGCCGACTCCGTCGCCCTCGGGGCCGACCTGCGGGCACGCGGCGTGCCGGTCGTGATGACCACGCTCAACCCCGGCGGGGCGGCCGAGGCCGAGGCCGCGGGGCTCACCGTCGTACGCGGGGACGCGATGCGGGCGCACGTGCTCGAGGAGGCCGGCCTGGCCCGCGCCCGGCTGGTCGTCGTCGCCGAGCACGACGCCGAGGAGGCCGCCCGGGTGGCGGTCATGGTGCGCGGCCAGAGCGACGTCCCCGTGGTGGTGCGCGCGACCGGCGTCGACCTCGAGGACCTCGCCGCCGCGGGGGTGGACCATGTGGTCGATCCCGCCGTCGCCGGGCGACGCCACCTCGCGGAGGTGGTCGGCGCCCGGGTGGTCGAGGTCCCGACGGCGGACGTCGACGTCTCGCGGCTCGTGCACTACCGCTGGCCGTCCGACGCGTGCCCGCACGGTGCCGCGTCGGTGCCCGTGCAGCCGGGGACAGCCGGGTGCGAGGAGTGCCTGCGCGACGGGGAGCGGTGGGTGCACCTACGGATGTGCCTCAGCTGCGGGCACGTGGGGTGCTGCGACTCCTCGCCCGGCCGGCACGCCACGGCCCACCACCGCGCCACCGACCACCCGCTGATGGCGTCGCTGGAGCCCGGGGAGACCTGGGCCTACTGCTTCCTCGACGACACCACGGTGCCCGAGCCGCGGGGCTAGCGGTCGAGGGTGGCGACCACGTCGGCCGCCACCGCCGCCGCGGGCCGCCCGACGCCGATGAGGGTCGCCGACGCGGGGCCGCACCAGTCGCCGTACCCCAGCAGCCACAGCGGTACGCCGTCGGCCGACCGCACCGCGAAGGGCGAGCCGTCCGGCGCCCCGGTCGCCGGGTGGCCGTCGGTCCAGGTCAGGCCCAGCCCGCGCAGGTGGGCGAGCGCCGGCCGGAAGCCGGTCGCCCAGACGACCGCGTCGAGCGGCTCCTCGCGGTCGTCGGGCCACCGCGCGCCGTGCTCGGTCAGCCGCTCGACCATCGGCTCGGCCACCAGGTCGCCCCGGTCGCGGGCCGCGCGCACCGGCGGCACCGCGACGACGTCACCCAGGGACCCGACGCCGCGGGCCTCCCGGCCGGAGGCGCGGTCGCGGACCGCCTGGGTGGCGACCTCGAAGAGCACGCGGCCGTCGACGTCGTCGGGCAGGTAGCGGGGCGGACGCCGGGTCGCCCAGTGGACCGCGGCGGCGGTGCCGAGCAGGTCCGCGGCGACCTGGGCGCCGGAGTTGCCACCGCCCACGACCAGCACCCGCCTGCCCGCGAACGGCTCGGGCCCTCGGTAGTCGTGGACGTGCAGGACCTCGCCCTCGAACCCGTCGGTGCCCGGGACCGTCGGCCACAGGGGGCGGTCCCACGTCCCGGTGGCCGAGACCACCGCGCGAGCGCGGAGGTCGCCGTGGTCGGTGCGGACCAGCAGCCCGCCGTCGGCGCGCTCGACGGCCGTCACCCGCACCGGCCGGCGCACGTCGACGTCGTAGCGCCGCTCGTAGTCGGCGAGGTAGTCCACGACGTGCGCCGCGTCGGGCGGCTCGTCCCCGGGCGGGCGCGGCATCAGCCGCCCCGGCAGCGAGCTGTAGCCGGCGGGGGAGAAGAGCCGCAGGCTGGGCCAGGCGTCCTGCCACGCCCCACCGGGGTGGGTGCGGGAGTCGAGCAGCAGCACCCGCAGCGCAGGGCCGGAGCGGCGGCGCTCGGCCCGGCGCAGGTGGAAGGCGAGGGCGAGCGCCGACTGCCCGCCACCGACGACGCAGACGTCGACGTGGTCGGGGAGCGGGTCAGTCATCGGTGCGGCGACGCTCCATCAGCACCGTGTCGCGCCACTCGCCGTCGAGCCGGGCGATGCGCGAGCGCACGGCCAGCGTGACGTAGCCGGCGCTGCGGTGCAGCGCGAGGCTGGCGCGGTTCTCCGGGAAGATCGAGGTCTGCAGGGTCCACAGCCCACCGGCGTCGGCCTCGGTCACCTGGCGCTGGAGCAGCGCACGGCCGACCCCGCGACCACGGGCCTGCTCGGCGACGTACACCGAGGTCTCGCCGACGCCGGCGTAGCACGCGCGGGTCGAGACGGGGCTCACGCCGGTCCACCCGACGACCTCGCCGGGGGTCTCGACGAGCTCGGCGACCCAGCGCTGGCCGGGCAGCCACTTCTCGCGCAGCGCCTCGATGGCGGGGGCCTCGGTCTCGAAGGTCGCCTGCCGGGTCGCGATCCCCTCGGCGTAGATCTCGCGCACCCGGGGCAGGTCGGCGTCGGTCATGGCCCGGGTGGTCACGTCGGCCGGCACGTCCCCGGGGCAGCACGGTCGGGTGGTCAGGGTGCCCATGGCGACGTCGGCGGCGTGCGGGAGCCCGGTGCAGCAGGCGGCGTTGACCGAGACCAGGCTGCTGGTGCCCACCTTGTCGATGCGGACGAAGCCCACGTCGGCGAGCTTGCGCACGTGGTGGGAGCAGGTGGCCTGGCTGATGCCGAGCGCGGTCGCGAGGTCGCCAACGCGCACCGCGCCGGACGCGCTGGAGGCGACCTGGTGCAGGACCCGCACGCGGGTCGGGTCGGCCAGGACGGCGAACCACTCGGCGTAGGTCGCGGCGTCGTCGGGTCGCAGGCCGGTCGGGGTGCTGGTCACGGGACCAGCCTAGACCATCCATCGACGCAGTTCGATGAATGGTCTAGGGTCATCCATCGACAAGGATCGATGAACTTCGGAAGGTGCACGCCCATGACACTCACGCCCACCCCCGGCCAGCCGCTCGTGATCGTGGGCGCCGGGCCGATCGGGCTCGCGGCCGCCGCCCACGCCGTCAAGCGCGGCCTGCCCGTCACCGTCCTGGAGTCCGGGGCCCACGTCGGCGCCGCCGTGCGCGGCTGGGGGCACGTGCGGCTCTTCTCGCCGTGGTCGGAGCTGGTCGACGACGCGGCAGCCCGACTGCTGGAGGCCGGCGGGTGGGAGCGGCCGCTCGCCCACGAGGCGCCGACCGGTCGCGAGTGGGTCGCGCACTACCTCGAGCCGCTCGCCGCGGCGCTCGTCGACCGGGGCGTCGTGCTGCGCACCGGCAGCGAGGTGGTCGGGCTCGCGCGTCGCGGGCGGGACCGGCTCGTGGCCCAGCAGCGGGAGGACGTGCCCTTCGCCGTGCACGTGCGGACCGCGGACGGTGCCGAGCAGGTGCTGTCGGCGGCTGCGGTCATCGACGCCTCCGGCACCTGGGGCGACCCCGGCCCGGTGGGTGCTGACGGTTGGCCGGCGCCGGGTGAGAACGCGGCCGCGGTGACCTACCGGGTGCCCGACCTCACCGACCCGCAGGTCCGTGCCGCGCACGCCGGTCGCCGCGTCGCCGTGGTCGGCGCAGGCGCCTCCGCGCACCAGGCCGTGGTCGACCTGGCCGCACTCGCGCAGGAGGAGCCCGGCACCCGGATCACCTGGCTGCTGCGACGCCACGACGCCGACGCGGTCTTCGGCGGGGAGGAGGCCGACGAGCTCCCGGGGCGCGGCGCGCTCGGGTCCCGCGCGCGGGCGGCCGCGGAGTCGGCGTACGTCGAGGTCGTGACGGGGTTCCGGACCGCGGTCGTCGAGGCGGGACGGGACGGGACCGTGCTCGTCGCCGAGGACGGTCGCCGGGTCACGGTGGACCGGGTGGTGGCGGTGACCGGCTTCCGCCCGGACCACGCGTGGCTTGCGCAGGTGCGGCTCGACCTGGACGGTGAGCTGTCGGCCCCGCGGGCGCTGGCGCCGGAGATCCACCCGGCCTTCCACTCCTGCGGCACCGTCAGCCCGCACGGCGCCGACGTGCTGCGCCAGCCCGAGGGCGGGCTCTACCTGGTGGGCATGAAGTCCTACGGTCGCGCGCCGTCGTTCCTGGCGATGACCGGGTTCGAGCAGGTGCGCTCGGTGGTCGCCGAGGTCGCCGGCGACCACGAGGCCGCCGCGCGGGTGGAGCTGGTGCTCCCGGAGACCGGTGTCTGCGGTGCGGGGGCGACGTACGACGGTGGGGGCTGCTGCGGGGCGGCCTGAGGGCTCAGGGCCGCACCTGGCGGCGCACCTCGTCGGCGAGGAAGCGTTGGTCCCCGGAGTAGGTGACGACCAGGCGGGTCGCCCGGTCGGCCAGCGGCTTCCCGCGACCGAACCAGATCGCCTTGTCCAGGTCGCGGACCCGGCGCTCGACCACGCGGTTGCCGATGCTCAGGGTCACGGTGCCCCCCGGGTCGGCGGCGATGCCGTCGGGGCTGCGCACCGCGACCCTGGCGCGCACGCGGCCGCCGCGGCGGCGGGTCTTGAGGGTGATCTCGACCGGAGCCTTGACCCGACCGGCCTCGACGACCTCGATGACGGGGTCGCGGCCGGGGGCGTTGCTGGTCACGCGCACCGAGACGGTCCGCCCGAGGTCGGCCTCGCGGCACTGGTAGCGCCAGGACTTCTCCCCGCTGATCTCGCGACCCTCCGCCAGCCACTGGTAGCGGGTGCGGGCGTCGTCGGGGTCGTAGCGGCCCTTGAGCGCCTTGAGACCACGACCGACCAGCGCGGCGCCGCCGACGCGGGCCGGCTCCTGCACCGTGACGTTCGAGGGCGGGGGTGGCGCGGTCATGATCTCGTGCGCCCGGGCCCGGATGTCGGGCAGTCGCTTGTAGAGATTGGTGCCCGGGCAGGAGGTGTCGTTGGTGTCGCGGTGGCCGTCGATCACGCGCAGCGTGGCCATCGCGCCGTCGCGGTACTTGTCGGAGCCCTCCGAGCGCACGGTGGTCCTGCCCCGGGCGCGCCGGCCGTAGCGGTCGAGCTTCCAGGCGGCCACCGCAGCCACACCGCGCACGACGGTGTCGGGAGCCTTGACCTGGTCGAAGTTGCCGATGACGGCGATGCCGCAGGAGTCGGAGTTGAAGCCGAGGGTGTGCGCGCCCCGCACCGGACGGGCGACGCCGCCGGCGCGGCCCTCCCAGATCCGACCGAAGCGGTCGACGAGGAAGTTGTAGGCGATGTCGGACCAGCCCAGGCTCTTGGTGTGGTAGCGGTACATGCCGCGGATCAGGGCCGGGGTTTCGCTGCGGGAGTAGTCGTTGCCGCTGGCGGTGTGGTGGACGTGGACCTGCTCGATGGTCGACTCGTAGCGCGGCCTGCCGTCGCGCCAGGACTCATCGGCGCCCCACGTCGCGCGCGAGGAGATGTCGGGCTTGGGTGCCACGACGTCCTCGGCCCCGGTCGAGCGCCGGGCGGCCGTGCCCACCGCCTGGTCGCTGGTGCGACCGGCCGGGTGCAGCAGCACCAGCCGCATGCCCTTGGGGGCTGCACCGGCGACGCGCACCTGCACTGCCCGGCTCGGGCCGACCCACCACGCGGCCGTGCCCCGTCGGTCGGCCTGCCAGGCATCGTCCTCGGGGCGGTCCTCGAGGACCGGCAGCCGGGTCCACTCGGTCCAGCCGTCGCTGCGCCGGGCCCGCGCCCACACCTGGGGGGAGGCGTCGCCGCGCCAGGTGACGCCCACCATGGAGTACAGCGAGGTCGGCAGGGACTCGGTCTCGCGCACGCCGTTGCGGGCTCTCCCGAGCTCGAGGGGGACCTCCAGCTCGGCGATGTCGCTGCCGCCCTCGGCGGAGAGCACCAGCGCGCCACCGCGCCGCGCGGTGTCGTCGTCCTGGCCCAGGCGCACGGCGGCTCCCACCGCGCCGACCCCGACGGTGGCGGCCACGGCGGCCTTGGCGAGGGTGCGGCGACTGGTGGGGGGCCCGCTGGTCGTCGGCTCAGTCACGCCAGGCATGGTCCCAAGGACCGGGCCCGGATCCGGGGAGGTCGGGGGCGTGGCGCGTGTGACGTGTGTGGTGGGAGGGGTCACGGCCCGCCCGGTGGGGGCCGACGGTTCCCGGCAGTTGCGTCGAAGCGCTGGACGAGTGAAGTGAAACACGTTCTACTTCGGGGGTGACTGACACCACCACCGCGCCGCGCAGCAAGGGCGCCTCGCTGGCGATCGTGACCGGGTTGTACGTCGTGGCGATCGCCGCGGCCGCTGCCTGGCTCTACCTCGGGCCGGACACGGCCTACCTCTGGCTCGATGCGCTGATCGCCGACCTGGTGGCCACCGCGGTGGTCTTCGCCGGCAGCCGGATCGTGCACAACTCCTCCTGCTACGACGCCTACTGGTCGGTGATCCCCCCGCTGCTGGCGGTCTACTGGTGGCTCGAGCGCGACCCGGGTGCCGACGGGGTGCGCTTCGCGCTGCTCTCGGTGGTGCTGTGGCTGTGGGCTATCCGCCTCACTGCCAACTGGGTCTACGCCTGGCCCGGCCTGCACCACGAGGACTGGCGCTACCCGATGCTGCGGGAGAAGAACCCGAAGGCCGAGATGGCCGTGGACCTGATGGGCATCCACGTCTTCCCGACCGTGCAGGTCTTCGCCGCGATGCTGCCGGTCTACGCCGTCACCCGATCGGAGCGAGCGTGGGGCTGGCTCGACCTCGTCGCGCTGGTCGTCGGCGTCGGTGCCGTGGCGCTGCAGCTGGTCGCCGACACGCAGCAGCACCGCTTCGCGCGCACCAAGAAGCCGGGGGAGTCCCTGGTCACCGGCCTGTGGGCCTGGTCGCGTCACCCCAACTACCTCGGCGAGATCCTGATGTGGGTCTCCCTGCTGCTCTTCGGCCTCTCCGCCCTCCCGGGACAGTGGTGGTGGCAGGTGATCGGCGTGGTCGGGATGGTCGCGATGTTCCTGGGTGCCTCGATCCCGATGATGGAGAAGCGCAGCCTCGAGCGGCGACCGGGCTACCAGGACGTCATCGACAGCGTGCCGATGCTGCTGCCCCGTCCGCCCCGGCGGTCGTGAGGCTCCAGTGACCCGGGTGCTGGTCGCCGGGCTCGGCGACACCGGCGTGCTGTGCGCGGGCGCGCTGGCCTCCCGGGCGATGCGCCGGCGCGGCCTGGCGGTCACCGGCGTCTCGCCGACGACCGGGTTGGTCAGCGGGCAGGAGCTCGGGCTGCGGCTGGCCCGTCCCGACAGCTGGTCGCGCGACTACCGCATCCCCTACCGCTCGTTCCGGCTGCTGGACCGGGTCGACGTGGTGCACGGCCGGCTCACCTCGGCCGACCTCGTGGCGCGGACCGTGTCGGTGGTCGGGGCCGACGGCGTGGCCCGGGAGCTCGGGTACGACGTCCTGGTGGTCGCCACCGGGGTCGCCAACGGCTTCTGGCGCAGCGACGCCGTCCGCGACGACGCCGCTGTCGCGACCGACCTCGCGGACCGGCACGCGCGGCTCGCGGCGGCCGGCTCGGTCGCGGTCGTCGGGGGTGGGGCCGCTGCGGTGGGAGCGGCGTACAACCTGGCGGTGCGGTGGCCCGACAAGCAGGTGGACCTCTACTTCCCCGGGGAGCGGGGGCTGCCGCAGCACCACGGGCGCACCTGGGCCGGCGTGCGGCGTCGCCTCGAGGCCGCCGGTGTGGTGCTGCACCCGGGGCACCGAGCGGTGCTGCCGGGCTCCGACGAGCCGTGCCCGGGGCCGGTGACCTGGTCGACCGGGCAGGCGCCGGCCCAGGCCGACCTCGTCCTGTGGGCCGTGGGGCGCGTGCGACCGCACACCGGGTGGCTGCCCGTCTCGGTCCTCGACGAGCACGGGTTCGTGCGCACCGGCTCGGACCTGCGCGTCCCGGGCGTGGAGGGGGTGTTCGCGATCGGGGACGTCGCCGCGACCGACCCGTTGCGCTCGACCGCGCGCAACTTCCAGCACACGGTGCTGGCGGCCAACGTCGCGGCGTACCTCGAGGGGCGGCCGCTGCGGGAGATCTCGCTGCCGGGGCGTCGCTGGGGGTCGGTGCTGGGGCCGCAGCGCACCGGGCTGGAGGTGTTCAACCCCTCGGGGCGGCCGTTCCGGATCCCACGGGTGGTGGTGGACCGGGCGCTGCAGCCGTGGGTGGTGAAGCGGGGGATCTACGGCGGGGTGCGGCGGTAGGTCTCAGCCCGGCTCGGGGGCGATGATGTCGAAGACCTTGTCCAGGCCCATCATCCGCAGCACCCGGTGCGGCTGGTTGTCTCCGCAGGCCAGCGTCATCGTGGCGCCCCGCGAGGTGAGCCAGCGGCGGGCGGCGACCAGGGCACCGATGCCCACGGAGTCCAGGAACGTCACGAGGGACAGGTCGACGACCACCGCCGGGCCGCTCACGTGGACGGGGTCGTAGAGGACCCGCCGCAGCTGTGGGACCGAGAGGACGTCGAGCTCGCCGCGGGCGACGACCACCGTGCGATCGGGGTGCTGCACGACGTCGAAGGCGACGTCCTGCGGGACGGGGGGCGAGGTCACGGTGCTCCAAAGCGCTGGGGTGGCTCGATCCTCGCCGGTCGGGCGGACTCGCGATAGATCCCTCGGGGTGGGGCGCTGGACGCGCGCGTTCACGCTGCCAGTCCGAGCTGGGCGAAGGCGAGGTCGAGCCGGAGACGGTGCTGTTGCGGGGGTGGCGGACCGGGTGCGCGACTGAGGTGGCGGTGGCCGCTGGGGGTGATGGTCTCGATGACGGTCGGGTCGCCCGGGAGTGGTCGTGAGGACCACCCGGGTGCCTGCTTGGCGTAGTTGCAGCCCTCGCAGAGGCCCTGCCCGTTGGCGGCGCTGGTGGCGCCGCCCTCAGCGTGCGGCCGGACGTGGTCGTGGTGTCGCACCGGTGCGTCACAGCCGGGGGTGCGGCAGGTGCGGTCGCGGGTGGTGAGGAAGTCGGCGAGGCCGGTGGGGAAGGTGCGAGCGGTCGACTCCATGGCGACCAGCCGACCGCCCCTGTCGAGGTAGAGCCGCTTGAGCTCCGCGACGCCCTGGTCGGACGCCCGGCGCACCAGGTCGCGCACGAGGTCGGCGGGCAGCGGGATGGCGCCGGTGCCCGGTGCGCCGACCCAGCCCGGCTCGTCCCCCTCGCGGCCGGGCAGGTTGAGCAGGGCGGCGTCGGACAGCGTCACCTGCACCGTCACCGGGACGACGTCGGCGTCGCCGAGCACCCCCTCGACGAGGGTGTCGGCCATGACCTGGCCGCGGGTGCGCCCGTCGCCGGCGGCGCGGGCGGAGTCGGCGCAGCGGCTCAGGGTCGCGTGCACTGACACGCCCTTGGCCAGCGGGAGCAGGGCGGAGAGCCTCACCATGCCGTCGGCGACCGGCCGGATGCTGGTGTGTCGCTCGGAGACGGCCTTCTCGTGCCGGGCCACCGCGGCGGCCGGGTCGGCGACGTAGGCCAGGCGGTCGACCTCGGCACGGAAGCGGCGCTCGCCCCAGCCGGCCGTCCTGCTCTCCTCGCTCATCAGCTCGGCGTCGATCCGGAGCCGGTCGACCAGGCTCAGGCAGGCGGTGCCCTGGGCGATCTGGGTGGCCCGCCACTCGGTGCACCAGCCGGCGCGCATGGCCGCCAGGGTGTGGGGGAGCTCCTCGGTCAGCACCACCGCCAGGCCGAGGTGGATGCCACCGCGGTGCGGGGACTCGCGCCGCGCCAGCGCGACCTCGGTGCCGATGCCGCGCTCCCGCATCGGCTTCGGCTGGTGGGCCCGCTGCTCGACTCGCGCCCGCTTGAGCGCCACCGCGGCCTGCGCCTGCACGGCGCACAACGAGTTCTTCAGGCGCTCCGCCTCGGCGATCAGCTCCACTGCCGCGGCGTCGACCTCACCCGGTTCCAGGCTGCCCAGTGCCTCCGCGGCCTCCAGTGCCTGCTGACGCAGGTCGCGGAGTGCGGCGGCGGGGTCCATGACCAGATAATAGTCGAACATCAGTTCGAGTACAAGGCATGAGAGCGAGACGGCGCCAACGCGGGACGGGGGCGAGCAACCTCGTCCCGCTGTGTCCTCAGAACCGCAGCAGCACCTTCCCCGAGACCGAGGCGTTCCGCGCGGTGCCGAAGGCGTCGAGGACGCCGGCGGTGTCGGTGACGTCGACCTCGTGGGTGATCGCGGCGTCCAGGGCGAGCCCGGAGCCCAGGGCAGCGACGACGTCGTCGATCTCGTCGCGGAACCGGAAGCTGCCGACCAGCTCGAGCTCGCGGGTGATGGCCTGGGCCAGCAGCGTGGGCTGCTCCCCGGCGGGCTGCAGACCGACCATCACGACCCGGCCGCCGCGGCGGGTGGCCCGGATGGCCGAGGCGAGCCCGGGGCGGGAGCCGGAGCACTCGAGGGCCACGTCGACGTCCAGGCCCACCTCGGTGAGCCGGGGGTCGTCCGCGGCGAGCGTCGAGGTGGCGCCCAGGTCGGTGGCGATACGCCGGGGCAGGTCGTGCAGGTCCACGGCGACCACCTCGGCCGCGCCGTGGGTGCGCGCGGCGGCGACCGAGAGCGCGCCGATGGGCCCGCAGCCGATCACGAGCACCCGGCGGTCGCGGACGTCGCCGGCCCGGGCCAGCCCGTGCCAGGCGACGGCAGCCGGCTCGCAGAGGGCGGCGCTGCGCAGCGACACCGCGTCCGGGAGGGGCCGCAGCATCGCCGCGGGCAGCGCCACCCGCCGGGCGAAGACGCCCGGGGTGTGGGGGAGCAGCGCCGCCGACCCCAGGTAGGAGTCGTGGGTGGCGGGGTGGACCGTCACCGGCGTACCGAGCGCCGGGCCGGTCCCGTCGGCGGCCGCCACGAGGACGGTGCCGGACATCTCGTGGCCCAGGACCATGGGCTCGCGCAGGATCGAGAGTCCGGCGGCGCCGTGGGTCCAGTAGTGCAGGTCGGAGCCGCAGATCCCGCCGTACGCGACGGACACGACCGCCTCGCCCGGGCCGGGCTGCGGCTCGGGGACCTCCTCGACGCGCAGGTCGTCGGCGGCGTGCGCGACGACCGCCAGGTTGGGCCCGGCGGCCACCTCAGACCACCGCCGTCATGCCGCCGTCGACGAACAGCACCTGCCCGTTGACGAACGCCGCGGCGTCGGAGGCCAGGAAGACCGCCGGACCCACGAGGTCCTCGACCCGGCCCCATCGGGCGGCGGGCGTGCGGCCGCGGACCCACCCGTCGAAGGCGGGGTCGTCGACCAGCGCCTGCGTCATCTCGGTGTGGATGTAGCCCGGCGCCAGCGCGTTGACCTGCAGACCCGCCGAGGCCCACTCCGCGCACATGGCGCGGGTGAGGTTGCGCAGCCCGCCCTTGGCCGCGGTGTACGGCGCGATGGTCGGCCGCGCCAGGTCGGCCTGGACAGAGGCGATGTTGACGATCCGACCCCCGCCGCGCGGCACCATGTGCCGCGCGACGGCGCGACCGACCACGAAGGCGCTGGTGAGGTTGGTCGCCAGCACCCGCTCCCAGTCGGCCAGGTCGAGCTCGAGCAGCGGGACGCGGTGCTGGACGCCGGCGTTGTTGACCAGCACGTCGATCGGCCCGACCCGCTCCTCGAGCTCGTCGACGGCCAGCGTCACGGCGGCCTCGTCGGTGACGTCGAAGTCGCGGGCCAGCACCCGCCCCTCGCCGTGCGTCGCCGCCAGGCTCGCCCGGGTCTCCTCCAGGACCGCGGTGTCGCGACCGTTGAGGACCACCCGGGCGCCCGCGGCCAGCATGCCGTCGGCGAGCGCCCGGCCGATGCCGCGGCTGGAGCCGGTGACGAGCGCGGTGCGCCCGCCGAGGTCGGTCCCGGTCATGCGATGCCCGCCGCCACGCCGTAGATCGCCAGCGCGCCGACGAAGCCGACGACGCCGATCAGGGCCTGGCCGACGGTCCAGGTCTTGAGGGTGGTGGCGGTGTCCATCCCGAAGAACCGGCTGACCAGCCAGAACCCGGAGTCGTTGACGTGCCCGGCGAAGACCGAGCCCGCCGCCAGGGCGAGGACCATCGCGGCCAGCTGGCCGGCGTTGAGGTCGGTGGCCGCCTGGACGGCCGGCTGCACGAGCGCGGCGGCCGTGGTGAGCGCGACCGTGGCCGAGCCCTGCGCGATGCGCACGATGGCGGCGATCACGAAGCCGGCGACGATCAGCGGCAGGCCCAGCGACTCCAGCGACTCGGCGATCGCGCCGCCGATGCCGGTCGCGCGCAGGACGCCGCCGAACATGCCGCCCGCGCCGGTGATCAGGACGATCGCGCAGATCGGGCCCAGGGCGCCGTCGACGACCCGGTCGACCAGGCCGCGGTCGCGGCCACGGCGCCAGGCCAGCACGTACATCGCGACGAAGACGGTGATCAGCAGGGCGACGGGGGTCTCACCGAGCAGGCGCAGACCGCGCACCCAGCCGTCCTCGAGGGAGACGACCTCGGCGGTCGCGAGGGCGTTGAGGCCGGTGTTGAGGAAGATCAGGACCAGCGGCAGGGCCAGCAGCGACAGCGTCGTGCCGACGGTCGGGTCGCTGCGGAAGGCCGCGGCGTCCTCGTCGTGGTCGCTGCCGCGGAGGATCTCGGGAACGGGCAGGTCGTAGGTGCGGCCGACCCAGCCGCCGAAGATGCGGCCGACGATGACCCACGCGGGCACGGCGATCAGCAGGCCGAGGATCACGACCAGGCCCACGTCGGCACCGAGCAGGCCGGAGGCCGCCACTGGGCCGGGGTGCGGCGGCACGAAGATGTGCATGACCGAGAACGCCACCGCGGCGGGGAACGCGTAGGTGAGCACCGACCCGCCGAGGCGGCGGGCGACGGCGAAGATGATCGGCAGCATGACGACCAGGCCGGCGTCGAAGAAGATGGGGAAACCCATCAGCAGCGAGGCGATGCCCAGCGCCAGGGGAGCGCGGTCCTCGCCGAAGCGCTGCACGAGCGCGTCGGTCAGCACCTGCGCCCCGCCGCTGAGCTCGAGCATCCGGCCGAGCATCGCGCCCAGGCCGACGAGGAGGGCGACCGAGGCCAGGGTCCCGCCGAAGCCGGAGAGCATCGTGGGCACCACCGCCTCGAAGGGGACGCCGGCGGCCAGCGCGGTCAGCGCACTGACGAGCACCAGGGCCAGGAAGGCGTGGACGCGGGCGCCGATGATCAGCACCAGCAGCACCGCCACGGCGGCGGCGGCGAGCCCGAGGAGGCCGGCGGTCGGCAGCTCCCAGGTCAGCTCGAGGTCGGTCATGGGTGGTGCTCCTGCTTCTGTGGGTGGGTGTGGGGGGTGGGTGGTGGTGGGGGGGGTCAGGCGTTCAGGTCGCGGGCCACGGTGGCCACGAGCGCCTCGACGGTGGCCTCGACGTCGACGCGGACGCCGGGCTCGTCGGGGTCCAGTGCCTCGAGCGCGCGCTGCTGGGAGGCCTGGAGGGTGGGGGGCATGAAGTGGCCCTCGCGGGCGGACTGACGCATCGCGATGAGCGACGCCTCGCCGTCGAGGTGCACGAAGCGCAGGCCCGGCGCCCAGGACCGGAGACGGTCGCGGTAGGCCCGGCGCAGCGCCGAGCAGCTCATCACGCCCCCCTCGGGGTGGGCGGCCAGCCACTCGCCGACGACGTCGAGCCAGGGCCAGCGGTCCTCGTCGGTGAGGGGCTCACCGGCGCTCATCTTCGCGATGTTGGCCGGCGGGTGCAGGTCGTCGGCGTCGGCGAAGGGCACCCCGAGGTGCCGGGCGAGGGCCGCCCCGACGGTGGACTTGCCGCTCCCGGAGACGCCCATCACCACGACGGGTCCGTGGGCGTCGACGAGGCCGTCACGCTGTGCTGCTGTGGTCACGATCACAGGAAAACCGATAAAGACAGACTTTTGCAAGTGTTTCGTTCAAATTCGGCAGAGCATTCCCTTCGAGCGGACCGGATGAGAGGATCCGTCCGTGACCTCCACCCCGCGCCACGCCACGCTCGGGGGCCGGCACGCCGACGTCCTCGACGCACTCGGCGGCGACATCGCCGCCGCCCGGCTCGCCGCCGGGGAGGTGCTCACGGTGGAGGGGATCTGCGCGCGGTACGCCGTGTCGCGCAGCGTCGCCCGGGAGGCCGTCCGGGTCCTCGAGGCGATGGGCATGCTCGCGGCGCGCCGCCGGGTCGGCATCACGGTGCAGCCGCGGACCGGCTGGAGCGTCTTCGACCCCCGGCTGATCCGCTGGCGCCTGGACCACGGGGACCGAGCCGAGCAGCTGCTGTCCCTCTCGGAGCTGCGCCGCGGCGTGGAGCCGGCGGCCGCCGCGCTGGCGGCGGCCCGCGCCGACGCGGAGCAGTGCAGGGCGCTCGCGGGCGCGGTCTCCGACATGCAGGTCCACGCCCGCACCGGCGACCTCGAGCCCTACCTGCGGGCCGACCAGACCTTCCACCGGGTGCTGCTCGAGGCCAGCGGCAACGAGATGTTCGCGGCGTTGGTCGACGTCGTGGCGGAGGTGCTCTCCGGGCGCACCCAGCACGGCATGATGCCGGCGCGCCCGAACCCCGAGGCGGTCGCGCTGCACGACGACGTCGCCCGCGCCGTACGGCTCGGGGACGTGGCGCTGGCGCAGGTCGCGATGACCTCGATCATCGACGAGGCGGCCGACGCCCTGGCGGCGGGCCGCTAGGGGCTGCCCGTCAGCGAGGAGCGGTGGCCGCTGCGGGGTCGGGCGGGGCGGCCAACTCGAGGACGTCGCGCAGGGCCGCGGTCAGCGACTCCAGCTCGGCGGCGTACGCCTCGGAGGTCAGCCGCTTGGCCTTGAGCTCACGGCCCAGGGAGAGGGCCACGAGCCGGACCCGGCCCGAGGTGGCGGGGTCGGTCCGCTCGACCCGTGCCGCTGTGCGTTCGAAGTCCAGTCGTGCCGCCGTGGCGCGTGCGTCGGTGTCGATCATGCGTCGTCCCACCCCTCCCGGAATCGTGTCGTCGTGTGGTGCTCGACCAGCGTAGGTCGCGCCGGCCCCACATGCCGATTCTCGAAGGGGTGACGTCGTCGACGTGCTCCCCGAGGGACCCGGGGAAGCCATGCCCTAGGGTGACGCCACACGTCTCGTGGTGACCAGGAACCCGGTGAGAGTCCGGGGCGGTTCCGCCACTGTGAGCACCCGGTCCGCCGGGTGCGAAGCCAGACACTGGCCACGGGACCTCCGTCGAGCAGGGGCGAGAACCCCGAGGAGAAACCCATGGGCGAGAGCCGTCGTGCGCGCATCGCGCTGCTGTCCACCTCCGACACCGACCTGCTGTCCGCGCGGGCGAGCGGGGCCGACTTCGTGCTGGCCAACCCCTCGCGACCCGGCCACCGGTCGATGGCCGAGACGATCGAGGGCTGCGACCTCGTCGTGGGGCGGCTGCTCGGGTCGCCGCAGGACCTGTGCAGCGGCTTCCTCCGGGTCCGCGAGACCGGGATGCCGGTGGTCGTGCTGGGCGGGGAGCAGCAGCCCAGCGCCGAGCTGATGGAGCTCTCCTCGGTGCCGATCGGCGTGGCCGCCGAGGCCCACCGCTACCTCGCCGAGGGCGGTCCGGAGAACCTGCGCCAGCTGCACGCGTTCCTCTCCGACACGGTGCTGCTCACCGGCGAGGGGTTCGAGCCGCCGGTCGAGGTGCCCCAGTGGGGGATGGTCGAGCGGGTCTCGACGAGCCCGACCACCGGGCAGGAGATGCCGCGTGTGGGGGTGCTGTACTACCGCGCCCACCACGTCGCGGGCAACGACGCGTTCGCCCACGCGTTGGCCGACGCGATCGACGCCACGGGTCAGGCGGTCGGCGTACCGGTGTTCGCCGGCTCGCTGCGCTCCGCGCCCGACGAGCTGTACGCCGCGCTCGGCACCCTCGACGCCCTCGTGGTCACCGTGCTGGCCGCGGGGGGCACCACACCGGCGGGCGCGAGCGCCGGCGGGGACGACGAGGCGTGGGACGTGGAGCGGATGCGGGCGCTGGACATCCCCGTCCTGCAGGGCCTGTGCCTGACCAGCAGCCGCGCGGAGTGGGAGGCCAACGACGACGGCGTCTCGCCGCTGGACTCCGCGACCCAGGTCGCGATCCCGGAGTTCGACGGGCGGATCATCACCGCGCCGTTCTCGTTCAAGGAGGTCGACCCGCAGGACCCGGCGGGCCTGCCGCGCTACGTCGCCGACGGCGAGCGCTGCGCCCGGGTCGCGCGGATCGCGGTCAACCACGCCCGGCTGCGCCACGTCCCGCCCGCCGAGCGACGCCTGGGGCTGGTGCTCTCGGCGTACCCCACCAAGCACAGCCGGGTCGGCAACGCCGTCGGCCTCGACACCCCGGTCTCGGCGGTGCGGCTGCTGCGCCGGCTGCGCGAGGAGGGGTACGACCTGGGCCTGGAGGATCCCGCCGCCGTGGTCACCCGGGTGCTGGCGCTGGCCGACGACCCCGAGCGCAGCGACGCCGAGGCCGGGGACGCGCTGATCCACGCCCTCATCGACGCCGGCGGTCAGGACGAGGAGTGGCTGACCACGGCGCAGCTCACCGACGCGCACGTGCGGATCACCCCCGAGCAGTACGCCGCCTGGACCGCCGACCTCGACGCCGGGCTGCGCCATGAGATCGAGCAGGCCTGGGGCCCCGCGCCGGGCACGCTGTTCCGCAACGACGACGGCGAGCTGGTGCTGGCCACCCTGCGCGCCGGGAACGTGGTCCTGCTCATCCAGCCGCCCCGCGGCTTCGGCGAGAACCCGGTCGCGATCTACCACGACCCCGACCTCGCCCCGAGCCACCACTACCTCGCCGCCTACCGCTGGCTGGAGGCCGCGCAGGAGGCGGGCGGCTTCGGGGCGCACGCGCTGGTGCACCTGGGCAAGCACGGCTCCCTGGAGTGGCTGCCGGGCAAGAACGCCGCGCTGTCGGCGGCCTGCGCGACCGACGCCGTGCTCGGCAACCTGCCGCTGGTCTACCCGTTCCTGGTCAACGACCCCGGCGAGGGCGCCCAGGCCAAGCGCCGGGCGCACGCCACGATCGTCGACCACCTGGTGCCGCCGATGGCGCGGGCCGAGAGCTACGGCGACATCGCCCGTCTCGAGCAGCTGCTCGACGAGTACGGCAACATCGCCGCGATGGACCCGGCCAAGCTGCCGGCGATCCGTGGCGAGATCTGGCAGCTGATGAAGGCGGCTGAGATGCACCGCGACCTCGGCCTGGAGGAGCGTCCCGAGGACGAGGAGTTCGACGACTTCCTGCTCCACGTCGACGGTTGGTTGTGCGAGATCAAGGACGCCCAGATCCGCGACGGCCTGCACGTGCTCGGCCAGGCGCCGGACGGCGAGGCCCGGGTCAACCTGGTGCTCGCGATCCTGCGGGCCGCCCAGGTGTTCGGCGGTCAGGAGCAGGCGGTGCCGGGCCTGCGCACCGCACTGGGGATGAAGGCGGACGCGGCGACGGCGGTGGTCGACGAGGTCGAGGGGCGGGCCCGCGGGCTGGTGCTGGCGATGGAGGCCGCCGGGTGGGACCCCGCGGTCGCCTCGACGCTGCACGACGACCCGGAGGTGCGACGGGTGCTGGAGTTCGCCGCGGAGCAGGTGGTGCCGCGGCTGCGGCGCACGACCGACGAGCTCGATGCGGTGCTGCACGCCCTCGGTGGCGGGTTCGTCCCGGCCGGCCCGTCGGGCTCGCCGCTGCGCGGCCTGGTCAACGTGCTGCCGACCGGTCGCAACTTCTACACCGTCGACCCGCGCGCGGTGCCGAGCCGCCTGGCCTGGCAGACCGGGCAGGCGCTGGCCGAGGGGCTGCTGCGCCGCCACGTCGAGGACACCGGCACCTATCCGCGCTCGGTCGGGCTGTCGGTCTGGGGGACCTCGGCGATGCGCACCTCCGGCGACGACGTCGCGGAGGTGCTGGCGCTGCTGGGCGTGCGGCCGGAGTGGGACGAGGCCTCGCGCCGGGTCCGTGAGCTGGTCGTGGTGCCGCTGGAGGAGCTGGACCGTCCCCGCATCGACGTGACGGTGCGGATCTCGGGGTTCTTCCGCGACGCCTTCCCGCACGTCGTGGCGATGCTCGACGACGCGGTGCGGATGGTCGCGGCCCTGGAGGAGCCCGACGACCTCAACTACGTGCGCGCCCACGCGCGTGCCGACCTCGCCGAGCACGGCGACGAGCGGCGCGCCACCACCCGGGTCTTCGGCTCCAAGCCCGGGTCCTACGGCGCGGGCATCCTGCAGGTGGTGGAGTCGCGCGACTGGCGCAGCGACGCCGACCTCGCCGAGGTCTACACCGCGTGGGGTGGCTTCGCCTACGGCCGCGACCTCGACGGTCGCCCGGCCGCGGAGGACATGCGCACGGCGTACCGGAGGATCCAGGTCGCGGCCAAGAACGTCGACACCCGTGAGCACGACATCGCCGACTCCGACGACTACTTCCAGTACCACGGAGGCATGGTCGCGACCGTCCGCGCGCTGACCGGGGCCGACCCGCGGGCCTACGTCGGCGACTCCACCAGCCCCGACGCCGTACGGACCCGCACCCTGCAGGAGGAGACCAACCGCGTCTTCCGGGCGCGCGTGGTCAACCCACGGTGGATCGCGGCGATGCAGCGGCACGGCTACAAGGGGGCCTTCGAGCTGGCTGCGACCGTCGACTACCTCTTCGGGTTCGACGCGACGGCCGGGGTGGTGCACGACTGGATGTACGCCTCCCTCGCGCAGGAGTACGTCCTGGACGACACCAACCGGGCCTTCATGCGCGCCTCCAACCCGTGGGCGCTGCGCGGCATCGTGGAGCGGCTGCACGAGGCGGTCGACCGGGGGATGTGGGCCGAGCCCGACCCCGACCTGCTCGCCCGGATGCAGGAGGTCTACCTCGAGACCGAGGGGGACCTGGAGGACCGCGGATGAGCGGCGTGGGGGCAGCGCGGCGCGTCCGGGTGGTCGGCATGGGGATGGGACCCCAGCACCTCACCCCCGAGGCGGTCGCCGCGCTGCGGTCGGTCGACGTGGTCCTGGCCTTCGAGAAGAGCACCCACGACCCGCTGCTGGCGGCGAGACGGGCGATCTGCACCGCCTACGGACTGCCCCTCGTCGTCGTCGAGGACGCCCGCCGCGATCGCCGCGAGGGACTGGACGAGCAGGGGTACGCCGCCGCGGTGACCGCCTGGCACGAGGAGCGGGCGGCGCGCTGGGAGCGGGCCCTGCGGGAGCACCCCGGTGACGTGGCGCTACTGGTCTGGGGCGACCCCGGTTTCTACGACTCGACCCTGAGGCTGCTCGACCGGCTCACCCGGCGGCTGCCGCTCGACGTCGACGTCGTGCCCGGGGTCAGCAGCCTGTCGCTGCTCGCGGCGCGGCACCGGATCGTGCTCCACGACGTGGCCCGTCCGCTGCACGTGACGACGGGGCGGCGGTTGCCGGAGGCGCTGGCCCAGGGGCAGCGCAACGTCGCCGTGATGCTGAACCGGCGCATCGAGCTCGACGGCCTCGGCCTCGAGGACTGGTCGATCTGGTGGGCCGCCAACCTCGGCGCGGCCGGGGAGCAGGCGGTGGCCGGACGGGTCGGCGACGTCCTGCCGGCCATCGGGGCCGCCCGGGAACGGGCCGCTGCCGTCGACGGGTGGGTGATGGACGTGTACCTGGTCCGTGCACCCGACCCCGTCCGCGAGGAGGGCGCGTGACTCTCCCCGACCGCGACCTCCTGCTGTGCCGCGACTGCTGCTGCGGCTCGCCCGACAAGCACCCCGACGTCGACCACGACGCCCTGCGCGACGACCTGCTCACCGGCGCCGGCCGTGTCGACGGAGCCCAGGTGCGGGTGCGCGTGGTCGACTGCCTGGCCCAGTGCGACCGCAGCAACGTCCTGCTGGTCAGGGACTTCGCCACCGGCGGGCGGCCCCACGACACCTGGCTGGGCCAGGTGCTGGACCACGACACCGTCGGGGCCGTCCTGCGCTGGGCGGCCGTCGGCGGACCGGTACCACCGGACCTGGCAGGGCTGGCCTTCGCCCAGGTGCGCCGGTGACCGGCCACACCACCGGCCACACCACCGGCCACACCTGCCTGGCGGTCCCGGTCCCGGCCCTGGAGGAGTGGGTCCGGGAGCGCACGGCGCACTACGACCAGAGCTTCGTCTCCGCCGACCCGGCCTTCGCGCACGCCCACCTCACGCTGCTCTCGCCGTGGGTCCCCGCGCCCTCGCCCGCGGACCTGCGGCGGGTCGGCGACGTGCTCGCGGAGGTCGGCGCGTCCACGGTGACCCTGACCTCGGTCGCGGTCTTCGCCGACGGGCTGGTGCACGCGGTGCCCGAGCCGGACGGGCCGCTGCGCGAGCTCACCGCGGCCCTGGTCGAGGCGTTCCCGGCGTACCCGCCCTACGGGGGGAGGTACGGCGAGCCGACCCCGCACGTGACGTTGGACCGCGTGGGGCCGCAGGTCGGCCTCGGCTCGGTCCGCGCCGCGCTCGGGGACCTGCTGCCCGCGGAGCTCGTGGTGGACCGGGTCGACCTGCAGTGGTGGGGCAACGACGCGTGCCGCCGACTGTGCACCTGGCCGCTGGGCGGCGCCGGGTGACCGGGCTGCTGGTCGCGGGCACGACCTCCGACGCCGGCAAGAGCCTGGTGGTGACCGGGCTGTGCCGCGCGCTGGCCCGGCGGGGCGTCCGCGTGGCGCCGTACAAGGCGCAGAACATGTCCAACAACTCCATGGTCGTCGACGGGGCGGACGGCGCCGGCTCCGAGATCGGCCGCGCCCAGTGGACCCAGGCGCTGGCCGCCCGGGCCGTCCCCGAGGTGGCGATGAACCCCGTGCTGCTCAAGCCCGGGGGAGAGCGGCGCAGCCACGTGGTGGTGATGGGTCGTCCGGGCGGCACGGTCTCCTCGCGGGACTGGAAGACCGGACGCCGGCACCTGGCCGCAGCCGCACATGCGGCGTACGCCGACCTCGCCTCGCGCTACGACGTCGTGGTCGCCGAGGGCGCCGGCAGCCCGGCGGAGGTCAACCTGCGGGCCGGTGACTACGTGAACATGGGGCTCGCGCGCGCCTTCTCCCTGCCCACCGTGGTGGTCGGCGACATCGACCGGGGCGGTGTGCTCGCGGCGTTCGTCGGCACCCGTGAGCTGCTCGACCCCGCGGACCGGGCGCTGCTGGCGGGCTGGGTGGTCAACAAGTTCCGCGGCGACCCGACCCTGCTGCGCCCGGGCCTGGAGGAGCTGGAGCGGCGCACCTCGCTGCCCGTGCACGGCGTGCTGCCGTGGCGGCCCGACGTGTGGCTGGATTCCGAGGACGCCCTGGACCTCGAGGGACGTGCGGCGGGCACCGGTGGCGATGCCCGCCGGGTCGTCGTGGTGCGCTTCCCGAGGATCTCCAACTTCACCGACGTCGACGCCCTCGCTCTCGAGCCGGACCTCGACGTCGTCTTCGCCTCCGGGCCCCGCGACCTCGGCGACGCCGACCTCGTGGTGCTGCCCGGGACCCGGGCGACCCTGGAGGACCTGGCCTGGATGCGGGCGCGCGGCCTGGACCGGGCGGTGCTCGACCACGCCGGCCGCGGCCGGCCGGTGCTCGGGATCTGTGGCGGGTGCCAGGTGCTGGGGCGAGTGGTCCGCGACCCGATCGGGATCGAGGGGGCCGCGGGCGCGGTGGTCGACGGGCTGGGGCTGCTCGACCTCGAGACGGAGTTCGGCGAGGAGAAGGTGCTGCGACGTCACGAGCCGGCGGGCTACGAGATTCACCACGGGCGGGTGCGCGGCCGGCTCACCGCCGGGTCGGTGACCGGGACGATGGTCCACGGGGCGCTGGAGGACGACGCGGTCCGTGCGGCCTACCTCGCCGAGACCCTGGGGGTGACGTCGCGGACCTCGTTCCCCGCGGCACGGGAACGGCGCCTGGACCTCCTCGGGGACCTCGTCGAGGAGCACCTCGACGTCCCCGCCCTGCTCTCCCTGGCCCGCGGCGGCACCCGGTGAGGGTCCTTCTGCTCGGCGGGACCGCGGAGGCGCGGGAGCTCGCCGCTGCCCTGGTCGCCGACGGCCTGGCGGTCGAGACGTCGCTGGCCGGGCGGGTCGCGCGACCCCGGCTGCCGGTCGGGCAGGTGCGGATCGGGGGGTTCGGCGGGGTCGCCGGCCTGGCGGCGTACGCTGCGGGGTTCGACGTCGTCGTCGATGCCACCCACCCCTTCGCCGCGACGATCTCGGCGCACGCCGCGCAGGCCGTCCCCGGCGGGCGGCTGCTGCGGCTGGCCCGGCCCGGGTGGAGCGACCCGACAGGGTCGTGGCACCTCGTGGCGGACCACGACGGGGCCGCGGCGACCGCGGCAGGGCTCGGGGCACGGCCGCTGCTCACCGTGGGCCGTCAGCACCTGGGGGCCTTCACCGGGCCGCTGGCCGGGCACGCCGTGCTGGCGCGGGTCGTGGACCCGCCCGAGGTCGAGGTGCCCCGGGGCTGGCGGCTGCTGCTGGACCGGGGGCCCTACAGCCACGAGAGCGAGCGGGCGCTGCTGCGCCGGCACCGTGCCGACGTCCTGGTGACCAAGGACTCCGGCGGCGCGCACACGTGGCCGAAGATGGCCGTCGCCGCCGAGCTCGGCGTGCCCTGCGTCGTGGTGGCGCGCCCCGCGCCAGCGGCGGGCGTGCCGGTCGTCAGCGCGGTCGGGGACGCCGTCGCCTGGGTGCGGGCAGCCAACGGGCCAGGCCCGCGGTGAGGACCAGCGCCCCGACCCCCACCCGGCCGGCGAGTCGGCGGGCCCGGTGGACGTCGTGAGCCGCCGGCGCCGGCCCGTCGCCGAGGCGGGGGCGCTGCTCGGTGCGCTCGCCGTAGGTCGTCTCGCCGCCGAGGGTCAGCCCCAGCGCCCCGGCGAACGCGGCCTCCACCGGCCCGGCGTTGGGGCTGGGGTGCGCGGCCGCGTCGCGTCGCCAGGCCCGCGCGGCGCCGGCCCTGTCCGGCCCGGCGACGACGGCCAGGGCAGCGGTGAGCCGCGCGCCCGGGAGGCCGAGCACGTCGTCGAGGCGGGCGGAGGCCCAGCCGAACCGCTCGTGGCGCGGGGTGCGGTGACCGACCATCGCGTCCAGGGTGTTGGCCGCCCGGTGGCCCAGCAGCCCCGGGACCCCGAGGAGGGCGCCCCACACCAGGGAGCCGACCACGGCGTCGGAGGTGTTCTCCGCGACCGACTCCACGGCGGCCCGGGCGACGCCCGCCGCGTCGAGCCGCGTGGTCGTGCGCCCCACGATCCGGCCGACGCGCGCCCGGGCCGCGTCCAGGTCGCCCTCGTCCAGCAGTCGCTGCACCGCGCGGGCCTCGCGGTCCAGGCTGGTGCCGCCCAGGACCGTCCAGGTCGCGAGCGCCGTCGCGCCCGCCTGCACCCAGGGTGGCGCTCGGTGCTCGAGCAGGGCCGCGGGCACGGTCACCCCGCCGACCAGCGCGAGGGTGTACGCCGCGCCCGCGCCCCGTTCATCGCGCCACAGCCGCTGCTCGAGCAGGCTCGCGGCGGTGCCGAACCATGCGACAGGGTGGTGCCGTGCGGGATCGGCCCACACCAGGTCGGCGGCGTACCCCAGCAGCAGGCCCACGGCGCGGGCGCTCATCCGCGCTCCGTGCAGGAGACCGGAGGTGGCAGGTGAAGGTGCTGGTGACCGGCGGCGTCCGGTCGGGCAAGTCGCGGCATGCCGAGGAGCTGGTGCTCACCGTCGCCGGGGACGGGCCGGCGACCTACGTCGCACCCGGGCCCACGACCGACCACGACCCCGACCCGGACTGGGCGGCGCGGGTCGCGGCACACCGGGCGCGCCGGCCGGCCGCGTGGGGCACCGTCGAGACCCGCGACGTCGCCGCGGCCCTGCGTGAGGGGTCGGCACCCGTGCTGGTCGACTGCCTCGGCACCTGGCTGACCGGGGTGCTCGACGAGGAGCGGGCCTGGGAGCGGTCGGCCGCTGAGCTCGCGGAGCTGCTGGAGCGGCGTACGGACGAGGTGCTGGCCGCGCTTGCGGCCACCGAGCGCGACGTGGTGCTGGTGACCAACGAGGTCGGTCTGGGGGTGGTCCCGGCGCACCGGTCGGGCCGGGTCTTCCGGGACCTGCTCGGCACGCTGAACCAGCGGGTCGGGAGGGCCTGCGACGAGGTGCACCTCGTGGTCGCGGGCCGGACCCTGCGGCTGTGACCCCTCGACCGTGCGCGAGTGACGCCTCGGCCGTGCGCGGGTGACGTCCCGGCTCATGCGAGGGTCAGCAGCAGGGCGGCCAGCGAGATCTCCACGCCGGCGCCGAGGACGTCGCCGGTGACTCCGCCCAGGCGGGTGGTGCAGCGACGGAGGAGGAGCACCGTCGCGACGGCCGCCACCAGCACGGCCGCGCCGGCCGGCACCGGGCCCGCGAGCGTGGCGAGGAGGGCCGCGAGGAGCAGCCAGGAGGTCGCCGCCAGTGGTACCGGGACGGTGCCGGCCACCGTGGCCCCCAGGCCGTCGGAGCGCGCCGAGGGGACCGGGCGGGCGCAGCCGGTCGCCAGCGCCACCCGCGACCCCAGCACGCAGCCGGCCGCGAGGAGGCAACCGGAGGTCGAGCCGGAGAGGACGGCGAACCCGGTGGCCTGGAGGCCGGCCACCAGCACGACCGCGAGGGTCCCGGCGGGGCCGGAGGTCCCGGTGCGCATCACGGCCAGGGACCGCTCCCGGTCGTAGGAGGCGGTCAGGCCGTCGGCGACGTCGGAGAGGCCGTCCCAGTGCAGGGCTCGGGTGCCGAGCGCCAGCACCAGCACGGCCAGCAGGCCGCGCGCCGGCGCCGCGAGGTCGAGTGCGGCGGTGGAGACCAGCAGCACGCCGACGGCGACGCCGAGCGGGAGCACCGCGGCCGGCGCCGCCAGCATGGCGCGGCCGGCGACGCGGGGGTCGACCCGGCGTGGGGCCGGCACCGGCACGGTGGTGAGGGTGCCGAGCGCGAGCAGCAGCGGGTCGCGCACGGGCCCGATCCTCAGGTCAGGACCTCGGAGAGCAGGGCGGTTCCGCGCAGCAGCGCGGCCGCCGAGCGCACCACGGGCACCGCCGCCACCGCGCCGCTGCCCTCGCCGAGCCGGAGCCCGAGGTCGAGGAGCGGCTCGAGGCCCAGCTTCGCCAGGGCCAGCGACTGGGCCGGCTCGGTGGAGCGGTGGCCGGCGGCGAACCAGCCCGCGGCGCCGGGCGCCAGGCGCTCCGCGAGCAGCGCGCACGCCACCGACATCAGCCCGTCGAGCAGCACCGGCACGCCCAGGGCCGCCGCCTCGGCCAGGTAGCCGGTCGTCGCCGCGAGGTCCGCCGAGCCGAGCGCGGCCAGGCAGTCCACGGGATCGTCGTGGCGACCGCGGGTGCGGGCCAGGGCGGTCGCGACGACGTCGGTCTTGCGGGCCAGCCCGTCCTCGTCGACCCCGGTGCCGCGACCGACGACCTCCTCGGCGGGCAGCCCGAGCGCCGCGGCGACCAGGGACGCGGCAGGGGTGGTGTTGCCGATGCCGAGGTCTCCGCCGAGCAACAGCCGGCCGCCCGCGGCGCGCTCCTCGCGGGCGACCGCGCGACCCAGCTCCACCGCGGTGACCGTCTCCTCGCCGGTGAGGGCGTCCTCCACGTGGATGGCGCCCGACCCACGTCGGACCCGGCGCCCGGTGACCGACGGGGGCAGGTCGGCGAGGTCGTCGTCGACGGCCACGTCGAGGACCCGCACGCTCACGCCGTGGGCTGCCGCGAGCGCCGAGACGCCGGCGCGCCCGGAGGCGACGGTGCGGACCATGGCCGGCGTCACCGCGGCGGGGTACGCCGAGACTCCGTGGGCCGCGACGCCGTGGTCGCCGGCGAAGACGGTCAACCGCACCTCGCCGGTCCGGCGCAGGTCCGGCGGCGGCACCTCGCCGGTGGTGGCGCTGAGCCAGACGGCCAGGTCGCCCAGCCGCCCCAGCGCTCCGGCCGGGGTGGCCAGGGCGGCCAGCCGATCGACCGCGGACGCGCGGGCGCCGGCGTCGGGGGGCCGGACCGCCCCGGACGTCGCGCTCACAGCGAGGCCGCCAGCTGCCGGCGTGCCACCTCGTGCCGGGCCCTGGCCGAGAGACGGCCCACGAGGCCGGTCAGCACGAGCCCCAGCACCGCCCACAGTGTCGTCTGCACGACCAGCGACGCGGTGCGGAACGCCCACAGGACCCCTGCGGGGTAGGCGCCGACGTCCTCCCCGGCCGGCAGCAGCACGCCGACGGAGACGACCAACGCGAGGTACCCGGTCCCGGCGGCGACCGAGGCGGCGTACCCGTCCAGGTGCCGGGCCAGGCGGACGGCGGCGACGACCGCCAGCACGGCCAGCACGAGCGAGAGCGCGGCGAACCCGAAGTAGGCCGCGGTCCGCTCACCGATGGTCTCGCCCGAGCCGACAGCCGGCGGGTTGGCGGGGTACTTCGAGAACGGCACGAGGGTGAAGGAGACGAAGCCGACCAGGGCGACGACCGCAGTGGACTGGGCGGCGCTCAGGGACCCCAGCCGGCCCACGGCGTAGGCCGCACCCAGGGCCACCAGGCCGCCGAGGGCGAGCCCGACCAGCACCGTGGACAGCCACAGGCCCACGGTGCGCTGGACGGTGCGGCTCACGACCGCGTCCTCCTCGGCGTGGGAGTGGGCAGGGGTGCTCTCGGCGTGGTCGTGGCCGGGCGGCGCGGTGGACTCCAGGGCGATCGCCTGCTCCACGGAGGGTTCGCCCACCTGGTGGGCGACGGCGAACGTGACGAGGCCGGCCAGCAGGCCGGCGAGCAGTCCTCGGACGAGGAGGGCGCGCGCGGGCACGGGGGTGCTCACGGGTGCGCTCAGTGGCAGGGGTAGCCGAGGAGGTGGCGACCGTCGTGCGTGAGCTCGTGCACGAAGGAGCCCGACGGCACCGAGACGGCGCCCTGGTCGACGCCGACGAAGAAGAGCACCAGCAGCCCGAGGGTGGCCAGGAGCACGGTCCAGGGGGCGAGCTCGCGCAGCGGGACGGGAGCGAGCTGCTCGGAGAGCGGGGCGGCCGAGATGGGCAGGGCAGACTGCGACATGGGTCCTCCTCAGGGATGACTGCGTCCCTGGTCGATGGGGATGGAAGCAGGCGATCGGGTCTGACTCCCACCCACCGACCAACCGTCGTACGACGGCTCGCGGAGGGCGGTCACAGTAGCGCGACTGTGCCGGATTCCCACCGGCTTCCTCACACCTGCTCGCCGAAGACTAGGGCATCGGTGGCCGGACGGGAACGAGGCGTCCGGCACGGTGTTGGTACGGTCCTCGGGCCAGTCACTGGGAACCCGGTGAGAATCCGGGACTGACGCGCAGCGGTGTGGGTGACGGGCCGGGCAGCACGCCACTGGTGGGTCCCCTCGGGCGAGGGGAGCCGCTGGGAAGGCGCCCGGTGCCGAGTGATCCCGAGTCCGAAGACCTGCTGGCCCTTGCGGCAGCCGCCGTGAGGTCGCAGACGGGCTTCGCGGACGAGCCCGGACCTCGAAGGAGCTGGCCTCGTGCCCGTCGTGTCCCCCCGTCACCGAGCCGATCGGTGCCCCGCACTCTTCCGCCCCTGGCCGGCCGACGACGGCCTGCTCGTGCGCCTGCGCCTGGTCGGCGGGCGCATCCCGGTGTCGCGGCTGCGCGCGCTGCTCGACATCGCCGAGCGGTGGGGCGATGCCCGGGTGCACCTGACGACGCGGGCCAACCTGCAGCTGCGTGGTCTCCCTGCCGCGGCCACCGGTGCCGGTGCCGGTGGTGGGGAGCAGGTGGCCGCCGAGGTGGTCGGTGCCGTGCTCGCGACCGGCCTGGTCCCCAGCCGCACCCACGAGCTCGTGCGCAACGTCCTGGTCTCACCCCAGACCGGGCTGGCCGGCGGTCGCGCGGACCTGCGCCCGGTGGCCCGGGACCTCGACCGGCTCCTGTGCGGCTCGCCCGCGCTGGCCGCGCTGCCCGGCCGGTTCCTCTTCGTGCTCGACGACGGCCGGGGCGACCTCGCCGACCGCGAGTGCGACCTCGGTCTGACGGCGTTGGACGACCGCACCGCCCAGCTGCGCTGCGGTGGGCCCGACCCGTCCCGGTGGGGCCCGGTCGTGCCGCTGGCCGGGGCGCCCCGCGCGCTGGTGGCGCTCGCCGAGGAGTTCCTGCGGCGGCGGGGGAGCGGCCCACGCGCGGCCTGGCACGTCGCCGAGCTCGGCGCGCCGCTCCTGCCCGTCGCGACGGCCGACCCACGGGCCGTGGTGTCCTCCCCGCCGCTGGTCCACGGTGCCGTGGCCGGCGGCGTCCACGTCCACATCCCGGGCGGGGCCCTCGACGATCGGCTGATGGGCGACGTGGAGGCCGCCGCCGGGTTGGGGACCGATGTCGTCGTGACCCCGTGGCACGGCGTGCTGGTGCCGGGAGCGGGGGCGGCGGCATGAGCGACACCCTCGACCCCCTCGGCTCCTGGGAGCCCGTCGCGCCCGAGCGGCGCTACGACTACGTCACCGACGGGCCGGCGATCTACGTCGACTCCTTCGCCACGATCCGGCGCGAGGCGGACCTGTCGCTGGTGCCGCCCTCCGCCGAGCGGCTGGCGGTGCGGATGGTGCACGGGTCGGGCCAGGTGGACCTGGTCAGCGACCTCGTCGTCCACCCCGACGTGGTGCCGGCAGCGCGAGAGGCGCTGGAGGCCGGGGCACCGGTCCTCTGCGACGCGCGCATGGTCGCCGTCGGCGTCACCGCCTCCCGGCTTCCCCGGGGCAACGAGGTGCGCTGCGACCTGCACGACCCGAGGGTCCCGGCGCTGGCGGCCCGGTGGGGGACCACCCGCACCGCAGCGGCGGTGTCCCTGTGGGAGCCGGTCCTGGAGGGTGCGGTCGTCGCGATCGGCAACGCGCCCACCGCGCTGTTCCACCTGCTGGAGATGATCCTGGCCGGCGGCCCCCGGCCGGCCGCGGTCGTCGGCTGCCCGGTGGGCTTCATCGGTGCCGCGGAGTCCAAGCAGGCGCTGGTCGACCTGCGCCGCGACCACGGCATCGACCTGCCGTTCGTCACCGTCCGCGGGCGCCGCGGTGGCTCGGCGATGTGCTCCTCGGCGGTCAACGCCCTGGCCCAGGAGGCGGAGTGAGCGCGGGGGAGGGGCGGGGCCGCTTCTGGGGCGTGGGCGTCGGCCCGGGCGACCCCGAGCTGGTCACGCTCAAGGCCGCGCGGCTGATCGGCGCCGCCGACGTCGTGGCCTACCACGCGGGCGTCGGGAAGCAGTCGAACGCGCGGCGGATCGCCGCCGACCTCATCCCCGACGGGTGCGTCGAGGAGTGCCTGACCTACCCGGTCACCACCGGCTCCACCGCCCACCCGGGCGGGTACGCCGGAGCACTGGCCGACTTCTACGCCGAGGCGGCGGCCCGGTTGGCGGCCCACCTCGACGCCGGGCGCGACGTGGTCCTCCTGGCGGAGGGGGACCCGCTGTTCTACGGGTCGTTCATGTACATGCACGACGCGCTCGCCGAGCGGTTCGAGACCGTCGTGGTGCCCGGGGTCCCCGCCTTCGCGGCCGCCACCGCGGCGGTCGCCTGGCCGCTGGTGCGTCAGACCGACGTGCTCACCGTGCTCCCCGGCACCCTCCCCGAGCCCGAGCTCGCACGTCGACTGGCCGACACCGACGGTGCGGTGATCATGAAGCTCGGCCGGACCTTCCCGGCCGTCCGCCGCGCCCTGGCGGCCGCCGGCCGGCTCGAGCACGCGATGTACGTCGAGCGGGCCTCCACCGGCGCCGAACGGGCGATGCCCGTGGCCGACGTCGACCCCGGCACCGTGCCGTACTTCTCGCTCGTCGTGGTCAACGGCGACTCCGTGCACGGCACCGGCCGTCGCGACGCCGCACCGGTCCGGACGGTCGCGGACCCGCAGGTGCGCCCGGCGCACGAGCTGGTCGTGGTCGGGCTGGGCCCTGGGCCCGACGGCTGGCTCACCCCCGAGGCGAGCCAGGCGCTGGCGGGGGTCGACCACGTCGTCGGCTACGCGCCGTACGTCCACCGGGTGCCGCAACGCGCCGGCCTGACCCGGCACGCCTCGGGCAACGGGGTGGAGATCGACCGGGCCCGCGCCGCGCTGGACCTGGCCCGGTCCGGCGAGCGGGTCGCGGTCGTCAGCGGTGGCGACGCCGGGGTCTTCGGGATGGCCACCGCGGTCCTGGAGGCGGCCGACGACCCGGCGTACGACGGCGTCGACGTGCGCGTCGTGCCGGGACTCTCGGCCGTGCAGGCTGTCGCCGCGAGGGCGGGGGCGCCGATCGGCGGGGACTTCGCGGTGGTGAGTCTCAGCGACCGGCTCAAGCCGTGGTCGGTGGTCGAGCGGCGGCTGCGGGCGCTGGCCGAGGCCGACCTGGTGGTGGCGGTCTACAACCCCGCCAGTCGCAGCCGCACCGAGCAGGTCGTGGCCGCCCAGAAGCTGCTGCTGGAGCACAAGACCCCCGACACCGTGGTCGTGGTCGGGCGCGACGTGGGCCGGGCCGAGGAGTCGCTGGTGGTGACCACGCTCGCCGGGCTCGACGCCGGGTCGATCGACATGAAGTGCCTGGTGCTCGTCGGCGCCTCGAGCACCCGCGTCGACCGCGCCGGCCGGGTCTGGACGCCGCGGTGGGTCCAGCCGTGAACCCTGTCCACGTGGTGGGCGCCGGCCCGGGCGCCGCGGACCTGCTGACCCTGCGGGCGGTCGAGCTGCTGCGCCGCGCTGACGTGGTGCTCTACCCCGGCACCTACCTCGACGCCGAGGTGCTGGGCCACTGCCGCGACGGTGCCCGCCTGGTCGACACCGCGGGGCTGGACCTCGACGCGATCGTGGACGAGCTGGTCGCCGGTCACCTCCGCGGCGAGCGGGTGGTGCGGCTCGTCTCCGGGGACCCCTCGCTCTACTCCGCGCTGCACGAGCAGTCCCGCCGTCTCGATGCCGCGGGCGTGCCCTGGGAGGTGGTGCCGGGGGTGCCGGCGTACGCCGCTGCCGCGGCGCGGGTCGGCCGCGAGCTCACCGTCCCGCTGGTGGCCCAGTCGGTCGTGCTGACCCGCACCCAGGCACGCTCGACCGCGATGCCGGACACCGAGCGGTTGGAGTCCTTCGCCGCCACCGGGGCCACCCTGGTGCTGCACCTGGCCATCACCCGGGTGCGCGACCTGATGGAGCGGCTGCTGCCCACCCACGGCCCGGACTGCCCGGTCGTGGTCGTGCACCGGGCCTCCCAGCCCGAGGAGCTGGTGCTGCGTGGGACGGTCGCGACGATCGCCGCCCCCGTGGAGCAGGCGGGGCTGAGACAGGCGGCCGTCGTGCTGGTCGGCCGGGCGCTGGCCGGGGCCGGTGGCAGCGGTGACCCGGTGCCGGGGGCCGGTGAGTCCTGGCTCTACTCCGCCGACCGACCGCGCACCTGAAGGCTCCACTGGACCACGGTGCGCGAGGGCTCCCAGCCGGTGAACGAGGCCAGGGGCGCGGCGTGCTCGACGGCGATCCTGGTCAGCTCGCCCCCGTGGCGGGCGTGGGCGGCGGCCAGCAGCGACTCGGTCTCCACGGTCACCCCGTGGACCACGAGCCGCCCTCCGGGACGCAGCGCCGCCAGGCAGCGATCGAGGAGTCCCGGAGCCGTGGCGCCGCCGCCGACGAAGACCGCGTCCGGCGCGGGGAGCCCGGCCAGCGCGTCGGGCGCACTGCCCTCGACCACCTCGAGGTCCGGTACGCCGAGGCGTGCGGCGTTGGCGCGCACCCGCCCGGCGCGGGCCGGGTCCCGCTCGACGGCGACCGTGCGGCAGGTCGGGTGCGCGCGCATCCACTCGATGCCCACCGACCCGGCCCCGGCGCCGAGGTCCCACAGCAGCTCCCCGGGGCGCGGCGCGAGCCGGGACAGGGCGCTGGCCCGCAGGTCGCGCTTGGTCAGCTGCCCGTCGTGCTCGAAGACGTCGTCGGGCAGTCCGGGCGCCCACGACGCCGGGGCCCAGGCCGTGGGGGAGTCGCCGGCGACCTCGAGGCACAGCACGTGCAGCGCCGGCACGTCGTGGTCCCACGCGGCGGCGGTGCCGGCGTACCTGCTCTCGTGGGGAGCGCCGAGGTCGGCCAGCGCGGTCAACCGGGTCGCCGCGTGGCCGCTGCCGACCAGCAGCCCGGCGACGGCGGCGGGGGTCGAGGCGTCCGAGGACAGCACGACCACGCGCCGACCCGGCGCCAGCTCGCGCAGCACCCGCTCCACCCTGCGGCCGACCACCGTCACGACCGCGCAGGCGTCGTGGGCCCAGCCCATCCGGGCCCGCGCCAGCGCCACCGACGAGACCGCCGGCACCACGTCGACGCGCTCGGGTCCGAGGAGGCGCACCAGGGTGCCGGCCACGCCGGAGACCAGTGGGTCGCCCGAGGCCAGCACCACGGGCTCGGCGGCGGCGTGCTCCGCCAGCAGCCCGACCAGGCTCTCCCCGAACGGCCGCCCCCACGGCTCGCGGCGCTGCCCCTCGACCGGCGGCAGCAGGTCGAGCTGGCGCGGCGAGCCGAGCACCACCGGTGCGGCGGTGAGTCGCTGCCGCACCGGCTCGGGCAGGCCGCCCCAGCCGTCGGCCCCCACCCCCACCACGACCACCCGCGGCCCTCCCGCGAGCAGCGCCGGCAGCACGTGGTCCCGGGTCAGCGGGGCCAGGGTGGTGCCGGGGGGCACGACCGGGTCGTGCGGGTCCACCCAGCACAGCTCCTCGATCTCCCCGGCGGGGACGGGCTCGCCGGGCAGCTGCGCGGTGAGCACCGTCGAGACCACGCAGTGCCCGGGCTCGTTGGCGGCCGGCGCGGTGAAGCGGCCCAGGGGAGCGGGGTCCCGGACGACCAGCCCCACCTCCTCGCGGACCTCTCGCACGGCCGCGGCCACGGCGCCCTCACCCGGCTCGAGCTTGCCCCCGGGCAGCATGAACGACGTCGTGCCGCGCTTGCGCACCGACAGCACCCGACCCTCCGCGTCGCGCAGGCACAGCGCGGCCACCACGATCGGCTCCGTCGGAGGGACCGGATGGTGGGCCGCGGGGGAGGTCACGGGCGGCGAGGCTATCGTGTGCCCGCAGCCTCGAGGTGCCCCGTGAGGGGAGAATCTGGGAAGCCGGTGGAAGTCCGGCACAGGCCCGCTGCGGTGACCGGTCGCACCCACCAGGTGCGGCACCGGAAGTCCGAAGACCGGCCTCGGGGCGTTCTGTCCGTTGGCGTACGAGCGGGAGCCTCACGTGCCACAGCACCCCACCCTGTCCTACCCACTCTCGGCCGTGGTCGGGTCCGACGACCTGGTCCTCGCCCTGCTGCTCGCGGCGGTCGCCCCCGAGGTGGGCGGCGTCCTGGTGCGCGGGGAGAAGGGGACCGCCAAGACGACGGCGGTGCGCGGCCTGGCCGCCGTCCTCCCGCCCGTGGAGGTCATCGAGGGCGACCGCTTCTCCACGGACCCGCGTGACCCCGGGGACGTCTCCCCCGACGGCCCCTTCGCCGACGGGACCCCGGTCGTGAGCCGACCCGTCCGGCTGGTGGAGCTGCCGGTGGGTGCGGGGGAGGACCGGGTCACCGGCTCGATCCACCTCGAGCGCGCCCTGTCCGCCGGGCGCGCGGAGTACGAGCCCGGGCTGCTCGCGAGGGCGCACCGCGGCCTGCTGTACGTCGACGAGGTCAACCTCCTGCACGACCACCTCGTGGACCTGCTGCTCGACGCGGCCGCGACCGGGCGGGCCACCGTCGAGCGCGACGGGTTCTCGGTCACCCACCCGGCGCGCTTCGTCCTGGTGGGCACCATGAACCCCGAGGAGGGCGAGCTGCGCCCGCAGCTGCTCGACCGGTTCGGCCTGTCCGTGGACGTGGCCGCCCCCCGGGACCCCGCTCGACGGGTCGAGGTGGTGCGCCGCCGGCTGGCCTTCGAGGCCGACCCTGCCGGGTTCGTCGCGCGGTTCGCCGCCGCCGAGCAGCGGCTCGCCGCACGGGTCGCCGCCGCGCGGTCGGCATGCACCGACGTGCACCTGGGCGAGGAGGTGCTGCTCGCGGTCGCCGAGGTCTGCGCCGCCCTCGAGGTCGACGGGTTGCGGGCCGACATCGTCACCGCCCGCACCGCAGTCGCCCACGCCGCCTGGTGCGGCCGCACCGAGGTCACCGGCGAGGACGTCCGGGTGGCCGCACGCCTGGCGCTGCCGCACCGACGGCGCCGCGCGCCCTTCGACGACCCCGACCTCGAGGACGACCTGCTGGACCGGGCGCTGGACGACGCCCTCGGCCCGGACGACCCCGACCCCGATCCCGACCCCGACCCCGATCCCCAGCCGGACCCGGAGCCCGATCCCCGACCGGGGGGCGGCGTCACGAGCGACGGCGAGGGCGGCGACGGCGGGAGCGGCGACGGCGCGGAGGGCGAGGGGCGCGATCTCCCGGCCGGCTCGGAACCGGCCGGCGCATCCCCACCCCGGAGCTCGACCGTGGGCGCCGGCGAGACCTTCCGGGCCCGGCTGCTGCAGGCGCACGGGACGCACCGCCGCGACCGCGGCGCCACGCGCCCCGCGCCGGGGCGGCGCAGCCGCGCGGAGTCCAGCACCGGACGCGTGGTCCGCTCCGTCCCGACCGCGGACGCTCCCGCCGGCGCAGGACCGCACCTGCTGGGGACGGTGCTGGCATCGGTGCCGCATCAGCACGCCCGCGGCCGCGCGGACGGGCCGTTGCGGCTGCGGCCCGCGGACCTGCGTGCGGCGGTACGCGAGGGGCGGGAGTCCAACCTCGTCCTCTTCTGCGTCGACGCCTCCGGCTCCATGGCCGCGCGACGCCGCATGCGCGAGGTGAAGTCGGCGATCCTGAGCCTGCTGCTGGACGCCTACCAGCGGCGCGACACCGTCGGGCTGGTCACCTTCGGCGGCGACTCCGCCACGCTGGTGCTGCCGCCGACCGGGTCCGTGGACGTGGCCGCGTCCCGGCTCGAGGCGCTGCCCGCGGGCGGTCGCACGCCCCTGGCCGAGGGCCTGTCGGAGGCCGCCCGGGTCCTGGACCGCGAGGGACGCCGCGCAGGGGCGCGCCGCCCGCTGCTGGTCGTGGTGACCGACGGCCGTGCCACGTCCGGCGCCGACGCCGTCGGCCGCTCCCACCGGGCGGCGGACCGGCTGGCGGCCACCGGGGTGGACTGCGTCGTGGTCGACTGCGAGGCCGGCCCGATCCGGCTCGGGCTGGCCCGGACGCTGGCGCAACGGCTCGGTGCCGAGCACGTCCCCGTGGCCGCTGTCGACGCGGCGGCGCTGCACGGCGTGGTCCGCGGGCGCGCCGCGTGAGGGCCGACCCGGCCCCCGGGGTCGCAGAGGACGCCCGCAGGTTCTACGACCTGGTCGCCCGCCGGCGCGACGTCCGCGCGGAGTTCACCGGCGAGCCCCTGGACGAGGGGACCCTGCTGCGGGTGCTCGACGCAGCCCATCGGGCGCCGAGCGTGGGGATGAGCCAGCCCTGGGACTTCGTCGTCGTCCGCGACCGGTGCGTCCTGGAGGGGTTCGCCCAGCACGTCGCCGCCGAGCGGGCGGCGTACGCCGCTGGCCTGCGGCGCGAGGAGCGCGAGCGGTTCGCGGCGATCAAGGTCGAGGGGGTCCGGGAGAGCGGGCTGGGGGTGGTGGTGACCTACGACCCCACGCGGGGCGGCGCGCAGGTGCTCGGTCGGCGCACGGTCGACGACACCGGGCTGTTCTCGGCGGTCCTCGCGGTCCAGAACCTCTGGCTGGCCGCGACCGCCGAGGGCCTGGGCGTGGGGTGGGTGTCGTTCTACCGGGAGAAGGTGCTGGCCGGGCTCGTGGACCTGCCGGCGCACGTGCGTCCCATCGCCTGGTTGTGCCTGGGCCGGGTCAGCACCCTGCGGACCGTGCCGGACCTCGAGCGGCACGGGTGGCGCCGCCGGCGACCACTGGCCGCGGCCGTCCACCACGAGACCTACGACCACCACCGCGCCCCGCGCGAGCGACAGGAGGACCACTGATGCCCCAGGGCAGGCCGCTGACCGTCCCGGACGACGGGCTCACCACCGCCCAGCGACGGCACCTGCCGCTGCTGATGGTGCACACCGGCGACGGGAAGGGGAAGTCGACCGCCGCGTTCGGGCTGGCGCTGCGGGCGTGGAACCAGGGGTGGGACGTGGGGGTCTTCCAGTTCGTGAAGTCCGCGACCTGGCGCATCGGGGAGCAGACGGTGCTGGAGAGGCTCGGCGAGCTGCACGAGCAGACGGGCGAGGGCGGACCGGTCAGCTGGCACAAGATGGGCGCCGGCTGGTCGTGGCGCCGCAAGGCCGGCGCCGAGACCGACCACGCGGCCGACGCGGCCGAGGGCTGGGCCGAGGTCAAGCGGGCGATCGCCGAGGAGCGGCACGACCTGTACGTCCTCGACGAGTTCACCTACCCCATGGAGTGGGGCTGGGTCGACGTGGACGACGTGGTGCGGACCCTGCAGGAGCGACCCGGACGGCAGTACGTCGTGGTCACCGGTCGCCGGGCCCACCCCGACCTGGTCGCGGCGGCCGACCTGGTCACGGAGATGACCAAGGTCAAGCACCAGATGGACCGCGGGCAGAAGGGGCAGCGGGGGATCGAGTGGTGAGCGCCGGCGGGCGACGGCTGCCGCGTCTGGTGGTCGCGGCACCCTCCACCGGCCAGGGCAAGACGACGATCGCCACGGGACTGATGGCTGCGCTGCGCCGGCGCGGGCACACGGTCTCGGCCCACAAGGTGGGCCCGGACTACATCGACCCCGGCTACCACGCCCTGGCCACCGGGCGCCCCGGCCGCAACCTCGACCCGCACCTGGTCGGGGAGGAGCGCGTCGTCCCCCTGCTCCTGCACGGTGCCCGCGGCGCCGACGTCGCCCTGGCGGAGGGCGTCATGGGTCTGTTCGACGGCCGCGTCGGAGGGGCCGGCTTCGCGTCCACCGCCCACGTCGCCGCGCTCACCAGGACGCCGGTGCTGCTGGTCGTCGACTGCGCCCGCGCCTCCAGATCGGTGGGTGCGGTGGTGCACGGGATGGCGACCTACGACCCCTCGGTGCACGTGGTCGGCGTCGTCCTCAACCAGGTCGGCTCCCCGCGCCACGCCGCGGAGGTGGAGTCCTCGGTGCGGCTGCCGGTGGTGGGGCGTTTGCCGCGGGAGGCCTCGGTGGCCACCCCGTCACGACACCTCGGCCTGGTGCCCGCCGTCGAACGCGGCATGTCGGCCGAGGCCTTGGACCCGCTGGTCGACCTCGTCGAGAGGCACGTCGACCTCGAGGCCGTGCTCGACCTGGCCGCCACCGCCCCCGACCTCGACGCCGAGCCGTGGAGTCCCCCGACCAGCCCGCCGGGGGACGGGGCGCGACCGCTCGTCGCCGTCGCGGGCGGGCGCGCCTTCACCTTCCGCTACGCCGAGACCGAGGAGCTGCTGGATGCGGCCGGTTGCGACACGGTGGTCCTGGACCCGCTCCAGGACCGGTCGCTGCCCGCGGGCACGGCCGGCCTCTACCTCGGCGGCGGGTTCCCCGAGGTGCACGCCGCCGACCTCTCGCTCAACCGCAGCCTCGTCGCGGAGGTCCGCGGGGCCGTCGCCGACGGGCTCCCCACGGTGGCGGAGTGCGCGGGTCTGCTCTACCTGTGCCGCAGCCTGGACCGGGTGCCGATGGTCGGGGCGGTCCCCGCCGACGCGGCGATGACCGAGCGGCTCACGCTGCGCTACCCCGAGGCCGTCGCCGCCTCGGACTCCCTGCTGACCCGCGCCGGGGAGCGGGTCACCGGTCACGAGTTCCACCGCACCCACGTCACGCCCGTTGCCGGGGACGGCAGCCGGCCGCGTGCGGGTCTGGGACCCGCCTGGCTGGTCGACGGCGCGCCGACCGGGTTCGCCGGGCCGACGCTGCACGCGTCGTACCTGCACACCCACTGGGCCGGCCACCCTCAGCTGGCCGCGCGCTTCGCCGCCGCGGTGCACCGTGGCTGAGCACCGGGCGGCCGGGCCCACCTCGGCGCAGCTCCTCCACCACGGTGACGCCGAGGTGCGCGGCTCCGGACTCCTCGACCTGGCGGTCAACGTCCACCCCCACGGTCCGCCGGCGTTCCTCCGGGAGGCGCTCGAGGCCTCGGTCGCCGACGTCGCGGCCTACCCCGATGCCGGCCCGGCCGAGCGTGCCCTGGCGACCCACCACGGCCGGTTTCCCGAGGAGGTGCTGGCAACGGCCGGGGCGACCGAGGCGTTCACCCTCCTGGCGCGCCTGCGCCCCTGGCGGTGCCCCGTCGTGGTCCACCCGCAGTTCACCGAGCCCCACGCCGCCCTGGTGCAGGCCGGGCACGAGGTGAGGACCGTGCTGCTGAGCCCGGGGGACACGCTCGGCTCGGCGTCGGTCCCGGAGGAGGCCGACCTGGTGGTGCTGGGCAACCCGACCAACCCCACCGGCACCCTGCACCCCCGGGCGGAGGTGGCCGCCCTGGTGCGCCCGGGCCGTCTCGTGGTGGTCGACGAGGCGTTCATGGACGCACTGCCCGGGGAGCCCGAGTCGTGGGTGGGTAGGCGCCACGACGGCCTCGTGGTGGTCCGGAGCCTGACCAAGAGCTGGGCGGTGCCAGGAGTGCGTGCGGGCTACCTCGTGGGCGACCCGGTCACGGTCTCGGCCCTACGGGCGGTCCGCCCGCCGTGGACGTTCTCCGCGGCGGCGTCGGCGACCGTGCACGCGGTCACCTCCGCACGGGGGCTGCGCGAGCAGCGGCGGCGTGCGCGGGAGCTGCAGCAGTGGCGGGTCGACCTGCAGGACCTGTTGCTCTCGTGCGGTGTGCCGTTCGTGCCGTCGGTGGCGCCGTTCGTGCTGGCACGACCCGGCGTCGGTGCCCACGAGCACCTGCGCGAGCAGGGGATCGCGGTGCGCCGGTGCGACACCTTCCCCGGTCTCGGGCCGGAGTGGGTCCGGGTGGCCGCACGGCCCCGCGCCGTCCTGGCCCCCCTCGGCGACGTGCTGGCGGGCCTCAGTCCAGGGGGGTGCCCCGCAGCGAGCGCACCGCCACCAGGCCGTGACCCACGGCGGGCGCGGCGAGGATGAGCGCGGCCTGCACGAGACCCGCGGCGGCGACGGAGGCGCCGTCGACCAGCGCCGGGGTGCGACGGCGGGACAGAGCGGTCGGGACGGGCTGACCGGTGGGGGTCATCGGGCTCTCCTCAGACGTGTGGTGGGGGGATGGCAGCACGGTTCCCGAGAGACCGCGGTCTCAGTCCATCCGATCGGGTGAGGGCGAGGCGACCTGAGCGGTCAGCGCTCGTAGACCTCGGCGGTCAGGGCGAACTGCTCGTCCTGGTCGCGCGGGATGCCGAAGCAGGACCAGTCCGGGGTGTCCTTGTCGCAGCGGAACCGGGTGGAGGCGTTGGCCAGGGTGAGCGAGACCGCCTCGACCTTCTCGACGGTGAACGGCACCGTCACCGTGGCCGAGCCGTCGGCGTCGAGCTCCACCTGCTCCGAGCGCCAGTCCCCGTCGACGGTGCGGACGACCAGCCAGGCGGTCGGGGTGGTCTTGGCGCGGGGGCCGTCCACGCTCACCCGCAGGCGGTAGGGGGCACCGGCGAACCCCTCGGAGGTCAGCGTGGCGTCGGGGACGAAGACGTACGACGCCGAGGCCATGTGGTCGATGCCGACCTCGTCGCTGCGGGCTGCCGAGCGGCGCCCGAAGGTCCACCTGGCCTCGGGGGCGGCGGCGGGCCAGTGCTGACCCTCGGGGTAGCTCTGCGAGGGGGTGAGGTTGCCGGCGGCGAAGGCCGCGAACCGCTTGGCGAAGCCACCCCGGCGGGACAGCACCTTCTCGACCGCCTTGGTGGAGTAGGTCGCGCCCCGGGCGGTGTTCCAGGTCCTGCGGACGATGCCGTCCCCGTAGCGGTCGGCCAGGTGCTCCCAGAAGGGCCAGTTGCCGTAGTGGGCGAAGCCCCCGCGCTCGAAGAGGTCCAGGGAGGTGTCGGGCTCACCGACCTGGCCGAAGGCGAGGTACTGCCGGTTGTCGTTGACCCCGTCGGCGAAGCGCTCCTCGACCCAGGTGGCCGTCGACTCCATGAACCAGCGGTCCTCGTAGTAGTCATAACCGAACTGGATCGCGTGGAAGAACTCGTGGGCGGCGGTGACGGCCAGGGTCTTGCCCGGCTTGCCGCCGTACTGGTCCTTGCTGAAGTCGTTGTCGAGCACGCAGTAGCCGCCCGCACGGCGGCGGTCCTTGCGCAGCACGAAGTCGGCCGAGCAGTAGCCGTAGAGCAGGTCGTCGCCCACGTCGGCGAGGTAGACGTCGAACTTGCCGTTGCCGCCGTTGCGCGAGCGCGGGAGCGAGCCGTCGCTGAGGGGCGCGTCGTAGCCGAGCCCGTCCACCTCGCGGGCCCAGACCTTCTTCATCACCGTCAGGGTCTTGTCGACCCACGCGCTGGTGGCGCGGTCGGCGGTGCTGGTGACGTAGTGGACGCAGAAGTGACCGCGGCAGCGCTTCTTCGAGCCGGTCGAGTAGCCGGTGCCCTCGGGGTCGGCGCGACCGTCGGTGGGGCGGGCGAGCAGGGCCTGCGCGGACGCCCGGTCCTCGGCGCCCAGCCGCGGCAGCGCGGCGCGCAGGTCACGCAGCACCAGCGTGGCCTCGCGGGAGGTATGGGCGCCGGGCCCGTCGGTGGAGCGGCGGGCGGCGGGGCCCTCACCGGTCGCGCCGGTGAGCAGCGCGCGGGCCTCGGCCAGCACCTGCTGGGCGGCCGTGGGCTGCTCCTCCGCGCTCGCGCCGGTCGTCACCGGGGGCGCCAAGGTGGCGACCAGCAGTGCCGTGGAGCAGGCGAGGGCGGCCAGCAGGCGCATGGGGGGACCTTCCGGGCGTGCCGAGGGGGTGAGGGGGGGAACACCCCCGACGGTACGTCAGAGTCAGCTCGCGCCGGAGATCTTCTCGATCAGGGCGGTGGTGGAGATCGCCGGCGTGCGCGGCAGGTAGACGACCTCGCACACGTCGCGGAACTCGTCGAAGCGGCCCGCCCAGTCATCGCCCATGACCAGCACGTCGGCGCCGTGCTCGAGGATGTAGTCGCGCTTCTGCTCCAGGCTCTCCTCGAGGAAGACCGCGTCCACGGGCTTCAGCGCGCCCACGATGGCCATCCGCTCGGCCTCGCTGAAGACCGGCTCGCGGCCCTTCTTGCGCAGGTTGAGCGCATCGGCCGACACGCCGACGACGAGCCGGTCGCCGAGCTCCGAGGCGCGCTGGATGACCTTGAGGTGCCCGACGTGGAAGACGTCGAAGGTGCCGAAGGTGATGACGGTGCGCGGGCTGGGCGCGGAGGTCGGCTCGGACATGGGCGGCAGTCTGTCAGGTGCGTGCGCCAGACTCTGCAGCGATGACCACCACCGCACCGCTGCCCGCGGGAGATCCCGCCGCCGACGTACGCCGCGCCCAGGCCCTGCGCCGGATGCGCGCCGTCGCCCTGGGCCTGCTGCTGCTGGCGGCCCTGGTCTTCGTCCTCACCCACGGCCGGGACGGGTTCTGGGGCTTCGTGAACGCCGGGGCGGAGGCGTCGATGGTCGGCGCGATCGCGGACTGGTTCGCGGTGACCGCGCTGTTCCGGCACCCGTTGGGGCTCCCGATCCCGCACACCGCGCTGATCCCCCGGCGCAAGGACGAGTTGGGGCGGGGGCTGGAGGAGTTCGTGGGGGAGAACTTCCTCTCCGAGCCCGTCGTCCGCGAGCGGGTGCTGGCGGCCCGGGTCTCGGCCCGCGTCGGGGACTGGCTGGTGGACCCCGAGAACTCCCGTCGCGTCGCCGAGGAGGCCGCCGAGGTCATCGGCGTGGCACTGTCGAAGGTGCGCGACGAGCACGTGCGCAGCCTCGTGGAGGACGCGCTCGTCCCGCGGTTCCGCGAGGAGCCGATCTCCCCGCTGCTGGGCAACCTGCTCGCCGAGGCCATGCGCGACGACCTGCACCACGGACTGGTCGACCTCGCGCTCGAGGAGCTGCACGGCTGGCTGGTCGACAACCCCGACACGGTGACCGACGTGATCGGGGAGCGGGCTCCGTGGTGGGCCCCTCCGTCCATCAACGACCGGGTCACCTCACGCATCCACCTCGAGCTCGTGCGCTGGGTCGCCGACATCCGCGACCAGCCGCGCCACCGGGCGCGCGCCGCCCTGGACTCCATGCTGCGCCAGCTGGCCGAGGACCTCCAGCACGACGAGGCGACCCGCGCCCGCACCGAGGGGCTCAAGGAGCGGCTGCTCGACCGCCCCCAGGTGATCGCGACCGCGGTCTCGCTGTGGGAGGCGCTGCGCCGGGCGCTCACCGCGTCCCTCGACGACCCCGAGGGTGCCGTGCGGCTGCGGATGCGCACCGAGCTGGAGCGCTTCGCCGCCCGGCTCGTGGGGGAGCCGGCGCTGCGCGAGCGGATCGACGGGCTCGCCGCCGACGCGGTCGCCTTCGCCGTCGAGCGCTACGGCAGCGAGCTGACGCAGGTCATCACCCACACCATCGAGCGCTGGGACGGCAAGGAGGCCGCCGAGCGCATCGAGCTGCACGTCGGCCGCGACCTGCAGTTCATCCGGATCAACGGCACCATCGTCGGCGGGCTCGTCGGGGTCCTCATCCACACCGTGGTGGTGCTGCTGTAGAGCTGGGCGAGTCGGTTGTCGTGCACCTCACCGGGTCTCGACACGCCGGTCACGGCTTCGCAAGCTCAGCCGTGCGGCTTGCTCGACCACCAGCGTGACGCCGGCTCCGCCGTCGTCACCAGGGCAGGTCGTCGTACGCCGACTCGTCGGAGACCCGGGAGGCCTGACCGCCCAGCGCCACGACGTCGCCCTTGACCAGCTGGCGGCCCCGCCGCGTCTCGACCTCTCCGTTGACCAGCACCCAACCCGATGCGACGACCTCCTTGGCCTCCGAGCCGGACTCGATCAGGTTGGCCAGCTTGAGGAACTGCCCCAGCCGGATGGACTCGTCGCGGATCGCGACGTCTACGGGGTCCACGGGGTCCAGGGGGTCCACGGGGTCGACGGGGTCGGGGTTCATCGGGGGCTCCTCACGAGCAGCTCGGGGACCAGGTCGGCCGGGGTGGAGCAGCCGGCGTTGCCCATCGTCAGGTCCAGCTCGGCGAGCAGGCAGCGCAGCACGTGCTCGACGCCCTCCTGCCCACCCAGGGCCAGGCCGTAGAGGTAGGGGCGACCGAGCAGCACGGCGTCGGCGCCCAGCGCCAGGGCCTTGAGCACGTCGGGCCCCGAGCGGACGCCGGAGTCGAAGAGGACGGTGAGCTCGTCGCCGACGGCCTCGGCGATGCCGGGCAGCACGTCGAGCGAGGCGACCGCCCCGTCGACCTGGCGACCCCCGTGGTTGGAGACCACCACCCCCTGGACCCCGGCGTCGACCGCGCGGCGTGCGTCGTCGACGTGCTGGAGGCCCTTGAGGACGATCGGGCCGTCCCAGCGCTCGCGCAGCCAGGGGAGCTGCTCCCAGGACAGGCCGGGGTTGGGGAAGACACCGGCGAAGGCGAGGCCGGCGCCGGCGGGGTCCTCCTCGGCGGGCTTGTCCAGCAGCGCGTTGAAGACCGGGTCGGAGGTGTAGTTGGCGATGCCCTCGTTGGCCAGGAAGGGGAGGTACCCGCGGTCCAGGTCGCGCGGGCGCCAGCCCAGCAGCGTGGTGTCGAGGGTGAGGACGAGCGTGGTGTAGCCGGCCGCCCGTGCGCGGGCCAGGAAGCTCTCGCACAGCTCGTCGTGCGTGGGCCAGTAGAGCTGGAACCAGCGCTGGCCGTCCCCGTTGGCCGCCGCGGCCTGCTCGATCGAGTGGCCGGCCTGCGTGGAGTGGACGTAGGTCAACCCCAGGGCCGCCGCCGCCCGGGCGGTCGCGAGCTCGCCGTCGGGGTGGGCCAGGGTCTGCACACCGACCGGTCCGAGCAGGAGCGGTGCGGCCATCGGCGTACCGAGCACCTCCGTGGACAGGTCACGGGTGGCGTGGTCGCGCAGCATCCGCGGCACGATCCGCCACTGCTCGAAGGCCGCGACGTTGGCGCGGGCCGTCAAGCCGCCCCCGGCGCTGGGCACGATGTAGCCCAGCGCCTCCGGGGGCAGCACCTCGGCGGCGTGGCGCTCCAGGGAGGCCAGGTCGGTGGTCCACGCGGGGATCTGCCCGGCGAGCATGCCGGCGGCGTAGATGGAGACCTGGTGGTCGCCGAAGTGGGTCATGCGTCGCCGTCGCTCAGGAGACGCCGAGCAGGTCGACGACGAAGATCAGCGTCTCGCCGGGCTTGATGACCCCGCCGGCGCCACGGTCGCCGTAGCCCAGGTGCGGCGGGATGACGAGCTGACGGCGGCCGCCGACCTTCATGCCCTGCACGCCGGTGTCCCAGCCCTGGATGACCTGGCCGATGCCGAGGCGGAAGCGCAGCGGCTCGCCACGGTTGTAGGAGGCGTCGAACTCCTCACCGGTGGAGTGGGCCACGCCCACGTAGTGCACGGAGACGGTCTGGCCGGCGGTGGCCTCCTCGCCGTCGCCGACGCTCAGGTCGGTGATCACGAGGTCGGCGGGCGGGTCGAAGTCGGGGAAGTCGATCTCGGGCTTCTGCATGCGGGCGAGCCTAGCCGGGCCGGGTGTCGCGTCGGCGAGGCGGAGCAGGGGGCGGCGGGTATGGTTCCCCCCGGCCGGACCGGCGGCACCGAGGAGGGGACGTGTCCGAAGAGGACCAGGCGGCAGCACCTGCCCCGTCGCCGCGTCGTCGGATCCCGGTCTGGCAGGAGTCCCTCCTGCTGCTGGGGCTGGCCATCGTGCTGGCCCTGGTGGTCAAGACCTTCCTGGTCCAGGCCTTCTACATCCCCTCGGGCTCGATGGAGCCCGGGCTGGAGATCAACGACCGGATCCTGGTGCAGAAGGTGTCCTACTGGGGATCGGGCGGTCCGGAGCGGGGCGACATCGTGGTCTTCGAGGACCCCGGCGCCTGGCTCAGCGACGCTGAGTCGTCGGGGCCGACCAACCTGCTGACCGACGCGATGAGCCGCATCGGCCTCTACCCCACCGGCGGTCACCTCGTGAAGCGGGTCATCGGGGTCGCGGGCGACACCATCGAGTGCTGCGACGACGAGGGCCGGCTGCTGGTCAACGGCGAGCCGCTGGACTCCAGCGGCTTCACGCTCAACGACGACCGCTGCGACGGCCCGATGCTCTCCACCTGCCAGTGGAACGCCGGCCCGGTGCCCGACGGCATGGTCTTCGTCATGGGCGACCACCGCGACGACTCCGCGGACTCGTCCTACCGGCTGCGCTGCGGCGGCCGCAAGGGCGAGCCGTGCGACGACTCCGATGCGTTCGTCCCGGTCGAGCTCGTCGTCGGCAAGGTCTTCGCGCGGGTCTGGCCCGCCAGCCGCTTCGACATCCTCCAGCGGCCCGAGGCCTTCGAGGCGCTCGAGGACTGAGCGCCGGCCCGGTTGCCCGATTACCCGGTCCGCGCGGTCAGCTCAGGACAGTGAGGGTCGCCGCGCCTGCGCTGATCAGCGCGCCGGCGGTTCGCCACCGGTCCGCCCGCAGCAGTCGCGCGAGCAGGACCCGGCGCCGGCGCTCGCCCAGCCGCGCGGCACCCAGCCGGCCGTGCAGGGGTGCGGCCACGGCGGCCGTCGTGCCCAGCGCGAGGCCGGCGCCGGCCGCCGCCACCCACACCCCGGCCGAGCCGACGGTGACCAGGGCGGCGGCGGTGGAGACCAGCACGGCGGCGTACAACGGCACGACCAGCAGGCTGATCACCCGGCTGTGCCGGTCGTGCGCCGCGCGCCAGGACCCGTCCGGGGTCGCTGCCAGCACCGGGTAGACCAGCGCGGAGACGGTGACCTGGAAGGCCGCGTGGGCCCAGGCCGTCGCGGTGAGGGCGACCAGGGCGGTGCTCACGCCGGCACCCCGAGGTCGCGGAGCACCCCGATGGCCGCCCGGTCGCCGCTGACCAGCGCGCCCTGGATCGAGGGGGAGTCGCGGTGGTCGCCGCAGACGTGCAGCCCGGGCTCCACCCGGGTCGGGCGGCGCAGGTCGTGGGGGGGTACGGCCGCGGGCAGCGCGTGCCGCACCTCGTGGCGGGCCAGCTCCTCCCACGAGGAGGCGTCGGCGCCGAGCAGGGCGGCGGCGTGCCGCCGGACCCCGGCCTCGGCGGGCGGCGCGTGGTGGGGCGTCAGCACCACGGAGGCCTGCACCAGGGCCCTCCCCACCGGCGCGTACGACGCTGCCGCCTGTGACACCACCGCGGTGTTGGCCACGGGGCCGGTCGGCCGGCTGCGTGCGTCGACGTGCAGGCGTCCGCCCCGGGCGGGCAGCCGGTCGGGGTCGGCCGACCACCAGTGCGTGACCACGCCGCGCTGGGTCTCCGGGGCCGACCCCAGCAGGCCGGCGGCGGAGGGCTCGTCGGTCGCGACGACGACGGCGCGGGACCGCAGGTCGCCGTCGTCGTCGCGGACCACCCCGGGCTCGACCGCCCGCACGGTGCGGCCCAGCCGCACGTCGAGCCCCGTGGCGAGCTGGGCGGGCAGTGCCCGCATGCCGTCGGCCGGCAGCGAGGGCGTGCCGTCGAGGAAGGAATGCACGATGAGCCGCGCGACGCGGGCGTCGCTGGCACCCGTCCTCTCCAGCAGGACACCGGTGAGGAACGCCTCCAGGACCCGCCGCAGGTCACCGCCGGCGCGCGCGGCGTCGAGGGACTCCTGCAGCGACCCCGGGGGCGGGTCCCCGGGCCGGGCCGCGAGCCGGTCGGCCAGTCCCCGGTGCGTGGGCCGCAGGACCGGGCGCAGCCAGCGCAGCAGTCCCGGCAGCTCGGGCGCCCGCCGGAGCGCGGCCACCCCGCTGGCCAGCAGCAGCGACGGCTCGCGCCGCGGGTCGCCGAGGTCCACGGGGCCGTGGTCGGTGGCGGCCCGCACGCCGGCCGGCAGCGGGGACAGCGCGAGCGCGGGGACGTCGACCCAGCGGCGTACCGCGGGGTAGGCGGGGTTGAGCAGCTGGAAGCCGTGGTCGACGAGGTGGCCGTCGACCTCGTCGGTGCGCACCCGGCCGCCGACCCGGTCCGACCGCTCGACCACGACGACCTCCAGGCCGGCTGCGACCAGCCGGCGGGCGCAGCGCAGCCCGGCCAGCCCGGCGCCCACGACCACGACGTCGGCGTCGTCCATCGGCGGGTTCACCGACCCGCGCGCGGGCGGTGGCCGTCGTCGACGTAGGCGACGACCCGGGAGAACAGGGCGCTGACGGCGGCGAGGTCCGCCGCTACCGGTGCCGGCTCGTCGGCCAGTGCGAACTGCACCGCCGCCGTCCCCTCCGCCCCTGCCTGTGCCGCCAGAGCCGCGCACGTGCGGGCAGCGCGGCGGACCGCCGTGGGGTCGATCGTCCAGGCCGACTCGAAGAGCCGCTGGCGGTCGGGCACCCCCTCCTGCCCGGGCAGCTCCCACGCGGTCAGCGCCACCGGGAGGTCGTGGCTGTCGCAGACCACGGCCCACTCCCGGCGTACCGGCGAGTCGTCGTCGAGCAGGACCGGCGTGGCCCCTTCGGGGGTCGGGGCGTCGGGGTCGGCGGGCGCGTAGAAGGCGTACGCCGAGCCGGCCACCCGGGACAGCTCGCGCCACCGGCGGCGGGCCGGCCGGTAGTACTGCTCGGCCTGGAAGAGACCGAACAGGTGTGCCCGCTCGGCCTTCGCGGCGAACTCGTCCTCGATGGCCCACGACAGCGAGAGCAGCGTCTGCTTGGTGAGTCGGTGGACGGGCACCTCGCGGTGGTGGCGACGCAGCTCTGCCCACACCGAGGCGGCGCGCGGCTCCGCGGCCCGCTGGGCGCCGGCGAGGACCTCGGCGATGGCGGCGTCGAGGCGTACGCCGGCCTCGCGACGACCGAGCACCTCCTGCACCCCGGCCACGTCGGCCTCGGAGTAGCGGCGGTGGCCGCTCTCGAGGCGGTCGGGCACCGGGAAGCCGTGCCGCTGCTCCCACATGCGCAGGGTCGCGGGCGCGACCCCGGTGCGCTCGGCGAGGTCGCCGATGCTCAGGGAGGCCCCGGCGCTGCCGGAGGTAGCGGAGCTGCCGGGGGCATCGGTGCGGCGGACCGGGACGGAGGTAGACGTGGTGTTCACATCTGTGATGCTATACCTACACAGCCTGTTGAGGAACCTGTGGAAGGGTGGTGGCTGGTGATGGGGAGCAGCCCGGTCGGTCGGATCGACACGTGGGACCAGCTCGCGGCCGCGGTGGGTGACGTGCTCGACGGGGCGCCGGAGGGCCGGCCGCTGCGGCTCGACCTCGCCGACGTCGAGGTGGAGGTGCCCGGCACCGCCGGGCACTCGCGCTGGCGCGTGCGCGGGCACGTCGCCGTCAGCGGTGGCCCCGACGGGAGCGGGGCGTGAGCACCACGACGGGGGTCGACGCCCCCACGCGTCTCGTGCTCGACATCGACCTCGAGATCACCACCGAGCGTGCCGACGGCACGACCGCGGTGGTGCGGGTGCACGGTCGCGGGCGGGAGGTCGTGGTCGACCTCGCCCCCGACGGCGCGGCCGCGCCGCCGCGCGCCGGCGTGGGCGTCGACTGGGCGGGTGTCCGCGCTCTCGCGGACCTGTTGGCCGCCCGCGGCCTCGCGCTGCACGTCGAGCGGCACGGACGCCGCCTGCTGACCCTCGGCGGGTCCGACCGCGGTGGGTCCCGGCGCCTGCGCGGCCTGCCGCCCCTGCGGGTCGGGAGCCCGCGGGACCTGGCGCTGGCGAGCATCGAGACGGCGGGTGCCCGTCTGCTCCGGGGCGTGCGCGGTGCCCGTGGCGAGCGCAGCCTCCCCGCGGCCGTCCGCGACCCGCTGCCCAGCACCTTGGTCATCGGCTCCCACCCCGCCTGCGACGTGGTGCTCCCGGGCCTGCGGCCGCGGCACGCCGTCCTGGGTCGCGACCTCGAGGGCCGCTCGGTGCTCAAGGCCCTGGCGGGCGGCTGCACCGTCGACGGGTCCCCGGTGGTCAGCCAGGTCGTGGACGCCGACAGCGACATCCGCGTCGGCGGCCACCGCGTCAGCCTCGGCGAGCTGCGACCTCAGGCCTGGTGCACGTAGGAGTCGAGCTGGTCGCGCTCGAACTGCAGCTGCCCGATCTTGTGCTTGACCACGTCCCCGATGCTCACGACGCCGACCAGTCCGTCGTCGCCGACGACCGGCAGGTGGCGGAAGCGGCGCCGGGTCATCGTCTCCATGACCTCGTCCAGGCCGGCCTCGGGCCGGCAGGTCTCCACCACCTCGGTCATGATCGCGCCGACGGTGTTGTTGACCACGGTGCCGTCGTGGTGCAGGTGGCGCACGACGTCACGCTCGCTCACGATGCCGTCGAGCGTGCGACCGTCGCGGCTGACGACCACGGCGCCGACGTTGTGCTCGGCGAGCAGCCCCAGCAGGTCACGCACCCCGGCGTCGGGGGAGATGCTGACGACCTCGCGCCCCCGGTCCTTGGCATCCAGCACAGCGGCGATGTTCACGGCGGACCTCCTGAGTGGTGACGGGAGCAACGAGTCGACCGTACAAGTGACCTCGGTCACGCGTACAGAGGCCGACGGCCCCCGTGGACAGGCCCCTGGACCGCCGGGTGGTCCGCGTCAGTCCCTCGGACGCCGGGACCGCAGGTCGGAGACCGAGCCCGGGCCGCTGCGCGGCTGGTCGGGGTCGTCGCCGGCGTCGTCGGGCAGGCCGCCGAGGAAGGCCAGCGCCGCGTCGTGCAGGTGGCCGTTGCTGGCCACCGCGTTGCCGCCCCACGGTCCGGCGCTGCCGTCGAGGGAGGTGAAGGAGCCGCCCGCCTCACGGACGATCACGTCGAGGGCGGCCATGTCGTAGACCTCGAGCTCGGGCTCGGCGGCGATGTCGACGGCCCCCTCGGCCACGAGCATGTAGGACCAGAAGTCGCCGTAGGCCCGGGTGCGCCAGCACCGCCGCATCAACGAGAGCACGTCCTCGAGGCGGTCGCGGTCCTCCCAGCCGGAGAGGGAGGAGTAGGAGAACGACGCGTCCTCCAAGCGGCGTACGTCGGAGACCTGCATGCGGGTGGCCTTGAGCAGCGACTTGCCGGTCCAGGCCCCGCCGCCGGTGGAGGCCCACCAGCGACGCTGCAGCTGCGGTGCCGACACGACGCCCACCACCACCTCGTCGTCGACCACCAGCGAGATGAGCGTGGCCCAGACGGGGACCCCGCGGACGAAGTTCTTGGTGCCGTCGATGGGGTCGATGATCCAGCGCCGCTGGCTGTTGCCGGTCGTGCCCTGCTCCTCGCCGGTGATCGCGTCCCGTGAGCGCACCCGCGACAGGGTCCGGCGGATCGCCTCCTCGACGGCCTGGTCGGCGTCGGTGACCGGGGTGAGGTCCGGCTTGCTCATCACGTGCAGGTCCAGGGCCTTGAAGCGCGCGGTCGTCAGGGAGTCCGCGTCGTCGGCCAGCACGTGGGCCAGTCGGAGGTCGTCGGTGAAGTCGGGGGTGGCCACGAACGCACAGGCTAGCCTCAGGTGCGATCGGCGCCGGTGGCCCTACCGTGGTGGTCCATGGAGATCAACGGGATGCCCGCCCACGCCCTGCTCGTCCATGGTGCTGTCGTCTTCGGTCCGGTGGCCGGTCTGCTCGCCGTGGCGTACGCCGTCCCGGCGCTGCGCGAGCGGTTGCGCGGCGTCACGCTCGTGACCGCGGTCCTCGCGGCGGTCTTCGTGGTGCTGGCCTACCTCAGCGGTGACAGCTACCTCGAGGACAACCCCGCCCTGTCGAACATCCCGGCGGTCGACACCCACGAGGACCGCGCTGCCTTCGCGCTGTGGGTGACCCTGGCGTTCTCCGCCCTGGCGGTGGCCGCGACGACGCTGCGCACGGGGCGTGCCGCTCGCGTGCTGCCGCTGCTGGCCGCGGTCGGCGGGGTGGCCACGGTGGTGGCCGTCGCGCTGACCGGCGACGCCGGCGCCCAGGCGGTCTGGGGCGGCTGAGCCCGGCTCGGCCTCACCAGGCGGGCTCGGACCGCGCGGCGAGGAGTCGGCGGAACGACGTGACCCGGTCGGGGTCGGCGGTGCCGGCGGCGAGTGCGTCGTCGAGGCCGCACTCGGGCTCCTCCGTGCCGTGGGTGCAGCCGCGCGGGCAGTCCTCGGTCATCTCGTCGAGGTCGGGGAAGGCCTCGATGAGGTGCTCGGGCTGGACGTGGGCCAGGCCGAAGGAGCGGATGCCGGGGGTGTCGACGATCCACCCGGGGCGCCCGTCGTGCTCGGGCAGTGCCAGCAGGTAGGCAGAGGTCGAGGTGTGCCGCCCGCGCCCGGTCACCGCGTTCACCACGCCGACCTCGCGGCCCGCGTCGGGCACCAGGGCGTTGACCAGCGTGGACTTCCCGACGCCCGAGTGCCCGATCAGCACGCTCGTGCGGCCGGCCAGCTCCTCGCGCAGCTCGGTGAGGTCGCCGCCGCGTCGGGTGACGACCCACGGGACCCCCAGCGAGCGGTAGGTCGACAGCAGGGCGTCGGGGGAGGCCAGGTCGGCCTTGGTCAGGCACAGCAGCGGGCGCATGCCGGCGTCGTAGGCCGCGACGAGGGCGCGGTCCAGCAGGCCGGGCCGCGGCTCGGGGTCGGCCAGTGCCGTCACGACCACCAGCTGGTCGGCGTTGGAGACGATCACCCGCTCCACGGGGTCGTCGTCGTCGGCGGTGCGTCGCAGCACCGTGGAGCGCTTCTCGACCTCGACGATGCGGGCCAGCGAGCCCTCGTCGCCCGTCACGTCGCCGACCACGCGGACCCGGTCGCCGACCACGACGCCCTTGCGGCCCAGGGGGCGGGCCTTGACCGCCATCACGACGCGGTCCTCGACGTGCAGCGTGAACCGACCCCGGTCGACGGTCACGACCAGGGCGTCGGTCGCGTCGTCGTACGACGGGCGCTCCTTGGTGCGGGGGCGGGTGCGTCGCCGCGGACGCTCGTAGTGCTCGTGGTCGTGCTCGGAGTAGCGCCCGCTCATCGACCCGCCCGCCTCAGCGCCCGAAGAGGGCCGACCAGGCCCCGGCGAAGTCGGTGAAGGTCTTGGCGGTCGTGGCGACGTCCTCGACGAGCACGTCGTCGACCGCGGCGCCGACGACGACGCCGGCGTGAGCCATGCGGTGGTCGGCGTAGGTGTGGAAGAGCCCGCCGTGCAGCGGCGCCGGGCGGAAGGAGAGCCCGTCGGGGTGCTCGGTGACGTCGGCGCCGAGACCCCCCAGCTCGCGGGCCAGGGCGGCCAGCCGGTCGGTCTCGTGGTGGCGGATGTGCCCGACCCCGCGCAGGTGGCTGGGGGTGGAGGCCAGGGCGCACAGCGCGGCGACCACGGGCGTCAGCTCGCCCACGTCATGGAGGTCGACGTCGAGGCCCTGGAGGGTCCCGGGCTCGGGGCCGGTGACCCGCAACCCGTCGGGGGTGCGCTCGACGGCGCAGCCCATGGCGGTGAGCAGCTCGCCCCAGGCGTCGCCGGCCTGGGTCGTCTCCGACGGCCAGTCGCGGACGGTGACGCTGCCGCCACTCACCGCGGCGAGCGCGAGGAACGGGCCGGCGTTGGAGAGATCGGGCTCGATGGTGCGATCCAGCGCCCGCAGCGGGCCGGGCGCCACCGCCCACCGGTGGGCGTCGCTGTCGTCGACCTCGACGCCCTGCTCGCGCAGCATCGCCACCGTCATGTCGATGTGCGGCAGGGACGGGATGGGCTTGCCGTCGTGGCGCACGTCGACGCCCTCGTCGTAGCGCACACCGGCCAGCAGCAGCGCGGAGACGAACTGCGAGGACTGCGAGGCGTCCAGCACCACGCGGCCGCCACGCACGGAGCCACGTCCGTGCAGCCGGAACGGCAGGGCGCCCCGACCGTCGTCGTCCACCTCGACGCCGAGGTGGCGCAGCGCGAGGAGCACCTCGCCGATGGGGCGGGTGCGCATGTGCGGGTCGCCGTCGAAGGAGACCGTGCCGTGGGACAGCGCCGCCACCGGGGGCACGAACCGCATGACCGTGCCGGCCAGCCCGCAGTCGACGTCGGTGTCGCCCGCGAACGCGCCGGGAGTGACCGTCCAGTCGTCGGCGCTGGTGTCGACGTGCGAGCCGAGGCCGGTGAGGGCCGCGGCCATCAGCAGGGAGTCGCGCGACCGCAGCGCCCGGCGTACGACGCTGGGCCCGTCGGCCAGGGCCGCCAGCACCAGCGCGCGGTTGGTGAGGCTCTTGCTGCCGGGCAGGCCGACCGTCGCCTCCACGGGGCCGGTGGCGCGCGGCGCCGGCCAGGGGTCGGGCAGCGGGGCGTCAGGCACCCGCGCAGCCTAGTCGGGCCGGGTCGTGGCTCGCGGGCCGGCTCATCGCACGCGGGCCGACACCAGCTTCGCCTCGCGACGTGCCTCCCGCTTCGCGGTCCGGGCGAGGTGGCGGGTGCGCCAGGCGACGCCGGGCTTGCCGTCGGTGTCGCCGGCGGCGATGACCAGGCCACCGAGCAGGGAGAGGTTCTTGGCGAAGTGCAGGCGCTGCTGCTGCGCCGACGCGTCGTCGTCGGCCTCCCAGAACCGGTGGCCGGCCAGCGTGGTCGGCACCAGCGAGGCCGCCAGTACCGTGGCGCAGGTGCGCGGCGCGCGGCCGGTGGCCAGCCCGAGGGCGGCGCCGAGCTGCACACCGGCGTTGACCTTGACCAGGGTCTGAGGGTCCTGCGGCAGGCCGGGGACGGCCTTGCGCATCAGGGGCACGAGGCGGTCGGTCACGGTCTCGGCCTTCTGCGCCATGGCGTCGCTGTGCTTGAGCGCATTGGTCGCGCCGATGAAGAAGGTGGAGGCGAGCAGGGGGCGGGCGATGGTGCGGCTGATCGACATGGACCGAGCCTGCCCAGGTGGGCGAGGACCATGCCCGCCTGTTGGGGTGAGCGCTCAGGACAGGGGGACCCGGACCGCCAGGGTCTCGCCCGAGGTCGTGGTGATCTCGAAGGTCAGGGTCGTGGTGCCGAGGGGGAGCGGGACGGCGCGGAAGGTGTAGCTGCCCGTGCCCAGCGAGCAGGTGGCGGGGCCGAGCGCGAGGCCGGCGCACCGTGGGTCGAGGGTGAGCGCCACCAGCGGCCGGTCGCTGGTGAGGCGGACCTGCCCGGTCGCGCCCTCCGGCAGGGAGGTCACGTCGAGCACGACCCGCCAGGTGACGCCGAGCACCGTCGTCGCCGAGCCCTGGGCGGTGACCCGCGGCGCGGTCGTCGGGGTGGGTTCCGGGGTGGGTTCCGGGGTGGGCTCGGGCTCGGGCTCGGACGTGGGCTCGGGCTCGGGGTCGGGTGTCGGCTCCGTCGTGGGTTCCGGTGAAGGCTGAGTCGGCTCCTGCGTGATGTCAGGAGGCGTGAGCTCCTCGGTCACGGGTGCGGAGGTGGGCTCGAGGTCGACCACGGGCTCCACGTCCGGTTCGGGTTCCGACCCGGCGCCCGTGTCCGTGGGCTCGGGGGCGGTCCCGCTGCCGGTCCCGGGGGAGGGCGGCACGGCCGGTGCAGAGGCTGCGGGGCCGGCCGTGGTGTCAGGGGCAGGGTCGGCCGAGCGCGCCACGCCCACGACGACGCTTCCTCCGACGACGGCGGTCGCCACCCCTGCCGCCGCGGTCGCGGGGAGGTTGGCCAGGGCCACGTCCCGGGCGCGCCCGGGCAGCGCGAGCACCCACCCGCCCAGGCCGACTCCGACGCCGCTCGCCGCCGCCGCGGAGCCGGCGTACGCCGCCGCAGCCCCACCCAGCAGCAGTGGTCCCAGCAGCGCGCCCATGCCGCTGTTGACCTCGGCGAGCTCGAGGTAGATGCCGGTGCAGCGTCGGCAGCCCTCGAGGTGGTCCTCGACCTTCGTGGCGTCGCGACGGGAGGAGTTGCCACGCACGTAGCCACCGAGCATCGACTGGGTCCGGCGGCACTCCGGGTCCTCGGTGCGGGTGGCGTGGGCGGCGAGGAACGCCTCGCGCAGGCCCTCGCGGGCGCGGTAGGCCAGGGCCGCCACGGAGTTCGGGCTGATGCCCAGCAGGGGAGCCACCTCGGCCGGCTTCGCGCCCTCGACCTCGGTGTGCCACAGCACCAGCTGCCAGCGCTCGGGCAGCGAGGCGAACGCCTCGGCCGCCGCGTCGTTCTCGAAGCCGGCCACGGCGCTGTCGTGGAACGGCACGCCGGCGTCGTACGCCGCGATGTCGTCGGTGGCCTGGACCCGCGAGGTGACCCGGGTGCGGTCGACGTGCAGGCGTCGCACCGAGGTCAGCAGGTAGGCCCGGAAGGCCTCGTCGGGCCCGCCGCCGCGCTGCAGCACCTCCATCACCTTCGCGAACGCGTCGGAGACCAGGTCCTCGGCGTCGCCGCTGCCCCGGGTGAGCTGCAGGGCCAGGCGGCGGGCGGACTCCTGGTGGCGCGCGAAGAGCTCGCCGTACGACTCGAGGTCGCCGGCGCGCACGGCGGAGATGAGGTCGGCGTCGGAGCGGTCCAGGATCGTCCCGGGCGCCTGCGTGGCGCTCACGTCCCTATCAACGCACGAGCGGGCAGAACAGCACGCCGGAACGGCCGGAGAAAATTCTTTCCAGGAATTCTGCGGAACCGCGTCATGACCTCACCGCGGTCGCGTCCCCTCCCCGAAGAACCCGCCATGGTGGCGGCGGCCGACGTCCCGGACCCCCTGGACAGCGCCGGCGTGCACGACCAGAGCAGACGAGGAGGAGGACCGGATGGGAAGGCTGGCAGACCTGCTGCGCCGCCCGGCGCCGGGCCCCACGTCGCTCGAGCACGCACGGGACGTCGGTCGCCGCCTGGCGCGGGACGGTGCGAGCGTGGGAGAGGCGCTGCGCACCCTGCGGGCCGAGGAGCAGGCACGGGGTCGGGAGCCTCGTACCGAGGAGGTGGAGGCCCTCGTGGAGGGCTGGGCCGACACCACCCTCGGGCACCTGCACCGGCTCACCTGCGAGGACCCGCTCACGGGTCTCGCGACCACGGCCCACCTGCGGACCAGGCTGGCCGAGCAGCGGCGCGCGGGTCTCGACCTCGCGCAGGCCCATGCCCTGGTCGTCGTGTCGCCGGGCGGTACGGAGGGAGACCGCCCGGCGCACGACTCCGACTCGCTCAGGGCGGCGTTGTGGGGCGCCGCCCTGGGCGAGCGGGTCCGGGTGGTCTTCGGGGAGGAGACCGTCGCCCACACCGCCTCGGGGCGGGTCGTGGTGCTGGCGCACAAGGACCGCCGGCTCGAGGGACTGGTCGGCCTGCTGCGGCGCCTGCTGCTGGAGGACGGGTACGACGTCACCACCCGCGTGCACCCGCTCCCGGAGGGGGAGCTGGAGCTCGTGCTGCTGCTCGAGCGTCTCGACGGCGCGTAGGGAGGGTGGCTGCCGCGCACCGCGGCAGGTGCTCGCGGCCTTCGCAGCCAGACGGACCGAACGGTCCTCGGAGAGCGCGTCCCAGGCTTGGCGCGTGTGCGTCCGGGCCCGTTCGGTCCGTCCCTGTACGTACCCACCGGTCCCGACCACCCCGGCTGCCCGCTCCGCTCGCCCCTAGGCTGACCCGCATGTGTGGTCGCTACGCCTCCAGTCGCAGGCCCGAGGACCTCGTCGAGGAGTTCGAGGTGGACCAGCCGATGCTGGAGGCCGCTCTCGAGCCCGACTACAACGTGGCGCCCACCAAGGACGTGTACGCCGTGCTCGAGCGGCCGCCCAAGGGCGAGGAGCGGCCCACCGCCGAGCGCCAGCTGAGGGTGCTGCAGTGGGGCCTGGTGCCGTCGTGGGCCAAGGATCCCTCGATCGGCAACCGGATGATCAACGCCCGGGCCGAGACCGTCGCCGAGAAGCCGGCCTACAAGCGGGCCTTCGCCAAGCGCCGCTGCCTGCTCCCGGCCGACGGGTACTTCGAGTGGTACCCCACCGAGCAGCTCACGAAGGCGGGGAAGCCGCGCAAGCAGCCGTTCTTCATCCGGCCCAAGGACCAGGGGGTCCTCGCGATGGCCGGTCTCTACGAGATCTGGCGCGACCCGACCCGCGACGAGGACGACCCGCACCGCTTCCGCTGGACCTGCACGGTGATCACCACCGACGCCGAGGACGACCTCGGCCACATCCACGACCGGATGCCGATGATGGTCGAGCGTGAGCGCTGGGCCGACTGGCTCGACCCGACCGTCGAGGCCGGTGACCTCCTCCGGCTGCTCGCCCCCGCCGCCCCCGGACGGCTCGAGGCGTTCCCGGTGTCGACGCTGGTCAGCAACGTCCGCAACAACGGCCCCGAGCTGGTGGAGCCGCTGCCGCTGGAGGGGGAGCTGTGAGCACCACCGAGAAGGTCGTCGAGACCCCGCACGGCCCGGGGCGCCTCGTGGTCCAGCGCGCCCGTACCGCCTCGGCGACGCTGCTGCTCAGTCACGGCGCGGGCGTGGGCATCGACACCCGCGACCTCGAGGCCCTCGCGGCCGACCTGCCCCGCCAGGGCATCACCGTGGCGCGGTTCGAGCAGCCCTGGCGCGTGGCCGGACGCAAGGTGGCGACCCCGCCGCCGACCCTGGACGCCGGGCTGCGTGCGGCCGCCGCGGCGCTCGGGTCACGACACCCCCTCGTCGTCGGTGGCCGGTCCGCGGGCGCCCGGTCCGCCGCGCGCTGCGCCGCCGACCTCGGCGCCCACGGCTGCCTCGCGCTGGCCTTCCCCCTGCACCCGCCGGGCAAGCCGGAGAAGTCGAGGCTGGCCGAGCTCGAGGGTGCCGGGGTCCCGACCCTGGTCGTCCAGGGGGAGCGGGACACGATGGGGCGCCCCGAGGAGTTCCCCGACCCGCTGCCCGACCAGGTGCACCTCGCGGTGGTGCCGGGGGCCGACCACGGGTTCAAGGTCCCGAAGCGCGGCGACCTCACCGAGGACGACGCCATGGCCCTGCTGGTCGAGGCCACGCTCGAGTGGCTGGTGCGCGAGGTGCTCCCCGACTGACGGGCGGGCTGCCGGGCCGGCTGAGGGGCGCGGGAATGCCCGCGTACGCCGGGGACGTTGTGCCCCTCGTGATGGCACTGCTGGAACGCACCGACGAGCGGGTCGTCCCGACCGAACCGGGGCTAGGCTGGGGCACGATGACTGACAGCCTGCTGCCGGACGAGCCGGTGGACCCCGCGACCGAGACCGACGCCGAGCGGTCCGCCCGCTTCGAGCGCGACGCGCTGCCCTTCCTGGACCAGCTGTACTCGGCGGCGATGCGGATGACCCGCAACCCCGCCGATGCCGAGGACCTGGTGCAGGAGACGTTCGCCAAGGCGTACTCCTCCTTCCACCAGTTCAAGCCGGGCACCAACCTGAAGGCGTGGCTGTACCGGATCCTCACCAACACCTTCATCAACAGCTACCGCAAGAAGCAGCGCCAGCCGCAGCAGTCGATGTCCGAGGACGTCGAGGACTGGCAGCTGGCCCGCGCGGAGTCGCACTCCTCGACGGGGTTGAAGTCCGCCGAGACCGAGGCGCTCGAGCACCTGCCCGACAGCGAGGTCAAGGACGCGCTGCAGCGGCTGCCCGAGGAGTTCCGCCTCGCGGTCTACCTCGCCGACGTCGAGGGGTTCGCCTACAAGGAGATCGCCGAGATCATGGAGACGCCGATCGGGACGGTGATGTCGCGGCTGCACCGCGGCCGCCGCCAGCTGCGCGACATGCTGACCGACTACGTGCGGGCCAACGACCTGCTGCCCGCCTCGAGCCTGCCTGGGGAGGGGTCGTGACCGAGCACACCCACCACCATGACCACGACCCGAGCGAGAGCGAGTGCGCCGACTTCCTCGAGCGCATCGTCTACTTCCTCGACAACGAGCTCGACGAGGCCGACTGTGCCGTGGTGCGGATGCACCTCGACACCTGCAACCCCTGCCTGGAGAAGTACGACCTGCAGCGCACGGTGAAGTCCATCGTCGCCCGCTCGTGCTCGGAGTCCGCGCCCGAGGACCTGCGCGCCCGCGTGATGATGCGGGTGCGCGAGGTCCAGATCCGGATCAGCGAGACCTGAGTCCCCGCACACGCAAGAACCCCCGGGCCCTGTGGGCTCCGGGGGTTCGGCGCGTCTGACGCGGAGGTGCTGGACCTCGCTCAGGCGTTGGGGCGCTTGCCGTGGTTCGCGCCCTTCTTCTTGCGAGCGCGGCGCTTGCGACCGGTCTTGCCCATGGTGATCTCCTCGGAATAGTCGTCGGCCCGTGCACAGGCCAGCGGCCAGTCTCCCAGGACCGGGAGCCCACGGGAAATCGAGGTCGGGGTTCAGGACCCGGCCAGGCGGCCCATGAAGCGCTCGGCGTCGACCACCACCCGGGTCACCTCGCCGGTCGCGACGACCTTGCCTGGGCGGCCAGCCGGGGTGTCGGCGGCGTGCCGAGCGCTCACGGTGAGCCGGTGCAGCCGCCCGTCGACGTGGGTGACCGAGGCAGCGGCCTCGACCACCGCGCCCAGCGGGGTGGGCGCCTGGTGCTCGAGCTCCACCCGCGTCCCGACGCTGGTCTCGCCGTCACGCAGGTCCGGTGCGAGCGCGGCGCAGGTGGCGGCCTCCAGCCAGGCCAGCAGGCGCGGCGTGCCGAGCACCGGCAGGTCACCGGAGCCGACGGCCTGGGCCGTGTCGTCCTCGCCCACGGTGAAGCGCAGGGTCGCGGTCAGGTCGGTCCGGTCGGTCATGCGGTCCCTCCCAGGGTCGTGCCGAAGGCGATCAGGTGGACGTCGGGGACGGGGCTCCAGTCCCGCTCGGGCAGCCGGTTGAAGCCGTGCCGGGCGTAGAGCCGGTGGGCGGCGGTCATCTCCACCAGCGAGGACATCACGACCGCGCGGGCGCCGTCACGGCGGTAGTGGTCCAGGACGTGCTCGACCAGAGCCGAGCCGACCCCCTGCCCCTGGGCGCCCGGGGCGACCGAGAGCATCCGGAACTCGCCCTCGCCGGACTCGGCGATCTCCCGCCACGGCGACCCCGGCGGGCAGGTCGTGACGCTGCCGAGGACCTCGCCAGGGCCGTGCGGGTCGTCGGTCACGGCGACCCAGAGCTCGGCTTGCTCGGCCCGGGACGCGGCGTCGCGCAGGCGGGCCACGTAGGGGTCGTCGGGGCCGAGCGTGAAGGGCGCGTACGCCGCCGCGGTGACCTCGCCGACGGCGGCGAGGTCGGCCGGGGCGGCCGGTCGGATGAGCACGGGCCAGCGGTCAGATGCCGAAGGTGTTGCGCGGGTAGGCGGCGTCGACGTCGGTGATGATGTTGACCAGGTAGGGCACACCCGAGGCGAAGGCACGGTCCAGGGCCGGCCCGATCTGCCGCGGGTCGGTCACGCTCTCCCCGGCACCACCGAGGGCCTTGACCACCTCGTCGTAGCGGGTCTGCTTGGCCAGGTCCGCGGCCACGTCGTAGCCGTAGAGCATCTGCATCGGGCCCTTCTCCAGCCCCCACGCGGAGTTGTTGCCCATGACCATGACGACCGGCAGCCCGTGCCGCACCAGGGTGTCGACGTCCATGAGGGAGAAGCCCGCCGCGCCGTCGCCCAGCAGCAGCACGACCTGGGCCGAGGGACGGGCCAGGCGGGCCGCGATCGCGGCACCGAGTCCGGCGCCCAGGCAGCCGTAGGGGCCGGGGTCCAGCCAGCCCCCGGGACGCTTGGGCTCGACGAACTTGCCGGCGAAGGACACGAAGTCCCCGCCGTCGCCGATGACCACGGCGTCGTCGGCCAGGCGGGGCACCAGCTCGCCGTAGATGCGGGCGGGGTGGATGGGATCGGCCTCCGCGGTCAGCAGCGCGGCGTCGCGCTCGGCCGCGGCGCGGGCGGTCTCCTGCAGGCTCGTGCTCCACCCGGCGTACGACGTGCGGCCGCGGCGGTCGACCGCCTCGAGGATGCCGTCGAGGCAGGCGGTCAGGTCGCCGGCGACCGAGGCTGCCAGCGTGGCGTGCCCGCTGACCTGGTCGGCGGAGTCGGCCACGTGCACGACCCGGGCGGGCTCGGCGCCGTCCTTGCCGCCGAAGACGCCGTAGCCCAGCCGGAAGTCCAGCGGGGTGCCGACGACGACCACGAGGTCGGCGGTGCCGAGGGCCTGGCCGCGGGCCTTCGTGGCCAGCAGCGGGTGCCCGCCGGGGATGATGCCGCGGCCCATGCCGTTGGTGATGGCGGGCAGGCCGAGCTCCTCGACCAGGCGCAGCGCGGCCTCCTCGGCGCCGTCGGCCCAGACGTCGGTGCCCAGCACCAGCACCGGGCGTGAGGCCCCCACCAGCAGGTCCGCGATGGTCTCCAGCGCGTCGGTGTCGGGGTCCTGACCGCGGGCGGGGCCACCGGGGGCGACCTCGCCGGCGGAGGCGTTGAAGAACTCGTCCATCGGGACGTCGACGAAGACCGGTCCGCGGTGCGAGGACCGGGCCACGGTGAAGGCCTCGTGCATGCCGTCGAGCACGTCGCCGGCCGTGGGGATCGTGCGCGCGAGCTTGGAGACCGGCGCCAGGATCGGCGGCTGGTCGAGCTCCTGCAGCGAGCCGGTGCCCCAGCGGTTCTGCGGGGCGCGGCCACCGACCACGACCATGGGGGAGCCGGCGAACTGGGCCTGGGCGATGGCGCTGACCCCGTTGGTCACGCCCGGCCCGGCCGTCAGCACCGCCAGCCCCGGCACCCGGGTCAGCTTGCCGGTCGCCTCGGCGGCGAAGGCCGCGGTCTGCTCGTGCCGCACGTCGAGCAGCCGCATCGGCGGGTCGGCCTGCACCGCGCCGTCGTACATCGGGAACACGTGGGCCCCGGACAGGGTGAACATGGTCTCCACGCCGTGGGCACGGGCCACGGCGACGGCCAGCGCACCGGCATGGCCCTCGAGCTGCGTCATGTGGCGCACGTTACCCGGCGGTCACCGCCGACGGGGGAGAGCTCAGTGCGCGTCGGGCGCCAGGGTCCAGGGGTTGGAGCGACGCAGCGCCTCGACCAGGACGAGCAGCAGGTCGCTGCGCACCGCCGGGGGCCGGGGGCCGATGGCCAGCTGCAGGTAGAGGGCCCGCAGGAACGCCTCGGGGTTGGCCGAGCGGGCGTAGGGGTCGGCGTCCTCACCGGGACCGTGGGTGGCTGCGGCGGCGATGCGGTTGACCCACGGCTCGACGACCGAGAACGGCACGAGGTCGCGGCGCAGCACCTGCACGACCGCGAGGGCGAGCCGGTCGGGCTCGCCACTGCCCCACGAGGTGGTCGTCGGCAGCAGCAGCCGGTCGGCGACCACGTCCAGCAGGACCGTCAGCTCGGGGGTGTGCAGGTGCGGGGAGCAGGCGAGCGTGCCCAGCGCGTCGGCCCCGTGGGCCACCGCGTGCGCCCACCCCTTGCCGGGCACGAAGCCGCGCAGGTCCTCCTCGCGCAGCAGCCAGGTCGCCAGTCGGTCGCCCCACTCCAGGATCTTCCCGCCGGGCACCAGGGGCCGCTGGTTGTCGCGAGCCACGCAGGCGCCGAGCACCAGTGCGGAGAAGGAGCGACGGAAGACCGAGTCGTCCCCGCGTGCGCCGAGGCCGGTCGAGAGCCCGGCGGCCATGCCGTCGCCGAGACCGCCCAGCAGGTCGTCGTAGACGCCGCGGGAGACCCAGGTGGCCAGGGTCGGGAACGCGGTGCCGTCGCGCAGGACCGGGTCGGGGTCGCCGAGCATCCCGGTCAGCTCGGCGGTCAGATCACCGAGCGGTCGGTCGGTAGGTACGGCCATGTCGTCGGCCAGCACCTGCTTCCAGTAGCTCCCCGAGACGCTCCCCGTCATGGGAGGAATCCTGCCACCCGGGCCCGACATCGCGAACCTCGGTCCTCGGCCCGCGCCAGCACGGTCCTAGGCTCGCTCCCGTGACCTCGCTGACCGAGCTCGTCCGCAGCCACACCGACCTCGACGCGGCCGACGTGGCGTGGTTGCAGCTGCTGCAGGCGGACTGGCAGATCATCGCCGACCTCTCCTTCGCCGACCTGGTGCTGTGGCTGCCCGACAGGGGCGGCTCGGGGTTCTGGGCCGCCGGCCAGATGCGGCCCACGACCGCACCGACGGCGTACGTCGACGACGTCATCGGCACCTTCGTGCCGGTCGGGCGCCGCCCGTTGCTCGACCAGGCCCTGGAGCAGGGGCGCCTGGTGCGCGAGGGCGACCCGGAGTGGCGCGACGAGGTGCCCGTCCGCGTGGAGACCATCCCGGTGCGCCACGGCGGCCGGGTGATCGCCGTGGTCGCGCGCAACACCAACCTGCTGGGCGTGCGCACGCCCAGCCGCCTGGAGCTGTCGTACCTCCAGACGGCGGCCGACCTGACCCGGATGATCGCCGCGGGCCACTTCCCGGCCACCGGGCAGCGCAGCGACCACGCCGACTCCCCGCGGGTGGGTGACGGGTTCGTGCGTGTCGACGCCGAGGGCAGGGTCGTCTACGCCAGCCCCAACGCGCAGTCGGTGTTCCGCCGGCTCGGGCTGCACGGCGACCTGGCCGGGCACCGGCTCGTGGACCTGACCCGCTCGCTGGTGCCCTCGCGCCGCCGCCCGGACGAGGAGACGCTGAGCGCGGTGATGGGCGGACGAGCCCACCGCGACACCGAGTTCTCCACCGACGGCGTCGCGCTCATCGCGCGCTCGATCCCGCTGCGTCCCGAGGGGGAGCACATCGGCGCGCTGGTCCTGGTGCGCGACGTCACCGACCTGCGTCGCCGCGACCGGGAGCTGATCACCAAGGACGCCACCATCCGCGAGATCCACCACCGGGTGAAGAACAACCTGCAGACGGTGGCCGCGCTGCTGCGCCTGCAGGCCCGGCGGATCGAGGCGCCCGAGGCCAAGTCGGCGCTGGAGGAGGCCGTGCGACGTGTCGGGTCGATCGCGATCGTCCACGAGACCCTGAGCCAGGCCGTCGAGGAGGACGTCGACTTCGACGAGATCACCGACCGGCTCTGCGGCATGGTCGCGGAGGTGACCGCGACCACCGGACGGGTGCGGATCCGTCGCCAGGGCTCCTTCGAGCGGCTCCCGTCGGAGACCGCGACGCCGCTGGCCATGGTCCTGACCGAGGTGCTGCAGAACGCCGTGGAGCACGGCTACGACGCCGACACCGCCGCCGACAGCGGTGCCGCGGCCCCCGGCGAGCCCGCGGGGGGCACGATCACGGTGGAGGTGGGCCGGCGAGCGGGGCGGCTGGAGGTCGCGGTGGTCGACGACGGTCGGGGGCTGCCCGAGGGCTTCACCCTCGACGGGTCGACCAACCTGGGCCTGTCCATCGTGCGGACCCTCGTCGAGTCCGAGCTCGGGGGCAGGCTCACGCTGGGGCCGGCCGAGGGGGGAGGGACCCGCGCAGGCATCGACCTGCCCCTGGACTGACCTGCCCCTGGACTGAGGGCCCGGGGGCGATCAGGCGGTGCGGACGCGGGCGCGCGACGTACGCCGCTTCAGCGCCCGGCGCTCGTCCTCGCTGAGGCCACCCCAGACACCGTGGTCCTGGCCGGCCTCGAGGGCCCACTGCAGGCACTGCTCGCGCACGTCGCAGCGACGACAGACCTGCTTGGCCTCCTCGATCTGGAGGATCGCAGGACCCGTGTTGCCGATCGGGAAGAAGAGCTCGGGGTCCTCGTCGAGGCAGGCGGAACGGTGGCGCCAATCCATGGCTGGGATATCCCTCTTTCCTTCTACGTCCGGGCAAGCCAGGGGTGGCAGGGCCTGCGGCGCTGTCGCCGGGTGGTCGTGGGCACGCCGGTGGGCATGCAGGAGTTGACTCAACCTCGAGCGCAGCGACCAGCGTGGCAAGGATTGGATCGCTAAACAAGACCCTGACGCCCTCCGGAGTGGTTTCTTACGTCACAGCGGTGTTTCGCGGAGATGGCGTGCGAGGCGTGCTATGGCCCGAAGACTAGTCTCTCCCCTCGTGGACGCCGCCGACCAGACCGACCCGAGCCGCGACCCCCGACCCGCTCCGCTGGTCGTGGCCGCCAGCCTGGCCGGCCTGGAGGGGCTGGTGCTGCTGCTGCTCGCGGCGCTGGAGACGGCGAGCGTGGACAGCGAGCGGCTGTCGCTGGGTGTCTCGACCGCGATCTTCTTCGCGCTCACCGGTGCAGCGGTGCTCGGCTGCGCGTGGGGGCTGCTGCGGCTGGCCTCGTGGGCGCGCGGCCCGTTGCTGCTGGCCCAGCTCATTGCGCTGGGCCTGGCCTGGAACCTCAAGGACGCCCCGCTCGTCGCGCTCGTGCTGGTCGGCTGCGGCCTGGTCGCGCTGGCCGGGATGCTGCACCCCGACACGATGCGGGCGCTGGGGACGCTGCCGGAGGAGGACCCGCAGGCCTAGACCGGGTGGGGGGACCGCCGAGGCGTCACTCGGCGTTCTGCAGCGACGTGCGCAGCTGCTCCAGGGTGCGGTTGAGCAGCCGGGAGACGTGCATCTGCGAGACGCCGATCTCCTCGGCGATCTGGCTCTGCGTCATGTTCTTGAAGAACCGCAGCAGCAGGATCTTCTTCTCCCGGGCGTCGAGCTGGTCGAGCAGCGGCTTGATCGACTCGCGGACCTCGACGTGCTCGAGCCCCGCGTCGACCTCGCCGAGTGCGTCGAGCATCGAGGCGGCGCCGTCGTCGGAGTCGTCCGAGGCGTCCAGGGACAGGGTGGAGTAGGCGTTGGAGGACTCGATGCCCTCCACGATCTCCTCCACGGTGCAGCCGATGTGACCCGCCAGCTCGGCGGCCGTGGGGGAGCGCCCGAGGGACTGGGTCAGCTCGGCCGTGGCCGTGCCGATCTGCATGCGCAGCTCCTGCAACCGACGGGGCACGCGGATGGCCCAGCCCTTGTCGCGGAAGTAGCGCTTGATCTCGCCGATGATCGTCGGCGTGGCGTAGGTCGAGAACTCCACCCCGCGGCCGGTGTCGAAGCGGTCGACGCTCTTGATCAGGCCGATCGTGCCGACCTGGACGAGGTCCTCGAACGGCTCGCCGCGGTTGCGGAACCGGCGGGCGCAGTGCTCGACCAGCGGCAGGTGCAGACGCACCAGGGCGTCGCGCGCCGCCTCCCGGCTGGCCGCCGACGCGTCCTCGTCGAGGAACTCCACGAAGAGCTCGGCGCTGCGTCGCCGGGTCTCCTCGATGCCCTGGCGACGCAGGTCGGCGGGCTCGGGCGGGTCGGGCACCTCGGGCAGTGCCACCTCGGGCAGCGGGGTGGCCGGTCGGTCCTGGCCAGGGGCCGCGGACATGCTCAGGCGCCCGGGGCGAGGTCGGGGGTCATCACGAGCGTGACGACGAGCTCGCCCTCGGTGGTGCTCACGGTGGCACTGCTGGCCAGGGTGGTGAGCACCTGCCAGGCGAAGGAGTCGTGGTCCGGCGGCGAGGGCTGCGAGGCCCGGACGGCCACCGCGACCGTGAGCCGCCCGGGGGCGAGGGCGAAGCGACCGGTGAGGTCCGAGCCGGGATCGGCCTCGGGCAGCACCATCGCGCACGCCTCGCCGACCGCCATCCGGAGGTCCTCGATGTCGTCGATGGTGAAGTCGAGCCGGGCCGCCAGGCCGGCGGTGAGGGTGCGCAGGACCGAGACGTAGGCGCCGTCGGCGGGCAGGCGCAGCTCGACGTCGGGGCGATCACCGAGCAGGTCGGTCTGACCGGGCAGTGTCATGCGGCAGTCCTCGGGGTGCAGGTGGGCGGGGGTGGTCGGCCGGCCCCCGTGGGGACCGGCCGACCTGTCGCGGGCGCGACTCAGGCCTTCTTGGTCTCCCAGAAGATCTCGGCGATCTGGTCGATCTTGGCCAGGAGCTGGTCGGCCGCCTCGGCGTCCATCGTGCCCTTGGTGCCGCCGGCGCCGGCGAGCTTGGTCGCCTCGTTGACCAGCGTGTGCAGCTGGGGGTACTTCTCGAAGTGCGGGGGCTTGAAGTAGTCGGTCCACAGCACCCACAGGTGGTGCTTGACCAGCTCCGAGCGCTGCTCCTTGATCAGCACCGCGCGGGTCCTGAAGTCGGGGTCGTCGCTGTCGTTGGCCTTGGCGATGATCGCCTTCACCGACTCCGCCTCGATGCGGGCCTGGGCGGGGTCGTAGACACCGCACGGCAGGTCGCAGTGGGCAGAGACCTCGATCGTGGGGGCGAACAGCTTCGCGAACATGCGGATCCTCTCGTCGGGTCGTCCGTGTCGAACGCTTGGGACACTACTCTCGTGCACGCACCCCGGCGACGACGACCACCCTCCTGGGCACCCTCCCGGGGCAGCTCCCGAGCGGGGCACCGGTGGGGGACGGCCCGGGTCCGGGGGGCCTCGATGGCCCCGACCCTGCACGAGGGTGACCTGCTGCTGCTGCGCTACGACCGGGCGCCGGCCCCGGGCGACCTCGTGGTCGGGGAGCTGGCCGACGGCACGGTCGCGGTGAAGCGGGCCGTGGAGCGGCGTACGACGGCGAGCGGGGCCGCGGGGTGGTGGTTGCTCAGCGACGACCCGTCGGTCGGCGTGGACTCCCGGCACCGGGGGCCGGTGCCGGAGCAGAACGTGCGCGCCGTGGTGGTGGCCAGGCTCTGGCCGCGACCGCGCCGGCTGTGATCCATCGCACCCCGAGACGCCCCCCGAGGGGGCCGTGCTGCTGTGCCAGACTGCCCGCCGTGTCCGAGTCGCCGAACACCCCGCAGCCCTTCCGTGCCGCCCACCACCCGCACGAGGGCGACCCCGTCTTCGACCTCCACGTCGGCGGCAAGATGGGCATCGCCTCGACGCCGCTGACCGGCAAGGAGGACCTCTCGCTGGCCTACACCCCGGGCGTGGCCCTGGTGTGCGAGGCGATCGCGGCCGACCCTGCGATGACCCAGCACTACACCTGGGTCCCCAACACCGTCGCGGTGGTCACCGACGGCACGGCCGTCCTCGGCCTCGGCGACATCGGCCCGGCAGCGGCGATGCCGGTGATGGAGGGCAAGGCCGTGCTCTTCAAGCAGTTCGGCGGAGTCGACGGGGTGCCCATCTGCCTGGACACCACCGACACCGACGAGATCATCGAGACCGTCGCCCGGATGGCGCCCAGCTTCGGCGGCATCAACCTCGAGGACATCTCCGCCCCGCGCTGCTTCGAGATCGAGGACCGGCTCAAGGAGCGGCTGGACATCCCCGTCTTCCACGACGACCAGCACGGCACCGCCGTGGTCGCCCTGGCAGCCCTGCAGAACGCGCTGAAGCTGACCGGTCGTGAGCACGCGACCACCCGCGTCGTGATCTCCGGCGCCGGCGCCGCGGGCGTGGCGATCGCCAAGATCCTGATCGAGGCCGGCATCGAGGACATCGCGGTCACCGACCGCAAGGGCGTCGTGCACTCCGGTCGCGACGACCTCACGCCGGTCAAGAAGGCGCTGGCCGAGATCACCGCCGACCGCTGCGGTCGCGCCGGGACCCTCGCCGAGGCGCTGGAGGGGGCCGACGTCTACCTCGGCGTCTCGGGCGGCACCATCCCGGAGGAGGACGTCGCCCGGATGGCTCCGGAGGCGATCATCTTCGCGATGGCCAACCCGACCCCCGAGGTGCACCCCGACATCGCGCACAAGTACGCGCGCATCGTGGCCACCGGTCGCTCGGACTTCCCCAACCAGATCAACAACGTGCTGGCCTTCCCCGGCATCTTCCGCGGCGCCCTCGACGTGCACGCCACGGCGATCACCGAGGGCATGAAGCTGGCGGCGGCCACCGCGCTGGCCGAGCTCGTCGGCGACGACCTGCGCGAGGACTACGTCATCCCCGGTCCGTTCGACCCCCGTGTCCCCGGTGCGGTCTCCTCGGCGGTCGCCGAGGCCGCACGGCGCGACGGGGTGGCGCGGCGCTGACCGCGGCTGGGTAGCGTCGGTCCCATGTTCGCCGTCTACGCCGACTCCTTCTCCTCCGAGGACCCGCTCTCCGCGCTGCGCGTGGGGGAGCGCCCGGACCCCGTGGCCCCCGACGGGTGGACCACGGTCACCGTGCGGGCGGCCTCGCTCAACCACCACGACGTGTGGTCGCTGCGCGGGGTCGGGCTGAAGGAGGAGTCCCTGCCGATGATCCTGGGCTGCGACGCCGCCGGCTTCGACGAGGACGGTCGTGAGGTGGTCGTGCACGCCGTGGTCAGCGACCCGTCGTGGACCGGTGACGAGACCCTCGACCCGCGACGCTCGCTGCTCTCGGAGAAGCACCAGGGGACCTTCGCCGACAAGGTCGTCGTGCCGCGCCGCAACGTGGTCCCCAAGCCGGCGTCGATGTCCTTCGAGGAGGCCGCGTGCCTGCCGACGGCCTGGCTGACGGCGTACCGCATGCTCTTCACCCGGGGCGGCCTCAAGGCCGGTGACACCGTGCTGGTCCAGGGTGCCGGCGGGGGCGTCGCCACGGCCTGCATCATCCTGGGCCGCGCCGCCGGGCTCAGGGTGCTGGCCACCAGCCGCGACGAGGCCAAGCGTGCCCGAGCGCTGGAGATCGGCGCCCACGAGGTCTTCGAGTCCGGCGCCCGGCTGCCGGTGAAGGTCGACGCCGTGATGGAGACCGTGGGACGCGCGACCTGGTCGCACTCGATCCGCTCGCTGCGCCCCGGGGGCGCGATCGTCATCTCCGGCACCACCTCGGGCCCGCAGCTCGACGACGCCGAGCTGACCCGCATCTTCTTCCTGCAGCTCTCGGTGGTCGGCTCCACCATGGGCACGCGCGACGAGCTGGCCTCGCTGGTCTCGCTCCTGGACGCCACGGGTGCCCGCCCCCTGGTCGACCGCACCCTGCCCATGGAGCAGGCCGCGGACGGCTTCTCCGCCATCGTCGAGGGCGACGTCTTCGGCAAGATCGTCCTGACCCGGTGACGCGTACCCACCTGCTGACAGGAGCCGGCTCGGGCATCGGGGAGCTGGTGGCCCGGGCCCTGCTCGAGCGCGGTGACGACGTGCTCGTCGTCGCGCGGTCGGCGCAGCGGGCCGAGGAGATGGCAGCCGCGCTGCCCGGCGCCCGCACGCTGGTCGCCGACCTCGCCTCACCGGCGACGGCCGAGTCGCTGGACCTGCCGGAACGGCTGGACTCGGTCGTCCACGCCGCCGGGGTGGTCGAGCTCGGGGCGGTCGCCGACCTGTCGGTGCAGGCCTGGACCGAGCAGCTGCAGGTCAACCTGGTCGCTCCGGCCGTGCTCACCCGGGTGGCGCTGCCGGCGCTGCGCGCGGCCCGGGGCACGGTGGTCCTGGTCAACTCCGGCGCCGGGCTCTTCGCGCACCCGCAGTGGTCGGCCTACGCCGCCTCCAAGCACGGCCTGCGGGCCTTCGCGGACTCCCTGCGCGGCGAGGAGGCCGGGCACGGGGTCCGGGTCAGCTCGGTCTACCCCGGGCGGACGGCCACCCCGATGCAGGAGAAGGTGCACGCCCAGGAGGGCAAGGAGTACGACGCCGACGACTGGGTGCAGCCCAGCACCGTCGCCGCGGCGGTCCTGCACGTGCTGGACCTGCCCGGCGACGCGACCATCCCCGACCTCACGGTCAAGCCGCGCTGAGCCCGAGCGCTACGTCGAGGGGCGCGAGCGCCACTGCAGCGCCCCGATGATCACCATCCGCAGCTGCGTGCGGGCGGTGTCGGCGATCTGCTGGGCCAGCGCCGGTCGGTCCGCGGCCGCGATCAGCGCCTCGGCGGTGGAGACCATGGCGTGCACGATGAGGTTGGAGAGGATCCGCAGGTCCTCGCCGCTCCAGGCATCGGTCCCGGGCAGGCGGGCCAGGTCGGTGGCCAGCTCCCGCTCGCACAGGTCGATCTCGTGGCGGATGGCGTCGCGGACCGCCGGCGGACCGGCGGTCCGCTCCCGGGCGATGAAGGCGAAGTGGGCTCGTTGCCGGGCGACGTGCTCGACCAGGATCTCCACCGAGCGGTCCACGATCCCGGCGTAGGAACCGGGCTCGCTGTCCATGCGGCGTACGTCGCGGAGCATGGCGCGCAGCGACGCGAAGGACTCGTCGACGAGTGCCATGCCGAGGGACTCGATGGATTCGAAGTGCCGGTAGAACCCGGTCGGCACGATGCCCACGCGGCCCGCGACCTGGCGGAGCGACAGTGCCACCAGGCTGGAGTCCTCGCACAGCTCCAGCGCCGCGTCGAGGATCGCTCGCCGGGTGCGCTGCTTGCGCTCGAGTCGGCTCTCGGGGCGGGTCTCGCTCACGGGGCCAGCGTATCGGGGTGGGGTCCCGCCCCAGTCAGTGCACGTGTGTCCACGATCACGAGGCGAGGTGGTCGGTGTCACCAGACGTCTCCTTGACCTTCGGTTCCGACCTCCACCACCATTGAGTGCACAGACGTTCACCCACGACAGGAGATGTCATGAGCTTCGCCGGCACCATCCTCCGCTCCCGCGCGATGGCCGCACTCACCTCCCCGCACGGCGTGGACCGCTACCTCGAGCAGATCAACCCGATGTGGGCGGCGCGGGAGGTCCGCGCGCAGGTCCTCTCGGTCCACCGCGAGACCGGCGGCGAGCACCCGGTCGCGACGATCACCCTGCAGCCGACGAGCACGTGGCGGGGCCACCGCGCAGGGCAGTACGTCCAGGTCGGTGTCGACCTCCCGGGCAGCCGCCGGACCACCCGCTGCTTCACCATCTCCTCCGCGGCCTCGCTGCCGGGGGAGACGATCACCCTGACCGTCCGTGCCCAGGGCGAGGCCCGTCCCGGGCAGTCGGTCTCGCGCTGGTTGGTCGAGCGGGCGCAGCCCGGCGACCTGGTGCACCTCTCGCAGGCGGAGGGCGACTTCGTCCTCGAGGAGAGCCCGGCCACCCCGACCAACAACCACCTGCTCTTCGTCACCGGCGGCTCGGGCATCACCCCGGCGATGTCGATCCTGCGCACCCTGCTGCGCGACGGGTACGACGGCCGCGCCGGGCGCCGCGTCACGTTCCTGCACTACGCCCGCTCGGCCGAGGACCAGATCTTCGCCGACGAGCTGGCCGAGATCGCCGCGGGCGACAACGACGTCGACGTCGTGCTGCGTCACGGCAGCGTGTTCAGCGAGTTCGAGCTGCGCCGCCTCGTGCCGGCCTACGCCGAGACCGACACGTGGGCCTGCGGGCCGGCCCCGATGCTGGACCTGGTCCGCGAGGCGTACGCCGACTCCACCCGGCTGCGCACCGAGCTGTTCAACGTCGCCAGCGTCGTCCCCTCCGGCGCCGCCGAGGGCGACGTGGCGTTCTCCCGCTCCGGCGAGCAGGCCGCCAACACCGGCGCCACGCTGCTGGAGCAGGCCGAGGCCCTGGGCCTGCGCCCGACCTCCGGCTGCCGGATGGGCATCTGCTTCTCCTGCACCGCCACCAAGTCCAGCGGCACCGTCCGCAACGTCCTCACCGGCGAGGAGTCCTCGCTGCCCGACGAGGAGATCCGCGTCTGCGTCACCTCGCCCGTCGGCGACTGCGTCGTCGACCTCTGACCACCCACCCCAGGCACACCCCTCCGCACCGAAGGGAAGCACCCTCATGACGATCACCCAGGCAGCACCCGTCTCCCGCAAGGTCCCGCTCACCGCCGAGCAGCTCAAGGCGTTCGGCGAGGAGATGGACGCCATCCGCCAGCGCGTCCTCGCCGACCTCGGCGAGGCCGACGCGGAGTACATCCGCAAGGTCGTGAAGTACCAGCGCGGGCTCGAGGTCGCGGGGCGCGCGATGTTCTACCTGCCGCCGGCCTGGCCGCTGGCCGTCGCCGCCCTCTCGGTGTCGAAGATCCTCGACAACATGGAGATCGGCCACAACGTGATGCACGGCCAGTACGACTGGATGGGCGACCCCGGCCTGAGCTCGCGGATGTTCGACTGGGACACCGTGTGCCCCGGTGAGCAGTGGAAGTACTCCCACAACTACATCCACCACACCTTCACCAACATCCTCGGCAAGGACCGCGACATCGGCTACGGGATCCTGCGCATGGACGAGGACCAGAAGTGGCGGCCCTACTACCTGGGCAACCCGGTCTACGCGTTCGCGCTGATGATGCTCTTCGAGTGGGGCGTGGCCCTGCACGACCTCGAGGTCGAGAACATCGTGTCCGGCAAGCGCAGCCTGGCCGACAACAAGCCGCTCTACCCCGGGCTGCTGCGCAAGATCCGCCGCCAGGCGCTGAAGGACTACGTCCTCTTCCCGGCGCTCACCGGGCCGCTGTTCCCGCTCACCCTCGCCGGCAACACCGTGGCGAACCTCGTGCGCAACGTGTGGGCCTTCAACATCATCTTCTGCGGCCACTTCCCGGCCGGCGTCGAGACGTTCACCCAGGAGGAGTGCCTGGACGGCGAGGACGCCAACGGTGAGCGGAGCGAGACCAGGGGACACTGGTACTACCGCCAGGTCCTCGGCTCGGCCAACATCTCCGGTGGCCCGCTCTTCCACATCATGAGCGGCAACCTGTCCCACCAGATCGAGCACCACCTCTTCCCGGACCTCCCGGCCCGCCGCTACCCGGAGGTCGCCGCGGAGGTCAAGGAGATCTGCGAGCGCTACGGGCTGCCCTACAACACCGGCCCGCTGCACAAGCAGGTCGGCAGCGTCTTCGCCAAGATCTGCCGGCTCGCGCTCCCCGGGCGTCGTACGCCGCAGGCGACCCCGTCCACGGCCGCCGACGCGGCCGCGGCGGCCGCCTGAGCGCGCGGGTGCACGGGTCCGTGAGGCACGACACCTGGCCCGCCGCCCCGCGGCGGGCCAGACTGTCCCCATGACCAGCGGCCCCACCGGCAAGGACCGGATCAGCAAGGCGGAGATCGGCAAGGACGCGGTGCAGAGCACCGTCGAGGCGACCGCCCACGCGGTGGGCGAGGTCGCCGGCATCCTGACGGGCGCGGTCAAGGACGTCGCCGGCGCGATCGGCGGCCTGGCCACCGAGGTGTTCGAGATCCGCGACGCGGCGAAGCGGGCCGCCGAGCAGCACGACCCGCCGGCGACCGTCGACGAGCCGGACTAGCCGAAGGTCATCCGGAACCCGGTCTGGCGGAACGACGCCAGACGACGGGCACCGGCCAGCCAGCCCAGTGGTCCGTCGGGTGCGACCTCCCAGGCGGAGCGGCACGGTGCGGCCTTGGCCGACCCGGTCAGCGTGGCGGTGACGGGGTCGCGGTGGTCGTCGATCGGCGGCTGCCAGGTGGCGCCCTTGAACCGCACCCGGGGCACGACGTGCGAGGCGTCGGTGAAGCGGGCGCGCACCACGGGCCGGCCGTCCACGTCGACCGACCACGACGTGCGCTCGCGCACCGTCCCCCGCTCGCTGGTGCGACGGAAGTCGGCGAGCTCCTTGGGGATGGCCCACAGGCCGCGTCCGCCGGCGACCGAGGCGGGGGAGTCGACCCAGATGTCGGTGATCGACACCGCCTTGACCGGGTCCTTGACGACCCGCGCGACCAGCAGCTCGGAGTAGGTGAGCGGGCTGGGCTCCTCGTAGGAGACCAGCGCGACGCCGTACACACCCCGGGGACGGCGCTCGTCGACGTCGTGGCCGACGCGGAACAGGGAGAGCCACAGCTGGCCGTCCATGGTCCACGGGGCGGGCGGGTAGGTCGGCGTGCCGGCGTCGGGGGTCGGGTCCAGCGAGGTCATGCCCAGCACCCTAGAACGAGAGGACCCGTGACGAGAACAGGTTCTCGTCACGGGTCCAGGCGTCGTCAAGGCCGTGCTTGTCAGTCCTCGGGGTCGTCCAGCCGCGCCAGCCAGGTCGCGAGCCGCTCCACGGCCGACTCGTGCTCGGGGTGGACGTCGGTGAACGCCTGGAGCTGCTCGGCCAGCCAGCCCAGGGTCACCTCCTCATCACCCCGGCGGGAGACGAGCTCCTCGATGCCGCGGTCGGTGAAGTACATCGACTTTCCCCGTCAGGCGAAGGCCTGGTCGAGCAGGTCCTTCTGCTCGGCCTGGTGCCGCTTGACGGTGCCGACCGACGGGGACGAGGACTCCGCCCGCGTGACCGGGACGACGGTGGCGTCGACCTCGGACCAGGCGTTGAGCGCGTAGTGCGGCCAGGGGCCGTTGTTGCGCGGCTCGTCCTGCACCCACCGGACCTCCTTGAGGTGGGGGTAGCGGGCGATCTCGGCCTTGATGTCGTCCAGCGGCCGCGGGTACAGCTGCTCGATCCGGGCGATGGCGAACCGCTCGGGGTTCTCGCGCTTGGCCCGGTCGACCATCAGGTCCCACGTCACCCGGCCGCTGCACAGCAGCAGGGTGTCGACCTTCTGCGGGTCCGCCTCGCCGTCGCCGATGAAGGGACGGAAGGAGCCGGAGGTGAACTCCTCGGGGGTCGAGGCCGCCTCCTTGCGCTTGAGCATCGACTTCGGGGTGAACACGATCAGCGGGCGGTGCTCCTCACCCAGCGAGTGGTGACGCAGCAGGTGGAAGTAGGAGGCCGGCGTGGAGGGCTGGGCGACCACGAAGGCCTCGTCGGCGGCCATCTGCAGGAACCGCTCGATGCGGGCCGAGGAGTGGTCGGGCCCCTGGCCCTCGTAGCCGTGCGGCAGCAGCAGCACGACGCCGGAGTCCTGGCGCCACTTGGTCTTGCCGCTGGTGATGAACTCGTCGATCACGGTCTGGGCGCCGTTGACGAAGTCGCCGAACTGCGCCTCCCAGAGCACCAGCGCCTCGGGGCGGGCCACGGAGTAGCCGTACTCGAAGCCGAGGGCGGCGTACTCGGAGAGCAGCGAGTCGTAGATGTAGAACTTCGCCTGGTCCTCGGTCAGCGAGGACAGCGGGGTCCACTCGTCGGCGTTCTTGCGGTCGATGATCGTGGCGAAGCGCGAGACGAAGGTGCCGCGGCGGGAGTCCTGACCGGCGAGGCGGACCGGGCGACCCTCCATCAGCAGCGAGCCGAAGGCGAGGATCTCGCCGGTGCCCCAGTCGATGGGTCCCTCGGTGATCGAGGTGGCGCGACGCTGCAGCTGCGGCATCACCTTGGGGTGCACGGTGAAGCCCTCGGGCGGGGTGACGTAGGCGTCGGAGATCCGCTTGAGGACCTCGAGGTCGACCGCGGTCCGCGTCTCACCGGACGGCTTGTCCGGGTAGTCGGGCACCGTGGTCCAGCCCGAGGGCTGGCTGGTGGCCTCGCGGACCTCGGTGAAGACCCGCTCCAGCTGCTGCTGGTAGTCCTTGAGGACCTGCTCGGCCTCCTCGATCGTGATGTCGCCACGTCCGATGAGGGACTCGGTGTAGAGCTTGCGCACCGAGCGCTTCTGCTCGATCAGGTCGTACATCAGCGGCTGGGTGTACGACGGGTCGTCACCCTCGTTGTGACCGCGGCGGCGGTAGCAGACCAGGTCGATGACGACGTCCTTGTGGAAGGCCTGGCGGTACTCGAAGGCCAGCCGGGCCACGCGGATGCAGGCCTCGGGGTCGTCGCCGTTGACGTGGAAGATCGGCGCCTGGACCATCCGGGCGACGTCGGTGCAGTAGAGCGAAGAGCGCGAGGAGCCGGGGGAGGTCGTGAACCCGACCTGGTTGTTCACGATCACGTGGACCGTGCCGCCGGTGCGGTAGCCGCGCAGCTGGGAGAGGTTGAGGGTCTCCGCGACGACGCCCTGGCCGGCGAAGGCCGCGTCGCCGTGGACCAGCAGCGGCAGGACCGGGAACTCCTGGCCGCGGTCGAGCACGTCCTGCTTGGCGCGGGCGATGCCCTCCAGCACGGGGTCGACCGCCTCGAGGTGCGAGGGGTTCGCCGCCACCGAGACCTTGACCGTCGAGCCGGTCTCGGCGGTGAACTCACCCTCGGCGCCGAGGTGGTACTTCACGTCGCCGGAGCCCTGCACGGTGCGCGGGTCGATGTTGCCCTCGAACTCCCGGAAGATCTGGGAGTAGTTCTTGCCCACGATGTTGGCCAGCACGTTGAGCCGGCCGCGGTGGGCCATGCCGATGGTGACCTCGTCCAGACCGGCCTCCGCGGCGGCCTCGCAGATCTCGTCGATGACCGGGACGGTCGTCTCGCCACCCTCGAGGGAGAAGCGCTTCTGGCCGACGAACTTGGTCTGCAGGAAGGTCTCGAACGCCTCGGCCTGGTTGAGCTTGAGCAGGATGCGCAGCTGCTCCTCGCGGGGCGGCTTCACGTGCGGCTGCTCGATGCGCTCCTGGAGCCACCGGCGCTGCTCGGGGTCCATGATGTGCATGTACTCGATGCCGGTGGTGCGGCAGTAGGAGTCGCGCAGGATGCCGAGGATCGAGCGCAGCTTCATGAACCGCCGGCCCTCGCCGCCGAACGAGCCGGTGGCGAACTCCCGGTCGAGGTCCCACAGGGTCAGCCCGTGGTTCTCGATCTCCAGGTCGGGGTGGGTGCGCTGGCGGTACTCCAGCGGGTCGGTGTCGGCCATCAGGTGGCCGCGCACGCGGTAGGCGTGGATCAGCTCGAGGATCCGGGCCTGCTTGGAGATCTCGTCGTCGTGGGAGGTCGCGATGTCCGCGCCCCACCGGATCGGCTGGTAGGGGATCCGCAGCGACCGGAAGATCTCGTCGTAGAAGCCGTCCTGGCCCAGCAGCAGCTGGTGGACCCGCTTGAGGAACTCACCGGACTGCGCGCCCTGGATCACGCGGTGGTCGTAGGTCGAGGTCAGGGTCATGACCTTGGAGATCGCGTTGCGCGCGATGGCCTCCTCCGAGGCGCCCTGCCACTCGGGGGGGTACTCCATGGCGCCGACGCCGATGATCGCGCTCTGACCGGTCATCAGGCGCGGCACCGAGTGGTTGGTGCCCAGGCCGCCGACGTTGGTCAGGCTGATCGTGGTGCCCTGGAAGTCGGCCACGGTGAGCTTGCCGTCGCGGGCCTTGGTGACGACGTCCTCGTAGGCGGTCCAGAAGCCGGCGAAGTCCATCGACTCGCAGGCCTTGATGCTGGGCACCAGGAGCTGACGGGTCTCGCCCTTCTTGATGTCGATGGCCAGCCCGAGGTTGATGTGGGCGGGGGTGACCAGGTTGGGCTTGCCCTCGACCTCGGCGAAGGAATTGTTCATCTCCGGCATCGACTTCAACGCCTTGACCAGCGCGTAGCCGATCAGGTGGGTGAAGGAGACCTTGCCGCCGCGGGCGCGGGCGAGGTGGTTGTTGATGACCGTGCGGTTGTCCCACAGCAGCTTCACCGGCACCGAGCGGATCGAGGTCGCGGTCGGGACGGTGAGGGAGACGTCCATGTTCTGGGCGGTGCGGGCCGGTGCGCCGCGCAGGACGGTGTACGTCGGCTCGTCGCTGGCCTCGGCCTTCGCCGCCGGCTTGGTCTCCTTGGGCATCGGCGAGGACGTGCCCTTGCTGACCTCGGCGGCCTTGCTCACCGGGCGCGGCTTGGCGACGGGTGCGGGGGCCTTCGCAGGCTCCTCGGGCTTCGCCGCGGCGGGCTTGGCGGGCTCGGCCTTGGCGGGCTCGGCCTTCGCCTTCCCAGCCTCGGGCTTCGTGGCGCTGCCGTTCGAGCCGGTGCCGTTGCTCGCGCCGCGGCCGCCGTCCTGGGCCTTGAAGAAGGCCGCCCAGGCCGGGTCGACACTGCTCGGGTCCTTCTGGAACTGGTCGAACATCTCCTCCACGAGCCACTCGTTGGCACCGAAGTCGTTCGCGACCTCGGGGGAGCCGGTGGAGGAGGAGCTGCCAGGGGACTGCGGCACGGCTTGATTCGCCTCTTTCAGATGAGCGCGCGAGGGTGGGAATTGCGATCACCCAGGCTAGACCCCCGCCGGGGTAAATACCCAGGACAGGGACGGTATTCGGGCAGGGTGTCGTGGACACCACACCCCGTCGGGCCAGTTCCGGCCCCGAGCACCCCGAAGGAGCACCCGTGCACGACCGCTACCGGTCGCGGCCCCGCCGTCGACACCTGGTCGCAGCCACCACGGCGGGCCTGCTGCTGGTCGCGCCGCTGGGGGCCTGCACGGCGGGCGACACGCCCGAGGGACAGGGCCGCTCGGGTGCGGCCGGGTCCCGGGCCGCCGACCGCGGGGAGCAGGTTGTGCGTACGTCGGTGGTGACCGGCGCCCGGGTGGGGCGGATCTCGCCGCAGCAGCACCGCCAGGTGGCCCGGCGGGTCGCCGCCGTGGTCGACCGGTGGTGGGACGCGGCGTTCGTCGAGGGCGACTACCCCCGCCGGCGCTACCAGGGCTCGTTCCCCGGCTTCACGAAGGTGGCCGCGGCCCAGGCCTGGCGCCAGCGCGACCTGATGACCAGCGCCCGGCTGGGCGACCGCATCGACGACCTCGTGCCGCTGCGGCGTCGCGTGGCGGTCGACGTGCTCGGCACCCGCGGTGTCGCCCGTGCGGTCACCGCGCGCACCCGGATGGACTACCGCACCAGTGGCGAGGTCAAGAAGCGGATCCGCGTGGAGGGACGGCTGCTGCTGACCTTCGACCGGGGCTGGAAGGTGTTCGGGTTCGACGTGACCCAGGGCCCCTGGCAGACCCCCTCGAAGAAGGCGGCCGGGAAGAAGGCGGCCGGGAAGAAGGAGAAGCGATGAGGGCCACGGCACGGCGCGGCTGGCGGAGTACGGCGCGGACGGCCGCACTGGCGGCGGTCCTGGCCACGACCGCTGCCGTCGTGCCGGACTCCGGGGTCGCCCCCGAGGAGTCCGTGCTCGTCGGCATGCGGCACGCCAAGGGCCTCGATGCCGGGCGCGGGACCGTGTGGATCCTGGCCGTGGGATCGGACGCGCGCCCGGGACAGTCGATGACCCGCACCCGGGGCGACGCGCTGCAGCTGGTCGGCATCGACCCGCGGACCGGTGCGGCGACCGCGATCGGCATCCCACGCGACTCCTGGGTGCCGATCCCCGGTCACGGTCGTGGTCGGGTCAACTCCGCGATGGTCTACGGGGGCCCGCAGCTGCTCGGCCGGACCGTCGGCAACCTCGTCGGGATCACGCCCGACTACGTCTTCGTCACCCGGTTCCCCTTCTTCGAGGACATGGTCGACGACATCGGAGGCATCACCGTCTCCAACCCCCGACGCTTCTCCGACGAGAACCTCAAGCCCAAGGGCTTCGCCGCGGGCCGGATCCGCCTCGACGGCTACCACGCCATGGCCTTCGCCCGCATCCGCAAGACCCTGGCCGGGGGCGACTTCGCCCGCTCGGCCAACCAGCAGCGGGTCCTGCGCGGCATCCAGGCCCGGGTGGCCTCGCAGTCGGGCCGCCCCGGGTTCATGGAGCGCGGGGTGATGAGCGTGCTCCAGCACATGGCCACGGGGGAGGGGCCGGCCACCTTGTTCCGGCTCGCCCAGCTCGTCGCCCGCGTGGACCCGGGCCGCATCACGACCTGCGTGGTGCCCGGCCGGATCGGCAACGTCGGCGGCGCGAGCATCGTGCTGCCGAACGTGAGCGCCGCCCGTCGCTACGGCAACGCGGCCCGCAACGACGCCACGCTGCCGCCGGGCTGCTAGCGGCTCCTCGCCGGCGAGGAGCGACGAGCCCCAGCGAGGAGCCTCGAGACCACTGGACGCAGAACCGGGGCGATCCTCTGGTGAGGACCGCCCCGGTTCGAAGGGTGGTGGACCGGCGGTGCCGGTCAGGTCGCCGAGGCCGACGTACGGGGCCTCAGCGAGCGTGGATCACTTGGGGTAGATCTGCGACTCGAGCCAGCCGAGGTCGATGTCGAACAGACCCGGGATCGTGATGGCGATGGCCGACATCTTGGCGCCGTAGTAGTTGCGGCTCTTGACCTTGCCGAAGGTGATGAAGCCGGTCTGCTCCAGCTCGTCGACGACGAACTCGATGACGTCACCGATGCGCAGGTTCTGCGGAAGGATCGACTCGCCGTTGTGGATGATGTCGAGCACCTTGAACTTCGGCTTGTTCGAGCCGCGGACCCGCTCGCCCGGGAACTTCTTCAGGTTCAGGCGCGAGGAGATGCCCTGGATCTCGAGGCCGAGGACCGGGATCTCCAGGCTGCCCAGCGACGACTTGGCCATCGACTTGGCGCGGCCGCGGGCCATCTGCTTGGCCTTGTAGGAGTACTCGATGCCGGTGAGGGTGGCCAGGCCGCCCAGGCCCGGGATGTTCAGCGGGATGGAGCGGGCGCCCTCGATGGCCTTGGTGACCTTCTTGCCGGCGGTGCCCTCGCAGGGGATCGCCTGGGTGCCGATGCCGCCCATGTGCAGCAGCTCGACGTCGTCGGCCAGCGGGAGGGCCTTGAAGTCCAGACCCATGATGGTCGAGCGGAAGACGCCGGAGGTGACCGGGGCCGAGATGCGCGACTGGGCGTAGCCGAGCTTCAGGAGCGCGGCGTGGCCGTTCTCCTCACCCGACGGGTTGACCTCGATCTGCAGCGCGTTGGCACCCGAGGAGGCACCGCCGTTGCCGACCTTGGCGAAGGAGGAGCCCAGGCCGATGGAGCCCAGGCCCGGGATCTCGATGACGTCGCCGAGGCCGGCGGTGTCGATGATCTGCTGGAGGGTGTCGACGAGGATGCCCAGCGGGACGTTGATGGCCTCGTTGAGGTCCTCGGTCGAGAGGCCGAGGTTCTCGAGCAGGAGGTTCAGGGTCTCGCCGATGACGCCGTCCTCGGGGAGGAGCAGCTTCAGGTCGCCGAAGCCGAAGGACTCGGCGGTGCCGAACTTCTTGCCGTCGCCGTCGGTGTCGGCCGGGTCGTAGAAGGAGTCGGCGACCGACTTCAGGCCCTCGATCTTGATGGTCGGGATCGAGATGTTGTCGATGACCTCGCCGCCGAGCTGGATGTCGGCGATGGTGTTGATGGCCTTGACACCGGTGATGTTGCCGTTGGTGTAGGTCTCGGTGGTGGAGGTGCTCGGGGACAGGTGGATCAGCTCGGCCACGTCCACCGGCAGCGCGTCGCCCAGCAGGGCGGTGATCTGGTCCGTGGACAGCAGCGACGGCGCGCGGCGCTCGAGACCCGAGGTGCGCGTGCACGCCTGCAGGGTCTTGGCGTCCTTCAGGGTCTTGACGTCGACACCGCCGACGCCGACCTTGGTGCCGTACGCAAGGGCGGTCATGCCGAAGTCGGTGATCTCCTTGGCCGGAGCCTTCCGAGCCTCGTCCGCGGTCGCGGTGGTCTGGGTGGTGAGGGTGCCCGCCAGGCCGGCCGCGCAGACGGCGGAGACGGCCACGGCCCTCTTCAGGGACTTCTTCACACTTCCTACTTTCGTCGTCGCTGGATGGTTCAGCGGTGGTAGCCAGGAAGAGTGTGTAGAGCACCCCTCCCCTCCCGGGAGGCTTTCGTCGAGTCGACGAACCTCAGCAGGTAAAACGGCTCGGACGCCGACGGGTTAGGTAGTCACTTCGGGTGGTCTGGACCAGCCCGTTCGTGCCAGGTCCTCGGCGTCCCACGCTGGGAGAGGCATCGGCCGGGGGCGTGGGGGACTTGAGCAGGGGTGTACAAGTGCCCGACGGACATCGAGGCCGGGTCGACCCCGGTCGGGGCCGCGGCGTGGTGCGGCGGCAGGTGAGTGCGGCTGGCGCAGCGCTGTGAGTGGGCGCCTCCGGCAGGATTCGAACCTGCGACACCTGGTACCGGAAACCAGTGCTCTATCCCCTGAGCTACGGAGGCGTGCCCGTGTCGTGGGTCCGGCCGAGCCGGTCCGTGCCACGGAGCGGGCTCACCCTACAGCGGGTCTCGTCCGGTGCCCGCATCGGCCCGGTCCGGCGTGGGCGGGTCCCACCCCGGGCAGCGATGCGGGTCGCCCCCGGCGCCGCCGATAGGGTTCGTCGGGTGACTCCTGAGCAGCTGTCCACCACCATCGTCGACGTCCTCACGGCGCTGACGGACGAGGGTCTGCTGGCCCTGCCCGACGGCGTCCCCACGAGCGTGACGGTGGAGCGACCGCGATCCAAGGAGCACGGGGACTACGCCACGAACGTCGCGCTGCAGCTGGCGAAGCGGGCGGGGACGAACCCGCGAGCGCTCGCCCAGCTGGTCAGTGAGCGCCTGCTCGCCTCCGACGGCGTGACCGCGGTCGACATCGCCGGTCCCGGCTTCCTCAACATCACCGTGGCTGCCGACGCCCAGGGCAAGGTGGCCGCCGACATCGTCGCCTCCGGCGCGTCCTACGGCGCCAACGACTCCTTCGCGGGCGAGCGCATCAACCTCGAGTTCGTCTCCGCCAACCCGACGGGTCCGATCCACATCGGTGGAGTGCGCTGGGCGGCCGTCGGTGACGCGCTCGGTCGAATCTTCGAGAAGTCCGGCGCCCGCGTGACCCGTGAGTACTACTTCAACGACCACGGCAGCCAGATCGACCGGTTCTCCAGCTCCCTGCTTGCCTCCGCGAAGGGTCAGCCCGCCCCCGAGGACGGCTACGGCGGCCAGTACATCCACGACATCGCGGCAGCCGTCCTCACGGAGCGGCCCGATGCCTTGGAGTCCGAGGACCCGCAGGAGGTCTTCCGGTCCGTGGGTGTGGACATGATGTTCACCGAGATCAAGAAGAGCCTCCATGACTTCGGCGTCGACTTCGACGTCTTCTTCCACGAGGACGAGCTGCACAAGTCCGGTGCCGTGCAGCGCGCGGTCGAGCGACTGCGCGAGCTGGGCAACATCTACGAGCAGGAGGGCGCCACCTGGTTGTCCACCGAGAAGTTCGGTGACGACAAGGACCGGGTGGTCATCAAGTCCGACGGCAACGGTGCCTACCTGTCCGGCGACCTGGCCTACTACCTCGACAAGCGGGAGCGCGGCTTCGACCGCTGCCTGATCATGCTCGGTGCCGACCACCACGGCTACGTGGGTCGGATGATGGCGATGTGCGCGGCGTTCGGGGACACCCCGGGCACCAACCTCGAGATCCTCATCGGCCAGATGGTCAACCTGCTGCGCGATGGCCAGCCCGTGCGGATGTCCAAGCGAGCCGGCACCGTGGTCACGATCGACGACTTGGTCGAGGCCATCGGCGTCGATGCGGGGCGGTACGCGCTGGCGCGCTACTCCAGCGACGTCAACATCGACCTCGACCTCGAGCTGTGGGCTCGCGCGACGAACGACAACCCCGTCTTCTACGTGCAGTACGCGCATGCGCGGACGTGTCGGATGGTGGAGAACGCCGCCGACCTCGGCATGACGGTGCAGGACGCCGTGGCAGCCTTCGACGCCGGGCTGCTCGCTCACGAGCGGGAGGGCGACCTCCTCCGGGCGCTGGCGGAGTTCCCGCGGGTCGTGACGGCCGCTGCCGAGCTCCGCGCTCCGCACCGTGTCGCGCGCTACCTCGAGGACACCGCCTCGGTGTTCAACAAGTGGTACGACACCAAGGAGTGCCGGATGCTCCCGCAGGGCGACGAGCCCGCGGGCCCGGTCAACCAGGCGCGCCTGGTGCTGACGCTGGCCGCGCGCACGGTGCTGTCCAACGGTCTCGACCTGCTCGGCGTCTCGGCGCCCGAGCGGATGTGACCGGGCGGGAGGAGCAGCGATGAGCCACACCCACGAGGCCGGCTGGGCGCACGCGTCCGGTGCCCTGCGCGGGCCGTCCTGGCTGCGCGAGCCGGGCGACCCCAACGCCCTGGTCCAGCACCTGTGGTCGCAGACCGCCGCCAAGACCGACGGCGTCCTGGCGGTGGGCGGCGTGCCGCTGACCGACCTGGTCGCCGAGCACGGATCCCCGGCGTACGTCCTGGACGAGGTGGACTTCCGTGCCCGCGCCGCGGCGTTCCGCGAGGGCTTCCACGACTTCGACGTCTTCTACGCCGGCAAGGCGTTCCTGTGCACCACCGTCGCGCGGTGGGTCGACGAGGAGGGGCTCCACCTCGACGTCTGCACCGGCGGTGAGCTCGCGGTCGCAGAGCGGGCGGGCTTCCCGATGCAGCGGGTGGGTTTCCACGGCAACAACAAGTCGGTGGCCGAGCTGGAGCGCGCGGTGCGCCTGGGGGTCGGCCGAATCATCGTCGACTCCTTCCACGAGATCGAGCGGCTCACCGCCGTCACCGCGGACCTCGGGCGCGAGGTGGGCGTGATGGTGCGGGTCACCGCCGGGGTCGAGGCGCACACCCACGAGTACATCGCCACCGCTCACGAGGACCAGAAGTTCGGTTTCTCCATCACCTCCGGCGACGCGCTCGAGGCCGTCCGGCGGGTGCACTCCGCTCCCGGCCTGCGCCTGCTGGGCCTGCACTCCCACATCGGGAGCCAGATCTTCGACACCTCGGGGTTCGAGGTGGCGGCGCGACGCGTCCTCGCCCTGCACGCGCGGGTCGGCGAGGAGCTGGGCGTGCAGATGCCCGAGATGGACCTCGGAGGCGGTTTCGGCATCGCCTACACGACCCAGGACGACCCGGCCGACCCCGCGGACCTGGCCGCCGGCATGCGCGCGATCGTCGAGCACGAGTGCCGCGCCCTGGGGATCGAGCGCCCGGCCCTGTCCATCGAGCCCGGCCGCGCTGTCGTCGGCCCCTCCATGTGCACCGTCTACTCCGTCGGGACCGTCAAGCCGGTGCGGCTCGACGGTGGCGCCCGTCGCACCTACGTCTCGGTCGACGGCGGGATGAGCGACAACGTCCGCACCGCGCTGTACGACGCCGACTACTCCTGCACGGTCGCCAACCGTGCCTCGGACGCACCGCCGGTGCTGGCCCGGGTGGTGGGCAAGCACTGCGAGGCCGGTGACATCGTGGTGAAGGACGAGTTCCTCCCCGGCGACGTCGCCCCGGGGGACCTCGTCGCCGTGCCGGCGACCGGGGCCTACTGCCGCTCGTTGGCGTCCAACTACAACCATGCACTGCGGCCACCGGTGATCGCGGTGCGGGACGGGGTCGCGCGCGTCGTCGTGCGACGGGAGACTGAGGACGACTTGTTGGCGACTGACGTGGGTGATCGGTGATGGGCAGCGCGGAGCCGCTGAAGGTGGCGGTGCTGGGATGCGGATCGGTCGGGTCGCAGGTGGTGCGGCTGCTCGACGAGCAGGCCGACGACCTGGCGGCGCGCATCGGGGCGCCCGTGGAGCTGGTGGGCGTCGGCGTACGCCGCCTCGACGCGCCGCGTGAGGTCGACGTCCCCGAGGGGCTGCTGACGACCGACGCCGCCTCGCTGGTCACCCGGGCCGACCTCGTCGTCGAGGTCATCGGCGGGATCGAGCCCGCGCGCGGGCTGATCCTCTCGGCGCTGGAGTCCGGCGCCTCCGTCGTCACCGCCAACAAGGCGCTGCTCGCCGAGGACGGCCCGACCCTGTTCGAGGCCGCGGCGAAGGCCGGGCGCGACCTCTACTACGAGGCCGCGGTGGCCGGGGCCATCCCGATCCTGCGCCCGCTGCGCGAGTCGCTGGCCGGTGACCGCGTGACCCGGGTCCTCGGCATCGTCAACGGCACCACCAACTTCATCCTCGACAAGATGGACTCCTCCGGGGCCGGCTTCGCCGAGGCGTTGGAGGAGGCCCAGGAGCTGGGCTACGCCGAGGCCGACCCCACGGCCGACGTCGAGGGATTCGACGCCGCGGCCAAGGCCGCCATCTTGGCCTCGCTGGCCTTCCACACCCGCGTCACCGCCGCCGACGTCCACCGGGAGGGGATCTCGGAGGTCACCGCCGCGGACGTCGCCTCGGCCGCCGACATGGGCTGCGTGGTCAAGCTGCTCGCCATCTGCGAGCTGCGGGTCCAGCCCGACGGGGAGGAGGCCGTCGCGGTGCGTGTGCACCCGGCGATGATCCCCAGGAGCCACCCGCTGGCCTCGGTGCGCGAGGCCTACAACGCGGTCTTCGTCGAGTCCGACGCGGCGGGTCAGCTGATGTTCTACGGCCCCGGTGCCGGTGGCTCCCCGACCGCCTCGGCGGTCCTGGGCGACCTGGTGACCGTGGCGCGCAACCGGCTCTCGCAGACCCGGGGCGCGGGCGAGTCCGCCTACACCGACCGTGCGGTGCTCCCCATGGGGGAGACCGTCACCCGCTACCACGTGGCGATCGACGTCGACGACAAGGCGGGCGTGCTGGCCGCCGTGGCACTGGCCTTCGCCGAGCACGGCGTCTCGATCCAGACGGTGCGCCAGGAGGGCCGCGGTGACGACGCCCAGCTCGTGGTGGTCTCCCACGACGCGACCGACGCCCAGCTCTCGGCGACTGTGACGCACCTGCAGCAGATGGACATCGTGCGTGAGGTCACCTCGGTGATGCGCGTCGAAGGAGGAGCCGAGTGAGCCGGACCCAGCAGTGGCGGGGCGTGGTGGAGGAGTACCGCGACCTGCTCGACATCCCCACCGGCACCCCGGCGGTCACGTTGCGCGAGGGTGGCACGCCCCTGGTGCACTCGGAGTGGCTCTCCGGCCTCACCGGCGCCGAGGTCCACCTCAAGGTCGAGGGCGACAACCCCACCGGCTCGTTCAAGGACCGCGGCATGACCGCGGCGATCTCCGTCGCCGTGCACGAGGGCGCGAAGGCCGTCGTGTGCGCCTCGACCGGCAACACCTCGGCCTCGATGGCCGCCTACGCCGCCAAGGCCGGGCTCAAGCCGCTCGTCCTGGTCCCGGAGGGCAAGATCGCTGCCGGCAAGATGGCCCAGGCGATCCTGCACGGCGCCCAGGTGATCATGGTGCGCGGCAACTTCGACGACTGCCTGGCCATGGCGCGAGGGCTCTCGCAGGCCTACCCCGTGGCGCTGGTCAACTCCGTGAACCCGGTGCGCCTGGAGGGTCAGAAGTCCGCGGCCTTCGAGGTCGTCGACATGCTCGGCGACGCGCCGGACTACCACCTGCTCCCGGTCGGCAACGCGGGCAACATCTCGGCGTACTGGCTGGGCTACACGCAGTACGCCGAGCTCGGCGAGGCCACCAAGCGACCGGTCATGCGTGGCTTCCAGGCCGAGGGTGCCTCGCCCCTGGTCACCGGCGAGCCGTTCCCCGACCCCGAGACCAAGGCCACGGCCATCCGGATCGGCAACCCCGCCTCGTGGCACCTGGCCGAGAAGGCCGCCAAGGAGTCCGAGGGCCGGTTCGCGGCGGTCAGCGACGACCAGATCCTCGCCGCCCAGCGCGAGCTGGCCAGCCACGACGGCGTCTTCGTCGAGCCCGCCTCGGCGGCGGGTGTCGCGGGCCTGCTCCAGGAGCTGGCCCGGGGTGAGTCCTACCGGGGGTCCACGGTCGTCATCACGGTCACCGGTCACGGTCTCAAGGACACCGCGACCGCGCTCGAGGCCTTCTCCGCCGGGGGCGCGGGCATCGTCGACACCGTGGTGGACGCCGAGGTCGACGCGGCCGCCGCCGCGGCCGGGCTGGCCTGACCTCCGGCATGGTCACCTTCGTCGAGGGGCCCGCGCGGGTCTCGGTCCCCGCCACGTCGGCCAACCTCGGTCCCGGCTTCGACAGCCTGGGTCTGGCTCTGGACCTGCGCGACGAGCTCGAGGGAGAGGTCCTCGCCTCCGGCCTGGTCGTCGAGGTCGAGGGCGCCGGCGCCGGCGCCGTGCCGCTGGACGAGTCCCACCTCGTCGTGCGCTCGATGCGCGCGGCCTTCGAGCTGCTCGGTGAGCAGCCGCCGGGTCTGCGGCTCTCCTGCCGCAACGTGGTCCCGCACGCCCGCGGGCTGGGGTCCTCCTCGGCCGCCATCGTCGGGGGAGTGGTGCTGGCGCGTGCCCTGGTCGCGGGCGGAGAGCTGCTGCTCGACGACGGTGCGCTGCTGCGCCTGGCCGCCCGCATCGAGGGCCACCCCGACAACGTCGCCCCGGCCCTGCTGGGCGGGTTCGTGGTGTCGGGCCAGGAGGACGGTGAGTGGTACGCCGTCGGCTCCCCGGTCGACCCCCGGGTGGGAGTCGTCGTGCTGGTGCCGCCGACGCCGGTCTCGACCGAGGTGGCGCGCGGCCTGCTGCCCGAGACGGTGCCGCACGCCGACGCGGCGGCCGACGCGGGCCGCGCCGCCCTGCTCGTCGCCGCCCTCGCCGGGCAGCCCGAGCACCTGCTGCTGGCCACCCGCGACTACCTGCACCAGTCCTACCGCCGCCCGGCCATGCCCGAGTCCCTCGCCCTGGTCGAGGCACTGCGGGCCGACGGCGTGCCCGCGGTCGTGTCCGGCGCCGGTCCCACGGTCCTGGCCTTCACCGACGGGCCGCAGGGCCCCACCACCCGCGCCGTCCTCGCCCGTACGCCCCAGGGGTGGTGGTCGGCGCACCTGGCCGTCGACACGGCCGGGGCGACGGTCCGGACCTCCGCCTGACCCCGACTGCTAGGGTGGGCGGCGGCCGCACGTCGTCACCGACGCTGGCCACGTCCCGCTCCTGCGGGCACCCGATCCTCGCCTTTTCCCCGCCTCTCGGGCGGATGTCGCACGTCCGTGCCCCTCTGTGCACGCCGACGTGGGAAGGACTCACGTGACCGACCAGCCCCAGGCCGCTGCTCCCGACGCTGCGCAGGAGACCGCTCCTGCCGCGAAGAAGCGCTCCGGCGGACTCAACTCCATGCTCCTCGCCGACCTGAAGGCGATGGCGGGCGGGCTCGGCGTCGCCGGCGCCGGCTCGATGAAGAAGGCGCAGCTGGTCGAGGCCATCAAGGCCGCCCAGGGCGGGGGAGGCGCGGCGAAGGCCCAGCCCGAACCGGAGCGGCCCCAGCAGGACCGGCCCCAGCAGGAGCGGCCCCAGCAGGAGCGGCCGAAGCGGGACCGGCCGACGCAGGAGCAGCCCAAGCAGCAGGACCAGCCCCAGCAGTCGAAGGGGCAGGACCAGCCCCAGCAGTCGAAGGGGCAGGACCAGCCCCAGCAGTTGAAGGGGCAGGCCAAGGGCCAGGCCAAGAACCCGCAGAAGTCCCCGCAGAAGTCCCAGCAGGGCGGCCAGGGGAACCAGGGCGGTAACCAGTCCAACCAGGCCGGCAACCAGTCCAACCAGGGCGGCCAGTCCAACCAGGGCGGCCAGTCCAACCAGGGCGGCCAGCCCGACGGTGAGGACGACGAGAACGGGCGTCGCAGCCGGCGACGTCGCGGGCGCGAGCGTGACCGGACCCGCCGCGGCGAGGTCGACACCACGATCCTCGAGGACGACGTCCTCGTGCCCGCCGCGGGCATCCTCGACGTCCTGGACAACTACGCGTTCGTCCGCACCAGCGGCTACCTCGCCGGGACCGACGACGTCTACGTCTCCTTGACGATGGTCCGCAAGTACGGCCTGCGCCGCGGCGACGCCGTGACGGGGCAGGTGCGCCAGCCCCGCGAGGGCGAGCGCAAGGAGAAGTTCAACCCGATGGTGAAGATCGAGAGCGTCAACGGGCAGGAGCCCGACGCCTCGCGCCACCGTCCGGACTTCACGCGGCTGACCCCGCTCTACCCCTCCGAGCGGCTGCGCCTGGAGACGGGACCCGCCGACGTCGTGGGTCGTGTCGTCGACCTCCTGGCACCGGTCGGCAAGGGCCAGCGCGGGATGATCGTGGCGCCCCCGGGGTCGGGGCGCACCACCCTGCTGCAGGCGCTGGCGGCCTCGGTGACGGCCAACAACCCCGAGTGCCACCTGATGGTGGTCCTGCTCGACGAGCGCCCGGAGGAGGTCACCGACGTCGAGCGCACGGTCAAGGGGGAGGTCATCGCCTCGACCTTCGACCGCCAGCCGACCGACCACACCTCGGCCGCCGAGCTCGCGGTGGAGCGGGCCAAGCGGCTCGTCGAGCTCGGCCACGACGTCGTGGTGCTGCTCGACGGCATCACGAGACTGACCCGCGCCTACGACCTCGCCGCTCCCTCCAGCGGCCGTGCGCTCGAGGGTGGTCTGGACCCCCAGTCGCTCCACCCCGCCAAGAAGCTCTTCGGCGCGGCCCGCAACATCGAGAACGGCGGGTCGCTGACGATCCTGGCCACGGCGGAGTCCGACTCCGCGTCCGCGACCGACCAGCGGATCCTCGAGGAGTTCCGCGGGACCGGCAACCACGAGCTGCGGCTGCGCAGCGACCTGGCGGCGCGGCGGGTCTTCCCCGCGGTCGACGTGCTCGCCAGCGGCACCCGGCGCGCCGACCTGCTGCTCTCCGCCGAGGAGCTCGCGGTGGTCGAGACGATGCGCCGCGGCCTGGCCGAGGCCGACCCCGTGCAGGCACTGGAGCTGCTCCTGGACCGGGTGCGGGCCACTCAGACCAACTACGAGCTGCTCCGACAGGTGCAGGCCGCCGGTGGTGTGTCGCCGGTTGGTCGATAGCCGCCTCCGGTGGGCTCTGCTGGGGCTAGGCTTCGTCTCGACCGCGGGCGGCAGGCCCGGGAACGAGAGGGTGAGCAGTGGCGCGGATCCTGGTAGCCGACGACGACGTCGACATCCGTGAGCTGGTCGAGTTCAAGCTCTCGACGATGGGTCACGAGATCACCGCGGTCGGCGACGGTGCGGCTGCGGTCGAGGCGTGCCAGGCGAGCCGGCCCGACCTCGCCGTCCTCGACGTGATGATGCCGGGCGTCTCGGGCCTCGACGCCATCCGGGCGATCCGCGCCGATCCCGCCCTGGCCGACCTGCCCGTCATCCTGCTCACCGCGCGTGCCCAGGAGTCCGACGTCGAGACCGGGTTCGACTCCGGCGCCGACGACTACATCACCAAGCCCTTCAGCCCCCGGGAGCTGGCCTCCCGGGTGGAGGCGCTGCTCTCGCGTTCCGGCTGACCCGGGGCATCGACGTGGGAACCGGGGTGGGGGGCCGCACGGTCGCGCGGACGGTGACGCCCGCGCTGCACCGGCTGACCGTGCTGGTGGTGCTGATGGCCGTCGTGGCCATCGTCGGCGTGCTGCTGTCGACCCGGGCGGTCAACAGCCTCACCGAGGAGCTGCAGCCGGCCGCCGCCGCCAACCAGGACGTGCTCCTCGACCTCACCGCGCTCGAGGGAGCGGTGTCGAACTGGGCCCGCAGCGCGGACCCGGCGGCCGTCGACGAGTACGACCAGCTCCTGGCCCGGCTCCCCGGGGACCAGCGCGAGGTCCGCGCCTTCGCCGAGGGCGACTCCGCGCTCACGCTGCTGGTCACCCAGCAGGAGAACGCCATCGACGCCTGGGTGGAGCAGTACGCCCAGCCGCGGGTCGACGCACCCGGCGGGCCCGACAGCTACCAGCCGCGCCGCTACCGCACCGGTCAGCGGCTCTTCGCCGACGTCCTGCAGGCCCACCAGGCCACCGCGGCCGCCTTCGGGGACCGGGTCCGTCAGGCCAGTGCCGATGCGGCCTGGCGGCTGCGCGGCACGATCGCCGCCGTCGCCCTGCTGGCCCTGATCTCCTGGCTGGTCGTCTCGCGGTCCCGGGCCAGGATGCTCAGCCAGGTCTCCGAGCCGCTGGTCGAGCTCGAGCGGGTGGTGCACCTGATGGTCAAGGACCCGAGCCTGCGGGCCCGTGCCGATGGCCCCAAGGAGCTGCGCTCGGTCATCGAGGCCCTCAACGCCCTGGCGGACGCCCAGGCCCGTTCGCTGGCGGTCGAGGCCAAGATCCAGGCCTCGCTGCGCACGCTGGACACCGCCAAGGACGACTTCGTCTCCAACGTCTCCCACGAGCTGCGCACCCCGCTGACCACCATCAGCGGCTACCTGGAGGTCGTGGCCGAGGAGTTCGACGGGGTGATGTCCCCCCGGCACGAGCGCATCCTGGAGGCGAGCCGCCGCAACGTGGCCCGCCTCAAGACGCTCATCGACGACCTGCTGACCCTGTCCAAAGCCGAGACCCGGAGCACCGACCTCGAGGCGGCCGACCTCGCGACGCTGGTCCGCGACGCGGTCACCGACGTACGCATCACTGCCGCCGGACGCGGCATCGCTGTGAGCTTCTCGATGCCGGAGGACCCGGTGCCCGTGCTCGCGGACCGCGCGATGCTGGGTCGCGCCATGCTCAACCTGCTGTCCAACGCCGTGAAGTTCAGCCTCGACGGCGGCCGCGTGGAGGTCGACCTGGTGGTGGCGGCGCGCCACGTCGTGGTCCGCGTCCGCGACCACGGGATCGGCATCCCGGCCGGTGAGCTGGAACGCCTGGGCACCCGCTTCTTCCGGGCCTCGAACGCCGTGACCAACGAGATCGCCGGCACCGGCCTCGGCATCCGCATCGTGCAGACCATCGTGGACAAGCACGCCGGCGAGATGCGCATCGACTCCGAGGAAGGGCGCGGGACCACCGTCTCCGTCCGCCTCCCGCTCCTCGGCGATCCTGCAGCGCTGGAGCCCAGCGGCCGTCCCGCCTGGCAGCCCGGGGTGCCGGTGGAGGGGACCACCGACGAGCCGGTGGCGGCAGCCGTCGACGAGCCCACCGACCAGACGGCCGACGAGACCACCGGCCAGCAGGCGGCGGACGCGATGGGGGAGCGGGCCCGGAATTAGCACCCGGGTGCCGGTGTTGGGCATGATGTCCTGGCTCGGCCCCGGTTCACGCTGCCGCCTCCGACGGCGACCCGGGTCCATCGACGAGAGGAACACCCATGAAGAAGGACATCCACCCGGAGTACGTCGAGACCCAGGTGACCTGCACCTGCGGCAGCACGTTCACCACCCGCAGCACCGCGACCTCCGGCACGATCCGCGCCGACGTCTGCTCGCAGTGCCACCCGTTCTACACCGGCAAGCAGAAGATCCTCGACACCGGCGGCCGCGTCGCCCGCTTCGAGGCCCGCTACGCCAAGGCTGCCAAGAAGTAGCCCCGTCCGAGCGCCGGTCCACTCCCGCAGGAGTGGGCCGGCGCTCGTGCTGTCTGCACCTGCTGCGGACCACCCCGTCAGCTCGCCCGCCGCACCACCACCGAGGAGCCCGCCCGTGTTCGAGGCCGTCGAGGGGATGCTCGCCGAGCACGGTGAGCTCGAGCAGCAGCTCGCCCGTCCCGAGACCCACGCGGACGCCCGGCTGGCCAAGCGGCTCAACCAGCGCTACGCCGCGCTGTCGGCCATCGTCGACACCTGGCGCGACTGGCAGGGAATCGGGGAGGACCTCGAGGCCGCACGCGAGCTGGCCGGGGAGGATCCCTCCTTCGCCGAGGAGGCCGAGGAGCTGGCCGCGCGCCGCGTCACCACCGAGGAGCGGCTGCGCCGACTCCTCGTGCCCCGCGACCCGGCCGACGACAAGGACGCCCTGCTGGAGGTCAAGTCCGGCGAGGGCGGCGAGGAGTCGGCGCTGTTCGCCGGCGACCTGCTGCGGATGTACACCCGCTTCGCCGAGCAGCGCGGGTGGAGCATCGAGGTGCTGGAGGCCACCGAGTCCGACCTGGGCGGCTACAAGTCGGTCACGGTCGCGGTCAAGGCCAAGGGCACGCCTGCGCCGGGCGAGGCGCCGTACGCGCTGTTGAAGTTCGAGGGCGGTGTGCACCGCGTCCAGCGCGTTCCCGTCACCGAGTCGCAGGGCCGGGTGCACACCAGCGCCGCGGGCGTCCTGGTGCTCCCCGAGGCCGAGCAGGTCGACGTCAGCATCGACGAGAACGACCTGCGCATCGACGTGTTCCGCTCCAGCGGGCCGGGCGGGCAGAGCGTCAACACCACCGACTCCGCGGTCCGCATCACCCACGTGCCCTCGGGCATCGTGGTCTCCTGCCAGAACGAGAAGTCCCAGCTGCAGAACAAGGAGCAGGCGCTGCGCATCCTGCGCGCGCGTCTGCTCGCCGCGGCCCAGGAGGAGGCCGACGCCGCCGCCGGCGAGGCCCGCCGCAGCCAGGTGCGCACGGTGGACCGCTCCGAGCGGATCCGCACCTACAACTACCCCGAGAACCGCATCTCCGACCACCGCACGGGCTACAAGTCCTACAACCTCGACCAGGTCCTGGACGGCGCCCTCGAGCCGGTGCTCGCCTCGTGCGTGGACGCCGACATGGCGGCGCGGCTCGCGGCCCTCGAGGACTGAGCGTGCCCGCCCGTCGTGCCCTGGTCTCGCGGGCCACGCAGACCCTCGCCGACGCGGGTGTCGCCAGCCCGGAGGCCGACGCCGCAGGGCTGCTCGCCCACGTCCTCGGCACCACGCGCGCGGCGCTGGTGCTCGTCGACGAGGTGGACGAGGAGCGTGCCACGGCCTACGCCGCTCTCGTGGCCCGGCGCGCGGCCCGCGAGCCACTGCAGCACCTCACCGGCACCGCCGCCTTCCGGCACGTCGAGCTGGCCGTCGGGCCCGGTGTCTTCGTCCCGCGGCCGGAGACCGAGCTGCTGGCGGGGTGGGCGGTCGAGCGGGCCACGGCCCTGCCCGCGCCCGTCGTCGTCGACCTGTGCACGGGGTCGGGGGCCATCGCGGCCGCGGTGAAGCACGAGGTGCCCCACGCCGCGGTGCACGCGGTCGAGCTCAGCCCTGAGGCGCACGCCTATGCCGAGCGCAACCTGGCGGGTCGGGACGTCGACCTGCGCCTCGGCGACGCCTTCGAGGCGTTCGACGACCTGCTCGGCTCCGTCGACGTGGTGGTCTGCAACCCGCCGTACGTGCCGCTCGAGGCATGGGAGTCGGTGGCGGTCGAGGCACGCGACCACGACCCGCACCTGGCCCTGTTCTCGGGTGACGACGGCCTGGACGCCATCAGGGTCCTGGCCCGTCGGGCTGCCGACCTCCTGCGACCCGACGGGGTCCTGGGTGTCGAGCACGCCGACGTCCAGGGCGAGAGCGTCCCGGCCGTGCTGAGCGGCACCGGCCGATGGGTCGACGTGCGCGACCACCGCGACCTGGCCGGGCGTGCGCGGTTCGCGACGGCGCGACTGGCACGATGACCCCCATGGAGCGCTACGGCACCGACGGCGAGGAGGAGCGCGAGAGCGCCATCGAGGCGGCCGCCCTGGCCCTGCAGCGCGGGGGGCTGGCCGTCATCCCCACCGACACCGTCTACGGCATCGCCGCCGATGCGTTCGACCCCGCGGCGGTCCGGGCCCTGCTCGCCGCCAAGGGTCGCGGCCGGGAGATGCCGCCGCCCGTGCTGGTCTCGGCAGCCACCACGCTCGACGCCCTGGCCGTCCGGGTTCCGGGCTACGCCCGCACGCTCGTGGAGGAGTTCTGGCCGGGTCCGCTGACCCTGGTCTGCCACCAGCAGACCTCGCTGCAGTGGGACCTGGGGGAGACGCGGGGGACCGTGGCCGTGCGGATGCCCGACCACGCACTGGCCCGGGAGGTGCTCGAGCGCACCGGACCGTTGGCCGTCTCCTCGGCCAACCTGACCGGCATGCCCGCGGCGACCGACGCCGACCGGGCCGAGGACATGCTCGGCGAGGTCGTGGACGTCATCGTCGACGACGGTGCCTCGCCCGGCGGTGAGGCCTCCACGATCGTCGACGTCACCGGCACCCAGGGGCGGGTCCTGCGCCTCGGGGCACTGTCGCTGGAGCAGCTCAACGCGGTGCTCGAGCCGTTGGGCGCGACGCTCGTGCTCGAGGACGGCGCGCCGGACGCCGACCAGGACACCGACCAGGACACCGGGCCGGACAGTGACCAGGAGAAGGACAGCGACGAGGGCGGGGCCTGAGGCGGGTGCGCGAGTACGTCGTCGTCTTCCTCGTCGCGATGGCGGTCAGCTACCTGCTGACCGTCGTCGCGCGCGAGATCGCGCTGCGGACCGGGGCAGTCGCCCGGGTCCGTGACCGCGACGTGCACGACGAGCCGATCCCCTACCTGGGCGGGTTGGCGATGCTCGGTGGACTCGTCGCCGCCTACCTCGTCGCCCGCGAGCTGCCGTTCCTCTCCACCGGCGCCGGGGAGTTCGTCTTCCGCGACGCCGGCGTGGTGATCGGGGCCGGGGCGCTGATCTGCGCCGTCGGGGTCCTCGACGACCTCTTCGAGCTCGACGCCCTGACCAAGCTGGGCGGCCAGCTGCTCGCAGCCGGGTTCCTGGTCGCCTTCGGGGTCCAGTTCTACTTCTTCACCGTGCCGGGGGGAGAGGTCTTCTCCCTCGACGCCGCGCAGGGGGCGTTGCTCACGGGGTTCCTGGTCATCGCGACCGTCAACGCGGTCAACTTCGTCGACGGGCTCGACGGGCTGGCCGCGGGCGTGGTCGGCATCGGGGCGCTGGCCTTCTTCCTCTACTGCTACCAGCTGACCTCGATCAACGACACGTCGCGCGCCACGACCGCCGCCCTGCTGACGGTGGCGCTGGCCGGCGCGTGCGCCGGCTTCCTCCCGCACAACATCAACCCGGCCCGGCTCTTCATGGGGGACTCCGGCTCGATGCTGATCGGGCTGGTGCTCTCGGCGGGGGCCGTCACGCTCACCGGACAGTTCAACGAGGTCGACCTCTCCCAGGGCAGCGGGGCGGGCGGGGACGCCAGCCTGGTGCTGCTGCTGCCGATCCTGCTGCCGGTGGCCATCCTCGTCGTCCCGCTGCTCGACCTGGTGCTGGCCGTCGTACGTCGCACCCGGGCCGGACGCTCGCCCTTCGCCCCGGACAAGCAGCACCTGCACCACCGACTGCTCGAGATCGGGCACTCCCAGCGCCGGGCGGTCTTCATCATGTGGCTCTGGGCCGGGCTGGTGGCCTTCGGCACCGTCCTGGTGAGCCTGTACTCCGGCCCGCTCGTGGTCGGCGGGGTGGTGGCGGCGACCCTGTTCACCGTGGGTCTGACCTTCCTGCTGCCGAGGCTGCACCGCGCCGGCCTGGAGGCTTGAACGATCCACTTGCCAGCGCCCCGGAACGCTTGTGATAGTTTTCACGAGCGCTCGCAGGCGGGGTTCCGCCGCCGGACGAGAGCCCCAGCACCACCCCAGCAGGACCGCCCGCACCCGACAGAACGGCCGCCGACGATGACGACCGAGTCGCCGCTCCAGCCCCCGCGCCCCGTCGCGGTGCCGCTGCTGCGGCCGGCGCTGGCCTCAGCGGTGGTCTGCCTGGTCATCGTGGGCGCCGGCGCCGTGGTCGACGGCGCACCGGCCGCCTCCGGGGCCGGAGTGGGCGCGGCCCTGGTGCTCGGCGTCTTCGGACTCGGGGCGGTCGCGGTCGACCTGGTCTCCGCCGTGCTGCCCTCCGCCGCCCTGCTGATCGCCCTGCTGACCTACACGCTGCAGGTCCTGGCCATGGCGCTGGCCTTCGTGGTCCTGACCCGCAGCGGCCTGCTGGACGAGCAGCTCTCGCGCGAGTGGCTGGCCGGTGCGGTCGTGGCCGGCACCGTGGCCTGGCTCGTCGCCCACCTGCACGGCGCGCTCACCGCCCGCATCCCGGCCTTCGAGGCCCCCCGCGCGCACAGCCCCGCTGAGGCCTCCGCGGACACCCCGCGAGACGGCTCCGAGGCGGGTGCGCGATGACCCTCGCCTGCTGCTATCGTCCGGTGCGCAATGGCTCCGGAACCACCTCCCGCAGCGCGGCGCGACGCGTCGCCCCCCACAGGGGACGACGTGCACGGGGACCCCTGGATGGCCTTCGGCTACCTGGTCGCCGGAGTGCTGCTCTACGGTGCGGTGGGATACGGACTCGACCGCTGGCTGGGGACGCAGTTCCTGGTCGTGGTCGGCATCCTGCTGGGCGCCGCGCTCGGCACCTTCCAGACCTGGGCCCGGTTCAAGGCGCCCCCCGCACCACCGGACACGAAGCCCGACCAGCCGCCCGCCAAGCAGTGAGTCAGTAGGAGTCACGTTGAGCAACATCCGCACGGAGTTCACCCCGCCGGGTCCGGCAGACTTCGACCTGCCCCCCGTGGGTGGCGGCAGCACCTTCGAGTTCATGGGCCAGGAGATGGTCCTGGGCGTCACGAAGCCGATGCTGCAGCTCGTGCTCGCGGCCGTCCTGGTCTTCGGGTTCTTCTACGTCGCCGCGCGCAAGCGCGAGATGGTCCCCGGCAAGCTGCAGTTCGTCGGCGAGGAGGCCTACTCCTTCGTCCGCAACTCCATGGGTCGCGACATCATCGGCAGCCACGACTTCATGCGGTTCACGCCGTACCTCTTCGCGCTGTTCTTCTTCATCCTGCTCAACAACCTCTTCGCCTCCATCCCGTTCCTGCAGTTCCCGACGTTCTCGCGCTCGGGCATGGTCTACGGCCTGGCCGCGATGAGCTGGGTGATCTACAACGCCGTGGGCATGAAGAAGCACGGTGTGCTGGGCTACCTCAAGCTGCAGTCGGTCCCCTCCGGCGTCGGCGGCCCGATCCTGCTGCTGCTGATCCCGCTGGAGTTCCTCTCCAACATCATCGTCCGCCCGGTGACGCTGGCGCTGCGTCTGTTCGCCAACATGCTGGCCGGCCACCTGCTGCTCATCCTCTTCGCGCTCGGCGGTGAGTACCTCATCCTGGAGATGTCCCTGGCCTACGCGCCGGTCGGCATCCTGGCCTGGGTGCTGTTCATCGCCATCGCGTTCCTGGAGCTGCTGGTCCAGTTCCTCCAGGCCTACGTGTTCGTCCTCCTCAACGCCATGTACATCCAGGGCGCACTGGCCGACGAGCACTGATCCACCAGCACCACCCTGATCCACCCCCTGATCCACCGGGGCACGGCCCCGGTTCAGAGCACCACCCGCAGTACCCACCCGTTGTAGTACCAACCGAAAGGAAATGCCGTGCTTCCCATGGCTGTTGAGGGCTCCGCGAACATGATCGGTTACGGCCTGGCCGCCATCGGGCCCGGTGTCGGTATCGGTCTGATCTTCGCCGCCTACATCTCCGGCGTCGCGCGTCAGCCCGAGGCGCAGGGTCGCCTCCAGTCGATCGCCATCCTGGGCTTCGCGCTCGCCGAGGCGCTCGCCATCATCGGTATCGCCCTCGCGTTCGTCCTCTGACCTGTCCTACGCCCGTCTGACGTAGGAGCCCGGAAGGACCTGCTATGCCATCACTGAACGCGCCCCTCGTGGTGAGGGCCGCCGCAGAGGGTGAGCTCAACCCGCTCATCCCGCACCCGATCGAGATCGTTCTCGCTCTCGTGGTGTTCGGCATCCTCTTCTTCGCCGTGAAGAAGTTCGTCGTGCCCGCCTTCGAGGCGACCTACGCCGAGCGGACCAAGGCGATCGAGGGCGGCCTGGCCGCCGCCGAGACCAAGCAGGCCGAGGCCGACGCCAAGCTCGCCGAGCTCGAGCAGCAGCTCTCCGAGGCCCGCCACGAGGCGGCGCGCATCCGTGAGGAGGCGCGTGAGCAGGGTGCTGCGATCATCGCCGAGATGCGCGAGCAGGCCCAGGCCGAGTCGGCTCGCATCGTCGAGCACGGCAAGACGCAGATCGAGGCCGAGCGCCAGCAGGCGGTCACCTCGCTGCGGGCGGAGGTCGGCGCCCTGGCGACCGGCCTGGCCGGTCGCATCGTGGGCGAGAGCCTGGAGGACGAGGCCCGACAGAGCCGCGTCGTCGAGCGCTTCCTCGCCGACCTCGAGTCCGGGACGCCGGGGGTCAACTGAGATGACCTCGGACTTCCGCGGAGCCTCGGCCGACGCCGTCGCGACGCTCACCGGCGAGCTGGAGGCTGCGGTCTCCGGCTCGCCGGAGTCCGCCCCGCAGATCGCGGGCGACCTCTTCGAGGTGGCCCAGACGCTGCGGGCGGAGGGTGCGCTGCGACGGTTCGCGACCGACGCCTCGATCCCCGTCGAGGCCAAGACCGGCGTGGTGGGCGAGGTGCTCGGCGGCAAGGTCGCCGAGGCGAGCCTGGCCCTGGTCCGCTCGGCGGTCGGCCGGCGCTGGACCTCCTCGCGCGACCTCGCCGACGTGCTGGAGCACCTCAGCGTCGTCGCCACGGTCCGCTCGGCCTCGGGCGACTCCGAGCGGCTCGCCGACGAGCTGTTCGCCGTCGCCCGGACCGTCAAGGACAACCCGTCGCTGCGCGACGGCCTCTCGGACCCGGCACGCTCGGTGGCCGACAAGGAGCGGCTCGTCGACGACCTGCTGGGCGGCAAGACCCTGCCGGCCACGATCGTGCTGGCCAAGCAGGCGCTGCACGGCACCTACCGCACGGTGGGCGTGGCACTGGCCGAGTACCAGAAGGTCGCTGCGACCGTGGCCGGCGAAAACGTCGCCACCGTGCGGGTCGCCCGTGCCCTGAGCGAGGCCGAGCAGCAGCGCCTCGCCGACGTCCTGTCGCGCCAGTACGGCCGACCGGTCCACCTCAACACCATCGTCGACCCGGACGTCCTCGGCGGCATCCGCGTGGAGATCGGTGACGACGTCATCGACGGCACGGTCTCCGGCCGCCTCGACGACGCCCGCCGACTGCTCGCCGGCTGACCCCACCCACCTCACCTGACTTCGCCCTGACCGGGCGACGAGCACACAAGAGAGAAGGCACCCAATGACGGAGCTCTCCATCCGTCCGGACGAGATCCGCGACGCGCTGCAGAAGTACGTCGCCGACTACCAGCCCGACGCGGCCACCCGCGAAGAGGTCGGCACGGTCGCGCAGGCCGCGGACGGCATCGCCCGCGTCAGCGGCCTGCCCTCGGCGATGGCCAACGAGCTGCTGGAGTTCGAGGACGGCACCCTGGGCCTGGCCCTGAACCTCGACACCCGCGAGATCGGTGTCGTCATCCTCGGTGACTTCGACAAGATCGAGGAGGGCCAGACGGTCCGCCGCACCGGCGAGATCCTCTCGGTCCCGGTCGGCGACGGGTTCATGGGTCGCGTCGTCGACCCGCTCGGCAAGCCGATCGACGGCCTCGGCGAGATCGCCTCCGACACCCGCCGCGCCCTGGAGCTCCAGGCCCCGAACGTGGTGCAGCGCAAGTCGGTGCACGAGCCGCTGGCCACCGGCATCAAGGCCATCGACTCGATGACCCCGATCGGCCGTGGTCAGCGCCAGCTGATCATCGGCGACCGCGCCACCGGCAAGACCACGATCGCGATCGACACGATCATCAACCAGAAGCAGAACTGGGAGTCGGGCGACCCGACCAAGCAGGTCCGCTGCATCTACGTCGCCATCGGCCAGAAGGGCTCGACGATCGCCTCCGTGCGTGGTGCCCTCGAGGAGGCCGGCGCGCTGGAGTACACCACCATCGTGGCCGCCCCGGCGTCCGACTCCGCCGGCTTCAAGTACCTCGCGCCCTACACCGGCTCGGCCATCGGCCAGCAGTGGATGTACGACGGCAAGCACGTCCTGATCGTCTTCGACGACCTGACCAAGCAGGCCGAGGCCTACCGCGCCGTCTCGCTGCTGCTGCGTCGCCCGCCGGGCCGCGAGGCCTACCCGGGTGACGTCTTCTACCTGCACTCGCGCCTGCTGGAGCGCTGCGCGAAGCTCTCCGACGAGCTCGGTGCCGGCTCGATGACGGGTCTTCCCATCATCGAGACCAAGGCCAACGACGTCTCGGCGTTCATCCCGACCAACGTCATCTCGATCACCGACGGTCAGATCTTCTTGCAGTCCGACCTGTTCGCGGCCAACCAGCGCCCCGCCATCGACGTGGGTGTCTCGGTGTCGCGCGTGGGTGGTGCGGCGATGACCAAGGCGATGAAGGCGGTCACCGGCTCGCTGAAGGTCGACCTGGCGCAGTTCCGCGCCATGGAGGCCTTCGCCATGTTCGCCTCCGACCTCGACGCGGCCTCGCGCCAGCAGCTCGACCGCGGTCAGCGCCTGATGGCCCTGCTCAAGCAGCCGGCCTACTCGCCGTACGCCCTCGAGGACATGACCGTCTCGCTGTGGCTCGGCACCACCGGCCGCCTCGACAAGGTCCCGGTCCAGGACGTGCTGCGCTTCGAGCAGGAGTTCATCGACTTCGTCAAGCGCTCGCACGAGGGGATCCTCGCGGCCATCCGCGAGACCCAGAAGTTCGAGGACGAGGACGGCCTGGCCGCCGCGTACGACGCCTTCCTCACGCAGTTCGAGACCTCTGAGGGTGGGGCCATCAAGGCCGGCCACGAGGAGTCCGAGGCGCTCGAGGACGACGAGCTCGGCCAGGAGCAGATCGTCAAGCAGAAGCGGGGCTGATCCCACATGGCCGTATCGCTGCGTGAGTACCGCGCGCGGATCAAGTCGACCGAGTCGATGAAGAAGATCACGCGCGCCATGGAGCTCATTGCTGCCTCGCGCATCATCAAGGCGCAGCAGCGGGCCCAGGCTGCGGCGCCGTACGCCCGAGAGCTGACGCGTGCGGTGTCGGCGGTGGCGACGTTCTCGAACGTCGAGCACCCGCTGACCAAGGAGGAGGAGAACCCCCAGCGGGCCGCCGTCCTCATCGTGACCAGCGACCGGGGCCTGGCCGGTGCCTACTCCTCGTCGGTCCTCAAGGAGGCCGAGCGGCTCCGCGAGGAGGGCAAGGAGATCGACTTTTACATCACCGGTCGCAAGGGCGAGGCGTACTTCAAGTTCCGCCAGCGCCCGATCGTGCAGTCGTGGACGGGGTTCTCCGACCAGCCGTCGTACGACGTCGCCGCCGAGGTGGGTCGCACGCTCATCGACTCCTTCCTCAAGGAGCAGGGCGAGGAGGGTGACGTGGACGAGGTCCACGTGGTCTACACCCGCTTCGTCTCGATGCTGAACCAGGAGCCCACCGCGGTGCGGCTGCTGCCGCTGGAGGTCGTGGAGGGTGCCGAGGCGCCCGACGAGAACGACCTGCTGCCGCTCTACGAGTTCGAGCCCTCCCCGGAGGCCGTGCTCGACGGACTGCTCCCGCAGTACGTCCAGTCGCGGATCTTCTTCTCCCTGCTGCAGGCGGCCGCCTCCGAGCTCGCCGCCCGCCAGAAGGCGATGAAGTCCGCCACGGACAACGCCGAAGAGCTGATCAAGAAGTACACCCGCATCGCCAACCAGGCCCGTCAGGCCGGCATCACCCAGGAAATCAGCGAGATCGTCGGTGGCGTCAACGCGCTCGCCGACGCGAACGCCGGCGCCGAGTAACGGAGTAGAGACATGACTGCCACCATCGAAGAGACCACCCAGACCGGCGGCGCCGGCGTCGGTCGGATCGCCCGAGTGATCGGTCCGGTCGTCGACGTCGAGTTCCCCGTCGACAACATGCCCGAGATGTACAACAAGCTCGAGTGCGAGATCACCCTGGGCGGCGAGACCACCACGCTGGCCCTCGAGGTCGCCCAGCACATCGGCGACGGCATGGTCCGCGCCATCTCGCTCAAGCCGACCGACGGCCTGGTCCGCGGTGGCCAGGTGCGCGACACCGGCGAGCCGATCACCGTCCCCGTGGGCAACGCCACCCTCGGCAAGGTGTTCAACACCACCGGCGACGTGCTCAACCTCAAGGAGGGCGAGACCTTCGAGGCCACCGAGCGCTGGGGCATCCACCGCAAGGCGCCCGCCTTCGACCAGCTGGAGTCCAAGACCCAGATGTTCGAGACCGGCATCAAGGTCATCGACCTGCTGACCCCCTACGTGCAGGGCGGCAAGATCGGCCTGTTCGGTGGCGCCGGCGTGGGCAAGACCGTGCTCATCCAGGAGATGATCGCGCGTGTGGCCCGCGACCACGGTGGTGTGTCGGTGTTCGCCGGCGTGGGTGAGCGCACCCGTGAGGGCAACGACCTCATGGTCGAGATGGAGGAGGCCGGGGTCCTCGGCCAGACCGCCCTGGTCTTCGGCCAGATGGACGAGCCGCCGGGCACCCGCCTGCGCGTCGCCCTGTCGGCGCTGACGATGGCGGAGTACTTCCGCGACGTCCAGAACCAGGACGTGCTGCTGTTCATCGACAACATCTTCCGGTTCACCCAGGCCGGTTCCGAGGTGTCGACCCTGCTGGGCCGGATGCCGTCCGCGGTGGGCTACCAGCCCAACCTCGCCGACGAGATGGGTGTGCTCCAGGAGCGCATCACCTCGACGCGTGGTCACTCGATCACCTCGCTGCAGGCGATCTACGTGCCGGCCGACGACTACACCGACCCGGCGCCGGCGACCACCTTCGCCCACCTGGACGCGACCACCGAGCTGTCCCGCGAGATCGCCTCGCTGGGCATCTACCCCGCGGTGGACCCGCTGACCTCGACCTCCCGCATCCTCGACCCGCAGTACATCGGTCGGGAGCACTACGACTGCGCGATCCGCGTCAAGCAGATCCTCCAGCGCAACAAGGAGCTCCAGGACATCATCGCGATCCTCGGTGTCGACGAGCTGTCCGAGGAGGACAAGGTCATCGTCAGCCGGGCGCGCCGTATCCAGCGCTTCCTGTCGCAGAACACCTACGTGGCCAAGCAGTTCACCGGTATCGAGGGCTCCACGGTCCCCGTCGTGGACACCATCGAGGCGTTCAACAAGATCGCGGACGGCGAGTACGACCACGTGGCCGAGCAGGCCTTCTTCATGTGCGGCGGTCTGGACGACGTCGAGAAGAAGTGGGCCGAGATCCAGAAGAACCTCTGATGGCCTCCGACATCGGGACGGGCCTGCAGGTCGCCCTCGTCGCCGCCGACCGGACCGTGTGGTCCGGTGAGGCGTCGATGGTGATCGCCCGCACCGTGGACGGCGACGTGGGTGTGCTGCGCGGTCACGCGCCGCTGCTCTCGCTGCTGACCGACGCCGCGGTGGAGATCAGCGCTCCGGACGGCATCGTGCACGCGGCCGTGGACGGCGGGTTCATCTCCGTCGCCGACGACCGGGTCTCGATCCTCACCGAGCACGCGGTCCTGGCCGAGGAGATCCGCATCGACGAGGCGAAGGCGGAGCTGGAGGCGGCCGAGGGGCTGCCGACCGGTGACGAGCGCGAGATGCGCATCCGTCGTGCCTCCGCCCGCATCCGGGCCGCCGAGAAGGCGAGCTGACCGAGCCGGTCATCTGACCCACCCACCGTCCCGCTAGGGTGACCCCCAACCGGGACGGTGGGTGGTGTCGTCTCCGGATCATCCGGGAGGGGGAGTGCGGTGCCGCTGTGGCAGTGGCTGCTCGACATCGCGGGCGCCCTCCTCGTGCTGGTGCTGCTCTACGCCCTCGCGCTGGTCGTGCGCCGCCGCGTCATCGCCCGTTCCGGCGGCACCTTCGAGCTCTCCCACCGGGTGCGCACCCAGCGTCCCGGGCGCGGGTGGCTGCTCGGTGTCGGCCGCTACTCCGAGGAGCGGCTGGAGTGGTTCCGGATCTTCTCGCTCTCGCCGAGGCCCAAGCGCTCGTGGGTGCGAGACGAGCTGACCTACGTGGGGCGTCGTCAACCCGAGGGCGCCGAGCAGGTCTCGTTGTTCCCCGACCACGTCGTCATCTCGTGCCGTTCCGCGCACGGTGACATCGAGCTGGCCATGAGCCCCGGCACCCTGACGGGTTTCCAGGCCTGGCTCGAGGCACGCCCGCCCGGCGCCGAGATGCCGGGGTCGAGGGGCACCCGCCGCTGAGGTCCGGCCCAGCCCGTGTTTGACCGGTAAACACCGGGTCGTCATCATGGAGCGGTGAGCACCCCCACCCTCCCGCGCCGCGCACCGCTGGAGCCGTCCCTGCGACGGGCGCGCAGCGCGGTCGCCGGCTCGTTCGTGCTCAACGGGCTGGTCTTCGCCTCGCTGGTCTCGCGGCTGCCGGACCTGCGCGAGCGGCTGGGGCTGAGCAACGGGGGCCTGGGCACGCTGCTGCTCGCGATCTCCGTCGGCTCGCTGCTGGCCCTGCCGAGCACCGGCAGGGTCATCGAGCGGATCGGGGCGGGGGCCACCGTGCGCGCCGGCGTGCTCGCCGACACCGTCGGGCTGTCCACCGCCGCGCTCGGCGCGGCCCTCGGAAGCCTGCCGCTGGCGGCGGCCGGCTTGTTCGTCCACGGGGTCGGCATCGGTGTCTGGGACGTCGCGATGAACGTCGAGGCGGCCGAGGTGGAGCGGCGGATGCGTCGCACCGTCATGCCTCGGTTCCACGCCGGGTGGAGTGCCGGGTCGCTTGCCGGCGCGGGGGTGGGCGTGGTGGTCCTCGCCCTCGGCGCCCCGATGCTGGCGCACCTGCTGGTCGTGGCCGCGTTGGTCGCCGTCGTCGCCGTGCGGGGGACCCGTGGCTTCCTGCCGGCGGAACCCGAGCACCGCGAGGAGCCGGAGGGTGCCCGGGGCGCCGGCTCGGTGTGGCGGGACCCGCGCACCCTGGCCATCGGCCTGATGGTGATGTGCTTCGCCATGGTCGAGGGGACCGCCAACGACTGGCTGGCGCTGGGGCTGATCGACGGGTACGGCGTGGCGCACTGGGTCGGCGTGGCCGGGTTCGCCCTCTTCGTGGTGGCGATGACCGCCGGCCGGCTCTACGGGCCGGTGCTGCTGGACCGCCACGGGCGCCCGGCGGTGCTGTGGGCCAGCGCCGGGCTGGCCGCGCTGGGGGCAGTCCTCACGGTCCTGGGGCAGGCGCTGCCGGTCGTGGCGCTCGGGATCGTCCTGTGGGGCCTGGGGGCGGCGCTGGGGTTCCCGGTAGGGATGAGTGCCGCAGCAGACTCCGGGCCCCGCGCCGCGGCCCGGGTCTCGGTCGTCTCCACCATCGGGTACGGCGCGTTCCTGGCCGGTCCGCCGCTGCTGGGCCACCTCGGCGACCGGATCGGCACGCTCGAGGTGCTGCTGGCGGTCACCGCGCTGATGCTGCCCGCCTCCCTCAGCGTGCTGGCCACCCGGCCGCCGAGAGGTCGCTGACGCACGGTCGGGAGGTCACCGGCGCACATGACCGACGTGCGCGAGTGCGTCGGCTGCGGTCAGGAACGCTCGCCGCCGGGCACCCACAAGACGTCGCCCTGCTCCCGGTTGGCGTGGCGGGCCAGGATGAAGACGAGGTCGGAGAGCCGGTTGAGGTAGGTGATGGCCAGCTTGTTCATGCTGTCGCCGTGCTGCTCGAAGGCGGCCCAGGCCGAGCGCTCGGCCCGGCGGACGACGGTGCGGGCGACGTGCAGGTGGGCCGCGCCCGGCGTACCGCCGGAGAGGATGAAGGAGCGCAGGGTCTCGAGGTGCTCGTTGTACTCGTCGCACCAGGCCTCGAGGCGGTCGACGTAGTCCTGCTCGACGCGCAGCGGCGGGAACTCGGGGTCCTCCACGACGGGGGTGCAGAAGTCGGCGCCGACGTCGAAGAGGTCGTTCTGGACGTGGGTGAGCACGGCGACGACGTCCTCGTCCAGGCCCCCGGACGCGACTGCGAGCCCGATCGTCGCGTTGGCCTCGTCGACGTCGGCGTAGGCGTGCAGCCGCAGGTCGTTCTTGGTGGTCAGGCTCATGTCGCCGAGGCGGGTCTCCCCGGCGTCGCCGGTGCGGGTGTAGATGCGCGTCAGGTTGACCATGACCGCGAGCCTAGTCACAGGTCCGGCACAGCCGGTTGACGGTTCCACCACCGACACGACCGAGAAAGTCCGGACGCAGGTGCAACCGAAATGAGGTGGCGGGCGTCAGTGTGGTGAGAGCAACCTGGGGGCGCACGTCTCGGGAGGTAGGACATGGACATCACGACCGACGGGCCGACGCTCGTCCTGCGCGGCGACCTCGACGTCCGCTGCACGCCACAGGTCCGCTCGGCGCTCTACGACCACCTCGCGGAGCACCCGCACGTGGTCGCGGACCTGACCGACGTCGGCTCGGTGGACCTCACCGCCCTGCGGGTGCTGGCGATGGCCTCACGGACGGCGGCTCGGGAGGGGCACCACCTGACGTTGCGCGGCTGCGGGCCCGCCGTGCGCCGGATGCTGCACCTGTCCCACCTGATCCGGGTCGTGGACGTCGAGCGGGAGCCGGCCACGGCCTGAGCCGCGGGCGCGTCGCGTCCTGAGTGGCATTGGCCACATGGACGGAGGTTACCGGCGCGTACAACTCGTTCTACCCTCGGACCATGACCGAGAACGCCACTCCCGCTCGCCCCGAGAAGGACCGTCCCTGGGTGATGCGGACCTACGCCGGCCACTCGACCGCGACCGCGTCCAACCAGCTCTACCGGACCAACCTCGCCAAGGGGCAGACGGGTCTCTCGGTCGCCTTCGACCTCCCCACGCAGACCGGCTACGACCCCGACTCCGCGATGGCGCGCGGCGAGGTCGGCAAGGTCGGCGTGCCGGTCATGCACCTCGGCGAGATGCGCAAGCTCTTCGACGGCATCCCGCTGACGGAGATGAACACCTCGATGACCATCAACGCGGTCGCGATGTGGATGCTCGCGATGTACCAGGTCGCCGCCGAGGAGCAGAACCCCGACCTCTCGCCCGAGGAGGTCGCGGCGCAGCTGGCCGGCACCACCCAGAACGACATCATCAAGGAGTACCTCTCCCGCGGGACCTACGCGTTCCCGCCCGAGGCCTCGATGCGGCTGATCGCGGACATGATCGCCTACACCGTCCACCAGATCCCGAAGTGGAACCCGATCAACATCTGCAGCTACCACCTGCAGGAGGCCGGGGCGACGCCCACCCAGGAGCTCGCCTACGCGCTGTGCACCGCCATCGCCGTGCTGGACGAGGTCAAGAGCTCGGGCCAGGTCTCGGAGGAGGACTTCGGCAAGGTCGTCGGCCGGATCTCGTTCTTCGTCAACGCCGGCGTGCGCTTCGTCGAGGAGACCTGCAAGATGCGGGCCTTCGTCGAGCTCTGGGACGAGATCACCCGCGAGCGCTACGGGGTGCAGGACCCGAAGATGCGCCGCTTCCGCTACGGCGTCCAGGTCAACTCCCTGGGCCTCACCGAGGCCCAGCCGGAGAACAACGTCCAGCGCATCGTGCTCGAGATGCTGGGCGTCACGCTCTCGAAGAACGCGCGCGCCCGCGCCCTGCAGCTCCCCGCGTGGAACGAGGCCCTCGGTCTGCCGCGTCCCTGGGACCAGCAGTGGTCGCTGCGTCTGCAGCAGGTGCTCGCCTTCGAGTCAGACCTGCTGGAGTACGACGACATCTTCGACGGCTCGCACGTCATCGAGGCCAAGGTCGCCGAGCTCGTCGCCGGCGCCAAGGCCGAGATCGACCGGGTGCAGGCGATGGGCGGGGCGATCGCGGCGGTGGAGTACATGAAGGGCGAGCTCGTCTCCTCCCACGCCGCTCGTCGGGCGCGCATCGAGGCCGGCGAGGAGATCATCGTCGGGGTCAACAAGTTCGAGACCACCGAGCCCTCCCCGCTCACCTCCGACCTCGACGGGGCGATCATGGTCGCCGACCCCGAGGCCGAGAAGACCGCCCGTGCGAGCGTGGAGGAGTGGAAGGCCCAGCGCGACCCGCAGGCGGTCGAGGAGGCGCTGCGCGCGCTGGCCGAGGCCGCCAAGGGCACCGACAACCTGATGCACGCCACCCTGGCCGCCGCCCGCGCGGGAGCGACCACGGGGGAATGGGCCGGCACCCTGCGTGAGGTCTTCGGCGAGTTCCGCGCCCCCACCGGTGTCTCCGGCGCCGTGGGTGTCGCCGAGGCGGGCGCCGAGCTCGCCGAGGTGCGTGAGCGGGTCAGGGTGACCGGCGAGGAGCTGGGCGGTCGTCTGCGCCTGCTGGTCGGCAAGCCGGGGCTCGACGGCCACTCCAACGGTGCCGAGCAGGTGGCCGTGCGCGCCCGCGACGCGGGCTTCGAGGTCATCTACCAGGGCATCCGGCTCACGCCGGAGCAGATCGTCTCGGCCGCCGTGGCCGAGGACGTGCACTGCGTGGGTCTGTCCATCCTCTCCGGGTCGCACATGGAGCTGGTGCCCGCGGTCCTGGACGGGCTCCGCGACGCCGGCCTGGACGACGTGCCCGTGATCGTCGGCGGGATCATCCCCGAGTCCGACGCGCGCCGCCTGGCCGAGCTGGGGGTCGCGGCGGTCTACACGCCCAAGGACTTCGGGCTGACCGAGATCATGGGCGGCATCGTCGAGGTCATCCGTCGGGCCAACGGCCTGGGCTGAGGCTCGTGCCGGGCCGCCCCGGGCATGAGACATAGGAAAGGCATGCCTAACTCGGTGCTACGCTCCGGGTGTGGGCAAGAAGAAGTCCGGCGCGAGCGGCAAGGGCGGCGCCAAGAAGGCCGTGCTGGTCAAGCTCCCGAAGACCAAGTGCTGCGAGTCGCGGAGCAAGTGCGCGCGCTGTCCGCTGCGCATGCTCAAGGAAGGCACCCTGCCGCCCGGCTACACCGTCAAGAAGAGGAGACTGGTCCGCGTCGACGGCCGGTCCTTCACCAAGAAGGACCTCACGAAGGTCGCCTGAGGAGACTCCCTGTGCCTGCCGCACGCTTCATCGACCAGCTCAACGCCCAGATCGGGCACGAGCTGGCCGCCCACAACCAGTACCTCGCCTGCGCGGTCCACTACGACGCGCTGACGATGCCGCAGATGGCGGCCTTCTTCTACGCCCAGGCGCTGGAGGAGCGCAGCCACGCGCTGATGATGGTGCGCTACCTCCTCGACACCGACGCCGAGGTCGCGATCCCCGGCGTCGAGGCGCCGGTCACCGGCTTCGCCGACGTCGTGGCCCCCGTCCAGCTGGCCCTGGCGCAGGAGCGGCGGGTGAGCGAGCAGATCAACGCGCTGCTGCGCGTGGCCCGTGAGGAGAGCGACTTCGCCTCCGAGCAGTTCATGCAGTGGTTCATCAAGGAGCAGGTCGAGGAAGTCGCGACCATGTCGGACCTGCTGGCCGTGGTCTCCCGCAACGTCGATGACATCGAGGACATCGAGGAGTACGTCGCGCGCGAGCAGGCGGACGCCGGGGAGGACCCGACCGCCCCTCGGATCGCCGGCGCCTGAGACCGCCGGCCCGGACCGCGCGGTTGGTCGGCCGGCCCCGGCTCAGCGCTCGACGAAGGTCGAGTCCAGCCAGCGAAGCACCGTGCGTCGTACCTGTGGTGCCTGCTTCTCCAGCGGCAGGGCCGATCCTGCGCGCGAGAAGGTCCGGGCGGTGACCGAGTCGGCAGCCCGGTAGCGGCCGGCCTGTGCGTCCGCGGAGGCGTCCCGGGTGCGCACGTCGCGCCCACCCTGCAGGACCAGGACGTCCGCCTCGACGGCACGGGTGCCGAGGTTGAGGGCGCCGACGGTGCCGAGCAGGCTCGTGACGTCGCCGCACGGGGTGTCGTTGCGTCGGGCCAGGGCGGCGCGGCGGACCCGCCCGGGCGCGGTGGCGAAGAGCAGCGAGGCGTAGTCGTCGGCGGTGGCGCCGAAGGGCACGTAGTCGTCGCCCAGGCACGCCGAGGTCTGGCGGGCCGCCTCCGAGATCGCGGTGCCGGAGGCTCCGGTGTCGCTCCAGCCCATCACGACCAGGCCGTCGACGTCGTCGAACTCCGCCGCCTCCAGCTGGGCGACCGCCGCCCCGACGCCGTGGCCGTGGAGCACCACCTGGGCGCCGTGGGGAACGGCCGCGCCGGGGCGAGCGACGTACTCGTAGATCCCGGCCTTCAGGTGCTGGACCACCTGGTGCAGCATCGTGGCCTGGGCCCCGAGGCAGGTGCCCCGCCCGTCGGCGAGCGGGCTGGCGTCGAAGCCCAGCCGGTCGAGGATCAGCGAGGTCTCACCGTGCCGGGCGAGCTGCCCGGCGTAGTCGTAGCGCCGGGCGCCCTGCAGGTTCCAGAACCAGCCGCCGGTCCCGGCGTCGTGCACCAGGACGTTGATGCGGGTGCTGCCGGCGTGGCCGAGCACCTCCTCGCGGGGCCCGACGAGCCGTCCGGCGACCGTGTGCACCGCGCCGTCGGCCAGGCAGGGAACGGAGGTGTCGTTGTGGTTGTTGAGCGTGAAGACCACGTCGCGGGAGATGACCCGCTGGGGATCCGGTGCTGCGGAGGACTGGCCCGCGACGGCGCCCAGCAGCGCGCCGGTGAGGGCGCCGACCACCAGGCCGGCGAGCAGCGTGCGGCCGGTGCGACGGTCGCGTCGAGAGGGTGCGATGCGTGACGAGCCGGGGTGGGGGGTGCTCATGGGCGTTGAATCTATGTCAACAGCACACTTGCGAACAAACTGTCGGTATGTGTTCCTAGCCACGCGGGCGAGTGCGGGGATGCCAGACTGCGGCCCGTGAGCAGGGTGCTGGTGGTCGGTGCAGGCGTCGTCGGGCTCAGCTGCGCGGTGCGCCTGCTGGAGTCCGGGCACCGTGTCGACGTGCTGGCCCGCGACCTGCCGCGGGAGACGACCTCCGCGGTGGCCGCCGCCCTGTGGTACCCCTACCGGGCCCTTCCCCAGGACCGCGTGACGGCCTGGGCCGCAGCCACGTTCGCCGAGCTGGCCGCGCTCGCCCGCCTGCCGCGCACGGGCGTGGAGATGGTCCCGGGGGGCGAGGTGCTGCGCCGCGCGGCGGGGGAGCCCTGGTGGGCCTCGGCCGTGCCGGACCTGCGCCGCGGGGTCGACGTGCCGCCCGGGTACGCCGACTCCTGGTCCTTCACCGCCCCCGTCGTCGAGATGCCGGTCTACCTCGACTGGCTCTCCTCCCGGGTCGCCGAGCTGGGCGGGACGGTGACCCGGCTGAACCTGTCGGCCCTGCCCACCGGTGCCGACGGCGTGGACCTGGTCGTGGACTGCGGAGGTCTCGGGAGCCGGCACCTGGCCGGAGACCCGAGCGTCGTGCCCGTGCGGGGCCAGGTGGTGCGGGTGGCGCAGGTGGGGATCGAGCGGTGGACCCTGGACGCCGACGGGCCGACGTACGTCGTGCCGCGCTCCCGCGACGTCGTGGTCGGCGGCACCGACCAGGAGGGGGAGTGGAGCCGCACGCCCGACCCGGAGGTCGCCCGGCTCATCCTGGAGCGGGCCACGCGACTCGTCCCGCAGCTGGCCGGGGCCCGCGTGCTGTCGCACCGGGTCGGACTGCGCCCGGTCCGTCCTCGGGTGCGGCTCGAGCGGGTCGGGGACGTCGTGCACTGCTACGGCCACGGAGGCGCGGGTGTGACCTTGAGCTGGGGCTGTGCCGATGAGGTCGCTTCGCTCACCGGGAGCGCGATCCTCGCCTAGGGTGGTTCCCGTGGAGGGGAGCGACCGGCTGGGCGATGCAGCCCTGTGGCGCGGTGTCGTCGACGCCTCCCCGGACGCGGTGCTGCTCGTCGACGACGAGGGGCTGATCGTCTCCGCCAACAGCCACTGCCTCGAGGTCTTCGGGACCCCTCCCGACGACCTGGTCGGACGCCCCGTCGAGACGCTGGTCCCCGCGGCCGTGCGCGCGAGCCATCCCCGGCGCCGGGCCAGCTTCGAGGGTGTCCACGGCGGACGACCGATGGGGCTGCTGCACCTGGCGGCCGCGCGGTCCGACGGCACCGAGTTCCCCGCGGAGATCTCGCTGGCCAAGGTCTCGACCGACGACGCGACCTACGTCTGTGCGACCGTGCGTGACGTCTCCTCGCGAGTGCTGGAGCAGGAGCGCTTCCGCAGCCTGCTCGAGGCGGCCCCCGACGCCATGGTCATCGTCGACGAGTCGGCCAGCATCGTCGTCGTCAATCGGCAGGTCGTGAACATCTTCGGCTACGAGCCCGAGGAGCTCCTCGGGCGCCCGATCGAGACGCTGGTGCCCGAGCGCTACCGCGAGGGGCACCACGCCCTGCGCGCGGGCTTCCTCGGGCAGCCCGGGGTCCGGCCGATGGGTTCGGGCCGCGAGCTGTACGCCGCTCGCAAGGACGGCAGCGAGTTCCCCGTCGAGATCTCCCTGTCTCCGCTGCAGACCGAGGAGGGCATCCTCGTCTCGGCGGCCGTGCGCGACATCACCGAACGGCTGCGGCTCCAGCGCGAGACCGACCGGCTGCGCGACGAGCTGGTGGCCACGGTCTCGCACGAGCTGCGGACCCCGCTGACCTCGATCATCGGCTACGTCGAGCTGATGACGGACCTGGACGAGGAGGACCTGAGCCTCCCCGCCCGCCGGATGCTCGAGGTCATCGAGCGCAACGCCAACCGTGAGCTGCGCCTGGTCAACGACCTGCTGGACCTCTCCTCCATCGACGTGACCACGGTGGAGGAGCCCCAGCGGGTCTCCCTGGCCACCGTCGCCCGCTCCAGCGCCGAGGGTGCCGGGGCTGCGGCGCTGAGCAAGGCCATGTCGGTCTCGGTGCAGGTCCCGCCCGGGCTCTTCGTGGAGGGCGACCCCGTGCGGCTCGCCCAGGTCCTCGACAACCTGGTCGCGAACGCGTTCAAGTTCAGCGCCGCCGGCGGTGAGGTCGTGGTGGCCGGTGGGCGTGAGGGCGAGGAGGTCTGGCTGGAGGTGAGGGACCGGGGGACCGGCATCCCGCCGGAGGACCTGCCGCGGATCTTCGACCGGCTCTTCCGTTCCGCCGACGCGGTGCGCGACCAGGTGCCGGGCGCCGGCCTCGGCCTGACCATCGCCCGTGCGATCGTGGACGCGCACCGTGGCAGGATCAGCGCCACGAGCACCCTGGGGGAGGGGACCACCGTGCGCGTGGTGCTGCCCGAGGCGCCCGCCGTGATCGAGGAGACCGGATGACCGCCCTGCACCCCTGCCGCCCCGTCGGGCTCGACTACCTCGAGTCCGCGCCCGCGGTCTTCACCAACTCCGTCGACATCGCCCTGACGCCCGAGGAGCTCTTCGACGTGCTGGCGCGCGCCGACACCTGGTCGCGGTGGGCGTCGGTGATCACCGATGTCGAGTACACCTCCCCGGCGCCGTACGGCGTCGGCACGACCCGTGTGGTGACCATGCGCGGCGGGATCGTCGGGGACGAGGAGTTCCTGGCCTGGGAGCCCGGACGCCGACTGGCCTTCCGCTTCAACGCCTCCTCGACCTCGGCGCTCAGCGCCTTCCTGGAGGACTACCGGATCGAGCCGACCGGCTCGGGCTGCCGGCTGACCTGGACGCTCGCCCAGGAGCTCTCCGGCCCGTCGAAGGTCCTCGCGCCGCTGACGGGGCCGCTGTGCAACCTGGCGTTCCGCCACTTCCTCAAGAACCTCCAGCGGCTCACGGCCGCCGGCGTCCCCGCCTGAGGAGCAGCCACACGACGAGCAGGCCCACTGCCAGCCCGCCGGCGGCGCCGGCCAGGGTCTCCGGGCCACCGTCCACGCCTCCGACCATCACCGCACCGGTGGCGGAGAGGATGATCAGCGCGAAGCCGATCGCCGCGTTGCGCAGCACCTCGCGCAGGAACAGGGCGCTGAACGACGTGGCGGCCAGGGCCTCCTCGACCGGCACGGCCCGCACCACGGCGGTCACGGGCACCGGCCCCTGGATGTGGGGGAAGGTCTCGGTGCCCCCGGGCTCGCCCGGCTCCTCGACGACCGGACAGCCGAGCCGGTCGGTGTCGATCTCGAGGAGCAGCAACGGCTCGTCGGCGTCGGCGTAGAACCGCGCGTGCACCCCGCGCCACTGCTCGGCGCGGCTGGCGTGGATGAACCCCTCCTCGGCCAGGGTGCGGCCCCGGGTGGAGGTGGTGTAGGCGCCGTCGCGCCGGGCCTGCGCCCAGTCCGCGGCGGTCGCCACGTGGAAGACCAGCATGGGTCCCTCTCAGAAGAGTCGGTGCTCGGCGTCGTCGTCCATGCCGCGCAGGGCGTCGTAGTCGACGACCGCGCAGGTGATGCCGCGGTCCTCGGCCAGGACCCGGGCCTGCGGCTTGATGGCCTGGGCGGCGAAGATGCCCCGGACGGCGCCCCTGCCGGTCAGCAGCGGGTCACGGTTGAGCAGCTCGAGGTAGCGGGTCAGCTGCTCGACCCCGTCGATCTCGCCGCGGCGCTTGATCTCGACGGCGACGCTGAGGCCCTCCGCGTCGCGGCACATCAGGTCCACGGGCCCGATCGCGGTCGGGAACTCACGACGCACCAGCGTGAGCCCGTCGGCGAGGGTGGCCGGGTGCTCGGCGAGCAGCTCCTGCAGGTGCTTCTCGACGCCGTCCTTCTGCAGCCCGGGGTCGACCCCGAGGTCGTGGGAGCTGTCGTGGAGCACCTCCTCGATGAGGATGCGCAGGGTGTCGTCGGTCTTCCCGGTCACCGTCCACTCGACCCGGCCGTCCTCGGTGCTGCCCTCGCGCAGGGCGCACGGCGGGGACATCCAGTTCAGGGGCTTGTAGGACCCGCCGTCGGAGTGGACCAGCACCGACCCGTCCGCCTTGATCATCAGCACCCGGGTGGCCATGGGCAGGTGGGCGGTCAGCCGGCCGGCGTAGTCGACCTGGCAGCGCGCGACGACGAGTCTCACGCGGCCCGAGGGTACCCGGGCTCAACCGCCCGGGTGGTCCGGGGACCGGACGGGTGGTGTTGCATGGCCGGCTATGACCATTCTCGGAACCGTCACGGGCATGATCCCCCTGGCCGCTGAGTCCGACAGCGGGTTCATCCCCAGCCTGGAGAAGGCGATCAACGACGCCTTCGACCCCATCGCGACCGCCGTCACCTCGGTGATCTTCTGGGAGCTGCCGCTCGGCGACTACTCCTTCCCCCTCATCGTGCTGTGGCTCGTGGTGGCCGCCGCGGTCTTCACCGTCTACTTCCGCGGCGTGCAGTTCCGCTCCCTGGGCACGGCGTGGGCGCTCGTGCGCGGTCGGTACTCGCGCTCCAGCGACCCCGGGGAGGTGACGCACTTCCAGGCGCTGTCCTCGGCCGTGTCCGGCACGGTGGGACTCGGCAACATCGCCGGTGTCGCGGTCGCGGTCACCGTCGGTGGACCCGGTGCGACGTTCTGGATGATCCTGGCCGGGCTGCTCGGCATGTGCACCAAGTTCGTCGAGTGCACCCTGGGCGTGCGCTACCGCGAGGTCCACGAGGACGGCACCGTAACCGGAGGGCCGTTCCGCTACATGCCGGTCGCCTTCGAGCGGTTCGGTCCCGGCGTCGGCAAGGTCGCCATGGGCATCTTCGCCGTCGCACTGATCCTGTTCGGCGCCCTGGGCGGCAACGCCTTCCAGTCCAACCAGACCTACGCCCAGGCCGTCAACGTCACCGGCGGCGAGGACTCCTTCCTCGCCTCCAGCGGGGCGTCCTTCGGCTTCGGCCTCGTGCTCGCCCTGCTCGTCGGCGTCGTGATCCTCGGTGGTGTGACCTCGATCGCGCGGGTCACCTCCAAGCTCGTGCCCGTCATGGCGCTGATCTACGTCGGCGCCTGCCTGCTGGTCATCGGCATCAACGCCACCGAGGTGCCGGGCGCGATCGGGCGCATCGTCGAGGGGGCCTTCGCCCCGGAGGGCATCACCGGCGGTGCGATCGGCGTGCTGATCATCGGTTTCCAGCGGGCGGCGTTCTCCAACGAGGCCGGTGTGGGCTCGGCACCCATCGTCCACTCGGCCGTCAAGACCCGCCACCCGGTCAGCGAGGGCTTCGTGGCCCTGCTCGAGCCGTTCATCGACACCGTGGTGATCTGCACGATGACCGCCCTCACGATCGTCATCGCCGCCGAGGGGACCAACTACGACGAGCTCGTCGGCGGTGGCCTCGACAGCGCGGGCGGTGTCACGCTCACCTCGGACTCCTTCAACACCTTCATCCCGGGCTTCGACAACGTCCTGGCCCTCGCCGTGGCGCTGTTCGCCTTCTCCACGCTCATCACCTGGGCCTACTACACGATGCGTGCGTGGACCTCGCTGGTCGGCAAGACGACGTTCAACGAGAACGTCTTCAAGGTCATGTTCTGCGTGTTCACCGTGCTGGGTGCCGTCGTGGACCTGGGCTCGGTCCTGAGCTTCGCGGACGCCATGCTGTTCGTGTGTGCGATCTTCAACCTCCTGGCCTGCTACCTCCTGCTGCCCAAGGTGCGCGAGGAGATGCGCTCCTTCCTCGACGGGATCCGCAGCGGCGAGATCTCCGAGGTCCCCGTGGAGGAGCGCGCCACGACCTGAGCCACCCGGGGCGCCGGCGGTGAGCCTGTCGGTCCGTCCGGCGCGGCCCTCCGAGATGCGGCACCTCGCCGCTGTCGAGGACTCGGGGGCCGCGCCGTTCCGGGACTGGTTCGGTGCCGCCGCGGTGCCCGCACTGCTGGCGCCGGCGGTGTCCGGCGCGAGCCGGGACGCAGTCCCCGGTGAGCTGCTGGTGGCGGCGGACCCCGCGTACGCCGGGACGGGGCCGCTGGGGTTCGTCCACCTGCTGTGGCTGGACGCCGACGACGGGTCGGTCACGGCCCACCTCGAGCAGCTCTCCGTGCTGCTGCCCGACCACGGCCGCCAGGGCATCGGGACGGCCCTGGTGGAGGCCGCCTGCGAGGAGGCGCGCTGGGCCGGGCACTCCTCGCTGACGCTCTGCACCTACCGCGACGTGCCGTGGAACGGCCCGTTCTACCGACGGCTCGGCTTCGTCGAGGACCTCGACCCCCCAGCCCACCTGGAGCGGATCCGGGTGGCCGAGAGGGCTCTGGGACTGGACCGGTGTGGGGTGCGGGAGGTGCTGCGACGGGACTTGGATCGATCATCTCGGAGTGGATCGGCGCACAAGTTACCGACCAGTGAACCAGGCCACAGGCAGGGTGCCCGACCCGTGCCATGATGCCGCCCATGACCGCTCCCGAGACTCCTGACACCGCCCGCACCTTCACCACCATCGGTGTCGTGGGCCTCGGCACCATGGGTGCCGGCATCGCCGAGGTCTTCGCCCGTCACGGCTACGCCGTGGTCGGTGTGGAGAAGGACGACGAGGGCGTGGCCCGTGGTCGTCGCCACCTCGAGGCCTCCACCGGCCGCGCCGTCGCGCGCGAGAAGCTGACCCAGTCCGAGGCGGACGAGCTGCTGGGCCGGATCACCTTCTCCACCAGCCTGAAGGACCTCGCCGAGGCCGACCTGGTCGTCGAGGCCGTGGTGGAGTCGATGGAGGCGAAGGTGGCGATCTTCCGCGACCTCGACGCCATCGTCGCCGCCGACGCGATCCTGGCCACCAACACCTCCTCACTCTCCGTCACCGAGCTGTCCACCGCGACCTCGGCCCCGGGCCGGGTCGTCGGCATCCACTTCTTCAACCCCGCACCGGTGCAGCGCCTCGTGGAGGTCGTGCGCACCGTGGTGACCGAGCCCGGCGTCCTCGACGACGTCCAGGCGCTGCTCGGCTCGCTGGGCAAGAGCCCGGTCGTGTGCGGCGACAAGGCCGGCTTCATCGCCAACACCCTGCTCTTCGGCTACCTCAACCACGCGGCCTCGATGTTCGAGCAGCGATACGCCTCGCGCGAGGACATCGACGCCGCGATGCGCTTCGGCTGCGGCTACCCCATGGGGCCGCTGGCGCTGCTGGACCTCATCGGTCTCGACACCGCCTACGAGATCCTCGAGACGATGTACCGCCAGGGACGCGACCGACTGCACGCCCCGACGCCGATCCTGAAGCAGATGGTCACCGCGGGCCTGCTGGGTCGCAAGACCGGGCGCGGCTTCTACACCTACGAGCAGCCGGACTCCCCGGTCGTGGTCGACGACGCGGCGACCCCGAGCGCGGATGCCGCCCCGGCCCTGCGTCACGACATCTCCCAGGTCGGTGTCGTGGGCACCGGGACCATGGCGTCGGGCATCGTCGAGGTCTTCGCCAAGGCCGGCTACGACGTGCTCTACGTCGGTCGCTCGGCGGAGAAGGTCGAGGGCGTGCGCGCCATGATCACCAAGAACTTCGACAAGCAGATCCAGCGCGGCCGCGCCACCGAGGAGCAGAAGACCGACGTGCTCGGCCGGGTCACCGGCACGACCTCGCTGGACGACCTGGGCACGGTCGACCTCGTGGTCGAGGCCATCGCCGAGGACCTGGCGATCAAGACCACGCTCTTCGAGAACCTCGACGAGATCTGCAAGCCGGGCGCGATCCTCGCCACCACCACCTCCTCGCTGCCCATCATCGCCATGGCCAAGGTGACCTCGCGGCCGCAGGACGTCATCGGCATGCACTTCTTCAACCCGGCGACGGTCATGAAGCTGGTCGAGGTGGTCTCGACGGTCTCCACCGACGACGCGGTCACCGAGACCGTCCGGGCGCTGTGCGCCAAGGTCGGCAAGGTCGCGGTCTCCTGCACCGACCGCGCCGGGTTCATCGTCAACGCGCTGCTGTTCCCCTACCTCAACGATGCGGTGAAGATGCTGGAGGCGCACTACGCCAGCGCCGACGACATCGACACCGCGATGAAGCAGGGCTGCGCGCTGCCGATGGGACCCTTCGAGCTGCTAGACGTGGTCGGCAACGACGTGTCGCTGGCGATCCAGCGCGAGCTCTACCTGGAGTTCCGCGAGCCGGGCTTCGCGCCGGCGCCGCTGCTCGAGCACCTGGTCACCGCCGGGTACCTCGGTCGCAAGACCAAGCGCGGGTTCCGCGACTACAGCGCTCGCTGACCCCTCGAGTCCACGCAGCCGGCCCCTGCGACCGCAGGCGGGGGCCGGTCGCCCTCCTGGCCGGGCTCAGGCGGGGGCGCGTCCCGCGGAGGCCAGCAGCTCCTCCACGGCTCCGATGAGGACGGCTGAGGAGAAGGGCTTCGACACGACCTTGTCGATGCCCGCCGCGAGGGCCTGGGCGTGATCGGGCAGGGCCGTGACCATGAGCAGGGGCAACGAGGTCAGGCCGAGCTCGCCGCGGACCGCTGCGGCCAGGCCGAGCCCGTCGAGGTGGGGCATGTTCCAGTCGAGCACCACGAGGTCGGGGGTCGAGGCGCGGACCCGCTCCAGGGCGGCGCGACCGTCACCCGCGGTGACCACCTCGTGCCCATGCTTGCGCAGGAACAGCGTCATGAGCAGTGACAGGTCGGGGTCGTCGTCGACGACGAGGATCTGCTTCGGCACGGTGCTCCTGGTGGGGGTCGGGGAGTCTGGCGCCCGAGGGTCCAGGGTGACACAGCGCCGGTGATCGCGTGCCGGAACCCGGTGGGGCATGACGAAGGTCCCGTCCCGCGGACGGGACGGGACCTCCGAGGACCTCCCGGTCCGGTGCCGTGCCTCAGCGGCGCCGCAGCTGCGAGGCCGACACGAAGACCACCCGACCGTTGATCGAGTCGCTGTCGAGCGTGTCGGGGTCGGAGACGTAGTAGCCGCCGAGCTCGAGGGTGTAGTCGCCCGGGGCGACGCCCTCCAGGAGCACCGACCCGGTGCCGTGGCTGAAGAGCAGGTCGGTGCTGGTGGAGCCGACCTCCGTCCCGTCCGCTGCCACCAGGGTCGCCGTCACCTCGGCGAGGTTCGCTGCGGTGCCGGGCGTCGGGTAGACGACCGCGAGCTTCACGGCATCGGTGCCCCTGGTGACCGTCAGGTCGTGGGTGTCGAAGAACGGCAGCGGGTCGACCGCGATCGGCAGGGCGTCGGACTGCCACTGGTCGGTGCGGGTGACCTTCCAGGGGTCCTGGCGGGCCAGGCGACGGTCGGCCTTGCGCATCGCCTTGGCGATCCTCTTCGTCAGGGCCTTCCCGGAGCGGCCCTTGACCAGCGTCACGGCGCGGTCGAGGTTCACGTGGCCGTAGCCGACCTGGTAGGAGCGCAGCGTCGTCCCGTCCTCGGTGCGCACCGGGCTGGCGGTGGCCTTCATGGCCTGCTGCACCTGGGCCGGCGTGAGCCGGGGGTTGGCCTGGAGCAGCACGGCGGCCGCGCCGGCGATGTGGGGCGAGGACATCGAGGTGCCCGACGCGGAGGTGTTCCCGTGGTCGGGGCACGGGCCGATGACGGTCCCGGTGCTGTCACAGGAGGAGGAGATCGAGACCCCGGGGGCCATGATGTCGGGCTCGGTCAGCCCGACCCGGTCGCCGCGGTGGACGGTGTGCCCGTCCGCCCCGATCGCGACGGCCCGCCCGTTGTCGAACTCCAGGCCGTTGGAGGAGAAGCTCCCGCGCTGCCGGGATAGGTCGCCGGCGGCGACCGAGATGACCCACGGTGCCTGGTTGAACGGGCTCACGCTGGCCTCGGCGTCCCCCGAGCCGGAGTTGCCGGCCGAGAACACGACGGTGACGCCGCGGTCGCTGACGGCCTTGGTGGCCACGTTGACCGGGTCCTGCGGGTCGTACTGCCGGAAGCTGTTTCCCCAGGAGTTGTTGATGACGTCGATGCCCAGCAGGTCCGGCTGGTCGAGGATGTAGTCGTAGGCCGTGACCACGGCGGTCGTGGTGATCACCGCGCCGATGGCGAAGCAGGCGAGCTCGGCGTCGGGCGCGACGCCGAGGTGGTCGGGGCTGCTGGTGCCGTCGGCTGCGACGATCCCCGCCACGTGCGTGCCGTGGCCCGACCCGAGGTCGGTGTTGGAGTAGGGCGTGTCCCCCATCGGGACCGGCAGCACCGGGCTGGTGCCGGCGTTGGCGTACTCCGGGCTGAGCAGCACCACGTTGTGCACGATGTGGTCGGCGAGGTCGGGGTGGGTGCCGTCGCAGCCGGAGTCGATGACACCGACCGTGACGCCCTCGCCGGTGAGCCCCTTGCTCCTCAGCTTCCTGGCGGCGGCGGGGGAGGAGGACATGACGTCGGAGGAGGCGGTGTCGGCGTAGGAGAGGACCTCGTCGGCGCGCACGTCCAGGCCCAGGCCCTCGGGCACGATCCGCGCCAGCGTCGCGGCCGGTCCGTGGACCACGGCCATCGGCAGGGCGTCCAGGCCGCGCACGCTCAGGCCGAGCCCCCGCAGGGAGCGCAGCTGCGCGGTCGTGGGCACGTCGGCGAAACGGACGATCGCGCGGCCCGTGGGGGAGGCGAGGGCCTCGGCGGCGGTGGCGACGGGCGTCGCTGCCCGGGCTGCGGTCTGGGGGACAGTCGCGGTCGCGGGCGCCAGGGTGGCGGCGCCGGCCAGGGCGAGCGGGGCCAGGCCGGCGCAGGTGAGCGTGGCGAGGCGGCGGAGGCGGGACATCAGGGCCTTTCGGGTCGGGAACTGCCCTGCTCAACGCGCCCGACGCCTCGGCGGTTACGCCTCCCCGGCCTGTCGTGCCCGGTAGGCGGCGACGGCGTTGCGGTTGCCGCAGGTGGTCGAGCAGAACCGCTTGGAGCGGTTGCGGGAGAGGTCCAGGACGATGCCGTCGCAGTCCTGGTCCTCGCAGACCCCCAGGCGCGACATCTCGTCGGTGCGGATGACGTCGACCATCGCCATCGCCGTCTCCACAGTGATGCGTGTCGCGAGGGGGGCATCGGGAGGACAAGCGTGGATGTGCCAGTCGTAGGGGTCGTGGCGCACCAGCTGGGGGACCGCACCGGCCTCGGCCAGCATGTGGTTCACGATCTCGACCGCGTCCTCCCGGCTGGCGGTGAAGAGCTCGCGGAAGCGAGGACGCAGCGCGCGCACCTCCTCCAGCTCGGTCCGGGTGCGCTCGTGCCGACCGGTGTACTCGAAGCCGGAGTAGTAGGCGTCGAGGTCGGCCACGGTGGCCAGGGTGTCGGGGCCGGCCGTGGTGTTGGTGAGCTCGACGGCTGCCTGCAGGGACATCTCGGTGTCATGGGCGAAAACCACATTGACACGTTACTACGACCCCTCTACTGTCATGACTCATGACGACGTTGACTCATGACGCCCCGGTCTCGGGCCACGGTGCGTCCGCCTCGAGGCTCTCGGCGGGGCTCACCTTCGCGCTGGTCAGCTCGCTGTCCTTCGGGCTCTCTGGCGCGGTCGCCCGTGGCCTGCTCGACACCGGGTGGTCGCCGGGTGCCGCGACACTGGTCCGCGTCGCCGTCGCGGCGTTGGTCGTGCTGCCGCTGGGCCTGGTCGCCCTGCGCGGCCGCTGGGCGCTGCTGCGGCGCAACGCGACCCTGGTCGTCCTCTACGGCGTGCTCGCCGTCGCCGGCGCGCAGTTCTGCTACTTCTCCGCCGTGCAGCACATGCAGGTGGCCCCCGCGCTGCTCATCGAGTACACCGCGCCCGCCGCCGTCGTGCTGTGGCTGTGGCTGCGCCACGGCCAGCGCCCCGGCCCCGTCACGCTGGTCGGGGCGGCGGTGGCGGCCGCGGGCCTCGTGCTCGTGCTCGACGTCGTCTCGGGAGCCGAGCTGAGCGCGGTCGGCGTCGCCTGGGCGCTGGGTGCCATGGTCGGGGCCACGGCGTACTTCCTCATCTCCGCCGACGAGGGCAACGGGCTGCCCCCGCTCACGCTCGCGGCCGGGGGCCTGGTGGTCGGCGCGACCTCGCTGGGCCTGCTGGGCCTCACCGGCCTGCTGCCGATGCGGGCGGCCACCACGGAGGTGACCTACGCCGGCCCCGCGGGTACGACGGTGGCCTGGTGGGTCCCCGTGCTCGTGCTCGGCCTGGTGACCGCCGGCGTCGCCTACACCTCCGGGATCGCGGCCGGCCGGCGCCTCGGCTCGCGACTGGCGTCGTTCGTGGCACTCACCGAGGTGCTGGCGGCGGTGGTGGCCGCGTGGCTGCTCCTCGGTGAGCTGCCGCGCGCGATCCAGCTGCTCGGTGGCGTGCTGGTGCTCGCCGGCGTGGTCGGGGTCAAGCTGGGCGAGGGGCGTCCGGCCCGACTGGCCGAGCGACCCGAGCCCGTGCTGTGAGCAGCGACGGCTAGGAGACGTCCTGGCGTCGCACGTAGACCTCGCGCAGCAGCATCAGGATGCCGGCCGCGGTGGGGATCGCCAGCAGTGCGCCGACGACGCCGAGCAGCGCCGCGCCGACGAGTGCTGCGATCACGATGACGGCGCCGGGCAGGTCCACCGACCGGGACATGACGCGCGGGTAGATCAGGTAGTTCTCGACCTGCTGGTAGACCACGTAGAAGATGATGCACGCGATGCCGGTGCGCACGTCGGTGGCGAAGCCGATCGCCGTCACCACGACGGCGCCCAGGGTGGCGCCGATCATCGGGATCACGCCCAGCAGCGCCACCACGGTGGCCAGCGCCACGGCGTACTCACCGAGGCCGATGACGAAGAGGAAGACCAGCGAGGAGACGCCCGAGACCAGTGCCACGATGAAGGCGCCGGAGACGTAGCCGCCGACGCTGGCCAGGATCCGGTCGCCGAGGCGGCTGACGCGGTCGCGGCGCGAGGCGGGGGCCAGGCGGTAGAGGGCGCCCTTGGTGGTCTCCATCGACGCCAGGAAGTACAGCGTGAGGACCAGCACGATGAAGGCGTTGAAGACCGCGCCGAGCAGGGCGAGGCCGAAGCCGAGGACCCCGCCGAAGAGGCCGGAGAGGAAGTCGCCGTTGCTCACGTAGTCCCGGGCGCGGTCGAGGATCTGGTAGTCCTCGTTGAGGGCTCGGACCCGCTCGTTGCGCTGCAGCTGGTCGAACCAGCCCGGGGCGTTGTCGGTGATGGCGCGGACCTGGTCGGCGATGACGGGGACGATGGCGACCACGAAGAGCGTGAGGGCGCCCAGCGCCGCGACGATCACCGTCAGCACCGCCCAGCCGCGCCGCAGGCCGTGACGCTCCAGGAACAGCACGGCCGGGTGCAGCCCGGCGGCGAGGAAGAGCGAGACGACGATCAGCAGCAGCGTGGAGCCGATCGCCAGGATCGTCGTGCCCAGCCACCACGCGGTCAGGGCGCCGAGGCCGCCGAAGAAACCGAGGTAGAACGGGGCGCGACGGTCCAGCGGGGGACCGGGCGTGCCCAGGTGCTCCGGGCCGCCGACCAGGCCGACGTGGGAGTCGCCCTCGACGGCCTCCTCCTCGTGCTGCTCGACCATCGCCACGGTGTCCCGGGTGTCCGGGGTGTCACGGGGGTCCTGCGGCCCGCCGGGCTGCTCGTCCTCGGGCCCGCCCGGCTCGGTCGTCACGACTCGTCGTTCTCCGGCTCGTCGCTCGCAGCCTCCGGCTCGTCCTTGCCGAAGCCCGAGACGATGTCGGCCAGCGAGGAGAGCTGGGCCGTGATGCCGTCACGCCGCTTCTGCAGGCGCTCCACCTCGGCACGGACCGCGGCCAGCTCCCGCTCGGCCTCGGCGGTGCCGGTGGAGGAGATCGACTCGGCCTGCTTCTGGGCGGAGGAGACGATCTGCTCGGCCTCGCGCCGGGCACGCTGGAGGAGCGCGTCGGCCTCGGTCTGCGACTGCTCGCGGTACTGCGTGGCCTGCTGGGTGGCCTGACGGCCGCGCTCCTCGGCGGAGGTGGCGCGCTGCTCGGCCTCGGCGACCAGGCGCTGGGTCTCGGCCATCGCGCTCTCGTGGTGCTCGGCGGCCTCGCGGGCCAGCCGCTCCTTCTCGACCGCCAGCGTGCGCCGGGCCTCGGTGACCTCGCGGTCCGCGGCGGCGCGGGCCTTCTCGACCTCGCGCTGCGCAGAGGTGCGCATCTCGGTCGCCTCCTGCTGGGCGGCGAGCTTGACCTGGTCGGCCTCGCGCTGGGCGGAGGCACGGAGGTCCTCGGCCTCGCTGCGCGCCAGCGAGCGCTCCTGCTCGGCGTCGGTGAGCAGGCGGGTGCGGTGCTCCTCGAGCTCCTGGAGCTGGACCATGCGCATGTCCTCGGCCTCGCGTGCGGCGTCGGCCTTGATGGCCTTCGCGTCACGCTCGGCCTGGTTGAGGATCTCGTCGGCGTCGCGGCGAGCGGCGGCGCGCACGTCGGCGGCCTCCTCCTCGGCCAGTCGGAGCATCGCGCTCGCGCGACCGCCCAGGCCGGCGTACGACGGGCGCTCCATCTCCGCGACCTCGGTGCGCACGCGCTCCAGCTCGGCCTCGAGCTCGAGGACGCGGGTCTCGGACTCGGTGAGGCTCTGCGCCAGGCCGGTCTTCTCGCCCAGCAGCTGGCGCACCCGGCTGTCGACGGCGGACGGGTCGTAGCCGCCGCGACGGACCACCGGGAAGCCGCCGGGGGCGGCGCCACCGGTCGCGGGGGCACTGGTGGGCCGCGTCGCCGGGGGAACGACGGGGCGCTGGGCGCCGCCGGAGCCCCCGGCCGGGACCTGGGGGGCCTCCTGGCCGCCTCGGGAGGCGACCGGGATCACCTGGGTCTTGTCGTCAGGAGAGCCCTTGCCGGACTGCTCGTCGAAGATGGACAGGCCCTGGTCGGTCATGCGGCACAACCTACTTCCAGTCGTGGGAGGTCGACGTGTGCCCCCATTGTCGAGCATGGGTCGGTCCAGTCCCACCCGTGGGCACCTGAATTCTTGCCCAGTTTCCGCCAGGTCTCCGCGCCCGGACGCCGCGAGGGCCGCCGGTGGTCGACCGACGGCCCTCGCGGGGTGGTGCAGGTGCCGGGCCCGTCGGCCCGGCGCGGGATCAGACGCCGCGGAAGCGGTTGATCGCGTCGAGGTGCTTGGCGCGCTTCTCGTGGTCGCGCACGCCGAGGCCCTCCTCGGGCGCGAGGCAGAGCACGCCGACCTTGCCCTGGTGCTTGTTGTGGTGCACGTCGAGGGAGGCCTGGCCGACCTCGTCGAGGGTGTAGGTCTTCGACAGGGTCGGGTGGATCTTGCCCTGGTCGATGAGGCGGTTGGCCTCGTAGGCCTCGCGGTAGTTGGCGAAGTGGCTGGAGACGATGCGCTTGAGGTTCATCCACAGGTAGCGGTTGTCGTACTCGTGCATGAAGCCGGTCGTGGAGGCGCAGGTGGTGATGGTGCCGCCCTTGCGCGTGACGTACACGCTCGCGCCGAAGGTCTCGCGCCCCGGGTGCTCGAAGACGATGTCGATGTCCTCGCCGCCGGTGAGCTCGCGGATCTTCTTGCCCAGGCGCTGCCACTCCTTGGGGTTCTGCTCGGTGTTGTCGTCGTTCCAGAACTTCCAGTTCTCCTCGGAGCGGTTGATGATCATCTCCGCGCCCATGGAGCGGCAGATCTTGGCCTTCTCCTCGTTGGAGACCACGCAGATGGGGTTGGCGCCGCCGTTGAGGGCGTACTGCGTGGCGAAGCCGCCCAGGCCGCCGGAGGCGCCCCAGATCAGGACGTTGTCGCCCTGCTTCATCTGGCCGGCGTTCTTGGAGACGAGCTGACGGTACGCCGTGGCGTTGACCAGGCCGGGGGAGGCGGCCTCCTCCCAGGTGAGGTGGGCCGGCTTCGGCAGCAGCTGGTTGGACTTGACCAGGGCGATGGTGGCCAGGCCGCCGAAGTTGGTCTCGAAGCCCCAGATGCGCTGCTGGGGGTCCATCATCGTGTCGTCGTGACCGGCGGGGTCCTCGAGCTCGACCGAGAGGCAGTGCGCGACGACCTCGGCACCCGGCTTCCACTGGGTGACGCCCGGGCCGGTCTTGAGCACGACGCCGGCGAGGTCGGAGCCGACCACGTGGTAGGGCAGGTCGTGGCGCTTGGTCAGCTCGGAGAGGCGGCCGTAGCGCTCGAGGAAGCCGAAGGTGGAGACGGGCTCGAAGATCGAGGTCCACACGGTGTTGTAGTTGATCGCCGAGGCCATGACCGCGACGAACGCCTCGCCCGGACCGAGCTCGGGGAGCGCGACGTCCTCGACGTGCAGGGACTTGCGGGGGTCCTTGTCGCGGGACGCCAGGCCCTCGAACATGTCGACCTCGTCCTTGTGCACCGTCACGGCACGGTAGGACTCGGGCAGGGCGAGGTTCGCGAAGTCCTGCGAGGTCGCGTCGCCGGTCTGGCCGGCCTGGATCGCATCGAGGATGTGCTGCACGGGTGGCTCCTGGTCTGGTCGGGAGTCAGTCGGGGCGGGCGCCCCGCGCGGAAGATTACTGGTGGGTAACAGTGCCGTGAAGAGTGATCTCGCGACCACCCCCTGTGATGCACGGCACGGTCAGTGAGTGGCGGCGGGGTTCGGCTCGACGATCTCGACCAGGATGCCGCCGGCGTCCTTGGGGTGCACGAAGTTGATCCGGCTGTCGGAGGTGCCGCGCTTGGGGGCGTCGTAGAGCATCCGCAGGCCGCGCTCGCGCAGGATCGCCGCCACCTGCTCGACGTCGGTGACGCGGTAGGCGATCTGCTGGCAGCCCGGGCCGTTGCGGTCGATGAACTTCGCGATCGTGGAGGACTCCGAGAGCGGGGCGAGCAGCTGCACGCAGGAGCCCGAGTCGCCGACGGCCATCATCGCCTCGCGCACGCCCTGCTCCTCGTTGGTCTCCTCGTGGGCCAGCGTCATCCCGAAGGTGTCGCGGTAGAACGCGATCGCCTCGTCGAGGTCCGGCACGGCCATGCCGACGTGGTCGATGGCGGTGAACAGGTGGCTGGGGAGGTCGAGGGGAGTGCTCATGGCGGCATCGTCGTACGCCGGACGTTGCGGCCACAACGCACCCGCCCAGGTTGTGACATGTGCCTCACGGTCGCCGGGACGGACGCCCCTCGCCGCGGAGGTGACTCGTGGGTAGCCTGACCGGGTCCTGGCCCGGCGGCCGTGGCCCTCGCCCGCGCCGGCCCACCCAGCACTGGAGGAGAACCCCATGTCCGGAACCGTCATCGTCGCCGGGGCGCGCACCCCGATCGGCCGCCTGCTCGGCGGGCTGAAGAGCTTCTCGGCCGCCGACCTCGGCGGGATCGCCATCAAGGGCGCCCTGGAGAAGGCGGGCGTGACCGGCGACCAGGTCGACTACCTGATCATGGGCCAGGTCATCCTCGCCGGCGCCGGCCAGAACCCCGCCCGGGCCGCCGGCCTGGCCGGTGGGCTGCCTGCCTCGGTGCCCTCGATCACGGTCAACAAGGTGTGCCTGTCGGGCCTGAACGCCATCGCGACGGCCGACCAGATGATCCGCGCGGGCGAGGCCGACGTCATCGTCGCGGGCGGCATGGAGTCGATGACCAACGCCCCGCACCTGCTGCCCAAGTCGCGTGAGGGCTTCAAGTACGGCGACACCTCGCTGGTGGACTCGATGGCCTACGACGCGCTGTTCGACCAGGCCACCCAGCAGGCCATGGGCGGCCTGACCGAGTCCTGCAACGCCGCGACCGACAAGTTCACCCGTGAGGAGCAGGACGCCTTCGCCGCGGCCTCGCACCAGAAGGCCGCCGAGGCCTGGAAGAACGGCGTGTTCGACGACGAGGTCGTCCCCGTCTCCATCCCGCAGCGCAAGGGCGACCCCGTGGTCGTCTCCGCCGACGAGGGCGTGCGCGGCGAGACCACCGCCGAGAGCCTCGGCGCCCTGCGCCCGGCCTTCGCCAAGGACGGCACCATCACCGCCGGCACCTCCTCGCAGATCTCCGACGGCGCCTGCGCCGTGGTCGTGATGAGCAAGGCCAAGGCCGAGGAGCTCGGGATCGAGTGGCTGGCCGAGATCGGCGCGCACGGCATGGTCGCCGGCCCCGACTCCACCCTGCAGCTGCAGCCGGCCAACGCCACCGCGAAGGCCTGCGCCAAGGAGGGCATCGAGCCCTCGTCGCTGGACCTCGTGGAGTTCAACGAGGCCTTCGCCGCGGTCGGCATCGCCTCGGCCCGTGCGCTGGGCCTGCCCGACGAGAAGGTCAACGTCAACGGCGGCGCGATCGCGCTGGGCCACCCCGTGGGCATGTCCGGTGCCCGCGTGGTGCTGCACCTGGCGCTGGAGCTCAAGCGCCGCGGTGGCGGCACCGGTGCGGCCGCGCTGTGCGGCGGCGGTGGCCAGGGCGACGCCCTGATCGTGCGTGTCCCGAAGAACTGACCCCTCGGCGGTCCCGGACCTGGTCGAGCGCGCACGCGCCGGCCAGGCCCGGGCCGTCGCCCGGCTCGTGTCGCTGGTCGAGGACGAGTCGCCCCTGCTGCGGCCGGTGATGGCGGCGCTCGCGCCGCACACCGGCCGGGCGCACGTCGTCGGGCTCACCGGCGCGCCCGGCGTCGGGAAGTCCACCTCGACCAACGCGCTCATCGGCGCGCTGCGCGCGGCCGGTCGCTCGGTCGGTGTGCTGGCCGTCGACCCGTCCTCGCCGTTCTCCGGCGGGGCGCTGCTCGGTGACCGGATCCGGATGCAGGAGCACGCCGCCGACGACGCGGTCTTCATCCGCTCCATGGCCTCCCGGGGCCATCTGGGCGGGCTCTCGTTCACCACGCCCCAGGCCGTCCGGGTCCTCGACGCGGCCGGCTTCGACGTCGTGCTGGTCGAGACCGTGGGGGTGGGGCAGAGCGAGGTCGAGGTCGCCGGCCTGGCCGACACCACGATGGTGCTGCTCGCCCCCGGCATGGGCGACGGCATCCAGGCCGCGAAGGCCGGCATCCTCGAGGTCGGTGACCTCTACGTCGTCAATAAGGCCGACCGCGACGGTGCCGACCGCCTGCGCCGCGACCTGCGGGCCGGGCTCGCGCTCACCGAGCGGGCCGCCGACGCCTGGCAGCCGCCCATCCTCGCCACCGTCGCCCAGACCGGCCAGGGGGTCGACGAGGTCGTCGAGGGCCTCGAGCAGCACCGCACCTGGCTCCAGGACACCGGCCAGCTGGCGGTGCGACGCGCCCGTCGGGCCCGTGCCGAGGTCGAGGCCGTCGCCGTGGCCGCCCTGCGCGCACGCTGGGACCTGGGGGACCACTCCGCCCTGGACGCCCTGGCAGCCGCGGTGGCCGCCGGGGAGCAGGACCCCTACGCCGCTGCGGACGCACTGCTGGGGGAGTAGCGGGGCCCGACGGGGGCACGATGGGTGCCGTGGACGTCTTCTCTCACGCTTGGGCCGCCCTGCTGCTGCTCGCCGCGGTGGTCGGGCTCATCGTGTGGATCCACCTCGAGGACCGTCGGGTCGCCCGTGAGCTGGCCCGACGTCCGCTCCGGGAGTTCCAGGTGGCCGGCCTGGACCGGGACCGGGTGGTCTCGCGGCACGCGACCTGGGGGCCGGTGCCCCTGCTGTCCCGCCGTGACCTGCGACGCCTGGACGAGGCCCGCGGGAAGATCGAGCGCTTCGAGGCGGAGCAGGCCCGGCGGAACGACTGAGCACACCCGGTTCTGCTGGAATGGGGGCGTGGACCTGCGCACCCTGCTGGCCGGCCTGCCCGAGGACCCTCGGGTGGTCGCGACCGGCAACCATGCCACCCCGTGGCACCTGCTCGGCCTCGTCGACGAGTCGCTGGCGTCGTACCGGCTGTGGGTGCTCAACGCCCAACGGGGCATCCCCGACAGGGACGGGGTGACCTACGAGACGCCGTTCGTCGGGCCGGGCATGCGCCGCAGCCCACGGCTGCGCTACACCCCGTCGCGGCTCTCGCTGGTCCCACGGCTCTTCGTCACCACCCAGCAGCCGGACCTGGTGCTGCTGCACACCACCCGGCCGCGGGACGGGAGGGTCTCGCTCGGCACGGAGGTCAACGTGCTGCCGGCCGCGATCGAGGCGGCGCGCCCCCGGGGCGGGCGGGTGGTGGCGCAGGTGAGCGACCGCGTCCCCTGGACGTACGGCGACAGCCAGCTGGACGTGGGGTCGATCGACGTCCTGGTGGAGGCCGACGAGCCCGTGACGCCGGTGCCGCCGAGCGCGATCGACGCGGAGGCTGCGGCCATCGGCGCCCAGGTCGCGGCCCGGGTCGGCGACGGGGCGACCCTGCAGGCCGGCATCGGTGCGGTGCCCGACGCCGCCCTGCGCGGGCTGACCGGCCGGCGGGGGCTGCGGGTGTGGACCGAGATGTTCTGCGACTCGGTCCTCGCGCTGGAGCAGGCGGGCGCCCTGGACCCGGACGTGCCGGTGCAGGCGTCGTTCCTCTTCGGCTCGCCCGAGCTGCTGGCCTGGGTCGACCGCAACCCGCGGGTGCGGATGATCCGCACCGAGACCGCCAACGACCCCGGCCTGATCGCGCGCAACCCGGGCATGACCAGCATCAACACCGCGTTGCAGGTCGACCTCTTCGGCCAGGCCAACGCCTCGCGGATCAACGCGCGCATCCACTCCGGCTTCGGCGGTCAGACCGACTTCATCGTGGGGGCGCTGCACAGCCGGGGCGGGCAGGCCCTGATGGCGCTGCGCTCGTGGCACCCCAAGGCCGACTGCTCGACGATCGTGCCGATGGTCGACGAGCCGGTCACCTCCTTCCAGGTCAGCGCGGTGCTCACCGAGCAGGGAGCCGCCGAGCTCGCCGGCCACGACGAGCGGACCCAGGCCCGGCACCTCATCGAGCACGCCGCCCACCCACGGGTCCGTGAGGAGCTGTGGGAGGAGGCGGGGGCGCTGGGTCTCTCCGACCGCGTGTGACCACCGCCCGAGGCCCCCACCCGGTGGGCGGGGCAGGTTTCCTAGGATTGGCGCCATGACGCAGCAGCCGTTCTCCCGCCCCGGTGCCATCGACCTCTCGGCGCTGAAGAAGCCGGCCCCGTCAGCGACCCCGTCCGCCGCCGGCCGGCCCGGCGGAGGGGCCGGCGGAGGGGCCGGCGGTGGTGCCGGTGGTCAGGGCGGCTCGGCGTACTCCGTCATGGTCACCGAGGAGAACTTCCAGCAGGTCGTCGAGTCCTCGATGACCGCGCCGGTGCTGCTGGCCTTCTACTCCGCCAGCCGGCTGCCGGAGAGCGAGCAGATGGCCGAGGACCTCGCCGCTGCGGTCGAGGGCCACGAGGGCCGCTTCCTCGCGGCGCTGGTCGACGTCGACGCCACGCCGGCGATCGCGCAGGCCGTGCAGCTGCAGTCGATCCCGTACCTCATGGCCGTGCTCGACGGCCGTCCGCAGCCGATCGCCCAGGACGTGCTCGGGCCCGAGGAGATCAGCGGCCTGCTCGACCAGCTGGCCCAGCAGCTGACCGCCGGCGGCGTCACCGGTCGGCACCAGCCCCGTGCCGCGGCCCCCGCCGCGGAGGAGGGCGAGGAGCCGGCCATGGACCCGCGCTACGCGCCGGCCCAGGACGCGCTGGCCGCGGGCGACGTCGACCGCGCGGTCGAGGAGTACCAGAAGCTGGTCTCGGCCAACCCCGCCGACGCGGAGGCGGTCGCCGGCCTGGCGATGGCCAAGGTCCTGCAGCGGACGCAGGGGGTGGACCTGCACGAGGCTCGGGCCGCGGCGGCCGCCGCCCCTGACGACGTGGAGGCCCAGACGCTGTGCGCCGACCTCGACATGCTCGGCGGGCACGTCGAGGACGCGTTCGTGCGGCTCGTCGAGCTCGTGCGGCGTACGTCGGACAAGGAGCGCGAGCGCGCCCGCGACCACCTGCTGGGCCTCTTCGCCGCGGTCGGCAACGACGACCCGCGGGTCCTCAACGGTCGTCGGGCGCTGGCCTCGGCCCTGTTCTGAGCCGACCGGTGCGCGGCCCGGGGTACCTCCTGCGCGGTCTGGGCCTGTGGCGCACGCGCCCGCGGCTGATGCTGCTCGGGGTGCTGCCGGCCCTGCTGGTGGCGGTCGTCGTGCTGGCGGCGCTGGTGGGGCTGCTGCTCACCGTGGGTGACCTGGTCGCCTGGGCCACCCCCTTCGCCGACGACTGGGCCGAGGCGCTGCGCGGGCTGCTGCGGCTCGGGCTCGCGGTCGTGGTGGTGCTGGCGTTCGTGGTGCTGGCGTCGGTCACCTTCACCGGGCTGACCCTGGCGGTGGGCGACCCGTTCTACGCCCGGATCTGGGCCGAGACCGAGCGGATGCTGGGCGGCGAGGTGCCGGGCTCCGGTCCGGGCTTCTGGCGCTCGGCCGCCGACGGCCTGGTCCTCGCCGCGACCGGCCTGGCGGTGGGCCTGGGGGTGGTGGTGCTCGGGCTGCTCCCGGTGGTGGGCGCCGTGGCCGGTGTCGCGCTGGGCCTCCTGGTGTCGGGGTGGTTGCTGGCCGGTGAGCTGCTCGCGCGACCGTTGGAGGCGCGCGGGATGGACCGGGCGGCCCGCGCGGAGGTGCTGCGCCGCGACCGGGGCGCGGTGCTCGGCTTCGGTGTCGCCACCCAGCTGTGCTTCCTCGTGCCGCTCGGCGCCGTCGCAGTCATGCCTGCCGCGGTCGCCGGCGCCACGATGCTGGCCCGCGACCTGCTCGACCGGCCGGGTCGTGCCCCTGAGTGGGCGGCATAGCGCCCTCTGAGGGGCACGACCCCGAGCCGTTCAGCCGGTCAGCGCCGCCAGCACGGCCTGGAGGGCGGGGGAGGCGGCCATCGACCGTCGGTGGACCGCGACGACCTCCCGGGTGGGGACCGGGTCGGCGGCCGCCACGGTGGTGAGCGGCGGCTCGATGCGCGAGCGGCCCAGCCGGGGGACCAGTGCGATGCCGAGCCCGGCGCGCACCAGGGCGAGGTGGGAGTCGTACTCCAGGGACTCGTGCGCGATCCGCGGGCTGCGGCCGGTGCCGACGTACATCCGGTGCAGCCACTGGCGGCAGATGGTCCCCTCGGGCGTCGCGATCCAGCCCTCCTCGACCAGGTCGGCCGGGGTCACCCGCCCCCGGCCCGCCAACGGGTGGTCCTCACGCACGACCACGTCGGCCACGTCACGGGCCACCACCGTGCGCTCGAGGTGGTCCGGGACGTGCAGGGGCACGTCGCCCCAGGAGTGCACGACGCCGATGTCGAGGCGGCCGGCGGCCACCGTCTCCACGGTGTCCCAGGGCTCGGTCTCGGTCAGGGAGAAGGTGAGCTCGGGGTGACGCAGCCGCAGCTCGCCCAGGCGGGGGGCGACCAGTCCGCGCATCGCGGTCGAGAAGGCCGCGAGCCGCACGTGCCCGGTGACGTCGCCGGAGAGCCGGTGCAGGCCGCTCTCCAGGCGCTCGAGGTCGGTCAGCAGCCGGCCGCCCTCGTCGACGAGGTGGCGCCCGGCGCCGGTGAGGATGACGCCGCGGCCGACCCGCTCGAGCAGGGCGACGCCGGTCTGCCGCTCGAGACGCTTCACCTGCTGGCTGACCGCGCTGGGCGTGAACCCCAGCGACGTGGCGGCGGCGCTGACCGAGCCGTGCTCGGAGACGGCGCGCAGGGCGGTGAGGGCATCGAGGTTGAGCACGGGTCCATCGTGACAGACCGTGCAGCGCTGCTTCACGATGACGGGTAGGAATGATCGCTGGTGCTGCATGGTGCGGTGCCGCAGGCTGGGAGCCGTGAGCCGCCGAGACAATGCCCTGGCCGCCCTGGTGGCGACGCTGTGGGGACTGAACTTCCTGGCCATCGACCTCGGCATGGGCGAGGTGCCCCCGCTGGTGTTCCTTGCCCTGCGCTTCGTGGCGGTCGTGCTGCCGGCGGTGTTCCTGGTGCCGCGCCCGGCGGTGTCGTGGCGGGTGCTGGGCGCCGTGGGGCTGTTCATGTCGGTCGGGCAGTTCGGCTTCCTGTACGTCGCGATGGGTGTCGGTCTGCCGCCCGGCATCGCCGCCCTGGTGCTGCAGGCGCAGGTCGTGTTCACGATCGTGATCGCCGCGGGCGTCCTGCGCGAGCGCCCGACGGTGGCCCAGGGCGTCGGCGTGGGGCTGGGCGTGGTCGGGCTCGCCGTGGTCGCGCTGGGCCGTGGCGGGGACGTCCCCCTGCTCGGCCTGGGGCTGTGCCTGATGGGCGCGCTGTCGTGGGGGATCGGCAACGTCGTCTCGCGCGCGGCCAAGGTGCCCGGCGGGCTCTCGCTGACGGTGTGGTCGGGACTCGTCGTCCCGGTCCCGGTGCTCGCACTGGCCCTCGTGGTCGACGGGCCGTCGGCCGTGGTCGAGGGCCTGGCCGCCGTGGACGGCGCGGCGGTCCTGGCGACCCTCTACACCGCGGGCGTGGCCTCGCTGCTGGGCTACGGGATCTTCAACACCCTGCTGGCCCGCAACCCCTCGGCCGCGGTGGTCCCGTGGGTCCTGCTGGCGCCGGTCGTCGCGATGACCGCGGCCTGGCTGCTGCTCGGCGACCTGCCGACGGTCGGCGAGGCCGGTGGCGGGCTGCTGCTGGTGCTGGGCGTGCTGGTGGCGCTGCGTGCGCCCCGGCGGCGCCGCGCCTCAGCGCCCGCTCTCGGTGTAGGCCGAGCCCTCGCCGGCCAGGGTCGCGAGCGCGGCACGGACGCGCCGCGCGGTGAAGTCGGCGCAGAGCTCGTCGACCTCGTCGAGGGTGCAGAAGCGCGCTGAGCGGATCTCGCGGGCCTGCTTGACCACCTGGTCGAGCAGGCCCGGGTCGTGGGCACCGCCGTCGAAGACCAGGCAGAGCGCGTCGTCCCAGCCGCCCCACGGCGGGAGCCAGTCGGTGAGCAGCAGGCGTCCCGCGGGCAGGGCCAGGGCCAGCTCCTCCTCGACCTCCCGGGCCACGGCCTCGTGCGGCGACTCGCCGACCTCCACGACACCGCCCGGGAGGTCCCAGTCGGTCTTGTAGGTCAGCTGGCACAGCAGCACCCGGTCGTCGGTGTCGCGCACCAGCATCTGGGAGATGGCGCGCTTGCGCGGCAGGAAGGAGTTGAGCAGCGCCCGGAAGGAGCCCGGCTCGTCGACGGGGCGGTCGGTCGCCAGCCGCGCGTAGACGATCCGGTCCATCGGCGTGCCGTCGACCGTGACGCCGCGCATCACCCCCTCGCGCAGCATTCCCGCCCAGGTGGCGATCCGCTGGCCCTCGGTGTCGTCGGGGTCGACGTGCGCCTCGACCCTGGCGTGCGAGACCAGGGCTCGCGCCACCTCGCGACGGACGTTGTCGATGGGCTCCCCGGGGGGCCACACCAGACGGGCCACCCCGTCGGCGACGGTGCTCTGCCTCGTCGTCGGCTGCTGGCTCATGCGGCCACCCTAGAGGGCGGCCGGTGGTCTCGACGCCCGCTCGTCGCTGGCGCTCCTCGCTGCTCGACCACCGTCAGCGGGCCGCCCGGAACCACACGGTGCCGAGCGGCGGCAGGCTGACGTCGGCGTACGCCGGGTGGCCGTGGTGCTCGCCGTCGACCGCCGTCACGGAGCCGAAGTTGCCGACCCCGGAGCCGGTGTAGGTCTCGGCGTCGGTGTTGAGCACCTCCGCCCACTCACCGGCCGCCGGGAAGCCCACGCGCACCCCGTGGTGCGGCACCGCTGAGAAGTTGGAGACGCACACGAGGTCGGGGTGCCCGGGGGCACGGCGGACGAAGGAGAAGACGTTGCGGCCGGCGTCGTTGGCGTCGATCCAGGCGAAGCCGTCGGGGGAGTGGTCCTGCGCCCACAGCGCCCCGGACTCGGCGTAGACGCGGTTGAGGTCGCGGACCAGCCGGTGCACCCCGGCGTGCTCGGGGTGCTCCAGCAGCCACCAGTCGAGCTCGCGGGACTCCGCCCACTCCGACTCCTGGCCCAGCTCCACGCCCATGAAGAGCAGCTGCTTGCCGGGGTGGCCCCACATGAAGGCGAGGTAGGCGCGCAGGTTGGCCAGCTGCTGCCACCGGTCACCGGGCATCTTGCGCAGCAGCGACCCCTTGCCGTGCACGACCTCGTCGTGGCTGATCGGGAGCACGAAGTTCTCCGACCAGGCGTAGACCAGCGAGAAGGTCATCTCCCCGTGGTGGTAGGCGCGGTGCACCGGCTCGTGGGCCATGTAGGTCAGCGAGTCGTGCATCCAGCCCATGTTCCACTTGAAGCCGAAGCCCAGGCCGTCGGCGTCGGTCGGCTTGGTGACGCCGGGCCAGGAGGTGGACTCCTCGGCGATGGTGACCACCCCGGGCACCCGTCGGTAGACGGTGGCGTTCATCTCCTGCAGGAACTGCACGGCCTCGAGGTTCTCCCGCCCGCCGTACTTGTTGGGCGACCACTCGCCCTCCTTGCGGGAGTAGTCGAGGTAGAGCATCGAGGCGACACCGTCCACGCGCAGGCCGTCGACGTGGAACTCCTCGCACCAGTACACGGCGTTGGCGAACAGGAAGTTGCGCACCTCGGGGCGACCGAAGTTGAAGATGTGGCTGCCCCACTCCTGGTGCCACCCGCGCTGGGGGTTGGGGTCCTCGTAGAGGGGGGTGCCGTCGAAGCGGGCCAGCGCCCACTCGTCGGTGGCGAAGTGGCCGGGCACCCAGTCCAGGATCACGCCGATGCCGGCCTGGTGGAGCCGGTCGACCAGCAGCCGGAAGCCGTCGGGGTCGCCGAAGCGGCTGTCGGGCGCGAAGTACGACGTGACGTGGTAGCCCCACGAGCCGCCGAAGGGGTGCTGCATCACCGGCATCAGCTCGACGTGGGTGAAGCCGAGGTCCTGCACGTAGGCCACCAGGTCGGTGGCCAGCTGGTCCCACGACCAGGTGCTGCCGTCGTAGTGGCGCCGCCACGAGGCCAGGTGCACCTCGTAGACGCTCATCGGGGCGCTGACCGGCGCGGTGTCGGCGCGTGCGGACATCCACGCGTCGTCGCCCCAGGTGTAGTCGGACTCGAAGACCTTCGACGCGGTGCTGGCCGGCGGCTCGGCCCAGCGCGCCAGCGGGTCGGCCTTCTCGCGCCAGTGGCCGTCCTGGCCCAGGATCGCGAACTTGTACGCCGTCCCCGACCCGACGCCGGGCACGAACAGCTCCCACACCCCGGACGTGCCCAGCTGTCGCATGGGGTGCTCGCGGCCGTCCCAGCCGTTGGCGTCGCACTTCAGGCGCACGCCGCGCGCCGAGGGCGCCCACACCGCGAACGAGGTGCCCTCGATGGCGCGCCCGTCGGCCCCCTCGTAGTGGCGCACGTGGGCACCCAGGGCGGTCCACAGCTGCTCGTGCCGGCCCTCGTTGACCAGGTGGAGGTCCACCTCGCCCAGCGTGGGCAGGAAGCGGAAGGGGTCCTCGAGCAGCAGCGGGTCGCCGTCGTAGGCGACCGAGAGTCGGTAGTCGGGCACCTCCGCGACCGGGAGCACCCCGACCCAGACGCCCTCGTGCTCGTGGGTCAGCGGCACCTCACCGAACTCGCCGACGACGGCGACCCGGGCGGCCAGCGGCTTCAGCGCCCGGACGGTGACGGCCCCCTCGTGCACGTGCGGGCCGAGCACCGCGTGCGGGTGCCCGTGCTCGCCGCGGACGAGCTGGTCGAGCTCCTCGCGGGGGACCGGTCGGGGGCTCGTGCCGGTGCCGGTAGCGGCCCGGGTGGGAGGCTCGGTGGGGGCTGGGGGGGTCATGACGCTCCGATCTCGGCCACGGCCTGGAGGGGGATCTCCACCCAGGTCGGCCGGTTGCGAGTCTCGTAGACGGTCTCGTAGACGGCCTTGTCGGCGACGTAGGCCTCCAGCAGCGTGCGCTGCTCGGGGGTGACCTCGCCGCCGGCGTACGCGACGAGGAAGTGGTTCTTGGCGCGGTTGGCCCACTCCTGGGCCTTGGCGGCGCGCGCGTCCGCACCGTCGGGGTCGTCCTCGGCCCAGGTGCGCTCCACGACCCGCGGGGCGTAGTCGAAGGAGCGCAGCATGCCGGCGACGTCGCGCCAGGGGCAGTCGGGCAGCAGCCGCTCGGCCAACGGCTTGGCCGGCTCTCCCTCGAAGTCGACGATCTTCCAGCCCAGCGAGGTGCGCAGGGTCTGCCCGAGGTGCAGGTCGCCGTGGATGCGGTGCACGCCCACGTGACCGAGGGCCGCGACCCGGTCGAAGAGCCGCTCGAGCGACTCGCGGTGCGGCTCCAGCGCCGGGGCGGCGGCCAGGGCGGCCGGCAGCCGGTCTCCCATCCGCTCGGCGACCTCCCGGGCGGGGACCTCGTCCTCGCCGAAGTGCTCCACGAGCAGGTCGTGCACCGCCCGGAGGGTCAGGCCGAGCCGGGTGGCCTCCCCGGCGAAGTCGCCGCCCGCGGCCGAGGCGTGCAGCTCGGGGTCGGAGAAGAGGTTGCGCACGCTGGACAGCGCGAGGTCCCAGCCGTCGGAGGCCGTGCGCAGGAACTGCTGCAGCATCGCCAGCTGGACGACCTCGCCGGACTCGGGGTCGTGGGGGTCGACGGAGTCGGGGTCGACCCAGTCCACCCAGCCGTAGAGGTGCGCGACGTCGGGGGACTCCGCGCGGCTGAGCACCTCGTGGACCTGCACGTCGGGGTTGACCCCCGCCGTCACCTTGCGGAAGACCTTGAGCAGGGCGTCCTCCCCGAAGGCCACCGAGGAGTTCGACTGCTCGCCGGAGAACAGCGTCGAGTGCGCGGCGAGGTCGAGGTCGTGGCCGGGCAGCCGGTGGAAGGCCAGCGAGCTCTCGTGGTCCACCAGGTTGCCGCCGGGCCGGCCCGCGGCGGTGTCGAAGGCCTGCTGCCAGCGGGCCATCGCCTCCCGGTCGTGCAGGGCGTCGTAGGCGTGCACCCAGCCCAGGCCGGGCTCCTCCCACCAGCCCACGAAGGCGTGGTCGAGGCGGGACTCGGCCTCGGTGTAGAGGGCCAGCGGCACCTGGTAGCGCTCGACCTCGTCGCTGGCCCCGGCGGGCACGTCGGAGTAGGTCAGCTCGACCAGGTGCAGCACCACGCGCGGCTCGGGGACCGACCCCGCGGGCACCTCGCCGAGCCGGCGTACGCCGGTGACGGTGAACGGGCGGCCCTTCCCGGCGAACCAGCGGGTCCGCACCAGGTAGTCGGCCAGGACGCGGTGGTCGAGGTGGTCGGTCCGCAGCGTCAGCGGGGCCCGGGGGGTCCCGCCTCGGGGGGTGTCGGAGGAGGTCACAGCAGCTGGTCCTCCTCGAGGTGCTCGGGCGCCGTCAGCCGGAACCAGTAGAAGCCGTAGCCGGCGAGGGTGAGCAGGTAGGGCAGCTCGCCCACGGTCGGGAACGGCACGTTGCCGAGCAGCTCCACCGGCCGGCGGCCCTCGAAGCGCCGCAGGTCGAGCTCGACGGGCTGGGGGAAGCGGGAGAGGTTGTTGACGCAGAGGATCACGTCCTCCTCGCCGGTCTCGGGGTCGGTCCACTCCCGCACGTAGGAGAGCACGCAGGAGTTGGAGCCGCCGAGGTCGTGGAACTCCCCGAGGCCGAACGCCGGGTGGTGGCGACGGGCGGCGAGCATCCGGCGGGTCCAGTGCAGCAGCGAGGAGGGGTTCTCCATCTGCGCCTCGACGTTGACCGACTCGTAGCCGTAGATCGCGTCCTGGACGACCGGCAGGTCGAGCCGACCGGGGTTGGCCGAGGAGAACCCGGCGTTGCGGTCGCCGGTCCACTGCATCGGCGTGCGCACGCCGTCGCGGTCGCCGAGCCAGATGTTGTCGCCCATCCCGATCTCGTCGCCGTAGTAGAGCACCGGCGAGCCGGGCAGCGAGAGCAGCAGCGCGTTGAAGAGCTCGATCTGGTTGGTGTCGTTGTCCAGCAGGGGGGCCAGGCGGCGGCGGATGCCGATGTTGGCCTTCATCCGCGGGTCCTTGGCGTACTCCTGCCACATGTAGTCGCGGTCCTCGTCGGTGACCATCTCCAGGGTCAGCTCGTCGTGGTTGCGCAGGAAGATGCCCCACTGGCAGTTGTCGGGGATGCGCGGGGTCTGCTCGAGGATCTCGGAGATGGGGTAGCGCGACTCGCGGCGCACCGCCATGAAGATGCGCGGCATCACGGGGAAGTGGAAGGCCATGTGGCACTCGTCGCCACCGGACTCGAAGTCGCCGAAGTACTCCACGACGTCCTGGGGCCACTGGTTTGCCTCGCACAGCAGCACCCGGCCGGGGTACTCCTCGTCGACGATGCGCCGCACCTTGCGGAGGAACTCGTGTGTCTCGGGGAGGTTCTCGCCGTTGGTGCCGGGACGCTCGTAGAGGTAGGGCACCGCGTCGAGGCGGAAGCCGTCCAGGCCCATGTCCAGCCAGAACCGCAGCGCGTCGATCATCGCGTCGTGCACGGCCGGGTTGTCGAAGTTGAGGTCGGGCTGGTGGTGGAAGAACCGGTGCCAGTAGTACTGCTGGCGCACCGGGTCCCAGGTCCAGTTCGACGGCTCGGTGTCGACGAAGATGATCCGAGCCTCCTGGTAGAGCTCGTCGGTGTCGGACCACACGTAGAAGTCGCCGTAGGGCCCGTCCGGGTCGCTGCGGCTGGCCTGGAACCACGGGTGCTGGTCGCTGGTGTGGTTCATGACGAAGTCGATGATCACGCGGATGCCGCGGGCGTGGGCCTCGTCGAGGAAGCGGTGGAACTCCTCGATGGTGCCGATCGCCGGCAGCACGCCGTTGTAGTCGGCGACGTCGTACCCGCCGTCGCGCAGCGGGGAGGGGAAGAACGGCGGGACCCACAGGCAGTCCACCCCGAGCCACTCGAGGTAGTCGAGCTTCTCGACCAGGCCGGCGAAGTCGCCGGTGCCGTCGCCGTTGGAGTCGCGGAAGGAGCGGACCAGGACCTCGTAGAAGACCGCGGTCTTGAACCAGTCGGGCTGGGACCGGGTGGCCTCGTCGAGGTCCACGCCGGACTCGGAGGGCAGGTGGTCGCTCATGCGCCCCTCCGCACCGTCAGCACGTGGGCCGGCTCGTGGTGGGGGTCCAGGCGCACGTAGTTGTGCTGGCCCCACGACCAGTCCTGGTGGGTGATCTCGTCGTGGACCACGAAGCGCTCGCCCCAGTCCATGCCCAGCGACGGCAGGTCGAGGTGGACGGTCGTCTCGCGGGTGGCGTGCGGGTCGAGGTTGATGACCACCACGACGGTGTCGCTGTCGGGGTCGCCCACGACGGCCTGCTTGGCGAAGACCAGGACGTTCTCGTCGTCGCTGTGGTGGATCGTGAGGTTGCGCAGCAGCTGCAGGGAGCGGTGCTCGCGGCGCAGCTCGTTGAGCCGGGTGAGGTACGGCGTGAGCGTGCGGCCCTCGGCCTCGGCGGCGTCCCAGTCGCGGATGCGGATCTGGTACTTCTCGGAGTCGAGGTACTCCTCGGACCCGGGCTTGACCGCCACGTGCTCGAACAGCTCGTAGCCGGCGTACACACCCCAGCTCGGGGAGCTGGTCGCCGCGAGGGCGGCCCGGACCTTGAACGCGGCCGGCCCGCCGTACTGCAGGTAGGCGTGGAGGATGTCGGGGGTGTTGACGAAGAAGTTCGGCCGCATCAGGTGGTCGGACTCGCTGGAGAGCTCGCGGAGGTACTCCTCGATCTCCCACTTCGCGGTGCGCCAGGTGAAGTAGGTGTAGCTCTGGTGGAAGCCGACCGCGCCCAGGCCGTGCATCATCGCCGGGCGCGTGAACGCCTCGGAGAGGAACAGGACGTCGGGGTCGGTGCGGCGGACCTCCTTGAGCAGCCACTCCCAGAACGCCACCGGCTTGGTGTGCGGGTTGTCCACGCGGAAGATCCGCACCCCGTGGGACATCCACAGCTTCACCACGCGCAGCACCTCGCGGCAGATGCCGCTGGGGTCGTTGTCGAAGTTGAGCGGGTAGATGTCCTGGTACTTCTTGGGCGGGTTCTCGGCGTAGGCGATCGAGCCGTCGGCACGGGTGGTGAAGAACTGCGGGTGGGTGGTGACCCACGGGTGGTCGGGCGCGGCCTGCAGGGCCAGGTCGAGCGCGACCTCGAGGCCCAGCTCCCCGGCGCGGGCGACGAAGGCGTCGAAGTCGGCCATCGTGCCGAGGTCGGGGTGGATCGCGTCGTGCCCGCCGTCCTTGGACCCGATCGCCCACGGCGAGCCGGTGTCGTCCGGGCCGGGGGTGAGGGTGTTGTTGGGGCCCTTGCGGTTGACCTCGCCGATCGGGTGGATCGGCGGCAGGTAGATCACGTCGAAGCCGGCGGCGGCAACGGCGTCGAGCCGCTTCGCCGCGGTGCGGAAGGTGCCGGAGCGGACCTTCCCGGTCGTCGGGTCCTTGGTGGCCCCCTCGCTGCGCGGGAAGAACTCGTACCAGCTGCCGAACAACGCGCGCTCGCGGTCGGCGTACGCCGGGTAGGGCCCCTCGACGGTGACCAGCTCGCGCAACGGGTGCTCGAGCAGCACCTGCGTCAGCTCCGGGTCGCGCAGGGCCGCGAGCCGGGCGGCGGCGGGGCGCTCGGTGTCCTGGGCGGCCAGGACCGCGCCCTCGAGCACCTGCCGAGCCTTGGTGTCGGCGGGCTCGAGGGTGGCGGCGACGCGCTCGAAGAGCAGCCGCCCCTCCAGGAACATCAGCTCCACGTCGACCCCGGCGGGGATCTTGATGCCCGCGTCGTGCTGCCAGGTGGCCAGCGGGTCGGACCACGCCTGCACCTCGAAGCTCCAGGCACCCTCGAGGTCGGGGGTCACCCACGCCTCGTGCAGGTCCGGCACGTCGGGGTGCTTGACCATCCGCACCGGCGCACGACGCGTGCCCGAGGGGTCGGTCAGCACCACCTCGGCCGCGAGCTTGTCGTGGCCCTCCCGGAAGACCGTCGCGGAGACCCTGAAGGGCTCGCCGACGGTCGCCTTCGCGGGCTGCCGACCGAGGTCCACCAGTGGCATCACGTTCATGACGGGGATGCGTCCGACCATGCCCACTAGCCAAGCGGCTGGGCACCCGTCACGCAAACACCCACCCGGTGGCGCAGCTCCGATGGTCGAGCAGCGAGCGCCAGCGAGCGGGCGTCGAGACCACGGTGAGACCGGGTGGTCGAGCAGCGAGCGCCAGCGAGCGGGTGTCGAGACCACCTCAGGTCGGAGGCAGGTCGCGCCCCCGTGCCAATCCAGGCAGGTCGTCCCAGCGGCCGTCGATCAGGGCCTGCCGCTTGGCGCGCCCCCACCGCTGGACCTGCTTCTCGAAAGCGAACGCCTCGTCGATCCGCTCGAACTCACCCGCCCACGCCAGGCGGACCGGTCGTCGGCTCTGTGTGTACGTGGCGCCCTCGCCGCGCTGGTGTTGGCTGACGCGCAGGTCCAGGTGGGTCGTGCTGCCGACGTAGTAGCTGCCGTCGGCGCACTCGAGGATGTAGGTCCAGGCCATGGAGGGGACCTGCCCGCCCAGGCGGGCGCCAACCGCGACAGGCCCGCAGCCTGTGGACAACGGGTCGCGCTGACGGGCGGTCGAGCAGCGAGCGCCAGCGAGCGGGTGTCGAGACCACCGGTTGCGCGTGGGTGGTCTCGACGCCCGCTCGTCGCTGGCGCTCCTCGCTGCTCGACCACCTGTGGTGCGTGGGTGGTCTCGACGCCCGCTCGTCGCTGGCGCTCCTCGCTGCTCGACCACCTGTGGTGCGTGGGTGGTCTCGACGCCCGCTCGTCGCTGGCGCTCCTCGCTGCTCGACCACCTGTGGTGCGTGGGTGGTCTCGACGCCCGCTCGTCGCTGGCGCTCCTCGCTGCTCGACCACCGAAGCGATCGAGCAGCGAGGATGGGGTGGCTACTTCTTGAACACCTGCAGCTCGGCCGCGTGGACCACGGTGCCGCGCTCGGAGCCCGTGGCGCAGTCGGTCGTGGTGATCGGGTCGTTGTCCAGCTCGCCGGCGTACCCGGCGAACCCGGTGCACTGGTTGTTGAGGACCACGAGCCGCACGGCCGAGGCCTTCGTGGGCTTGAAGGAGAACGAGCGCATGGCCTGCTTGGGAGCGGTCGGGCGCGGGCGGACGGCCGGGAAGGCGTCGGACCTCGAGGTGAAGACGCGCTTCCAGGTCGCCTTGCCGCTGGTGCAGCCCGTGGCGCAGACCTCGATCGCGAACTGTCGCAGCGCGGTGAACCGCGAGCCCGACAGCTGGTCGATGTCGTCGGCACCGTCGACCGGGTTCAGCAGGGCGCTGACCTGGACCCGGCGGATCGTGGACTTCCTGCCCGCGAGGTCGACGGCCACGAAGGGCTTGGACTCGTCGACGTTGGCCTCGGTCACGCCGGCCCAGTTGGTGTCCTCGGTGCCGTCGATGAGCGCCTCGGTCTTGAGCGAGCCCTCGGTGGCGCCGATGACCTTCGCGCCGGCGGCGGACGCGGCCAGGTTGACGGCCCTGGGGAGCCGCACGGTCCGCTTCTGGCCCGCCTTGACGGTGAGGCCGAAGCGGTGGAAGCCGCCCTTGGGGGAGACGTAGAGCAGGTCGTAGCTGCCCGGCGCCATCGTCGCGGTCGCCTTGGTCCTCGTCCTCGGGAAGGTGTCGGCCAGTGGCGACGTACGCGCCTCGAACATGCCGACGTAGACCGACCCGGGTCCCGAGCCGCCCTTGAACGTCACGGTGGCGTTGTCGCCCTTGGGGGAGGCGAAGCCGCCGGTGACGACGTTCTCGTCGGTGGCGTCGATGACGGCGTTCTTGCCCATGCCGCGGCGGGCGAAGGCCTGCCACATGACCTTGAGGTCCTCGCCGCCGAAGCGCATCCGGTCGGCAGCCAGCATGGCGTCGCGGGCGTCGAGCATCGAGGTGCTGCCCTGCTGGAGCAGGAAGGCGTCGAAGACCAGCTGGATCCAGCGCCGGTTGCCGGGGCAGTACTGCGGGGCGACGGGGGAGGCGTGGTCGGAGCCCTGGGCGCAGGCCAGCTGCAGGGCCTTGTCCTTGTAGGGGAACTTCTTGTTCCACTTCTCCACCAGCGCCTGGCGCACCTCCCACTGGGTGCCGCTCCAGATCTCGCCGTCGGCGTGGACCTGGACGCCGGTGGTGTCGTAGCCGTAGTTGGAGTAGTTCAGCGGGTTCTTGTTGATCGCGAAGTTGCGGATCGCGGTCTTCTTGTTCCCGGTGGCGTAGACGCCGACGGCGAAGATGTTGCCGCCGTTCTTGTAGCCGTGGCTGAACTGGTACTCCGCGGCGGTGAGGTCGCCCCAGGACTCGCCCATGGCACCGCCCTGGTCGGAGCCGATGCCCTCGTCCGGGCCGGCGATCATCCGGTTGGAGATGGCGTGGGTGTACTCGTGGCCGACGATGCCCATGTCGAGGCTGCCGTCGGTGCAGGGCGCGTAGAACGCGCTCGCGGCCGGCTGGAAGAGGTACTGGTTGGTGATGCCGGGGACGCCGTCCTGCAGGGTGATCTGGTTGGCGTTGTTGCGTCCGGTGGCGACACCGGTGGCCTCGAACACCGGGCTGGTCAGAGCGCCGGCCTGCACGTTGCCGACCTCCGCGTCGGCAGGCACGCCGCCGCGACCGAAGTTGTCCAGCTGCAGGTTGTAGTTCTCCTCGGTGAAGCCGAGGTAGTAGCTGTAGTCGTGCATCCGGTTGTGGGAGACGAACAGGTTGCCGGTGACGAAGTCGATGTCGTTGCCGCCGGGCACCAGGTTGGTCGGGTCGCAGGCCGACTCGTTCCACGCGTCGGTGAACTCACCGGTGTAGGTGCGGGTCGGGGAGACCGGGGCCTGCAGCAGGCCACCGGGGGAGAGCGGGCTGACCCAGGCCTCGTGGGTGTTGGCGTTGTTGCCGATGGTCGTCATCGACGACGCGCCGGCGACGTTGACCTGGTCCCAGGCGAAGGGGGAGGCCAGGTTTCGGAACGGGCCGGTGGGCATGGAGCAGTCGGGCGTGTCGACCCAGCAGCCGATGACGTCGTTGCCCGGGGTCTTGCCGACCTTCGTCGAGGACATCGACGGGTTCGCAGGGTAGTAGCTCCACGTCGGGTCGAAGCCGAGGCCGCCGCCGACCCCGGGGGTGGCCGTGTCGCTGGTCGAGACGAGCAGGGCATAGGCACCGACGACCGCCGAGGCGTCGTCGAAGGGGCAGACCTGGGCGCTGTAGACACCGGCCTCCAGCGGCTCGGGAGAGGTCCAGGTGACGACCTCGGGGCTGGTGAGCAGGTCACCGGTGTAGAGCAGCCGGTCCTTGGGGCCGAAGAACTTCACGACGACGTCGTCGACGGGCAGGGCCAGCGCCGCGGCGTTGAACGTGGTGGTCAGGTCGTCGGTCAGCTCGAAGGGGTGCTTGGGGCCGCACTGGGTGCTGCTGAAGGTGCCCTGGTAGACCTCCTGGACCGAGTCGTTCTCGACCTGGTGGGCGCGGTGCAGCACGTCACCGGTGACGGCGTCGACCATCAGCGTGTACGCGAAGGCCAGGCCGTCCTGGTTGTCGACGACGTTGGCCTCGTAGACCGGGCGCACGGTGCCGTCGGCCAGCGCGAGGGCGCGCAGGCGGACCTGCTGCTGCTCCGAGAAGCCGGGCACGGAGAGCCGGGTCCAGGGGGCGACCGAGCCGACGGCACGGTCGACGACGGTGCCGATCTTCTTCAGCGTGGAGCCGGTGATCGAGCGGCCGACGTTGCCGGCGGCCTCGACCCAGCCCTCGAGCGGGGTGAGGGTCGCGGCCGGAGCGGTCTGCGTCGTACGGACCAGGGAGGAGGAGACGTAGGCGATCTCGCCGCGGGAGACGCCCACGGTCACCATCGAGCCGAGGGCGGGGGAGAGGTCACCGAAGCGCTGGCGAAACAGCACGGCGTGCCCGGCCGGGGCGGTCGGGCGGCCCTGGGCGTCGGGGTAGTCGGCGAGCTTCTGCTCGTTGACCAGCTCCAGGCCGGCCATCGCCGAGCGGGTCAGGCCGAAGAGGGCTGCGTTGTCCTCGAGGTAGGCGCGCGCAGCGAGGACCGGGTCGGAGGACGTCGCGCGGGCCAGGGCGCCATCGGCCCGGAGCAGCGAGCTCGGGGTGCCGAAGTCGTTCCAGCGCAGCGTGACCGCGCCGAGGCGGTCGGCCGCGCTGCGCTGGGCCGCGGTGGGCAGCACGCGACCGCGCAGGTCGAGGTCGGCCAGGCCGGGCACGGTGTCGCCGAGGGTGGCGACCACCCCGTCGACGACGTGCGGCAGGTCGGTGGTGGCGACGGTGGAGGGGGTGGCCAGGGCGGGGATCTGCGCGAGGCCCGGGACCAGGGTGGCGGTCATCAGGGCGAGGGCGGCCGTCGTGCGGCGCCGTGCGCGGGAGGGAGCAGTGGGCATGGCCTGCTCAACGTGTCCGCGAACCGGTGGTTATGCGTCCACCGCGACGAAACACGCCGTTCACATCGGTCCTAGAGGTCCAGATGTCTTGGATCGTTCAAGTGATCGGGGTTAGCGTTCGCGCGTGCGTGCCATCCGTCGCTTCACCGTCCGCCCCGTCCTCCCTCCCGCGCTGGCTGCGCTGAACGACCTCGCGCTGAACCTGCGCTGGTCCTGGCACCCACCGACCCAGGACGTCTTCGCCGCGGTCGACGCCGACCTCTGGGAGCAGACCGGCCACGATCCCGTGCGTCTGCTGGGGGCCGTGGGTCGCGAGCGCTTCGAACAGCTGGCCGCCGACGAGACCTTCCTCGCCGACCTGGCCCGGGCCGAGGCCGACCTGGAGACCTACCTGACCGCACCGCGCTGGTACCAGCGCTCCGGTGGCGGCGCGGACGGCAGCGGGCCTCGCGCGATCGGCTACTTCAGCCCCGAGTTCGGCATCACCGCGGTGCTGCCGCAGTACTCCGGGGGCCTGGGCATCCTGGCCGGTGACCACCTGAAGGCGGCCAGCGACCTCGGGGTGCCGATCATCGGGGTCGGCCTGCTCTACCGCCACGGCTACTTCAAGCAGTCGCTGTCGCGCGAGGGCTGGCAGCAGGAGACCTACCCCGTCCTCGACCCCGACGAGCTCCCGATCTCGATGCTGCGCGAGCCCACCGGGGAGCCGGCCACCGTCTCGATCGCGATGCCGGGCGGCCCGGACCTGCTGGCCCGGATCTGGGTGGCCAGCGTGGGACGCGTCCCGCTGCTCATGCTCGACACCGACGTGGAGGGCAACCCCCAGCAGTACGTCGACGTCACCGACCGTCTCTACGGCGGCAACTCCGAGCACCGGCTGCGGCAGGAGCTCCTGCTCGGCATCGGTGGCGTCCGGGCGCTGCGCGCGTTCTCGAGGATCACCGGTCACGAGGCGCCCGAGGTCTTCCACACCAACGAGGGCCACGCCGGGTTCCTCGGGCTGGAGCGCATCCGTGAGCTGACGGTCGACCCTGCCGGGCCCGCCCTGGACTTCGACACCGCGCTCGAGGTCGGGCGCGCCTCGACGGTGTTCACCACCCACACCCCGGTCCCGGCCGGCATCGACCGGTTCCCCCGGTCGCTGGTGGCGCAGTACTTCGCCGACTCCGGCGCCTGCCCCGGCGTCCCCGTCGAGCGGATCCTCGCGCTCGGGTCGGAGGACTACGAGGGAGGCGACCCGGCCGTGTTCAACATGGCCGTCATGGGGTTCCGCCTCGCCCAGCGCGCCAACGGCGTCTCACAGCTGCACGGGCAGGTCTCGCGCGGGATGTTCCAGGGGCTCTGGCCGGCCTTCGACGAGGCCGAGGTCCCGATCGGCTCCATCACCAACGGAGTCCACGGCCCGACCTGGGTCGGACGCGAGGTCTTCGAGCTCGCCGCCCGCGCCGGGGTGGCGCCTGACTCCGAGCACGTCGACGCCTTCTGGGACGTTGTCGACTCGATCCCCGGTGAGGCCGTGTGGGCGACCAAGCGGGTGCTGCGCCAGCGCCTGGTCGAGGACGCCCGCCGGCGCCTGGCCAAGTCCTGGACCAAGCGCGGGGCGGCTAGCGCCGAGCTCGCGTGGATCGACTCCGCACTCGACCCCGACGTGCTGACGATGGGCTTCGCCCGCCGCGCCGCGTCGTACAAGCGCCTGACCCTGATGATGCGCGATCCCGAGCGGCTCAAGCGGCTGCTGCTCGACCCGGCCCGTCCGGTGCAGCTGGTGATCGCCGGCAAGGCACACCCGGCCGACGACGGCGGCAAGAAGCTGATCCAGGACATCGTCCGGCTCTCCGACGACCCCGAGATCCGGCACCGGATCGTCTTCCTGCCCAACTACGACATCGCCATGGCCCAGCCGCTCTACCCCGGCTGCGACGTGTGGCTGAACAACCCGCTGCGCCCCTACGAGGCCTGCGGCACCTCCGGCATGAAGGCCGCGCTCAACGGCGGTCTCAACCTCTCGGTGCTCGACGGCTGGTGGGACGAGTGGTACGACGGCGACAACGGGTGGGCGATCCCGACCGCCGACGGTGTGGAGGACGTCGACCGTCGTGACGACCTCGAGGCCGCCGCGCTCTACGACCTGATCGAGAACGAGGTCGCGCCCCGGTTCTACGACGTCGACGCCTCCGGGGTCCCGACCCGCTGGCTGGAGATGGTCCGGCACACGCTGAAGTCGCTGGGCCCCAAGGTGCTCGCGACGCGGATGGTCCGCGACTACGTGCGCCAGCTCTACGCCCCGGCCGCCGCCACCGCCCGTGCCCTGAACAGCGACTACGCCGGGGCGGTCGACCTCGCCGCCTGGAAGCGCCGGGTCCTGGAGTCCTGGCCCGGGGTCCGGGTCGAGCACGTGGAGTCCAGCGGGGTGGGCGACTCCCCGGAGGTGGGGGCGTTGATGTCGACGCGCGCCTTCGTGGCGCTGGGCTCGCTTTCGCCGGAGGACGTGGAGGTCCAGCTGGTCCACGGGCGGACCACCGCCGAGGACGAGCTCCTGGACACCCGGACCTCCCTGCTGACCCTCGCCGAGAGCTACGAGGGCGGCCGGCACCGCTTCGACGGCGCCGTCGCCCTCGACTCCGCCGGGTCGTTCGGCTACACCGTCAGGGTGGTGCCGCGCCACGAGCTGCTCGCCTCCGACGCCGAGCTGGGCGTCGTGGCCCTGCCGACCGGCTAGTCCTTCAGCTCGCGCAGCACCACGACCGAGCGGCGCCCCACGGAGATCCGGTCGCCGGCCTCCACCTCGGCGCCCACGTCGAGCTTGACGTCGGTGGAGAGGACGACCTCGCCGCGCTGGACCCAGTCGTTCTCCGGGAGGTGGACCGCCTGGGGCAGCCAGCCGGCGTTGAACCACAGCATGAACGAGCGGTCGACCTGCTGCTCCCCGCGCGGGCCGGGGGCGCGCAGCGGGGCGCCGGAGACGAACATGCCGATCGTGCGCAGCTCGTGGTCGTACCAGTCCTCCTCGCGCATCTCGCGACCCGAGGGATGCAGCCAGGCCAGGTCCTTGGGGCCGCCCTTGATGGTGGGGCGTCCCTCGAACCAGTGCCGCTGGCGCAGCGCCGGGTGGTCGCGACGCAGCCGCAGGGCGGTCTTGGTGACCTCGTAGACGTCGAGCCAGGCGTCCTGGGTCGACCAGTCGACCCAGGAGATCTCGTTGTCCTGGCAGTAGGCGTTGTTGTTGCCGCGCTGCGTGCGGCCGCGCTCGTCGCCGGCGGTGATCATCGGCACGCCGTTGGACAGGCACAGGGTCGCCATCATGTTCGCCGCCTGCCGCCGGCGTACGGCGACGAGGGCCGGGTCGTCGGTCTCGCCCTCGACCCCGTGGTTCCACGAGCGGTTGTTGTCGGTGCCGTCGCGGTTGTCCTCGCCGTTGGCCTCGTTGTGCTTGTGCTCGTAGGTCACCAGGTCGCGCAGGGTGAACCCGTCGTGGGCGGTGACGAAGTTGATCGAGTTGTAGGCCGAGCGTCCGTCGTCGGCGTAGAGGTCGGAGGAGCCGGCCAGCCGGGTCGCGACGGTGCGCGGGCCCTGGGCGTGGTTGCGCCAGAAGTCGCGGATCTCGTCGCGGTACTGGTCGTTCCACTCCACCCACGGCGGCGGCATGCCCCCGACCAGGTAGCCGTCCATCGAGGCGTCCCACGGCTCGGCGATCAGCTTCACGTGCCGCAGGATCGGGTCCTGGCCGATCGCGACCAGCAGGTCGGAGTTCATGTCGATGTCGTAGCCGGTGCGGGTCAGCGCCGACATCAGGTCGAAGCGGAAGCCGTCGACGTGCATCTCGGTGACCCAGTAGCGCAGCGAGTCCAGGATCAGCCGCAGCGCGAGGGGGTGGTTGGAGTCGACGGTGTTGCCGCAGCCGGTGACGTCCCAGTAGGTGTCGTCGAACTCCACCTCGCCGGTCTCCGGGTCGGGCACGGGGATCACGCGCTTGTAGAACCCGCGGTCGTCCAGGCCGCGGAAGGACAGCGTCGGCCCGAGGGGACCGGCCTCGGCGGTGTGGTTGTAGACCACGTCCAGGATGACCTCGAGGCCGGCGCGGTGCAGCGCCTTGACCATCTCTTTGAACTCGCGGACCTGCTCGCCACGGTCGCCGGAGGAGGAGTAGGCCGCGTGCGGGGCGAAGTAGCCGATGGAGTTGTAGCCCCAGTAGTTGCTGGTGCCGCGCTCGGTCAGGCCGGGCTCGGAGACGAACTGGTGGACCGGGAGCAGCTCCACGGCGGTCACGCCGAGGTCGCGCAGGTAGTCGGTGACCGCGGGGGAGCCGAGCCCGGCGTACGTCCCGCGCAGGTGCTCGGGGACCCGGTCGTGCAGCTGGGTCATCCCCTTGACGTGGCACTCGTAGATGACCGTGTCGCGCCAGCGGCGCCGCATCGGCTGGTCGCCCTCCCAGTCGAAGTCGCCGGAGCCCGGGTCGACGACGACGCTGCGCGGCACGAAGGGTGCGGAGTCCTCGGTGGACTGCTCCTCGGGGTTGTCGAAGACGTACCCGAAGGTGGCGGGGGCAGGGGTGTAGTCACCGCTCACCGCCATCGCGTACGGGTCCAGCAGCAGCTTGTGCGGGTTGAACCGGTGACCGGCGTCGGGGTCCCACGGGCCGTCGACGCGGTAGCCGTAGCGGGTGCCCGGCCGCACGTCGGGCAGGGCGCCGTGCCAGATCCCCAGGGACTGCTCGGTGAGCACGTGGCGGTGCTCCTCCTCGCCCCCGTCGGGGGCGTCGGTGAACACGCACAGGGTCACCTCGCTCGCCTCGGGGGCGTACACCGCGAAGTTGGTCTGCTCGGGGGTCCAGGTGGCACCGAGGGGCCAGTTGCGCCCGGGCCAGACCCTGGAGGTCTGCCCGAGATGCGTCCACGCCACCGGCACCATGTCGAGGATTGTGTCAGGGGTGGCACGATGCTCGGCGCGGGCCCAGCCGTCGCCACGTCCTCGGCGCCGCAGGGCCGCACCGGTGAGCGACGAGGAGAGGGAGAGTCGATGGGTGAGTTCGTCCGGCTGGAGGTCGCCGACGGCGTCGGCACGATCCGGCTCGACCGTCCGAAGATGAACGCGATCAGCATCGCGGTCCAGGAGGAGCTGCGGGCCGCCGCGGCCGAGGCGACCGAGCGCGACGACGTCCGCGCCGTCGTGCTGTACGGCGGTGAGCGGGTCTTCGCCGCGGGCAACGACGTGAAGGAGATGGCCGACATGTCCTACCAGGACATGGTCGCCCGCTCCGGCCCGCTCCAGTCGGCGGTGACGGCGATCGCGCGCATCCCGAAGCCCGTCGTGGCGGCCGTCAACGGCTACGCCCTGGGCGGGGGCTGCGAGCTCGCGCTGGCCGCCGACCTGCGGATCGCCGGCGAGCGCACGGTGATGGGTCAGCCCGAGACCCTGCTCGGTATCATCCCCGGCGCCGGCGGCACCCAGCGGCTGGCCCGCCTGGTCGGACCGTCGAAGGCGAAGGACCTCATCTTCAGCGGCCGCTTCGTCAAGGCCGACGAGGCGCTGGCGATCGGTCTGGTCGACCGGGTCGTCCCCGACGAGGAGGTCTACAGTGAGGCGCTGGCCTGGGCCGGGCAGTTCCGCTCGGCGGCCGGTCTGGCGCTGCGGGCGGCCAAGGAGTGCATCGACCGGGGCCTGGGCACCGACCTCGAGACCGGTCTGGAGATCGAGCGGATGCAGTTCGCCGCGGTCTTCGCCACCGAGGACCGCACCACCGGCATGACATCCTTCCTCGAGAACGGGCCGGGCAAGGCCACCTTCGCGAGCAGGTGAGGAGGGGCATGGGCATCAAGGACAGGCTCTCGAGCGGGTCCTGGCGCACGCGCGTCGCGCAGCTGCTGTGGACCCTGTGCGTCCTCGCCGCCCTGGTCCTGGCGGTGGGCGCCCTGCTGGTGGCGATCGACGCGAACGAGGACAACGGCCTGGTCAGCTTCGTGCTGTCCGCGGCCGACGCCGTCGACCTGGGGGTCTTCTCCCGCGAGAACGGCATCCGCGAGTTCAGCGGGGAGTCCGCCGAGACCAAGAACGCCCTGGTCAACTGGGGCCTGGGCGCCGTGGTCTACCTGCTCGTGGGACGCCTGCTCGAGCGGGTGGTGCGCCCCGGCGCCTGAGGACGGGCCGGGTGGGGGCCGGGCGCGGTCCAGCCCGGTGGTGTGAGAAAAGCAACCGTAAACGCGTGTTACATGTCTGTTGACGCGAGGGTAGCCTCGCGATCGATCCCGAGAGCACAGGAGGGGCCCCCCGGGGGCCGTCACCACCATGAACATTGTTGTCTGTGTGAAGTACGTGCCCGACGCCACTGCCGACCGGCAGTTCGAGTCGGACAACACCGTGGACCGCGTGGGCGTCGACGGGCTGCTGTCGGAGCTCGACGAGTACGCCGTCGAGCAGGCGCTCCAGCTCAAGGAGAAGGCCGGTGACGACACCGAGGTCACCGCCCTCTGCATCGGCCCGGAGAAGGCCGTCGACGCGGTGCGCAAGGCCCTGCAGATGGGTGCCGACAAGGGCATCCTGGTCTCCGACGAGGCCATCGCCGGCTCCGACTACCTCGGCACGTCGCTGGTGCTGGCCGAGGCCATCAAGAAGATCGGCGTGCCCGACCTCGTGATGTGCGGCATGGCCTCGACCGACGCCTCCGGCTCGGTCGTCCCGGCGATGCTCGCCGAGCGCCTCGACCTCCCGCAGGTCACCTTCGCCTCGGTCATCGAGACCCAGGGCGACCAGGTGCGCATCAAGCGCGACGGCGACACCGCCACCGAGGTCATCGGCGCCACCATGCCGCTGGTCATGTCGGTCACCGACCAGACCGGTGAGGCGCGCTACCCGTCGTTCAAGGGCATCATGGCGGCGAAGAAGAAGCCGCTGGAGACCTGGAGCCTGTCCGACCTCGGCGTCGACGCCGAGCTCGTGGGCCTGAACGCTTCGTGGAGCGCCGTCGAGGAGACCGCTGCCCGCCCGCCGCGCACCGCCGGCGAGATCGTCACCGACGAGGACGGCTCCGGCGCCACCGCGCTGACGGAGTTCCTCGCGTCGAAGAAGTTCATCTGAGCCGGGCTCGGATAGGAGAGGAACGCACACATGTCTGAGGTCCTGGTCGTCGTCGACGCAGTCGACGGCGCTGTCCGCAAGCCCACGCTCGAGCTCCTGGCCCTGGCCAAGAAGCTCGGCACCCCGTCCGCGGTCTACTTCGGTGGCAACGACGCCGCGGTGACCGACAAGCTCAAGGCCTTCGGCGCCGAGAAGATCTACGTCGTCGACGACGCCGAGATCAAGGGCTACCTGGTGGCCCCGAAGGCCGAGGCCCTGCAGCAGCTGGTGGAGAAGACCTCCCCGGCCGCCGTGCTCCTGGTCTCGGGCTACGAGGGCAAGGAGATCGCCGGTCGCCTGGCGATCAAGACCAACTCGGGGATCATCACCGACGCGGTCGACATCGAGGACGGCGGCGTGACCACGCAGTCGGTCTTCGCCGGCAACTACACCGTGAAGTCCAAGGTCACCAAGGGCACGCCGATCATCACGGTCAAGCCGAACTCCGCCGCCCCGGAGGAGAGCGCCGGCGCCGGTGAGGTCGAGGCGTTCGCCGCGACCATCTCCGACTCGGCGAAGAAGGCCCAGATCGTGGCCGCCCAGCCGCGCAAGTCCACGGGTCGTCCCGAGCTGACCGAGGCCGCCATCGTGGTCTCCGGCGGTCGTGGCACCGGCGGCGACTTCGACCCGATCGAGGGCCTGGCCGACGCGCTCGGCGCCGCCGTGGGTGCCTCCCGCGCCGCGGTCGACTCCGGCTGGAAGCCGCACTCCTTCCAGGTCGGCCAGACCGGCAAGGTCGTCTCGCCGCAGCTCTACGTCGCCAACGGCATCTCCGGTGCGATCCAGCACCGCGCCGGCATGCAGACCTCGAAGACGATCGTCGCGGTCAACAAGGACGAGGAGGCGCCGATCTTCGAGCTCGTCGACTTCGGCGTCGTCGGCGACCTGCACGCCGTGCTGCCCGCTGCCACCGAGCAGATCGAGAAGCGCAAGGGCTGATCACAGCCTGTCGTTCCACGCACGTCACCCCGTCGGTCCTCGGACCGGCGGGGTGACGTCGTCTCCGGGGGACGTCATACCTCCCGCAGGGGTGGACGTCCCGTCCGCATGACGTCCCGGGCGCCCTAGGCTCGGGTCCATGACCACCCAGCAGGACGTGATCGAGCTGGCGCAGCGGGCCCGGGAGGCCTCGCTGGGGCTGGGCCTGGCCACCAGGGCGCAGAAGGACGCGGCGCTGCTCGCGATGGCCGAGGCGCTGCTCACCCGCGCGGAGCCGATCCTGGCGGCCAACGCCGAGGACGTCGCCCGCGCCGAGGCGGGCGGTACGCCGGCCGGCATCGTCGACCGGCTCCGGCTGACCCCCGAGCGGCTGGAGGGGATGGCGCAGGGGCTGCGCGACGTCGCGGCGCTGCCCGACCCCGTCGGGGAGGTGGTCCGTGGCAGCACGCTCGCCAACGGGCTGGAGCTGCGCCAGGTGCGGGTGCCGTTCGGCGTGGTCGGCATGATCTACGAGGCCCGTCCCAACGTGACCGCGGACGCCGCGGGCATCTGCCTGAAGTCCGGCAACGCCGTGCTGCTGCGCGGCTCCTCGAGCGCGGCGGCGAGCAACGCCGCCATCGTGGGCGTCCTGCGTGACGCGGCGGTCGCCGCCGGCCTCGCAGCGGACGTCGTCCAGCTCGTGCCCGCCGACTCCCACGACACCGTCAAGGCCCTGATGAGGGCGCGGGGCCACGTGGACGTGCTGATCCCGCGTGGCGGCGCCGGGCTGATCCGGGCCGTGGTGGAGGAGTCGACGGTGCCCGTGATCGAGACCGGGGTGGGCAACTGCCACGTCTACGTCGACGCGGCCGCCGACCTGGACAAGGCGCTGGCGATCGTGGTCAACGCCAAGACCCACCGGCCGAGCGTGTGCAACGCCGCGGAGTCGCTGCTGGTGCACGCGGACGTGGCAGGGGAGTTCCTGCCCCGCGTCGTGACGGCGCTGCAGGGGGCGGGCGTGACCCTCCACGGGGACGAGGCCTTCGCGGCGTACGACGGGGTGGTGGCGGCGACCGAGGAGGACTGGGACACCGAGTACCTCTCGCTCGACCTCGCCGCCCGGGTCGTCCCGGACCTCGACGCGGCACTCGCCCACGTGCGCCGCCACTCCAGCCAGCACAGCGAGACGATCGTGACCGAGGACCAATCAGTGGCGCGCCGCTGGGTGGCGGCGGTCGACGCGGCCGCGGTGCTGGTCAACGCCAGCACCCGGTTCACCGACGGGGGCGAGTTCGGCTTCGGCGCCGAGATCGGGATCAGCACCCAGAAGCTGCACGCCCGCGGGCCCATGGGGCTGCCGGAGATGACGTCGACCAAGTACGTCGTCACCGGGGACGGGCACGTGCGCTGAGCCGCCGCGTGGGGGCCGCGTGCGGCCCGCTAGGATCGCGGCCATGCAGTCGCTGATCATCCTCGCCTCCGAGGCCGCCGAGGAGCACCACGTCAACCACGCCCTGGCCTGGGGCATCGGCGGCATCACGCTGGCCATCCTCATGGGCCTGATGTTCGCGCTCCTCGCCTTCGGCGGCGGCCGCGAGCACAGCTGAGCGCTCCGCCCGTGCCAGGACGGGGGAGCAGGTGACCCGGCGCCGCATCGGCGTCATGGGTGGCACCTTCGACCCCATCCACCACGGCCACCTGGTCGCGGCCTCCGAGGTCCAGCACTGGTTCGACCTCGACGAGGTCGTCTTCGTGCCGACCGGCGACCCCTGGCAGAAGGCCGGGCGTGACGTCACCCCGGCCGAGCACCGCTACCTGATGACGGTGATCGCCACGGCGTCGAACCCCCGGTTCACCGTCAGCCGGGTCGACATCGACCGCCCGGGGCGGACCTACACCGTCGACACCCTGCGCGACCTGCGCGCGGCGATGCCCGACGCCGAGCTGTTCTTCATCACCGGCGCCGACGCACTCGCCGACATCTTCACCTGGCGCGACGCCGAGGAGCTCTTCGCGCTCGCCCAGTTCGTCGGGTGCACCAGGCCCGGCTACGAGATGGACGCCGCCACCCTCGCCTCGATCCCCGCCGACCGCGTGACCATGATCGAGATCCCGGCACTGGCCATCTCCTCGACCGACTGCCGTCTCCGCCGGGAGCGGGGGGAACCCGTGTGGTACCTCGTCCCCGACGGTGTGGTGCAGTACCTCACCAAGCACGACCTCTACCCGGCCGGCGAGACCGGCCCCACGGGAGCAGCATGACCGCCACCGACCACGCCATCGAGCTCGTCACCACCGCCGCCCGCGCCGGTGGGGAGAAGAAGGGCGAGCAGATCGTCGCCTTCGACGTCTCCGAGCAGCTGGCCATCACCGACGCCTTCCTCATCATCTCCGCGTCCAACGAGAGGCAGGTCGGCGCCATCGTCGACGCCGTCGAGGACGCCCTGCGCGAGGTCGGCGCCAAGCCGATCCGGCGCGAGGGCCAGCGCGACGGACGCTGGGTCCTGCTGGACTACGGCGACATCGTCGTGCACGTCCAGCACGAGGAGGAGCGGGCGTTCTACGCCCTGGAGCGCCTGTGGCGCGACTGCCCGGCCATCACGCTGCCGGAGGACGTCACCCGCTCGTGAGCGGCCCCGAGCCCCACGGCCGCCGGTTGGTGCTGCTGCGGCACGGGCGGACCGCGCACAACCACGCCCGCCGCATCCAGGGGCAGCTCGACGTGCCCCTCGACGACGTCGGCCACGCCCAAGCCGCGACCGTCGCGGCGGCCATGGCCGCCCTCGAGCCCGACGTCGTCTGGTGCTCGGACCTGCTGCGCACCCGGCAGACCGCGGAGCCGGTCCTGGCCGCGTGCGGCCGGGCTGCGTCGTACGACGCGAGGCTGCGGGAGTTCCACCTCGGCGAGCGCCAGGGGCTCTCCCACGAGGAGTACGCCGCGCAGCACCCCGAGGAGTTCGCCCGCTTCCACCAGGGTGACTTCGACGTCGTCCCCGGCGGGGAGAGCACCGAGGTGGTCCGGGAGCGCATGGTGTCCGGCCTCCTCGAGCTGATCGCCTCCGTGCCTGCCGGCGGCACCGGGCTGGCCGTCTCCCACGGGGCCGCCATCCGCGTCGCCACCGTCGGCCTCCTGGGCTGGCCCACCGAGCAGGTGCACTCGCTGCGCGGCCTGGGCAACTGCGGCTGGGTGGAGCTGCTCGAGCAGCCCGAGACCGGTCGGCTGCGCCTGCTGGCCTACCACCGCACGGCCTGACGCACCGGTCCAGCGCCCTCGGTACGGCGGCTCGGCACCCCGATTTCGCGTTGCGAACAGCGGTCGGCTAATGTTCCGCAGGTCGCTGGAACGGGCTGCAGCCCGTCTCCGGCACACCACCTGGGGGTGTGGCGCAGCTGGTAGCGCATCTGCATGGCATGCAGAGGGTCAGGGGTTCGAGTCCCCTCACCTCCACCAGGTCCGGAAGGCCGCTTCGCGAGAGGCGGCCTTCGGCCATTTCTGGCGGGTGTGGTGCGCGGCGCAGCTGGTAGCGGCTCTGTCATCCGGGGCGATGGCATGCAGAGGGTCAGGGGTTCGAGTCCCCTCACCTCCACCAGGTCCGGAAGGCCGCCTCGCAAGAGGCGGCCTTCGGCCATTTCTGGCGGGTGTGGTGCGCGGCGCAGCTGGTAGCGGCTCTGTCACCCGGGGCGATGGCATGCAGAGGGTCAGGGGTTCGAGTCCCCTCACCTCCACCAGGTCCGGAAGGCCGCTTCGCACGAGGCGGCCTTCGGCCATTTCTGGGGGTGCTGCGCGGCTCAGTCCAGGGCGCTGAGGTGCTGGTGCAGGATCGAGCCGGCCGCGCTGTCGGGGTTCAGGGCGCAAGTGGAGCAGGTCTCCTCGCACCCGATCCCGGTCCGCTTCAGGCGGCACATCGTGGCCATGACGTCCTCGACCTCCCAGATGCGCCGGGCCGCCTCGCGGGCTCCGAGCGCGTCGAGGTTGGCCTCGTCGACCACGCGGTTGACCATGAGGTCGTAGACGGTCTCGTCGAGGCCGAAGTCGACGCGCAGGACGGTGACCAGCTGGTGGCGACCGCGCACGAGCAGGACCACCTGCTCGCCCGGGTCGAGCCCGGAGTCCAGGCCCATCAGGGTGCCGTGCTCCACCCGGAGCCGCTGCCCCGGGTGCGGCGGTCGGGGGAGACCGGTGAGTGTCAGGATGCGCATGTCCCACCTCCTGGGTGGATGCAGGGAACAAGCCGTGGGAACCCCTGCGTGAGTCGCATCGACGCCCGTGAGAACGGCATGAGGACTCCGGTCCTCAGTCAGGACCTAGGTCCCCCGAGGTCGGGACCTTGGTCCCACCGTCCTCGGCACGTGGTCAGGCCCGCTCGCGCAGCTCTGTGAGCGCGTCCTGGAGGTAGTCGGCGCGGACCACCGGACGGATGTCGCCGGTGCGGCCCACCCAGCCGATGCCGGGCTCGTAGCGGCGTACGACGCGGGCGGGTGTGCCGGCCACGACCGCGTGGTCGGGGACCTCGCCGCGGACCACCGAGCCGGCGGCCACGACCACGTTGCGCCCCAGCCGGGTGCCCTGCAGCAGGATCGCGCCGTGGCCGATCCAGGAGCCGGGGCCGATCACGACCGGGTCGTGGCTGCCGAACTGGTCGCCGATCGGCACGTCGGGGTCCTGGTAGCCGTGCCCGGCGTCGGAGACGAAGACGTCCTGGCCGAACCACACGCCGTCACCGACCACGATCGACTCGTGCGCCGTCAGGGTGCACCGCGCCCCGATGATGCACTTGTCGCCGATGACCAGGCCGCGCTCGGGCATGCCCGGGTCGCCGACGCCGTACCCGACCGAGAGCGTGACCTGGCGCCCGATGAGGGTGTCGCGACCGATGTGGATCGAGGACGGGTTCATCACCGTCGCGGTGGGGAAGCCGATGGCGCTGCCGTCGCCGAAGGCGCCGAAGCGGTCGGCGGTGCGGGTGCCCGGCACGATCTCGCCGACGCTGTCCAGCCACGCCCACAGGGCCTGCACGGCGGGTCCGAGGACCCGTCTGGTGAGGGAGGTCACGGTCGGAGGGTAGTGCCGGGACAGCGGCCGTGGGGGCGTGCTCAGCTGCCGAAGCGCATCGAGAAGTCGCGCGCCAGCAGGCTGGTGACCGGACGCCCGCCCCGCAGCCAGGCCAGGGGCCCGTCCTCCGCCAGGTCCCACGTCGCCCGGGCGGGCCGGACCGTGCCGCCGGCGCGGATCGGGCTCGCGACCGTCCTGCCGTCCAGGGTCTGCACCACCGCGCCGCGCAGCGGCAGCGGCAGGCGCACCGCAGGGCCGCGGCGAGCCGAGAACGAGGCCGCCGCGATGGGGCCGTCGGCGGTCTCGGCGAAGTGCTCGCCGAAGGTCGCCAGGTCCTTGGGGATGCCCCACAGACCCCGACCGCCCGCCACCGAGGTCTCGCTGTCCACCCAGATGTCGGTGATCGACAGGGCCACGCCGCGGCCGTGCCGCACGAGCACGGCCGCCAGCAGCTCGTCGTAGGCCATCAGCCCGCGGTCGTCGTACCGGACGAAGGCGGTGGTCACCAGCGCCGTGCCCCGCACCGCCGCAGCCCGTACGCCGCTGGGCAGCTCGGGCAGGACCCCGACCGGGACCCGCCACGTGGTGATGGCGCCGGTGCCGGTGAGGTCCCACGGCTCGGGCGGGTAGGGCCGGTCGGCCGGCTCGGCGGGTCGGTGCGGGTCCTGCTGCGCGGTCACGAGACCTCCTCCAGGTCGTCCCAGTCGACGGTGGTCAGCCGGTCGCGGTACTCCTGCACCAGGCCGGGCCAGTTCGTGGTGATGCGGCGGCCGTCGGTGTACCAGCTGTCGCAGCCGGCCCACGCGGTGCCACCGAGGCGCTGCTGCACCTCGCGGTCGTAGGCGTCCCACACCTCCGGGCGCGGCGCGACGGCGCGGTGGCGACCGTCGCGGATGCCGGCGGAGACCTGGGCGACGTAGTCGGCCTGGGCCTCGAGCATCCCGACGATCGAGCTGCCGCCGAGGTTGGTGTTGGGGCCGTAGATGGTGAAGAAGTTGGGGAACCCGGGGACGGTGAGCCCGAGGTGGGCACGCGCCCCGTCGGACCAGACGTCGGCCAGCCGGGTGCCGTCGGCCCCCACGACGTCGATGCCGCGCAGGAAGTCGGTGGCGGCGAAGCCGGTGCCCCAGATGATCACGTCGGCCTCGTGCAGCCGACCGGTCTCGTCGCGCACGCCCTGCGGCTCGACGGAAGCGACCGGCGAGGTCACGACGTCGACGTGCGGGCGGTCCAGCGCGGGGTACCACTCGTTGCTGAACAGCAGCCGCTTGCAGCCGATCGGGTAGTCCGGCACCAGCTTGCGGCGCAGCGCCGGGTCGGAGACCTGGCGGCGCAGGTGCAGCCGCCAGACCTGGCGGGCCAGGCCGAGGAAGGGACCGGCGACGGGGGAGGTGCCGACCAGGGCGCCGTTGAAGCGCTCGGAGAGCCAGTAGACGAAGCGTCGCTCCAGGCCGAGGGTCGCCGGCCGCTTCTCGAACATCCGGTGGTGCCGCTCGGAGTAGACGCGGTCCGGCTTCGGGACGACGTAGGCCGCCGACCGCTGGAAGACGGTCATCGTGCCGACGGTGTCGACGATCCCGGGGACCAGCTGGATGGCGCTGGCGCCGGTCCCGACCACGGCGACCCGCTTCCCGGTGAGGTCGACGTCGTGGCGCCACTGCGCGGAGTGGAAGGCCGGGCCCTCGAAGGACTCCAGCCCGGGCAGGCGGGGCACGACCGGCTCCGAGAGCTGGCCGGTGGCGAGGACCAGCACGTCGGCGTCGTACGTCGGTCCCGGCTGGCCGCCCACGGTCGTGCTGACCCGCCAGGCCCCGTCGACGCGCTCGGCGGAGGTCACGCTCGTGCCCGTGCGGACGAGGGGGAGCAGGCCCTCCTCGCGCGCCGTGCGCTCGATGTAGTCGAGGATCTCGGGCTGCACCGAGTAGCGCCGGCCCCAGCGCGGGTTGGGTGCCCAGGACCACGAGTAGAGCGGCGAGGGCACGTCGCAGGCGGCGTTGGGGTAGGTGTTGTCGCGCCAGACGCCGCCGACGGAGTCGGCGCGCTCGAGGACGGTCACGTCGGTGATGCCGCGGCGCAGCAGGGCGCGGGCGGTGCCGAGGCCGCCGAAGCCGGCGCCGACGACCAGGACGCGGGGGCCGTTACCGGTTGGACTGCTGGAAGGAGGAGTGCTGCTCGTCACCTGACCGACGCTAGGCCCGGCCCGCGGTACGGGGGGAGACATCGAGGCCACTTCACTTGATAATTCCGGACATGTCAGAGCGCAGCCTCCCGTCGCCCGGGGTCACGGGGTGGGAGTTCCCGCGGTCGGCGGCCGGGGTGCGGCACCTGGCGGGGTGGGCCGAGCGGGCCGGGCTGCCGGTGGAGCCGCTGCTCGTGGGCACCGGGCTGGTCCACGACGACCTCGACCGGGTGGGCACGGTCACCGCCGCGCAGGAGCTGCAGGTCGCGAGGGCGCTGGCCCGCCGGGCGCCGCACGCGGCGGCCGACGTCGGGCGCCGCTACACCGCGGAGTCCTTCGGCGTCATGGGGTGGGCGATGCGGTCGTCGGCGACGGTCGGGGACGCGGTGGACGTGGCGTTGCGCTTCATCGACCTCAGCTTCGCCTTCGTCATCCCGGTGGCGCGCCTGGAGGGGGACCAGGTGGTGGCCGACCTCGACGCGGGCGCCCTGCCCGCCGACGTACGCCGCTGGCTGCTCGTGCGCGACACCGCGGCGGTCGCGACCGTGCTGGAGTCGCTGGTGCCCGGTGGTGTGGGCGTCGTGACGTCGGTGGAGGGCGACGTGGCCACGCTGGCCTTCTCCGTGGCCGAGCTGGACCGCCCGCTCGTCCGCGACCGCGGGGCGGACCGGGCGGCGGCCGAGGCCGCCTGCCTCGGCCTGGCAGACCAGCACCGCGACCTGCCGTCGACGACCGCCGACGTGCGCGTCCTGGTGGCGCAGCGCGTGCGCGACGGAGCCCCGATGGGTCAGGTCGCGGCGGCGCTGGGGATGACCGAGCGGACCCTGCGTCGCCGGCTCGCCGCCGAGGGCACCGGCTACCGGGAGGTGGTCGACGAGGTGCGCTCGGGTCTCGCAGCGCGGTTGCTGGCCGTCGGGCTGCCGGTCGCGGACGTCGCCTCGCGCCTGGGGTACGCCGAGCCGGCAGCACTCACCCACGCCCACCGCCGGTGGACCGGCGAGGCCCCGTCCAGGCGCCGCCCGCGTCGCTGAGCCGGCCTCGTGCGGCTCCCTCCCCGGGCGTTCACCGAGCCGTCGACGACGGGTCACGGGGACGCTCCCCACCGGTGGGGGTGGCGTCCCTAGGTTGCCGACGGCCCGTCCGCGTCGGGCCGCCCCGTCTCCCGAGCCCAGGAAGTCCCCGATGACCCAGACCCCCCTGCCCGACGGCCGCCGCCTGCTCTCCCTCACGCCCACGGCCTCGACCGTGCACGGCTCCCGCAGCCGGATGACCTGCTTCTACCGCTGCGGCAACGCCTGCGACCACCCCGAGCCGAACACCTCCGGCGCCGGCCACGTGCAGGACGAGATCCGCAAGGCCGTCGCCCGGCGCGCGGTCCTGAAGGGGGCCGCCGTCGGGTCGGGCGCGCTGGTGCTCGGCGGCCTGGGCCCGGCCGCCGTCGCCGGCTCGGCCTCCACCGGGGCCACCACAGGGGCCTCTGCGGCCGCCGAGCGTCGGGCCTCCGACGACCTGGCGAAGGTCGCCTTCACCCCCGTGCGCCCCAACCGTCGCGACGCAGTCGTCACCGCGCCCGGGTTCGACCACGAGGTCGTCATGCGCTGGGGTGACGCCGTCGTGCACGGCGCCCCGGCGTTCGACGCCCACGCGCAGAGCGCCGAGGCGGCCCGGATGCAGTTCGGCTACAACTGCGACTACGTGGGCGTGCACGAGCTGCGCGACCACCGCAAGGACTCCAAGGACCGGGCGCTGCTGGTGGTGAACCACGAGTACACCGACGAGCAGATCATGTTCCCGGCCGACACCTACACCGACCGGGAGATCGCCGAGATCGGCCTGGCCAACCACGGCATGTCGGTCGTGGAGCTGCGTCGCGGCCTGGTCCCCGGCTCGTGGCGCCCCGTCACGAACCTGAGGAAGGCCAGGTACAACCGCCGCATCCACCACCGCACCGAGTTCGTCATGGCCGGCCCGGCTGCGGGTGACGACCGCCTCAAGACCTCGCAGGACCCGACCGGCACCCGCGTGCTCGGCACGTTCAACAACTGCGCCGGCGGCATGACGCCCTGGGGCACGTCCCTGTCGGGCGAGGAGAACTTCAACCAGTACTTCCAGGCCACCGGCGAGCTCGACGCGCGCTACACCGAGCAGTACGCCCGCTACGGCATCGGCGCGAGCGGCTCGGGCCGCAACTGGCACACGGTGGAGGAGCGCTTCGACCTGACCGCCGAGCCGCACGAGCCGCACCGGCACGGCTGGATCGTGGAGGTCGACCCCTTCTCGCCCGACGAGGCGCCGGTCAAGCACACGATGCTGGGCCGCTTCAAGCACGAGGGTGCGAACGTCATCGTCTCGAAGGGCCACGCCGTGGCCTACATGGGCGACGACGAGCGCGGCGACTACCTCTACAAGTTCGTCTCGGCCAAGAAGGTCGCCAAGGGCTCCTCGGCCACGGCGCGCAAGCGCAACAAGAAGCTGCTGACCAAGGGCACGCTCTACGTCGCCCGCCTGACCGGCGACGGCTCCGCCGACGGCGTGCACGACGGCACCGGTGAGTGGATCCCGCTGTGCAGCGACACCGAGTCCTTCGTGCCCGGCATGTCGGTGGCCGACGTCCTGATCTTCACCCGCCTCGCCGCCGACCAGGTCACGCCCACGAAGATGGACCGACCCGAGGACGTCGAGCCCAACCTCGTCAACGGCAAGGTGTACGCCGCCCTCACCAACAACTCCCAGCGCGGGTCGCGCTTCGAGGCCGACGAGGCCAACCCGGTCACCACCTCGATGGTGCGCTCCTCCATCGGCGCTCCACTCACGGAGGCCTCGGGCAACCGCAACGGCTACGTGCTGGAGATGACCGCCGACGGGGGCGACCACACGCGCACGACGTTCACCTGGGACCTGCTGCTGGTGTGCGGTGACCCGGAGGCTCCCGAGACCTACTTCGGTGGGTACGACAAGGCGGAGGTGAGCCCCATCAGCTGCCCCGACAACGTCACCTTCGACACCGCCGGCAACCTGTGGATCTCCACCGACGGCAACGCCCTCGGCTCCAACGACGGCATCTTCCGCGTGCCCGTCGCCGGCTCCGAGCGCGGCCACGTCCAGCAGTTCGTCACGATGCCGCGGGGTGCCGAGGCATGCGGCCCGCTCATCACCGACCGGAACCGCTCGCTGTTCTTCGCCGTGCAGCACCCCGGTGAGATCGACGGCGCGACGTTCGAGGACCAGGCCTCCACCTGGCCGCACACCGACGACTTCCCCCGACCCTCGGTCGTCGTCGCCTTCCGCCGACGCTGACGTCAGCCGGCTCCGCAGCGTCGCGCCCCCGGGACCCACGAGGTTCCGGGGGCGCGGTCGCGCGGGCGGCCCTACCCTCGGCCCATGTGGTCATGGTCACGCCGGCTGCTCGTCGGCTCCCTCGTCGCGGTCTCGGCCTCCGCGTCCCTGCTGGTCCTGCCGACCGCGGGCAGCGCCGTCCCTGGGTCGTCCGCCGTCACCGCCGCTCGCGCCGCGGACCGCTGGACCACGACCGACGCGATGGTGCCGGTGGTGGTGGGCCCGGACGACGACGTCGAGATCGAGCTCGACACCCGGCTCTACGTGCCGCGCGGCGCGAGCCGCGGGGACCCGCGGCCCGCGGTCCTGATGACCCACGGCTTCGGCCTGGACAAGACGAGCAACGAGGTCGTGTCCACGGCGCGGTTCCTCGCCGCGCACGGCTACCTCGTGCTGACCTGGACGTCCTCGGGGTTCGGGGAGAGCGGTGGCTGCATCACGCTGCAGTCGGCCGACTGGGACGTCAAGGGCGCGATGCAGCTGGTCGACGCCCTGCTGGAGCCCCGCCGCGACGTGCTCCGCGACCGGCGCGGCCTGGTGCTCGGCACCATCGGCGGCTCGTACGGCGGCGGCATCCAGCTGCCGCTCGCCGCGGCGGACCGGCGGATCCGCGCCACGATCCCCGGCCGGACCTGGAACACCCTGCAGTACTCCCTGGACCCCAACAACCTCGTCGTCGAGGGCGACCGGTCGGGGCTGGACCACGACGCCCACGAGCAGGGCGTCTTCAAGCAGGAGTGGACCACGCTGTTCTTCGCCGCGGGCACCTCCGAGCCGGCGTCGGGCGGGGGCGGCTGCACCGAGGCCAAGCTCGCCTCGGGTGACGCCGAGGAGATTGCGGCGGCGCCCTCGTGCCTGAACTTCTACCTCGACGTGTGCCGGATCTTCGACCTGCTCAGCACCACCGGCGACGCCGACCAGCAGGCCCGTGACCACATCGCCCGGGCGTCGGCCGCGACGTTCCTCGACGACGTCGACGCGGCCACCCTGCTGGTCCAGGGTCAGAGCGACACGCTGTTCAACCTCAACGACGCCGCCGCCACCTACCGCACGCTGCGCCAGCGCGGCGTGCCCGTCGCGATGACCTGGAACTCCGGTGGCCACGGCGGCTACGTCTCCCAGCCGGGGGAGTGCGAGGCCTACGACGGCACGCTGCGCAGCGTGCGCGAGATGGACGCCTGCTACCTGCCGCAGCGCCAGCTGCAGTGGCTGGACCACTGGCTGCGCGGGCAGGGGCGTCCCGGCCCTGGGTTCACGTGGTTCGAGGGCTGGCGGGTGCACCGGGGCGACGGCCCGAACTCCGACCAGTACGCCGCCGCGAGGACGTTCCCGCTGAAGCGCACGACCACCGTGCGGCTCGGTGCCGACGGGCTGATGCACCGCCGCGCCGAGGCCACCCCCGAGGGCTCGATGAGCTTCCTCAACCCGCCCGGCGGCGTGCCCGCGGCCTACACCGAGACCTCGAACTTCTCAGGGCCCGGCGCCTCCCCGAACCTCGCCATGCCCACCACCGAGGAGACCGGGCAGCACGTGGCCATCATCAGTCCCAGGCTCAAGAAGCCGTTGGACTCGGTGGGGATCCCGCGGCTGCGGGTGACCCTGGAGAACACCAACACCCGCGACCTGGTGCTCTTCGTCAAGGTCTACGACGCCGAGCTCTACGGCGTGGTGCGCACGCTGGTGCACCGGCTGATCACGCCGGTGCGGATCCCGGCCGGCCGGGTGGGGAAGCCGGTCACCATCAGCCTGGCCGGCTTCGCGCACCGCTTCGCGGCCGGCCACCACGTGCAGCTGGTGCTCGCGGCGACCGACCAGACGTCGTACAACGCCAAGGTGGCCGACGCCGTGACCGTCCAGCTCGGTCCGGACGCCAGGCTCACGCTGCCGGGACGAGCGCGGTTCGGCCGAGCGATCCCAGGCCTCGGCAGGTGAGGGCCCGCTGAGCGTCAGGCGATCGTCATGCCCCCGTCGACCGGGATGGTCTGCCCGGTGACGTAGCCGCCTGCGGCCGAGGCGAGGAACACCACGGCGGCGGCCAGCTCGCGCGGGTCGCCCTTGCGGCCGGCGGGGATGCGCTGCTGCTGGGACTCGAGGTAGCCCGGCGGGTACTGGTCGGTCATCTCGGAGGTGAAGAAGCCCGGGGCGATGGAGTTGACGCGAATGCCCTTGCGGCCGGTCCACTGCTGGGCGAGGTCGCGGGTCAGCCCGTTGAGGCCCGCCTTGGAGGCGGCGTACGCCGCCTGGGGGAGTCCGGCGGTGGTCAGGCTCAGCACCGAGGAGATGTTGATGATGCTGGAGCCGGGCTGCATGACGCGTCCGCAGGCCTGGGCCATCCAGTAGCAGCCGTTGAGGTTGACGTCGATGACGCCGGTGAACTGCTCGGGGGTCTCCTTGGTCGACGGGACCGCGGTGCCGACGCCGGCGTTGTTGACCAGCACGTCGACGTGGCCGAACTCCTCCATCGCCAGCGCGACGATGCGGTCGCAGTCGGCGACCCTCGCGACGTCGGTCTCGACGCAGAGAGCCTTCCGGCCGGCGGCCTCCACGAGCGCGGCGGTCTCGGCGAGCCGGTCCACGCGGCGGGCGCCGAGCACCACGTCGGCGCCGGCCTGCGCCAGGCCCCGGGCGAAGGCGACACCCAGACCGCTGGAGGCGCCGGTGACGATGGCGACCTTGCCGTCGAGGCGGAACAGGTCGGGGACGGTGGCTTCCGGAGTGCTCATGCCCGGCATCGTAGGGGACGGACGGGCTCCGGACCGATCACTCGCTCGGTCCGCGGTGGGTCGAGCCCCCGTACGCTCGATCGCATGCCCCGGTCCACCACCCGACCCCGCACCTGGCCGACGGCAGCCGCCATCACCGCCGGGTTCGTCGTGCTCCTGTGGGTCATCGAGGCCTGGGACCAGTGGACACCCGCCGTGCTCGACGACGACGGCATCCGCCCCCGCAGCACCGAGGGCCTGCTCGGCATCGTGCTGGCGCCGCTGCTGCACGGGTCGTGGGGGCACCTGGAGGCCAACACCCCGCTGGTCGCGCTGCTCTTCTTCCTCGTCCTGCTCGGCGACGTACGCCGTGGGCTCGCCGTCACCGGGGTCATCTGGCTGGTCGCGGGGCTCGGCACCTGGCTGGTGGCCGGCCCGGGCACCGTCCACGTCGGGGCCTCCGGGCTGGTCTTCGGCTGGCTGGTCTACCTCGTGCTGCGCGGCTGGTTCGCCCAGCGGCTGGGCCAGGTCCTGCTCGGGGCCCTGCTGTTCCTCGCCTACGGCGGTCTGCTGTGGGGCGTGCTGCCGGGGCAGCCGGGCATCTCCTGGCAGGGGCACCTGTTCGGTGCGGTGGGCGGCCTGGTGGCCGCGCGTCGGCTCGCGACGCGGGACACGCGCGGAGCCGGGAGCCCGACGTCGTACGGTTCCTGACCGTGACCGAGTCTTCCGAGCAGGGCCAGAGCAGCAGCGAGCAGGACCGCCAGGACATCCGGGTGGAGCGCGGCGACGGCGTCGTCGAGGTGACCTTCGACCGGCCGCACCGCCACAACGCCTTCACCCGTGACATGTACGCCCAGATGCGCGAGCTGTGCGCCGAGCTGGCACAGGACCGCGACACCCGGGTGCTGGTGCTCCGCGGCGCCGGCGGGCGGGCCTTCGCGGCCGGCAACGAGATCTCCGACTTCCTCGAGCAGGACGCGGTCGCCTACGAGGACTGGATCCGCGAGCTGCTCGAGTCGCTCTTCGCCCTGCCCCAGGTGACCGTGGCCGCGGTCGACGGCGTCTGCGTCGGGGGCGGGTTGGCGGTCGCGACCCACTGCGACCTGCGGATCGCCACCCCCGGGTCGCGCTTCGGCTACCCGATCGCCCGCACCCTGGGCAACGCGCTCGCCGGCTCGATCGTCTACCGCTGCGCCAGCGTCTTCGGGGAGTCGCTGACCCGCGAGATGCTGCTGGCCTCGCGCCTGGTGGACGCCCCGCGGGCGCACGCCGTCGGTGCGCTGATGAGCGTCACCGACGACCTCGACGCCGAGCTCGAGCGGCTGCTCGACGGGCTGCGCGCCGCCAGCCCGGTGACGATCCGGGCGACCAAGGGCCAGCTGCTCGACCGCGCCCGCCGCCTGGAGGCCTCGCCCGCGGGGGACGCCGACCTGCTGCGCGAGGTCTACACCGGCGCCGACTTCGCCGAGGGCGTGCGCGCCTTCCTCGCCAAGGAGAAGCCCGCCTTCCGCGGCTGAACCTCGCGGCCGCCGGAATCAGCCGGGGCGCTCCTGTGTTGTGCAGCGTCGTGACCCCCGACGACTCCCGCCGTGTCAGCACCGTCCTTGGCCTGCTGTTCGGCCTGGCCGCGATGGGCTCGGCGTCAGCGGCGATCGTGCTCTCCGACGTCGCCGCGGAGTTCGGCGTGTCGGTCGGCCAGGCCGCCTGGGTCATCAGCCTCTACGCGCTGCTGCTCGCGGTCACCACCGCCGTGCACGGCCGGATCTCCGACCTCGTCGGGGTCCGCACCCCGTTGCTGGTCGGCGTCGCCCTGATGGCCGGCGGGGCCGTGGCCGCGGCCCTGGCGCCGACCTACCCCCTGCTCCTCACCGCCCGCCTGCTGCAGGGTGCCGGCGCCGCGGCGGTCCCCGTGCTCGGCGTGGCCGCCCTCTCCGCGCGGTACGACGGTGCCGTCCGCGACCTCGCGCTCGGCCGCCTCGCGGGCTGGTCGGCGGTCGTCGCCTGCCTGGGCCCGCTGGTCGGCGGTCTCACCGAGCACCTCCTGGGCTGGCGCGCGGTCCTGGCGCTGCCGGCACTGGGGCTGCTGGTGCTGCCGCTGCTGTGGCACGCCCTGGGCTCGACCGGCTCGGGCGCCGACCTCGACATCCCGGGCGCGGTGCTGGTGGGGTTCACCGCCGCCGGTCTGGTGCTCCTGGTGCAGTCTCCCTCGACCGGCCCGCTGGTCGCCCTGGCGGGAGCGGTGCTGCTGGTGCTCGGTGCCCCGGTCACCGCGCGGCGGGTCCGCCGCCGACCCGACGGGTTCCTGCCCCTGGTCGTGGTCTCCGACCCGGTCGTCGTGCGCAGCGCCGTGGCCGCCGCGGCCGTGCCGGCGGCGTGGTTCGGCCTGCTGATCGCGGTGCCCGCCGTGCTGGTCGCCGACGGCTGGGAGCCGTGGCAGGTCGGCCTGCTGCTGGTGCCCAGCGCCCTGGTCGCGATGGTCGTGCCCCGCATCACCGGACCGCTGCTCAGCCGGATCGGGCCCAGTCGCTCGCTCGCGGTCAGCGCGTCGGGCGCCTCCGTGGCGCTGCTCGTCGCCGCCTTCGGCGTCGGCATGGACCACGTCAGCGTGATCGCGGTCGCGGTCGTGCTGGTGACCTTCGCCTTCCTGCTGGGCCAGCCGGCGCTGTCGGCCGCGGTGGGTCAGGCGGTGCCGGCCGACGTGCGCGGAGTCGCGCTGGGCGTGGCGACGCTGGTGTTCCTGACGGGTGGCTCGGTCGGCTCCGCGGTCGTCGGCGGCATCGGCGACACCGTCGGCATGGGGGTCGCGCTCCTCGTCCTCGCCGCCCTCCCGCTGCTCGGCCTCCTCGCCCTGCGCCCCCTGCTCCGGCGTACCCCGGCACCCGTCCCCGTCCCCTGAGACGCCGAGCCGGCGTATCAATACGCCGGCTCGACGCGGTTGAGACGCGGGGACGGCGGGGTGCGGGTGTGGGAGAGTCCGGGCCATGCAGCCCGCACTCCAGGTCGGCATGACGCTCCCGGTGATGGAGCCGGACCTCTGGGAGGCTCCCGACACCCTCGAGCGGTGGGCGCGCGCCATCGACGAGGGGCCCTTCTCCAGCCTGTGCTTCGGGGAGCGGATGGCCTTCGACAACCCGCACGCCCTGACGCTGCTGGGCGCGGTGGCGGCCTGGACGACCCGGGTGCCGCTGGTGACCACGGTGCTGGTCCCCCAGCTGCACGACCCGGTCACGCTCGCGAAGGCGCTGGCCACCGCGGACCGGCTCAGCGGCGGACGGCTGACCGTCGGCGTCGGCGTCGGTGGACGCGAGGAGGACTACCGCGCCGCCGGTGCCGACCCCGCCACCCAGACGATGCAGCAGATGGCCGACCGGGTCGCGCTGATGCGGCGGGTGTGGGCGGGGGAGGACGTCACCGGAGCGACCCTGCCCGTCGGGCCCGCGCCGGTGCAGGCGGGCGGGCCGCCTGTCCACGTCGGCACGATGGGTCCGCGCACCGTGAGGCACGCGGCGCGCTGGGCCGACGGCCTGGCCGGGGTGACCCTGGATCTCGACCCGACCGCGGTGGCGGGCCTGTTCGACCTCGCCCGTGACGCCTGGGGCGAGGTGGGGCGGCCGGCGCCGCACCTGGCGACGTCGTTCTGGTTCGCCCTCGACGACGGCGACGGCTCCGCCCGCGCCCAGGTGCACCGGCACCTGCGCCACTACATGAACTGGCTGCCGGTCGAGCTGGTCGACGCGATGGCCCCGACCACCGGCTTCGCCGGCACCCTCGACGAGCTGCGCGAGACCCTGCTGCGGATGGCCGACGCGGGTGCCCACGAGGTGCAGCTGATCCCCACCGGCAGCGACGTCGCTCAGGTCGAGCGGGTCGCCGAGCTCGTCTCGGGACTCGCGTCCACGGCCTGAGCCGGGCCACCGGGCAGCCGGACGACGAAGGCGTTGCCGTCGGGGTCGTAGCCGACCGACCCGCCGTGGCGCTGCACCAGGTCGCGCACCACCGAGAGCCCCAGGCCGGTGCCGTGCACCCCGGTGCCCTCGGCCCGGGTGTAGGGCTCGAACAGCTGCGGCACGAACCGTGACGGCACCCCCGCACCCGCGTCGCTCACGGTGATCCGCACCGCCCCCGGACCCGCGCCGGGATCGGGGTACGCCGCCAGCACGACCGGCGCGGCGCCGTACTTCTGCGCGTTGCCGACGAGGTTGACCAGCACCTGCTGCAGCCGCAGCGGGTCCGCCCGCACCCTCAGGCCGGGCGGGCACTGCGTGCGCAGGTCGAGGCCGGGGAAGCCCTGGGCCACCTCACGCAGCTGCTCGGGCAGCGCCAGGTCGACCGGGACGAGGCTGACCTGCCCCTGCGTCCCGGTGATCGCGAGCAGGTCCTCGGTCATGAGGGACAGCCGCCGCGAGATCGCGGCGCTGCGACGGGCCAGGTCCCGGGCGTCCTCGGGCAGGTCGCCCAGCTCCCCGTCGGCGAGCAGCTGCTGGTAGCCCTGCAGGGCGGTGAGGGGGGAGCGGAGGTCGTGGCTGACCACGGCGAGCACGTGGTCGCGGGTCTGCTGGGCCTCGCGGAGCGCGAGGTTCTGCTCGGCCACCCGGTCCGCGTGGCCGGCGACCTGCCGGTGCAGCCGGGCCACGGCCAGCAGCATCGACATCAGCACGACGAGGGCCGCGGTGACCGCCATCAACCGCGCTCCGTACCAGCCGGTGGTGAAGCGGGAGTGGGCCAGCAGCACCAGCGAGGTGTCGCACGCGCTGGCCAGCAGGGCCACCAGGGCCCAGCGCTCGAGGCCCGGCGCCCGGCGCCGCAGCACGCCCGCCGTCGCCACGGCCAGGGCCAGGGCGTTGGCGGCGGCGACCCAGGGGCCGTAGGTCCGGGTCAGCACCGAGTAGTCGCCCTCGACGATGATCACCGGCAGCGAGTCCGCCCACAGCGTGCAGCGCAGGCAGACCAGCGTCGCGGCCCCCGCGACGACCGCCCAGCTGAGGACGAGCACCCGACGCCGCCGGGTCGGGTCGACCAGCCCTCTCTCGAGCCGCGCCGGCCAGGGTGCCAGCGCCAGGCCGAGCAGCACCGGCAGACCCACGTGCCAGGCGGTCCACAGCCACGGCGCGCTGCTCGGCACGGCCCCGAGGAGCCCGGTCCCCGCCCACACACCGGGGAAGACCGCCGAGTGGACCGCCACGACGATCGCGGACCACAGGTAGGCCCACGACAGGGCCAGCACCCGGACGTCGCCGCCGTTGCGGTAGTGCTCGACCAGCACCAGGCAGGTCAGCACGTCGCTGGCGATGACGAGGGTGAAGAAGGTCGGGAGGAAGGCCGGCTGGAAGCCGAGCTCCACGTGGGGGGCGAGCAGGATGGCGGTGGCGACGACCAGCACCGCGCCGGCGACCACCCAGGGTGCGCGGCCGACGCGCACGACGGGCCGGCCGTCCGCGGGAGTCTCCACGTCCTCCAGATCGGCCGCTGCTCGGCGTACCGGAGACGAACGAGTACGATGCTTCCCGTGCGCCAGGACCTGCTCCTTACCTAGCCGCGCCGGCCAGCACCCCGCCGCCGCGGCTCCCCCCTCTGCCCGAGGGGTTTTTTTGTGCCCCGACCCGGGGCCCCGAGCAGTCCACCGACGAACGTGACGAGACGTGAGAGAGACGAGATGAGCGAGCAGGTCCAGCAGGAGGAGCCGACGTCGTACGACGTGCGCGCCGTCGAGGAGAAGTGGCGCCCGGTCTGGGACGAGCTGCAGCCCTTCCGCGCCGACGACGACTCCCCGCGGGAGAAGAAGTACGCGCTGACGATGTTCCCCTACCCTTCCGGCGACCTGCACATGGGTCACGCCGAGGTCTTCGCGCTGCACGACGTGGTGGCGCGTTACTGGTGGCAGCGCGGCTACGAGGTGCTCAACCCGATGGGCTTCGACTCCTTCGGGCTGCCTGCCGAGAACGCCGCGATCCGCAACGACGAGCACCCGGCGACCTACACCAAGGCCAACATCGCCAAGTCGATCGAGTCCTGCCAGCGCTACGCCGCCTCCTTCGACTGGTCGCGCACCTTCAACACCTCCGACCCGGAGTACTACCGCTGGACCCAGTGGCTCTTCGCCCGCTTCTACGAGCGCGGCCTGGCCTACCGGAAGAAGAGCCCGGTCAACTGGTGCCCGCAGGACCAGACCGTGCTGGCCAACGAGCAGGTCGTCGCAGGCGCCTGCGAGCGGTGCGGGGCGGAGGTGACCAAGAAGGAGCTGACGCAGTGGTACTTCAAGATCACCGACTACGCCCAGGAGCTGCTCGACGGCCTGGACGACCTGGAGAAGACCTGGCCCGACCGCGTCGTCACCGCCCAGCGCAACTGGATCGGCCGGTCCGAGGGTGCCCACGTCGACTTCGTCGTCCAGGGCCGTGAGGAGCCGGTGACGGTCTACACGACCCGCCCCGACACGATCTTCGGCACCACCTTCATGGTCGTGGCCGTCGACGCCGCGCTGGCCGACGAGCTGGTGACCGACGCGCAGCGTCCGGCCTTCGAGGCCTATCGCGACGAGGTGCGTCGGGCCAGCGAGATCGAGCGGCTGGCCACGGACCGCCCCAAGACGGGCGTGGACCTGGGCGTCACGGCCACCAACCCGGTCACCGGCGAGCAGATCCCGGTGTGGGCGACCGACTACGTCCTGGCCGACTACGGCACCGGCGCGGTCATGGGCGTGCCCGGCGGCGACCAGCGTGACTGGGAGTTCGCGACCGCCATGGGCCTGCCGATCGTGCGCACCACCGAGCCGCCGGCCGGCTTCGAGGGCGAGGCGTACGCCGGGGAGGGCCTGGCGATCAACAGCCCGGCCCCCGGGCAGTCCGCGGCGCTGAACATCAACGGCCTCGACGTCGACGCCGCCAAGCGTGCCACCATCGACTTCCTGGAGGAGATGAAGGCGGGCACGGGCGCGGTCAACTTCCGGCTGCGCGACTGGCTGCTGAGCCGCCAGCGCTACTGGGGCGCGCCCATCCCGGTCGTGCACTGCCCGGAGCACGGCGAGGTGCTGGTCCCCGACGAGCAGCTGCCGGTCGAGCTGCCCGAGCTGCGCGGTGCCGACCTCAAGCCGAAGGGCACCTCGCCGCTGGCTGCGGCCGAGGAGTGGGTCAACACCACCTGCCCGACCTGTGGCGGCCCGGCCACCCGCGACGGCGACACGATGGACACCTTCGTGGACTCGTCCTGGTACATGTTCCGCTACTGCTCGCCGCACGAGACCGACCGCGTCTTCGACAGCGAGAAGGTCAACGCCTGGATGGCCTGCGACCTCTACGTCGGCGGCGTCGAGCACGCCGTGCTGCACCTGCTGTACGGCCGGTTCTTCACCAAGGTCCTCAACGACATGGGCCTGGTCGACTTCCGCGAGCCGTGGCTGGCCCAGCTCAACCAGGGCTTCGTGATCAACCAGGGCAAGAAGATGAGCAAGTCCCTGGGCAACGGCGTCAACCTGGGCGAGCAGCTGGAGGCCTTCGGCGTCGACGCCGTGCGCCTGACCCTGGTCTTCGCCGGCCCGCCCGAGGACGACATCGACTGGGCGAACATGTCGCCCGACGGGTCGCTGAAGTTCCTCCAGCGCGCCTGGCGCCTGTCCGGCGACGTCACCTCCGCCCCGGGCACCCCGGCCGAGGGCGGCGACGTGGCGCTGCGCCGGGTCACCGCCCGCACCGTCCACGACGCGGCGGAGCTGGTGGAGTCCTACCGGTTCAACGTCGTGGTCGCGCGCGTGATGGAGCTGGTCAACGCCACCCGCAAGGCGATCGACTCCGGGCCGGGCGGCGCCGACCCCGCGGTCCGCGAGGCCGCGGAGGCGGTCGCGGTCCTGCTGTCGCTGGTGGCGCCGTACGTCGCCGAGGAGATGTGGGAGCGCCTCGGGCACGAGCCCACGGTCGCCCGCGCCGGTTGGCCGGCCGTCGACCCGGCGCTGCTGGTCGAGGACACCGTCACGGCCGTGGTGCAGGTCAAGGGCAAGGTCAAGGCCCGCCTGGAGGTCGCCCCCGACATCGCCGAGGCCGACCTGGAGGCGCTGGCCCTCGCCGACGCCGACGTGCAGCGCGCCATCGGCGACGCCGCCGTCCGCAAGGTGATCGTGCGGGCACCGAAGCTGGTCAACGTGGTGGTCTGACCCGGTGAGCTCCCCGGAGACCCGTGTCGTCGTCGTCACCGACTCCACCGCCAGCCTGCCCGCGCAGGTGGCGGCGGAGCACGGAGTCGTCGTCGTGCCCCTGCAGGTCGTCATCGGTGCCGAGGTGCTCGACGAGGGCGCCGACGGGGCCACCCCGGAGCGCGTCGCCGCGGCACTGAAGGAGTGGACGCCGGTCTCGACCTCGCGGCCCTCGCCCGCGGTGATGCTGGAGGTCTACCGGCGCGCGGCCGAGGAGGGCGCGACGGCGATCGTCTCGGTGCACCTCTCGGCGCAGATGAGCGGCACCTTCGAGTCCGCCCAGCTCGCGGCGCTCGAGGCGCCGGTGCCGGTCGTCGCCGTGGACTCGCGCCAGGTCGGCGTGGCCACGGGGTACGCCGCTCTCGCGGCCGCCCGCGCGGCGGCCGACGGTGCCACCGCCGAGGAGGCGGCCGACGCCGCCCGTGACTGTGCGCAGCGGTCGTCGTCGCTGTTCTACGTCGACACCCTGGAGTACCTCCGCCGCGGGGGACGGATCGGTGCGACCGCGGCGCTGCTCGGCGGCGCACTGGCGGTCAAGCCCCTGCTGCGGATCGACGACGGTCGCGTGGCGCCTCTGGAGCGGGTGCGCACCTCCACCCGGGCGCTGGCCCGGCTCGAGGAGCTGGCGGTGACCGCTGCCGAGGAGCTGGCGGGGGGGCTCGACCCCGACGTCGCCGTGCACCTCGACGTCGCCGTCGCCCACCTGGCCAACCCCGACCGTGCGGCCACCCTGGCCCAGCACCTGCAGGAGCGGCTGGGGGAGCGACTGGCGGACGCCACCGTCTCGTGCGGTGAGCTGGGTGCCGTGCTGGGTGCCCACGTCGGCCCGGGCATGATCGCGGTCTGCGTCGCGCCCCGGGGTCCGGTGCCCGGGACCGAGCAGGGACCTGGCGCGGACCCCGACGAGGGCCCTGACGAGGACCGCGAGGCGTCCACAGCCTGACCTCCGGGCGCCGTGCTGCACAGCACGCTCCGGCGCCGGACCCAGGGGTCCTCGGACTCCTTAGCGTCGCCCCATGCGATCGCGACGATCCACCGAGCACCGCGAGGCCGTCGAGCGACGGCTCGCGCTGCTCGTGCCTCCCGAGCCGGCGCCCGGCCCGACACGGGTGCGGGAGGAGCCTCCCGCCCGTCCCGCCCCCTCCGGCCTCGACGACCTGCTGGAGCCGGTGCACTCGGTCGAGCCGGTCCGGGTCGCGCGGACCGTCCCGATGCCGGGCAGGCACGCCAGCCGGCGCCCGACGCGGCTGCCCGGGCCTCCGGCGCACCTACGGCTGGGGTTGGTCCACCTCGCGGTCGTGGCGGTCGTGGTGGCGCTCGGGCTGGCCGTGACCAGCTGGTGGGTCGTGCGCTCGGAGCCGGTCCCCGTCTCCGCACCCCTGCCTGCGGTCGCACCCGAGCCGGCCGGTGGGGACTCCCTGGTGGACCTGCCATCCTCTGCGTCGGGCGAGGCCGCTCCCGCTGAGGAGACGTCGGTCGTGGTCGTCGACGTGGCCGGGCGGGTCCGACGCCCCGGGGTCCTCGAGCTGCCGGTCGGCTCCCGGGTGGTCGACGCCATCGAGGCGGCCGGGGGCGCCCGCGGTGGCGTGGACCTCTCCGGGCTCAACCTGGCCCGGGTGCTGGTGGACGGCGAGCAGGTGCTGGTCGGCCCGGGGGCAGCCGCTGTCGGCGTACCCGGTGCTGCTGGTGCCCCCGCCGCCCCGGGTGCCCCCGCGGCGCTGGTCGACCTCAACACCGCCGACCAGGCCCTGCTGGAGTCCCTGCCCGAGGTGGGGCCCGTGACCGCCCAGGCCATCCTGGCCTGGCGTGAGGAGCACGGCGGCTTCACCGCGGTCCAGGAGCTGCTCGAGGTCGACGGGATCGGTCCGGCCACCCTGGAGACGCTCGCCCCGCTCGTGACGGTCTGAGCGTGCCGGCCGCGACCTCCCGCCCGACGGACCTGCGGATGGGGGTGGTCGGTCTCGGCGCCTGGGCCGGGGGACTGCTGGTCGCGGCCCCGCGCTGGTCGCTCCTGCTGTCGGCGGGGTTGGTGGTGGGGCTGGTGGTGGGCCTGGCCACCACGGCGACCGTGCTCGCGCGGCGGTGCGGCACCGGGGCTCGCACCAGCACCCTCGTCGCGGTCTGGCGCACGACGGTGCTCGGCTGCCTGCTCGCCCTGGTGGCGGTCCTCTGCGCCGGCCTGCTGCGGGCCGACCGGGTCGCCGGTGACCCGGTGGCCGAGCTCGCCGACGAGCGAGCGGCCGTGACGGGGCGCCTGGTCGTGACCACCGACCCGCGGCCGATGGCCGGCAGCCGGTCGGACGGGGTGTTCCTGCGGGCGCTCGTCGTCGAGGTCGACGGTCGGGGGAGCAGGTGGCGGGTCCGCTCCCCGGTGCTGGTCCTGGCCCCCTCGTCGTGGGGTGAGGTCCGGCTCGGGTCCGCGCTGGCGCTCGCGGGGCGGTTGCAGCCCCCCGAGGACGGGGAGCGTCGGCTCGCGGCGGTCCTCGCGGTCCACGGTGAGCCGGACGTCCTCGACCCGCCCGGCCCGTGGTGGCGGGCGACCCAGGTGCTGCGGGCCTCGCTGCGCGAGGCGGTCGCCCACCGGCCCGCTCCCGAGCGCGTGCTGGTGCCCGCCCTGGTCGCCGGTGACGACGCCGGGCTGGACCCCACCGTGGCCGAGGAGTTCCGCGCCACCGGGCTCACCCACCTGCTGGCGGTGTCCGGGACCAACCTGACCCTGCTGCTCGGCGCGCTGCTGGTGCTCGCCCGGACGATCGGCGTGCGGGGCCGCGGGCTGCTGCTGCTCGGGCTGGCCGGGGTCGTCGGGTTCGTCCTGCTGGCCCGCACGGAGCCGAGCGTGCTGCGCGCCGCCGTGATGGGGGTGGTGGGCCTCCTGGCCCTGACCCACGGCGGTGGCCGGGCGGTGCGCGGGCTCGGCGTGGCGGTGACGGTCCTGCTGCTCCTGGACCCCGGCCTGGCCACGGCTCCCGGCTTCGCGCTGTCGGTGCTCGCCACGGCCGGGATCGTCCTGCTCGGGCCCCGGTGGCGCGACGCACTGGCGCGGTGGCTGCCCCGGTGGCTGGCGGAGGCGATCGCGGTCCCCACCGCGGCCCAGCTGGCCTGCACCCCGGTGGTGGCGGCGCTCAGCGGCCAGGTCAGCCTGGTCGCCGTCGTCGCGAACCTGCTGGCTGCGCCCGCCGTCGGTCCGGCCACCGTGCTCGGCCTGCTCGGCGGGTGCGTCGGGCTGGTCTGGCCGTGGGCCGGCCGACTGCTCGGCACCGCCGCCACGTGGTGCGTGGGGTGGATCGTCGAGGTCGCCCACCGCGGAGCGGCGCTGCCGACGGCGGCGGTCGACTGGTCCACCACCGGCATCGCCCTGGCCCTCCTGACGGTCCTCACGGTGGTCCTGGCCTGGCACGGTCCGTGGCTGGTCGGCACCCGGGCCCGGGGCGCGACCAGCTGCGTGCTGCTGCTGGCCGTGGTGGTGGTCCGCCCACCCGTGCCCGGCTGGCCCCCCGAGGGGTGGGCGCTGGTCGCCTGCGACGTGGGGCAGGGCGACGCCCTGGTGCTCCCGACGACCCCCGGGCGCGCGGTCGTGGTCGACGTCGGCCCCGAGGCCGGCGCGGTGGGGCGCTGCCTGGACCGGCTCGGGGTGGACACGGTCGACCTGCTGGTCCTGACCCACTTCCACGCCGACCACGTCGACGGGCTGGCGGCCGTGCTGGGCTCGCACCGCGTCGAGGAGGTGTGGGTGAGCCGGGTGCTGGACCCGGTCGACGGGGCCCGGGAGGTGCTGGCCGAGGCGGCCGACGACGGCGTACCCCTCCACCCCGCGCCGTACGCCGGCACCTGGCGCTCCGGGGCCACGCACCTGCAGGTGCTCTGGCCGCTGCCCGGGGAGCCGGACCCTGGCCCGGGGGACGGGACGACGGCGAACGACGCGAGCGTGGTGCTGCTGGTCGAGGTCGCCGGCCTGCGGCTGCTGCTCACCGGCGACCTCGAGCCTCCCGGCCAGGCGGCCCTGGCACGCACCCTGCCCGACCTCGCCGTCGACGTGCTCAAGGTGCCCCACCACGGCAGCTCCTACCAGGACCTCGAGTGGCTGGCCGGCCTCGGTGCGAGCGTCGCGGTGGTGAGCGTCGGCGAGGGCAACGACTACGGCCACCCCTCGCTGGCGGTGCTCGCAGCGCTGGAGTCCTCGGGGGCCCACGTGCTCCGCACCGACACCGACGGAGCGGTCGCCGTGGTGGCGGGGGAGTCGGGGCCGTCGGTGCTCACGACCCGGTGACCGGTGGCCGTGCGCCTCCCGGTGGGGCGCTGTCGGCCCGCTGTGGCAGGCTGAGCCGCACCATGGCAGCAGCCCGCACCTCCGCCCGTCCCGCCCGTCAGGCCGGCCCCGCGCCCGGTGACGTCCTCGGCCACGTCACGCTGGTGACCGGCAAGGAGGAGTTCCTGCGCGAGCGCACCGTCGGCGCGGTCCGGGCCGCGGTCCGCGCCCACGACGCGGAGGCCGAGATGGGTGAGGCGCTCGGTGCCGACCTGACGCTGGGCACGCTCGGCGAGCTCTCGGCCCCGTCGCTGTTCTCCAGCACCCGGTGCGTGGTCGTGCGCGAGCTCGAGCACCTTCCCGAGGAGTCGGTGACGGGCCTGCTCGACTACGCCGGCGCGCCGGCCGACGACGTGGCGCTGGTCCTGGTCCACTCCGGTGGGCCCAAGGGGTCGGGCGTGCTGACCAAGCTCCGCAAGCTGGCTGCGGTGACGGAGGTGAAGACCGAAGAGCTCAAGCCCTCGGAGTTCCCCCAGTTCGCGATCGCCGAGGCCCGGCTGCTGGGTGCCCGGATGGAGGCCTCGGCCGCCAACGCCCTGGTGCAGGCGGTCGGGCACGACCTGCGTGCCCTGGCGGCGGCGGTCGACCAGCTGGCGCACGACTTCCCCCACGAGGCGCTGGGCGAGCAGCGCGTCGCGCAGTACTTCGGTGGACGGGCTGAGGCGAAGTCCTTCGTCGTCGCCGACGCGGCCTTCTCCGGTCGTCGCCTCGAGGCGCTGGAGGAGCTGCGGTGGGCGCTGGACAACGGCACCGCCTCGGTGCTGGTGACCTCGGCCTTTGCCGGGAGCGCCCGCGGGCTGGCCCGGTTCAAGGCCGCCACGTCCCGCGGTCGGGGCATGCGGGATGCCGACCTGGCCCGCGAGGTCGGGGTCCCGCCGTGGAAGATCCGGACCCTGCGCGACCAGGCCAAGGGGTGGAGCGAGGACGGGCTGGTGGCCGCGATCCGCGCGGTCGCCCAGGCCGACGCGGACGTCAAGGGTGCGGCCAGCGATGCGTCGTACACCCTCGAGCGGCTCGTGCTCACCATCGCCGCCCTGCGGTCCTGACGACGGACGCGGCACCACCCGGGAACGCCGACGACCCGCCCCACCGATGGTGGAGCGGGTCGCTGTCAGCGTCCCAGACCGGGCAGTGCCCGGGTCAGGATCAGAGTGCGGCGGCCTTCTTGGCGATCGACGACTTGCGGTTCGCGGCCTGGTTCTTGTGGATGACGCCCTTGGAGACGGCCTTGTCGAGCTTCTTGGTGGCGACGCGGGCCGAGGTCACGGCCTTCTCGTTGTCGCCGGCCTCGACGGCCTCGTTGAAGCGGCGGATGGCGGTCTTGAGCTCGCTCTTGACGGCCTTGTTGCGCTCGTGGCGCTTCTCGTTCTGCTTGTTGCGCTTGATCTGGGACTTGATGTTGGCCACAGGGCTCGCCTTACGTGTCTGGTCTACGTGCTGGTCTGGTGATGCTGACGGTCGCCGGGCGCGCAAGAGGCGCGCTACCGAAGCGACGTGCAAGGCTAACAGCGGCGCCGGAGAGCGCCCAAATCGCCTGTCCCCGCTCCGGTCCCGCGGCTCACGCCCAGCCGCGACGGCGTCGCAGCCAGCCCCAGACGGCCTCGCCCTGCCAGCGCTGGAACTCCCGCAACCAGGGCGACGCAGCCGGCACCGGGAGGTCGCAGCTGGTCAGGAAGAAGCCTGCCATGGCGGCCAGGACGCAGTCCACGTCGTCGTCGGGGACCCGGGCCAGCAGCGGCGTACGCCGGAGCACGGCCTCCACGTCCAGGCCGTCGCCGCACGGCCCGACCAGGAGCAGCAGCGGGTCCAGCCAGGCCGCGCCGCGCACCGGCCAGGCCCAGCCGTCCAGCAGGACCCCGCCGTCCGCGGTGAGGTGGAGGGTGTCGTCGCGCAGGTCGGTGTGCACGAGCGTGTCGCCGCCGGTGACCTCGGGCAGTCGCGCCGCCAACCGTCCGGCGGTGAGCACCTGCATCGGGGTGCCGAGGTCCTCGCGGCCCTCCAGGATGTCCCAGCGCCCCATCCAGTCGGCGAGGTCCTCGGCGAAGGGCCGGGCCTCCCCGGGCGCAGGGGTGAGGGCGAGCGCGGCGGCGGAGACGGCGTCGAGGCACCGGTCGAGGTCGTCCTCGCGCCACGGCCGGTGGGGCAGTCGCGCGGCGGGGTGCTCGAGCACCAGCACGACCCAGTCCCCGTCCAGCAGGTGGGTCAGCCGCAGCGTCGGCACCGGGTCGGGCAGCGTCCGCAGCCACTGCGCCTCGGCGCGCAGCGAGGCGGCGAAGGAGCGCTGGGCCTGGGTGGAGGCGGCGCGCAGCAGGTGGTGGGTGCCGTCGGCGAGGGTCAGCACCGTCTCGATCACGGGCACGTAGCCGTGGGTCAGCGTGCTGTCGGCGACCACCGGCGAGCCCAGCCTCGCCTCGACGTCGAAGCGCACCTGGGGCGGCAGGTGCGCCCAGTCCAGTCGCCTGGCCGTGCGTCCCCACGGCAGGTAGGTGGGGATCGGGCAGGGAGGCGCGGCCGCCGGGGAAGAGGTGGGCACGACGCCCATCGTGGGGGCTCGTGCGCGTGGAGTGGGGGAGGCCGACCCCCGGCGTGGCGGGCATTCGGGGGGTGTCGTGGGAGGATGGCCGGGTCCGTCCCGACGTACGAGAGAACGCCTGAGACCCCGTGCCTGCTGTTCCCCCGAAGTCCTGGCCCGTGCCGGGCCAGACCGACCCGGCGATCATCCGGAACTTCTGCATCATCGCCCACATCGACCACGGCAAGTCGACCCTGGCCGACCGGATGCTCCAGCTGACCGGCGTCGTCGACGAGCGGGCTGCGCGTGCGCAGTACCTCGACCGGATGGACATCGAGCGCGAGCGCGGCATCACCATCAAGAGCCAGGCGGTGCGGATGCCGTGGGGCGTCGGGGACGACAACGAGCACGGCGCCGAGGCCGGCACCTACGTGCTGAACATGATCGACACCCCCGGGCACGTCGACTTCACCTACGAGGTCTCCCGCTCCCTGGAGGCCTGCGAGGCCGCGATCCTGCTCGTCGACGCCGCCCAGGGCATCGAGGCCCAGACGCTGGCGAACCTCTACCTCGCCATGGGTGCGGACCTGCACATCATCCCCGTGCTCAACAAGATCGACCTGCCCAGCGCCAACCCCGAGAAGTACGCCGCCGAGCTGGCCGGCCTCGTGGGCTGCGAGCCCGAGGACGTGCTCCAGGTCAGCGCCAAGACGGGCCTGGGCGTGGAGGCCCTGCTCGACGAGATCGTCAAGCAGACCCCGCCGCCGGTCGGCGCGGCCGACAAGCCGGCGCGCGCGCTGATCTTCGACTCCGTCTACGACACCTACCGCGGCGTGATCACCTACGTCCGGGTGGTCGACGGCAAGCTCAACCACCGCGACCGCATCAAGATGATGTCGACCAGCGCGACCCACGAGATGCTCGAGGTCGGGGTGATCAGCCCCGAGCAGGTCAAGGCCGGCGAGATCGGCGTGGGCGAGGTCGGCTACCTCATCACCGGGGTGAAGGACGTCCGCCAGTCCCGGGTCGGCGACACGATCACCACCCAGCACGGCGGCGCCACCGACATGCTCGGCGGCTACAAGCACCCCAACCCGATGGTCTACGCCGGGCTCTACCCGATCGACGGTGACCAGTTCGGCGACCTGCGCGAGGCGCTGGAGAAGCTCCAGCTCAACGACGCGGCGCTGACCTACGAGCCGGAGACCTCCGGTGCGCTGGGCTTCGGCTTCCGCTGCGGGTTCCTCGGGCTGCTGCACATGGAGATCACCCGCGACCGGCTCGAGCGCGAGTTCGGCCTCGACCTGATCTCCACCGCCCCCAACGTGGTCTACGACGTGGTGATGGAGGACGGCACCGAGGTCGAGGTGACCAACCCCAGCGAGTTCCCCGAGGGCAAGATCCACGAGGTCCGCGAGCCGGTCGTCAAGGCCACGATCCTCAGCCCCAGCGACTACATCGGCACGATCATGGAGCTGTGCCAGACCAAGCGCGGCACCCTCGGCGGGATGGACTACCTCTCCGAGGACCGCGTCGAGATGCGCTACACGCTGCCGATGGGCGAGATCGTCTTCGACTTCTTCGACCAGCTGAAGTCGCGCACCAAGGGGTACGCCTCCCTGGACTACGAGCGCTCCGGTGACCAGTCCGCCGACCTGGTCAAGGTCGACATCCTGCTGCAGGGCGAGCCGGTCGACGCGTTCTCGGCGATCGTGCACAAGGACGCCGCCTACGCCTACGGCGTGATGATGGCCGGCAAGCTCAAGGAGCTCATCCCGCGCCAGCAGTTCGAGGTGCCGATCCAGGCTGCCATCGGCGCCCGCGTGATCGCCCGCGAGAACATCCGCGCCATCCGCAAGGACGTCCTGGCCAAGTGCTACGGCGGTGACATCAGCCGCAAGCGCAAGCTGCTGGAGAAGCAGAAGGAGGGCAAGAAGCGGATGAAGATGGTCGGCCGCGTCGAGGTCCCCCAGGAGGCCTTCGTGGCCGCGCTCTCCAACGACGGTGCCGGCAGCTCGATCGACAAGTCCAAGAAGTAGCCGGCGCCGGCTACCGCAGGTCGCGCAGCACCCGTCGTACGCCGGAGCGCCGCTGTGCGCGCAGCTCGGCGACCTCCTCGTCGGCCGACCCGCGGGTCCACGTCGTGCCCGGGGCCGCGGTCGAGGCGGCACCCATCGCGAGCGCGGCGACGCCGCCGGTGGTCTCGTGCAGCGGCCCGACCGGGTCCTCCGAGGGCAGCACGAGCCGTGGGGCGGCGGCCTCCGGCTCCTCGGCGACCCGCGCCGACCGCTTGCCGCGGTCCAGGCTGCGCTCGATGACGATGCCCTCCTCGATGGGGGCACCGCCGCGGGTGGCTGAGTACTCGCCCAGCACCAGCCGCTTGGTCCCGCGACCGGTGTCGGGGACCACCTCGACCTTGACGGTGCCGACCTCCATCGCCTGGATCGCCGCGGTGAAGTCGCCGCCGCCGAAGAGGCCCTCGCCGCGCTGCACGCCGCCGCCGTTGCCGGAGACGATGTACATCGTCCCGACGTCGGAGGTGTAGTGGCCGTCCTCGGCAGCCTCGACGACCTTCGCGCGCCGCATCAGGTGGGTGCGCTCGTAGTGGTGGTCGTGGCCCTGGATGACCAGGTCGACGCCGTACTTCGCGAAGAGGCGGAACCACGCCTTGCGCACGCCGGGGTCGCTGCCGTGCAGTCCGGAGGAGAACGCGGCCTGGTGCATCAGCACGATGATGAAGTCGACGCCGGGGTCCTTCGCGGCGCGTCGCAGGGTGCGCTTGACCCACTGCTCCTGGCGGCCCTCGGAGTAGCCGATGTTGGCGGTGACCTCGGTGTTGACGTCGTTGTTGTCGATGGAGATGAACTCCACCGAGCCGTAGCGGAAGCGGTACCAGTTGCCCTCCCAGTCCTTGTCGCCGTTCTCCGGCAGCGCGAAGCGGTGCCGGTAGGCGTCGTAGCCCAGTGGGCCCCAGGAGTCGTCCTCCCCGCCGAGCAGCCCCGTCAGGGAGAAGCCGCCGATGCCTGCGGCCGCCTCGATCTCGTGGTTGCCGATGCACGGCATCCACGGCATGGTCCGCGCCATCTTCTCGATGCCGCGGAACCAGTCGTCCCAGATCGTCTGGTCGCCGTTGGCGTAGGAGGTGTCGCCGACGATCACGTGGAAGGCGGGGTTCATCGAGTGGGCCAGGTCCCGGTTGAGCGAGGCCTGGAACGGCGGCTGCTGGTGGGTGATGGTCTGCAGGGTCAGCGGGTCGAAGTCCTGGATGTTGGTCAGGTCCGGGACGTCGGTGCCCTGGTCGCCGAAGGCGGTGAAGGTGAAGGGCGTGCCGGGGCGGGGGCCCGTGCGCCAGACCGCCTTGGTCGACCGCACCGCGCCCTGGTGGCCCACGGCGTAGCGGTAGCGGGTGTCGGGGAGGAGTCGGTCGACCCGCGCGTGGTGGAGGTAGCCGGGGTAGCCGGCGTACTGCACCGTCTCGGCGCGCACCCGCTCGCCGCCGATCTGCACGAACGGCCGGCGCACCGGCCCCGGGGTCATCCAGCTGAACGCGGCCTCCCGGGAGGCGTCCTGGCCGAACTGCCCGTGGATCTGTTCCACCGGCGTCTGCGCGGAGTAGCCGGGCTGCTGCCACAGGAACGGTCCTGCCCCCGCAGCGATGCCGACCGCGGCCGTGCGCTGCACGAACTGTCGGCGGGAGACGTACGGGCGGTGCGGACCGTGACCCACGGCTGCTCACTCTCGGGTTGCTCGTCAGGACCGGACGCCGCGCTGGCGTCCGGTCCCACAACGACCGGTCAGGGGCGGGGTGACGAGTCCTCGGGTGACGAGCCGGTGAACGGTCGGCGACCCGCGGCCAGCCGGCCCCGGGCGGCGTGGGCGGCCAGCACCGCACGGGGGAGTGCGCCCCGGCCGGTGCGGACCAGCACCAGGTCACGCTGCTCGTCCGCGAGCCGGAGCTTGTAGTCGGCGTCGCCGCGCAGCAGGTCGACCTCCCTGGCCCCGTCGGCCACCCCGTGCTCGATCATCTCCACCATCATCAGCGTGCCGGCGTGTGCGTGCTCCCGCGCCAGCGATCGCGCCACCTGGTACGTCGAGAGCCGTCGCGCGCACCACCACGCGAGCGCCACCGCGACCGGTGCCTCGCCGGGCCGACCGAGGACGTGCACGCGTGCCTCGCCCGCGGCCACGCCGCCGTGCACGGCGCGCGCGAGCTCCGGCATCCGGCTGAGGAGAGGGGCGCGGTCCGGGCGCAGGGAGTGCAGCGCCGCGAACCCGGTCAGCGCGCGGTCGACGGCGGAGGCCCCGCCCTGGTCGGCGCGCGTGAGCACCAGACCCTCGCGACCGAAGTCGCGACGGGCTCGGCGGACGGCTCGGCGCAGGTTCGCCGACCGGGTGGCGAGGTACCCGTCGCCGAGGTCGTCGGTCCGCAGGTGCGGGGCCGTCTCGCGCGCGAGCGCCGGGGTGCCTACGGCCGTGACCAGGCGGGTGCCCGCGGCCAGGCCGTCGAGGTCGACCAGTGTGCGTCGTCGGGCACGCCACCAAGCGGCGAGCAGCTCGACGACCTCGGCCTCCCGGCCCGGCGCGGCGAGCAGGTCGAGGTGGTCGGGTGCCAGCGGCCCCTGGCCGAGCATCTGGATCCGTCGCGCGCCCAGCACCCGGTCGACCTGCAGCGCCTGGCCGCCGATCAGCTCCTCACCGCTGAGGACCAGCACGAACAGTGCGGACCCGTCCTGCACAGCACTCTGGGCGTCGAGCCACCAGGTGCGCAGGAACGGCGTGGGGAGCGGGGCCCGGAGCACGAGCCCGTCCCACGCCGCACGCCACGGGCCGAGGTCACGGACCTCGACGAGGTGCGCGGGGTCCGGCGGTGCGGCGTGGTTCACCATGAGAACGGGTTTACCAGGCGCGGCCCCGGGCAGGAGACCCCGAGACCGACGAGGGGGGTTATGAACCACGACACGGGCACGCGCCCTGACGCCGACGACACCAGCCACACCGTCCGCACCGCAGACGGCCATGACGAGGCCGACGGGGCGGAGACCCCGAGCCAGGCGGCCCAGGAGGCTGCGCGGCTGCGCCAGGAGAACGCAGCGCGCCGCGACGCCGGATCGCTGCTGGCCGAGGCGACCAGGCTGAGCCAGGAGGCGGCCGAGGAGGCCGACCGGCTGCTCGAGAGCGCGCAGGAGACCGCCGAGCGACTGGTGGCAGAGGCCCGCGAGCGGGCCGAGGCGCTGGTGACCCAGGCGCGGCAGGAGAGCCAGGAGCTGCGCGACGAGGCGGCCCTCGAGGTCGCCGGTGCCCGCGAGGACCTCGAGCAGCAACGGGCCCGCGCCCGGGCCGAGGTCACGGCCGAGCTGCGTGAGGAGGTGGCAGCGCTGCGCGCTCGCACCGAGGGTCTCGTGGAGGAGCTGCGAGGCACGCTCGGGGAGCTGGGCGGACTCCTCGGTGGCGCGAAGTCGACCGTCGAGCACGTCCTGCGCACCGCGACTGACCTCGACGACGTCGGGCGCCGGATCGCGGCGCACGACCAGCGGTCGTCCTCGGCGTCCGACACGCCGTCGCGTCCCGCCCCGGAGCTCGTCGTGGCCGCCCCGGCGGTCGAGGACGAGCCCCCGACCCCGGCGGGACCGGAGTCCGATTCCTCTGACGACCGGCCCGAGCAGTCACCGGACCTCGACCGGGCCGACGCTCCGACCGACACCCCGGTCGACCACCTGGGCGACGACCCGGGCGACCACCTCGCCCAGCCCTTCTCCATGGACCTGGAGCACCTCGGGGCCGACCGCACCGACGAGCTGTCGGAGCAAGCCCCCCGGTCCACCACCGTCGAGCAGGAGCAGCGTCCCCTCGGGTGGCTCTTCCGCGGCGTCTGAGGGATCGCCGACGCACGGCGTCACCCGGGTCCCCAGGGGCCGGGCGGCGCCGTGCTCGTGCGTCAGGAGCAGCGGGGCGCGACGGCGTCGGTCAGGGGGCGGATGCTCACGCTGTCCACGCCCGTGCCGAGGGGGACCGGCTGGAAGAGCTCCATCCGGATCCGTCGGGTGGTGTCGGCCTCGAAGCACGACCAGCGGCCGGTCACGACGGCGATCAGCTTGCCACTGCGGCCGCGCAGGACCGCCTGGACGAGCGCGCGCGGGATGTCCTCGTCGCCGACCTCGACCGTGGCTCGTACGACGGTCTGCTGCTGCTGGATGACGAAGTCGGTGGCGCGGGCACGGACGTCGGGTCGCTCCGGTCCCTCCGCGCCATCGGGCGCCGGGCTGTCGGAGGGTTCCTGCGCCCAGGCGAGCCGGGAGTAGGTGAGCTCGACGTCGTCGATGCGCTCCGAGCCCTCACCGACCGCGAAGTACAAGCCGAACTCCTCACCGGGCGCGAGCGCCTGCACGGTGCAGCACGCGCTGTCCCCACCCATGGAGGACGCGCCGTAGGTGCCGAGCACCTCGCCGTTGACGTCGCGTGCGGTCATCGTCACCTCGGCGGTGCGCAGGTCGCGGTCGGAGTCGTTGCGCACGATCACCGAGACCAGGCCGTCGGTGACCGACCACTCCGAGGTCTCGAGCACCGTCGGCACAGCGGCGTAGGAGCTGTCGAGGGACGGGGAGACGACCTCCGCGCCCTCGAGCTGGGCCCGCAGGTCACTGCAGCCGCTCGAGCCGATCGCGACCGCGACCGCGACGCACGCGAGTCCGAGTCGACGCACTGGTCCGCCCCCTTGTCCGGCCGCCGGGCCGTCGTCGTCGTGGTCAACAGCCGAGTGTCGGCCGGGTCACGCTGCAGGTTGTTCCCAGCAGGTGTGAGCCTAAACCGCTCGCGGGTATAAGCCCCTGCGTCGGCGCTCCACGGCGTCGGCTCCAGCACAGTCGACATGGGGGGGGTGGCCGTGGCGCGGCTCGAGGTGCACGAGGAGCAGGCCCGCGCCGGCGACGGACGGGGCTCCGACGAGGGCCGCGCCGCCCGCGGCGCGCTGTGGTTCGCGACCAACAGCATCGTCGTCAAGGGCGCCCAGACCCTCGTCCTGCTGACGCTCGCCGCGACGCTCGCCCCCTCCGCACTCGGACTCGTGGCCCTGGGCACCCTGGTCGTGAACGTGTCGGCCATCCTGGGCAACCTCGGCACCTCCGGGGCGCTGGTCTACTGGCGCGGGGACGTCACCGCGGCGGCCCGCACCGCCGTGACGATCGGTCTGGTCAGCGCCTCCGCCATGACCCTGCTGCTGTGGTTCGCCGCGCCGGCCATGGCCTCCGCCCTGCGCGCCGAGGACGGCGGCGCCGCGGTGATCCGCGGCCTGGTCGTCACGCTGCCGGCCCTGGCGGTGGCGGCGGTCACCCAGGAGCTGCTGCGCCGTGAGCTGCGCTTCCTGCGCCGCGTCGTCCCCGAGGCCAGCGGCGCGCTCGTCGGTGCCGTGGTCGCGATCGTGCTGGCCACCCAGGGGATGGGCGTGATGTCGTTGGTGGCCGGCCAGGTGGTGCAGGGCGTCCTCACGTTGCTGCTCGCCTGGGTCGTGCACCCCCCGGTGCTCCCCGGCTGGGACGCCGCCAGTGCCCGCGGGCTGCTGTCCTACGGAGCGCCGTTCGCCGGTGCCAACCTGCTCGAGGTCCTCCAGCTCAACGTCGACTACCTGCTGGTGGCCCGGGTGCTCGGCGCGGTCGCCCTCGGGCAGTACTCCCTGGGCTTCCGCATCGCCTACATGCCCTACGTGCTGATCGTCCTGGTCGTCACCGGGGCTGCCTTCCCCTACCTGTGCCGGCGTCGCGGCGAGAGCGTGGGCCACGCAGCGGAGGTCGTGCTGACGGTCCTCACCGCGCTGCTGGCCCCCCTGGTCGTGCTGTCCGCCCTGGCCCCCGAGCAGCTGATGCTGCTGGGGGAGAAGTGGGCCGAGGCGGTGTCGGTCCTCGCGGCGATGGCGCTCTTCTCCTGGGTCCTCGGGCTCACGCAGGCCATCCAGGTGGCGCTCAACGCCTCGGGCCTGCCGGGGGTCGCCATGCGACTGCGGCTCCTGCACCTCGCCGGCCTGTCGGCGGCGCTGCTCCTGACGGTCCGTGGGGGCGTGGTGGCCGTCGCCTGGACGCAGACGGTCGTGACCGCCGCGACGGCGCTGCTGGCGGTGGCCCTGGCCGCCAGGCTGGTCGCGGGCTTCGACCCCCTCCGGTGGGTGCGGTCGCTGTGGCCGGTGCTCGTGGGCAGCGGCGCGGCGGCCCTGGCACTGCTGGCCGGTGACGCCCTCGGCGACGCCACGGGCCTGGCGGCGGTCTCGGTGCTGCGCACCGTGCTGCTCACCCTGGCCGTGCTGACGAGCTACGCCGCCGTGCTGTGGTTGACCCGGTCGGCCCAGGTGCGCGCCGCCTGGGCGGTCGTGCGGGACGCGTCATGAGGCCGCAGGTGCGGGCGGTCGCCCGCGGGCTGCGGCCCCTCAGGCGCACGGTGCGCCGGCTGCGGTCCGAGGAGCCGCTGACCCTCATCGGTTGGCACCGGATCGACGACCGGCACACCGACGGCCTCTCGACCTCCGAGACCGCCTTCGAGCAGCACCTCGACCTGCTGGAGGAGAGGGACGCCCGGGTGCTGCCGCTCTGCGAGGCGGTGGAACGACTCGCCCTCGGGTCCCTGCCTCCCCGTGCGGTGGCGCTCACCTTCGACGACGGCTACGCCAGCGTCGTGGAGACCGCCTGGCCGCTGCTGCGCAAGCGGGACATGCCCGCGACCCTCTTCGTCTGCTCGGAGTACCTCCCCGGTACGCAGCGCTTCGACTGGGACACCACCGAGCCCGTCCACGAGCGGCACCGGGTCGCCACCGCGGAACAGATCGTCGACGCCCACGCCGAGGGGCTCGACATCGGCTCGCACACCCGCACCCACCCGTGGCTGCCGGCGCTGGACGACGAGGCACTGGCGCACGAGCTGCTGGAGTCCCGCGAGGTCCTGGAGGACCTCGTGCGCGTGCCGGTGCGCACACTGGCGTACCCGACCGGCGGCTGGGACCGCCGCGTCCGCGCTGCCGCCGCGCGGGCCGGTTACACCGCCGCGGTCACCGTCAGCAAGGGCACCAACCGGCGGCGTACCCACCCGCTGTCCCTGCACCGCGCGTTCGTCCCGGAGGAGGTCGACGACCTCGACCTGCTCCTCGACGGCGCCTACGGCTTCCTGCGCCCCGTCGACGCCGTACGCCGGCCGCGGGAGGCCCCGTGAGTCAGGTGAGTCAGCACGTGAGCCCGCACGCCGTCGGGTCCCCGCAGACGCCGGGGTCCCCCCGGGTGCTGCTGCCCACCGCCCTGGCGCTCGCCGGCGTCGTGCTCGGGCTGGCCACCGGCGTCGCGCCGCTGCTGGTCGGTGCGGGTCTGCTCGCGGTCGGGGTGACGCTACTGATGCTGCTGCGCCTCGACGTGGCCGTGCTGGTCTTCGTCGTGGCCTCGCTGTTCGAGGGCTACCTCGCCCAGGTGGAGCCGCTCGCGACGAAGCTGCTCTCGGCGGTGGTGGTGGCCAGCTGGGTACTGATGCGCAGTCGCGCCGAGAGCGTCGGGATGCACCGCGTGCCGGTCGTGCTGGTCGGGGTCGTGCTCTGGTGGGTGCTGCTGGTCTCGACCCTGGTCAACGCTCCGGTCGGCGCGGTCGGCGTGCTGCTGCGCTGGGCCGGGTTCCTGGCGGTCCTCGTGGTGCTCGTCGACGTCCTGCTCCGCCGGCTCCTGCGCCCCGAGGACCTCGCCCGCACCTACGTGCTGGCCGCGACCGCCGCCGCCGCCGTGGGGCTGGTGGCGATGAGCACGGCCGAGGACCCCCGTGCGGCCGGCCCGATCTCCGACCCCAACGACTTCGCCTTCCACCTGCTGCCCGCCCTGCCGCTGGCCATGGCGCTGCGGCGCCCCGGCGCGATGCCCGGCCGGTGGGACCTCGCGGCGGCCGTGGTGACCGTCGGGATGGTCGCCACGGTCTCGCGCGGCGCCCTGCTCGGCCTGGCCGTGATGCTGGTGGTGGGGCTGCTCTCCCGTCAGGTCCGACTCCGCGACCTGGTCGGCCTGGGCGGTGTGCTGCTCGCTGCCGCCTCCGTGCTCGCCGTGTGGCAGCGCGAGCTGGTGCTGGACAGCCTGACCCAGAAGACCGCCATCGCCGGTCAGAACGTCTCCGAGCGGTTCTACCTCTGGGACGCCGCGGCGCGGATGGCGCTCGACCGGCCGGTCCTGGGGCACGGCCCGGGCTCCTTCGCGACCGAGCACACGTGGTTCGCCTCCCGGCTGCCGGTCGATGCCCGCAACGACCTCGACGTCGCGCACAACACCTACCTCGAGGTCGCCGCCGAGGCGGGCCTGCTCGGCCTGGCGGTGTTCCTCGTGCTGCTCGGCGTGGGCCTGGCCGGCGCCTGGCGGGCCTGGCGGGCCGGGTCGCGACTGGGTGCCGCGGTCGTGGCGGGCCTGGTCGGCACCTCGGTGGCCGCCTGCTTCATCACCGAGCAGTTCTTCCTGCCCCTGTGGCTGCTGTGCGCGATGGGTGCGGTGCTCCCGGGCCTGACGACCTCCCGGGACCTGTCACCGGGGAGCGTCCGGTGAGGGTGGTCCAGGTCCTGACCCAGGCCGGGGGCGGACCGGTCGACCACACGGTCGAGGTCGCGGTCGGGCTGGCCCGGCGCGGGGTCGACTCGCACGTCGTCGCGCCGCCCGACGTACGCCGACGGGTCGGCGCCGCGGGTGCCGCCGTGACCTGGCACGACCAGGAGGCCACCTCCAAGCGGGACCTCGCCGGGCTCGCGGGTCTCGCCAGGTCGCTGCGGGCGCTCGCGCCGGACGTGCTGCACCTGCAGGACAGGCGGGCCGGCTGGGTCGGACGTGGGCTGGGTCGCAGCCTGCCGGGCACCGCCGTCGTCTACACGCTGCACGGGGTGGCCGACGGCCTGAGCGACCACGTCGCCGGCAACCTGCTCGCCGACACCCGACGCCGCCGCGACCGGTGGTACTACCTGCACGGGGAGCGTTGGATCACGCGGTGGGGCCGCGCCCGGGTGGTCAGTCCCAGCCACGCGGTGGCAGACTTCGCGGTCCGACACGTCGGGCTGGACCCCTCCCGGGTGGACGTCGTCCCCAACGGTGTCGACCCCGACCGGTTCCGGCCGCCGGAGGCGGGCACGGCAGGGACGCCCCGGGCGGGGGAGCGGCCGCGACTGGTCTGGCTGGGTGGCCTGGTGCCCGTCAAGCGTGCCGACGTCCTGGTCGAGGCGGTGGCCGCGATGCACGAGGACGTCGAGGTGCTCGTGGCCGGCGACGGCGAGCTGGCCGCGCAGGTCCAGGGGCTCGTGACGGCCCGGTTGCCGGGCACCGGCGCCACCGGTCGCGAGGTCCGGCTCCTGGGACACGTGGCCGACCCGGCCCCGTTGCTGCAGCAGGCCGACGGGTTCGTGCTGACCTCGGCCGCGGAGAGCTGCCCCATGGCGCTGCTCCAAGCGATGGCGACCGGTCTGCCGGCCGTGGCGACGGCGGTCGGCGGCGTCCCCGAGGTGTGGGGTCCGGTCGCGCCGCAGCTGCTCTGCCCGCCCGGCGACCCACACTCCCTGGCCTCGGCCCTGGACCGACTGGTCGCCGACCCCGCACTGCGTGCCGACCTCGGTGCCCGTGCACGCGAGCGCGTCCTCACGACGTACACCACCGAGCACTGCCTCGACGGCCTGCAGCGCACCTACGCGACAGCGCTCCAGGAGCGTGCCCGATGAGGGTGCTGCAGGTCGTGGCGGAGCTCGGCACCGGAGGAGCGGAGGCCGTGGTCCTGGGGCTGACCGAGGGCATGGTCGCGCGCGGCCACCGGGTCTGGGTGGCCAGCGACCACGGCTGGCGGGTCCCTCTCGTACGCCGGCTGGGCGGGGCCGACCACGTCCGCATCCCCCTGGCCGCACCCGGCCCCGTGTCCCTGGCCGCGGCAGCGGGGCGGCTGCTGGCCTGGTCGCCGGGCCGGCCGGTCGACCTCGTGCACGCCCACAACGTGCGCGCCACGCTCGCCGCCGCTCCCGTCGCCCGGCTGCGCCGCGCCCCGCTGCTCACCACCGTGCACGGGCTGGGCGCTGAGGACTACCCGCGGGCCGTGCGGGTCCTGCGGCGCCTCAGCGACCTCGTCGTGGCGGTCTCCGCCGCCGTCGCCGACGACCTCGAGCACGCCGGACTGCCGGGCGAGCGGATCCGCGTCGTCGAGAACGCCGTGACCCTGCCCCAGACGTCGTCGGGGGTGGACCCGCTGCCCGGGGTCCCCGCGGCAGGACCGGTGGTCCTCTGCGCTGCCCGGATGACCCGGCAGAAGCGTCAGGACCTGCTGCTGCGTGGCTGGGCGGCGCGGCGGGTCCAGGGTGGGCAGCTGCTCCTCGCGGGGGACGGTCCCGAGCGCGCGCGCCTGGAGTCCCTGGCACGCGCGCTCGACCTGGGGAGCGAGGTCCGGTTCCTCGGGGACCGCGACGACGTCCCGGCGCTGCTGGGGCGCGCCGACCTGCTGGCCCTGCCCTCGGACTGGGAGGGCCTGCCCATCGGTGTGCTGGAGGCGTTGGCGGTGGGACTGCCCGTGCTGGCCTCCGCGGTCGGCGGGCTGACGGACCTCGGTGCGGCCGTGGAGCTGGTGGCGCCGGAGGGCACCGAGGCCGAGCTGGCCCAGCGGTGGGCCGCCGCGCTCGACCGCGCCCTGGCGGAGGAGTCCGCGGCGCAGCGGCAGGAGCGCACCCGGTGCGGCAGGGAGCTGGTCGGGAGCCGCTTCTCCCCGGACCGCATGGTCGAGGACTACCTCGGGCTCGGGGAGTCGCTCCTCACTCCTGGTTACCGGTGAGTTTGCCTGGCTGGGAGCACGGGTATGCACCCGGTGTCAGAGGAAAGGACGGCGCTCGGGCCACCGTCCGTGGTCCTCGCGCCGGGGGGCGTCGACGAGTCGCAGCCCTGCGTGGGTGTTTCCGTGTCCACGCGCCGACGCGGCGCTGAGTCGATTGGGGCGACAGTGATGGAAGGACGGCACATCGGGGCCGTGCTGTGGAGGCAGCGCACGATCGCGCTGCTGGTGACCGTGCTCACCGGGATCGCCGTGGCGGTCGGGGTGATGATGGCGCCGAAGACCTACACCGCGACCGCCGAGATCTCGGCGCTCTCCTCGGTGCAGGGCAGCAACGACGACCAGGACTCGCTGCGCAGCACCCTCGGGGAGCTCGCCAACTCCCGCGAGGTCGTCGCCGACGTCGAGCAGGAGCTCGGCGGGGCACGGTCCGAGGACGAGCTGCGCCGCTCGATCGCTGGTCGCTGGGTCGAGGGCACCGTGCTGGTGGAGATCAGCGTCGACGACCGCGACCCTGAGATGGCAGCGCAGATCGCGAACCTCACCTACGCCGCGCTCACCCGCAACGACCCCAGTCGTGGGGGCCTGCGCTACACCCTGAGCAACCCCGCCAACCCCCCGGTGACGTACAGCAGCCCCAACCTCCTCCTCGCGATCCTCGTCGGCACGATGGTCTCGTTGCTGCTCGGCGCCGCTGCCGCGCTCGCCCGGGACCGACGGACCTTCCGGATCTCCAGCGCGGCCGACCTCGAGTCGGTGGTGACCGCCCCCGTCCTGGGGCACGTCCACCCGCCGCGTGAGCCCAGCCTGCTGGCGATGTACGCCGGCACGCCGGACGCCGACGTGTTCCGCCGCCTGCGCGTGTCCATCGAGGCCGAGGCCAGCGACGAGCCGGCGAGCCTGGTGGTCGTCACCGGTGTCGGCGACGGCGACCTCAACGCGTGGCTGGCGGCGAACCTGGCCATCTCGACCGCCCAGGTGGGCCGGCGCACGCTGCTCGTCGACGCCCGGATGGGCGTCGGTGCCGCGCGGCAGACCGGCACGGAGCCGGGCACGCCGGGCCTCTACGAGGTGCTGCGCGGGACGCCGCTGGTGCGTGCGCTGAGCCCCGGGCCCGTGCACGGCCTCGAGGTGCTGCCCTCGGGGTCGTGGGGTGCGGAGTCGCACGCCGAGCTGCTCGAGACGAGCTTCGCCGGCATGGCCGAGGAGGCCGAGGAGCACTTCGACGTCGTCGTCGTGATCGCCAGCCCCACCACGGTCAACGACGACGCCGTGACCATGGGGGCGCGCGGTGCGGTGGTCCTGGCCGTGCCCGAGGGGGCCCTCACGCCCGAGCAGCTGCGTCGTACCACCTACCGCATCGGTGCGGTGGGCGCCCGGCTCCTCGGCACCGTCCTCGTGGGTCGCGGCAAGGACTGGGGCCGTCCCCGGGGCCGGTCCCGCTCCCACGACGCCGACCCCGACTGGGCCGGTCTGGAGTCCGGAGGCACGAGCTGAGTCCCTCGCCCCGGCGCCCGCACGGGCGACCACGAGTCCTCCACGCCTCCGTCCCGACCTCCGAGGGCACCGCGGTGGCGCTGATGGGCTACGTCCGCGAGCAGGTGGCGCGGGGGTGGGGCGTCAGCGTCGTCTGCCCCTCCGACGGCTGGCTGGGCTTCGAGGCCCGCGCCGCCGGGGCCCACGTGCAGTGGTTCGACGCGACCCGGGAGCCGGGTCGCAGCACGCTCTCGGAGACCGCACGCTTCGCGCGCGTCGTCGAGGACCTCGACCCGGACCTGGTGCACCTGCACAGCTCCAAGGCCGGGCTGGTGGGTCGCCTCGCGGTCCGCGGTCGGCGGCCCACGATCTTCCAGCCCCACGGTTGGTCGTTCCTGGCCGGGTCGGGTGTCACCGCGCGCGCCGCGCTGCAGTGGGAACGCCTGGCCTCCCGCTGGACCGGTCAGCTGGTCTGCGTGGGCGAGGGGGAGGCCGACGTGGGGCGCCGGCACGGCATCACCGCCCCGGTGGCGGTGGTCCCCAACGGCGTGGACCTCGGGCGGTTCACGGTCTCCGGTCCGGTCGACCGGGTGCTGACCCGTGTCGAGCTCGGCATCGACGAGGCGCCCACCGCGGTCTGCGTGGGTCGGCTGAGCCCGCAGAAGGGGCAGCGCCAGCTGCTCCAGGCCTGGGCCAAGGTCACCGCCCGGGTGCCCGGGGCCCAGCTCGTCCTGGTCGGCGACGGTCCCGACGAGGCCGACCTGCGCGCCGAGGCCGCCACGCTCGAGGGCGTGCGCTTCGTCGGGGTGCGCACCGACGTGCCGCGGTGGCTGGCCGCCGCCAACGTCGTGGTGCTGCCCTCGGCGTACGAAGGCGCCGCGTTGGCCCCCATGGAGGCGATGGCGGCCGGGCGCAGCGTCGTGGCGACCCGGGTCGAGGGCATCCAGGAGTCGCTGCCCTTCGAGTGCGGCGAGCTCGTCGCGCCCGGTGACGTCGACGCGCTCGCCCGCGCGGTGGCGCTGCGGTTGTCGCGGCCGGCGCTCGCCGACCTCGAGGGACGGCGTGGCCACGTCCACGTGCAGAAGCACCGGGACGCGGCCACCGCCGCCCGGACGGTCAGTCAGCTGTCGCTGAGCCTGCTGGCCGCGCAGCGCCGGTGAGCATGCTGATCACCTCGGGCCGCCGGCGGGCCGGGTCGTGCCGGAACGTGCCCAGCGTGCGCACCAGGATCTTCGCGTCCGTCCACAGCGACCAGTTCTCGATGTAGTAGTTGTCGGCGCGGACGCGGTCCTCGATCGAGGTGTCGCCCCGCAGCTTGTTGACCTGGGCCCACCCGGTGAGCCCGGTGTCGACGCGGTGCCGGTGGCGGTACCCCTCGAGGGTCTCGGAGAACTGCTGGACGAAGTGCGGCCGCTCGGGGCGCGGCCCGACCAGCGACATGTCGCCACGCAGGATGTTCCACAGCTGCGGCAGCTCGTCGATGCCGGTACGACGCAGGAACCGCCCGACCCGACCCAGTCGCGGGTCGTGGTCGGCGTTCCACGTGACGGCTGCCTCGGCGGTCGTCGCCGGGATCGTGCGCAGCTTGAGCAGCTCGAAGGTCCGTCCCGCGCGGCCCACCCGCTCCTGGCGGAACAGCACGCCCGAGCCGGTCTCGAGCCGCAGCAGCCCGGCCGCCACGGCGAGCACGGGGGAGAGCGCGACCAGGGCCGCCAGGGACAGCACGACGTCGAAGGCCCGCTTGACCAGCACCTGCCCGGGCTGCGGGCGGAAGCGGTGCAGCCGCACCAGTGTCGTGTCGCGGACGACCTCCAGGCTGCGGGCCCGGTCGAGGCCGAGCAGCTGGAAGTAGCGCGGGACCACGAAGACCTGACGCTGGTTGAGCTGGCACCAGCGCACCAGCGAGAGCGTCTGCTGGTCGTCGGCGGAGCCGAAGGCGAAGATCACGTCGTCGACCGACAGGTCGCGCAGCACCGCCGGGAGACGACGGGTGGGACCCAGCAGCGGAGCGCTGAGGGTGCGCGGGTCCACGTCGTCGTCGACGAAGCCGAGCGGCCGCAGGCCGAGGGAGGGGTCGGCGCGCAGTGCTGCCACCAGCTCGCGGCCCACGCGGTCGGCGCCCACCACCACGACCCGGTGCGCCAGCACGCCGTGCCGGCGCAGGCGCCGGACGGCGGCGTAGGCGAGCGAGCGGGAGACCATCAGGGCGCCGAGCACGGCCAGCAACGTGAGTCCCGCCCCGCGTACGGACTCACCGACCGTGCGCGTGCCGCTGACGTCGAAGGCCATCAGCAGCACACTGGCCGTGAGAGCGACGAACGACAGGGCCGGCAGGTCCTCGAGCACCGAGAGCACCAGCCGAGAGCGGTGCAGGTGCAGCGCCCCGGCCACCACCAGGGCACCGAGGACGGCGCCTGCCACCGCGGTCGCCCCTGGAGCGCCTCCGAGGAGGACCGCCGCGAGCATGGCCGCGAGGTCCGAGACCACGAGCGCTGGTGTGATGGAGATGCCGCGCCTGCGCGCGCGTGGACCGGTCATGCGTGCCCCCATGGTGCTGAGTGCCCCCTCTTTCGTCGACGTCGGAGGATCGCCCCGACCCGCACAGGCTTCCCCGACGCCGCTGGGCTCAACCGTGCTGGGAGGGTGATCTGCTCGTAGGCTCCGCGGGTGACCAGCGCCCTGTCCCCCGAGACCGCGCGGAGGCTGGACGCGGTGTCCCGGGCGCTGCGCAAGCAGTGGGGCCTGCGGACCGAGTCCGACGAGGTGTGGGGGCACCACTCCCACGTGGTGCCGGTGCGCACCGACGAGGGGATCCCCGCAGTGCTGAAGGTCGCGGCGGAGGACCAGGAGACCGAGCACGAGGCCCTGGCGCTGCAGCACTGGGGCGGTCGGGGAGCGGTGCGCCTGCTCCGGGCGGACCCCCGGCGCCGGGCCGTCCTGCTGGAGCGCCTCGAGCGCCGCGACCTCTCCGAGGAGTGGGACGTCCGTGCCTGTGAGGAGGTCGCCGGGCTCTACCGGCTGCTGCACGTCCCCGCCCCGCCGCAGCTGCTGCCCCTCACGGCGTACGTCGGGCGCTTCGTCGACCCGTTGGCGGGCCTGCCGCGCGACGCACCCCTGCCGCGCCGGATGGTGGAGCAGTGCCTGGCCCACCTGCGCGACTTGGTCGCCGACGACGCGAGCACCGGCACCATGGTCCACGGCGACCTGCACTACGAGAACGTCCTCGCCGACCGGACCGGGGAGTGGGTGGCCATCGACCCGCACGCCATGAGCGGTGACCCGCACTGGGAGCCGGCGCCGCTGCTCTGGAACCGCCTCGACGAGGCCCGGGGCGACCTGCGTCGCACCGTGCGAGTCCGGTTCGAGACCGTCGTCGACGCCGCCGGGCTGGACGAGGACCGGGCGCGCGCGTGGGCGGTGGTGCGGCTGGTGCTCAACGCCTTCCGGGCGGTCCGCTCGGACGGGTCGGACCCGGCGTACGTCACGCGGATGCTCACGGTGCTCAAGGCGGTGCAGTCGTGACGACCACCGACGGCACTCGCAGCCTGCTCGCCGGTGGCTACCGCGGCGCGACGATCGGGTCCTTCGCCCTGGTCTTCCTCGCGGCGTTCGAGGCGTTGGCCGTCGCCACCGTCATGCCCACCGTGAGCGCCGAGCTCGACGGCCGGGCCTGGTTCGCCGCCGCGTTCTCCGCCGCGCTCGCCGCCAGCCTGGTGGGCATGGTCGTCGTCGGCCTGTGGGCCGACCGCCGCGGCGCCGTCCGTCCGCTGCTGGCCGCCGTGGCGCTGTTCGGCCTGGGCCTGCTCGCCGCGGGACTGGCCCCGACGATGCCGGTCCTGGTGGCCGGACGGGTGCTGCAGGGACTCGGCGGGGGAGGGCTGACGGTCGCGCTCTACGTCCTGGTCGCGCAGGTGTACGACGACGTCGACCGTCCCCGGATCCTCGGGGCGTTCGCGGCCGCCTGGGTGCTCCCCGGCCTGGTCGGGCCCTTCGCCTCCGGCCTCGTCGCCGACACGGTCGGCTGGCGCTGGGTCTTCCTCGGCGTCCTGGTGCTGACGGGTCTCGCCCTCGCACTGCTCGTGCCCTCGCTGGCCCAGGTCGAGCCGCCGGCGCCCGCACCGGCGGCCCGGGGAGGGCTGCGACGGGTGGGCCTGGCCGCGGCGGTCGCCGCGGGGCTGCTGGCCCTCAACGCCCTCGCCGGCCTGCCGCGCGGGACCGCCTGGCCACTCAGCGTGCTCGCGCTGGGGCTCGCGCTGTGGTCGCTGCGTCCGCTGCTGCCCCGGGGCACCCTCCGCGCCGCGCCCGGGCTCCCGGCGGTGGTCGCGCTGCGGGGGGCGGTGGGCGCGACCTTCTTCGCCACCGAGGCCTACCTGCCCTACCTCCTCCAGGAGCAGTACGACGCCGGGCTGGCCACCAGCGGCCTGGTCCTCACCGCGGCGACCCTGGGGTGGGCCGGCGCCTCCCAGGTGCAGGCGCGCCTCGGTGCGCGGCTCAGCGACGAGGCCGCCCTCCGCGCGGGAGCGCTGGGGCTGGCCGCCGGGGTGCTGGTGATCCTGGTGGTGGCTGTGCTGGACCTGCCCGGCGCGCTCGTGGTGCTCGGCTGGCTCGCGGCGGCTGCGGGCATGGGGCTGATGTACCCCCGCATCACGCGTGCCGTCCTGGCCCGCAGCGACGCGCGGGAGCGGGGCTCGGCCTCGGCGGCCGTCACCCTGGCCGACGCCGTCGGGGCGGCTTCCGCCGTGGCGCTGGCCGGGCTGGTCTTCACCAGCGTGGGGACGGCCGCGGACCGGGAGGCGTTCGTGGCGGTCCTGCTGCTCACCTCGCTGGCCGGCGTCGGGGCCGTGGCGGTCTCCCGCCGGGTCTAGCGGCACTCGGCACCTGCCCAGGGTCCCCGCGGTCCGGGACCTTCGCCCCATCCCTCCGGGGGGTCCCCGGCGGAGGGTGGAGGTGGGCCGCGGAGCGACCGCGGACACCCGGAGCAGTCAGAGGGAGCGGGTCATGCGCAAGAAGGTCCTGGTACTGGGCGGCAACTTCGGCGGTCTCACGGCCGCCCTGGCCGTCAAGCACGAGCTGGAGGGGGACGTCGACGTCACGGTGGTCTCCAAGGACGACCAGTTCCTGTTCAACCCCAGCCTGATCTGGCTGCCGTTCGGCAAGCGCGACCGTGGCGACCTCACCTTCCCGATCGCCCCCACGTTCGAGAGCCACGGGGTGGACTTCGAGCACGTGGCCGCGACGGGGATCGACGCCGACGGCAAGCAGGTGACGCTGGCGGACGGCCGCACGCTCGACTACGACTACCTCGTCATCGCCACCGGCTACCGCAACAACGACGACGTGGTCCCCGGCTACCGCGAGAACGCGGTCACCATCACCACGCTCTCCGACGCCGAGCACGCGGGCACCGCCTGGCAGCGCTACCTGGAGGACCCCGGTGACATCGTCATCGCCGCCACCCAGGGGGCCGGGTGCTTCGGCGCGGCCTACGAGTTCCTGTTCAACACCTCCTACCAGCTGCGCAAGGCGGGGCTGCACAAGGACGTGAGGCTCAGCTACGTCACCAGCGAGCCGTTCCTGGGCCACTTCGGCATCGGCGGGCTCCCGCACGGCGAGCAGCTGCTGAAGATGTTCTTGAAGAAGGAGGGCATCACCGCCCACCTCGACGCCGGTATCGACCACGTCGCCGAGGACGCGATCGTGCTGGCCGACGGCACCGAGCTGCCCTCGGCGTACTCCATGGTCGTGCCGCCGTTCCTGGGCCAGGAGTTCCTGCTGGCCAGCGGCCTGACCGACGACAAGGGCTACGTCCGGGTCCGCGACACCTACCAGACCGAGAAGTACGACGACGTGTACGCCGTGGGCATCGCCGCCGCCGTGGACGTGCCGTGGCAGACGCCCACCCCGGTGGGCATCCCCAAGACCGGGTTCCCGACCGAGCAGATGGCGCACACGGCCGCCAAGAACATCGCCGCCCAGGTGCGGGGCGAGGTGCCCGAGCACGAGCAGGCCTTCGGCGACATCAAGGCGATCTGCGTGATGGACGCCGGCAACAACGGCGTGGTCATCCTGGCGGACAAGATGCTGCCCCCGCGCAAGCACGGGGTCCTGATCCCGGGGCCGCAGGCGCACCTGATGAAGCTGGGCTTCGAGAAGTACTTCATGTGGAAGATGCGGCACGGCTACGTCCAGCTGCCGTGACCCCTGGGAGAGGATGTGCGCGTGGCGCACATCCTCTCCGTCAACGTCGGCCGGCCCCGCGAGGCGGCCTGGGCCGGCATCGGTCGCACCTCCATCGACAAGACCACGGTCAGCGGGGCCGTCCGGGTGGGACGGCTGGGCCTGGACGGGGACGAGGTCTCCGACACCAGGCACCACGGCGGTCCCGACCAGGCGGTCTACGTCTTCGCCCGCGAGGACCTCGACCACTGGGAGGGCGAGCTCGGCCAGCCGATCCCGGACGGCCAGTTCGGGGAGAACCTCACGACGTCGGGCATCGACGTCAACGAGGCCGAGATCGGCGAGCGCTGGCAGGTCGGGGAGGTGCTCCTCGAGGTCCGCTCGGTGCGCACCCCGTGCAACGACTTCAAGGTCTGGATGGGCCGCACCGGCTACGACAGCACCGCCTGGGTACGACGCTTCGCGCAGCTCGCCCGGCCCGGCCCGTACCTCCGGGTGCTCGGCGAGGGGTCGGTGCGAGCCGGTGACGAGCTCACCGTGGTGCACCGCCCGGGGCACGGTGTCACGGTGAGCACGATGTTCCGGGCGCTGCACACCGACCACGCGCTGCTGCCGCGGCTGCTGGAGGTGCCGGACCTGGTGCCGCGGGCGCGGGAGAAGGCCGAGTCCTACCTGGCCGGTCGGTGATCCGGCGTCGGCCGGTGCATCTTGCTGCGTGGGTTGCTACGCGCGAGTAGGCAAAGTGACATAGGTTACGAGCCACACCCGACGCCGGAGGGGGCGCCGGGAGTCCCGCCGCACTCTCGTACAGGAGCGACATGCCCGCCAACAGAGACGCCAGCTTCGTCGACAACCTCGCCCAGAACGTCGCGGTCCTCTTCCTGGACCGCGTCGAGACCTCACCGCAGGCCGAGGCCTTCCGCTTCCCCGTGGGGGAGGCCTGGGAGTCGGTCACCTGGAAGCAGGCGGGCGAGCGGGTCAGCCGGCTGGCCGCGGGCCTGCTCTCGCTCGGCCTGACCAGCGAGCAGCGCGTCGGCATCGCCTCCGGCACCCGCTACGAGTGGATCCTCGCCGACCTGGCGGTCATGTGCGCCGGGGGTGCGACCACCACGGTCTACCCGACGACCAACGCCGAGGACACCGCCTACATCGTCGGTGACGCCGAGTGCCAGGTGGTCTTCGCCGAGGACGACGAGCAGGTCGCCAAGCTGACCGAGGAGAAGTCCCAGATCCCCACCGTCAAGAAGGTCGTCGTCTTCGACGGCACCACCGACGGTGACTGGCTGATCGGGCTCGACGACCTCGAGAAGCTCGGGGAGGCCTACCTCGCCGAGCACCCCGGTGTGATCGAGGAGACCGCCACGTCGATCGCTCCCGACGCGCTCGCCACCTTGATCTACACCTCCGGCACCACCGGCAAGCCGAAGGGCGTGCGGCTGCTGCACCGTGGGTGGGTCTACGAGGGTGCCGCGATCAAGTCGCAGAACATCCTGCACGAGGACGACCTGCAGTTCCTGTGGCTGCCGATGGCCCACTCCTTCGGCAAGGTGCTGCTCTCCACCCAGCTGGCCTGTGGCTTCGCGACCGCCATCGACGGTCGGGTCGAGAAGATCGTGGACAACCTGGGCGTCGTGAAGCCGACCTTCATGGGTGCCGCGCCGCGCATCTTCGAGAAGGCCCACGCGCGCATCGTGACGATGACCGCCTCCGAAGGCGGCGCCAAGGAGAAGATCTTCCAGCAGGCCTTCAAGGTCGGCATCGAGGTCGACAAGCGCAAGCGCGAGGGCAAGAGCATCCCGCTCGGGCTCAAGATCCAGCACGGCCTGTTCGACAAGCTGGTCTTCTCCAAGGTCCGTGAGCGCTTCGGTGGCCGGGTGAAGTTCTTCATCTCCGGCTCGGCTGCGCTCAACGCCGAGATCGCCGAGTGGTTCCACGCCGCGGGCATCCTCATCCTCGAGGGCTACGGCATGACCGAGAACTCCGCCGGCGCCACCGTGAACCACCCCGACGAGTACAAGATGGGCACGGTCGGCCAGGCCTTCCCCGGGTCCGAGGTCCGCATCGGCGAGGGCGGTGAGGTCCAGCTGCGCGGCCCGCACATCATGGCCGGCTACCACAACCTGCCCGACAAGACCGCCGAGACGCTCACCGAGGACGGCTGGCTGCGCACCGGTGACAAGGGCGAGATCGACGCCGACGGCTTCCTCACCATCACCGGCCGCATCAAGGAGCTGTTCAAGACCTCCGGCGGCAAGTACGTCGCGCCCCCGGCGATCGAGTCGAAGTTCAAGGCGCTGTGCCCCTACGCCAGCCAGTTCATGGTCTTCGGGGCCGAGCGCAACTTCGTCGTCGCGCTGGTGACCCTCGACCCCGACGCGATGGCGGGCTGGGCCGAGGAGAACGGCATGTCTGGCAAGTCCTACACCGAGATCGTCCAGTCCCAGCCGGTCAAGGACATGGTGGCCGGCTACGTCGAGCAGCTCAACGCCAAGCTGAACCGCTGGGAGACGATCAAGAAGTGGGAGATCCTCGACCACGACCTGACCATCGAGTCCGGTGAGCTGACCCCCTCGATGAAGGTCAAGCGCGCGGTCGTCGAGGGCAACAACAAGGACCTGATCGACAGCTTCTACGGCTGAGTCCGCCCGACGCCCCGGTCCGCAGCCGCCGCTGCGGACCGGGGCGTCGTCGCGTCCGGGGCGCGGGGGAGGATGGGGTCCATGCCCTCCTCCCTGCCCGACGGTGACCCGGCCCCCGCGGACGGCTCGCTCCCGCCCGAGGCGCTGGCGGGCATAGGTCAGCGCCCCTTCGGGCTCTACGTGCACGTCCCGTTCTGCGCGGTGCGCTGCGGCTACTGCGACTTCAACACCTACACCGCCGAGGAGCTCGGGCCGGCCACCGTGCCCGGTGCCTCCCGGGCGACGTACGCCGACGCGGCCGTCGCCGAGATCCGCCGCATCCGCGGGGTGCTCGGCGAGCGAGACGTGCGCGTCGACACGGTGTTCCTCGGCGGGGGCACCCCGACCCTGCTGCCGCCCGAGGACCTCGCCTCGGTGCTCGAGGCGGCGCGCGAGGAGCTCGGGCTGGAACCGGACGTGGAGGTGACCACCGAGGCGAACCCCGACTCGGTGACCCCGGAGGGGCTGGCGCGGCTCCGCGAGGCCGGCTTCACCCGGATCTCCTTCGGCATGCAGTCCCAGGTCTCGCACGTCCTGGCGGTCCTCGACCGCACCCACGACCCGCTGCGGGTGCCGCAGGCGGTGACCTGGGCGCGGGAGGCCGGCTTCGAGCAGGTCTCCCTCGACCTGATCTACGGCACGCCGGGGGAGTCGCTGGCCGACTGGGAGACCTCGATCGAGGCGGCGCTGGCCTGCGGGCCCGACCACGTGTCGGCCTACTCCCTGATCGTCGAGGACGGCACGGCGCTGGCCCGCCGCGTGCGCCGCGGCGAGCTGCCGGCCCCCGACGAGGACGACCTCGCCGACAAGTACGAGCTCGCCGACGAGCGGTTCCGGGCCGTCGGGCTGGAGTGGTACGAGGTCTCCAACTGGTCCACCGGTCCCGCGACCCGGTGCCGGCACAACCTGCTCTACTGGACCGGCGCCGACTGGTGGGGTGTGGGCCCGGGCGCCCACAGCCACGTCGGCGGCGTGCGCTGGTGGAACGTCAAGCACCCCGCGGCGTACGCCGAGCGGCTGGCCGCGGGCCGCAGCCCGGCGCTGGCCCGGGAGGTGCTCTCGGCCGAGGACCGGCGGGTCGAGCGCGTGCTGCTGGAGCTGCGGCTGCGCGAGGGGCTGCCGTGTGACGTGCTCGACGGCGACGGCCTGGCCGCCCTCCCGGCCCTGGTCGAGCGAGGGCTGCTGCGGCAGGTGGGGGACCGGCTGGTCCTCACCGACGCCGCCCGGCTGCTCGCCGACGCGGTGGTCCGGGAGCTGTTGTCCTGAGCCAGGTCAGCTGACCAGGCGCAGGGTGAGCGGGTAGCGGTACTCCTCGCCGTTGGCCGAGCGGATGGTGCCGATGAGGGTGAAGACCACCCACAGCACGCCGACGAGGACGAGCAGCAGCAGACCCACGAGCACGAGGACCAGGACGCCGGAGACGACGGCGTAGATCAGCATCGAGACCTGGAAGTTCAGCGACTCCACCGCCTGGCGGCGCACGTAGGGCGACTCGTTGCCCTTGAGCAGCAGCACCAGCAGCGGGCCGAGGAAGGCCAGGGCGACGAAGGCGCCCACGAAGGCCGACCAGTGGGCGGCCGCGCCCCAGGTCTTCTCCTCCCCGGGGGACATCGGCGGGCAACCCCAGCCCCCCGGGCCGGGCATCGGGCCGGGCGTCGGGGGTGGTCCCTGCGGCGGCACCTGGCTCATCGGTCCCCCTGGTCGGTCGTGACGAAGTCGATCAGCTCCTCGACCCTACCCAGCAGGGCCGGCTCGAGGTCGTTGAAGGAGCTGACCCGGCCCAGCACCTGCTTCCACGCCCGGGCGATGTCGGCCTGGTCGCGGTGCGGCCAGCCGAGGTGCTGGCACACGCCCTTCTTCCACTCGATGCTGCGGGGGATGGTCGGCCACGCCTGGAGCCCCAGCCGGTCCGGCTTGACGGCCTGCCAGACGTCGACGAACGGGTGGCCCACGATCAGCACGTGCTTGCCGATCGGCGAGCGGGCGATGCCCTGGGCGATGCGGCTCTCCTTGGAGCCCGCCACGAGGTGGTCGACCAGGACGCCGACCCGGCGGCCCGGGCCCGGGCGGAAGTCGCGCAGGTGGTCGGCGAGGTCGTCGACGCCGCCGAGGTACTCGACGGCCACTCCCTCGACACGCAGGTCGTCGCCCCACACCTTCTCCACCAGCTCGGCGTCGTGGCGACCCTCGACGAAGATCCGGCTGGCACGGGCGACCCGCGCCGTGGTGTCCACCGCGACCGAGCCGGAGGCCGTGCGGGTGGGCTTCGCGGGCCCCTGGCGGGTGACGGGCGCCGTGAGGATCACCGGCTTGCCGTCCAGCAGGAACCCGGGGCCGAGGGGGAAGGTGCGTCGCCGACCTCGACGGTCCTCGAGCGTCAGCACGTCGAGGTCGCGGTCCACCGCCACGATCTCGCCGCAGAAGTCGGCGGTGACCTCCTCGACCACCTCGCCCAGGGTGGCGGGTGCCTCGGTGGCCCGGCCGCGCTTCGGGGCGCGCCAGTCGGTGGAGAGGACGTCGGATCCGTAGCGGTCGCTCACCGGGACAGGCTAGGAAGCCGCGCGGTGCCGACGCGCCAGGCGCGCCGTCGGGCCCGTCCTGCTCGCCCTGCTCGCCCTACTCGGTCTCCTCGGCGGGCCCGCTGGCCTTCTCCCGCCGGTCGGCCATCTCCTCGGCGTCCTTGCCCTCCTCCAGCAGGCCCTCGCCCTCGCCGTCGGGCAGGCCCTCGGCCAAGGGGTTGTCCTCGCCCGGCACCAGGTCGGGCGGGAGCTGCTCGTCGGGGACGCCGGTGCTCTTCTCGGTCTCGTGCTCGGACATGTCCTCGACGCTAGGTCCGGCCGGGGGAGCCGACCTCACCCGGGCGAGCGGTCCTACAGCAGCGGCAGCCGCTTCTGGGAGGCCGGGAGGTGCTGGTAGCCCCGGGTCACGGCGTGGCCCAGGACCGACCGGTCCAGCGGCCACTCGCCCACCTCGAGCGCCTGCTCGACGCGGATCCCGCGCCCCGCGAGGTCGCGGATGGTCTCGGCGACCACCCCGATGTCGGCACGCTGGTCCCTCACGAAGGCCCGGTCGACCGGGGCGCCGTGACCGGGCACCACGACGGTGCGGTCGGTGCACAGCTGCAGGCACACGTCCAGGGCGAGCGGCCACTCCATGGGGAAGCTGTCGGGGCCGTAGGCGGGCGGCGCGGACTCCTCGACCAGGTCGCCGGCGAGCAGCACGTCCGCGTCGGCGATCCGGACGACCAGGTCGCCGGAGGTGTGCCCACGACCGGGGTGCACCAGCTCCAGGACACGGTCGCCGAGGTCCAGCACCGCCGCGGAGGAGAACGGGTGGTCGGGCAGCACGACCGGGCTGGCGTCGACCTCGCCCGGCTCGGCCTCCTCCCCGGCGTACGCCGGACGGTCGGCCGCCCAGGCCTCCAGCTCCTCCACGCACGCCTCGTGCGCGTGCACGGGCACCTCGCCGTAGGCGTCGCGCACGGCGGCGGTGCCGAGCACGTGGTCGTGGTGGGCGTGGGTCGTCACGACGCCCACGACCGCGCCGGCGCCGAGCGAGCGTGCGGTCTCCACGACCTCGCGACCCATCCGGGTCGAGGCGTGGGTGTCGACGACCACGAGTCCCCGCTCCCCGGCGACGTAGGTGACGTTGACGTCGAACCACGCGTGCCGCGCGACCCAGACCCGGTCTGCGACCTCGGTCGGCACGGTGGGGGAGAGGCTCATGACCCCCACCCTAGGAACCGCACGGGTCGCCGCTGCCGGGAGGGGTCACCCCGGGCTAGTAGAGTTGGCACTCGCTGAGATCGAGTGCCAGGAGGATCCAGCGGCAGTCAGCCGTCACCAGCGTCGACCCGGAGGTGGAGCGTGCAGGAGGACCGTCGACTCGCCGTGCTCCGCGCGATCGTCGAGGACTACGTCTCGACCGAGGAGCCGGTGGGCTCCAAGGCGCTGGTCGAGCGGCACGGGCTGGGGGTCTCCCCGGCGACCGTCCGCAACGACATGGCGGTGCTGGAGGAGGAGGGGTACATCACCCAGCCCCACACCAGCGCGGGTCGCGTCCCCACCGACAAGGGCTACCGCCTCTTCGTCGACCGGCTGACCACGGTCAAGCCGCTGTCCTCGGCGGAGAAGCGGGCGATCTCCAGCTTCCTCGACGGTGCGGTCGACCTCGACGACGTGGTGCAGCGCTCCGTGCGCCTACTGTCCCAGCTGACCCGACAGGTCGCGGTCGTGCAGTACCCCACGCTCTCCTCCTCCACCGTGCGGCACGTCGAGCTGGTGGCACTGGCCCCGGAGCGGCTGCTGGTGGTCCTCATCCTCAGCACCGGCCGGGTGGAGCAGCGCCTGGTCGAGCTCGCCGCCCCGCTCGCCGACGACGACCTCGCCGGTCTGCGCAGCCGGCTGCTGCTGGTCGCGACCGGTCAGCGCATCGCCGACGCGGTCGCCGGCCTGCGGGGGATCGTGCCGGTCGACCCCGCCGCCGCCGCACAGCCGGGCGCCGAGGCCACCGGGGCGGTCGTCGAGGCGCTGTGCGAGGCGATGAGCGACCACCGCTCCGACCACCGGGTGGCCGTGGGCGGTGCGGCCAACCTCGCGCGCTACGGCGACAGCTTCGACTCCGCCGTCCGGCCCCTGCTCGAGGCGCTCGAGGAGCACGTCGTGCTGCTCAAGCTGCTCGGGGAGGCGGGCTCCAGCGGCATGGTCACCGTGCGCATCGGCGCGGAGGGCCCCTACGAGGAGCTCGCCTCGACCAGCGTGGTCTCCACCGGCTACGGGCCGGAGGACCAGTCGCTGGCCGCGCTGGGGATCGTCGGCCCCACGCGCATGGACTACCCCGGGACGATGGCCGCGGTACGTGCCGTCGCCCGCTACGTCACCCGCATCCTCGACGAGGCCTGAACGGCCCGTCCCCACCCGCAGACCACCCACAGCAGACGAGTAGGAAGCAACCAGCAGTGAGCCAGGACCTCTACGAGATCCTCGGGGTCTCCCGTGACGCCGACGACGCCGAGCTGAAGAAGGCCTATCGCAGGCTGGCGCGCCAGTACCACCCCGACGTCAACCCCGACCCCGCCGCGCAGGAGAGGTTCGGCGAGGTCTCACGGGCCTACGAGGTGCTCAGCGACCCGCAGAAGCGCGCCGCCTACGACCGCGGCGGCGACCCGTTCGGCGGTGGGGCGGGTGGTTTCGGCCAGGGCGCCGGGTTTTCCTTCACCGACATCATGGACGCCTTCTTCGGAGGCGGTGGTCAGGGCACTGGCACGGGCCGTGGTCCGCGTCCGCGCGTACGCCGCGGGCAGGACGCGCTGATCCGGCTGGAGATCGAGCTCGCCGAGGCGGCCTTCGGGGTCTCCCGGGAGATCAAGGTCGACACGGCCGTGACCTGCTCGGCGTGTGCCGGCGAGGGCGCGGCCCCCGGCTCGCACGCCGTGCCGTGCGAGACCTGCCGCGGCCAGGGCGAGGTCGCCCACGTGCAGCGCTCGTTCCTCGGTGAGATCCGCACGCTGCGTCCCTGCGCCGCCTGCCGCGGCTTCGGCAGCGTCATCCCCGACCCCTGCCGGGAGTGCTCCGGTGACGGCCGGGTCCGCTCGCGTCGCTCGCTGACCGTCAAGATCCCGGCCGGCGTCGACACCGGCACCCGGGTCCAGCTCGCCGAGCAGGGCGAGGTCGGCCCCGGCGGCGGCCCCGCCGGAGACCTGTACGTCGAGATCCACGTCGCCGCCCACCCGGTCTTCAAGCGTCAGGGCGACGACCTGCACTGCACCGTGACGGTGCCGATGACGGCCGCGGCCCTGGGCACCACGATCGAGATGCCCACGCTGGAGGCCGACGTGGTCGAGGGCTCCGAGCAGGTCACCGACCTCGAGACCTCCTTCGAGCTCGACATCCGTCCCGGCACCCAGTCCGGCACCGAGCAGGTGCTGCGCGGGCGCGGGGTCCCCGGTCTGCGCGGTGGTCGCGGCGACCTGGTCGTCACCATCGCCGTGGAGACGCCGACCCGGCTCGACGCCCGGCAGGAGGAGCTGCTCCACGAGCTGGCGGCGCTGCGTGGCGAGGAGTCGCCCGAGGGGTCGGTCAAGCCGGGCGCCAAGTCGGTCTTCGGGCGCCTGCGCGACGCGTTCAACCACTGATCCCCACCGCCGAAGCAGGTCCACGATGTCCCTCCCGGTCCACCTGGTGCCCTCCCTGGAGGGCGTGGGCGTCGGCGCCACGGTGGTCGTCGAGGGCGACGAGGCGCACCACGCCGTCGCCGTACGACGCCTGCGCGTCGGCGAGAGCCTCGTGCTGACCGACGGCCTCGGTCGCTCGGCCGTGGGCGAGGTCGCCTCGACCGGCAAGCGGCGCCTCGACGTCGCGGTGCGCGAGACCGCGTCCGACCCGGAGCCCGCTCCGGCGGTCACCGTGGTCCAGGCGCTGCCCAAGGGCGACCGCGGGGAGCTCGCCGTGGAGGTCCTCACCGAGGTGGGGGCGGCGCGGATCGTCCCGTGGGCCGCCTCCCGCTCGGTGGCGGTCTGGAAGGGCGAGCGGGCGGAGAAGGGGCTCTCCAAGTGGCGCGCCACGGCCCGGGAGGCCGCCAAGCAGGCGCGCCGCACCTGGCACCCGCAGGTGGATCCGTTGGCGAGCACCGACCGGGTCGTCGACCTCGTCGCCGCTGCCCACCTGGCCGTCGTGCTCCACGAGGAGGCGACGGCGTCGCTGGCCGGGCTCGAGGTGCCGCCGGCGGGCTCGGTGCTCGTCGTGGTCGGTCCCGAGGGCGGGGTCGCCCCCGAGGAGCTGGCGGCCCTGACCGCAGCGGGCGCCGTCAGCGTGCGCCTGGGGGCCGAGGTGCTGCGCACGTCGACGGCCGGCGTGGCCGCCGTGGCCGCGTTGCTGTCGCGCACGCCCCGGTGGGGCTGAGGTCCTCCGCCGGTCCGCCGCCCGTCCTCAGCCGACGGTGATCTCCTTGGTGTCGAACATCGGCGGGTTGCCCTCGCCGCCGGAGGGGTCGTCGGTCATGGCGATGAAGGTGTAGGTGCCCGGCGCCAGGTCCGAGACGTCCACCTCGGTCTGCCAGGGGTAGAGCGCGTCCATCCAGCCCTCCGCGGTCGCGAAGCCCCGGGCCACGACGGCGTCGGAGGAGTCGCGGACCTCCCACGGGACGGTGGCCTCGAACGAGGAGGCCACACCGCTGGCGGTGAAGGTGCCGGGGACCTCGGCGCCCTGCTCGGGCGAGGTGATGTTGACGAGGTTGAGCACGTCGAGCTGGTCGGCGTTCGCCACCCCGTCGGCGGTCTCGACCCCGAAGAGGGTGGTGGACCCTCCGGGCGAGGTCACCGTCACCGGGTCGCGTGACTGCAGCGCGCCCTGGACGGTGTAGACGAGGGACTGCACGGCCAGCTCTGCGTCGGCCCCGGACATCCCCGCCGCGCGCTCGACCCAGGCCTCGTCGGAGAGCGTGACGGTGATCAGGCCGTCGCCGTGCTCGACGGAGGAGAACCCGCCGCCGCCGGGGAAGGCCGACCGGTAGTCGGGGTCGGCGGGCTCCCCCGAGGCGGCCATCTCGGCCGCGCCCAGCGCGGGCTCGCCGCTGACCTTGCGGAACTCCCGGAACAGCCGCGGCCCCGAGCCGGACTCGCCCACGTAGTAGACCGGCACCGCACCCGCCTGCGCCGGCTCCTGCGTGGGTACGTCGGTGACGGCCGGGTCCGAGGGCGACGACGTGGCCGCGGGCGACTCCGAGCGGTCCGCGGCGACCGGGTCGGTCGCGGCGTCGTCACCGCCGCAGGCGGAGGTGGTCAGCAGGACCCCGACGGCCAGGGCGGCCAGGGTGCGGACGGGGCGAGGAGTGGTGCGCATGGTGTCCATGATGCCCTTGTGACGCTCGATCCGCGTTCCAGGTTCCGTCGTGTGTCGCCCGTGCGATGATCGACGGTGGGGAAGGGAGACCCATGTCCGACTGCTTGTTCTGCAAGATCGTGGCCGACGAGGTGCCGGCCGAGGTCGTGCACGTCACCGAGCGCACCGTCGCGTTCCGCGACATCAACCCGCAGGCACCGACCCACGTGCTGGTGGTGCCCAAGGCACACTTCGCGAACGCCGGTGAGCTGGCCGTGGGCGACCCGGTGGCGATGGCCGAGCTCATCGACGCCGGCCACGCGGTCGCCACCGCCGAGGGCCACGAGGACGGCTACCGCCTGGTGTTCAACACCGGCGAGAAGGCCGGGCAGACCGTGTTCCACACCCACCTGCACGTGCTGGCCGGCCGCGACCTGACGTGGCCCCCGGGATGAGGGACCCCGGGATGAGCGCCCCGGGGAGGAGCCGGCGCCTCGTCGCCGTCCTCGTGGTGGCCGTGCTGGCCGTGGTCGGCACCGTCGCGGTGGCGCTCACGCAGCGCGGCGACGACCGTCGTACCGGCGTGGCCGCGGACGTCCTCGAGCCGCCCGCGCCCCCCGAGGTCGCCGCCCAGCAGCTGGCCGCGGTGCCGCCCGGCAAGCAGGTGCCCCTGCGCCGTGGCGAGCGGCGGATGACGCTGGAGATGGACACCGACTACACCCCGAGCGCACCGACCGGGGTCGGCACCGACGACTACCGCTGCTTCCTGCTCGACCCCGAGCTGGAGGAGGACGTCTGGCTCACCGGGAGCCAGGTGCTCCCCGGCAACCCCGACGTCGTGCACCACGTCATCCTCTTCAAGGTCGACGCCGACCAGGTCGCGGCGGCGGAGGAGCTCGACGAGCGGACCGTGGACCCCGGGTGGACCTGCTTCGGCGGCAGCGGGCTGGAGGGCGACTTCTCCCGGCTCACCGACGCCAACTGGTTGGCCGCCTGGGCGCCGGGAGGTGACGAGCGGGCGACCAGCGACGGCTACGGCACCCGGCTCGAGGCCGGCAGCCGGGTCGTGATGCAGGTGCACTACAACCTGCTCAAGGGCGCTGCGCCGGACCGCTCGGCGACCCAGCTGCGGTGGATGCCCGGTGCCACCGACCTCCAGTCCCTGCACACCTACCTCATGCCGGCCCCCGTCGAGCTGCCCTGCCGGGACGCGCGCTCGGAGGGCCCGCTGTGCGACCGCGACGCGGCCATGGTCGACCTGCGCCAGCGCTTCGGCGGCGCGTCGCTGACCGCCGACGCGCTGCACCTGCTCTGCGGCGAGCTGGAGGAACCCTCGGAGACCACCACGTGCACCCGCCGGGTCAGCGAGGAGATGACGGTCCTGGGCGTGGGCGGCCACATGCACCTGCTGGGCCGGGAGATCTCCGTCGTGGCCAACCAGGGGACCCCTCAGGAGCGGACCCTGCTCGACATCGACCTGTGGGACTTCGACGACCAGGGCGCCCAGCCCGTGGAGCCGTTGACCCTGCAGCCCGGCGACACCCTCACGGTCACCTGCCGCCACGAGCAGTGGCTGCGCGACAAGCTGCCGGCGTTCGAGGGCCAGCAGGAGAAGTACGTCCTGTGGGGCGAGGGGTCCACCGACGAGATGTGCCTGGGCACGCTGTCGGTGGCCTACGCCGCGGGGGCACCGACCAGCCGGTTCTGAGCCGGGCGCCTCAGAGGTAGAGCACGACCCGCAGGACGGCGAAGAGCACGGGCAGGCCGAAGACGACCAGCAGGAACCACGCCGTCCACCGGTGCAGCGGCTTGGCGGGGTCCAGGCGCCCGCCGAAGTCCAGCAGGGCCCCCTCCGCCGTGTGGTGGGTCAGGCCGAGCCGGCGGGCGTCCGGCGGCAGCGCCTGCCCGGGGAACCAGTACGGCGGCAACGACTCGTCGTCGGGGTCCGGGTCCTCGTCGTCCCAGTCGCGGGGGAGGGCGTCGGGACCGGGCACGCCTGTCACGGTACGCCGCCCCCGTGCGCCCACCGGCTTACCCGCTGGGAGCGCTGCGCCGCACGCCGTAGAGTGGAAGGGCTGCACGAGACCCGCAAGAGAGAGGGCCCACCCGGGCATCCATGACTGACGCGCACCAGACCCGCCACACCGTGGTGGTCCCCACCAGCATCGACATGGTCAGCCTGCTCGGCCCCGGTGACGAGCACCTCGCCCGTCTCGAGGAGGCCCTCGAGGCCGACCTGCACGTCCGCGGCAACCGGATCACCCTGGTCGGGGAGCCCTCCGAGCTGGCGCTGGCCGAGCGGCTGCTCGACGAGCTCGTCACGATCCTGCGCACCGGCCAGTCGGTGACCGGAGAGACCGTCGACCGGGTGCTCGGGATGCTCCGGGCCGAGACCACCGAGCGACCGGCCGACGTGCTGAGCCTCAACATCCTCTCCAACCGTGGGCGCTCGATCCGGCCCAAGACGCTGAACCAGAAGCGCTACGTCGACTCCATCGACGAGCACACCATCACCTTCGGCATCGGGCCTGCCGGCACCGGCAAGACCTACCTGGCGATGGCCAAGGCGGTGCAGGCGCTGCAGTCCAAGCAGGCCAACCGGATCATCCTCACCCGTCCGGCCGTCGAGGCCGGGGAGCACCTCGGCTTCCTGCCCGGCACCCTGGGGGAGAAGATCGACCCCTACCTGCGCCCGCTCTACGACGCGCTGCACGACATGATCGATCCCGACACCATCCCCAAGCTGATGGCCGCCGGAACGATCGAGGTGGCGCCGCTGGCCTACATGCGCGGCCGCACCCTCAACGACTCCTTCATCATCCTCGACGAGGCGCAGAACACCACGCCGGAGCAGATGAAGATGTTCCTGACCCGGCTCGGCTTCGGCTCCAAGATCGTGGTCACCGGTGACGTCACCCAGACCGACCTGCCCGGCGGCGTCCGCTCGGGCCTGCGGGTCGTGGAGGACATCCTCGACGGGGTCGAGGACATCGGCTTCCACCGGCTCACCTCCGCCGACGTCGTCCGGCACAAGCTGGTCGGCCGCATCGTGGCGGCCTACGACGAGTTCGACGCGCAGGCCCAGCAGGCCGACCCCCGCCCGGCCCAGGCGGCCCGTCCCCACAGGAAGCAGCGCTCGTGAGCATCGAGGTCCTCGACGAGTCCGGTCGCGACGTCGACGTCCGCCGGCTCTCCACCCTCGCCCGGTTCGTGATGGACCGGATGCGGGTGCACGCACTGGCCGAGCTGTGCATCAAGGCGGTCGACGAGCAGACCATCGCCGAGCTCAACGCGCAGTGGATGGAGAAGGAGGGCCCCACCGACGTCCTCGCCTTCCCGATGGACGAGCTGCGGCCCGGCCTGGTCGGTGAGGAGCCCGAGGAGGGTGTCCTCGGCGACCTCGTCCTGTGCCCGGTGGTCGCCGAGCGCCAGGGTGAGACGGCCGGCCACGGCACCGTCGCCGAGATCGACCTGCTGACCGTCCACGGCATCCTGCACCTGCTGGGCTACGACCACGCCGAGCCCGAGGAGCACCGGGAGATGTTCGGTCTCCAGGACGAGCTGCTGGCTGCCTGGCGGTCGAGCCTCGGATGAGCGCAGGTGATGTCTGGCTGCTGGTGACGGTGGCCCTCCTGGTCATGCTCGCCGGCGGCTTCTCCGCCGCCGACGCCGCGCTCAGCTCCTTCTCCCAGGCGCGGGCCGGCGAGCTCGCGGCCGAGGAACGGGCCGGTTCCAAGCGGCTGCTGCACCTGCTCGAGGACGCCCCGCGCTACCTCAACACCGCGCTGCTGCTGCGGCTGGCCTGCGAGGTGACGGCCATCGTCCTCGCGACGCTGCTGGTGCGCGAGCGCTTCCTGGAGTCCTGGGCGGTGACGGTCACGGTGACGGTCGCCGTGATGCTCGTGCTCTCGTTCGTCGTGATCGGCGTGGCCCCACGGACCCTGGGGCGTCAGCACTCCGAGTCGGTCGCCCTCTTCTCCGCCGGGCCGCTGACCTGGGTCACCCGGGTGCTCGGTCCGGTCCCTCGGGTGCTGATCCTGCTGGGCAACGCGATCACTCCCGGCCGCGGCTTCAGCGACGGCCCGTTCTCCACCGAGACCGAGCTGCGCGAGCTCGTCGACCTCGCCGAGGCCTCCTCGCTCATCGAGAGCGAGGAGCGTCGGATGATCCACTCGGTCTTCGACCTCTCCGACACCACGGCCCGCGAGGTCATGGTGCCGCGCGGCGACGTGGTCTTCGTCGAGCGGCACAAGAACCTGCGCCAGACCCTGTCGCTCTTCCTGCGCTCGGGCTTCAGCCGGGTGCCGGTCATCGAGGACAACCTCGACCACGTCGTGGGGGTGGCCTACCTCAAGGACCTCGTGCGCCGTGACTTCGAGGAGCCCGACGCGGAGTTCACCGAGCGCATCGAGTCGCACATGCGCGAGCCGTACTGGGTGCCGGAGTCCAAGCCCGTCGACGACCTGCTGCGCGAGATGCAGGCGCGCCGCCAGCACGTCGCGATCGTCGTCGACGAGTACGGCGGCACCGCCGGCCTGATCACCATCGAGGACATCCTCGAGGAGATCGTGGGCGAGATCAGCGACGAGTACGACGGCGACGAGGTGCACGCGCACCTGGTGACCGAGGGCCTGTACCGCGTGTCGTCCCGCTACCCCGTCGACGACCTGGAGGACCTCTTCGGCTTCGACGTCGAGGAGGAGGACGTCGACTCGGTGGGCGGCCTGATGGCCAAGCACCTCGGCCTGGTGCCCATCCCGGGGTCGATGGTCGAGGCGCACGGTCTGCGGTTCGTCGCCGAGTCCGCCGCCGGGCGCCGCAACAAGATCGACACCGTGCTCATCACCGTGGTCGAGCACGACGAGGAGGAGGACGAGGATGAGTGAGGCGCTCTCCGCCGAGGACCGCAAGCTCGTGACCCTGGCCCGCGCGACGCGGGCCCGCACCGGCGCCGCCGAGGGCGCCGCCGTCCGCGACTCCGACGGTCGCACCTACGCCGCCGCCACGGTCGACCTGCCCTCGTTGCAGGTCTCGGCCCTGGGCGTGTGCGTCGCGATGGCCGTCGCGTCCGGCTCCACCGGACTGGAGGCGGCCGTGGTGCTCTCGGGCGCCGACGCCGTCGCCGAGGCCGACCTGGCCGCGGTGCGCGACCTGGCGGGGGCCGGCGTCCCCGTTCACCGGGGCGACATCAGGGGCAACCTCACCGAGACCCGCACGACCTGACCCAGGCGTAGAGTCGGCCCCGTGAGGGCGCCAGCTGCTGACCCCTGGCAACAGCACGCGGACGCGGTCGGGCGTCTGCAGGCCTCGTACGCCGCGATCCCGGCCGACCAGCCGGTGCGGCTGGCCAAGCGCACCTCCAACCTCTTCCGGCCGCGGGCCGCCGTGGGGACCGGCCTCGACGTGTCCGGCCTGGACGGCGTCATCGAGGTCGACGCGACCGCGCGCACCGCCCAGGTGCAGGGCATGTGCACCTACGAGGACCTCGTCGACGCCACCCTCGTTCACGGGCTGGTGCCCACCGTGGTGCCGCAGCTGCGCACCATCACGCTCGGTGGGGCCGTGACCGGTCTCGGGATCGAGTCCACCAGCTTCCGCCACGGCCTCCCGCACGAGGCGGTGCTGGAGATGGACGTCCTCACCGGAGCGGGGGACGTGGTCACGGTCCGTCCGGGCGACGACCTCTTCGACGCCTTCCCCAACTCCTACGGCTCGCTGGGCTACGCCACGCGGCTGCTGGTCGAGCTGCTCCCGGCGCCGGGGCACGTCGAGCTCGAGCACGTGCGGGTCGACGACCGCGGCCTGCTGGCCAAGACCATCGCCGCGATCGTCGAGACCGGTGAGCACGACGGCGAGCGCGTCGACGCGCTCGACGGCGTGGTGTTCGCCCCCGACGAGGCCTACCTCACCCTGGCGCGCTGGCGTGAGGGGGAGGCCAGCCGTCCCAGTGACTACACCGGTCAGCGGATCTTCTTCCGCTCGCTCCAGCAGCGGCCTCGTGACGAGCTCAGCACGCTCGACTACCTCTGGCGCTGGGACACCGACTGGTTCTGGTGCTCGGGAGCGCTCGGGCTGCACCGCCCCTGGGTGCGCCGGCTCTGGCCGCGCCGGTGGCGGCGCAGCGACGTGTACCACCGTCTGGTGGGTCTCGACACCCGACTGGGCATCGTGGACCGGCTCGACCGGCGTGCCGGGCGCCCGCGTCGCGAGCGGGTCGTCCAGGACGTCGAGGTGCCCGTCGAGCGGCTGTCGGAGTTCCTCGACTGGTTCGACGAGCACGTCGGGATGACCCCGGTGTGGATCTGCCCGCTGGTCGCGCGGCGCGACTGGCCCACCTACCCGCTCGAGCCCGGAAGGACCTATGTCAACGTGGGCTTCTGGGGCACCGTCCACGTCGGTCCGGACGCCCCGCAGGGCCCGACGAACCGGGCCGTCGAGGAGCAGGTGCACGCGCTCGGCGGCCACAAGTCGCTCTACTCCGAGGCCTTCTACGACCGCGAGGCCTTCGACCGGCTCTACGACGGCGCAGGGCTGGCCGCCGTCCGCGCGGTCCACGACCCCGACGACCGACTGACCTCCCTCTACGACAAGGTGGTGCGACGCCAGTGACCTCCCCGACCCTCTCCATCGGCGAGGCGGTCGCCTCGCTGCTGCGCGACGGCCTGCCCGTGCGGCTCGAGGCCTACGACGGCTCCAGCGCGGGCCCGCCCGACGCCGACATCACCCTCGAGCTGGTCTCCGAGCGCGGGCTGTCCTACCTGCTCACCGCGCCCGGCGACCTCGGCATGGCCCGGGCCTACGTGAGCGGCGACCTGCGGGTCCACGGGGTCCACCCCGGCGACCCGTACGACGCCATGCGGCTGCTGCAGAGCCACCTGCGCTTCCGCGCGCCCTCGCCCGGGGAGGCGCTGACGCTGGTCCGCGGCCTGGTCTCCGGCGTCGGGCTCGGCGTCCTCAAGCCGCCGCCCCCGCCGCCGCAGGAGCACCTGCCCCGGTGGCGGCGCACCGTGGAGGGGCTGCGGCACTCCCTGTCGCGCGACGCGGAGGTGATCGCGCACCACTACGACGTCTCGAACGCCTTCTACGAGCTGGTCCTCGGGCCGTCGATGGCCTACACGTGCGCGGTCTACCCCGACGCCGACGCCACCTTGGAGCAGGCGCAGGCGGAGAAGTTCGACCTGGTCTGCCGCAAGCTGGGCCTCCGGCCCGGTCAGCGTCTGCTCGACGTCGGGTGCGGGTGGGGCGGCATGGTCCGCCACGCCGCGCGGCACTACGGCGTGCAGGCGCTCGGGGTGACGCTGAGCCGCGAGCAGGCGTCGTACGCCAAGGAGGCCATCGACCGCGACGGGCTCGGCGACCTCGCAGAGGTGCGGCACAGCGACTACCGCGACGTCCTGGAGGGGGACTTCGACGCGATCTCCTCGATCGGGCTGACCGAGCACATCGGGGTCAAGCAGTACCCCGCGTACTTCGGCTTCCTGCGCGACCGCCTGCGGCCCCGGGGGCGCCTGCTCAACCACTGCATCACCCGGCACGACAACCGGCCGAGGGAGACCGGCGCGTTCATCGACCGCTACGTCTTCCCCGACGGTGAGCTGACCGGCTCGGGCACGATCATCACCGCGGCCCAGGACGCCGGGCTGGAGGTCGTGCACGAGGAGAACCTGCGCCACCACTACGCCCTGACGCTGCGCGACTGGTGCCGCAACCTCGTGGGGAGCTGGGACGCCGCGGTCGCCGAGGTGGGGGAGGGCACCGCCCGGGTGTGGGGGCTCTACATGGCCGGCAGCAGGCTCGCCTTCGAGCGCAACGAGATCCAGCTGCACCAGGTGCTGGCGGTCCGCACCGACGAGGACGGTCGCGACGGATTCCCGCTGCGCCCGTCCTGGTGAGTAGCCTCGGCGCGTGAGTGTCCGAGCCCAGCAGCACAGCGCGACCGTCCTGCGCCGCGAGCGGCTCGCCGACCACCTGCTGCGGCTGACGCTGGGGGGCGAGGGGCTGGGTGGCTTCACCAGCACGGGCGTGCCCGACGAGTGGGTCGGGCTGGTCGTGCCCGGCCAGTTCCAGAGCCGCTACTACACCGTGCGGTCCTGGGACGGCGCGGAGCTCGTCCTCGACGTGGTCGTCCACGACGTCGGTCTGGTGACCGAGTGGGCCCAGCGCCCCGACGCCGTGGTCGGTGAGACCGTGACCGTGACCGACCCCAAGGGCTCGTTCTCGCCGCCGGCCGACGCCGGCTGGCTGATGCTCGTGGGTGACCTGACCGCGATGCCCGCCATGGCCCGCATCGTCGGGAGCACCGACCTGCCCGTGCGGGTGTGGGCCGAGGTCCCCGAGCGCCTGCCCGGCTACCTCCCCGACGAGGTCGAGGTGTCGTGGCTGGCCCAGCCCGGCGACGGCGTCTCCGCGCTGGCCGAGGTGGTCACCGACCTGACGTGGCCCGAGGGCCCCGGCTACTTCTGGATGGCGGGGGAGTCCGCGCAGATGCGGGCGATCCGCAAGCACCTGATGCGCGAGCGGCGGCTGCCCTCGGAGCAGTACGACGTGATGGGCTACTGGCGCGGTGGGCAGGAGCGCCAGCCTCGGGCCGTCGACCCCGGCCCCATCTGGCGGGCGGGCAAGGCCGCCGGCAAGTCCGACGAGGAGATCTGGGCCGACTACGACCAGGCACGGGAGGCCCAGGGATGAGTGAGACCACGCAGGACCAGCAGGAGCACCGCAGCGGGTTCGCCTCGTTCGTGGGGCGTCCCAATGCCGGGAAGTCCACCCTGACCAACGCCCTGGTGGGCTCGAAGGTCGCCATCACCAGCGACAAGCCGCAGACCACCCGCACCGTGGTCCGCGGCATCGTGCACCGCCCCGACGCCCAGCTGGTGCTGGTCGACACCCCCGGGCTGCACCGCCCGCGCACGCTGCTGGGTGAGCGCCTCAACGACCTGGTGACCAGCACCTGGGCCGAGGTCGACGTCGTCGCCGTGTGCTTCCCCAGCAACGAGAAGATCGGCCCCGGTGACCGGTTCATCGTCGGTGAGCTCGCCAAGGTCCGGCGCACCACCAAGATCGCGGTCGCCACCAAGACCGACCTGGCCTCCCCCGAGCGCATCGGTGAGCACCTGCTGGCCATCCAGGCCCTGGGCCAGGAGACCGGCACCGACTGGGCCGAGATCGTGCCGGTCTCGGCCACGGCCGGCGACCAGGTCGGCCTGCTGGCCGACCTGCTGGTCGGGATGCTCCCCGAGGGCCCGCAGCTCTACCCCGACGGTGAGCTCACCGACAGCCCCGAGGAGGTCCTCGTGGCCGAGCTGGTCCGCGAGGCCGCTCTCGACGGCGTCCGCGACGAGCTGCCGCACTCCATCGCGGTGGTCGTCGAGGAGATGGGCCTGCGCGAGGGCCGCTCGGAGGGCAAGCCGCTGCTGGACATCCACGCCAACCTCTACGTCGAGCGCGACTCCCAGAAGGGCATCATGATCGGCCGCAAGGGCGCACGGCTGCGGCAGGTGGGCACCGCCGCCCGGGCGCAGATCGAGGCGATGCTCGGCACGCCGGTCTACCTCGACCTGCACGTCAAGGTGGCCAAGGACTGGCAGCGCGACCCGCGCCAGCTGCGCAAGCTCGGGTTCTAGCCCGCTCGGGGCGTCCGGCTCACTGCTGGGTCTTGGCCCAGCAGACCGACCGGCGGTTCCCGGCCTCCCACTCGGCCTCGCCGAAGAAGGTGGACCCGTAGTCGTACGACGTGGGGTAGCCCAGCCAGGCCCCGACGGAGTCGGAGCAGAAGTCGCTGGTGATCTCCGCGACCTCGGCGTCGCCGGGGTAGGGCTCACCCGCCTCGCCGACCTTGATCGTGGTGACCGCGCGCCAGGTGTGCGGCTCGCTGCACGGCACCTTCGTCCCGGCCTTCACCGTCCGACCGGTGGCGCAGACCATCCACTGGTCCGGCGGGAGCCCTTCGAGCAGGCCCTTGGCGTTCTTCGGCAGTGCCCGGTAGGGGGTCAGCTGCTCGCCGCCGCCGATCACGTCGCAGCGGTACCACCGTGCTCCGGCCTCCCACGCCGCGTCGTCGGGCCGGAACCAGACCCACGACACCACGCTGCGCATCACCGCGGACTCGTCGCCGGACAGGAAGCCGGTGAAGGCACCGCTGCACTCGCCGTACACCCAGGCGCCGAGGGACGGGTCGTCCGCGTCGAGGTCGTGCAGGCTCGGCGGCAGCTCACCGACCGCGAAGGTCTGCGCGGTGTGCCGGTCGCCGCAGGGCACGGTCGGGGTGCCGTCGCTGGGCTGCGCGACGTCCTCGGGGGTGAGCAGCCGGCACGCGCCCTTCTCGGGTGGCTCCGTGCTCCTGGTCGAGGGCTCCTCGTCACCGCACGCGACCAGCGCGACCACGAGCGCGGCCGCGAGGACCGGTCTCGGGAGGCGGCGGGGGGAGAGCACGTCGGGAGGCTACCGGGCGGCCTCGGTCAGTCCGACAGCAGCGCTGCCAGGGTCCCGCCCAGCTCGCGGGCCTCCTCGAGTGCGGCCTCGTCGAGGTCGCCGAGGAGCTCGAGCACGGGGGCTGCCTGCTGCCAGGGGAGCGCGCCGGTGATCGCCAGCACCGAGCGCACCGCGCCGGTCGTGTCGTAGCGGCCGTGGACCGCCAGGCCGAAGGGCCGGCGCCTCCCGCTTCCTCCGGCTGCACCCCCTCCGGCGGCACCCCCCACGGCTGCGCCGTCGTCGGCGAGGGAGCCCCCGACGTGCAGGAAGAGCGAGTCGAAGAAGTGCTTGAGCGCCCCCGACATGTAGCCGAAGTTCGCGGGGGTCACCAGCAGGTAGCCGTCGGCACCCAGCACGTCCTCGGCACTGGCCTCCAGGGCCGGCCGCACCACCACCTCCACGCCGCTGATGTCCTCGTGCCGTGCCCCCGCGACCACGGCGTCGGTCACTGCGCGCACGGTGCCGGTGGGGGAGTGGTGGACGACGAGCAGGGAGGCCATGCCCTCGAGCCTAGGAGAGGCGGCAGGGCGACGGGCGGCGACTCACGTGAGCCCCTCGTCACCAGGATTTTACTCAAGCGGCTGCGCAGGACCGTGCGAGCCAGCAGAATCGTCTGAGCGTCGTCATGGGGGCAGGGACGCGTGGCACGAGCCCAGGGGGCCGCGTGGAACCGCATCCCGTGACGACCGGCGAGCGATCCTGGCACCCCGACGCCACCAGGATCGCTGTCCTGGCCACCGTGGCCTCGGTGCTGGCGTTCGTCGTCGTCTGGCAGCAGGGCACGGTCCTGGGATACAAGGACTCCCTGTCCCACCTGCTCATCGGGCGGCGCGTGCTGGTGGGGCAGACCACTGGCCTGGGGCAGCTGGGCGGTGTCTGGCTTCCCCTGCAGCACGTGCTGATCATGACGCTGGCATGGAACGACACGCTCTACCTGACCGGACTGGCCGGCTCTGTCTTCTCGATGCTCTGCTACGTCGCCACCTGCGTCGGGCTGCACCGGGTGCTGCACCTGGCCACCGGCAGCCGGGCAGCCGGGTGGGCGGGCGCCGCGGTCTTCGGGCTGGCGGCGGACGTCCTGTACCTCCAGGCCACGCCCATGGGCGAGCCCTTGATGTACGCCGGCATGGTCTGGGCGGTGCTCGCCGTCGGGCAGTGGCAGCGTGAGGGACGGACCTCCTGGCTCTTCATCGGCGCCGGGCTGTGCGCCCTGCTCGTGCTGGTGCGTTACGAGGCCTGGGTCTTCTCCGCCGCGATGTGGTGCGTCGTGCTGCAGACCTGCGTCGCTCAGCGCCGACGTTTCTGGCGCGGGGACCAGTCGGCCCAGGGACTGCTGCTCGTGTTCGGGTTCTACATGGGCGCGGCCGTGGTCGCCTGGTTGCTCTGGAACCAGGTCATCTTCGGTGACTGGATGGGGTGGCTGTCCGGGACCTACGGCAGCCGGGACCTCACCGCCCGCCTGGAGCTGGAGCAGGTCGGATCGTGGCGCCTGTCGCTGCTCACCTACGCCTGGGGAGCCGCGCACGTGGTCTCGTGGCCCTTCTTGGCCACCGGACTGGTCGGGTTGGTGCTCATGGCGGCGCGCGAGAGGTTCTCGTCGGCCTTCAGCGTCTTCGCCGTGACCCTCGTGCCCTCTGCCTTTCTCGTCTACGGGTTGTGGTCGGGGAGCCAGCCGATGCGCGTCGTCGAGGTGGACGGCGACCTCTACAACCTGCGGATGGCCGTGGTGCTGCTGGTGCCGGCCGCGCTGTTCACCGGGTACCTCGTCGCTCAGCTGCCCCCGCGTGCACCGGGCCTACGTGTCCTTGGGGCGGGCCTGGTCGTCGCGATCGGGTCCGCCGGTCTGGCGGTCGCCTGGCATGGGGGAGGCGACTCGGTGGTCACCGAGGTGGAGGCCGCTGAGGCGTGGCGGGCCTACGAGGAGCAGCGTGAGGTTGGGGTGTGGGTGGCCGAGCAGACCCGTGGCCGTGTCCTGGTGGAGTCGATCTTCAACGAGTGGGTGGTGTTCCCCAACCAGGACCGCGTCGTCTACGAGGGGAGCCAGGACGCCTGGACCTCCGGGCTGACCGCACCGGCGGCCGCGGCCAACGACATCGACGTGGTGGTGATGCGGACCACTCCGGGCGACGAGGACTCGGTCCACGACGCGCTCTACGACACCCATCGGTTGTCCGGGTTCGGGGTCGTCCTGCAGACCGACAACTTCCTCGTCCTCGAGAAGGGAGCACCCGGTGACGCTGTCCGTACCCGTCAGTGACCGCCGCCCGTACGTGCGCCAGACCGCGCGTCGCACCACCACCGCGGCCCAGCGCACCGTCCTCGTCGTCGTCCTCACGCTCGTCCTCGGGGCGGTCCTGGTCGCACCGGGGCTCGTCGCTGTCCTCTCCGTGGCCACCGCGATGCTGTTCCTGACCGTGTTCATGGGCCTGAGGCTGCTGCTCGTCTGGGCGTCGCGCGGCTACCGGGCGCCACAGGTCGCGGCCGTCGCCGACGAGGACCTGCCGCGCTACACGACGCTGCACCCCATGTACGACGAAGCGCACATGCTTCCCTCGGTCGTCGCCGCGATGGAGGCGTTGGACTACCCCAAGGACCGCCTCGAGTGCCTGCTGGTCCTGGAGGAGCGGGACACGGCCACGGTGGAGGCCGCTCGCGCCTACCCCTTGCCCGACTACGTCCGGGTCGTCGTGACGCCTGCGGTCGAGCCGTACGGCAAGCCGAAGGCCTGCAACTACGCGCTGCAGTTCGCGACTGGCGAGTTCGTCGTCATCTACGACGCCGAGGACCGACCCGAGCCGGACCAGCTTCGTCTGGCCGTCGGCACGTTCCGTGCTGCGGAGGATCGCGGGGAGCCGCTGGGCTGCCTGCAGGCCCGGTTGGTCTTCGACAACGAGGTGCCCGACATCGACGGCGAGGGGCGCGTGCGCCGCGACGAGGAGGGCTACGACCTTCGTCCGACGACCTGGACGAGTCGTCTGCTCGGGAACGAGTACGCCGTCCACTTCGACCTGGTGCTGACCGGCCTAGCCCGCCTCGGTCTGCCGGTACCGCTGGGCGGGACCTCGAACCACTTCCCCGTGCACGTGCTCCACGAGGTCGCGTTCGATCCCGACGAGATGCCGTCGATGCCGTTGCCCGACGCCTCGGTCGGAGCGTGGGACCCGTGGAACGTGACCGAGGACGCCGAGCTCGGCGGCGCGATCGCCGCTGCCGGTTGGCGCACGGCCGTGATGGACAGCCACACCGACGAGGAGGCGTGCCTGACCGCCCGCGCGGCGCTCAACCAACGCAGCAGATGGGTCAAGGGGTACGCCCAGACCTCCTTGGTCCTGATGCGCAACCCGATCCGCGCGGCACACTCGATGGGGCTGCTCGGCTACCTCGCCTTCCTCCTCCAGGTCGGGGGCACCTTTGTCTCCCTGGCACTCTCGCCGATCTTCTGGACGATCTTCGTCGTCTACATGCTGACGGGGTCCCCGCGGATCATCGCGCTGTTCCCGGGTCCGCTCTACTACGCCGGCATGGGCCTGCTGATCGTCGGGAACCTGGCTCTGCTGAGCATCTCGCTCTTCGCCGCCGTACGTCGCGAGCGCTTCGGGACGGTGCGATATCTCCTGCTGTGCCTGCCGGCCTGGTGGATGCTGCTGTCGGCGGCCACCTACCTGGCCGCCGTCGAGCTGCTGGTGCCGTCCTGGCGGCCGTCGTGGAACAAGACCGCGCACGGCGTCCGGTACGCCAGCCCGACGCGCCGGGCGGCGATCGCCACCTCGGTGGCGCTCGCGGAGTGGCGCCGGGATCGCCCCGCAGGGAACCCGGTCAGGGTCGTCAGTCGGCCGGCCGTCCACTTCCTCGCTGCCGATCGCTGCGGCACGGCGGTGATCCGTCCCGCCACACCCGCCGTCACCCGGGTCTTGGATCCCTCGCGAGCGGCGCCGGTCCAGTCGCGGCCTGCCCGGGCGGTGCCTTCTCGCCCCGTGCCAGCGGTCGCTTCGGGTCCGGCGGCCTTGCGGCCCGCCGCTGCGGGAGTCCCCGTGCCGCGAGGGGCGGTGACCGCGGCTGCCGCCGTGGGTGAGTCGCCGCGAGGGCCGGTGGCACCTCGGGCCCGCCGACGAGGCCGACCCGTGCGGGACGTGCCGAAGCCGCCGGTCCGCTGGCTGCCCGAGTCGCCGCAGCCGAGGAGCCCCAGCGCCGTGCCCGTGCCCGCGCCCGTGGGCGCGCCGGGCGCGGAGCGTCGCCCCGGCCTCCGGGTGCCCGTGCGCGAGATGCCTGGGCGACAGGCACCGGTACCCGGGGGCTCGGTTCCCTCACGTGCCCGAGGTGCGGTGGCGGTGCCGGTGGGGAGCTGACCCTCGCACCGTCGGACCGGCTCGGGTCGGTCAGCCGCCCCAGCCGTGGTCGTGCGCCCAGGCCACGGCCTGGGTGCGCCGGGTGGCACCGGTCTTGGCGTAGATCTGGCGGATGTAGGTCTTCACCGAGTTCACCGACACATAGATCCGGTCGGCGATCTCCTGGTTCGACAGGCCGCGACCGATGAGGACGAGCACCTCTGACTCACGCTGGGAGAGGCCGGGGAACGCCGGGGGCTCCTCGCCGCGCGGACCGTGCTCGGGCACGGGGTCACCGCGCAGCACCGCCTCGACCGTGGCCAGCAGCTCGGCGGCGCTGGCGCGCTTGGTGAGGAAGCCGTCGGCGCCGGCCTCCAGCGCGCGGCGTCGACGTTGGGGGTGGTCGGACCAGGTGAAGACCAGGACCTTGGCCGGTCCGAGGGCGGGGATCTGCTCGAGGCCGCGGGACACGTCCCGCCCGTCGAAGGGGTCGCAGAGGACGACGTCGAGACCGGCGGTGGGTCCCGGCTCGCGCAGCACCGAGAGCGAGACCCGGCCGCTGTGGGGACGCAGCATCCCGGCGAGACCGTGGGCGACGAGCTCGGTCTCGGCGACGACGCCCAGCCGCACTGGTCTGGACGGGCGCAGTGGCATGGGCAGGAAGGTAGTGGGGCCGATCGCGCGAGGGCTCGCGCGACGCCTCGCCCGATGGGGTGAATCCGGACGACCGACGCCCCGGTGCGGGTGCTGGGCTATGGTGGGCGGCGTCATGATGCTGCAGTCCCTCCTCCTTCGCTGCCGCAGCGAGGTCTGACGCCGGACCCCCTCGCTGCGGAGGCTCCCCTGTGCGCCGGTCACCACGACTCCCAGCCAGAGCACCAGCCACCAGCACCCAGCGAGGACACCGTGACCACCATCCCGCCCCAGCAGCCCAGCGGCATGCCCTTCGAGCGCTACCGCCCCTTCCCGCCGATCGACCTGCCGGACCGGACCTGGCCCAGCCGCACCATCACCGAGGCGCCGCGCTGGCTCTCCACGGACCTGCGTGATGGCAACCAGGCCCTGATCGACCCGATGAGCCCGGCGCGCAAGATGCGCATGTTCGACCTGCTCGTGAAGATGGGCTACAAGGAGATCGAGGTCGGGTTCCCCTCGGCCAGCGACACCGACTTCCAGTTCGTCCGCCAGCTCATCGAGGGCGACCGGATCCCCGACGACGTGACGATCTCGGTGCTGACCCAGGCGCGTGAGGACCTGATCGAGCGCAGCGTCCAGTCGCTGGTCGGCGTGCCCCGGGCCAACATCCACCTCTACAACGCCGTGGCACCGCTCTTCCGACGGGTCGTGTTCAAGGCCAGCACCGACGAGGTCAAGGACATCGCCGTGCGCGGCACCGAGCTGGTGATGAAGCACGGCGAGGCGCACCTGGACATGACCGTGATCGGCTACGAGTACAGCCCGGAGATCTTCACCTCGGCCGAGCTCCCGTTCAGCCTCGAGGTCTGCGAGGCGGTCACCGACGTGTGGCAGCCCGAGGACGGCCGCGAGATCATCCTCAACCTCCCGGCCACCGTCGAGGTGGCGACCCCGAACGTCTACGCCGACCAGATCGAGTGGTTCTCCCGCCAGCTCACCCGCCGGGCGAACACCGTGATCTCCCTGCACCCGCACAACGACCGCGGCACCGCCGTCGCAGCCACGGAGCTGGCCATGATGGCCGGTGCCGACCGTGTCGAGGGCTGCTTGTTCGGCCACGGCGAGCGCACGGGCAACGTCTGCCTGGTGACCCTGGGCATGAACCTCTTCAGCCAGGGCGTCGACCCCCAGGTCGACCTCTCCGACATCGACGAGATCCGCCGTACGGTGGAGTACTGCACCCAGCTGCCGGTCCACCCGCGTCACCCGTACGCCGGCGACCTCGTCTACACCGCCTTCTCCGGCTCCCACCAGGACGCCATCAAGAAGGGGTTGGAGGACCTCGACCGCCGCGCGGCCGAGCAGGGGGTCCCGGTGCGCGAGCTGCCCTGGGAGGCGCCCTACCTGCCGATCGACCCCAAGGACGTCGGCCGCACCTACGAGGCCGTCATCCGGGTCAACAGCCAGTCCGGCAAGGGCGGCGTGGCCTACGTGCTCAAGGCCGAGCACAAGCTCGACCTGCCCCGGCGGGCGCAGATCGAGTTCTCCCGGGTGGTCCAGCAGCGCACCGACGCCGACGGCGGCGAGATGACCCCCGAGGCGATCTGGGACGTCTTCCGTGCCGAGTACCTCGACCGCGAGACCCCGTTGAAGCTGAACTCGGTGCACACCTCCTCGGCGGCCGGGCAGAAGGACGCGCTCGACGTCAACGTCTACGTCCGCGGGGAGCTGCGCAGCCTGCACGGCGAGGGCAACGGGCCGCTCTCCGCCTTCGTCGACGCCCTGCTGAGCCTCGGCGGGACCGAGCTCGGGGGAGTGGAGGACGTGCGCGTCCTGGACTACGCCGAGCACGCGCTCTCCGCGGGCGGCGACGCCCTGGCGGCGGCGTACGTCGAGTGCGCCGTGGACGGCCGGGTGCTGTGGGGGGTCGGCATCGACGCCAACATCGTGACCGCCTCGCTCAAGGCCGTCATCAGCGCGGTCAACCGCGCCTGACCGTCCCGCCGAGCCGGCGCGTCCTTCCGGAAGGACGCCCGGCTCGGCGGTGGGGATCAGTACTTCACGGGCAGCCGGACGGTGAACGTGGAGCCCTCCAGGTGCTCCGAGCGCACCCGGATCGTGCCGCCGTGGGCGGAGACGATCGCAGCCACGATGGACAGCCCCAGGCCGGTGCCCTGGATGGCCTCCTTCTGGGCGGTCGAGGAGCGGAAGAACTTCTGGAAGAGGTTCGACTGCTCCTCGGCCGGGATGCCGATGCCGGTGTCGGTGACGCTGAGCACGGCCTCGTCGCCCTGCACCTCGACCCGGGCCCGGACCACCCCGCCGTCCTCGGTGAACTTCACGGCGTTGGTCACGAGGTTCATCACGACCCGCTCGAGCTGCGTCGGGTCGCCGACGACCCGCACCGGCTCCTCGGCGGTCTCCCACAGGACGGTCAGGTCGCGCTCGTGGAGCATGGGGGCGACCGCGGCCGCCGCGCTGGCCAGCGCTTCGCCGAGGTCGACCTCCTCGGCCTCCCAGGTGATCGACTCCGAGTCCAGCCCGGCGAGGGTCAGCAGGTCGTTGCACAAGACGATGAGGCGCTGGCCGTTGCGGGCGATGGTGGCGAAGAGCGGCAGCTGGTCCTCCAGCGGCGCCACCACGGTGCCGTCCTGCAGCATCTCGGTGTAGCCGACGATGCTGGTCACCGGCGTGCGCAGCTCGTGGGAGACCGTGGACACGAACTCGTTCTTGGCCTCGTCCAGCGCCCGCAGCCGCTCAACGGCCGTGCGCTCCTTCTCCAGGGCCTGCACCAGCATGTCCTGGCCCTGGCGCTGCTCGGTGACGTCGCGGCCGACGCACAAGAAGCCCACCTGCGTGGTGACCGAGGCCTCGGTCGCGCTCAGCGTCATCGACACGATGCGACGGCTCCCGTCCCGCGCCATCCACAGCCAGTCGCGGGCCGGCAGCTCGCCCTGGCCGATGCCCCGGACGAGGGCGTCGAAGGCCTGCGCGGGGTCGCGGGTGCCGAGCCGCTCGGCGACCTGGTCGGGGTCGAGCAGGTCGACGAAGCGGTGACCGATCTGGCGGGTGGCGTCCTGGTCGAGCATCAGCTCGGCGCCGGCGTTGAAGACGGTGATGAGCCCGTCCTGGTCGACGCCGATGATGGCGGTGGTGATCGCCGCGCGCATGAGGTGCGACACCAGCCCCGAGCTGGCGCGCTCGGTCGTGACGTCGATGCCGGTCAGCACGGCGTACGCCGGCAGGTCCTGCTCGTCGCGCACCATGTTGTTGCTCCACAGGATGCGCAGCTTCTTGCCGTCCCGGGTGGTCGCCTCGCCCTCGCGCACCACGGGCTGGCCGGAGCGGTTCGGCCACACGAACAGCGCCTCGAGGTCCGGGGTCGCGCTGGCTGCCAGCGTCGTCTCGGAGACCTTGCGACCCAGCAGGTCCTCCTCGCGCCAGCCGGTCAGGTCGGTGGTGGCCTGGTTCGCCCGGACGATGCGGCCCTCGCGGTCGGTGACCAGGATGACCGCCGCCGTGGTGTCCAAGGTGGCGGAGGTGAGGCGTTCGGCCGCCTCGAGACCCTGGCGGGCGACGTGCTCGGCGGAGACGTCGAGCAGCTGCGCGGACCAAACCGGGCTGCCGTCGTCGCCGGGGTGCGAGAGGCGGCTGAGGGCGACCTCGACCCGCGAGGCGTCGTCGTCGCGCAGGCTCACCCGGCCGCGCCAGGACTGCCCGGACACCAGCCGGGCCCCGAGCTCCGGCGGCGTGGACAGCAGGTCGTCGAGGCGGGTGCCGACCAGGGTGCCCGCCGGGCGGCGCACCACCTCGGCGGCGGTGTCGTTGGCGTCGGCCACCCGGAGCACGCCGTGGTCGATGCGCAGGATCAGCTGTCCGAGCAGCGAGTCGGTGAAGTTGCGCCGGAAGAGCACCTCCTCGGCGCTGACCTGCGCCACCAGACGGTTGCGGTCGGCCAGGACGATGGCCAGCGGCACCGTGAGCAGCGAGGCGCACACCAGGTAGAGCTGGCACAGCGCCGCGGCGGAGACCTGCGTGGTGTTGCCCTCGTCGATCTCAGCGGCGAAGGGCCCCCAGCCCAGTGCGTTGAGGTAGGTCGTGACGGCGGCGAAGGCGATCAGCTCGGCGGCCACCACGCGGATGTCGAAGCGCAGGGCCGCCCAGACCAGGAAGGTCAGGGGCAGGAACGTCAGCGCCAGCTGCTGGGCCGGCATGAAGACCAGGACCACCGACAGGGCCAGGGCGGCGACCTGCAGCGGCAGCTCCCCGGGCCGGTCCCGCTGGGCGCGGGTCCGCCAGGTCAGGGCGAGCGGGACCAGCACCAGCACCGCTGCCGCGTGGGAGGTGAAGGTCGACCGGGCGGTCGAGAGGAAGCTGCCGTCGGCCAGGGCGACCACCGCCAGGGCGGCGCCCACGGCGATCACGACCCCGCCGGCCAGGGCGGCCACGACGAGGCGCACGAAGTCCTGCAAGGTCACGAGGACCGGGGGGCCGCCCTGTGGGCGGGCACGAAGCACCAGGCCGGCCACCACGGCCTCCGCGGCGTTCGCGACACCGAAGGCCGCGGAGATGCCCCAGTCGCGGCCACCGGTGACGTTCGCCAGTCCTGTGACCGCGACCAGCCCCACCGTGACCAGGAGCAGCCGGTCGAGTCCCGGCCGGCTCAGCGCCACCAGGGCCACCGCGAGGCCCGCAGCCGGCCACCAGCCGGCCACCGGGTTGTCCTCGGGGCGCAGGGCAACCGACGTGACGGCGGCCACGTAGATGGACACCAGCAGCAGCAGCGACCCTCCCAGGCCCAGCCGGGGCGACACCGTTGCGCCAGCGGCCGGACCGGCGGGTGCTGCCGGTCCGGGGCTGGGGGTGGTTGCGGGGGTGGTGACCGTGGTGGCCATGGGGCCATTGTCACGGTCCGAGCCCCTCGAGGTGCGAGGTCCCGCTAGATTCCCCGCATGCTGGTCTCCGAGCGCGTCGGTCAGTTCTTCTCCCACTCCGAGGACGGACGGGACCGGCTGGAGTACACCGAGTACGGATCGGGCGACTCCTGGGTGGTCCTGCTGCACGCCCCGCTTCTCACCCGGCGCATGCACGAGCCGCTGGCGCGGGCCCTGGCCGCGACGGGGCTGCACGTCGTCGTGCCCGACCTGCTCGGCCATGGCCGCTCCGACCGCCCGGCGGATCCGCTCGCCTACTCCGTCGAGGCCTTCGGGGAGCACGTGGTGGCGCTCCTGGACCACCTCGGGGCCGCCGAGGCCGTCCTGGGGGGCACCTCGCTCGGCGCCAACGTCGCGCTGGAGGTCGCGGTGACCGCCCCCGACCGGGTGCGCGGACTGCTGCTGGAGGCCCCCCTCCTCGACAACGCCCTCGAGACCGGGCTGCTCGCGGCTTCGCCGCTCCTCCTCACCGCCAGGGTGCTGCCCGTCGCCGTCGACACCGCGCGGGTCCTGAGCCGCCCGGTGCCGAGGTCGCTGCTGCCGTTCTGGGCGGGCATCGCGGTCGACGCCCTGGACCAGCGGTCGGGTGCCACGGCTGCTCTGCTCCACGGCCTCCTGTTCGGCAGGTTGGCGCCGCGGTCGAGGGAAAGGCGCGAGATCACCGTGCCCACGCTGGTCGTCGGCCACCCCCGCGACCCCCTGCACCGCACCTCCGACGCCGACCTCCTCGCGGCCGAGATCCCGGGCGCCGAGCTGGTCCGGGCCCGGGGGGTCCTGGAGTGGCGACTGAGCCCGGAGCGGCTGACCGGTGCCGCCACGGGCTTCTGCCAGAGCTGCTGGCGGGCGCCCCGTCGACGCCGCCGCGCCGTCGGGCGCTGACGGACCCCGGCACCGCGCCGAGGCACAATGGTGCGGTGCCTCTCTACCGCGACGAGGCGGTCGTGCTGCGCACGCACAAGCTGGGCGAGGCCGACCGCATCATCACGCTGCTGACCCGCCAGCACGGCCGGGTCCGCGCCGTCGCGCGCGGCGTGCGGCGTACGTCCTCGCGCTGGGGCTCACGCCTGGAGCCCTTCACCCACGTCGACCTCCAGCTCGCCGACGGCCGCAGCCTGGACACCATCACCCAGGCGGAGACGCTCACGCCGTTCGCCGGGCGGATGGGCGGTGACTACGAGCGCTACACGGCCGGCACGGTGATGCTGGAGACCGCCGAGCGGTTGGTGACCGAGGAGCGGGAACCGGCCACGCAGCAGTTCCTGCTGCTCGTCGGCGGGCTGCGGGCCATGGCGGCCGGCGAGCTGGGGCCGAGCCAGGTGCTCGACTCCTACCTGCTGCGCTCGCTCTCGGTCGCCGGGTACGCCCCGACCTTCGACGGCTGCGCGCGCTGCGGTCTCGAAGGTCCGCACCGCTGGTTCAACGCCTCGATGGGCGGCGTGCTGTGCACGACCTGCCGGGTGCCGGGGTCGGCCAGTCCGTCGGAGGGGACCGTCCTCGTGCTCGGCGCCCTGCTGGCGGGGGACTGGGCCGTCGTGGGCGCTGCCGAGCCCCGGGCCCTGCGCGAGGCCAGCGGTCTGGTGTCGGCCTACCTCGCCTGGCACCTCGAGCGCGGGCTGCGCTCGATGGAGCACGTCCAGCGCTGAGCCGTGCCTCGGCCGTCCCGGCGAGCAGAGGGGTCGATGCGCTCCCGGTCGGTCGGCCGGGATGCCATGCTGTCCCCCGCGACATCCGGCGCGAGGAGAGCTGGGAGGGGGGCGGATGCGGTTCGGCCCACGCGCTCTGCGCCACCTTGTCGGTCTGTTCGACCTGGTCGACGACCCGGACCCGCGGCTGCTCCAGACCGCCTTCGCCGCACTCGTCCTGCTGGACACGGTGCTGCGTGCCTCCGTCGGTACCCCCCTGGGCCGGACCGTCGGTCCGGTGGTCGGCCTCTCCCTCCTGGCGCTGGTCACCGCCGCCGTGTGGCTCGCGCCCCGTGCCCGCCCCTCCGCGGAGCGGGCCGCCCTCGTGGTCGGCGTGCTCGACCTCGCCGTGATCGGGATGGTCCGGCTCGCTCCGGAGGGCTCGGCCGCCGGGATCCTCGTGGTGCTGCCGGCCTTGTGGCTCGCGCGGATCCGGGGTGCGCGCGGCGCGGCGCTCGCCGGAGTGGGCTCCGCGCTCCTCGTGTCGGTCCCCGGGCTGGCCTACCACGGGGTCGAGGGGCCGGCGCTGACGCGCGCGGCGCTCCTGCCGCTGGTCGGGTGGCTGGCCGGACTGGGCGTCGCCTCCGCCGTCGCCCGCGCCGAGGCCGAGCGGCAGGTGTCCGCCACGATCCTCGACACCGTCGACGTCGGTCTGGTGCTGCTCGACGCCCAGGGTCGGTACCTGCGGGCCAACAGGCGGCACCAGGACTTCATCGACCTGGCCTTCCCCGGCGGTCACGCCGGCCGGGCCGGACAGCTCGGTGCGGTCCATCACCCCGACGGCCGGGTCGTGGGCCGCGAGGAGATGCCCAGCCTGCGGGCCAGCCGCGGCGAGGAGTTCGACGACCTGCGCATCTGGTGCGGCGACGACCCGGTGACCCGGCGCGCGCTCTCGGTCTCCTCGCGCACCCTGCGCGACGACCAGGGTCGGGTGGCAGGGGCGGCCCTGGCCTACAAGGACGTCACCGACCTGGTGCGTGCCATCGAGGTCAAGGACGAGTTCGTCTCGACCGTCTCCCACGAGCTGCGCACCCCGCTGGCCTCGATCGCCGGCTACCTCGAGGTGGTGCTGGACGGCGACGACCTGCCCGCACCTGCCGCCGAACACCTGCGGGTGGTCGAGCGCAACACCGTGCGGCTGGACAGGCTGGTCGGCGACCTCCTCGCGACCGCCCAGGCCGGCCACGGCCCGATGTCGCTGGAGCGCGCGACCTGCGACCTCGCGGTGCTGGTGCGGGAGTCGGTCGAGACCGCGATCCCGGCTGCGGCGGCCGCGGGGATCGCGTTGAGCCGTTCGGGTCCGGAGAGCGTGCCGGTGACCGTCGACTCCCGGCGCCTGGGCCAGGTGGTCGACAACCTGCTCTCCAACGCGCTCAAGCACACGGCACGAGGCGGCTGCGTGCGGGTCGACCTGACCATCGAGACCGACCGGGTGGAGGTGGCGGTCAGCGACACGGGCACCGGGATCCCGGCGGCGGACCGCGACCGGCTCTTCGACCGGTTCCACCGCAGCAGCACCAGCCGTGAGCTGGCGATCCCCGGTGTCGGCCTCGGACTCTCGATCGCCCGCGACATCGTGGCCGCGCACGGTGGCCGGATCGAGCTCGAGAGCGAGGTGGGGCGCGGCACCACCGTGCGGGTCAGGCTGCCGCTGGACCGGCAGGGTGCCGCTGCCGCGCCCACCGGGCCGTAGGCTCCGGACTCGTGAAGCGAGCCGTCCGTCCCCCGACACCGCACCCCTCGGGAGCCCGCCCACCGGCACTGCCCCGCGAGCTCGTCCCGGAGCACGTGGCCATCGTGATGGACGGCAACGGCCGCTGGGCCAAGCAGCGTGGGCTGGCGCGCACGAAGGGTCACGAGGCGGGGGAGCACTCGCTCTTCGACGTCGTCGAGGGCGCGATCGAGATCGGGGTCAAGGCGATCTCCGCCTACGCCTTCTCGACCGAGAACTGGTCGCGCAGTCCCGACGAGGTCCGGTTCCTGATGGGCTTCAACCGCGACGTCATCCGCCGTCGCCGCGACGAGATGCACGAGCTCGGCGTCCGGGTCCGCTGGGCGGGGCGGGCACCACGGCTGTGGAGGTCGGTGGTCAAGGAGCTCCAGGTCGCGGAGGAGATGACCCGCGACAACGACGTCCTCACGCTCACGATGTGCGTGAACTACGGCGGTCGCGCCGAGCTCGCCGACGCCGCCCGGTCACTCGCCCGCGAGGTCGCCGCCGGTCGCCTGGACCCGGAGAAGATCGACGAGAAGCGGCTGGCCCGACACCTCTACCTGCCCGACCTCCCCGACGCCGACCTGGTGTGGCGCACCTCGGGGGAGCAGCGGTTGTCGAACTTCATGCTGTGGCAGGCGGCGTACTCCGAGATGGTGTTCACCGACGTGCTGTGGCCCGACGTGGACCGTCGGGCGCTGTGGCGCGCCATCGAGATCTACGCCGAGCGCGACCGCCGCTTCGGTGGCGCGCTGCCCAACCCCGAGCTGTCCAATCCCGAGCTGCCCGGCTCCTGAGACCGCCGCGCCGGCCGCGTGACGAGGCGGCTGTGACGTCGTTCACCCAGGTGTGAAGACGCTCGGAGCCGCCCTCGCCCTCTCCGCCCTGCTCACGGGAGTGGGGCTCGCCCCCGCCCAGGCGGGCGCTCGCGCCGACGACCCCGCCGTCGGTTCCCCGGAGTACCTCGCGCGCGACACCCAGAACATCGCCGACGCCTACGGCCGGGTGACCGAGCAGCAGCTGGGCGACCCGGCGTACGTCCCGGCGCTGGTCTCCCAGAGCACCCTCGTCGGCGTCGCCCAGCTCCTCGAGCAGGCGGCCACCCCGGACCGCCCCTCCCTGACCCCGGGGGCGTTCGTGCCCGGGTGGAACGTCGGCAACCCCTACCGCGCCGACTGGGACGGCACCCGCGGTCGGATGCGCGACGTCGCCTTCACCAACCGCTACGGCGCCCTGCTGCGCGGCACCCTGTACGCACCCCTGCCGCGCGCTCGCGACCCCTACACCGGCAAGCGGATCAAGGGTCGGCTCCCGGGAGTGGTCATCACCGAGGGGTCCGTCCAGGGCTCGGAGGGGATGTACCGCTGGTTGGCCCAGGACCTCGCCGAGCGCGGCTACCTCGTGCTGACCTACGACGTGCAGGGGCAGGGCACGAGCGAGACGCTGCCGCACGACGGGACGCTCAACGGCGTCCCGAGCCAGCAGATCGACAACTTCGTGGTCGGCACGCAGGACGCCCTCTCGTTCTTCACCTCCACCCCGCGCGAGCCCTATCCGGACCACGGCGCACCGGCTGACCTGGTCGATGCCCACAACCCCTGGCACCGGCTGTTCGACCGCCGGCCGGACCGGCGTCCCAACGCCCCCGGGCGCACGACGCGCATCGCCGTCGTGGGGCACTCGCTGGGCGCCGCCGCCGTCACGCAGGTGCAGGGCGTCGACGACCGGGTCTCCACGGTCGTGGCGCTGGACAAGCTCGGGCTGACGACCTCCTCGGGCACCGACGGCGGTGACTCCTTCGAGCCGGTGGTCCCGGCGCTGGCGGTGCAGTCGGAGTACGGCTTCACGGTCAGCCCGTGGTTCACCGCCGGTGGTTCCTCGATCACCCCGCAGCCCTCGCCGCAGGGCCCCGACCCCCGACGCGAGCGCGCCACCGGGTACGACGCCTGGCGCGACGCCGGGGTCGACTCGATGCTCGTGGTCCCGCGGGCCTCCACGCACCTGGAGTACACCGACATCCCGCTCGTCCTGCCGGCCAGCCGGTGGGGCCAGGCACTCACCAGCGCCTACGTCCAGCGCTGGTTGGAGCACTACCTCAAGCACCGCACCTCCGTGCGCAGCCTGCTGACGACGCGGTTGCGCTACCTGGAGCCCACCAGCTCGGGGGAGTGGGCGCCGGTCGTGCTGGAGCGCGACCCGCTGCTGTCGTTCTACTACTGCTCTGCGATGCACCTGGACCGGGGCGCCATCGACGACGGCGACCTGACCGGCGTCGGCTGCTAGCCGCCCGCCACCGCCGCGCAGGACGGACAGGTGCCGAAGATCTCCAGCGTGTGGCTGACCTGCTCGTAGCCGTGCTCGGCGGCGATCGAGCGCGTCCACCGCTCCACGGTCGGCCCCTCGACCTCCACGGTCCGACCGCAGTCGCGGCAGACCAGGTGGTGGTGGTGGGTGCGTGAGCAGGCCCGGTAGATCGCCTCGCCGCCCTCGGTGAGCAGCCGGTCGATCTCGCCGGCGTCGGCCAGCCGCTGCAGGGTGCGGTAGACGGTGGCCAGCCCCACGGCCTCGCCGCGACGGCCGAGCAGCTCGTGGATCTCCTGCGCCGAGCGGAAGTCGTCGAAGGAGGCGATCGCCTCGGTGACCGCACGTCGCTGTCGCGTGGGGCGCAGCCCCGCCGGGTGCTCGGCGGGGTGCGCGAGGGGGTGCTCAGTGCTCGTCATAGTGCCTCCCGTGCGGCGCGTGCCGGTGGCCGTCGTGCAGGTAGTCGACGTGGTCACCGTGCGGGACCGCGACATGGCCGCAGTCCTCCCCGTGCTGGTGGGTGTGGCCCTCGCTCACGTCGTGGTGGTCATCGGGGACCTCGTCGTCGAAGGGTTCGGTCAGGTGCTGGTGGCGCCGCAGCCACACCCCCACCGGCCAGGTGACGACGAAGCCTGCGAGGGCGAGCAGCACGATCGTCGGCCCCGGGGCAACGTCCGCACGCGAGGAGGCGAACGCCGAGACGAGCAGGCCGCCCACCGAGGCACCGAGGCCCAGCAGCATCGCGGCACCGAGGGTCGTGCGGAAGGACCGGGTGAGCTGCTGGGCCGTGGCGACCGGCACCACCATGAGCGCGGAGACCAGCAACAGGCCGACGGTGCGCATCGCCACGGTCACGCTGACGGCGGCCAGCACGGCGACCAGGATGTTGTAGACGCGGACGTTGAGCCCGGCGACCCGTGCGAACTCCTGGTCCTGGGCGACGGCGAAGAGCTGGGGGGAGAGGCCGAGGCAGACGACCACCACCACAGCGGCGAGCACCATGGTCACCAGGACGTCCGCCGCGGAGATGGTCGTGATCGACCCGAAGAGGTAGCTCTGCAGGCCGGCAGCGCTCTGGCCGGCCAGACCGGTGATCAGGACCCCGCCGGCGAGGCCGCCGTAGAACAGCAGGGCCAGGGCGACGTCCCCGTTGGTGTGCCCGCGCTCGCGGATCACCTCGATGAGGATCGCGCCCACGACGGCGACGGCCACCGCCGTCCACGTCGGCGAGGTGCCGGTGAGCAGGCCGAGCGCGACGCCGGTGACGGCGACGTGCCCGATGCCGTCGCCCATCAGCGCCAGTCGTCGCTGGACGATGTAGGTGCCGACCGCCGGGGCCGCGAGGCCGGTGAACACCGCAGCCAGCAGGGCGCGCTGCATGAAGGGCAGGGACAGCAGCTCGATCGTGCTCATCAGTGCTCCTGGTGGCGGTGGTCGAGCGGGCCGGCGACGGGCGGCACGACGTCGTGCCGGGTGCGGTGCAGGTGGTCGACGTGGTGGACGTGGCCGCCGTCGGGCAGCAGTCCCGGGGACGCGTGGTCGCCCAGCGGCGCCCCGTCGTAGGCGACCCGGCCGTGCCGCATCACGACGGAGCGGTCGACCAGGTCGGCCAGGGGTCCGAGCTCGTGGGCGACCAGGACGATGGTCGCGCCGCGGGACTTCAGGACCGCCAGCGCGTGGGCGAGCGCCTCCTGGTTGGCCAGGTCCACCCCGGCGGTGGGCTCGTCGAGGAAGAACAGCTCGGGCTCGCCGGCGAGGGCCCGCGCGATGAGTACCCGCTGCTGCTGACCGCCGGAGAGCTGGGAGACCCCGTCACCGGCGCGGTCGGCCAGCCCCACGACCTCCAGCGCGTCGCGGATCGCCGCCCGGTCGGCGGCAACCAGGGGACGCAGGAGGCGTCGCCTGGTGAGCCGACCGGAGGCCACGACCTCCCACACCGAGGCCGGTACGCCGGAGGCGGCTCCGCCCCGCTGCGGGACGTACCCGACGCGGGCCCAGGCGTGGAACCGCTCGAGGTCGGTGTCGAAGAGCCGGAGCCGGCCCGAGGTGAGCGGGCGCAGCCCGACCAGGGCACGCACGAGCGTGGACTTGCCCGACCCGTTGGCGCCCATCAGGGCCACGAACTCCCCGGCCTCGACCCGCAGGTCGACGTGACGCAGGACGGGACGACCGCCGATGGCGACCGCCCCGTCCTCGAGGTGCACGGGTGCTACCGGCATCCGTTGGCCTCCCGCAGGGCCTCGAGGTTCGCCTCCATGAGGGAAAGGTAGTCCTCCTCGGCGGTGTCGTCGGAGAGCCCCTCGATCGGGTCGAGCACGGCGGTGTCCACGCCGGCGTCGCGGGCCAGGGTCTCGGAGAGGGCGCGCGGGGCGAGGGTCTCGCCGAACACCGTCGTGACGCCCTCGTCGCGGATCAGTGCCTGCAGCTCGCCGAGGTCGGCCGGGGTGGGCTCGGCGCCGGGGGAGAGGCCGGCGATGCCGTGGAAGTCCAGGCCGTAGCGGCCCAGGTAGCCGAACGCGTCGTGGGAGACCACGACCACCTCGCGCTCGCAGTCGGCCAGCCCGCTGGTCCAGGCGGCGTCGAGCGCCTCGAGCTGCTCGACCAGCGCGGCGGCGTTGGCGACGTACTCCTCGGCGTGGTCGGGGTCGACCTCGGTGAGCTCCTCGGCGACGGCGTCGGCCAGGTCGGCCATCAGCAGCGGGTCCAGCCAGAAGTGCGGGTCCTCGTCGCCGTGGTCGTGCCCGTCCCCGTCGGCGTGCTCGTCGGCGTGCTCGTCGGCGTGCTCGTCCTCCTCCTCGGCGTGCTCGTGCTCCTCGGCGACCGGTCGCAGGGCGATGACGTCCTCGACGTCGAGCACCCGCCCGGTGCCGTTCTGCTCGACGGCGTCGGCGACGACCGGCTGCAACGCCTCCTCCAGCAGCACCAGGTCGGCCCCGGCGACCATCGCGGTCTGTGCCACGGTCAGCTCGAGGTCGTGCGGCTCCTGGCCCGGGCCGGTCAGCACGGTGAGGTCGATGAGCCCGTCTCCCACCCGCTGGGCCACGAACTCCAGCGGGTAGAACGACGCGGCCACGGACGGGGCGCCGTCCTTCCCGGTGGAGTCGCCGGAGCCCGTGGCGTCGGAGAACGCCGAGCAGGCGCTGAGCGCCACCGTCCCGGCAAGGAGGAGGGCGGAGGCGCGGACGGCCCGGCGAGTGGGGGACGATTTCATGAGAACGATTCTCACGACGAATGAGAATCGTTGTCAACTCGGCGTCGGCGTCGGCGTCGGCGTCGGCGTCGGCGGCCGCGCCCGCAGGGCTCCCGTAGGCTGCGCACGTGCTGGTGGTCACGAGGTTCCGGGTCCCCGAGGGCGACGTCGCTTCCTTCCGTGACGACCTCGGCACCGCGCACGAGGCTCTGGCCGCGTGCCGGGGGTACGTCGACGGGACGGTCGGTCGCAACATCGACGACCCGGAGCTGTGGGTGCTCAGCACCCGGTGGGAGCACGTGGGCGCGTACCGCCGGGCGCTCTCCTCCTACGACGTCAAGATGCGCGCGGTGCCGGTGCTCTACCGGGCGCTCGACGAGCCCAGCGCCTACGAGACGGTGCAGCCCGGGACCGACCTCAACGTGGCGGTGTCGCGCTCGTTAGGCTGAGCGCTCGGTCGGCAGCCAGCCGACGTCGTCCCGCACCAGAGAGCGAGCCCACCCGTGGCCAAGCCGCCCCCGTCCGCCGTCGACAACGTCGTCTCCCTGGCCAAGCGCCGAGGCTTCGTCTACCCCTGCGGCGAGATCTACGGCGGCACCCGCTCCGCGTGGGACTACGGCCCGCTCGGGGTGGAGCTGAAGGAGAACATCAAGCGCCAGTGGTGGAAGGCGATGGTCCAGCAGCGCGACGACGTCGTCGGCCTGGACTCCTCGATCATCCTGCCGCGCCAGACGTGGGAGGCCAGTGGCCACGTCGACACCTTCAGCGACCCGCTCACCGAGTGCCAGTCCTGCCACAAGCGCTTCCGTGCCGACCACCTGCAGGAGGCGGTGGCGGAGAAGAAGGGCATCGAGGACCCCGACTCCGTGCCGATGGCCGAGATCGCGTGCACCAACTGCGGCACCCGCGGCGCGTGGACCGAGCCCAAGCAGTTCTCCGGCCTGCTCAAGACCTACCTCGGCGTCGTCGAGGACGAGTCGGGGCTGCACTACCTGCGCCCCGAGACCGCCCAGGGCATCTTCCTCAACTTCGCCAACATCGTGACCAGCCAGCGGATGAAGCCCCCGTTCGGCATCGCCCAGATCGGCAAGTCCTTCCGCAACGAGATCACGCCGGGCAACTTCATCTTCCGCACCCGCGAGTTCGAGCAGATGGAGATGGAGTTCTTCGTCAAGCCGGGTGAGGACGAGGAGTGGCACCAGTACTGGATCGACACCCGCACCCAGTGGTACGTCGACCTCGGCATCGACCCCGAGAACCTGCGCCACTACGAGCACGCGCAGGAGAAGCTCTCGCACTACTCCAAGCGCACCGTCGACATCGAGTACCGCTTCCGGTTCGCCGGGTCGGAGTGGGGCGAGCTCGAGGGCATCGCCAACCGCACCGACTTCGACCTCTCCACGCACGCGAAGCACTCCGGCAAGGACCTGTCCTACTACGACCAGGCCGGCAACGAGCGCTACACGCCCTACGTCATCGAGCCGGCGGCCGGCCTCTCGCGCAGCCTGATGACCTTCCTCGTCGACGCCTTCCACGAGGACGAGGCGCCCAACACCAAGGGTGGTGTCGACAAGCGCACCGTGCTGCGGCTCGACCCGCGACTGGCGCCGGTCAAGGTCGCCGTGCTGCCGCTCTCGCGCAACGCCGACCTCTCGCCCAAGGCGCGCGATCTCGCCGCCGAGCTGCGCAAGCACTGGTACGTCGACTTCGACGACGCCGGCGCGATCGGGAAGCGCTACCGCCGCCAGGACGAGATCGGGACGCCGTACTGCGTCACCGTCGACTTCGACACCCTCGAGGACGGCGCGGTGACCGTGCGCGAGCGCGACACGATGCAGCAGGAGCGGATCTCCATCGACGGGATCAGCGGCTACTTCGCCCAGCGGTTCCGCGGCGCCTGAGGGCCTGGGCCGTGCACAATGGCGCGATGCGGACGAGGCTGGTGGGACTGACCCTGGCGGCGCTGCTGCCCGCCGTGGTGCTGGCGGGCTGCTCGGGCTCCGAGGAGCCCGGGGCCGACCCGTCGGCGACCCCGACGGTCACGGAGTCACCCAGCGAGGAGCCGTCGGCGACCCCGTCGCTCGACGTGCCCGACGGGGTCGAGCTGACCACGCAGGGCTCGGCGCTGGAGCTCGGTGACACAGCGACGGTGGCCTACGAGGTCGACCAGTCGACCGTCGGGGTGCTGGCGATCACGGTCACCGACATGCGCAGGACGACCTTCAAGCAGTCCTTCCAGGGGTGGAAGCTCGACAAGGCGCTGAAGAAGGCCAACCCCTACTTCGTCGAGGCGACGTTCAAGAACAAGGGCGAGACCGACCTCGGGGGCCAGCGGCCGCCGCTCTACATCGTCGACGGCAACGACACCCTGGTGGAGTCCTCGACCTTCGTCAGCGACTTCGACGCCTGCCCCTCGAAGGACTTCCCGAAGAAGTTCAAGCCGGGCAAGAAGGTCTCCACCTGCCTGGTCTACCTCGCCCCGGACGCCGGGGAGCTGGTGGCCGTGTCGTTCCGCCCGGCCCAGGAGTTCAACCCGATCACCTGGTCCGGCGACGTGCTCAAGCTGGGCGCGAAGCGGAAGGGCTGAGCGCCAGCAGGAGGCCAGCACGGCGACGTACCCGGCCGCCGGCCTCGGTGAGCAGCAGCCCGCCGGGCAGGTGGTCCCACGGCTTCTGCTTCACGTACGCCGCCCACCCGGCCTGACCGCTGGCCAGGCGGGGGTAGTCGACCCCGCAGCAGGTGCCCGTCGGTCGGAGGGGGCGCCGACCCGCCGTGCCCGACGTGAGCCGCACCCCGTCCGCCCAGGCGCCGGAGCCCCGCTCGGCGACGTAGGCGCGCTCGTGCTGCGGCTGCCAGATCCAGCTGCGGACGGTGACGCCGTGCCGCAGCTCCGCGAGCATGGTGGCGTGGTCGGGTGAGCCGGCCACGAAGTGCCTGGTGCCGTCGACGGGGTCGACGGTGAAGGCGTGGTCGGCGGTGGGCAGGCCCCGCAGCAGCGCGGGGTCGGCGCTGACGGCCTCCTCGCCGACCACCAGTGCCCCGGGGTGCGCCGCCCGCAGGGCGGCCGCCAGGGCGACCTCGGCCTCGCGGTCGGCCACCGTCACCAGGTCGCCGGGTCGGCGCTTGCTGGAGACGTCGGCGGAGGTGAGGTGGCCGAACCGGGGGGTGACGTGCTCGGCGACGACCTCGCGCACGAGGTCCAGCACCGCGTCGGTGTCCATCGGCCGATTCACCCGCACAGCCTGCCAGGCGGCACCATGGAGCCATGTCCGCCGCTCCCGGACCGACCTCCGGTCTCACCCTCGGCCCGCTCCACGTGCCGACCCCGGTGGTCCTGGCCCCGATGGCCGGGATCACCAACGCCGCCTACCGCCGGCTGTGCGCCGAGCAGGGCGCAGGGCTGTACGTCTGCGAGATGATCACCAGCCGCGGCCTGGTCGAGGGCGACCAGCACACGAGGGACATGCTGGTCTTCGACGAGCTCGAGACGGTCCGCTCGGTGCAGCTCTACGGCACCGACCCGGTCTACGTGGGCAAGGCGGCGGAGATCCTCTGCGCCGAGTACGGCGTCGCGCACATCGACCTGAACTTCGGGTGCCCGGTCCCCAAGGTGACCCGCAAGGGCGGCGGCGGGGCGCTGCCGTGGAAGCGTGGCCTGCTGGGGGAGATCCTCGAGCACGCCGTCTGGGCGGCGAGCCGCTACGACGTGCCGGTGACGATGAAGACCCGCAAGGGCATCGACGAGGAGCACCTCACCTACCTCGACGCCGGCAGGATCGCGCAGGAGAGCGGGTGCGCGGCGATCGCGCTGCACGGTCGCACCGTCGCGCAGGCCTACTCCGGGCAGGCCGACTGGGACGCCATCGGCGAGCTCGCGGCGTCGGTCGACATCCCGGTGCTCGGCAACGGCGACATCTGGGAGGCCGCCGACGCGGTGCGGATGGTGGAGCGGACCGGGGCCGCGGGTGTCGTCGTCGGCCGGGGCTGCCTGGGCCGCCCGTGGTTGTTCCGCGACCTCGCGGCCGCCTTCGCCGGCGAGCAGGTCGCGACCCTGCCGACCCTGGGGGAGGTGCGCGACATGATGCGCCGCCACGCCGAGCTGCTGTGCCAGCACATGGGCGAGGAGCGCGGCTGCAAGGAGTTCCGCAAGCACGTCTCGTGGTACCTCAAGGGCTTCGCGGCAGGTGGCCACATGCGCCGCAGTCTCGGGTTGGTGGGCACCCTGGCCGACCTCGACGGCCTGCTGGCCGACCTCGACCCCGACGAGCCGTTCCCGGTGGCCGAGCTCGGCACCCCGCGCGGACGGCAGGGCTCGCCCCGGGATCGCGTCGTGCTGCCCGAGGGCTGGCTCGACGACTCCGACGGCAGCGGCTGCGCGGTCGAGGAGGACCTGCACTCAGGCGGATGAGGGCCGTCGCGAGTGGCTCGGCTCACACAGGGTGAGCGGGAACACCCGTGAAGACGAGGTCAAGATTCGGACACGATTCGCCGGCTGTGGTTCAGTGAACGACGCGTACCGGTCGGTAAGTCGACCGGCCACGCACATCCCCCGACCCCGACAGCTAAGGATCAGCGCTGTGGCAGACCATCGCCACAAGCGGGACACCGATGCCCGCCGGACGCCGCGAGCGACCCTCGTGGCCGGCCCTCTCGCCCTCGTCGCCACCGCCTCGGTGGTCTCCCTGGGAGTCGTCCTCGGTGGCGGCCCCGTCCCGGAGGCCGTCACCGCCCGCACCACGGCCGCCGACCTCCAGCAGGTCACCGACGGCTCCGGCCTCGGGATCCGCGACTCCGTCCTGAGCCGGTCCTCGGACCGCTCGGCCGTCAAGGGCGTCACCCTGGAGAAGGAGCAGACCAAGCTCGACCGCGTGCTGTCGCCGAAGGCGGTGCAGCGCGCGATCAAGAAGGCCGACACCACGCTCTGGACGACCGCACCGCTCAACTTGTGGAACGAGCCGGGCAAGAAGGCCAAGAAGGTCGGACAGGTCGCTGCCGAGCGCAAGGTGCTCGTCACCGGTCGGCACCTCTACGGCCGTGACGAGGTCGTCGTGGACGGCAAGGCGCGGTGGGTGACCAAGGGCTACCTGCAGCAGGAGAAGCCCGAGGCGCGGCCGGCGGCTGCGAGCACCGCGGCCAGCTGCACCAACGGCACCAGCGTGCCCTCCGGCGTGAGCCCGAACATCGTCAAGGTCCACCGGGCGGTGTGTGCGCAGTTCCCGAGCATCACCACCTACGGCACCTTCCGTGGCGACGGTGAGCACGCCCGTGGTCTGGCGGTCGACATCATGGTCTCCGGCGACCTCGGGTGGCAGGTCGCGGAGTTCGTCCGCGCCAACTACGCCGAGCTCGGTGTGAGCTACCTGATCTACTCCCAGCGCATCTGGTCCGTCGAGCGGGGCGGAGAGGGCTGGCGCCCGATGTCGGACCGCGGGTCGGCCACGGCCAACCACTACGACCACGTGCACGTCACGACGTACTGACGCCCCGGCGTGGTGGGCGGGTCCGGCGCGGGCCCGCCTGGGGGCGCCCTGCCCTAGGCTCGGCGCCGATGGATGCCCTGGAGCTGTACGACGACCACGCCCGTGAGCGGGTGGTCCCCGAGCCGCCCAAGCGGGTCGACGCCCCTGAGCGCACCCCGTTCGAGCGGGACCGCGCCCGCGTGGTGCACGCGGCCTCCTCGCGGCGGCTGGCCGCCAAGACCCAGGTCGTCGGGCCGCAGAGCGACGACTTCGTCCGCAACCGTCTCACCCACAGCCTCGAGGTGGCGCAGGTCGCGCGGGACCTCTCCCGCGCGCTCGGCTCCCACCCCGACATCGCGGAGACCGCGGCGCTGGCCCACGACCTGGGGCACCCGCCGTTCGGCCACAACGGGGAGCGGGTGCTGGCCGACGTGGCCATCGAGTGCGGTGGCTTCGAGGGCAACGCGCAGACGCTGAGGCTGCTGACCCGCCTGGAGTCCAAGACGGTCGACGCCGACGGCCGCTCGGTGGGGCTCAACCTCACCCGGGCCACGCTCGACGCCTGCTCGAAGTACCCCTGGGGCCCCGAGGACGCCCGCGCCGGCAAGTTCGGCGTCTACGCCGAGGACCGTGCGGTCTTCTCCTGGCTGCGTGACGGGGTGCCGGTCGGTGCGTCCGGCCAGGCCCCACCGCGTCGCTGCCTCGAGGCGCAGGTGATGGACCTCGCCGACGACGTCGCCTACTCAGTCCACGACGTGGAGGACGGCGTCGTCGCCGGGCGCGTGGACCTCACCCGCCTGGAACCCTCGTCGGTCTGGGCCACGATGCGCGAGTGGTACCCCTCCGAGCTCGTCGACGTGCCGGACGACGAGCTCGACGACGTGCTGGGGGACCTGCAGGCCGTCGGCTCGTGGCCGCACGCGGCGTACGACGGCAGCCGCGCCTCGCTGGCGGCGCTGAAGAACCTCACCAGCGACCTCATCGGCCGCTTCTGCGGTGCCGTCCAGCACGCCACGCACGCCGCCGGCCCGGGGCCGTTCGTGCGCTACGAGGCCGACCTCGTCGTGCCCCGGCGCACCGGGCTGGAGATGCTGGTCCTCAAGGGGGTCGCCGCCCACTACGTGATGCAGGCCGAGGACCGGCTGGCGGTGATGGCGCGCCAGCGCGAGCTGCTGGCCGAGCTGGTGGCACTGCTGGCGCACCGCGGCCCCGACGCCCTGGACCGCGCCTTCGCCGACGACTGGCACGCGGCGGCCGACGACGCCGCCCGGTTGCGGGTGGTCATCGACCAGGTCGCCTCGCTGACCGACGCCTCGGCCGTCTCGCGCTGGGAGGCCCTGCGTGGGCCGCGGGTAGCGTCGCGGGCGTGAGCGACCCTCTCGTCTGGCTGCCCTTCGACCCCTCCCACCTGCGGGCCACGCTGGGCGAGCTGCCCGGCGGACTCCGCTTCGAGGTGGTGGATCCCACCGAGCACGTCCCGGACTCGGTCCAGGACGTGCGTTTCTACGTCACGCCGTACCAGATGGGGCCGGCGGTGGGCGACGTCCTGCCGCGCATGCGCTCGTTGGAGGTCGTCCAGACCCTCTCGGCGGGGGTCGACAACGTCCGTGACCGGGTGCCGGAGGGCGTCGTGCTGTGCAACGGGCGTGGCATCCACGACTCCTCGACGGCGGAGCTGACCCTGGCCCTCGTCCTGGCCTCGCTGCGCGACGTCCCCGGCATGGTGCGCGACCAGGACGCCCGCCGGTGGAACACCCGGTGGCGTCCGGCCCTGGCGGACCGCCGCGTCCTGCTGGTCGGGTACGGCGCGATCGGCCGCGCCATCGAGTCTCGCCTGCTCCCGTTCGAGACCGAGGTGGTGCGGGTGGCGCGCACGGCCCGGGTCGAGGATTCCGGGCCGGTCCACGGGTTCGACGAGCTGCCCGCCCTGCTGCCCGGGGCCGACGTGGTCGTGCTGATCTGCCCGCTGACCGACGAGACCCGCGGCCTGGTCGACGCCGGGTTCCTGGCCCGGATGAAGGACGGCGCCCTGCTGGTCAACATGGCCCGTGGTGGCGTGGTCGACACCCCCGCGCTGCTCGCCGAGCTGCACGCGGAGCGGCTGACCGCGGCCGTCGACGTGGTCGACACCGAGCCGCTGCCCGCCGACAGCCCCTGGTGGGACGCCCCCGGCCTGCTGGTGAGCCCGCACGTCGGTGGCGCCTCGTCGGCGATGTGGCCCCGTGCCCACCGGCTGGTGGCCGAGCAGCTGCGCCGCTACGCCGCGGGCGAGCCTCTCCACCACCAGATGACGGGCGCCTACTGACCGCGACCGCACGCCCGTAGGATCGGCCCCGTGCCAGGCCGGATCCGTGACGACAGCATCGCCGAGGTGCGCGAGAAGGCCCGGATCGACGAGGTCGTCTCCCAGTACGTCACGCTCCGCAACGCCGGCGGCGGCTCCATGAAGGGGCTGTGCCCCTTCCACGACGAGAAGTCGCCCTCGTTCCACGTCACGCCGAGTCGAGGATTCTTCCACTGCTTCGGCTGCCAGGAGGGCGGTGACGTCATCACCTTCTTGATGAAGATCGACGGCCTGTCCTTCGGCGAGGCCGTCGAGCGGCTGGCCGACAAGTCCGGCGTGCAGCTCCAGCGCGAGGAGGGCGACGCGCGCGAGGAGCGTCCCAAGGGCCCGCCGCGCAACCGGTTGGTCGAGGCGCACCGGCACGCGCAGGAGTTCTACGCCGACCAGCTCGCCTCGCCCGACGCCCTCGTGGCGCGCCAGTTCCTGGCCCAGCGGGGCTTCGACCAGGCCGCGGCGGAGACCTTCGGCATCGGCTTCGCACCGCGCGGGGGTGAGGTGCTCTACCGGCACCTGCAGCAGAAGGGCTTCTCGGTCGAGGAGCTCACCGTCGCCGGCCTCGTGGCGGTGGGGCGCTCGCCGTACGACAAGTTCCGCGGCCGGCTGCTGTGGCCGATCCGCGAGCCCAGTGGCGAGACCATCGGCTTCGGCGCGCGGCGGATCTTCGACGACGACCGCATCGAGGCGAAGTACCTCAACACCGCCGAGACACCGATCTACAAGAAGAGCCACGTGCTCTACGGCATCGACCTGGCCCGGCGTGAGATCGGTCGTTCCAGCCAGGCCGTGATCGTCGAGGGCTACACCGACGTGATGGCCTGCCACCTCTCGGGTGTCGGCACCGCCGTGGCCACCTGCGGCACCGCCTTCGGAGACGACCACGCCCGGGTGCTGCGCCGCTTCCTCCACGACCACGAGGAGTTCCGCGGGGAGGTCATCTTCACCTTCGACGGCGACTCCGCAGGTCAGAAGGCGGCGCTGCGGGCCTTCGACGGCGACCAGAACTTCGTGTCCCAGACCTACGTCGCCGTCGAGCCGTCGGGCATGGACCCGTGCGAGCTGCGGATGTCGACCGACGACCTGGCGACGGGTGAGGCGGCCGTGCGCGAGCTCGTGGCCCGCCGGGTGCCGCTCTACCGCTTCGTCGTCGGCAACATCATCGGCAAGTACGACCTCGACCGTGCCGACGGCCGGATCGACGCCATGCGTGAGGCGGCCAAGGTCGTGGCGTCGGTGCGTGACCAGTCGAAGGTGACCGCGTTCGCCCAGGAGATCTCCCGGATGATCGGCGCCGACATCGACCCCAACGCGGTGCTCGCGGAGATCCGACGCGCGAAGGGGCGCCCCGCCACCGCGGCGCCCACCGCCCCGGCCCCGCCGAAACCCCGCGCCGCGGGACCCGACCTGCGCGACCCCCGCTTCCGGCTCGAGCGCGAGCTGCTCAAGCTCGTGGTGCAGCGTCCGATGACCATCGGCCGGCGCAGCAGCGAGATCGGCCCCGACGACTTCACCCACCCCGTCTACCGGGCCATCTGGGAGGTCGTCGCGCAGCTGGGCGGGCCCGGTGCCGGCAACGGCGACCCGGCCTGGGCGCAGAAGCTGCGGGACGGGGCGAGCGACCCCGAGGTGACCTCGGCGATCTCGGCGCTGGCCGTGGAGCCGCTGCTCACGCCCAAGGAGCCCGACGCGGCGTACGTCAACCACCACATGGTCCGGCTGCTGGAGCTGACCGCTGCTCGCCGCATCGAGGGCGTGAAGTCCAGGCTCCAGCGCACCAACCCGGTGGAGGACCCCGACAGCTACAACCGCATGTTCGGTGAGCTCGCGGCGCTCGAGCAGCACCGGCGGGCGTTGCGCGACCAGCTGGTCGCGGGCGAGGCGGCGCACTGATGCCCCGGATGCCTCGCCCGGGCGCCGTCCGTGACCGGCACGGGCTCACCCTGCCCCGCGGTGAACGGGTGCTGGCCTGGGCCCGTGCAGCCGACGGCTCGGTCGTCGCCGGCTCGCGCGATGCCCTGCACGCCGCCGAGCCCGACGGAGGGACCCTGCGGATCGCCTGGGAGCAGGTCGAGGCCGCCGACTGGGACCAGGACACCGGGGTGCTGAGGGTCAGTGAGGTCGGTGCCTGGGGGAGTGCCCGACCCGAGCACGCCTGGACCTTCGAGGACACCGGCCGGCTGTTGGAGCTGGTGCGCGAGAGGGTCACGGCCAGTGTCCTGTTCCAGCGCCACGTGCCCGTCGCCGGTCGCCGCGGCCTGCGGGTCATCGCCCGCCGCGCGCCCTCCGGTGCGGCGCCGGTCCAGTGGGTCTACGAGTACGACGAGGGCCTGGATCCCGACGATCCGACCGTGCGTGCGAGCGCTGCCGCTGCCCTGGCACAGGCCCGTGAACAGCTCGGCGAGCTCTGAGCCACCTCGATTTCACCGGCGTCTGGGCGCCTTGCTAGTGTGTGCGCGCTGCACCGATCCCCTGTAGCTCAACTGGCAGAGCATTCGGCTGTTAACCGGAGGGTTGTTGGTTCGAGTCCAACCGGGGGAGCAGAGAGAGGGCCGCTGACCACCAGGTCAGCGGCCCTCTGCCGTTCCAGCACGTCCGGACCCGCCCGCGGCCCGCGGATCGCCTCGAAGTACGCTCGCCGACGCGTCGCGGCCCGCCCGCGCGCGGGGCGGTAGCTCAGTCGGTCAGAGCAGAGGACTCATAATCCTTGGGTCGTGGGTTCGAGCCCCACCCGCCCTACTCCGAGGGCTCGGGCAGGTCCTCGGGCAGCTCGCAGTCCACCTTCGGGTTGACGCCCATGTAGTTGAGCGGGCCGGCGAGGACCGTGAGCGCGGTGTCGCCGAAGCTCTTGCAGCTCACCTCGCGGTCGTCGCCGAAGTACCCCCGCTGCAGGGCGGCCACGAAGCCGATGACCAGCCAGATCGCCAGCAGGATCCCCACGATGCTGCTTCCACCTCGTCGCATGTCTGACCTCCTCGCCGCCCTCGGTGGCGGCACTCGTCGTGTGCGTTCCCCCGTCGTCTACCCGCTGCGCCGCGTCCCACCCTCACCCCCTCGTGCCCCGCGGGTGGCCAGACAGCGCAGAATGGGCCGCATGCTGGCCGTCCCCAAGTACGGGTTCGTCGTCCTCGCGGTCCCGAAGTCGGGGTCCACCGCCCTCGAAGCGGCCTTCATCAAGCACGCGCAGCTGGTGACCTCGGGCCCGCCGTCGCTCAAGCACGTGACGGCGCGTGAGTTCGGCGAGAGGTTCGTCCCGCTCCTGGAGCAGCACGGGTACGCCCGAGCCGACTACGAGGTCACCGCGCTGGTCCGCGAGCCGGTGTCCTGGCTGGCCTCCTGGTGGCGCTACCGCTCCCGGCCGGGCATCGCGGGCAAGCGGACCTACGTCGGGGACCTCGGTTTCGACGAGTTCGTGGGCCGGGTGGTCACCGGGGAGATCCGGCTCCGTCCGCAGTGTGACTACGTGACCTCCCCCGACGGTCGGCTGGCCGTGGACCGGCTGTGGCGCTACGAGGACCTCGACACGGCCTTCGAGTGGATGCGCCTGAAGGTGGGGAAGAAGAAGATCAAGCTGCCCCAGCGCAACGTCTCACCGGCCCGCGAGCACGAGGTGACCGCCTCGACGCGCGACCTGATCGAGGAGGCCTACGCCGCCGACCTCGCGCTCTACCGCTCGTTGGGGTGATATTTTCGCGCCGCGCGGCCGATCGGCCCGCCTCGTCCCTGCGCGCAGAGAGGCTCCCCGTGACCGACCCGGTCGATCCCGCGACGGAGCCGCGCACACCCCGCACGGGTCGGCGCAGGGCGACCACGAGGAGACAGGCACGGCGGGCCCGCCGCGCCGCACCGGCCGCAGCCCCGTCCCCGCCCCGGTCTCCCGAGCCCCGGCCGATCGAGCACCGGCCCACCGAGCACCGGCCCCCCGGTCATCGGGCCCGACGGCGTGCCTGGCGCCGCGCCGCCGGGCTCCCCGGCACCCTGGCCGTCACCTTCCTCGGAGCCCTCGTGCCCGGCGGTGGCTTCCTGTGGACCGGACGTCGCCTGCTCGGCGTCCTGGTGCTGCTGCCCACGCTCGCGCTGGCCGGCTTCTCGGCGTGGTACGCCGCCCGCGACCTCGATGCCGCACTCGACCTCGTCCTCGACCCGACCCGGCTCAAGGTCGCGGCCGGCGTCATCGTGTCGGCGCTCGCGGTGTGGGCGCTGATCGTCTACCTGACCTACCGGCAGGTCCGGCCCCTCCAGCGTCGCGCCTGGACCACGCTGGTGGGTCATGCCTTCGTCCTCGCCCTGGTCGGCGTGGTGGGGGCGCCCTTCGCGGTGGCCGCGCGCTACGCGACGGTGCAGGCCGACCTGGTCGAGACGGTCTTCAGCGACAACGAGACCTCCACGACCCCACGTGACGTCACGCCCGCGGACCCGTGGGGCGGCCGCGAGCGCGTCAACGTGCTGCTCCTGGGAGGGGACGGCGGGGAGGGGCGCGACGGCGTCCGCACCGACACCGTCATCCTGGTGAGCATCGACACCACGTCGGGCAAGACCGTGATGTTCAGCCTCCCGCGCAACATGATGAACGCCCAGTTCCCCGAGGACAGCCCCCTGCACGACCTCTACCCGGTGGGCTTCACCGGCTACGGCGACCCCGGGTCGTACATGCTCAACGCGATCTACCGCAACGTCCCCGCGCTACATCCCGGCGTGCTGGGGGAGAGCACCAACGAGGGTGCCGACGCGATCAAGCAGGCGGTCGGCGGCAGCCTCGGCATCGGGGTCGACTACTACGTGCTGGTCAACCTCAAGGGCTTCCAGGAGATCGTCGACGCGATCGGCGGCATCACCGTCAACGTCAACACCAGGGTGGCCATCAACGGCAACACCGACGCCGGGATCCCGCCGACCGGCTGGATCGAGCCCGGCCCGGACCAGACCCTCGACGGCTTCCACGCCCTGTGGTTCGCGCGCGGGCGCTACGGCAGCGACGACTACCAGCGCATGGACCGGCAGCGCTGCGCCGTCGCCGCGATCATCGAGGCCGCCGACCCGATGACCCTGGTGCGCCGCTACACCGCGCTCGCCGCGGCCGGCAAGGAGGTCGTCTACTCCGACATCCCGCAGAGCCTGCTCCCCGCGTTCGCGGGCCTGGCGCTGCAGATGAAGGACGCCAAGGTCCGCTCGGTCGTGTTCAAGACCAGCGAAAAGTTCTTCTCCGGCGACCCCGACTTCGACTACCTCCGCGACACCGTCGCCAAGGCGATCGACCCGCCCGGGACCCGCCGCAAGAAGGACGACCCCGCGCGCCCGAAGAACACCGCGAACTCCTGCGCCTACGACCCTGCCTGAGCCTGGTAGCCCGCCTGGTACGCCGCCAGCGCCTGCCGCCCGCGATCCAGCGCCTCGGCCACCTCGTCGAGCAGCTCGGCGGCCCCCTCGGTCGTGCCGCCGTCGGCGATGGCCTCGAGCTGGCGCACCGCCTCGCCGGCGTAGGTGACACCGAGGTTCAACGCCCCGCCGGCGAGCCGGTGGGAGGACTGGCGCAGTGCCGTCGCGTCACCGGCCCCGATGGCCTCCCGCATCTGCTCCAGGCCGCTCACGCTGTTGTGCATGAAGTTCCCGATGGCCCTGTCGAGGTAGGCGGTGCTGTCGGGGTCGAGGTCCAGCAGCATCTCGAGCCGTTCGGTGTCGAGGCCCTCGAGCACGTCGACGGGCTGGTCCTCGGTCGTCACAGGAGCCTCCGGGGTCGGGGTGTCATCCACAGCAGTGCCTTCCAGCCAGTGCGACAGCGTCGCCGCGAGTGCCGCCGGGTCGACGGGCTTGGTGAGGTAGTCGTCCATGCCGGAGGCCAGGCAGCGTTCCCGCTCGCCCTCGATCGCGGCCGCGGTCATCGCGATGACGGGCACGCGCTCGCCGGTCTCGCGCTCGCGGATCTCCCGGGTGGCGGCGTACCCGTCGAGCACGGGCATCTGGACGTCCATCAGGACGGCGTCCCAGCCGCCCTCGGCCCAGGCGTCCACCCCCGCACGCCCGTCGTCGACGATGCGGTGCTCGTAGCCCAGGAAGTCCAAGATGCCGCCGGCGACCATCTGGTTCACCGGGTTGTCCTCCACCACCAGGATCCGGCGGCCGGTGGGGCCGGGCTGCGGCTGGTCCTCTGCCGGTGGCGCGGGGACGGCATCGCCCCCGAGGAGGTCGACGACGGCCGAGCGCAGGACTCCCGAGGGTGCCGGCTTGACCAGCAGGTCGTCGATGCCGGCGTCGCGGACCTGCGCCTCGGTCAGCTGGGTCATCGACGTGAGCATCAGCAGTCGCAGCGACGCACCGGCCTCGCCGGCGCGCAGCTGGTGCGCCAGCCAGATGCCGTCGTGCCCGGGCATGGCCATGTCCAGCAGGACGGCCTCGAAGGGGTGACCGCGCTCGGCTGCGGTGGCCACCGCGGCGAGGGCCTCGTCGGCGGAGTCGACGGCGACGGCACGGACGCCCCACCAGCCGAGCTGCTCGGCCAGGATGGTCCGGTTGTGGGGGTTGTCGTCGACGACGAGCATCCGGCGCCCCGAGAGCACCTCGCGGGCGTGGGCGTCGGCGGAGTCGTCGATCTCGCCGGCCGAGGGCTCCAGCAGCACGCTGAAGGTGAAGACGGCGCCGCCCCCGGGGTTGTCGCTGTAGCTGATCGTGCCGCCCATCGCCTGGACGATCTCCCGGCAGATCGCCAGGCCGAGACCCGTGCCGCCGTACACGCGCGTGGTGGAGGTGTCGGCCTGGGTGAAGGGGTCGAACAGACCGGGCACCTTGGCCGCAGGGACGCCGATGCCGGTGTCGCTGACCGAGACCCGGAGGTAGGTCCGCTGGTCGGGCCCCGGCTCGGCCGTGGCCCGGACGACGACCTCGCCCCGCTCGGTGAACTTGATGGCGTTGGAGACCAGGTTCGTGAGCACCTGGGAGAGCCGGGTCGGGTCCCCGGCGAGCATCTGCGGCACCTCGGGGGCACAGGAGACGACCAGCTCCAGTCCGCGGGACCGGGCCGACTCGCCCAGCACCCCGGCGACCTGCTCGACGACCTCGCGCACCTCGAAGTCAAGGATCTCCAGCTCCAGTCGGCCGGCCTCGATCTTGGAGAAGTCCAAGATGTCGTTCAGGACGCCGAGCAGGGCCCGGCTGGCGACCTGGACGCCCGTGGCCAGCCGCTGCTGGTCGGCGTCGAGCGCCGTGCGCATCAGCAGGTCGTTGAGGCCGATCACGCCGTTGAGCGGGGTGCGGATCTCGTGGCTCATCGTGGCCAGGAAGTCCGACTTCATCCGTGAGGCCTCCATGGCCTCGTCGCGTGCCTTCTCGAGCTCGGCAGCAGTCCGCTCGCGCCAGGCGACCAGCGCCATCTGGGCAGCGACGTGGTCGACCATCTGCTCGATCATCGCGTGCCGGAGGAGCGGCGGGGCCGAGGTGATGGTGATGACCGCCAGGGCCTCGTCGCCCAGCAGGACCGGGAAGCCGATCGTGAGCCGGGCGTCGTCCCACACGGGCTCGCGCTGGGTCAGCACCCGACGGGCCAGCCGCAGCTCCGCCCGGTCGCGGGTCGGGTCGGGAGCCTCACCGGGGACGACGATCGGCACGAGGTCCTCGCCGTCGACCCAGAAGCCCCGGGCGCGCTCCCAGTCGTCGTGGAGCAGCACGAGGTCCCGGGCGCGCAGCAGCAGCTCATCGAGGCTCGACGCGGCGTTGGCGGCGCTGGCGACGGCCTGCATCAGGGTGTTCTGCGCGACCTGGTCCTCCAGGGCGAACCGGGTCTCCTGGACCTCGTTGACGTCCTGCAGGGTGCCCGACATCAGCAGCCGACCGTCGCGGTCGAGGTGGACGACACCGCGTCCGCGGGTCCACATCCACTGGTCCTGCGCCTGCACCCGCACGATCACGTCGAAGGTGCCCTGCTCGGCGATGGCGGCCTCGACCCTGGACTCGACCATGGCCTGGTCGTCGGGGTGCACCTGGCCGAGGAAGCGCTCGTAGCTCCACGGCTCCTCGGCGCTGGAGGAGCCGAACATCGAGTCCACCTCGACCGAGCCGGTGATGGTGTCGGTCGTGAGGTCCCACTCCCAGCTGCCGACCCTGGCGATGCGCTGGGCCTCCGCCAGGTTGCGCCGACTGGTGCGCAGGGCCTCGACCATGTCGCGGCGCGAGGTGTAGTCGCTGAAGGAGAGACACAGCCCGGGGCGCCCGGGCTCGATGTCGAGCAGGGACTCACGCACGAGGCACCACATGGCCGTGCCGTCCGCGCGGATCATCTGGACCTCGACCTGGTCCGGCTCGAGCCCGTGCTCGCGCACCTGGCGCAGGTGCTCGGCCAGCTGGATCTTGCCGAGGTCGTCGAGGGAGTCGAACATCGAGACCGAGGTCATCTCGCCCGGCGCGACGCCGTACATCGCGGCCATCGCGGGGTTCGTGTAGGCGGTGCGGCCGTGCAGGTCGATGACCCAGATCCCGTCGGGTGACCCTTCGACCACGCCACGGTAGAGCCCCGACAGGTCCACGTCCCACCTCCCGACCCCGATGCCGGCCGCGACACCGGCCCGGTGGCACCACCCTAGGCCGACAGGGTGGTGCCTGTGCGTGAACGACTCAGATCTCCCGGCCACCGGAGATCAGCAGGGCACCGTCCTCCTGCTGCTCCAGGGTCAGCTCGATGGTCTCGGTGCGTCTGGTCCCGTTGCGCAGCACGTAGCTGTACTCGTAGGTCACCGTCCCCGCCTCGGGATCGGCCCCGACCGGGGTGAAGGACGACACCTCGCGCACGGAGCCCCAGAAGCTGCGGTAGCCGTCCAGCCCCCCGCTCTGCTGCTGGAAGTCGGAGGTGAGCAGGGCGAACCCCGCCGGTGGGTCGCCCACCGCCGTGGTGACGTACGACGCCGCGAACTGCTCCAGCTCCTCCTGCGTCGGCGGGGCCGGCCCGGCGGTGGGCTCCCCGGAGGTGCTGCTCCCGTCGCCGGGCGAGGCGGCCTCCTCGCTCCCGGGGTCCCGGCCCTGGCCCAGGAGGAACGCCACCATCACCACCAGGACCCCCAGCCCGAGGCCCAGGAGGACCAGTCCGCCCCGGGGCCGACCCTGGCGCCGACCCTGGGTCCGACCCTGGGTCCGACCGTGCGTCGTCGAGACCGGACCGGAGCGCGGCGTGGGCGCGGGGACCACCGGCTGCGGACCGGTGTTCACGGGCGGGACCGCGGCGAGCTCCTGGGTGTGGTGCGCGGGCTCGGTGTCGACCGTCCCCGCGGTGGGGTCGGTGACCAGGGTGACGCCGGCACCGTCCGGGCCCAGCTGGAGGAAGTCGCGCACGCGGGCCATGGGCCACCGCTCGGCGGGGTCCCGGTGCATCGTGGCCGCGAGCACCGGCCCGAGCCACCCGGGCTCGGGGACACGGGGCGGCTCCTCGTGCACGATGCGGTACAGCGCGCCGAGCACGTTGTCGGAGACCTCGTAGGGAGGGTGACCGGTCAGGACGTGGAACAGCGAGGCACCCAGCGACCACACGTCGCTGCTGTCCTGCGCGCTGCCTCCGGAGGCGACCTCGGGGGCGAGGTAGGCCGGCGACCCGGTGACCAGTCCCGTCTGCGTCAGCGAGGGGTCGGCCTCGGCACGGGCGATCCCGAAGTCGGAGAGCTTCAGCTGCCCGTCCTCGGTGACGAGCATGTTGGAGGGCTTCACGTCGCGGTGGATGATCCCTGCCTCGTGGGCGGCGGCGAGCGCGTCGGCCGCCTGGCCGATCAGGGCCGCGGCGGCGTCGGGCAGCAGTGGCCCGCGGGCGCGCAGCAGCCCGGAGAGGTTCGTGCCCTCGACGTACTCCATGACGAGGTACTGCTGGCGCTCCTCCTCCACCAGGTCGTACACCGCGACCACGTGGGGGTGGCTGAGCCGCGCGGCGAGTCGCGCCTCCCTCTCGGCACGTGCCAGGTCGGGGCCGTCGGCGCCCGGCGCGAGCCCGAGCCGCTTCACGGCGACCTCGCGCCCGAGCACCTCGTCCCTGCCGAGCCAGACCGCGCCCATGCCTCCTCGGCCGAGCTCGCGGTCCAGCGAGTACCTGCCTGCGATCACCTAGCGGCACCTCCTGACCGGTCAGGATAGGGCCGCCCGCCCGGCTCGGTGCTCCCACGTGGGGGTGGGCTCCCGGGCGGCCACCGGTGGTGATGAGGCAGGCTTGCCCTGCACACAGCCCCGTCCGCAGCCCTGTCGACAGCCCCGTCGGCCGGTTCCTGTGCGACTGCTCACGAAAGGCAGCACGGTGTCCCTCGACCCCACCCTCCTCGACGACCTCGAGTGGCGCGGACTCCTCGCGCACTCGACGGACCTCGACGCCCTGCGCGAGGCGCTGGCGTCCGGGAGCGTGCGGTTCTACGTCGGCTTCGACCCGACGGCGCCGAGCCTGCACCTGGGCAACCTGGTCCAGATCCTCACCGCCAAGCGGCTCCAGGACGCCGGCCACACGCCGTACGCCCTCGTCGGCGGTGCCACCGGCATGATCGGCGACCCCCGCGACTCCGGCGAGCGCACCCTCAACGACGCCGACACCGTCTCGGAGTGGGTCGACCGCGTACGCCGCCAGATCGAGCCGTTCCTCTCCTTCGAGGGCGCGAACGCCGCGACGATGGTCAACAACCTCGACTGGACCCAGGGCCTGTCGACGATCGACTTCCTGCGCGACATCGGCAAGCACTTCCCGGTCAACCGGATGCTCGCGCGCGAGACGGTCAAGCGACGCTTGGAGGCGGGCGGCATCTCCTACACCGAGTTCTCCTACGTGCTGCTGCAGTCGATGGACTTCCTCAGCCTCTACCGCGAGCACGGCGTGACGCTGCAGTTCGGTGGCTCCGACCAGTGGGGCAACATCACCGGCGGCGCCGAGCTGATCCGGCGGGCCGCCGGAGCGTCGGTCCACGCGTTCGCCACGCCGCTGATCACCAAGTCCGACGGCACGAAGTACGGCAAGACCGAGGGCGGAGCGCTGTGGCTGGACCCGGCGATGCTCTCGCCGTACGCCTTCTACCAGTTCTGGCTCAACGTCGAGGACGAGAAGGTGGGGGAGCTGCTGCGCATCTTCACCTTCCTGCCCAGGGCCGAGATCGAGGAGCTGGAGGCGACCCACGCGGAGAAGCCGTTCCTGCGTGCGGGTCAGAAGGCGCTGGCCGAGCACGTCACGACCCTCGTCCACGGGGCCGAGGAGACCGCCAGGATCCAAGCGGCCTCGGCCGCCCTGTTCGGCGGCGGTGACATGAGCAGCCTCTCCGCCGACACGCTGGGCGCCGCACTGGGGGAGGCGGGCGCCGTCTCGGTGGAGCGTGGTGCGATGCCGACCATCACCGACCTCCTCGTGGAGGCCGGCCTGGCCAAGAGCAAGGGCGAGGCACGACGCACCGTCGGGGAGGGCGGCGCCTACCTCAACAACGAGCGCGTCGAGGACCCCGAGCTCGTGCCCGGTGCGGAGCACCTCATCGGTGGACGGTGGATGGTGCTGCGCAAGGGCAAGAAGAGCTTCAAGGGCGTCGAGGTCCGATGACCCCGGCGCGGCCGAGCTGGGCCGACCCCCGCCGCCGCGGGTGGCCGGCCGAGCTCGCCGCTCTGGCGCAGCAGGTGGTGCCCGCACCCATGTGGGCCTACCTGGAGGCCGGCGCCCGCGAGGGCGTGACCCGGGACGAGGCCGTCGACGCCTGGCGGGCGGTCCGGCTGTGGCCCCGTGTCCTGCACGGGACCGGGGAGCCGGACACCCGCGGTGAGGTCCTCGGCGCGCCGGTACGCACGCCGGTCGGTGTCGCGCCCACCTCGATGCAGCGGGTGGTGCACCCCGACGGCGAGCTCGCGATGGCGGCCGGTGCCGCGGCGGCCGGTGCCCTGCACGTGGTGTCGTCCAACGCGGGCCACCGCTTCTCGGACATCGGCGAGGCGGCCCGCGCCGTCGACCCCGACGCCGTGTGGTGGCTCCAGGCCTACCTCCCGCCCGACCGGGAGGCGGCGACCCCCGTGCTGCGTGCCGCGGCGGCGGCCGGCGCCCGAGCGGTGGCCCTGACCGTGGACACACCGTTCCCGGGGACCAAGTACGAACCCGCCGA